>NZ_JAPNLJ010000054.1 GCF_026627445.1 Streptomyces sp. H27-H1
CTACCACCAGAAAGGTGCCCCGCCCCTGCGTTTACGATTCGACCTAGACACTCGAATCCTTGCAGGTCAGGGCACCTTTCGTGTTGCCAGCTCCACCTCAGCGATCAATTCGGCTGAACAGCCGAGGCTGACTGAAGCCCTCTCGACCGGCCCGCCGTCGCCTGCCGAGGGGGCTCGGCCATGTCCGGCCGCCCGGCCGCCCGCCCGCCCCCCGAGCCTCCGGACGGGCTACCTGAGCTGATCGACGTAGCGGTCCGTCCCCGGCACCGTCGGGATGAACGGCGCCACCAGTTCCACCCGCCCGAGCCCCGCCTCCGCGACCTCCGCGTCCAGCCCCTGGAACCGGTCCCAGCAGGTGCGCGGGTCGGCCTCCAGGAACCACAGCAGGGTCAGCCGGGTATCGACCCCCTCGACCTGCTTGACGTACGTCATCCGGTCCCCGGGCAGCGGCGTCGGCCGGAAGACCGTGACCATCGCCGCCGGTGACCCGGCCAGCCGCTTCGGCAGGGCGCGCGAGCGCAGCCACTCCAGCAGCTCGGCCCGCTGAGCCGGACCCTCCGCGTCGATGACCTGCACCACGAGCCCGGCGTACGGGTGGTCGAGGGCGTGGAAGTCGCGGGGGCCGGCGGCGCCGTCCCGGTAGACGGTGGCCTCGTGGTCCTGGAACGCGGTGAAGACGTGGGTGCGGTCCTGGTAGACGCGGCCGTCGCGGTTGAGGCGCTTGTTGATGCCGACGGTCCACTTCATGTGCTCGTCGTAGCGGCCCTCGGTGACCCAGTACGTGGAGATGTAGCACCCGGCGCCGACGGGCTGGGCGACGGCCGACTTCTCCGGGTAGCGCAGCTCCTGGAGCTCGCGGGTGGCGACCCAGCGGCGGCCGGCGAACATCCAGGGCATGGCCATGGCGCCGGCGTAGTAGTGATCGTCCTCGTACCAGCGGTTGTACGCGAACTCGTGGCCCGGGTGCGGTTCGACCATGGTGATCAGCGCGTGGCCGGGGTGGACTCCGTAGGGGCCGACCGAGGCGAGCTCGGCGTAGTCGTCGGCCCGGGTGTTCCGCTCGTCTGCTGTCATGGGAGACGGTCTAGCTGATGCGACGTCAGATGGGGAGTCCCTGGGGGCCGTTCAGCATCCGATACATAGATGCCGTCTACACGTTCCTGCGGCTACGATGCGCGCACCCGCCTCCCGAAGGAGCTTCCGTGCCCGCCTCCGCGCCCGCCTCCGCACCCTCGGCCCCGACCGAGACCGTGCCCACGACCTCGCCCACGCCCACGTCGCCCACGGCCGGGGCCGTCCCCGCCTCCGCCCCTCCGCCGCCCTTCGCCGCTCGGATCCGTACGACCGCCCCCTCCGCCGTGCGCGAGATCCTTGCCGTCACCTCCCAGCCCGGCATGATCTCCTTCGCCGGCGGCCTGCCCGCGCCCGAGCTGTTCGACACGGAGGGGATGCGGGCCGCGTACAACGCCGCCTTCGCGCAGTCCGCCCGCCGGGCCCTCCAGTACTCGACCACCGAGGGCACCCCCGAGCTGCGCGCGGCGGTGGCGGCCCGGCTCGACGGGCGGGGGCTGGCGACGACCGGGGACGACGTGCTGATCACCACCGGCTCCCAGCAGGGGCTGGGCCTGATCACGACCGCGCTGATCGAGCCGGGCGACGTGGTGCTCGTCGAGAACCCCACCTACCTGGCGGCGCTCCAGGGGTTCGCGCTCGCCGGCGCCCGGGTGATCCCCGTGCCGTGCGACGAGGAGGGCATGCTCCCGGACGCGCTGGCGGAGCTCGTCGCCCGCGAGCGCCCGAAGTTGCTCTACACGATCCCCACCTTCCAGAACCCGACCGGCCGCACCCTCCCCGCCGCCCGCCGCGCGGAGATCGCGGCGATCGCGGCCCGGCTCGGGCTGTGGCTGCTGGAGGACGACCCGTACGGAGACCTCCGCTACGAGGGCCGCGAACTGCCCTGGCTCGCCGCGCACCCTGGGGCGGAGGACCGCACCGCGCTCCTCGGCAGCTTCTCCAAGGTGATGGCCCCCGGGCTCCGGCTCGGCTGGCTGCGCGCCCCGGCCGCGCTCCTGCGCGGGGCGGTGCTGGCGAAGCAGTCGGCGGACCTGCACACCTCGACGGTGGACCAGCTGGCGGCGGCGCAGTACCTGCGGGCGGTGGACCTGGACGCGCATGTCGACCGGGTCCGCGGCGCGTACCGGATCCGGCGCGACGCCCTCCTGTCGGGCCTGGCCGACGCGCTCCCGCCGGGCTCCACGTGGAACCGCCCGGAGGGCGGCATGTTCGTCTGGGCCCGCCTCCCGGAGGGCCACGACGCGACGGCCCTGCTCCGCGCGGCGACCGCCCGCGGGGTCGCCTTCGTCCCCGGCGCCCCCTTCTACACCCACGACCCGGACCCCCGGACCCTGCGCCTGTCGTTCACGACGCACACGTCGACGGAGATCGAGGAGGGCCTGCGACGCCTGGCCGGCTAGCCGCCTGGCTGCCTGGCTGCCTGGCTGCCTGGCCGACCCTGCGGGGGCCGTCCCCTGCCCGCCTTCCACCATCCCCCAGACTCCGTCCGGGGGGCCCCAGCTGGGGCTCCGCCCCTGGCCGCCAGGTGCACGCCGGCGCCCGCCCCATCCAGCCTCGCCGGCGTTTGAGGCGCCGGGGTCCGGGGGCTGGTCCCCGGCAATGGCGCCGCACCCGGTCACCCGCACCCCCGGTCACCGCACACCCGTCCCGCCCCTTCCCTCTCCGCGCCCCGCGCCGTAGCCTGACGCCCCGTCAGATTTCTGGGTCGTCAGGAGGCCGCACCGTGGCGCCGCTACTGCTGCAGGGCAAGACCGTCATCGTCTCCGGCGTGGGTGCCGGACTCGGGCACCAGGTGGCCGCCACCGTGGTCCGTGACGGCGGCAACGCCGTGCTCGGGGCGCGGACCGAGGCCAACCTCGCCAAGTCCGCCGCCGAGATCGACCCCGACGGCGCGCACACCGCGTACCTGCCGACCGACATCTCCGACGAGCGTCAGTGCGAGGCCCTCGCCGCCCTCGCCCAGGAGCGCTTCGGCGGGGTCGACGCCGTCGTCCACGTCGCCGCCTGGGACTCGTACTTCGGCGGCCTCCAGGACGCCGACTTCGGCACCTGGCAGCAGATCCTCGACGTGAACCTGCTCGGCACCCTGCGCATGACCCGCGCCTGCCTGCCCGCCCTGAAGGCCGCCGGCGGCTCCGTCGTCATCATCGGCACCCAATCCGCCATCGCCTCCCCCAACGAGGTCCAGCAGGCCGCCTACGCCGCCTCCAAGGGCGCCCTGACCTCCGCCATGTACTCCATGGCCCGCGAGCTGGGCCCGCACCGCATCCGCGTGAACACCGTGCTCCCCGGCTGGATGTGGGGTCCCCCGGTGCAGGCCTTCGTCACCTTCACCGCGCACACCGAGGGCGTGCCCGAGGCCGAGGTCCACGCCCGGCTCACCGACCGCATGGCGCTGCCGGACCTGGCCACCGACGGGGACGTCGCCGACGCCGCCGCCTTCCTGGCGTCCGACCGGGCACGGGCGATAACCGGCCAGTCGCTGCTGGTCAACGCCGGTGAGCTGATGCGATGAGCCCCTCCGTGCGCGCTCGAGCGGATCGTATGCTCGGCCCATGACCACTCCGAGTGACGCTCCGACCGAGAACTCGATGCGCCGTGCGCTCCGCCGCGCCCGCGACGGCGTCGCGCTCGACGCGACCGAGGCGGCCGTACTCCTGCAGGCGCGCGGCGAGGCCCTGAAGGACCTCGCCGCCTCCGCCGCCCGGGTACGGGACTCCGGACTCGAAGCCGCCGGCCGGCCCGGCGTCATCACGTACTCGCGCAAGGTCTTCATCCCCCTCACCCGCCTGTGCCGTGACAAGTGCCACTACTGCACCTTCGTCACCGTCCCGGGCAAGCTCCGCCGTGACGGCCACGGCATGTACCTGTCCCCCGACGAGGTCCTCGACATAGCCCGCCGGGGCGCGGCCATGGGCTGCAAGGAAGCACTCTTCACGCTCGGCGACCGGCCCGAGGACCGCTGGCCCGAGGCCCGCGAGTGGCTCGACGCGCACGGCTACGACGACACCCTGGCCTACGTGCGCGCCATGGCCATCCGCGTCCTGGAGGAGACCGGCCTCCTGCCGCACCTCAACCCCGGCGTGCTGTCCTGGTCCGACCTGCAGCGCCTCAAGCCGGTGGCCCCGTCGATGGGCATGATGCTGGAGACCACCGCCACCCGGCTGTGGTCGGAGCCCGGCGGCCCGCACTACGGCTCGCCCGACAAGGACCCGGCCGTCCGGCTGCGCGTCCTCGAAGACGCCGGCCGCTCCAACGTCCCCTTCACCACCGGGGTGTTGATCGGCATCGGGGAGACCTACGGGGAGCGCGCGGAGGCGTTCTTCGAGCTGCGGCGGATCCAGCGCAGCTACCACGGCATCCAGGAAGTCATCGTCCAGAACTTCCGGGCCAAGCCCGATACGGCCATGCGGGGCATGCCCGACGCGGAGCTGGAGGAGCTCGCGGCGGCCATCGCCGTGGCCCGCCACGTCCTCGGCCCGAGCGCCCGCATCCAGGCCCCGCCGAACCTGGCGGACGCCCAGTACGCGCTGCTCATCGGCGCCGGCATCGACGACTGGGGCGGCGTCTCCCCGCTCACCCCCGACCACGTGAACCCCGAGCGTCCCTGGCCGCACATCGAGGAGCTGGCCGCACACACCGCCGCCGCCGGCTTCACCCTCCGTGAACGACTCACGATCTACCCGGAGTTCCTGCGGCGCGGCGAGCCCTGGCTGGACCCCCGGCTGCTGCCGCACGTACGGGCGCTGGCCGATGCGGACAGCGGGCTGGCGGACGAGTCCGCGAACGTCGAGGGCCGGCCGTGGCAGGAACCGGACGAGGGCTTCACCGCCTACGGCCGCACCGACCTGCACACCACCATCGACACCCAGGGCCGCAGCTCCGACCGGCGCGACGACTTCGACGAGGTCTACGGCGACTGGGAGGCTCTTCGCGAAGCCGCGGCCCCCGGCATGGTCCCCGAGCGCATCGACACCGACGTACGGGCGGCGCTCGCGCAGGCCGCCGACGACCCGACGCGCCTCACCGACGAGCAGGCGCTCGCCCTGCTGCACGCGGACGGCCCGGCGCTGGACGCGCTGTGCAGGATCGCGGACGACCTGCGCAAGTCGGTGGTGGGCGACGAGGTCACGTACATCGTGACCCGCAACATCAACTTCACCAACGTCTGTTACACCGGCTGCCGCTTCTGCGCCTTCGCTCAGCGCCGCACGGACGCGGACGCGTACACCCTCTCGCTCGACCAGGTCGCCGACCGGGCCGCCCAGGCGTGGGACGTGGGCGCGGTCGAGGTGTGCATGCAGGGCGGCATCCACCCCGACCTGCCCGGAACGGCCTACTTCGACATCGCGCGGGCGGTGAAGCAGCGGGTCCCCGGCATGCACGTGCACGCCTTCTCCCCCATGGAGGTCGTCAACGGCGCGACGCGCACGGGGATGTCGGTACGGGACTGGCTGACGGCGGCCAAGGAAGCGGGCCTCGACTCGATCCCGGGCACGGCGGCGGAGATCCTGGACGACGAGGTCCGCTGGATCCTCACCAAGGGCAAACTGCCGACGGCGGACTGGATCGACGTCGTCACGACGGCGCACGAGCTCGGCATCCGCTCCTCCTCCACCATGATGTACGGGCACGTGGACCAGCCGAGGCACTGGCTGGGGCACTTCCGCACGCTGGCGCGCATGCAGCAGGACGCGCGGGCGAAGGGCGTCGAGGGCTTCACGGAGTTCGTGACACTCCCCTTCATCCACACCAACGCCCCCGTCTACCTGGCGGGCATCGCCCGCCCCGGCCCAACGGTGCGCGACAACCGCGCGGTGACGGCGATGGCCCGCATCCTGCTCCACCCGCACATCACCAACATCCAGACCAGCTGGGTGAAGCTGGGCTCGGAGGGCGCGGCCGAGATGCTCCGCTCGGGCGCCAACGACCTGGGCGGAACCCTGATGGAGGAGACCATCTCCCGTATGGCAGGCTCCAGTTACGGCTCGTACAAGTCGGTCCAGGACCTGATCGCCGTCGCCGAAGCGGCCGGCCGGCCGGCGAAGGCCCGTACGACCCTCTACGGCGAGGTCCCGGAGGAACGCCAGGCCGCGGCCCGCGCTTCGGACGGCCACCTGCCGGAGCTGCTGCCGGTCCTGGACTGAACGCGTGCGGGCCCGGCCGGGGGGCAGCCCGGTCGGGCCCGCACGTCCGGGGGCGGGTCAGCCCACCAGGAGGTCCTTCTTCAGCTGCTTCAGCTCGCGGCCGTCGATGCCGAGGCCGCTCTTGAGGTAGTTGTCGAAGGTGCCGTACGTGGCGGTGACCTCGTCGTACCCGGCGTTGAGGTACTCGGGGCGCACGTCGAGCATCGGCTTGTAGACGGCGGCCTGGGCGGCCGGCAGGTGCGAGAGGATCGCGTCGTTGGCGGCCTTGCGGTAGTCGTTGCTGGCCAGGTAGTCGGCCATCACGGTCTCGCTCGGCACGCCGAGGGCGGTCAGCAGGGAGGCGTTCGCCCAGCCCGTACGGTCCTTGCCCGCAGTGCAGTGGAACAGGACGGCGCGGTCGCGGTCGCGCTCGATGCCCTCGAAGACCTGGGTGTAGGCCTTCTTCCCGCCTTCCCCGCTGACCATGGCCCTCTCGGCGTCGACCATGGCCTTGACGGCGGTCTCGGGCGAGGTGGGCATGGCCTGGAAGGAACCGGAGCCCGCGAAGACGTCGGCGACGACGTACCTGGCGCCGGCCGGGACCTTGTCCGCGTCCTTGGTGCGCTCGCTCTCCATACGGAGGTCGAAGACCGTCTTGACGCGCAGGCGCTGGAGCTTGGCGAGGTCGTTGCCGGTCAGCTTGTCGAGGGCGTCGGAGCGGTAGACCTCGCCCATCCTGACCCACTGGCCGGTGGTGGTGCGGTAGCCGCCGGCGTCACGGAAGTTGGCGGTGCCCTCCAGCGTGATCAGCCGGTCGGCGAGGCGCAGGCCCTGGCCGCGCTGGGGCTGGAACTCGAACCACTGCCGGTCGGCGGCGGGCAGCCCCCGGACCACGGCCTCACCCCGGGCGCCGCCCTTGGCGACGACCTTGCCGTTCGCCTCGATCTCCACGCGCTGGGTGCCCCGGGCGTTCCACTTCAGGATGTACGCCCCGTCGGCACCGGCGGTGACGGTGGCCTCGGTGAAGGGGATGACGGAGCGGCCGTGGCCGTGCCCGCCCCAGGGGAAGCCCCAGCCGGCGGCGGCGGAGGCGGCGGCGGCCGGGGCCGCGACGAGGGCGAGGGTGAACGTGGAGGCGACGACGGTCGCGGCGAGCAGTGCCTTCTTCATGCCCCGAGGCTCTTGGCCTGCGGCCAACGCCATGTGAACAGGGCATGGCCGAAACCGACCGGGCGGAAGGCAAGTGTCAAAACGTGCCACCCGCCTGGCCGGCGCAGTAACCCCCCGACCTGCGGCACCCGCCGCGTGGGGCTCCACCCCGGACCCCCGCGCCTCAATCGCCGGCGGGGCTGGAGGGTCGCCTCAAACGCCGGCGGGGCTGAGGGAGTCGCCTCAAACGCCGGCGGGGCTGGAATTGGCTGATGTCCGGCCTGCATGTGCAGGCCCTGGCGGGGGTGGAGTCCGGCCGACTCCCAGCCCGCATGTGCAGGCCCTGGCGGGGTCGGATTCGGCCAACGCCCGGCCCGTACGTGCTCGCCTTGGCGGGGCTGGAATTGCCGTAGGGCAATTCAGCCACTGGCGTACAGCCTCGCCGGCGTTTGAGGCGCGGGGTCTGGGGCGGAGCCCCAGGGTCTTTCAGCCCGTCCGGCGTTTGAGGACCGGGGCAGGGCCCGGCCCTGGGAACGGTGGAAGGGCGGGGAGGGGGCAGAGGCCGCGCAGCGCAGGGGGGGCCGGCGGCGCCTATGGGCACCGGCTGGATTCGGCCGTTCCGGCTCCCGGTACCAGCCCTGTGACCGACTGCTTCCGGACCCGATCGGTCCTGTCCACTACAGTGCCGCCAGAGCACGCGCGGGCAGTCCGGGGGGATCAACATGGACACGGCGACGGAAACGTCCGGGGAGCAGCGAGAGCAGCGGGAGCAGCAGCCCCCCGCAGCCACACTCCCCACCGAACCGCACCGGACCTCCCTCGGCCCCGCCAGCGGCCCCGCCGCCGGTGCCACCATCGGCGGCCGCGCCGCGGTCACCACCGGTCTCTGGGGCCGCGCCGAGCAGCAGGATTTCCGTAGCCGCGTCAGGGGGACCCTCCTCGGCTCCGCCATCGGCGACGCCCTCGGCGCGCCCGTCAGCGGCTTCACTCTCGACGGCATCCTCGAGGCCCACGGCCCGGCCGGCCTGACGGAGCCCGCCGCCGGGGGCCGGGGCCGGCCCGGGCGGGTCACCGCCGCCACGCAGCTGGCCCTGTTCACGGTGGACGGCTTGATACGGGCCCACGTACGCCGGGACACCGGCGCCTGGCATCCGCCGACCGACGTGCACCGCGCGTACCTCCGCTGGGCGGCCACGCAGTCCGACTGGGGCCCCGACGAGCGCCGTGAGGACAACGGCTGGCTCGGGCAGGAGGAGTGGCTCTATGCCCGCCGCGACCCCGCCCGCGCCTGCCTCACCGGTTTCGCCGACGCGGTCCTCGGCACGCTCGACCAGCCGAAGAACCCGACCGCCCTGGACTCGGCCGCCACGACCCGTTCCTCGCCCTTCGGGCTGCTGGTCGGCTGGGAGCCGGCCCTCGTCCTCCAACTGGCCGTCGAGTGCGCCGCGCAGAGCCACGGGCACCCCACCGCGTACCTGTCGGCCGGCGCCCACGCCGTCATCGTCCACGGCCTCACCCGCGGTGAGTCCCTGGACTCCGCCGTCCAGCGCGCCCTGGGCCTGCTCGGTGTCCGCCCCGGGCACCAGCCCGTCACGGACGCCCTGCAGCGCGCGCTCGCCGCCGTCACCACCGGCGCCCCGTCGCCGAAGGCGGTCGAGGCCCTGTCCCCCGGCCACGGCCGCAACGCGGAGGAGGTCCTCGCGGTCGCCGTGTACTGCGCCCTCGTCGCCGAGAACGTGGCGCACGGCATCCGCCTCGCCGTGAACCACGGCGGCGATTCCACGGCCGCCGGCGCCCTGTGCGGCGCCCTGCTCGGCGCCCAGCACGGTGAAACGGCCCTCCCGGCGGCCTGGTTGGCCGGTCTCGAGGGCCGCGCCTCGGTCCTGGAACTCGCCGACGACTTCGCCCTGGAGATGACCCAGGGCCCCGCTCTGCACGGCCCGGCGGCCGCTTCTCCCGCCTGGCTGACCCGCTACCCGCGCGACTGACACCCGGCGGGCCGACGCGGCCGCGCCGACACGGCCGCCCCGCCACGGCCGCGCCCGTACAACTCCCCGGCCGGCCCCGCGCCATGGCCGACGCATGCCCCTGCCCTCCGCGGGCGCGAAGCCTTACTTTGGCCCTCCCCACCACGGAGGTGTCAGCGCACATGCGGATCGCCACGACCGTCTTCCTCACCGACCGCACCATCCGCCCGGTAGTTCTCGCCCGGGCCCTGGAGGAACGGGGCTTCTCGGGGCTCTACCTCCCCGAGCACACCCACATCCCGGTCAGCCGCGTCACCCCCGCCCCCATGGGCGGCGAGCTCCCCGAGATGTACGGGCGCACCCTGGACCCCTTCGTCGCCCTCGGGCAGGCCTCCGCCGTCACCGAGCGGCTCCACCTGGGTACCGGCATCACCCTCGTCACCCAGCACGACCCCATCGACCTCGCGAAGCAGGTCGCCACGCTCGACCACCTGTCCGGCGGCCGGGTCACCCTGGGCATCGGCTACGGGTGGAACGTGGAGGAGGCCGCCGACCACGGGGTGGAGTGGAGCAGCCGCCGCGAACTGGTCCGCGACCGCATGGCCCTGATGCGGACCTTGTGGTCCCCGCAGCCCACGGCGTACGTCGGTCAGTTCTCCTCGGTCCAGGCCAGCTCGGCGTACCCCAAGCCGGTCCAGTCCCCGCGCGAACTCGCCCCGGGCGTGCCCCTGCACGGCCCGCGCACCCTGATCGGCGGGCAGGCCGGCCCGAAGCTGTTCGCGGCCATCGCCGACCACAGCGACGGCTGGCTCCCGATCGGCGGCGGCGGACTGACGGAGTCCCTGCCCGTCCTGCGCCAGGTCTGGGAGGCCGCCGGCCGCGACCCCAAGTCCCTCCAGGTGGTCCCGTACGCCGTCCAGCCCACCCCCGGGAAGATGAGCCACTACGCGGACCTGGGCATCGAGGAGGTCGTCCTCCAGCTCCCGTCACAGGGCGAGTCGGAGGTACTGGCCGTCCTGAACGGGTTCGCGCAGTACCTCTGACCCGCGGGGCCTCGGACCCTCGGCCCCTCAGCCGGTGACTTCGATGCGGCCTTCGACGCTGTTGTTGGCGAGGTGGACGGCGTCCGGGTCGATGAAGCGGATCCGCCAGTGGCCGCTGGTCTGTGCGGTGAACTTCTTGCCCACGGCTCCGTTGGACAGGGAGACGGAGGTGCCCATCTCCTTCCAGAGGGTGGAGCCGTCGGGCCGGAAGTAGTAGCGGACCTTCTGGCCCGGGTAGCGGACGTATCCCTCGGCGGAGGAGGTCCTGAGGACTCCGGTGACGTAGAGCTGCTCGCCCTTCTTCACGGCGCGCGGCCCGAACTTCATGTCGTCCGTCCGGGTCTGGACGACCCTGGAGTGACGGAGCACCTCGGTGCCCGTGCTGGGCCCGATGTTGCTGGTGCCCCTGGTCCGGAGCCGCCAGCCGGTGATCTCGTAGCCGGACACCGGGTTCACCGTCACGGTGAACGTCTCGTTGTAGGGCACCACGAGGTCCGAACGGGAGGTCCAACGGCCACCGGCCTGGAACTCGACCTCGAGCGGCGCCTTCTGGGTGGTGTAGCCGTCGACGAGGACCTTCCCGCTGATGGTCATCCTGCCGTAGACGTCGGTGGCGACCAGCTTCTCCTCCACGATCTTGGTCGTGTGGGTGACCTTCGCGACGGTCGCGGTACGCGTGCCGTCACCGGTCAGCCAGGAGTCGTTGACGGATACGGCCCAGGAGCCGGTAGCGACGATGCGGGGTGAAAGCGTATAGCTGCCGTCGGCGCCCGCCACCGCTTTCGTGTCCATGTAGCCGGCGGGTGAGCCCACGGCCTTTACCCCGCGCCCCGCCGCGGGCTTGATCGTGCCGTCGTCCGCCTGGCGGGTGAGCTTGCCTCGCAGGGCGATGGGGGTCGAGTACCGCACGGTGATGGGGGCCGTGGTGGTCATCGTCAGTGCGGCCTTCTGGACCCGGATCCGGGCCGGGGCCGTCGCGGCCAGCTCGGTGTTGCCCTCGGTCAGGGAGACGGAGAAGTTCAGGGAGCCTTCCGTACCGAGCGCGGCGACCGAGGTGGTGAACTTCCCCTGGTCGTCGGATATCACGTCGGATGTGCCGGCACCGAGTCGGGCACGGACCATGGCGCCCGCCAGCGGCTTGCGTTCCCCGGTGGTCGGGTCGACTGCGGTGACGGATCCGGTGACCGTGGTGTCGAGGTCGTCCAGCGAGAACTCCTGCTGGCCGGACTGTGCCTCGAACCTGGCGTCTAGGGCGTAGGTGAACCGGCCGGCGCCGCGTCTGCTCTGCTCCTTTCCGGCGCCGTCCTTGGTGACGATGTCCAGTTCGTAGTCCGCCATGGCGTCGAGGACGAACGGCTTCGCGCCGTAGTACCAACTCGGGTCGTCGGGGACGCCGGACTCACCGGTCCCCCCGTCGACGTACTCGAATTCGTCCACGACGGCGACGACCTCGTCGCTGCCCACCCGGCGCACCTCGACCCGGACCGGGTTGCCCCATTGGGCGTCGAGGTAGGCGATGAACTGGTTGGTCCCGGCGTTCCGGTAGGCGCCCGCCTTCGACTGCCAGGCGCCCTTCGTCTCCGGCTCCGCCGCCAGCTTCGCCAGCACCTCCGGCGGCGCGTCCGGTACGGCGGAGCCGCCCGGGGCGCCGGTCGCGGCAACGGCGGCCGGCGCCATCGTCGCCCCCACGGTCGCGAATACGACTGCCGTGGCCACGGCCGTCATGCGCCTCTTCAACCTGCTGTTCACGGTCCCCCCTCGTCTTGCCCGTCGGGCTACGGGAGGTGTGACGGCCGACCGGCCCCGATGGTTGTACGGCTCCCGGAACCGGCGCCACCCCCGCACGCGGGGAGGACGAGGAGCGGCTCGGGGTGCCCCTTCAGCCGGCGGGCCGCGCGCCATCCAGGGCGCACTCCGCCCACACCGTCTTCCCGATCACCCGGTCCCTGACCCCCCAGTCGGCGGCGACGGCGTCCACGATCCGCATCCCGTAGCCGCCCTCGGCCCCGCACTCGTGCGGACGCACCACCGGCCTGCGGTCCCGGCGGGCGTCGGACACCTCGATGCGCAGCGCACCCGGGAGGAGGCTCAGCCGGAGCTCGAAGTCCCGCCCGGGAACCCGCCCGTGGACGACGGCATTGCCCGCGAGCTCGGCGATGAGGAGCCCGGCGTCCTCGGAGAGCCCGCTGCGGTCGGGAATCCCCCAGTCGTGCAGCTCGACCAGCGCCAGCTGGCGGGCGAGACGGGCGCCGCGGCGGGTGCAGCTGAAACGCTGAGTGAACACGCGTACGAGCGCTTGGGGGGATCCCGCGGATTCTGAAGGCGCAGTCATGGGGAGCAACGTCCCTTGCGGGCGGGGGCTTTACATCGGCAGCCAGGGCGACAGCCGCGTCGAGGTGGCCGCCTGCGCCGACTCCGTCCACATCCGGGACTCGAAGGTGGCGGCGGGGCCGGAGCTGTCGGTGACGCCCGGTTCCTGGGCCGCGTTCGTGGGCGGGGTCACGGGGGCCTGAGCTGGGGCCGTCTCACAACTTGTCGGCCACGTCGGCGATTTCAACAAATTGTGTAATCTCCTGCCTGCCCCATCGGTACCCAGACAGGAGAATTCACCTTGCGCAAGCGCCCCGCCCTGGCCGTCGCCCTCGCCGCCGCCACTCTGGCCGTCCTCGGCGCCAGCCCCGCCCAGGCCGCCGAGTACTCCTCGGCCCTGAAGATCAGCGGTATCCAGTACGACGCGCCCGGCCGCGACTCCAACGCCTGCGCCACCGGCAACGCCGCCGCCGAGTACGTGACGATAAAGAACTACTCGTCGAGCGCCACCGTCAACCTCAAGGGTTACGTGGTCAAGGACGCGGCCGGAAACAGGTACACGTTCACGATGAACCACTACCTCCAGCCCGGCGACTTCGTTCGGCTGCGCGGAAACCGTGGCACCGAGTCCGACGCGAACAACGTGGCGTACCGCAACAACTGCAACTTCATCTGGAACAACGACCGCGACACGGTCTACCTGGTGAAGCCGACCGGTGCGGCGGCCGACAGTCACTCCTACACGAAGTCCGGCTCGGACAAGGACGGCAACGGCTACGTCACCTTCCACGGCTGATCCGCTGACCCACTGATCCACCACAGCTCCGGCCGTCCCGTCCGCGGAATCTCTCCGCGGGCGGGGCGGCCGGCTTCGTACGGCGGCGATCAGGCCGGCCGTCCGGGCCACCGTGGCGGCTCTCCGTCACGGAAGGCTCGGGCAGTGCGCCGGATGCGGTTCGGTGAAGTAGGCCGCGTCCTTGGGGCGGGCTGCGGTGGGGTTGGTGGGGCGGGGGGCCGGTTCCAGGTGGGGTATGTACTTGGAGCAGTGGATGTAGGCCTCCTCGACGGTGAGATGGACCCACATCTGCGGGCTGCGGCCGGGCGCGGTGTCGGTGGGCAGGGCGGGATGGACGAGGCGCAGGTCCCCGTCGCCGTAGAGGCGGGCGACGCCGTTGACGTGCAGCCCTATGTGGTGGTGGGTGAAGTCCACGAAGAGCATGCCGAGGTGGGGGTTCTCGAGCATGTTGCCGGCGCTGGCGAGCACGCCGTTCCCGCGGAACTCGGGGTAGGCCAGCGTGTGGTCGTCGATCACGTGGACGAATCCGGGTGGCCCGGCCCGGAAGCTGGAGTCGCACTCGCCGTGGGAGTCGGCGGTGGCCAGGAAGACCATGGCCTGGCGGCCGATGAAGTCCCGCATCTCGGCCGTGAGATGGGGGCGTACCTGGAGGTCGTAGAACCGGGCGGCCCGGTCGGCGGTTCCCAGGTGTTGCTGCAGATGGTGTTCACCTGCTGATCCGAAGGACGGTGGGGGTGAGGTCACAGGAGTTACTCCGGCCGGGGTGGTTCAGCGGGTGGACAGGACGGGGGTCTCGAACGGGTCGTGATGGATCCGCTCGAGCAGGGTTCCGGTGCGGGTCAGGGTCTCGGTGGCGGAGATGACCATCGGAGCCGGGCCGCTGAGGTAGACGTCGTGCCGGTACCACGGCCCGTACTCGGCCAGTACGTCCGGCAGCGACCCCCGGATCCCGGGGATGTACTCGTGGGAGACCGCGCCCCTGATGCTCAGCCAGTGGTGGCGCTGGGCCATGCGGAGCATGTCGTCGACCCCGTACAGCTCGGCGCCGGTGCGGGCGCCGAGGAACAGGTCCACTTGATGGCGTCCCCCGCGACGGGCAACCTCCTCGACGAGTGCGCGGATCGGGGCGAGACCGGTGCCGCCGGCGACACAGAGCAGCTCTCGGTGGACGGCCGCGTCGAGGACCATGTCGCCCATCGGGGGGCCCAGCCGGATGACATCGCCCACCACGGCCCGGTGCACCAGCGCATCACTGACCGAGCCGCCCGGCACGGCGCGCACGTGGAAGGTGAGGGAGCCGTCCTCACGCGGCGCGTTGGCCGGGGAGTAGTAGCGCCACAGCTTCGGCCACCACGGGGTCTCGACGCTCACGTACTGCCCGGCGGCGTACGCGTACGGCATGTGGGGACGCACGGTGATTTCGGCGATGCCGTGTCCGCGCGAGGCGCGGTGCACGATCGTGGCGGGCCACACGGCGGGCCGTACCGCCTCGTCCTCCTCGGCCGCGCTGATCATGACCCCGGCGATCGCGCCGTACGCCTTCGTCCAGGCGGCGGCGGTCTCCGCGGTCCATGCGGGGCCGGCGTAGCGGGCCAAAGCGGCGAGGAGGCACTCGCCCACGGCCGGGAAGTGTGCGGCGAGGGTACCGAACTTGCGGTGGTCGCGGCCGAGGTGGCCGCAGAAGCGGACCAGGCTCTCGGGGTCGTCGACCAGATCCACGATGCGCAGCAGCGCCCGCAGGAGTCGGCCGCGTTGGGCGTCCATCCCCGGCGGGAACATCGGACGGACTGCGGGGTAGCGGGCGAAGAGGATCGCGTAGAAGTAGACCGTCATCTCCTCCGCGAGGTGCTCGACCACGGACACGGAAGCCCTGATGAGGTGGATCTCGTGATCCGACAGAGGCGGTTCGGCAGTCTCCGGTTCCGCGGTCTCCACGGTGGGGAGGGGCGCCCGTTCCTCTGGGGACGGGCGAACGGACGGGTTGCTTGGACGGCTTATCCGAAATCTCAAGGCGTCAACCGTCCCCCGTTCACCGGTCGGGATGGCCGCCACAGGGCGGGGGCCGGAACTTCACCGGACCTCCGTACCGAGGGAGCGACTTGGGGGTCGAACGGGGAGAGCATGAGACCTCTTCGGGGTGCGGAGGCAAGAAAGTGGATGTACGAGTTCCACAAGCCACACGATCCTCGACCAGGTCGCCGAAGCAGGAAAGGGATGTATCCACTAGAACCCGGCTCGAGAACTTGTCACATCGCCCCTATCAGCGGGGGCCGGCGGAGCCCCGGGCGCGGATCCGGCAAGGGTCCGGAAGGAGGGCTCAAGGCCGGCAGGGGTCTCGCGAATGCCCTCTGATCAGCCAACTCGCGTCCGAAGTGACGGGCATGACGCCGAGTTGCGGAGCGCGATCGACCTTGGATGCCACCAGATCGGTCGATGACACCGGCACGCAGTTCTACTGCCGGGTAGCGGCCCGCCCCCTCGCGGACCGCACCTCGGGGCTGTTCTCGGCCACTTCGCGCAGCATCGCTTTCATAGTGGCGGCGGACTCCGCAAAGACCTGACGTCCGGGCGGCGTGAGCTGGACGTCGAAGCCTCTCCGGTCGTTGGAACACGGCTTTCGCTCGGCATAGCCGGCGCCGACCATCTGAGAGGGCGGTACGTGACCTGATGTCCGGTTCGGGTGTCGCCTGCTCGTGTGACTGCGGGGACTCCCGGCCGGTCGACGGGCTCACTGGGCGCTGATCGAGCCGGCGCCACCGCGTGGAAGGCGAAGCACCCGTCCGTCAGCGGCCACCACGACCGTGGTCGACCACGGCGCCGGCCTGGGCATCGCGGTGGAGATCGTCGAGCGCAACCCGGTCGACCGCGGGTTCGTCCCGCAGCCGATCCCCAGCTGGAATGAACCATAATCATAGAAATCTTCATGAAGGCCACACTAGGCTGGCCACCACCAGAAGTTGACGTAGCGTCACATGATCGTTTGCAACGGTCTGCTGGGCCCGGTGCGCCTCGGATCGACGACGCCCCGACGACCGACTCGACGAGAGGGGCCGGACATGACGCGTTCCCGGAGGCCAGCACGGTACAGCTTCTTACCGGGAGCCCTGGGCCTGGTGATCCTGTTCGCCCTGGGCGGCTGCGCAACCAGCTCCGGCGACTCCGCGCACGCCGAACCAACCAAACCGGCGCTGGACGTCTGCGCATTGGCGACCGAGGAGGAGGTCGGGGCGGTCCTCAGCCAACCGGCCAAGGGAAGGCGGGACGACACCACCCTGCCCGGCCTCACGCAGTGCACCTACGTGAACGCCGCCAAGGGCCGCACCGTCTTCATCACCCTGCTGCCCTACGAGGTCAGCCGACTCACCAAGCCCGGCACACCGGTGGCCGGAGTGGGCGACGTGGCCCTGTACGACGAAGCCTCGATCGGTGGCCATCTGTACGTGCGCAAGGGCTCGGTCAACTTCGCCGTCAACTACGCCTTCGACCCCCTTGCCCGGGAAATCCCCCACGAGCACTCCAGCCAGATCCGCGACCACCTCGAAACGCTGGCCCGCGCGATCGCGTCAAGGCTGTGAGCGGCCGCGCCCGCGTCAGCCCACCTCGATGACGGAGAACCGCCCGCCCCGCGGATCGGCGGGCCGGCCCGCCCGGCCGTACGGGGTCTCCTCCGAGCCGTCGAGTACCTGCCCGCCCAGCCCGGCGGTGACGGTGCCGCCGCACTCGTGGACGCGCTGTGACACCTCGTCGGCGCTGTCCACGGCGAAGTAGGTGGTCCACCTTCCAGCGGGCCCACAAGATGAGCGCCTTCGTCGACGGCATCCTCGACAACGGCGGTTCCGTCGCGGACGCCACCACCACGGGCGTCGGCAACGGCTTCCCGGCCCTGGCGGTGTGCTCCGGCATCGCGATCGTGGTCGCCCTCGTACTGCGGTCGCCGACCCGTACCCCCCAGGCCGGCCCGCCTCCCGCGTAGCGATCCACCGTGCCCTCCGGCCTCCGGAAAACCCCTTTCTCTCCCGTCCCCCCGTCCGGAACGATGACCCGCATGGTGTCCACTGACCGGCTGCTGGCCTTCGCCGCCATGTCGCTGCTGCTGATCCTCATCCCCGGGCCGAGCGTGCTCTTCGTCATCGGAAGAGCGCTGTCCCAGGGACGGCGGGCCGTGCTGACCACGGTGGCCGGGAACACGCTGGGTGCGTACGTGCTCGTCGTCGCCGTGGCCTTCGGTGTGGGGTCCGTGGTGGAACGCTCCGTGCTGGTGTTCACCGCGCTCAAGCTCGTGGGGGCCGCGTACCTCGTCCACCTCGGGGTCAAGGCCTTCCGCCGACGGCATTCGCTCCGTGCGGAGTTCGGGTCGGGGGCAGCCGAGTACGGCAACTGGCGGTCGCTGTGGGAAGGCTTCGCGGTCGGGGTGGCCAATCCGAAGACCATCGTGTTCTTCGCCGCCGTCCTGCCGCAGTTCGTGGACCGCGAGCAGGGACACGTCACGGGCCAGATGCTGCTGCTCGGGCTGGTGTTCAACCTCATCGCCGTGGTCTGCGACAGCGCCTGGGGCATGGTCGCCGCGACCGCCCGGACCTGGTTCTCGCGCTCCCCGCAACGGCTCTCCGCCATCGGCGGGGCCGGCGGGCTGGCGATGATCGGTCTGGGCGTAACCGTCGCCGCGACCGGCCGCAAGGACTAAATTCGAAGCCTGCCGAGAAGCCTCACAGGGGGATCCATGCGCATCCGCTTACCGCTCGCATCGGCCGCCGCCATCGGCGTCGTCCTGCTCACCGGATGCGCGGGGGAGCCCGAGATCTCCCCGCCCAAGACGAACGTGAGCTTCAAGCCCGCCCCGACCACCACCGCGCCGGAGCCGGTGAGGAGTGGTGCGGGGGTGATCCAGTGGTACCAGTCCGGGGGCTCCGAGCTGCTCAACGGGCTGATCTCCGCGGCGCGGAGCGCCCAGGCCGAACACAGGGACGACAAGGTCGTCATCGACCTGGGCTTTCTGTCCTCCCGGCTGGAAGAGGCCCGGGGCTACACCGTTGGCTACATCCCGGACCAGAAGACCCACGAGTCGTGGACCGCGGCCCGCCAACACCTCTCCAACGGGATGGAACGGGTGCTGAACGCCTCGGGCCTCGGAGTGTCGCCGACGGACAAGGAGGGGGCCGAGCAGGGGGCCGCCAACGGCTGGGCGGAGATCGACAAGGGGATCGAGGGACTCAAGGAGACCGACGACCGGCTCCGCGCGCTGGGCTGCGTACCCAGCAAAGACCCCTGGAAGTAGCGGGGCTCCGACACGGCCGGATGATCTACTGATCCGACCGGTCGGGGACTCAACGCGGGGGCATGGAAATGGACATGGGCGAGAGTGTGGAGATGGGCTCGGGGGTGGGCGTGGGCGTGGTGATGGGCTCGGGCGTGGGCGTGGCCGCCCAGGATCTTTTGGCCGCCCGCTTCGAGGAGCACCGTTCCCATCTGCGGGCCGTCGCCTACCGGATGCTGGGGTCGATCGGCGAGGCCGAGGACGCGGTCCAGGAAGCCTGGCTACGGCTGAGCCGCGCCGATGCCGGTGAAGTGGAGAACCTCGGCGGCTGGCTGACGACGGTCGTGGCGAGGCTGCCTGAACGGCCTGCGCGCCCGGACGACCCGCCGCGAGGACTCCCTGGACGACCGGTTGGAGAGGACTGGTGGGACGGGCGGGATCGGCGGGACGGGTGGGACGGGTGGGACGGGGCACGCACCCCGCGTCCCCGATCCCGTCCTCAGCCGGGAGGGCATGGTCGACCCCGAGGACCAGGTACTACTGGCCGATTCGGTCGGGCTGGCTCTGCTGGTGGTCCTCGAATCGCTGGCTCCCGCGGAGCGGCTGGCGTTCGTCCTGCACGACATGTTCTCGGTGCCCTTCGACGAGATCGCCCTGATGCTCGACAAGACCCCGGCGGCCACCCGGCAGCTCGCGAGCCGTGCGCGCCGCCGCGTCCAGGGGCAGGCGCCCGTGCCGGATCCGGACCTTTCCCGGCAGCGGGAGGCCGTCAGCGCGTTCTTCGCGGCCACCCGCGACGGCAATTTCGACGCGCTCCTCGCCCTGCTGCATCCCGATGTCGTCCTGCGTTCCGACGGAGGTGTCGCACGCGCCGGCCAGTCGGTGGTGCTGACCGGCGCCCGGACCGTGGGCTCCCAGGCGGCGCTCTACAGCGCCCTCGTCCCCTTCGTCCGCCCCGTGCTCGTCAACGGCGCCGCCGGGGTGCTGTGTGTCGTCGAGGGCCGGCTGATGTCGCTGATGGCCTTCACGGTCACCGACGGCCGGATTGCCGCCATCGACGTGCTGTCCGATCCCGACCGGCTGGACGTGATCGACCTCGCCCCCCTCCTGTGAGGCCCGGGCTCCCGTCCGTATCCTCTCCCCCATGATCGATTCACAGGCTCACGTCCGGATCGCCCGACCCTCCCTCGATCTCGCCGCCGCCGAGCGTTTCTACGTGGGAGGCCTCGGACTCCAAGTGCAGTGGCGTACCACCGAACGCGTCTCCGGGAAGCACGATTTGCTCATGGTCGGGCCCGCCGGGGGCGGCTGGCACTTCGAGCTGACCCACGACCCCGAGAACCTCGTGGCGCCCACCCCCACCGTCGAGGACCTCTTCGTCGTCTACCTCGGGGCGACCCCCGACGAGGCCCTCGTGGCCCGGCTCGTCGAGCACGGCGGGACCCGTACGCCCGCCCACAACCCGTACTGGGACACCTACGGGGTCACCGTCACCGACCCCGACGGCTACCAGCTCGTCCTGTCCTCCCGCACCTGGGGCTGAGACCGAGAGCCGGTCTGGCGCCGGGTCCGGCACCGGGTCCGGCACCGTGCCAGCGCTGCCGTTACTGCCAGAACTGCGCCAGCGCCGCTTCCTTGAACGGTGCCGGGCTCACGCTCAGTTCCCCGGCGAAGGGTCGGTCCAGCGCCATCACCAGCAGCAGGCTGAAGCCGATGAGTCCCGCGACCGCCGACACGAACAGCAGCTGCATCTTCAGGCTCCGCAGTCCGAAGAGGAGGGTGAGCGGCAGGATCACCAGCGCGCCGCCGTACACGAGTACTTGCAGCAGCGGCGGCAGCGAGGTCTCGGCCATCGTCACCCGCGCCCGCCGCTGCGCGGCCACGTCGTTGAGGTGGGCGACGGCCTCCCCGTAGAAGGTCTCGCTCCGGGGTCCGGCGGGCTCGTAGGCCTGAAGTGCCGTGTAGAGGGCGTGCGTCTGGTCGGCGGTGGCCTCGTAGCTGGGCCGTCCCTCGCGCATGAGGGGCCACTGGGTCTCCACGACGGCGTGGACGTAGTCGCTGACCGACCGCTCCACGCGGGCGCGTTCGGCCGCCGGGAAGACCTCCGCGCTGCGGACGACCAGGGCCAGATCGGTGGCCTCGGTCGCGACGATGCTCTGGGTGTTCTCCAACTGCGTCCACAGGGTGACGACGACGAACGCCAGGATGATGCCGTAGATCGCACCGAACATCCCGAGGGCCACCCCGACCATCTCGTTGTGGTCGCCGCCCGCGAGGTGCGGGAAGCGGCGCCGCGCGGCCACGCTGCCGCCGATGGCCAGGGCTACGAAGCCGCCTACGAGGAGCAGGCCGAGGAAGAACGTGCTGAGGTGATTGAGCAACCAGAGGATCATGTGCGGTCCAACGAGCGGTTGGCTTCGAAGGCAGGCCTTGGGGGTGGGGAACTGGGTGGGGGGGAACTGGGTGGGGGGGCTTGGGCTGCGGGGTCTGTCGGTGAGGGGTTCGGGGGGCGTCCCGGAAGTCCAGTGTCATTCCGTGCCGGGCCGGTCCCTCAAGGGCGCTCCTTCGTCGCGTCGCTACGCGATGGCCTTCGGCCACCCTTGACCGACCGACCCGTCCCGGAACAACACAAGACTCCCGGGAACCCCCCGGGGAATGGCCGGGAGGAAGTGAGGGGAGGGACGGGCATGTTGGCGATGCCTGCACCCTCTCCGGCCGGTCAGCCGGACCACCGGCAGGCGGGAGCGCCCTGTCGGACGGAATGGATGCGCGGGGCGCTCAGGGCATCCAGGAACGGGCGGTCGGCCGACCTTGGCGTGACGTCGACCGCCGACACGCGCGCGAGGACCACCACGTGCGCCTCAGGGTCGGTGGGCGCAACAGATCGCTACGCACTTCCGCTCGGTTTGGCGGCTGCCGGCCGTCTGTGGGGGTGGAGGACGGGGCGGGCGGGGGTCAGTGCGCAGTCTCGGTGTTGGTCGGCTGCGCACCTGCCTCCTGGGCGTCGAGCAGCTCGTCCCAGTGCTCGCGCGTCCAGTCGCAGGCCGTGTCCAGTGGGCCCAGGAGCCCCCTACCGAGGGGGGTGAGTGCGTACTCGACCCGGCGCGCCGGGGTTTCGTACGCCGTGCGCACCACGAAGCCGTCCCGTTCCAGGCCGCGCAGGGACTGGGTCAGGGACTTGGCTGTGATCTCGCGCAGCGGGATCTTGAGCTCCGAGAAGCGGCGGGGGGCGTCCTGGAGGCAGCGCAGGATGAGCGTGGCCCATTTGTCGCCGATCCGGAACGGCACCAGGGTCGAGGGGCAGACGGGGTCGAACATCTCCGGATCCAGGGGCGGCGGCGTGGGGGGAGGTGTGCGCGGCGGCGTCTGCGTCATGAGCCACACCGTAGGGCGGTATCCGATCGGTAACCACCCGTCCCCCTAGGGTCCGTGGCATGACGCAGCAGGAGAAGGAAATCGAGAAGGAAGTCGTGAAGGAGTCCGCGAAGGAGTCTGTGAAGTTCATCGTCTTCGGGGCGCGGGGGCGTGTCGGACGGGCCGTTGTGGCCGAGGCGCGGGCGCTTGGGTACGAGGTCACCGAGGTGGGGCGGGCGGACGGGGACGTCACCTCGGCGGTGGACGTGGCGCGGCTGGCCGCCGGGCACGACGTGGCGGTGGTGGCGGCGTACGACATGGGGGCCGTCCCGGGCGAGTTCTTCCCGGCGGCCGCCCGCGCCCTCGCGGCGGGTCTGCCCGGGGCCGGAGTGCGGCGCCTCGTCTGCGTCGGGCTGGCGTCGGTCCTGCCCACGGAGTCCGGAGCGCTGCTGATGGACACACCGGGGTACCCGCAGGAGTGGCGGCAGTTCTACGAGGGCCACGCGGCTGGAACCGAAGCCCTGCGGGCGGCCGTGCCGACTGGTCTGGACTGGGCGGTTCTGAGCCCGGCCGGAGACTTCGCCGCCGCGGCGGGCCCCCGGGGCGGCTACGCCTTCGCGGCGGCCGACGCCGAATCCCGCATCACGCACGCGGACTTCGCGCGGGCGGTCCTGGACGAGGCCCTGTCCCCGACCGTGCGCGCCGCCCATGCGGGGGTGACGGGCGCGTGACCGGCGCCTCGGCCCCGGCCCTCGTCGCCGCCAGCCCGGACCCCTGGGTCGCCGGGCACATCCGCCGCTTCGAGGAGACCGGCGGGCAGCCGCGGCCGGGGATCCGCGATCCCCCGGGCTCGCCCGCCCCGCCACCCGGGCGGAGGCGGAGCGGCTGTGGCCGGTGATCGTGGCCGCGATGCCTTCGTACGCGGCCTACCGGGACGCCGCCGCGCGGACGGCCGGCCGGGAGTCCCGCTGGTCCTGGTCACCCGTACCGGCGCGGCGCACCGGGCGGGCTGAGCTCAGCGGACCTTCGGCGGCTTCGGCAGGCCGGAGGAGAGCGCGGAGCCGGCTCCGCCGAGCGAGGCGTCGGTCGCCTTCGAGGCGGACCCGGCGGCCGAGGCCGTGACCTCCACCGCTGTTTTCGCGTCCTTCACGGCGCCCCCGGGGTGGTCGACGATGTCGCCGACGCGCTGGGTGATCGGGGGTCCCTGGATGGCGGGCTCGTCGGCGGCGTGCGCGACGGCGGGGCTGAGGGCGAGGGCCGCTCCCCCGGACAGGACGAGGGCGGCGAGGCTGCGCTTGATGGCGTTCATACCGACCAGAACGACCCGCCACGCCTCCGGGTCACTCGGGGGGCGACGCCCGTGGCCCCGGCCGCCTGGGAGGGGCGGGCCGGGGCCACGGGGATGACACGGCGGAGGCGCGGGGGCGCCGGGGGGGATGGGGTCAGTCCTGGACCACCAGGGACGGGGTGGACTTCGTCAGGACCTGGCCGCGGAAGAAGGCCGGGCTGCGGCGTTCGGTGACGAACATGACGACCAGGCCGAGGGCCAGCAGGCCGACGCCGATGATGAAGACGCTGCCGACGCCGAGGACCGTGGAGCCGGAGCCGTACGACGGGTTCCACATGTCGATCAGGGTCTTGAAGAAGACGGCCGCCAGGAGCAGGCCGCCCAGGACCGGGAAGACGCCCTTGAAGAACAGGTCGCGGGTGGAGTTGCGCAGCTCTCCGCGGAAGTACCAGGCGCAGGCGAAGGCCGTCAGCGAGTAGTAGAAGCAGATCATCAGGCCGAGCGCGAAGATCGTGTCGGTCAGGACGTTCTCGCTGAGCAGGGTCATCACGGTGTAGAAGACGCCGGTCGCGACGCCCGCCATGACGGTGGCGCGGCCGGGGGTCTTGAACTTCGGGTGGACCTTGGCGTAGGAGGGCGGCAGCGCCTCGTACGTGGACATGGCCAGGACCGTGCGGGCCACCGGGATGAAGGTGGTCTGCAGGGAGGCCGTAGCGGAGGCCAGGACGGCGACGAAGAGCAGGATGCCGAGCGCCGGGCCCATGACCGGGCCGGCGAGGGCGGCGAAGACGTTGTCGGAGGTCTCCGGGTTGCCGAGGCCGAAGCCGACCGTGCCGGAGCCGACGGCCATCTGGGCGGCGATGCCGGTGGCCAGGTACGAGCCGACGAGGACGACCATCGCGATGAGCGAGGCGCGGCCGGGGGTCTTCGCGGAGCCGGTGGTCTCCTCGTTGGTGGCCAGGCAGGCGTCCCAGCCCCAGTACATGAAGATCGAGAGCGAGAGTCCGGCGGTGAAGGCCGCCATGGACTCGACCGCGAAGGGGTTCATCCACTGCCAGGAGAAGTCCAGGCCGGTGTCGAAGGTGCCCGCGGAGGCCTTCTGGAAGGCCATCGCGACGAAGATGGCGAGCACCGCGAGCTGGAGGCCGACCAGGGCGTACTGGACGCCCTTGGTGGCGGTCATGCCGCGGTAGCTGACGGCGGTCGCGGCGGCGATCAGGGTGAGGCAGGTGGTGATGTGGACGAGCTTGTTGTCGTCCAGGGCGGAGATCGACGGGTTGTTCGTGATCTCGCCGGCCAGCAGCCAGAAGTAGGAGGTTGCGACGCCGGCCAGGTTGGACAGCACGATGATCGTGGCGATCACCAGGCCCCAGCCGCACATCCAGCCGATCCGCGGCCCGAAGGCCTTCACGGTCCAGGTGAAGGAGGTACCGCAGTCCGGCATCGCCTTGTTGAGCTCGCGGTACGCGAAGGCGACCAGCAGCATCGGGAGGAAGCCGGCCAGGAAGACGGCCGGCATCTGTATGCCGACCTCGCCGGCGGTGGAGCCGAGGGTCGAGGTCAGGCAGTAGACGGGGGCGACGGTGGAGATGCCGATGACGGCGCTTCCCACGAGGCCGACGGAGCCCTTCCCGAGGCCCTTCCCACGGACATCACCATCGGAGCCACCCCGGGGGGTGGCTCCGCTTCCCGTGTCTACGGCCTGGGGCCGAATGTCCAGCTGTGTCATGAGTCAGGACGTTAGACGGTGCGTTTTCCACATCCGGAGGACTTAAGTCCGCTAACGCTCAGGCCCAATTACCTTGAATTTCTAGGCCTCAGAAGTTCACGGGCCCCTATTGGAAGGTTAGCTTGGGCATCTATTCGCCGTTCCGCAGGCCATGAGTCAAAACTTCCGGAATGCGGAAACCGCAGCTGTGCCCGTTTTGTCCAGTTCAAAACTTTCCGACGCCAATTTTCCGGCCCGCCGAACCCGGGCGCCGTCCGCCCACCCGGCAGTGAACCCGGCCCGGAACCCGGGACGACCGGCCCGGACGCCCCCGCCGCGACGGATCGCGTCGCCGGGACCTTGTCGGGATCTTGTAAAGTCTCGCGAGCTCAAGATCATCCAATCGGGGGACCGGAAACCATGCGACTCGCACCACTGCACACGACGGCCGGAGCCCTCGTACTCCTGTTCGCGCTCACCGCCTGCGGAAGCGACGACCCCAGCTCGCTCCCCGCCGCCTTCGGCGGCGGCGCCATGCCCGAGAAGAAGCAGGAGTCCGGCTTCAAGGGACTGGCGAAGGCCGGTTCCATGGCCGGGGCCGCGCGCCTCGTCGGCGGCTACACCAGGTGCACCAACGTCAACCCGGGGGGCGACGACTCGGAGAGCGAGGAGGACGCCAAGTACGGGAAGACGTACTCCGTCACCGAACGCGGGACCTGCAACGACGAGGACGAGACCGGGATCTTCATGATCAAGGACCCGAAGACGTTCCAGGCCGCGATAAAGGCCGACATCGACAAGGAGTACGCCGAGCACCCCCACTCCAACGTCAACATGGGCCCCGTCATCGGCCAGGACTTCGCGTCCGGATCGCAGAGCTCCCAGGTCATGGCCGCCATGCTCGGCCCGGGGAGCGGGATGCGCGTGCTGAACTGCCACCCGGACTTCAACCCGCCGAGCGGCTACAGCAAGGAGCCCGCCCTGGTGAAGGGCTGCGTCCTCACGGACTACCTCTCGGAGGAGTGACCCGCCGGGAGCGAGGGGAGGGGCCGGGGCTCGGCCCCGGGCCCTCCCCTTACTCCCTACCGACGGCCAGCCAGTCGGTCAGCCGGTCAGCTCCACACGATCGACTGCATCTCGCTGTAGGCGTGCAGCGCGTACGAGCCCACGTCCCGGCCCACCCCGGACCGCTTGAAGCCGCCGAACGGCGCCTCCATGTTCCGGCCGATGGTGTTGACGCCGACCCCGCCCGACCGCAGCCGCCGCGCCACCCGGAAGGCGCGCGCCGCGTCCGCGGACCAGACGTAGCTGATCAGGCCGAAGTCGCTGTCGTTGGCCAGCGCCACCGCCTCGTCCTCACCCCCGGCGGCTCCATCGAAGGGAACGACGACGACGACCGGCCCGAAGATCTCCTCCCGGACCACGCGCATGTCGTTCGTGCAATCGACCAGCAGGGTCGGAGCCACGTAGAAGCCCTTGCCCTGCGTACCCACCACCGGGCGCTCGCCGCCGAAGGCGATCCGGGCACCCTCCTTGCGGCCCAGCTCGATGTACGACTCCACGCGGTCCCGGTGCGCCGCCGAGATGACCGGGCCCACCACGGTGCCCCGCACCGTCGGATCGCCGACCTTCATGAAGGCCAGGTAGCCCGTCAGCTTCTCGACCAGCTGCTCGTACACCGACCGGTGGACGAGCACCCGGGTCGGAGCCGTGCAGATCTGCCCGGAGTAGAAGGAGAAGGTGGTGCCGATCCCCATCACTGCCGCGTCCAGGTCCGCGTCCGCGAGGACGATCGCCGCGCCCTTGCCGCCCAGCTCCATCAGCTGCCGCTTCATCGTGCGGCCGCAGACCTCGGCGATGCGCTGCCCGACGCCCGTGGAGCCGGTGAAGGACACCATGTCCACGTCCGGGGAGTCCACGGCTGCCTCGCCGACCTCCACGGAGTTGCCTGAGACCACGTTCACCACGCCCGCCGGGACCCCGGCCTCGTGCAGCGCGTCCGCCATCCGGAACACCGACAGCGGGTCCTGCGGGGCCGGCTTGACGACGACCGTGTTGCCCATGGCCAGCGCCGGGGCCACCTTGCCCGCCGGATTGGCCCACGGGTTGTTGTAGGAGGTGATGCAGGTGACGACTCCGACCGGCTGGCGCACCTCCAGCGCGCCGAGCACGCTGGCCGCCCCCATCGGGCCCGCTTCGGTGACCTGCGGCGGCAGCCCGCGCTCCACCGGCTCCAGCGCGCCCCGCGCGTACCGGCGGAAGCGGGCCACCCCGACGCCGACCTGCATCCCGCGCGCGATCCCGGTGGGGGCTCCCGTCTCGGCCTGGGCCAGCGCCGACCAGGGCTCGTACTCCCGCTGGATGATGTCGGCGGCCCGGTCCAGGATCGCCGCCCGCTCCTCCGGCTTCGTACGGGACCAGCTCTCGAAGGCGGCGGCCGCGGCGCGCGCCGCGTCCTGGACCTGGCCGCGCGAGGCCTCGGGGGCCAGCCCGACGACGGATTCGTCCGCCGGGTTGACCACCTCGTAGTGCCCGCCGGCCGGCTCGACCCACTCGCCGCCGATGTAGAGCTTCTGCGCGCTGGTCACCTGGTGCTCACCGTCCTCGTGTCACGGCCCGAACGGAGCACGATCCCGGGGATCGCCCCCGTGATCTCGTCGTCGCGGATGGTTTCCACGCCGTTGACGCGTACGGAGACCATGCCGATCGCCCGCGCGTCGAGCCGCGGGCTGTCCCCGGGCAGGTCGTGTACGAGCGTCGCCGGTCCGGCCTCGATCCGCTCCGGGTCGAAGAGCACCAGGTCCGCGTGGAAGCCCTCGGTGATCCGGCCGCGCTCGCGCAGCCCGAACAGCTGGGCCGGGTCGTCCGTGAGCATCCGTACCGCCTGTTCCAGGGGCACCAGCTTGCGGCCGCGCAGGCAGTCCCCGAGGAACCGGGTCGTGTACGGGGCCCCGCACATGCGGTCCAGGTGGGCGCCGGCGTCGGAGCCGCCGAGCATGACGTCCTCGTGCTGCCAGGTCTCCGCGCGCAGGGCCCAGCTGGCCGGGTCGTTGTCGGTCGGCATGGGCCAGAGCACCGTACGCAGGTCGTCGTTGGCGCAGATCTCCACCAAGCAGTGGAAGGCGTCCTGGCCGCGTTCGGCCGCGATGTCGTTGACGACGCGGCCGGACAGGCCCTCGTTCGCCTCGCTGTAGGTGTCGCCGATGACGTAGCGCCCGAAGTTGGCGAGGCGCCGGAAGACCCCGGCCTCCTTGCTGTCCGCGCAGCGCAGTATCTCGGCGCGCACGTCGGCGTCGCGCAGCTTCGCGATGCGCTCGGCGACGGGCAGGGCGAGGACCTCGCCCCAGCCGGGGATGAGGTTGAGGGCGCAGAACGTGCCGAGCGACATGTTCATGGGGGTCAGGATCGGCATCGTCAGCGCGACGATCCGGCCGCCGGCCTTGCGGGCGCGCTCGCTCGGTATCAGCTGGCGCGGCACCCGCTCGGGTACGGAGGCGTCGATGGTCAGCACGTTCCAGTTCAGGGGCCGTCCGGCGGCCGCGCTCATCTCGACGAAGAGGTCGATCTCCTCGTCGGCGAACTGGTCGAGGCAGCCCGCGACGATGGCTTCGAGCTGGGTGCCCTCGTGTTCGGAGACCGCCCGGGAGAGGGCGAGGAGCTCCTCGGGCTTGGCGTGCCGGGAGGGGACGGGGGCGCCGGAGCCGTCGGAGTGGGTGGAGGACTGGGTGGTCGACAGGCCCCAGGCGCCGGCGTTCATGGCGTCGTGGAACAGGTCGAGCATCTGCCGCATCTGCTCCTCGGTGGGCTGGCCGCCGACGGCGGCCTCGCCCATCACGTGCCGGCGCAGCGCGCAGTGGCCGACCATGAAGCCGGCGTTGACGGCGATGCGGCCGTCGAGCGCGTCGAGGTACTGGCCGAAGGTGGACCAGGTCCAGTCGACGCCCTCTTCGAGTGCGGCCAGGGCCATGCCCTCGACCTTGCTCATCATGCGGCGGGTGTAGTCGGCGTCCTCGGGGCGGGCCGGGTTGAGGGGGGCCAGGGTGAATCCGCAGTTGCCGCCCGCGACGGTGGTCACTCCGTGGTTCATGGAGGGGGTCGCGTACGGGTCCCAGAAGAGCTGGGCGTCGTAGTGCGTGTGGGGGTCGATGAACCCGGGGGTCAGGACGAGGCCGGTCGCGTCCTCGGTGGTCCGGGCCTCTTCGGTGACGGTGCCGGGTGCGGCGATGACGGCTATGCGGCCGTCCCTGATGCCGACGTCTGCGACGCGGGCGGGGGTGCCGGTGCCGTCTACGACGGTGGCCCCCTTGATGAGGTGGTCGAGCATGACGTCCCTTCTCCTTGCCGGTGCGGAGTTCCGTGTGCGGTGTGCCGGTGCCCTGAGGGGCTGTCCCCTACCCGCCCTTCCACCGTTTCCCGGGGCTCCGCCCGGACTCCCGCGCCTCAAACGCCGGCGAGGCTGGATTTCGCCGTCCGCCGTCCAGAACCATCCCCGCCGGCGTTTGAGGCGCGGGGGTCCGGGGGCCGGACCCCCGTGGAGCGGCGCCGCACGGTGATCGCGGGACGGCACGGCCGAGAACCCCGGTCGGGGGTCCGGGGGGCCGCGGGCCTCCGTACGACCTCCGGCCGGGGCCGGTTGCGGGGCGGTGGTCCGGGAAGACGCCGCCCCCGTTCCCCCGCGGGCTACGCGCCTTCGCGGAAGCGCGTGGTGCGGTGCACCGGGTCGGTGTCGATGTGCGGGATCACGTGCTCGCCGATGAGCTTGATGCTGGTCATCGTGTCCTCGGGCGAGACGCCGGTCGGCAGACCGAAGGAGAGCTGGTCGGCGCCCGCATCCTCCCAGCGCTTGCACTGTGCGCGGACCTCGGAGGGGTCGCCGCAGATGAGCAGCTCTTCCTCGATGAGGAGTTCGACGATCTCCGCGTTGTACTCGGGCAGGATCTCGGGCCACTCGGGGATGATCTCGGGCCGCGGGAAGGTGTCGTGGTAGCGGAAGACCAGCGACTGGAAGCGGTTCATGTTCGCGTTGACGGCGATCTCGACGGCCTTGTCGTGGGTTTCGGCGCAGATCGCGGTCGAGGTGACCATGACGTTGTCGTTGACGAAGGCGCCGATGGCCTTCGCCTCCTGGATCGCGGTCTTGTACTGGTCCAGCACCCAGGCCATGTCCGAGACCTTCTGGACGCTGAAGCCGAGGACTCCGAGGCCCTTCTTGGCGGCCATGGCGTACGAGGCGGGGGAGCCGGCGGCGTACCACATGGCCGGGTGGGCCTTGCCGTACGGCTTGGGGAAGATCTTGCGCGGCGGGAGCGACCAGTGCTTGCCCTGGAACCCCTCGTACTCCTCCTGGAGGAACATCTTGGGGAACTCGGCGATGGTCTCTTCCCAGATCTCCTTGGTGCCGTTCATGTCCTCGATGCCGGGAAGGAAGCCGAGGATCTCGTGGCTGCCGGCGCCGCGGCCGGTGCCGAACTCGAAGCGCCCCTTGGAGAGGTGGTCGAGCATGGCGACCTTCTCGGCCACCTTGACCGGGTGGTTGACCGGGGCGAGGGGGTTGAAGATGCCGGAGCCGAGGTGGATGCGCTCGGTGGCGTGGGCGAGGTACCCGAGGAACACCTCGTTCGCCGAAAGGTGCGAGTACTCCTCCAGGAAGTGGTGCTCGGAGGCCCAGGCGTACTTGAACCCGGACTTGTCCGCCTGGATGACGTACTCGGTCTCCTCGATCAGCGCCTTGTGCTCTGCCTCGGGGTCGACCTTGGACCGTGCCTCAGGCACGTATCCCTGCACAAAGAGCCCGAATTCCAAGGGGATTCACCGTCCTTCTGTTTCTGACGTTGCGTCAGATTCGATGTCACGACTGTTCCATCGCGGAGGCCGGAGCGTCAATACCTGACGCTCCATCAGATCTGACCCGGGGGGTGCTAGAGGATGCTGACGCCGGCCATCCAGCCGCCGTCGATCACGAAGGGCTGGCCGGTGATGTAGGAGGAGTCCTCGCTGGTCAGGAACAGCGCCAGCTTGGCTATCTCCTCGGGCTGCCCCACCCGGCCCATCGGCACCACGCGCTTGTAGAGCTCCGCCATGGCGTCACGGGCCTCGTCGGTCATGTTCGCCGGGTCCAGCAGCCCCGGGTTGGCCATGGGGGTGTCCACGGCCCCCGGGCACATCGCGTTGACCCTGATGTTCTTCGCGGCCAGCTCCAGCGCGGCCACCCGGGTCAGGCCGAGGATCGCCGCCTTGGTCGCCGCGTAGGCGCCCACGTACGCCATGCCCGTCAGGCCCGTGTACGAGGAGGTGTTGACGATCGTGCCGCCGCCGGCCGCCTCGATCTCCGGGGCCACCGATTTGATGCCGAGGAAGGCGCCGACCTGGTTGACCTGGACCACCTGCTGGAACTCCTCCAGCGGGGTCGAGGTCAGCTCGTTGAAGCGCAGGATGCCCGCGTTGTTGACCAGGCCGTCGACCGGGCCGAAGGCCTCCTTCGCCGCCTCGATGGCCGCCGCCCAGTCCTCCTCCCGGCTCACGTCCATCCGTACGTACCGGGCCCGGTCCTCGCCGATGTCCTTGGCGACCGTCACGCCCTGCTCGTCCAGTACGTCGCCCAGGAGCACCTTGGCTCCCTCGGCGGCGAAGAGCCGGGCCTCCTGCTCGCCCTGACCGCGCGCCGCACCGGTGATGATGACGACGCGTCCGTCCAGCTTGCCCATGTGCTGCTCCCGAGTGGCTAGTCGTTGAGGAGGGGGCCCACTTCGGACCCGAAAGCCGTTATCTGGTCGATGAGTTCGGCCCGGTCGCGGTTGCGGAAGCGGACCTGGATCTGGTCGATGCCGGCCGCCCCGTACGCGCGCAGCGATTCGGCGAGCGACTCGGCCTTACCGGTGAGGGTCCGCCGGCCGGTGTCCCAGCCGGGCTCGCCCACGTACAGCGGGGCGGTGATCGCGCCGAACTCCAGCGGCCCGGCCACCCCGGCCTCGGCGCGAAGCTCCTTGATCCGGGCGATCTGCGCGGGGAGCTTGTCGAGGGGGTCTCCCTGCGGGAGCCAGCCGTCGCCGCGCACGGCGGCCCGGCGCAGGGCGGCGGGCGAGGAGCCGCCCACCCAGACGGGGATCCGGGCCTGGATGGGGCGGGGCAGCTGCCCGAGGTCCTTGAAGGAGAACAGCTCGCCCTCGAACTCCGGGTACTCCTCGGGGCCGAGCGCGGCGCGCAGCGCGTCGAGGGTCTCGTCGAGGACGGCCCCGCGGCGCTCGAAGTCCACGCCGAGCACCTCGAACTCCTCGCGCACGTGCCCGGCGCCGACGCCGAGGATCAGCCGGCCGCCGGAGAGGTGGTCGACGGTGGCGTACTGCTTGGCGCTGAGCAGCGGGTGGCGCAGGCCCAGGATCGCGACGTGGCTCAGCAGCCGTACGTTCTCGGTGATCCCGGCCAGGAAGGACAGGGTGGCCACCGGGTCGTACCAGATGGTGCTCATGGGGCCGGCCATCTGCCGCGGGATGGCCACGTGGTCGCAGGTGGCGACGTAGCCGAAGCCGGCCCGGTCGGCGGCCCGGGCGACCGCGGCGAGGTCCGCCGCGCCGGCCGTCGCCTCCCAGGGCTCGGCGTAGATGGTGCTCTGCGACTGGATCGGGAGCTGCATCCCGTAGACCAGCCGACCTTCCGGAAACACGCGCGCCATGGACCGTACCCGCCTCGTCCTCGTCTGCCGATTCGTCATATCGGTGCGGGGCCATCGTCGTAGCTGACGGTTCGTCAGGCAAGGGGTTGGCGCGAAGCCGGCAGCCCGGTCCGGGGGCGAAGAGACAATTGGGGCGCTCGAGGCGCGCACCGGCGGGGGCGGTGTGTCCGCTTACATCGAAACGGTCGTCCAGCGGCGGCAGCGGTGGCAGCAGCGGGACCGGCTCCGTGAGCTGATCACGGACTGCGAGTCCAGGAGCGGGCCCGCCGACTCGGCGGCCGTCGAAGCCGAGCCAGCGATATTGCGCGGCGGGTCAGCCGGACAGCTGTGCCGCAGCCGCGGAAGGCGGGCGGGCCCGGAGGGATGTCCGACCCCGCGCCTGGAGGCGCGGGGTCTCAAAGCTCGGGAACGCAGTCCACGGGGTCAGAAGACGCGAACCCGTTCGGCCGTGTCCCAGGACATGTTGGCCTCCGGGCCGCGCAGGCCGCCGGTCCCGGTGCCCGGGTAGACGAAGGCCTGGCTCCAGCCGACGGGCCGCAGCAGGTCGCTGATGCCGTCGGCGGTGGCATCACCGGTGGCCACGATCGGGGCGTCCGACGGCCAGGCGAACGGCAGCTGCTTGCGCGCGCCGAAACTGCCGGCGCCGTTGCCCGGGTAGAGCCACAGTCGTCGCGAGCCGTCACGCGCCAGGAGGTCGGCCCGGCCGTCGCCGGACAGGTCGCCCGGCGAGACGAGCTGGTTCATGGTGTTCCAGCCGCCGCCCAGGTTCTTGCGCGTACCGAACCATCCGTAGCCGTTGCCCGGGTACATCCACAGCACACCGGCCGTGTCGCGGGCGAGCAGGTCGCCGCGCCCGTCACCGGTCAGGTCGCCGGCCGCGCTGATCTCGCGCATGGTGTTCCAGCCGCCGCCCAGACTCAGCCGCGTACCGAAGGCGCCGGTACCGAGGCCCGGGTAGAACCACAGGACGCCGGCCTTGTCGCGGGCGTAGATGTCCTCCTTGCCGTCCGAGTTGTAGTCGCCGTGGCGGACGAGCTGGGTCATGACGTTCCAGCCTCCACCGAGGAACTTGCCCTGCGTACGCCCCTGGGCGTCCCTCTTGCCGGGCAGGAACCACAGGCGGCCGTCGTCGGCACGCTCCAGCAGGTCGGCTACGCGGTCGTTGTTGAGGTCCGCAAATTTCGCGACGGCCGGAACCGGCGCGGGCCGCGGCTGGTCGGGCCAGGCCACCCAGTCCATGTACGGGACACCCTGGGTGACCTCGTAGTTGGTGGTGGCCATCCGGATGGAGCTGATCACGTTGTCGAACCGGCCCATGATGGAGCCCGAGAGATCGTTGGGCCCGTTGTGCGGGCTCACGATGATGTAGTCACCCGAGAAGTTCACGTCCGGGTGCATGGTCGCCCACAGGCCGCTGTTGTTGACCAGCGAGGAAATCTTGTTGTCCCAGGTGCCGAGCGTGGCCTGGGGGGACGAGAAGGTCTTCATCTCGCCCGTGAAGTCGTCGCCGGCGAAGACGCAGAACTTGCCCGCCGGGCAGCGCGCGGAGTTGTCGGCCGCGGCGGCGGTGGGCGCGGCGGTGACCAGGGCGGCCATCGAGGCGGCCGCGGCGACGGCCGCGGCGAGTGCGCGACGCAGGGAACGGGATCGGGAACCGGGTCGGGTCATGAGGAAGGCAGCCTGTTCTGGACCGAAGTCCGAAGCGCGAGGACGGGAAGGGGTGGTGAGACCAGCGCGGCCGGCCCCCGGCCCGGAAGGACCGGGGGCCGCGGTCCGGGCCGCGGGATCAGAACACGAGGTGCGCGTCCGAGGCATTGCCGACGTCCCGCGCGGGGCCGATGCGGCCGTCTTTCGCACCCGTTCCGGGGTACAGGCGGGTGTAGTTGGAGACGTGCGAGTGCGCCAGGAGATCGGGGTGCCCGTCGCCGTTGTAGTCGCCGATACCCGCCAGCTCTTTGAGACCGTTCCAGCCACCGGTACCGATCAGGCTGCGCGCACCGAAGGCGCCGCGGCCGTTGCCCGGGTAGAACCAGAGCCGCCCGGAGGTGTCACGGGTTACGAGGTCGGAGAGGTGGTCGGAGTTCATGTCACCCGCGCCGACGAGCTCGTTCATCACTTGCCAGCCGCCACCGAGGCTCTTGCGCGTGCCGAACGAGCCCTTGCCGTTGCCGGGATACATCCACAGCGCACCGGCGGTGTCGACGGCGAGCAGGTCCCGCTTGCCGTCACCGGTGAGGTCGCCGGCCGCAGCGAGGTCCCGCATCCCGTTCCAGCCGCCGCCGAGCCCCGTTCGTGTACCGAGGGCCGAGCCGGTGCCCGGGTAGAACCACAGGGCGCCGGCCTTGTCGCGGGCGAAGACGTCTTCCTTGCCGTCCGCGTTGTAGTCGCCGTGGCGCAGCAGCTGGGTCATCTCTCGTTCCAGCCGGCGCCGAGGCGGTGATTGGCGGCGTGCTCATCCGCGGTCACGACCCACAGCGCGCCGTACCGGTTGCGGCCGACCAGGTCGGTGCGGCCGTCGCCATTGAAGTCACCGAAGGCGGACACGGCCTCCGTGGGCGCGGGACGCGTCCGGGGCTGCTCGCCGCCCGACCACCACGGGTAGGTGGCGAAGCTGCCGCAGTCCTCCGCGTCCGGCAGGAGCTCCACCGAGCTGATGGCGTCGTCCAGGTCCGGGCGCTGGCTCTCGTCGAAGGACACCTGGCCGCTGTAATAGTGAGTGGCGGTCTGCCAGTCGTAGTCGGGCTGGGCGCTGACGCACACCGTGTAGTCGCTGTAGTTGGCGAGCGAGCTTATGCGGTTGTCCCAGGTGCCGAGGCGGGCCAGGCTGTTCTTGACGATCTTCATGTCGCCGGTGCCGACGGGCCCGCTGAACACGCAGACCTGGCCCCAGGGGCAGCGGTCGTATCCGCCGGCCGCCTGGGCGGACGAGGCGGCGCCGAGCAGGCCGGCGGTGGTGGCGAGTGCTGTGGCGGCGGCGACGAGCGCACCGCGGACGGCGCGCGGAACGGAAAGGTGCACGGAATCCCCCGAATGTAAGTGGAACAGCCGCGTTCACACAGGCCCGCAGAAGCCGGCCCCCCTCTGGAACGCGGGTTCGAGTGCCTGGATCATAGCCATGGCCCCTTCCGCCGGGGCCCGCGGGCCGCCGCCATCGGGCTCTGCCGGCGGAGCCGCGGAAGGCGGAGCGCGAGGGGATGTGCGAGCGCGGGCCGACCGCTAGGGTGCCGCCCGTGGATCTGTTTCTGACCCTGGTCAGCGGGGTGGCGTGGACCGTCGTGTACGTCGAGGCGATCCGGGTGGGGCTGCGGGACCGGACGTACGCGATGCCGGTCGCGGCCCTCGCGCTGAACTTCGCGTGGGAGTCGACTTACGCCGTCAACGAGTTCCGCACCGGGTTCTCGGCCCAGGGCGTCGTCAACGTGGTGTGGGCCGTCGCCGACATCGTCATCGTGTACACGTACCTGCGCTGGGGGCGGGCCGAGCTGCCCGGCTTCGTGACCCGGCCGCTGTTCGCGCTCTGGAGCGTGCTCGTCTTCGGATGTGCCTTCGCCGTGCAGTGGCTCTTCCTCGCCCACCTCGGCACGCACGACGCGTCCCGCTACTCGGCGTTCCTGCAGAACCTGCTGATGTCCGGCCTCTTCATCGCCCTCTACGCGAGCCGGCGCGGCCGACAGGGGCAGTCCCTCGTCATCGCCGTGGCCAAATGGATCGGCACGCTCGCGCCGACCTTCCTGTTCGGGGTCGTCGAGGACGTGCCGTTCATCCTCGGGCTGGGGCTGCTGTGCGCCGTCTTCGACCTGGCCTACATCGCCCTGCTGGCCCGCGACCCGGCGGGGGCGGAACGGGCGGGGGCGGATCCGGCGGGAGCGGACCCGGCCGGTGTGGACCCGGCGGCGGACGGGTCCGTCAGAAGCCCTGCGGCCCCATCACGATGACCGGCTTGGCCGCCGGGTCGAGGGTCGCCAGGACCTTCTGCATCGCGGCCTTCGGGATGCCCACGCAGCCCTGAGAAGGACCGTCGTGGTCCACGTGGAGCCAGATGTTGCCACCCTTCTCCTCGCCCTCCGGCTTCGTCGGGTCCAGCGGGCTGACACCCGTCTTGCGGTTGAAGTCGATGGCCACGACATAGTCGAAGGAGCCGCGCAGCGACTCGCCGTTGACCCCGAGGCCCGAGGCCACGAAGGAGGCGTTCCGGTCGTACGGGAACTTCGTGCCCGGCGGCTTCGGCAGCAGCCCGCCCGCGTCGGTGAGCGGGTACACGCCCTCGGGGGAGGTCAGGTCCCCGTAGGTGCGCTCCGTGGACCAGCCCTTGGCGCCGTTGCGCGCGGGCCAGCTGTCGCTCTTCGCCCAGTCGGCCCCGGCCGCCGGACGGGTGTACAGGGCGGCCGTGGAGTCCGAGGAATCCCTCGCCTTGCCGGTGACCAGGATCAGCTGGCGGGAGTCCGCGGGGATCTTCGCGCGGGTCTGTTCGCTGACCTCGGGCAGACCCTGGAAGGGGTCGCGCTCGACTCCCCGCGCGGCCCGCTCGGCGGCCTTCGGCCGGGCGTCGGCGGCGGCCAGGGACGCGGCGTTGGCCGGGGGGTCCTGGGCGAGGTACAGCCAGCCGGCACCGAAGCCGAGCAGCCCGAGGACGGCTGCGAAGGCGACGGGGCGCGAACCGCGGGATGCGCGGTCGGCGCGCCGCGCACCGGCGGCGCGGTTGCGCCGGGTCGGGCGGGACGCACCGGGGGTGCGGGACGGACGGGGCGCGCGGGAGCCGGCTCGGGCGTGCTTGCTCATTGACCCGACCGTACACAGCCGATCTTCATTTTGGTTCACCGGTCAAACGCCGGGCGTTTCCTCACCCGGTGGCGCATCCGGGAACCAGACCCGGAGCGTCAGCCCGCCGCCCGGCGCCGGGTTGGCCCGCGCCGTCAGCTCCGCGCCGTGCGCCCGGGTGATCGACGAGACGATCGAGAGGCCCAACCCGGCCCCCTCACCTGCGGTGTGCTGCCGTTCGGCCCGCCGCCGGAACGGCTCCAGCAGCCTCGGCACATCCTGCGGATCGATCACCGGGCCCGTGTTGGAAACCGTCAGGACCCCGTCGGTGGAGGTCGCCACCTCCAGGCGGCCGCCCGCACGGTTGTGACGTACGGCATTGGCCAGCAGGTTCCGTACGAGGTGGCCGAGGAGGGTCCGGTCGCCCGTGACGCTCAGCGGCTCGAGGTCCCGTACGACCGTGAGGTCCTGAGGGGCCGTCGCCCCGATGGCCTCCAGTTCGACGGCCGCGATCGCCGCCAGGTCCACCGGTTCCGCGGCTTCCAGGCCCTCCTCCGAGACGGCCAGCAGGAGCAGCGACTCGACGAGGTGCTGGCTGGAGGCCGCGACCTCGATGAGCTTGGAGCGGATCCGGGCCACCTTCTCCGGCGGCGGATCCCCCGCGAGCCCGATCTCGGCGGCCGCCCGCTGCACGGCGAGCGGGGTGCGCAGCTCGTGGGCGGCGTTCGCGGCGAACCGGCGCTGCGCACCGACCAGGTCCTCCATCCGGTCGAGCATCCCGTCGAAGGTGTCGGCCAGCCGCTTGAGTTCGCCGGGCGGGGCCTGGAGGCCGATCCGCTCGTGGAGGGTGGCACCGGACAGGCGGGCCGTCTCGGTGATCACGGCTACGGGGCGCAGGACCCGGCCGGCCATCCACCAGGCGAGCCAGATGGACAGGACGGCGAAGGCGGCGAGGGCGATGACGGAGACGGTGAGGAGTTCCTGGACCGTGGCGCGTTCGACGGCGGTGGAAAGGCTCCGGGTGGCCTGCCACTGGTCCAGCTGTTCCTGGGTCGGCGCCATGCCGGGCGGCAGTGTCTGGGCGGGGACGGCCTCGACCTTCTCGCCCTCGTTCAGTTCTTCGCCCGGCTTCAGGACCACCGTGGAGGTGACCGCTCCGCTGATGCGTGCGTAGAGGCCGTTGCGGAGGAGGACGTTGATCAGGGTGATGAGGCCGCCGCCCGCCAGGAGGAGCAGCGAGCCGTAGAGGGCCGTGAGACGGGCACGCTCGGATCGGAGCACTGCTCTCATCGCGGATCACCGATCCGATAGCCCGCCCCCGGCACCGTTTCGATCAGCGGTGGCTCCCCCAGCTTGGCCCGCAGCTTGCTGAGGGTGACCCGTACCGCGTTGGTGCTGTAGGAGGTGTCCTCCTCCCACACCTGCTCGATCAGGTCGTCATTGCTCAGCACCGCCCCCTCCGCCCGCAGCAGCGCCTCCAGCACCGCGAACTCCTTCGGCGACAGGGCCAGCCTGCGCCCGTCCCGGCCGGCGCTGCGCCGCGCGGTGTCCAGGGCGACACCGGAGCGCTCCAGTACGGGCGGCAGGGCGGGCTGGACGCGCCGCCCCAGCGCCAGAACCCGGGCGAGGAGCTCGTCGTAGGCGAAGGGTTTGGTGAGGTAGTCGTCGGCGCCGAGGCCGAGCCCCTCCACCCGGTCCCGTACCGTCCCGGACGCCGTCAGCATCAGGACCCGGGTCAGCAGCCGCTCCCGCACCACCTGGCGGCAGACCTCGTCGCCGTGCAGGCCGGGCAAATCGCGGTCGAGGACCAGGACGTCGTACGCGCCCAGGCGCAGACGCCGCAGTGCCTCCAGGCCGTCGCCCGCCTCGTCCACGGCCAACGCGTCGCGCCGCAGCCCTTCGGCGATCATTTCGCGCAGGAACTCCTCGTCCTCCACCACCAGAACTCGCATGCCGTCCTCTTTACCCGAGAGGAACATTTCGCCGTTGTAAGCACGAGCCGTTAGAGAAACGAAACCCCCTCTCCGCGCACGCTCTGGCGCATGAAGCGATCCACGACCATGACCACGGCCGCGCTGCTCACCGGCCTGACCCTCTTCGTCACCGCGTGCACGGGCGGCGCCGACAGCTCCGACGGCAAGAAGGACGAGAAGAAGGACTCCTCCAGCTCGGCCGGCGGGAGCGGCGGCGGACCCAGCGGCGCGGACCTCGACGCGGCCCTCAAGACGCGCAAATGCCTGCGCGACAACGGCGTGGACGCGCCCGACCCGAAGCCCGGAGAGGACCCGCGCGGAATGACGCTGGGGGCCGGCGGTGACTCCGAGGTGCTGAAGAAGGCCTACGACAAGTGCGGGATCAAGGCCCCCGGGTCCGGCGGCGAGGTGTCCCAGGCGGACAAGGACAAGGCGCTGAAGACCGCCAAGTGCATGCGGGACAAGGGCTTCGACATGAAGGACCCGGAGTTCAACGGCGGCATGATGAGCGCCAACCAGATACCCGAGGGCGTTGACCAGCAGGCCTTCATGGACCAGCTGAACAAGTGCAGCAGCGAATGAGCCGCCGCGGGAAATGGCTGCTGGCGTCCGTGGCCGCCGTACTCGCCGTCTCGGGCGGCGGATACGCGGTGGTCGCCCAGGTCGGCACGGACGGCAAGGACACGGCCCGGGAACGGGCGAACGGACTGCCCCCGGCGACGACACCGGTGACGCTCGGCGATCTGAGCTCCGGATTCCAGATGGACGGGACGCTCGGGTACGACAAGGAGCACAAGCTCAACGCGGTGGGAGTCGGCGGTACGGGGGGATCCGGCGGTACAGGCGGTGGCGCGGGCTCCCCCGGCGCGGACGGGGCGGGCGCCGGAGCGGGCGCCGGGGCCGGCTCCGCGACCCTGACCTGGGTGGCGCCCGCCGGCTCCGCCGTGGAGCGCGACGGCAAGCTCTACGAGGTCAACGGCAAGCCGGTGCGCCTGATGTACGGCACCACCCCCATGTACCGGACCATGAAGTCCGGGGACAAGGGCGAGGACGTCGAGCAGCTCAAGCGCAATCTCCAGGCCCTCGGCTTCGGAACCGGCCTCGACCCTTCGGACGGCACCTTCACCGCGGGCACCGCCACCGGCGTCAAGCGCTGGCAGAAGTCCCACAAGATGAAGGAGACCGGCGAGGTCGGCAAGGACGACATCGCCTTCGCCTCCGGACCGCAGCGGGTGCAGAAGAACGACATGGCCGTCGGCGACGAGGCGGCCTCCGGCAAGCCCGTGCTGACCCTGACCGGCACCGAGCGGATGGTCCGGTTCCAGCTGGACGTGGCCAAGGCGGGCGCGGCCAAGGTCGGCGACCAGGTGACCGTGAGCCTGCCGGGCGGCGGCACGGCCAACGGCAAGATCGAGTCGGTGGGCAGCACCGCCAACCCCGACGACCCGCCCTCGGGGGGCGCGGGCGGCGGCGGCGAGAAGAAGCCGAAGGTCCAGGTCGATGTCACCCTCGACAACGCGGCCGAGGCCAAGGGCCCGGACCAGTCCCCGGTCACGGTGAACCTGACCGGCGAGACCCGCAAGGGCGTGCTCTCCGTCCCCGTCAACGCCCTCCTCGCCCTCGCGGAAGGCGGCTTCGGAGTCCAGGTCGTCGAGGACGGCGCGGTGCGCGAGGTCAAGGTCGAGCTCGGCATGTTCGGCAAGGGCCGGGTCGAGGTGAAGGGGGACGCCCTCAAGGAGGGCATGCAAGTGGGAGTCCCCAAGTCATGAGCGAGCCCACGGACGGGCCCGTGATCGGCCCCTCGACCGACCCCGCGATCCCCGACGCCCGGCACGCCCACGCCGTCGTCGAGCTGGCCGGCGTCACCAAGGAGTACCCCGGCGGGGTCGCGGCCCTGCGCGGCGTCGACCTCACCATCATGAACGGCGAACTCCTCGCCATCGTCGGCCCCTCGGGCTCGGGAAAGTCCACCCTGCTGCACATCGTGGGAACCCTGGACCGCCCGACCGCCGGCCGCGTCGCCATCGCCGGGTACGACATCGCGAGCCTCTCCGACCGCGCCCTGTCGGCCCTGCGCTCGCGCCACGTCGGCTTCGTGTTCCAGTCCTTCCACCTCGTACCGGGCATCAGCGCCCGGGCCAACGTCGCCGAGGGCCTGCTCTACTCCGGCCTCTCCCGGGCCGAACGCGGCCGCCGGGCGGAACGCGCCCTGCAGCGCGTAGGCCTCGGCGACCGCATGGACCACCGGCCCCACGAACTGTCCGGCGGGCAGAAACAGCGCGTGGCGATCGCCCGCGCCGTCGCGGGAGAACCCGACCTGCTGCTCGCCGACGAGCCCACGGGCGCGCTCGACACGGCGTCCGGCGAGTCGGTGCTGGAACTGCTGCACGAGCTCAACCAGGACGGGGCCACCATCGCCGTGATCACCCACGACAACGAGATCGCGGCGAGCCTGCCCCGGCAGATCCGCATCCGCGACGGCGAGATCGTGGCGGACGTGTGGAACGCCGACGCTCTGGGGGTGGCGTGATGGGTTCCCGTACGGAGGCCCGCGCCGCCCGCGCGAAGGCCCGCAAGCTGTCTCCGCCCCGCCTGGGCCCCCGCGACGTCTTCCACGTGGGCTCGGCGGGGCTGCGCTCCCGGCCCATGCGCGTGTTCCTGTCCGCGCTCGGGATCGCGATCGGCATCGCGACGATGATCGCGGTGGTCGGCATCTCCTCGTCCAGCCAGGCCAAGCTGCTCGAGGAGCTGGACAAGCTCGGCACGAACATGATGGTCGCGACCCCCAGCCCGCCGATGTTCTCGGGACAGGACACCAAGCTGTCCCCCGACGCCCCGGGCATGATCGCCCGGCTCGACGGGGTCGAATCGGTCGGCGCGACGGGGGACGTGAAGGAGACGGTCCGCCGCAGCGAGAACATCCCGAAGGAGGAGACCAGCGGCATCGCCCTCAAGGCCGCCAAGGACGACCTCCTCAAGACCCTGCGGGCCCGGATGGGCAGCGGCAGCTGGCTCAACGACGCGACGGGCCGCTACCCGTCCGTGGTCCTCGGGCACGTCTCCGCGGAGCGCCTGGGCATCACCGCGCCGGGCGGACAGGTCTTCATCGGCGGGCAGTACTTCACCGTCATCGGCATCCTGGACCCCATCCCGCTGGCACCGGAGATCGAGCGCGCGGCGCTGATCGGCTGGGATGCCGCACAGAGCCTGCTGGGCTTCGACGGCCACCCCACTTCCCTCTACGAACGCTCCGCGGACGACCGCGTACAGGAGGTCCGCGGCCTCATCGCCAAGGCGGCCAACCCTCAGAGCCCGAGCACGGTCGCGGTCACGGACCCGTCGGCAGCCCTGCAGGCCAAGGCCGCCACCGAGGGAGCCTTCAGCACCCTCCTCCTGGGCCTGGGCGGGATCGCCCTGCTGGTGGGCGGAGTCGGGGTCGCCAACACCATGATCATCTCGGTACTGGAACGCCGCCACGAGATCGGCCTGCGCCGCTCGCTCGGCGCCACGAAGGGCCAGATCCGCATCCAGTTCGTCACGGAGTCCCTGCTCCTGTCAGGCCTGGGCGGCCTCGCCGGCATCATCCTGGGCGGCGCAGCCACGGCGGTCTACGCCCAAGCCGGCGACCTCCCCTGGGTAGTCCCCCTCTGGGCCGTCACAGGCGGCTTCGCAGCCACCCTGGCCATCGGCACGGTGGCGGGCCTCTACCCGGCGGTCCGCGCGGCGGGACTGTCACCGACGCTGGCACTGCAGGCGGGGTAGGGGGTGGGGGTGGGGGTGGAGTTGGGGAGTTGGTGGGGTCGGGGGTGGTTTGGGCTGCGGGGTGGGCGGTGACTTTGACGAGTTCCGGGGGGCGTCCCGGCAGTCCAGTGTCATTCCGTGCCGGGCCGGTCCCTCAAGGGCGCTCCCTGCGGTCGCGTCGCTACGCGATGGCCTCCGGCCACCCTTGACCGACCAACCCGTCCCGGAACAACACAAGACTCCCGGGAACCCCCCGGGGAATGGCCGGGGGGAGGAATGGGGAGGGGCGGGCGGACTGGACAGCCCCATGCCCCTTCCTGCCGGTCAGCCGGACCACGGACGGACGGGATGGTCTTGCCGGACGGAATGGGGGCGCGGGGCAGTCAGGGCATCCAGGGACGGGCGGCCGCACACCCTCCCCGCGACGTCGAGACGCATCGGATCGCTACACAGTCTCTCTCGGCTTAGCGGCTACCGACCGTCTGTGGCTGGACATACGCGCCGCACACGACCACTTCCCGTCCCACCCGGCATAGCGACCGACCACCGTCCGTGGCTGGACATACGCCGCCCACGGCCACTCCCCCTCCCACCCGGGTTGGCGCGACCGACGATCAGTCCTCGGATCCAGAGGGGGAAATGGGCGTCGTAAGAGGACCCCAGGCCTTGATCTGGTCCTCTGGCGACCTCAGGGCGGTGTCGAGCTCGCGGATGAACTCTCCCACCTGCCCGCCTCCCGGGGGTGGGGCGGGCATGCGGCCGAGTACTTGGGAGACCGCTGGGGGTGCGTGATGGCGCGCCCATTCGAGGGTCTGCGCAGCGACCTGATCGCTCTCTCCGGACGCCAGGCCTTCCGCGCGGGCCGCATGCGCTGCCGCGCCGAGGATGTGTTTGATCTGATGAGCACTTGCCTTCGGGTGCAGGTACGCGGCGCCGGCCGCATGGCTCGCCGCTCGTGCCGCGTCGATCGCCGCAGGCGAATCGGCTTCCTGCGCCGCCTTGTAGGCCGCCCACGCGCACTGCCGCAAAGCAGCCGTGCGCCGGCCGCCCCCAGCGAAAGCATCTGCGGCCTCAATTGCCTCGCGGGGCCGGGCGTCGCCCGGAACATCCTGCTCAAAGACCGCCAGGACCCTGCGCGCGCAATCGGCCGCGTAAGCCGTGATCTCACGCAGTTCGCTCTCGCTCAGCTCGATCTCATCCGACTCACTTGGCATGACCCGATCCTCCCACCACCGCAACCACCCCTCCAGATCCCCAGAGACACCCGGCACCCGGCACCCGGCACCCGCTAAGCCGGGCGGGAGGGGAGGTGGTCGTGTTTGGCGCGTATGCCCAACCACATGCGGCTGGCGGCCGCTAAGCCGAGTGGGAAGGGAAGTGGGAGTAGGCGGCGCGTATGTCCAGCCACGGGCGGTCGATAGCCGCTAAGCCGAGTGGGAGTGTGTAGCGATCTGATGCGCCCACCGACCCTGAAGCCCTTGTGGTCGTCCTCGCACGCGTGTTGGCGGTCGAAGGCGCGGGGAGAGTGGATGTCCGCCCGTCCCTGGATGCCCTGACCGCCCCGCGCAACCATTCCGTCCGA
>NZ_JAPNLJ010000055.1 GCF_026627445.1 Streptomyces sp. H27-H1
CGCGCTCGAGGACTGGATCAAGGTCTGGAACGACGAGGCCAGGCCCTTCAAGTGGACCAAGACCGCTGACCAGATCCTCGACCGGATCTGCCGCTACTGCGACAGGATCTCAAAACCAGATCACTAGCCCGAGGGCCTCGGCGCCTGGTCAGCCGGGCCGGCGTTTGAGGCGCAGGTCCCGGCAGTGCCCGGGGAACGTTCGAACCGGGGGTCCCCCCGGACGGAGTCTGGGGGAGGGCAGGGGACTTCGCCGCAGGGCGACCCGGGGCGGCCGCGTCGGGAAGGGCGGGCGGGCGGTCGCCGCCTTACCGTGGGTCGGGAGCCCGCATCCGCGAAGGGATACGAGATGACCGAATCCGCCGCCTCGGGAAGCACCGCCAAGCCGCCCGCCGACCGAGGCCGTACGACCGTCGCAGACGGCGTCGTCGAGAAGATCGCAGGCCTGGCCGCCCGCGAGGTGGCCGGCGTCCACGCCATGGGCAGCGGCAGCGGCCTCTCCCGGACCTTCGGCGCCGTCCGCGACCGCGTCCCCGGCGGGGCCAAGTCCACCGTCAGCCGGGGAGTGAAGGCAGAGGTCGGCGAGGTGCAGACCGCCATCGACCTGGAGATCGTCGTGGAATACGGCGTGTCGATCCGGGACGTGGCCCGGGCCGTCCGTGAGAACGTCGTCTCGGCGGTGGAGCGAATGACCGGCCTCGAGGTCGTCGAGGTCAACATCGCGGTCGGCGACGTCAAACTGCCCGACGAGGACGACGAGGAGCCGGAGTCCCGACTGCAGTAGAGGAGCCCGCATGAGCATGGCGGTCGTCGGCCTGGTGGCCGGCATGGCACTGGGATTCGCCGGGTACTTCGGCGGCTTCGGGGCCTTCCTGCTGGTGGCCGCGCTCGGCGCCGTCGGCTTCGTCGTGGGCCGGTTCCTCGACGGGGACCTGGAACCCGGCGACTTCTTCCGCCCCCGCGGCCGCCCCGTTGACCGGGACCGGGACCGGGACCGATGAGCACCCCCCGCTCCACCCCGCCCCGGGTGCCGCCCGCCGAGCGGGGAGCGACCCGGATCGCCGACCGGGTCGTGGCGAAGATCGCCGCCCGGGCCGCCCGGGAAGCGCTGACCCGGCCCGCCCCGGACGCGGCCCCGCCGCACGCGAGCGTCACCGTGCACCACGACATCGCCCGCGTACGGGTGGTCCTCGAGCTCCCCTACCCCTGCGACCTCGCCGCCCAGTGCGCGGCCGTACGCCGTCAGGTCGCCCTGCGCGTCGAGGAGTACGCGGAGATGGCCGTACCCGAGGTGGACGTCGACATCGAGCACCTGCGCCCCGCGCGGGCCCGGCCCGCCGCCGGGCGGGACCGGCGGCTGCGGTGAGCGCCCGCTTCCGGTCGCCACGGCGGCTCCCGGCCGCCGTGGGGGCGTTCGCCGTCCTCGCGGTGGCGGGGCTGTTCCTGTACGACCTGGCGGCGGTGCGCGCCCACCGCCCGGGCATGCGCTGGCGCCACGAGCTCTCCCGCGCACTGGAGCGGCACACCCCGGCGGACACCGGCGTCCTGATCGGCGGCGGTGCCCTGGCCGTGGCCGGGGCCGTGCTGCTGCTGTACGCCCTCACTCCCGGACTGCGCGGGATCCTCCCGATGAGGTCCGGGCACCCGGAGGTCCGGGCCGCACTGGAACGCAAGGCCGCCGCGCAGGTGCTGCGGGACCGGGCCATGGAGGTGTCCGGGGTGCGGTCGGTGCGGGTCGGCGTGGGCCGGGCCCGCATCGGGGTCCGGGCGGTGTCCCACTTCCGCGAACTGGACGACGTACGGGCCGACCTGGACGCGGCACTGGCCGTCGGCGTCGACGAACTGGGCCTGGCCGACGAGCTACGGCCGAGGGTGCGGGTGAACCGCCGGTGAGCCTCGGGACGGTCAACCGGATCCTGCTCGCGCTGCTCGGACTGGCCCTGCTGGCCGCGGGGGCTTCGGTGCTGAGCGCGTCCTGGCCGTTCGGGGGCCGTAATGAGCCCCTGCTGACGCCGCACGGGCGGGACTGGCCGGCGCCCTGGTGGGCGGTGCTCGCCGGACTCGGGGTGTGCGTACTGCTGGCGCTGTGGTGGCTGCTGTCCCAGCCGCGTAGGGCCCGGCTCGCGGCGGTGCTCGTGGACACCGGTGACGGGGCGTTCGCCGTGCTGCGCGGGCGGGCGCTGGAGGAAGCCGTCGCGGCCGATGTCCAGGAGGCCGTGGCGGGTGTGGCCCGGTGCCGGGTCACACTGCGGGGGCGGCGCGGGGCCCCGGCCCTGCGGGTCGCCCTGGAACTGGAACCGCACGCGGTGCCGGCCGACGTACTGGCGGCGCTGGCCGGCCCGGTACTGGGCCGTGCCCGCACCTCGGCCGCGCTCGCGGCCCTTCCGACGGAGGCCCGCCTCCACGTCACCCCCCGCCGGGCGCGGCGCGGGTGACGTGAGCGGCCCGCGAGGCCCGAGGGGGAGATCCTGACGGCTCAGAAGCCGTGGCGGGAGCCGCCGTCCACCGGGAGCATGACACCGGTCAGGTAGGAAGCGGCCGGGGACAGCAGGAATGCCGCCGAGCGGCCGAACTCCTCCGGGGCGCCGTAACGCCGCAGCGGGATCCGCGACTCGTTGCCCGCGCGGGCGGCCTCGGCGTCTCCGGACAGGGCGTCGAGCTCGCGGACCCGGTCGGTGTCGATGCGGGCGGGCAGCAGGCCGACCACCCGGATGCCGCGCGGGCCCAGCTCCACGGAGAGGGACTTCGCGAAGCCGGCCAGGCCCGGGCGCAGGCCGTTGGAGATGGTGAGGCCCGGGATCGGCTCGTGCACGGAGCCCGACAGGACGAAGCCGATGACCCCGCCGTCGGTGAGCTCGGCGGCCGCCGCCCGCGCGAGGCGGACCGCGCCGAGGAAGACCGACTCGAAGGCCGCCGTCCACTGCTCGTCGGTGTTGTCCGCGGCCGAACCCGGCGCCGGGCCGCCCACGCTGATGAGGATGCCGTCGAAGCGGCCGAAGCGCTCACGGGCCGTGGCGACGAGCCGGGCGGGGGCCTGGGAGTCGGAGTTGTCGGCCGCCACGCCGACCGCGTTCGGGCCCAGTTCGTTGGCCGCGGCCTCGGCTCGGCCCGCGTCCCGGCCGGTCAGCACCACCTTCGCGCCGTCGGCGGTCAGTTCGCGGGCGGAAGCGTATCCGAGGCCCCTGGTGGCGCCGGTGACTACGTAGACACGGTCCTTCAGTCCAAGATCCATGCCCGACACGCTACGCGGTCGCCACCGGCTCCCGCTCGGAAGCGGCGGCCTGGGCGGCGGCGGCCGCCTGGCGGTCGCGCTTCTCGCGCCGTACGAGCACGATCCAGCCCACCGGCACCGCGAAGGTGAACAGCCACCACTGCACGGCGTACGCCATGTGCGGCCCGATCGAGTCGTGGTCGGGCTCGGCGACCGCCTCGGGCTTGCCGTCGGCCGGTACGGGGCCGGTGAGTTCCAGGTATCCGCCGAGGACGGGCTTGCCCAGGTACTCCGCCTGCCGCCCGCTGTTGATCAGCATCACCTGGCGGTCCGGGAGCCCCTTGCGGTCCTTGATCCCGCTGCCGCCGCTGGTCTCGTCGGCCTTCAGCCGGCCGGTGACCGTGACCTCGCCCGTGGGCGGGGCGGGGACCGCCGGGTACGCGCGGGGATCGTCACCGCCGGGCACCCAGCCGCGGTCGACTAGCACCGCCCGGCCGTCCGCGAGCACCAGCGGGGTGAGGACGTGGACGCCGACCTTGTCGTCGTTGTCGGTGCGCATCCGTACGACGACCTCGTGCGCGGAGTCGTACCTGCCGGTGGCGGTCACGGCACGCCAGTAGTCGGCGCGCGGGACGACGTGGCCGGGGGAGGTCACCTCGGTCATCGGGACCGGTTTCGCGCGCAGGTTCGCGGCGATCAGCTCGTTCTGCGCGACCCGGTGCTCGTGGCGGTGGAACTGCCAGTACCCCAGCTTGATCATCGCGGGGACGAGGGCGAGGCCGATGAGGGTGAGGCACACCCACTGCCGGGTCAGTACAAAGCGGTACACGCCCACGACGGTACCCCCAGCGGCGAGGACCCCGGCGGCCGGGTGGCCGTCCGGGGTCGTGGTGGAGGGGGAGGGGATGCGGGGCGGGACGGGGAGGGGGGTCAAACGCGGTCGGTGATGCCCACCTTCCCCTCCGCGCGGGCGCAGTGCCCTCCGCAGAACCACTGTCCCTCGACCTCTACGCCCTGCCCGATGATCTGGACCCGGCAGTGTTCACAGATGGGCGCCATGCGGTGGATGGCGCAGGAAAAGCAATCGAAGACGTGCACAGCACCCTGTGCGTGGACTTCGAAGGACATGCCGTAATCGTTCCCGCAGACTTCGCAACGTGCCATGCGCGGCATGCTGCGCATGGCAGCCCGCAGGAACAAGATCCACCGGGGTGAGTCGCCGAGCGTGTACCCGGCCGGCTCAACGGGCGGCGAGTCAGTCCTGTGCCGGGGCCACGTCCCGCAGCAGCTGGGTGAAGGCCGCCTCGTCGACGACCGGGGTCCCGAAGGACTTCGCCTTGACGGTCTTGGAGGTCGAGGAGTCCGGGTCGTTCGTCACGAGCAGGCTCGTGAGCCGGGACAGGCTCGTCGCGATGTGCAGGCCCGCCTCCACCGCACGGTCCTCCAGCAGCTCCCGGTCCACGGAGGTGTCGCCGGAGAACGCGATCCGCATGCCCTGTTTGAGCGGGGTGCCGTCCGCCCACCGCCCCGGGTTGGGGTGCGGGCACGGCGGCCGCTTGCGCGAGGCCCGCCAGCTGGAGCCCGCCCCGTACGAGGCCTGGTACCCGACGCGCGGGGCGGCGGGGGTGTCCGACCACTCCGTCAGCGGGCGGCATTCCAGCAGGGGCAGCCGTACGTTGTCCCGCGCGGCCGCGTGCAGGGACGGGCGGAACGCCTCCGCGAGGACCCGGGCGTCGTCGAGCGCGTGGTGGGCGCGCTCCTGGACCACGCCGAAGTGCGCGGCGAGCGACTCCAGTTTGTGGTTCGGCAGCGGGAGGTTCAGTTCCTTCGACAGGGCGATGGTGCACAGCCGCTGACGCACCGGGGCGGTGGCTTCGGCCCGCGCGTACTCGCGGGCGATCATCTGCCAGTCGAAGATCGCGTTGTGCGCGACCAGTACCCGGTCGGCGAGCCGGCCCGCGAACTCCTCGGCGATGTCCTTGAAGAGCGGGGCGTCCTGGAGCATGTCGCTGGTCAGACCGTGGATCCAGACGGGCCCGGGGTCCCGGAGCGGATTGACCAGCGTGTACCAGTGGTCCTCGACGTTGCCCTGGGCGTCGAGCCGGTAGACGGCCGCGGAGATTATCCGGTCGTCGCGAGCGAGCCCGGTGGTCTCCACGTCGACGACCGCGTACCCCTGTGGGTACGCGGTCGGCCACATCGTCTCTGCGGTCGTACGGTCGGCGAGCATGGTCACAGAGGATATCGGCCCGCGCCGACACTCGAAGCCCGATGGGCCTTCAGCCCGGCTCAGCCCAGCTCGGCCACGAGGTCCCCGGCCGTCACCCGGGCAAAGGTCCCGGGTACTTCGGCGGGCCCCGGGAAGAGCCGGTAGGCCGTCCCCGAACCCCCTTCGGGAGCCACGGTCGCCGAGGTCAGTGCCAGGAACGCGCGCTTCCCGGCGGCCAGTTCGGCGGCCTCGGCATCGGTGTCCGCGTGCGGCCGGCGCTCCTCGGGCGGCTCCAGGGCGCGGATCCGGGCGGCGAAGGCGGCGGGCTCCTCGCCGGCCGCGGCCCGGTAGAGCCACAGCTCGTCGAGCTCCCCGGGCAGTGGCGCCCGCCACAGGACGGCCACTTCGCGGGTGCGGGCCGCCGCACGCCACACCGCGAGGTCCCACAGGGTCGTACGGGCGCCGGAGGCGAAGTGTGCGCAGACGTCGCGGGCCGCGGCGGCCAGCTTGTGGCCGCCCGAGGAACCGACGCTCTGGAAGGTCTGCGAGGGGGGCAGGTGGATGTCCGCCCACAGGGCCCGGCGGGCATCCAGGTCCACCACCATCGGCAGGTGGGCCCGGGACTCGCCCGCCAGGTCGAAGCGCTGGCGCACGGTCCGCGGATCGTACGAGGCGTCGCGCGGCCCGTCCGCCGGCAGGGTCATGAACCCCGCGAAGGCGTCGGGCAGCTCGTCGAACGGCACGTTGTTGAAGCTGAACACCAGCGGGACGGCGTACGCGTCCCCGTGCCCGGCGAGCTTCGCCAGGTCCAGGTCCACGTACTCGGTGGCCCCGGCCGGCGCCGGCGCCGAGGTGAGGTCGCCGGAGTGCACGGCGGCTCCGGTCGGCCCGTGCCGCAGGCGCGTGTAGTCGCACCGCCCGGTGAACTGCCAGTCGGCGTCGAAGAAGGCCACGGACAGGTCGAGGTCGGTGCGCCGGCCCGTCGGCTCGGTCCAGTGCAGGAAGAGCCGCAGCACCTCGCCCGGGGGCAGGCTCTGCACGCTGCCCCGGGGGACGGCGACCAGGGACCGGGCGGAGTCGCGCTCGGCGAAGGGGACGGTCAGGTCGGCGAGCGCGGAGTCGAGCACCGCCAGGTCGTACGGCTGTCGCCCGGCCAGGCCGAACCGGCGCAGCACTTCGGCCTCCAGCAGCCCGACGACCGCCCGGACCAGGGGCGCGGGCAGCGGCGGCCGGTCCTCCGCCACCGACTGGGCGCGGGTGACCTCGCCGCGCGGGAAGAAGACCCGGCGCGAGCCGGTCCGGTCCTCGGCGCGCACGCGCAGCGCCCCGAGCGCGGACAGCAGGGGGCCGGGGCCCACGCCGGGCAGCCCGCGCCGCAGCGCCCGGGTGAGCTGCGCCACCGGGAGGTCGCCGGTGTGCAGGCGCAGCAGGTGGTCGAGGCGGCGGACGAGTTCGCCCGGCCGCTGCCCGGCCAGCGCGGCGGCGGCTTCCGGGGCTCCGTCGGCGAGGGCCCGCTCCATGCGCCCGCCCCAGGGCGAGGGCCGGAGCCGGCTGCCGTCCGGGTCCACGCGCACGATGTCTCCGTGCGCGGCGGCGGTCTCCCGCAGGGCCGCGCCCAGGGGTCCGGTCAGCGGGGTGCCGCGCAGGACGGCGAAGGCGAGCGCGGCGCGCGGGTGGCGGGCGTGCTGTTCGAAGGGGTGCAGGGTCTCGGCGGCGCGCTTCCAGCCCGTGGGGTGCCGCAGCAGGTCCTCGACGAGGTGGGGGACGGGCAACGCGTCGAGCACACCGAGCAGTTCGCGTCGCATCGACCGCCCGAGGGAGATGAAACGGGGCGGCAGCGGCCGCAGTCCCGGATCTCCTGCGGAGGCCACGGCGAGCAGCCGCAGCACATCGGTGGCGGTGGTCAGCTGCCCGGCGAGCAGGGGGCGTACGGAGTCCTGCGCCCGGGGGTCGGCCAGCAGGGTGGCCAGGACCAGCGTCTTGGTCTCCCGTACGGGGATCTCCGCGGGGAGCTCGCCGCGTGCGGCCGGGCTCAGAGGCAGCAGGGTGACCAGGTCCTCGCGGTCCTGCGGGGAGAGGGGGGTGGGCCGGGCGAGCAGCCCCGCCACGATCCGGGTCGCGTCGGCGGCGGGGTCGGCGCCGTGGCGCAGCAGCCGGAGCGGGCCCGGGTGGGCGGGCTTGGCCGCGCCGACGGCCCGTACGGGGCGCAGGAACGGATCGGCGGGGTCGATCCGCCGGTGGCACAGCGGGCAGGCCGAGTAGTCGGCGCCGTCCCAGCAGAGCCGGCAGATCAGGTGGGCGCAGGGGGACACCGGGAAGACGGTGCGCTGCTCGCCGCAGAGCACGCACGGGTGGTCCGCCTGCTGGAGGAGGTGTGCGAAGACCCGGTCCACGTAGAGGCGTTCGGTGTCGCGCGGCGCGATCACCGGTATCGCCGGGAAGTGCCCGAAGAGCGGGGTGTGCGTGCGGTCCGCGCCGAGCAGGCCGTCGACCAGGGCGACGAGGCGGCGGTGCGCCGCGGCCAGCTCCTCGAAGGGGAGCGAGGCCAGAGCCGCGTAGAGCTCGGGGCGCAGGGTGTGGCCGCGTCCCAGGAGTTCGGCTTCGAGCCTGCGCAGGGCGGGCCCGGGGGCCGTGTCGGTCGGCGAGGCTGCCGGGCCGACGTGGAAGGTCTGGAGTCGACGCAGCAGTACGGACTCGACAGTGGCTATGGGTGTTTCCCTCCGCGAACGTGAAGAACGGGGGCGGAGAGTGGGCGCGCGGGGTCTTTGCAGGAAGGTGAGAAGGATGCGCGCCGGGGAGCCGCCCCCGTGTCCACCGATTCCATCACGGGGCGGCGCAGGTCCGCAAAGGAATTATCCGGTCGGCGTCAGCAGGGCTTTCACCAGGGCTCGTACGGACAGCTGGAACAGCCGTTCCGGATCCACCGGCCGGGCCAGCGCGCGGGCCAGTGGCGGGTCGTGCAGGGCGTCGGCCGGGTCCCACAGGTCGCCCTCGGCGGGGGACTGGGCGGGGGAGCGTTCGCGATTGCGCTCGAGCAGGACGAAGCCGATGATCTGGAACTGGATCGCGCGCACCGCGTCGGCGGCCCGGGCCCCGCGCAGGCCGGCCGCGTGCACCTCGTGGACCAGGGCCTGCTGGGCGGGCAGGAACATCCGGTCGGTGAGGCCGCGCTCGTGGACCATCGCGATCAGGTGCGGGCGCTCGCGCAGCTCGCGGCGCAGCGTCCGGGCGACCGAGAGGATGCGGTCACCGGGGTTGCGGCCGACCGGCCGGATGGCGCCCATCTCCTCCACGGTCCGCTCCACGAGGGCGTCGAGCAGCGATTCGCGGTTGCCGACGTGCCAGTAGATGGAGGTCACCGCGGTGCCCAGCTCGGCGGCGAGCTTGCGCATGGTGAGGGAGGCCGGACCGTGCTGTTTGACCAGGGACGCGGCGGCGTCCAGCACCTCCGCGCGAGTCAGCGTGGTTCTGGTCATCGTGTCCGTCCAGCTTTCTGTCGATCCGTCAGATCAGGTACGTGCAAGGGTCTTTACCCTTCATCGGTGGCGGTGTAACTGTGTTACAGAACCGACTGCGTCCCAGACGAAGGATGGTGCGATAGATGGCACGCGTACGGTACGGAGCGCGGACCGAGGCCGAGATCGCCGCGTCGCGCGAGAAGAGTTCCAAGCTCCCCGACATCTGGTCCACCGGTGTGGTGGCCGTCTGGGAGACCGACCCGGACGTGGTGGCGGCGGTCCTGCCGCCACCGCTGAAGCCCGCGGAGCGGCCCCTGGTGCGGGCCAACATCAGCAAGGTGGAGCTGACCGGCTACCCGCTCGGCGCCGGCTCGGTGGCCGTCGCCGCCCAGCACGGCGGGGTCGAGGGCTGGTACCCGCTGGTCATGCCGATGAGCATGGAGCGCGCCCTGATCGGAGGCCGCGAGGTCTTCGGCGAGCCGAAGAAGCTCGGCGAGATCACCGTCGAGCGCGAGGGCATGGTCGTACGGGCCTCCCTCGCCCGGCACGGGATCGCCTTCGTGGAGGTGCGCGGGGCGGTGGACCGCGAACTGCCGCTGCCCGAGCCCACGACGAAGACCGACTTCTACTTCAAGTTCCTCCCCGCGGTGGACGGTTCGGGCTTCGACGCCGATCCGGTACTGGTCCACTGCACCCGCAACGAAAAGGTTCGCAAGCTGGAGCACATCACCGGCGACGTGGTGCTCCGGGAGTCGATGTTCGACCCCATCGCGGATCTCCCCGTACGCCGCCTCGTCGAACTCACCATCGGCGAGAAGACCACCGACCAGAAGGGCAGGGTCGTCGAGCGGGTCAGCGCGCAGGCCCTGCTCCCGTACATCCACCAGCGCTACGACGACCCGATGCAGATCCTCGACGGGCCGCCCGAGGGGAGCGTCTGATGCGACTGGAACCGGGACAGGTGGCCGTGGTCACCGGAGCCGCGAGCGGCATCGGCCTCGCGATGGCCCGCCGCTTCGCCGCCGAGGGACTGAAAGTGGTCCTCGCGGACGTGGAGGAGGGCGCCCTGCGCAAGGCCGCCGACGAACTGGCCGCGGACGGCGCCGAGGTGCTCGCCAAAATCGTCGACGTCAGCGACCGCGACTCCGTGATCTCCCTCGCGGACGCCGCGTTCGAGACCTTCGGCGCCGTGCACGTGCTCTGCAACAACGCGGGCGTCGGCTCCGGAGCCGAGGGCCGCATGTGGGAGCACGAGCCCAACGACTGGAAATGGGCCTTCTCCGTCAACGTGTGGGGCGTCTTCCACGGCATCCAGGCCTTCGTCCCCCGCATGATCGCGGCCGGTGGCCCCGGCCACGTCGTCAACACCTCCTCCGGTGACGGCGGCATCGCCCCGCTGCCCACCGCCTCGGTATACGCGGTCACCAAGGCGGCGGTGGTCACCATGACCGAGTCGCTCTACGCCCACCTCAAGGCGGAGGACACGCAGATCGGCGCCTCCGTGCTCTTCCCCGGACCGCACATGCTGCGCACCGGCCTGTGGGAGTCGCACCGCAACCGGCCCGAGCGGTTCGCGAAGGAACGCCCGCGCAAGAGCCCGTACCGCAGCCTCGACCAGTACGAGTCCGCCATGAAGCAGGCCGGCCACGAAGTGAACTTCACCCCGGTCGAGGACGTCGCGGACCACGTCGTGGACGGGATCCGCGCCGACCGCTTCTGGATGCTGCCCGAGAGCGAGCACAGCGACCGGCAGATCCGCGCCCGGTCGCAGTCGATGCTCGACCGCGCCAACCCCGCCTACCTGGAAAGCTTCATCCTTGACTGAGGGTGCCCACATGAACGCCGAGAGCGCGCACGAAGACCCGTACCTGATCATCTCCTCCGACTGTCATGCGGGACTGCCCACCGAGCAGTACCGCCCCTACCTGGACAGCGCGTTCCACCCGCAGTTCGACGAGTTCCTCGGCCAGCGCGACGCCCGCCGCGCCGAGGCCACCCGGCTCGGAGTCCGCAACGAGGCCTTCGCCGAGAAGTGGTTCCACGACCACGAGGAAGGCCTCAAGGGCGGCTGGGACGTCGGGCAGCGGCTGAAGGAACTCGACGGCGACGGAGTGGCCGCCGAAGTCGTCTTCCCCGACGCCGACGCCGTGGACAGCCAGACCGCCGCCCCCTTCGGGGTGGGCCTCGGCCTCTCCGGGGACCAGGACCCCGAGCTCGGCATGGCCGGCGCCCAGGCGCACAACCGCTGGCTGGCCGAGTTCGTCTCCCAGAACCCAGAGCGGCACTGCGGGGTCGCCCTGCTGCCCATCACCGGCGAACCGGACAAGGTCGTCGCCGAGATCCACCGGGCCAAGGAGTCCGGGCTCGGGGCCCTGATGATCCCGGCCATGTGGGTGGACAAGGCCCCCTACCACGACCGCCGTTACGACCCTGTGTGGGCGGCGGCGGCCGAGACGCAGATGCCGATCGTCACCCACTCGGGGTCCTCACCGCGCCACGAGTACGGGGACCACCTGGGCATCTTCGTCTCCGAGGTCACCTGGTGGCCGGCCCGCCCCCTGTGGTTCCTGCTCTGGTCCGGTGTCTTCGAGCGGCACCCGGGGCTGAAGTTCGGCGTCGCCGAGTCGGGCTGCTGGTGGCTGCCGAACCAGCTCTGGTTCATGGACCGGCTCTACCTCGGCGCCCACGGCGGCAAGAAGCTCTCGCCGTTCGAGGAGCTGAAGCGGCCGCCGAGCGAGTACCTGGACCGCCAGGTGTTCATCTGCGCCACCAACACCAAGCGGCGCGAGCTCGCCCAGCGCTACGAGATCGGCGTGGACAACATCCTGTGGGGCTCGGACTTCCCGCACCCCGAGGGGACCTGGCCGAACACCCGCAACTGGCTGAAGAACACCTTCCACGACATCCCCGTAGAGGAGACCCGCCGGATGCTGGGCCTGGCCGCGGCGGACGTCTTCGGCTTCGACACCGAGAAGCTGGCGCCGCTCGCCCGCCGCATCGGGCCCACCCCTGCCGAGCTGGGCCAGAGCGCGGACCAGGCGGCCGTCGAAGCCTCCTGGGCGCGCTCGCGCGACGTGGGCCGGCACTGGCTGACCGACAACGACTTCCCGGTGCTGGGGGTGAACCCGTGACCGGGGCCCCGGACCGGTACACGGTCATCTCGGCCGACTGCCACGCGGGCGGCGACCTGCTGGACTACAGGCCGTACCTGGAGAAGCGCTACCACGAGGAGTTCGACGCCTGGGCCGCCACCTACGTCAACCCCTACGAGGACCTCCTCGCGGACACGGCGGACCGCAACTGGAACTCAGCTCGGCGCCTCGCCGAACTCGAAGCCGACGGGATCGTCGCGGAGGTCCTCTTCCCGAACACCATCCCGCCGTTCTTCCCCAAGGCCTCGCTGATGGCCCAGCCCCCGACGGCGGCCGAGTACGAGATGCGCTGGGCCGGGCTCCAGGCCCACAACCGGTGGCTGGCGGACTTCTGCGCGGACGCGCCGGGCCGCCGGGCGGGCGTCGTGCAGATCCTGCTCAACGACGTGGACGCGGCGGTCAAGGAGATCCGCCGCACCCGCAAGGCGGGCCTGACGGGCGGCGTCCTGCTGCCCGGCGTTCCGCCCGGCTCCACCGTGCCCGAGCTCTACTCGCAGGTCTACGACCCGATCTGGGCGGTCTGCGACGAGCTGGACGTGCCGGTCAACCATCACGGGGGCTCGGCCTCGCCGCCGCTGGGCGACGAGCCGGCGGCGCGGGCCGTCTTCATGGTGGAGACCACCTGGTTCTCCCACCGGGCCCTGTGGCACCTCATCTTCGGCGGGGCCTTCCGCCGCAACCCCGGGCTGAAACTGGTCCTGACGGAGCAGGGATCCGGCTGGATCCCCGGCGTGATCGAGATGCTGGACTACTACCACGGCCGCCTGGTGGCGGCCTCGGCCACCGCCGAGGCCAAGTTCGGGGCGGGACTGGCGGAGTCCATGGGCAAGGGCCCCAGCGAGGTCTGGCGGGACAACTGCTTCGTGGGAGCGAGCTTCATGCGCCCCCACGAGGTCCCGCTGCGGGACCGCATCGGCCTCGACAAGATCATGTGGGGCAGCGACTACCCCCACGACGAGGGCACCACGCCCTTCTCCCGCGAGGGCCTGCGCATCGCTTACGCGGGCCTGCCGCGCGAGGAGGTCGCCGCCATGGTCGGCGGCAATGCCGCCCGGGTGTACGGCTTCGACCTCGCCCTCCTCGACGCGGTGGCCGCCAAGCACGGCCCCCTCGTCTCGGAGGTCGCGGAGCCACTGACGGAGGTCCCGGCGGCCGCCACCAGCCCGGCCTTCGCCCGGGGCGGATCGGTCCGGGTCTGGTGACGGGGAGCGCGCGAACGCCCCGTAGCCCTGGCGCCCGTAGCCCCGCGGCCGCCTGACCCGGCGCTCCCGCCGGAGCGGCTCAGTCCCTGCGGACGAGCCGCTCCGGCGGGAACAGCCCGGCCCCGCTCACGTGGGTGCCCCGGTACAGCTCGATCACCAGCTCCTCCAGGGGTGCGAGCGGCGACAGGTCCACGGTACCCAGGCACTCGTTCAGCACCAGCCGGCGCAGAGCGCGGAACTCGCGGAGCGCCTCCAGCGTGCCCTCCAGTGCGCACCGGATCAGCACGAGACGGGTGAGGCGCTCGTACGGCAGGAGCGCCGCGGCCGAGACCGGCGCGGCATGCCGGATCCGCAGGCTGTCCAGGCCCGTCAGCGGCAGTGACCGCACCAGCTGCCGGTACTGGCCGCTCCCGGCGACCGTCAGCGTCTCCACCCCCGGCCACCGCTCGATCCCGTCGAGCGTCATCCGGCGGGCGCCCTGCCACAGGTGCAGCGAGGTCAGCCCGGGCCCGGCCGGGACGTCTCCGATCCGCCGCTCCTGCGGCTCGAAACCGATCACCAGCGAGCGCAGCCCCGGTACCCCGGCCAGCGGGGCGAGTGACAGGTCGTCGCGCAGGTAGCCGAAGGCGAGGCTGTCCGCCTCCAGTTCGCCCACCACCTCGATGCCCGTCACCTTCGGGCAGTCCAGGACGCCCAGGTGGCGCAGTGACGGCTGCCCGGCCAGCGGCGACAGATCGCTCAGCAGCGCATTGCGGTGCATGGTCAGCGACTCCAGGTCCCGCCGCCCGGAGATCTCCCGCGGGACCGGGCCGTCCCAGGTGACGTGCAGCCGGCGGATGTGCGGCAGCCGGTCCAGGGCCCGAAGCTGTTCGCCCGTGCGGACGTGCAGGTGGGCCGTGCGCATGGGGGCGTCGGCCAGCACCGAGTCCACGTAGGCGTCGATCGGGAACCGCCCCCAGGAGTCGGACAGTTCGCGTTCCACCCCGTACCGCTCGTCCGCCCGGAAACCCGCGACCACCTGGAGCGCCCGGTCGCCGCCGACCAGCGCCGCCGTACGGATGGTCGCGGCGGCCTCGTCCTCGGTGAGCCCGGCGGGCTCGGGCAGGAGCTCCAGCACCAGCTCGCCCGCCTTGGCCAGCTCCCCGGCCTGGCTCGGGGAGCGCGGCGGCAGCAGCAGCGCCGTACGGGCCTCCACCTCGCGCCAGACCTCCGGGTCCAGCTCCGGCGCGTGCTCCAGACAGGCGGCCGCGAGCAGCACCAGCCGGCTGCGGTCGCCTTCGGACTGGTCGGCGCGCTTGAGCAACTGCCGCAGCAAGTGGGCGCGTTCATCGGGGCGGGCATGCCCCACCGCCATCCGGACCACGTTGTCCCAGGTGTCCTCGTGGGCATTGCGCACCAGGACACCGAAGTCCCGTGCCTCCACGGCCGCCTTGGCGCCGAGGTAGTCCTGGAAGGTGCGGTGGACGAACAGCACGGAGCCCGGTACCGGCTCCCGGAGCAGCCCGCTGCGGATCAGCAGGTGCCGGAACACCGTCTGCGCGCTGCCCTGCGCCTTGACCTGAGGCATGGCGTCGAGCGATTCGGCGATCATCCTGATCGCCTCCTCGGCGGAGGCCTCCACCTGCCCGTTGCGGATCAGCCAGTACGCGAGCCGCTGGAGCAGCAGGGTCTGCTCGTCCCGGCTGAGGTAGACGCCCTCGACCCCGGAGATGTCCCGTTCGCTGTCGCGGCGGATCAAGAGCATGTCCAGCGCCGCGTCGTAGAGTTCCTTTCGGGCCCGGGGCAGGTGCATCCGGCGGTCCCGGTTCAGGGCGCACAGCAGGGCGCACATCAGCGGGTTCGTCGCGAGCCGGCCCAGGTCCCGGCGGGTGCCCACGGCCTGCAGGAGCGCCTTCTCGTACCGGTCGAGCAGCTCCCCCTCCCGGCCGGCGCCCTCGCCGTCCGCTTCCGCGCGGGCGGAGTCGTGCCAGTGCGTGATGAAGGCGCCGACGTCGTCGCGTTCCATCGGCAGCAGGGCGAGCGAGGAGAAGCCCTGGGCGGTGAGCCAGTCCTCCGGTACGGCCGAGGGGCGGGTGGTGACCACGAAGCGGGCCGCCGGATAGGCGGTGAGCAGCTCCCGGAGCCAGGACTCGGTCCGGCTGCGCAGGCGCGGCGGCACCTCGTCGACCCCGTCGAGAAGGACCAGCGCCCGCCCGGCGGAGAGGAGTTGTGCGACCCAGCCCTCCGGGGCGGTCAGTGGGACACCGGTCGCGGTCAGCCAGTCCTCGGGCAGGGGGAGCCCGGCGGGGGAGTTGAAGGAGCGCAGCGGCAGGACGAAGGGGACCAGGGTGTTCCAGTCGCGCAGCCGGGGCCCGAAGCTGCTGCGGGCGGCGTTCAGGGCCAGCCACTGGACGAGGGTGCTCTTGCCCGAGCCGGCCGGGCCGCGCAGCAGGATCCGCTCCACGGCGTTCAGGGCCACCTCGGCCTTGACCGGTGCCTGCAGCCCGGGATCCTCCAGGAGCTGCCCGCCGCTGACCGCGAGGCTGATGTAGGCGAGGTCCAGGGGCCAGTCCTGGCGGGCCTGGCTGAAAGTCAGCCCGAACAGCTGGATCCGGGCCTGGGCCCTGGCCACGTACCGAGTGTACTCCTCCTCGAAGCGGGCCGCCGCGTCGGCCGCGCCCGGGGCCGGCGTGCCCTCGCTCCCGGCGCCCTCGCTCCCGCCCGCCGCCCGGCACAGGGCGAACAGCTCCCGGTAGGCGGCCCGCGCCGCCGGGCTCAGGGAGGCCTCCAGTGCGGGCACCGGGCCGGGGTCCGCGGCGAAGAGGGCCCGGGCCTCCCGCGGGCCCAGCGCGGCGAAGGCCTCGCCGACGGCGGCCACCGCCGCCAGCCGGTCGGGTTCCGCGAGCTCCCGGGCCGCCCCGGTCAGCCGGGCCGCCAGCTCGTGCGCGAGGCGTCGTACCGCGGGGTCTCCCGGTTTCGCGGGCCTGAGCCGGCGCGCCGCTCCCGGCCGGGACCTCGCCAATGCCAGCGCGACCGCCTCGGCCGTCCTTGAGGCCACCGCCTCGAAACCCGCCCCGAAGTCCGTCATCCCCATGCCCTCCCCCTGGCCCGGATGCCCTCACCCGGAAGCATCTCGTGAACCGTCGGTAACACCGATGGATACCGATCGGTAACAACCTCTAGCCGAGCCCCCGAACCCGCCTCTATGGTGCGGACATGCCGAACCTGCCCGATGTCGTGCTGTGGTCCATACCCGCCTTCGTCCTGCTCACCGTCGTCGAGCTCGTGAGCTACCGCATCCATCCCGACGAGGACGCCGCCGGGTACGAGACCAAGGACGCCGTCACCAGCCTCGGCATGGGGATCGGCAGCCTCGGCTTCGACTTCCTCTGGAAGATCCCGATCCTCGCGATCTACACCGCGCTCTACGAGCTCACCCCGCTCCGCGTCCCCGTCCTGTGGTGGACCGTTCCGCTGATGCTGCTCGCCCAGGACTTCCTCTACTACTGGCAGCACCGGGGCCACCACGTCATCCGGATCCTGTGGGCCTGCCACGTCGTCCACCACAGCAGCCGCAAGTTCAACCTCACCACCGCCCTGCGCCAGCCCTGGACCAGCGCCACCTCCTGGCCGTTCTATCTCCCGATGATCGCGCTGGGCGTACACCCGGCCGCCATCGCCTTCTGCTACTCGGTCAACCTCGTCTACCAGTTCTGGATCCACACCGAGCGCATCGACAAACTGCCCCGCCCCGTGGAGTTCGTCTTCAACTCGCCCTCCCACCACCGTGTCCACCACGCCTCCCAAGGCGGCTACCTGGACCGGAACTTCGGCGGCATCCTGATCATCTGGGACCGGATGTTCGGCTCCTGGGCAGGTGAGACCGACAAGCCCGTCTTCGGCCTCACCAAGAACATCGCCACCCACAACCCGCTGCGCGTCGCCACCCACGAGTACGCCTCCATCGCCCGCGACGTACGCTCCGCCGCCACCTGGCGCGAGCGCGCCGGCCGCGTGTTCCGCGGCCCCGGCTGGCAGCCCGCGCAGGCCGCCCCGTCCGCGCAGGCCGCCCCGTCCGAGGCGCCCGCGCCCACCCCGGAGCACGCCGCGTGAGCGCCACCGGATCCACCGAGCGCGCGCGGTCCCGTACGCCGTCCTGGGCGCGTCCCGCCGTCCCCCCGGCCCCGGGCTTCGCCGGCCGGGCGCTGCTCCTCGCCTTCGCCGCCGCCACCGCCCTGGACCTCGGATCCCTGCTGGCGGGCTGGCACACCGGGCACCTCGTCGCCAAGCCGCTGCTGATGCCGCTGCTCGTCGGGTACGTGATCACCCGCCGCGCCCCCCGCCTGCTGATCGCGGCCCTGCTGTTCGGCTGGGGCGGGGACCTGGCCCTGCTCTTCGACGCAGATCCCGCCTTCCTGATCGGCATGGGCTCCTTCGCCGCCGGGCACGTCTGCTACCTCCTGCTCTTCGGCCGCCGCCGGACGGGCCCCCTGCTCGGGGCCGCCTACGCCGCCGCGCTGCTGTCCACCGTCACGCTGCTCTGGGGCGACCTGCCCGCGGAACTGCGGATCCCGGTCGCGGGGTACAGCCTGCTGCTCACCGCCATGGCCTACCGCTCCAGCGCACTGGGGCGCCGGGCCGGTCTCGGCGGGGCGCTGTTCCTGCTGTCCGACACGCTCATCGCCACCGGGGTCGCCGAGTGGCCCCAGCTGCCCCGCGCGGACTTCTGGGTCATGGCCACGTACGTGGCGGCCCAGTACCTGCTGGCCACGGGCGCACTCGCGGCGCAGCGGGCGTACGGTGGGGAGGCCCTACAGGGCTCAACCATCGTCTAGCCGGAGGGCTGCACCACCATGCGCGCCACCGTCATCCACGCCCCGCACGACATCCGCGTGGAGGAGGTGCCCGACGCTGCGATCCAGCGCCCCGAGGACGCCGTCGTCCGCGTCCTGCGTGCCTGTATCTGCGGCAGCGACCTGTGGGCCTACCGCGGCGAAGCCAAGCGCCAGCCGGGCCAGCGTATCGGCCACGAGTTCCTCGGCATCGTCGAGGAGACCGGCTCCGCCGTCTCGGGCCTGCGCGCCGGAGACCTCGTCGTCGCCCCCTTCATGTGGTCCGACGGCACCTGCGCCTACTGCTCCGAGGGCCTCCACACCTCCTGCGAGCACGGCGGCTTCTGGGGCTCGGTCGGCCACGACGGTGGCCAGGGCGAGGCCGTCCGGGTCCCGCACGCCGACGGCACGTTGGTGAAGCTGCCGGCCGACGCCGCCTCCGACGACCACCTGCTGACCGCGCTGCTCGCGCTGTCCGACGTCATGGGAACCGGCCACCACGCCGCACTCGGCGCGGGGGTCCGCAAGGGCTCCACGGTCGCCGTCGTCGGCGACGGCGCCGTCGGCCTGTGCGGGGTCCTCGCGGCCAAGCGTCTGGGCGCCGAGCGGATCATCGCACTGGGCCGCCACACCGTCCGTACGGACATCGCGAAGCTCTTCGGGGCCACCGACGTGGTCGCCGAGCGCGGCGAGGCCGCCGAGGCGGCCGTCCGCGAGCTCACCGGCGGCCAGGGCGCCCACTCGGTCATCGAGGCGGTCGGTACCGAGCAGTCCATGCGCACCGCCGTGAACATCGCCCGGGACGGCGGGGCCATCGGCTACGTCGGTGTCCCGCACGGCAGCGGGACCGGCCTCGACCTCGGTGTCATGTTCGACCGCAACCTCACCCTGCGCGGCGGGGTCGCGCCGGTCCGCGCGTACATCCCGGAGCTGCTGGAGGACGTGCTCAGCGGCGCGATCGACCCGTCGCCCGTCTTCGACCGGGCCGTCACCCTCGACGAGGTCCCGGACGGCTACCGGGCGATGGACGACCGCAGCGCGCTGAAGGTGCTCATCCAGCTGTAGGGCCCGCCGCCCCGCGGGGCGCAGCAGGGGCCGGCCCGGGGGATCACCCCGGGCCGGCCCCTGCGTCATGTCCGAGCGGTTACTTCACGGCCTTCAGCGCGTCGACCACGCCGTAGCCGTAGTAGCCGGTCTGGCCCCACTTGCTGTTGCAGGTGGTGGCGTCGACCAGGACGCCCGTGGCGTCGTAGACCTGCTCGGGGCAGGCCGTCTTGGTGGCCTGGCCCTTGAGCATGGCCTGGAGCTGCGAGGGGCTCGCCCACGGGTGGCGGCTCTTGAGCAGGGCCGCGACACCGGCGACGTGCGGGCCGGCCATCGAGGTGCCCTGCTTGTAGCCGTAGCCGCCGCCCGGGACGGTGGACAGCACGCGGCCGTTGGCGTCCGGGGTGGCGGGGATCTGCCACTTGTCGCCGCCGGGGGCCGCGACGTCGACGACGCCCAGACCGTAGGTGGAGTAGTACGACTTGAAGCCCTGGTCGCCGGTCGCGCTCACCGTGACCACGCCCGGGAGCTGGGTGGGCAGGTCCAGGCAGACGTGCGGGTCGATGGTGCGCGTCACCGGGGTGGTGTCGTTCGGGCTGGTCTCGTCCACGATCGCGTTGGACGCCAGGTCGTGGTTCGAGTTGCCGGCCGAGGCCACGCTCAGCACACCCTTGCGCTCCGCGTACTTCGTCGCTCGGCCGAGGGCCTCCACCAGAGCCTTCTGGTCGTCGTCCGCCTTGCAGTTGTAGAGCCAGGGGTCGACGTAGTAGCTGTTGTTGGTCACCTCGATCCCCTTCTCGGCGGCGAACATGAAGCCACAGACGACCGCCTCGGTGTAGAAGAGGCTGGTCGCGGGCTCGCTCACCTTGATCGCGGCGACCTGGACGCCGGGCGCCACGCCGCTGATGCCGATCCCGTTGCGAGCGGCGGCTATGGTGCCCGCCACGTGGGTGCCGTGGTCGCTGCCGTCGGCGTACGGACGCCAGGCGCCCTCGGTGGTGTCGGCGACGCCGCCGACACAGTTCGCGGACTGGCCCTTGGAGAAGTTCGGGGCGAGATCCGGATGGGTGTCGTCGACACCCGTGTCGATGACGCCCACCGTGACGTTCCGGCTGCCATCGTTGATCTTGTGAGCCTCGTCGGCCTTGATCGCCCGCAGGTCCCACTGGTTGGACTCCAGGGGTTCCTGTCCGTCCGTGGCGCTCGCCGCCGCCTTGGCGGCGTCCGCGTCGCTCAGCCGCTGGGTGGTGCCCTCCTCGGTGGTCTGCACCACCGACAGGGGAGCGGTCCGGGTGGCGCCGACGGACACGAACAGCTCGCGCTGTGCGCGGAGCTGCTTGGCGAACTCCGGGTTCTGCGAGTGGGCTACGACCACTCCGATCTGCTCGTACGCGATCACGACCGTGCCACCGGCCCGCGTAATGGCCTTCTTCGCCTGCTTCATGCTGCCGTACGCGTTCAGGTTGGCCACGTACGACAGCTTGGGGCCGGAGGTGTCGGGCGTGGCGGTGGCCGAAGCGTCCGCCGTCATGCCGACGGGGGCGGCGGAAGCCGCGACCGAGGGCAGGAAGGCGAGCGAGGCGGTGAGCGCCAAGCCGACCGGAACGGCGAGGGCGCGCCGCCGGCGACCGGTTCCCAGATGAGCCATGGGTTCTCCACATCATCGTGAAAAAGCCGCGCGGGCGCGGTCGCGCCCGACGGGTTCCACGTGAACCTAGTGCCGCCGTTCGACTTTGCGCCATCAGTTCGAGAAATCAGTTCCCAGAGAAACAACAGGTGTTGAACCGCCCCGATGCGCCGGCCGTGCCGTTGACAGGGGGGATCGGCACCGTCATCCCCCCACACGGAGGTTGTTTTGTCCGTCGTCCCCACCGCACCCGCTTCACAAGGAGAGTCCCCCGTGACCACCGAAGCAGCGCCGCCCCCGGGCAGCGCGGGAACGCCGCCGGCGCACCCCTCGGCCGACGAGTTCGTACGCGTCCAGCAGAGCCAGGAGTTCGCCGACCTGCGCCACGCCCACCGGTCCTTCGCCTTCCCGCTCACCGTGGCGTTCATCGCCTGGTACCTGCTCTACGTCCTGCTCTCCAACTACGCGGGCGGCTTCATGGGGACGAAGCTCTTCGGCAACATCAACGTCGCCCTCGTCCTGGGCCTCGGCCAGTTCGCGACGACCTTCCTCATCGCCTGGCTGTACTCGCGCCACGCGGCGGCCAAGCTCGACCCCAAGGCCTCGGCCATCAAGGCAAGGATGGAGGCGGGCGAATGAGCGCCCCGCTGTACGTGGCACTCGCCGGGGCGACCACGGCGGGCACGACCACCGCCGCCGGCGCCTCCGAGCACCGCACGCTGATCATCACCCTGTTCGGGCTCTTCGTCGTCGCCACCCTGGCCATCACGATCTGGGCCGGACGCCAGACCAAGGACGCCGCCGACTTCTACGCGGGCGGCCGCCAGTTCACCGGATTCCAGAACGGCCTGGCCATCTCCGGCGACTACATGTCCGCCGCGTCCTTCCTCGGCATCGCCGGAGCCATCGCGCTCTTCGGCTACGACGGCTTCCTCTACTCGATCGGCTTCCTCGTCGCCTGGCTGGTGGCGCTGCTCCTGGTTGCCGAGCCGCTGCGCAACTCCGGCCGCTACACGATGGGCGACGTGCTCGCCTACCGGATGCGCCAGCGCCCCGTACGGACCGCCGCGGGCACCTCCACCATCGTCGTCTCGATCTTCTACCTGCTCGCCCAGATGGCCGGCGCCGGCGTGCTCGTCTCGCTGCTCCTCGGCATCACCAGCGACTTGGGCAAGGTCGTCATCGTCTCGCTGGTCGGCGTCCTGATGATCCTCTACGTCACGATCGGCGGGATGAAGGGCACCACCTGGGTCCAGATGATCAAGGCCGTGCTGCTGATCGCCGGCACGCTGCTGATCACCTTCCTGGTGCTGCTCAAGTTCAACTTCAACATCTCGGACCTGCTGGGCAAGGCCGCCGACAACAGCGGTCAGGGGGTGAAGTTCCTGGAGCCGGGCCTGAAGTACGGCAAGGACTCGCTCTCCAAGCTGGACTTCATCTCGCTGGGCCTCGCCCTGGTCCTGGGCACCGCCGGCCTGCCGCACATCCTGATCCGCTTCTACACGGTCCCCACGGCCAAGGCCGCCCGGAAGTCCGTGAACTGGGCCATCGGCATCATCGGCGCCTTCTACCTGATGACGATCGTCCTCGGCTTCGGCGCCGCGGCCCTGCTCAAGCGGGCCGACATCATCGCCTCCAACAAGGCCGGCACCACCGCGGCCCCGCTGCTCGCCCAGGAGATCGGCGGCGGTTCGGGATCCACCGGCGGCGCGGTCCTGCTCGCCGTGATCTCGGCGGTGGCCTTCGCCACGATCCTCGCGGTCGTCGCGGGCCTGACGCTGGCCTCCTCCTCGTCCTTCGCCCACGACATCTACGTGAACGTGATCCGCAAGGGCAAGGCCACCGAGAAGGAAGAGATGCGGGCGGCCCGCTGGTCGACCGTGGTCATCGGAGCCGTCGCCATCGGCCTCGGCGCCCTGGCCCGCGACCTCAACGTGGCCGGGCTCGTCGCCCTGGCCTTCGCGGTCGCCGCCTCCGCCAACCTGCCGACGATCCTCTACAGCCTCTTCTGGAAGCGCTTCACCACCCAGGGGGCGCTCTGGTCCATCTACGGCGGCCTGGTCTCCTCGGTCGTCCTGGTGCTCTTCTCCCCGGTCGTCTCCGGCAAGCCCACCTCGATGTTCAAGGGCGCCGACTTCTACTGGTTCCCTCTGGAGAATCCGGGCATCATCTCCATCCCGCTCGGCTTCCTGCTGGGATGGCTGGGAACCGTCCTGTCCAAGGAGAAGGCCGACCCGCAGAAGTTCGCCGAGCTCGAGGTCCGCTCACTCACCGGAACCGGGGCGCACTGACACGCTGCGCCGCAGCGAGATGCTCCGAACACCCAGCGTGGCCGTGTCGTATTTCCCTACGACACGGCCATACCTCGTCTCGTTCATTCCGGCACCCCTACATGTCACGGGTGTCGCGTAGGCTCGTTGATAGCGCTCGTACTCTCATCCATCGCGACGCAAACCTCTATGAACCGGACAGGGGAGGGGGCTTACAGTGCTTCTCGACACCTACGGCCGCGTAGCCACTGACCTGCGCGTCTCACTCACCGACCGGTGCAATCTGCGCTGTACCTACTGCATGCCCGAGGAGGGCCTGCAGTGGCTCGGCAAATCCGATCTGCTCAGTGACGACGAGATCGTCCGGCTGATCCGCATCGCCGTCACCCGGCTCGGGATCGAAGAGGTCCGCTTCACCGGCGGCGAGCCGCTGCTGCGCCCCGGCATCGTCGGGATCGTGGAGCAGTGCGCGGCCCTGGAGCCCCGCCCCCAGATGTCGCTGACCACCAACGGCATCGGCCTCAAGCGCACCGCACAGGCCCTCAAGGCCGCCGGCCTGGACCGGGTGAACGTATCCCTGGACACGCTGCGGCCCGAGGTCTTCAAGACCCTGACCCGGCGCGACCGCCACAAGGACGTCATCGAGGGCATGGCCGCCGCCCGCGACGCCGGCCTCACCCCGGTCAAGGTCAATGCCGTGCTGATGCCCGGACTCAACGACGACGAGGCCCCCGACCTGCTGGCCTGGGCCGTGGAGAACGAGTACGAGCTCCGCTTCATCGAGCAGATGCCCCTCGACGCCCAGCACGGCTGGAAGCGCGACGGCATGATCACCGCCGGTGACATCCTGGAATCCCTGCGGACCCGCTTCACGCTCACCGAGGAAGGGTCCGAGGAGCGCGGCTCCGCCCCGGCCGAGCGCTGGGTCGTCGACGGCGGAGACGCCACCGTCGGAGTCATCGCCTCCGTCACCCGCCCGTTCTGCGGCGCCTGCGACCGTACGCGCCTCACGGCCGACGGCCAGATCCGTACGTGCCTGTTCGCCACCGAGGAGTCGGACCTGCGCGCGGCCCTGCGCTCGGGCGCCGACGACGAGGAGATCGCCCGCCTGTGGAAGGTGGCGATGTGGGGCAAGAAGGCCGGGTCCGGCCTCGACGACCCGACCTTCCTGCAGCCCGACCGCCCGATGTCGGCGATCGGCGGCTGACCTCCGCGGTCAGGGACGATCCGAGCGAGCCCTCGGGCTGTACCCACTGGTCGAGCTCTACGACGTCCTTGAGGAAACCGCGGACCCCCAGGAACTGGGACAGGTGCTCGCGGTGCTCCTCGCACGCCAGCCAGGTCTTGCGGCGCTCGGGGGTGTGAAGCTTCGGGTTGTTCCACGCCAGGACCCAGGCGGCCGCCCCGCGGCAGCCCTTGGCGGAACAGGTGGGTGCGTCGGCGGGGGCGTCGTCGCCGGACGCGGCGTTGCCGGGCGGGTCGTTCAGAGGTGCGTCAAGGGGAGTCACGGCTCAACCCTAAGACGGAATGGCGACGCCGAGCAGCCACGGGGGGAGCTGCCCGGCGTCGGTCCGTCGCTCCGACGGGGGATGCGGAGCGCGTAGGCAGTATGTCACGCAGGACCCGGTGCGGTGCACTGGAACTTCATGATTGATCTGAGCTTTTCTTGAGGTTTCCGTCGCCCAGTTCGGGGTGCGCCGGAGCCGGCATGAAGTGGGATGGCAGGGAGGGCGTCGATTCGCGCCCCGCGTTGGCGATGACCACCGCCACGTACGGCAGCAGCGCCCCCGCGACGAGCGTCACCATGGCCACCGGCCGCTGCACGTTCCACAGGACGATCGTCGCGATGACCGACAGGGTCCTGATCAACATCGAGATCACGTACCGGCGCTGCCGTCCCCGTACGTCCTCGGCGAGGCTCATCCGCGCCCCCGTGATCCGGAAGACCTCGGACCCGTTCCGCTTCGTCCGCTCCACAATCCACCACCCGATCGACCGCCGGGCACTCCCCGGCCCGGACGCCTCCACGGTACGCCGCCTGCCCGGCGCCGGGCAGAGGGGGTGCCCCCCGAATGGAGCTGTCCGAAATGCGTAGTAGGCCGGACGGGTCGAGACTTGGCCCACATGCGCGCAACGCGCCAGGAGGAGGCTCGACATGGGTTGGTTGTGGGCGATCATCGTCGGCTTTGTACTGGGACTGATTGCCCGGGCGATCCTGCCGGGCAAGCAACACCAGCCCCTTTGGCTGACGACAGTGTTCGGCATCATCGGCGCCGTCCTCGGCAATGCCGTGGCCACGTGGATCGGCGTCAACGAAACACGCGGCATCGACTGGATCCGGCACCTGCTGCAGCTTGCCGGAGCCGTCGTGGTCGTCGGTCTCGGCGACCTGCTCTACGGCATGGTCCGGGGCAACAAGCGACAGATGACCTAGGAGCCCCGGGTCCGCCGCGGGCGGCGTACCACGAGGAGGGGGCCGGCCCGGACGATGCGTCCGGGCCGGCCCCCTCCTCGTGCTCTCTCCTGGCGCTCCCGCGCCGCGTCGCCGAGGCGGCGCTCAGCCGGTGACTTCGACCGCCGCCAGGTTCTTCTTGCCTCGGCGCAGCACCAGCCAGCGTCCGTGCAGCAGGTCCTCCTTGGCGGGGACCGCGTCCTCGGAGACGACCTTCACGTTGTTCACGTAGGCGCCGCCCTCCTTCACGGTCCGGCGGGCGGCCGACTTGCTGGCGACCAGCCCGGTCTCCGCGAGAAGGTCCACGACCAGCCCCGGCTCGGTGACCTGGGCGTGCGGCAGTTCGGACAGGGCCGCGGCCAGAGTGGCCTCGTCCAGGTCCGCCAGCTCGCCCTGGCCGAACAGCGCCTTGGACGCCGCGATCACGGCGGCGCACTGGTCCGCGCCGTGCACCAGCGCGGTCAGCTCCTCCGCGAGCGCCCGCTGGGCGGCGCGCGCCTGCGGCCGCTCAGCCGTCTGCGCCTCCAGCGCCTCCAGCTCCTCACGGCTCCGGAAGGACAGGATGCGCATGTAGGTGGAGACGTCCCGGTCGTCCACGTTCAGCCAGAACTGGTAGAACGCGTACGGGGTGGTCATCTCCGGGTCGAGCCAGACGGCGCCGCTCTCGGACTTGCCGAACTTGGTGCCGTCCGCCTTGACCATCAGCGGGGTCGCGATGGCGTGGACGTGCGCGTCCGGTTCCACGCGGTGGATCAGGTCGAGACCGGCCGTCAGGTTGCCCCACTGGTCGGACCCGCCCTGCTGGAGCACGCAGCCGTGCCGGCGGTACAGCTCCAGGAAGTCCATGCCCTGGAGCAGCTGGTAGCTGAACTCCGTGTAGCTGATGCCCTGGTCGGACTCCAGCCGCTTGGCGACCGAGTCTTTCGTCAGCATCTTGTTCACCCGGAAGTGCTTGCCGATGTCCCGGAGGAACTCGATGGCGGACATGCCCGCCGTCCAGTCCAGGTTGTTGACCATGAGCGCCGCGTTCTCGCCCTCGAAGGACAGGAACGGCTCGATCTGGGTGCGCAGCCGCGTCACCCAGTTCGCGATGGTCTCCGGGTCATTCAGGGTGCGCTCGGCGGTCGGGCGCGGGTCACCGATCTGCCCGGTGGCGCCGCCGACCAGCGCCAGCGGACGGTTGCCCGCCTGCTGGAGCCGGCGCACGGTGAGGACCTGCACGAGGTGACCCACGTGCAGCGAGGCCGCCGTCGGGTCGAAGCCGCAATAGAACGTGACGGGACCGTCCGCGAACGCCTTGCGCAGCGCTTCTTCGTCGGTGGACTGGGCGAAGAGCCCGCGCCACTTCAGTTCGTCGACGATGTCCGTCACGGTTCTGGGTCTCCTTGAACGAGATGAAACGAAAGGCTGAGGGTTTCCCCGCCAGTCTAGGCGGGGAAGGCGCGCACCTCAGACCCGTTTTGTGATCGGACCACTCCGTGGGATCCGGCCCCTCTGGGGGATCAGACCCCCTTGCTGACCGAGCTCATGTTGAAGTCCGGGATGCGCAGGGCGGGCATCGCGGTCCGGGTGAACCAGTCGTTCCATTCGCGCGGCAGGGTCTTCTCGGTCCGGCCGGCCTCCGAGGCCCGCGACAGCAGGTCCACGGGGGACTCGTTGAACCGGAAGTTGTTGACCTCGCCGACGACCTGGCCGTCCTCCACCAGGTAGACGCCGTCCCGGGTCAGCCCCGTGAGCAGCAACGTCGCCGGGTCCACCTCGCGGATGTACCAGAGGCAGGTCAGCAGCAGCCCGCGCTCGGTGGCGGCCACCATCTCCTCCAGCGACTTCTCGCCGCCGCCCTCCAGGATCAGGTTCCCGAACGACGGGGAGACCTGCAGGCCGGTCAGGTCCGCGGTGTGCCGGGTGGTGGTCAGCCGGGCCAGCTCGCCGTCCTTGATCCACTCGGTCGCCGGGACCGGCAGGCCGTTGTCGAAGACGGACGCGCCGTCTCCGGAGCTGTGCGCGATCACGAACGGCGCGGACTCCAGGCCCGGCGCGTTCGGATCGCTGCGCAGGGTCAGCGGCAGCGGGGAGAGCCGCTCGCCGAGCCGGGTGCCGCCGCCGGGCTTGGAGAAGACGGTCCGGCCCTCCACCGCGTCCCGGGCCGCCGCCGACCACATCTGGTAGATCAGCAGGTCGGCCACGGCCGTGGGCGGCAGCAGCGTCTCGTACCGCCCGGCCGGCAGGTCGATCTTCCGCTCCGCCCAGCCGAGCCGTACGGCCAGCTCCGCGTCGAGCACGGTCGGGTCCACGTCCTTGAAGTCCCGCGTCGCGCGGCCGGCCCAGGCCGAGCGCTGGCGGTCGGGGGACTTCGCGTTGAGCTCCAGGGTGCCGTTGGGCTGGTCGTGGCGCAGGCGCAGCCCCGTAGAGGTGCCCACGTACGTGGAGACCAGCTCGTGGTTGGCGAAGCCGTACAGCTCGCGGCCGCCGGCGCGGGCCCGGGCGAAGGCCTCGCCGAGGGCCGGGGCGAAGTCGGCGAACACCGCCGAGGAGGTCTCGGCCGGGGCGTCGGCGAAGTCCGGCGAGGACGGGGTGCCGGTGACCAGCGGCCGGGCGTCCTCCGCCGGTCCGGCGCCGCGGGCGGCCGCCTCGGCGGCCCGGACCAGCGGTTCCAGCTCCTGGGCCGTGACGGCGGAGCGCGAGACGACCCCCGAGGCCGTGCCCTCCTTGCCGTCGACGGTGGCGATGACCGTGAGGGTCCGGCCGCGGGTGACCCCGTTGGTGGTCAGGGCGTTGCCCGCCCAGCGCAGATTGGCGCTCGACTGCTCGTCGGCGATGACGACGCAGCCGTCCGCGGTGGACAGCTCCAGCGCCCGCTCGACGATCTCGTGGGGCTTGGTGGTACGAATCGACGAGCTCATCGCCCGGCCTCCTGCGTGGTGTTCAGGATGTTCACGTCGCGGAACAGCGCGGACGGGCAGCCGTGCGAGACCGCCGCGACCTGGCCCGGCTGGGCCTTGCCGCAGTTGAAGGCGCCGCCCAGGACGTAGGTCTGCGGACCGCCGACCTTCTCCATCGAGCCCCAGAACTCCGTGGTCGTGGCCTGGTACGCGACGTCGCGCAACTGCCCGGCCAGCTTGCCGTTCTCGATGCGGAAGAAGCGCTGCCCGGTGAACTGGAAGTTGTAGCGCTGCATGTCGATGGACCAGGAGCGGTCGCCGACCACGTAGATCCCGCGTTCCACCCCGCCGATCAGGTCCTCGGTCGAGAGCCCGCCCGGATCCGGCTGCAGCGAGACGTTCGCCATGCGCTGGACGGGCACGTGCCCGGGGGAGTCGGCGAAGGCGCAGCCGTTGGAACGGCCGAGGCCGGTCAGCTTCGCGATCCGACGGTCCGTCTGGTAGCCGGCCAGGGTGCCGTCCTTGACCAGGTCCCAGCTCTGGGCCTCGACGCCCTCGTCGTCGTAGCCGACGGTGGCCAGCCCGTGCTCGGCCGTCCGGTCGCCCGTGACGTTCATGATCGGGGAGCCGTAAGTGAGCTTGCCCAGCTGGTCGAAGGTGGCGAAGGAGGTCCCGGCGTACGCGGCCTCGTAGCCCAGCGCCCGGTCCAGCTCGGTGGCGTGGCCGATGGACTCGTGGATGGTGAGCCACAGGTTCGAGGGGTCCACGACCAGGTCGTAGCGCCCGGCCTCGACGCTCGGTGCCCGCATCTTCTCGGCGAGCAGACCGGGGATCGACTCCAGCTCGGCGTTCCAGTCCCAGCCGGTGCCGGTCAGGTACTCCCAGCCGCGCCCGGCCGGCGGGGCGATGGTGCGCATCGAGTCGAACTCGCCGGTGGCGGAGTTCACGGCGACGGCGGTGAGCTGCGGGTGGATGCGCACCCGCTGCTGGGTGGTGGAGGTGCCGGCGGTGTCGGCGTAGAACTTGTTCTCGTGGACCGCGAGCAGCGAGGCGTCCACGTGGGCCACCCCGTCGGCCGCCAGCAGACGTGCGCTGAAGTCGGCGAGCAGCGCGGCCTTCTCCGTGTCCGGCACCTCGAAGGGGTTCACGTCGTAGGCGGAGACCCAGGTCTTGTCGGCGTGCACGGGCTCTTCGGCGAGCTCGACGCGCCCCCAGCTACCGCTGGGGGTGCCCCCGGTCCGACCGGCCGCCTTGATCACCTGGGCGGAGAGCTTCGCCATGGCCACGGCCTGCGAGGCCACCTTGGCAGCGGCGTCCATGGTCAGGTCCACACCGGAGGCGAACCCCCAGCTGCCCCCGTGCACCACGCGGACCGCGTAGCCGAGGTCGGTGGTGTCGGAGCCGCCGGAGGGCTTGGCGTCGCGCAGCCGCCAGGAGGCGCTGCGGATGCGTTCCAGGCGGAAATCGGCATGGTCGGCGCCCAGCGCGCGGGCCCTGGCGAGCGCCGCGTCGGCGAGCGCCCGCAAGGGCAGCGCGGTGAAGGCCGCGTCGATGGAATGGGGCACGGAGGTCCTCCCGGGGGTCGGGGCAGCTGGCACGATCATGTCGCGCCGCGGCATGCGGTGCCTACATCTTTCTGTAGGGACTCGACAGACCCGGTACCGAGGCCCTGTCGGAGCCGATTCTCCGTAAGGGGTACTTGACCTATAGGTTTTTGGTATTCAGACCGCTAGTCGAAAGGGTGATCCGTTGAGCCGCTCGGTTCTCGTCACCGGAGGAAACCGGGGCATCGGCCTCGCCATCGCCCGAACCTTCGCCGAGGCGGGGGACAAGGTCGCGATCACGTACCGGTCGGGCGAGCCCCCGGCGGAGCTCACGGCCCTGGGCGTGCTGGCGGTCCGTTGCGACATCACCGACTCCGACCAGGTCGACCTCGCGTACAAGCAGGTCGAGGACGCGCACGGCAACGTCGAGGTCCTGGTGGCCAATGCCGGCATCACCAAGGACACGCTGCTCATGCGCATGTCCGAGGACGATTTCGCCTCGGTCGTCGACACCAACCTCACGGGCACCTTCCGTGTGGTCAAGCGCGCGAACCGCGGCATGCTCCGTGCCAAGAAGGGCCGCGTCGTCCTGATCTCCTCGGTCGTCGGACTGCTCGGCTCGGCCGGCCAGGCCAACTATGCCGCCTCCAAGGCGGCGCTGGTCGGCTTCGCCCGCTCCCTCGCCCGTGAGCTGGGTTCCCGCAACATCACCTTCAACGTCGTCGCCCCGGGCTTCGTGGACACCGACATGACGAAGGTGCTCACGGACGAGCAGCGGGCGGGCATCGTCGGCCAGGTGCCCCTGGGCCGTTATGCGCAGCCCGAGGAGATCGCGGCCGCGGTCAGCTTCCTGGCGTCCGACAACGCCGCGTACATCACAGGAGCCGTCATTCCCGTTGACGGCGGATTGGGCATGGGTCACTGATCACCATGAGCGGAATTCTCGACGGCAAGCGCATCCTCATCACCGGGGTGCTGATGGAGTCTTCCATCGCCTTCCACACCGCCCGGCTGGCCCAGGAGCAGGGCGCCGAGGTCATCCTCACCGCGTTCCCGCGGCCGACGCTGACCGAGCGCATCGCACGCAAGCTGCCCAAGCCCGCCAAGGTGATCGAGCTCGACGTCACCAACGACGAGCACCTGGCGCGCGTGGAGGAGCTCGTCCGCGCGGAGCTCGGCGGCCTCGACGGCGTCGTCCACTCCATCGGCTTCGCGCCGCAGGACGCGCTCGGCGGCAACTTCCTGAACACCCCGTTCGAGTCGGTCGCCACCGCCATGCACGTTTCGGCGTTCTCGCTGAAGTCGCTGACCATGGCGTGCAAGCCGCTCTTCCCGGAGAACGAGGGCGCCTCGATCGTCGGCCTCACCTTCGACGCGCAGTACGCGTGGCCGCAGTACGACTGGATGGGCCCGGCCAAGGCCGCGCTCGAGGCCACCAGCCGCTACCTTGCCCGTGACCTGGGCAAGGAGAAGATCCGCTGCAACCTGATCTCCGCCGGTCCGATCGGCTCGATGGCCGCGAAGTCCATCCCGGGCTTCGGGGACCTGGCGGACATCTGGAACCACCGCGCCCCGATGGAGTGGGACATGTCGGACCCGGAGCCGACGGGCAAGGGCGTCGTCGCCCTGCTGTCGGACTGGTTCCCCAAGACCACCGGCGAGATCATCCACGTCGACGGCGGCCTGCACGCGATGGGTGCCTGATCCAGGGCCCGTCCATCCGTACGGCGGCGGGTGGCGGTGGCCGTAGGGGGTGACTCGATCAGATGTCCTCCCCCGGGCCGGATCTTCCCGAGTCGAAAAGCAGGACATTTCCCTGCAAACTGGCCCTGTCGGGATCTTCTCGGCTCTTGCGGGGAGGGGGTACGGGAGTGCACGCGAGGCGGAGCCGAGCGGTATCCCTGCTGGTCACCTCGGTGGTCCTGACCGGATTCCTGCTTCCGGGGGCCGCCCTGCAGGACGAAGCGGCCGCCCCTGCACCCGGTACGGATTCCCAGACCCAGGCCGTGGTCGACCTGGCCCAGATCCCCGCCGAACCGCCCGTACAGCCCGCGCCGCCCGCCGCCCGGGAGCTCTTCGGGGCCGACTGCGACACCGAGATCAACGGCTCGCAGGTGGCCGCGTTCTGCCACAACGGCTACCCGCAGACCGACCTGGTCCGCCTGCACGTCGAGTGCGACCGCTGGTGGGACGTGGACGGGGACGCCGCCGCCGTGGCCGTCCACCCGGCCGGCCGGGTGGAACTCGCCGGCCGCTGCTGGAAGGAAGTCCGCTCCGCCTGGGTCAGCCACCAGCGGCAGTGACCCCCGCGGGTGCTTCCCTGCCCAGGCAGACGAACGGATAGCCCGCCGCCTCCGAGGCCGCCGCCTCCCCGTCCCCGCGCCGGATCGCCTCGATCAGCCGGGCGTGGTCCAGGTGCGAGGCGGGATCGAGCTCCGCGCCCACGTCGGTGCGCAGCCAGTCGGCCACCAGATCGCCGAGGTCCGCGTACAGCTCGATGAGCACCTCGTTGTGCGAGGCCGCCACCACCGCCATGTGCAGGGCCACGTCCGCCGCGATGAACGGCTCCGCCTCCCCGCCCGACCACGCCTCCTCGCGCCGCGCCAGCAGCGCGTCCAGCTGTACGAGGTCCCGCGCGGTCCGCCGCTCCGCCGCGAGACGGGCCGCTGAGGACTCCATCATCGAGCGCAGCTCCGCGATGTGCCGGGGATCGGCGCCGGCGAAACGGCGGTGCATCACCCCGGCCAGCTCGCTGGTGGCGATGACATAGGTGCCCGAGCCCTGGCGGATGTCGAGGAGGCCGTTGTGTGCGAGGGCCCGGACGGCCTCGCGCACGGTGTTGCGGGCGACGCCCAGCAGCTCCACGAGCTCGGGCTCGGTGGGGATGCGGGAGCCCACGGGCCATTCGCCCGTGGTGATCTGGTTCCTGAGCTGGGCGATCACCTGGTCGACGAGTGCGGATCGCCGGGGCGAGGTCAGCGGCATGCGGTCGGGGTTCCTCTCGGACGTACAGGTTTCAGGACGGGCACTTATCGACTGCGGGGTGGACAACCAATCATCCCATGAATCTATGATGGTTGGATGTCCGACGAAGAAATTCAGACCCTGAACCGGCCCCAGGCCGAGCACACGGCATCCGCCCGGCCCCTTCCCGCCGCCGCCCCGCAGCCGGCGTGGCTCGGACCCGTGCTCCTCGTCGGCATCGTGCTGGCCGCCCTCAACCTGCGGCCCGCCATCACCAGCCTCGGCGCCCTGTTCGAGGAGACCCGTACGGGCCTCGGCATGAGCGGAACCGTCGCCGGACTCATCACCTCCGTACCCGCCCTCTGCTTCGCCGTCTTCGGCGTCACCGCGCCCCGGCTCTCCCGCCGCTTCGGCCCGGCGGCCGTCGTCTGCGCGGGCATGGCCGCCGTCGCCGCGGGCCTGCTGATCCGGCCCTTCGCAACCAACGCCGCGGGATTCCTCGCCGCCAGCGCCCTGAGCCTCGCGGGCATAGCCCTGACGAACGTGCTCCTCCCGGTGATCGTCAAGCGATGGTTCCCCGACCGGGTCGCCACCATGACCGGCCTCTACTCCATGGCCCTGGCCGCCGGCACCTCGCTCGCCGCCGCCACCACGGTCCCGCTGACCGAGGCCCTCGGCGGGAGCTGGCGCACCGGTCTGCTGATCTGGGCCTTCCTCGCCGCGGCCGCCGTACTGCCCTGGCTGCCCATCGCCGCCGCGGCCCGCAAGGAGAAGGCGGCCGCGGGCGTACCGGCCGCCCGGCCCGACGCCGGGCCGAGCGTGGTGCGCAGCCGCACCGCATGGGCCCTCGCCTGCTACTTCGGCCTCCAGGCCACGGGCGCGTACATCACCATGGGCTGGCTCCCACAGATCTTCCGCGACGCCGGGGTCTCCGCCTCCACCGCGGGCGTCCTGCTCGCCGTCACCATGGTCATGGGCGTCCCGCTCGCCTTCGTCATCCCCGGCCTCGCCGGCCGGATGAGGAACCAGGGCCCCATCGCGGTCGTCCTCGGCCTCTTCGGCCTCGTCGGCTACCTCGGGCTGTACTTCGCCCCGGTCGCCGGGGCGTGGGCCTGGGCCGTCCTGCTCGGCGTCTCCAACTGCGCCTTCCCGCTCGTCATCACACTGATCGGGCTGCGCGCCAAGTCCCCGGCCGGGGTCGTCAAGCTCTCCGCCTTCGCCCAGAGCACCGGCTACCTCATCTCCATCCCCGGACCGCTCCTCATCGGCGCCCTCTACCAGCACACCGGCGGCTGGGACCTGCCCCTCGCCCTGATGGCCGGACTGCTCGTCCCGCAGATCGCGCTCGGCGTGCTCGCGGGCCGGGACCGCACGATCGAGGACGAATGCGGCATGCGAGACTGACCGGCATGTCGCCCGTACTTGAACCGAACCCCCAGAACGGCCACAGGAAGCTAGGCCTCGTGCTCGGCGCGATGCTCCTGGTGACCGTGGTCATCGCCGTCGTCGCGACCCTCGCCTCGCCGTAGGGGGGTTATCCCCCCAGCCCCTAGGGGGTCAGGCTCAGGGACAACTGGGGTGCGTCCCCGATGGGAACCGCCGGCTCGAATCCTTAGATTCGAGGAGCAAGAGCGAGCCCGTCCGACGCACCCCCACGGAGGCGGCCATGTCGGCCCCCATACACCTGGCCCCAGGCCGCCTGTCCGCACCCCGCGCCGCCGGGCCGAACGCCCGGCTGCACTGGTGGGCGCTCGCCCTGCCCGCCCTCGCCTTCGGCCTCCTGCTCATACTCCTCGCCGGATCCGGCGAGGCCCACGCCTCCTCCGGTGAAGGCTCCACGCTCGTCCACGTCACCGAACGGCTGCTGCGCGTCGTCGGCTGACGAGGCACCGGCCGGCGACCCGCCGGCCACCGGGAGCCCGCGCGCGCGGCCCGGTGCCGGGGCGGGCCCCCACCTGGGGGTGACCCCCTCAACACCCTGCGCCCCGTGGCTCGATTCATGCGAAGCTGGGAGCCATGAGCGCCGACACACCCCGCAGGATCGTTCTCCTCCGGCACGCCAAGGCCGAATGGTCGGACGGCCCGGACCACGACCGCCCCCTGGCCGAGCGTGGCCGGCACGACGCCCCGGCCGCGGGCCAGAAGCTGGCTCAGACCGGCATCGCCTTCGACCTGGCCCTCTGCTCCAGCGCGGCCCGGACCAGGGAGACCTGGAAGCTGGCCGTCCATGAACTGCCGCACCGGCCGAAGACCTCGTACGAGGAACGGCTCTACGAGGCCTCCCTGGGCGAGCTCATCGCCCTGGTCAACGAGACCTCCGACGAGGTGAAGAACCTCCTCGTCATCGGCCACAACCCCGGCATGCACGCCCTGGCCGACGCACTCTCCGGGAGCGCGCAGGGCGACGTACTCGCCCGGATGAACCACAGCGGCTTCCCGACCTCCGGGATCGCGGTCCTCTCCTTCACCGGCTCCTGGAAGTCCGTGGAACACGGCGTGGGCACCCTGCTGGACTTCTGGACCCCGCACGCCTGACACACACGTCCTACGACGGAGCGGGCCCCGGCACTTCCACAGTGCCGGGGCCCGCTCCGTCGTAGGGAGACGTCGTCGTCACGCCAGGTCGGCGGCCTCGACCTCTTCGCGGGTGATCCCGAGCAGGTACAGCACGGCGTCCAGGAAGGGCACGTTCACGGCGGTGTCCGCGGCCTGGCGGACCACCGGCTTGGCGCAGAAGGCCACGCCCAGCCCGGCCGCGTTCAGCATGTCCAGATCGTTGGCGCCGTCACCGATGGCCACCGTCTGGGCCAGCGGCACACCGGCCTCCGCGGCGAAGCGGCGCAGCAGCCGGGCCTTGCCGGCCCGGTCGACGATCTCACCGGTCACCTTGCCCGTCAGCTTCCCGTCCACGATCTCCAGGGTGTTCGCGGAGGCGAAGTCCAGGCCGAGCCGCTCCCGCAGATCGTCCGTCACCTGCGTGAACCCGCCGGAGACCACGCCCACCTGGTACCCGAGGCGCTTGAGGGTGCGGATCAGGGTCCGGGCGCCCGGGGTGAGCCGTACCTCGGAGCGGACCTTGTCCACCACGGAGGCGTCCAGCCCGGCCAGCAGCGCGACCCGGGCGTGCAGGGACTGCTCGAAGTCCAGCTCCCCGCGCATGGCCCGCTCGGTCACCTCGGCGACCTCGGCCTCACAGCCGGCGTGCGCGGCGAAGAGCTCGATGACCTCGTCCTGGATCAGGGTCGAGTCCACGTCCATGACGACGAGGCGCTGGGCCCGCCGGTGCAGCCCGGCCGAGACCACGGCCACGTCGACGCCGATCTGCGCGGCGGCGGTGGCCAGCGCGGTGCGCAGCGGCTCGGTCCCGGTACCGGAGACGGCGAATTCCACGGCCGTCACCGGATACTTCGCGAGCCGGAAGATGCGGTCGATGTTGCCGCCCGTCGCGGTGATCCGTGCGGCGATGGCGGCCGTGGACTCGGCGGTGAGCGGGTGCCCGAGCACGGTGACGTGCGAACGGCCACTGCCGCGCGGACGGTTGTCGCCGGTGCCGGAGAGGATCTCGGCCTGCAGCTTGAGGGACTCGGCCCAGCTGTGGACGGTGGCCCGCAGCTCGCCCTCGGTGCCGGCGGTCGGGTGGGTGACGAGGGCGCACAGGACGATGCGGCCCCGGGTGACGACCTGCTCGATGTCGACGACGTCGACGGAGTAGGCGGCGAGGGTGTCGAACAGCCCGGCGGTGATCCCGGGACGGTCCTTGCCGAAGATCTTGACGAGGAGGGTGGGGACGTCGGAGGTCTGCGAAGCGCTCATGGTGGCTTCACCGTATCTCCCCGGCCTCCGCGCACGGACCCCCGTCCCACCTGGCGGAACCGTTTCGCTCCGTACGGACGTGCGGAGCTCGCACAGCGGACGCCCGGAGGCCACGCGGTGGACATGTGGAAGCCGCGGAAGGGGCGCGCGGACGCAGGCCACGCGGGCGGCGACCGGAGTCAGGGCGGGGGCGGAACGTCGGGAAAGGCCCCCTCCGGGTGACTTTCTCCCCCCTCGGCAAGGCCCTCCGCACGCCGGTACGTGGCCCGGATTCCCCTTGTGGCCGCGCGCCTGAAATAGTTCCCCCGGATGTTCGCCATCCCTAGACTCCCAGACGTCATGGGGGATTCTCGGGGGACTTAAGTGGGGCTGGAGTGCCGGAACTCGTACTGGAATTGAATGGAAGGACCTGGACGCTCGATCCGTCCAGGTCGTACTCGCTGGGGCGCGACCCCCAGGGAGATGTGGTGATCGATGACGCCCGGGTGTCGTGGCGGCACGCCACCATCGCCTGGAACGGGCGAGGTTGGGGGATCGAGGACCACGGCAGCACCAACGGCACGTACGTGCGCGGGGCGAGGGTCCAGCAGGCCGAGCTCGTCCCCGGTACGCCGGTGCACCTGGGCAACGCCACCGACGGGCCGCGGCTGAATACCGTCGCGGCCGCGGCGGCCGCCCCGGCGCCGCAGCCGGCCGTGGCGCAGCAGTCGCCCGCCCAGGCGTACGCGCCACAGGCGCAGGCGCAGCAGCAGCCGCAGGCCTGGGAGCAGCAGGTCCAGCAGGCCCCGCCGTTCCCGCAGCAGCAGGCGCAGCAGCCCCACCAGGCGCAGCCCTTCCCGCAGCAGCAGGCGCAGCAGCCGGGCGGCGACGGTACCCCGGGCTACGGCGACCGCCGCAGCCCGACGACGTTCCACCAGCTCGCGCTGGGCCACGTCATGCGCATCGGCCGCGCGCTGGAGAACGAGCTGGTGGTCTCCGACCTCCAGGTCTCCCGCCATCACGCGGAGTTCCGCTCGATGCCGGGCGGCCGCTTCGAGATCCGCGACCTCGGCAGCCACAACGGCACCTACGTCAACGGCCAGCCGCTGGCGAAGTCGGGCACCGCGCTGCTCGGTCCGAACGACATCGTCGGCGTCGGACACTCGAACTTCCGGATCGTCGGCGACCGCCTCGAAGAGTTCGTCGACACCGGTGACGTCTCCTTCTCGGCCCGCCACCTCACGGTCACGGTCGACGGCGGCAAGCAGATCCTCAAGGACGTCACCTTCGGCGTCCCGGAGAAGTCCCTGATCGGGGTCATCGGCCCCTCCGGCTCCGGCAAGTCGACGCTGCTCAAGGCACTGACCGGCTACCGCCCGGCCAACCAGGGCGACGTCCTCTACGACAACCGCAACCTGTACAAGCAGTTCGCGGAGCTCCGCCAGCGCATCGGCCTGGTCCCGCAGGACGACATCCTGCACAAGGAACTGAAGGTCAGCACCGCCCTCAAGTACGCGGCCAAGCTCCGCTTCCCGGGGGACACCGCCGAGTCCGAGCGTGCCGCCCGCATCAACGAGGTGCTGCGCGAGCTCAAGCTCGACATCCACAAGGACAAGAAGATCACCTCGCTCTCGGGCGGCCAGCGCAAGCGCGTGTCCGTGGCCCTGGAGCTGCTGACCAAGCCCTCGCTGATCTTCCTGGATGAGCCCACCTCCGGCCTCGACCCGGGCATGGACCGCGATGTCATGCAGCTGCTGCGCGGCCTCGCCGACGACGGCCGCACGGTCCTCGTCGTCACGCACTCGGTGGCCGAGCTGGCCATCTGCGACAAGCTGCTGGTCATGGCCCCGGGCGGGTCGGTCGCGTACTTCGGCCCGCCGGACGAGGCGCTGAACTTCTTCGGCTACGCCAACTGGGCCGACGTGTTCTCCGCCTTCGAGGAATACCGCGAATTCGACTGGGCCGGCCGCTGGAAGGGCTCCCAGCACTACCAGCTGTACGCCGCCGACATCGACGCGGTCGCCCCGCAGTCGGTGCAGCCCGCCATGCAGCAGGCACGGCCGCCGAAGCCGCAGGGCTGGGGCTCGCAGCTGTGGACGCTGATCCGCCGCTACGTGTCGGTCATCGCGTCCGACCGGGGCTTCATCGCCCTGATGCTGCTCCTCCCGGCGGTCCTCGGCGTGGTCTCCACGGTCATCCCGGCGACCTTCGGCCTCGCACCGCCGAAGCCGCCGTCCACGTTCAACAGCGCCGCCGGCACGATCACGCTGATCCTCGCGGTCGGCATGTGCTTCTCGGGCGCCGCCAACTCGGTCCGTGAGCTGATCAAGGAACGGGTGATCTACGAGCGGGAACGCGCGACCGGCCTGTCCCGGTCCGCGTACCTGATGTCGAAGGTGATCGTCCTCGGCTTCATCACGGCCATCCAGGGCGTGGTCATCTGCGGGATCGGCTTCTTCCCGCGCGACATGCCGGCCGAGGGCCTCCTCATGCCCCCGGCCGTCGAGATCTGCCTGTCGATCACCGCGCTCGGCTTCACCTCGATGATGTTCGGCCTGGTGATCTCCTCGCTGGTGAAGACCTCCGAGAAGACGATGCCGCTGCTGGTCATGTTCGCGATCATCCAGGTCGTCTTCACCGGCATCCTCTTCCAGGTCTACGACTCCCCGGGCCTGGAGCAGGTCGCCTGGCTGATGCCGTCCCGCTGGGCCGTCGCCGCCGCCGGCACCACGCTGCACCTCTCGGAGCTCATGGCTCCGTGGGACCGCGACAACCCGGACAACACCGACCCGCTCTGGGACGCCACGGTCGGCCAGTGGAGCTTCGACATCATCGTCCTGGTCCTGCTCGGCATCGCCTGCGGCTTCGCGGTCGCACGCCTGCTGCGCCGCCACGAGCCCGAGGTCATGCGCAAGTAAGCCCCGTCGCCGCCGCGCGGCGCGCAGAGACGCCTCAGGGCGGCCCCGGAACACCGGGGCCGCCCTGAGGCGCATGGGGGGCTTGGCGGGACGCCAGGGCCTTAGTAGGCGCTGTTGACGTTGTCCATGGAGCCGTAGCGGTCGGCGGCGTAGTTGCACGCGGCGACGATGTTCGCGACCGGGTCGTACTGGTCGAACTTGGTGCCCTTGACGTGGTACGTCGCGAAGGTCGGCTTGATGACCTGCAGCAGGCCCATCGACGGGATGCCGTTCTGGGCGTTGATGTCCCAGTTGTTGATCGCGCGGGGGTTGCCGCTCGACTCGCGCATCACGTTGCGGTGGATGCCGGCGTAGGTGCCGGGGATGCCCTCCTTCTTCATGATGGAGAGGGCCTCCTTGATCCATCCGTCGAGGTTGTTCGCGAAGACCGGGGCGCGGTTCGCGGAACGACTGGCGGCCGCCTTCTGCTCGCGGTCCTTCTTCGCGTCCGCCTCGGCCTTGGCCTTCGCGGCGTCCTTGGCGTCCTTGGCGACCTTCGCGACCTTGGCCTGCTGGTCCGCGACGACCTGCTGAACGGTGAGGTGCTGCTGCACGGCCTGCGTCTGCGCGCCGTCGACAACCTTCGACCAGGCGACGGGGGCGGCGACGACGGCCGTCGTGGCCTCGTCGGCTCCGGCCGGGACGATGGAGAGGGCGAGGGCGGCAGCGCCCAGGGTGGCTACACCGGCGATGGAAAGCTTGTAGGCCTTCGTCAGACGACGGCTGTGGCCGGGAGTGCTGGTCTCGGACATGCGTAGCAACCTCTTCGAATAGCGGGGGCCGCAGGAAAGCGCCTCTCGGATCCGGGATCCGGCGGCGCTGTGCGGCGAGAGCAATTCTTAGCGGTGGCAAAAACTTGTGGCAAAGGTGTGACGTACGATCCTGCTTAGTGGATCAGGGCCTGACAGCAAGCCTCGATTTCGGGGCTCGGCGCATACGAGCCAGCGTTAACGGCGCTCTTATGCGTCCACTAGGGAGCTTCGTAAGTGATGTGCGTCCTATGCCCGGGCTCACATCGGTCACGTATCAATCTCACCCGCCGTTGCGTCAGCAATCCGCTCAGTGGCCGTTCTCATCCTTGAGTAGCAGAAGAACGTCCCCGAACTCATGCCAGAGGTACGGATTCGCTACGGCTTCGGCCTGACCGCGCGGTACGGCGCCCCGCCCGGCCGCCACCTCCAGCGCCGCCAGGCGCGAGGCCCCGGGCTCGCACAGACCGGGCGGCGCCCCGCCCGCCGCCCGCTCGGCCCCCGGCGGCCCCACGGCCTTAGCGCCGGCGACATCGATGCTCCGCCCCCTCGGCTCCCGCCTCCCGGCCCCGCTCCGCCCGGGCCACGGCCCGGGGTCGGGTCCTCCCCGGTGCGACCCGGTCCGGGCCCCCGCTGCCCACGGGGAAACCGGGCCGCAAGGCCCGGCGGAATGTCCTCTTATATACAGTCCCTTCTCCCGTCCCCCCGAGCCCCGCCCTTCCCTGCCGTCCGGCAGACGCCCCCACCGTGGGAACCCGGAGGCCCCCGCCGCCTCGGCCGCGGGCCGCACCCCGCCAGGTCCCTCCGCCCTAGGCCGGGACCTACGCCGGGCCTAGGTTCTGTTTCCTGGATCAGGTGCGGAGCCAGATCGTGAGGGCTGCGAGAGTGACTGTTCCGAGGTAGACATAGGCGCGTTTGTCGTAGCGGGTGGCGACTGCCCGGAAGTTTTTGAGGCGGTT
>NZ_JAPNLJ010000056.1 GCF_026627445.1 Streptomyces sp. H27-H1
CCACACGAACATCGCGGCCAGCCTCCGCGAGATGTCCTACGACTGTTTCCGACGACCCCTCGAACTCCTCGGCCTCTCCTGACCAGCAACGATCCAAGACCAAAAGACTTTGCAACAGCCCTGCCCGGCACCCCGCCCCTCTTGAGCAGTCTAGTCCCGTACTTCGCGGGTCGTTGATTCGTATGGTATGACCGGTCCGGGGGCAGGGCTGATTCAAAGTCTTGGTGATCATGTGGAAGTGCTGGTCACAACGGGGTGACGATCCGTCGAGACATCGCTACGAACGCAACGAAGCTCCGGTTGACGGGGTGACCTCTCAAGTCGCCCTGAACACCCGGAGCTTCGATGTGCCGTCAGTCTGCCACTGTCTGCCTGATCAAGTCGCCCACGCGTCAACACCGTGAGGTCCCGCAGTTGGACGGCCGGCTGCGGACACTGCCCGACCCGCGCAAGCGCCGTGGACGCCGTCACCCGCTGGTGTCGGTGTTGCTGACTGCCGCCTGCGCGGTCCTGGCCGGAGCTCGCTCCTACTTCGCGATCGGCCAGTGGGCCCGCAACGCACCCCAGGACGCCCTCGCCCGGCTCGGCATCCGCGGAGCCGGCACGCTCGCTGTCCGCCGTGCGCCCAGCACCTCGACCATCCGGCGAGTCCTGCTCGCCGTGTGTCCCGGGGGACTTGCCGACCTGCTCGGCGCCGACCCGTCCACCGCCGAAAGCCTGGCCGTGGACGGCAAGACCGCCCGCGGCTCACGCATCGGCACCGGCCCGGCCGCGCACCTGCTCGCCGCTGTCTCCGGCGGCGGGCAGACCGTCAGCCAGCTGCGAGTACCGGACAAGAGTCGAGTAGCCGGGGGGAATTTCGCCCCCCGGCTCTCGCAGAACCGTGCGTAAAGATCTCTCTTTACACGGCTCTTGCCATCCTGATCACCAGCCCGAAGACGCTGCGGCGGTCACCTTCCAGTGCACGAACATGCGGGGGTACCGCTGGGCGATCTCCCGCATCTTCCGAAGGGCCTCACGCAGCGCCGCGAGCCGCCTGTACTTCTTGCGGATCCAGCGCACCAAGTAGGCGTTGATGCGTTGCAGAAGGGGGATCAAGGCCGCTGGGTAGAAACGGCCGTAATAGTTGATCCAGCCCGCCACGATCGGATTGATCCGTCGGGCGAGCTCGACGAAGGTGAGGTCGGATCGGCGGTGGAGTCGCCAGCCACGCACTTCCCCACTGATCCTCTTCAAGGCGTCCTTGCTGATCGCAGGCTCGAAGGACAGGAACTGTCTGCCCTGCTTGTCCTGCGACTTGCGCGCGCGGAACGTGTACCTGAGGTGATCCCTGTGGTGTGGACACACCACGGGGATCACCTCACCCAGCTCGGCCAGTGCCTTCTGCTTGTCGCCGATCACGCACGCTCCGCATCCCGGTCACGAACCGTCCACAACGGCCGCGAATCCGGCCCGTACCCGAACTCCGGCCGATCGCCGTACGGCCCTCGCAGCGTCAGCCCTGCCGCCTGGCCTTCCACTGGGCGCTGCCCGGCCCGACCCACCGGATCGTGCGCACGTGCGCCACCAGCTCGCGCACCGCCTCGCTCGACCGCTTCGGCGTGTGCCGCTCCGGGCACCACCGGCGCCACGGGCCGTACCGCTACTGGCCCGGCGTGCTCGGGTGCGCTTCCATCTCCAGCAGGTAGGGGGCGATCAGGCCGCGGTATGCGTCCCTGCGCTCGGTGGGCAGATCCTTCCAGCCGGTGATGGTGTCACGGCAGTAGGCAGTGCCACACCGGCAGCGCGCGGGGAAGTGGTCGATGGTGTGGTTTCGCATGGCGTAGTCGAAGGTGATCTCCTCGCCCTCTGCGATGGCGCGGCGGGCGATCAGATCGTGCGCGCCGTGTGCGTTGACCGCGATTCCGCAACTGGGGTCGCAGGAGTGGTTGACTAACGGCATCAGGCCGGCGTGCCGGACGAAGCGGTGCTCGCCGATCTGTGAGGCGTGGGCGTCGTTGCGGTCGAGTTCGGTCTCGATGACCCCTTCGAGCACCCGCTCGCCGACGGCGAACCCGTGCAGGGCGAACACCCCCACTCCCCGATCCGCTGCCGTGCGGGCCTGCGCGTCGGCCGTCCCGCTTGCCCGCCCGCTCACGTCCGTACGGACCTGGGGTGGCGTGGCGGCAGCCTGCGAGAGAGCGGCAGTGCTTGTCGTGGTATTGACTGTCCGGGTCATGGGTTCCTGACTCCTTCATGGCTGCTGGTGAAGTGAAGAACAATCGAAAGCACGCCGTGCTCTGGGGCGACGCGACCGCGGTGAACGGGTGTCGCTCCACCTTCAAGCCCTCTCACGGCGTGGAACTCCACGAGGCTGCCCCGCATGGGGCCCTGCCACGCCAAGACTCAGCGATACGCCACGTCATGGAGCTGCGCGCACCCGTCGTTGGCGATGCCCGCGGCTACCACCAACTTCACCACCTCAAAGCCCGCCGCGCAGGCCGGAGGGACCTGGAGCCGGCACGGCACATCGTCGGCGGCGTACGCACGCCGCCGCCCATGTCCCGGCATCACCCGCCCACCTCAACCGGTGATACAAATGGTGCGAAGTGTCACCTTGCGTGTCAGCGTGGAGGGGAGGAATCCTTCCGTCACGCGTCACAGAGGAGTCGCCGTCATGGGCGGTATGCAGGACAAGCGCCAGGAACCGGGCAAGGGCCGCGAGGAGCAGGAGCGCCTGCGCCGCGAGGGGCAGGACCCCGTCCACCCCGGCGCAGGCCAGGAGGGAACCCGGGGCAAGAGCCCCGAGGAGCTCAAGCGCCGCCGCCCAGACGAGATGACGCGCGAGCACGATGACGACGAGAAGCGCGACGAAGAGCACTGACCACGCTCAAACTGTCACGCTCACGCACGCAGGACCCGGCCGGGCCCGTAGTCACCCGGCCGGGTCCTGTCATGTGCCCGCACCTAGCCGGGCGCATCGCGCGGGGCGGCCCGTACGGGTCGCCGCAGGGCCTGCTGGGCCGGGCTTGCAACCGGGTGCGGGGCGGGGCGAGTATCGAAGCGGGACATCGCCCGGCCGTTGGGGCCGGCAGCGCATCGGACCACCCGTGGTGGCGAGGTGAGACAGCATGCAGAGCGACTTCCACATCGCGATCCGGCGCTACGGTCCGACGTTGCACCTCACCCCGGCGGGAGAGTTGGACATGGATTCGGGGCCGGCCATGGCCCGGGTGTGGACGGCCCTGGACGACCAGGTCGCCGTGGTGGCCTGCGACATGCGCAGCCTGACGTTCATCGACGCCACCGGCCTGCACCGCCTCCTCGGCCTCGCCGCCTACGTTGATGGCCGCAGCATCGCCTTCTTCGCCTACAACTGGCAGCGCCAGCCCCTGTGGCTCCTGGATCTCATCGACGATCTCGACCAGGCTCGGCAGGGCGCGGGCAACCGTCCGGCACCGACGCGTCTGCTGCGCCGCACGCTGCGGCAGAGCGCGGTATCCGGCCGCACCCCGCACACGGCGAGGACCGGACACCGGCCGCCTGCTCTCCCGGACGGGCCCCTTCTGTCCCGCTAAGGGTGAGGAAGGGCGTCCCCGCAGTCCGCGAGGTTCTCGCGCTGGGCCCGCTCCTCGATCAGGCGGCGAAAACCCGCCAGCGCGAAACGCTCACCCGTGGAAGAACCAGGCCCCGGCATCCCGGCGACCTGTGCCATCAGCCGCTGGGGCTGCGACTGCCAGCCGACGACAAGAACCCGCAGGCCCAGGCACTCGGCCCGCCGGTGCAGGTCCAAAAGCAGCAGCAGGCCAGCGGAATCCATGAACACGACACGATGAACATCGATCATGAGGACCCGCTCATGCACGGTGACCTGTTCCAGTGCCTGCTGGAGCAGCGACGCGGCGGCCGCGTCAAGATCCCCACTGACGCCGACCAGGAGCGTGCTTCCGCAACGCTGGACCTCCGTGGTGATCAACACGCGCTTCCCTTCCTCCATCCCGGACACCGGACCCGAGAAGCCCTCATACGGGCCCGTAAATCCCGGTAGCCACTACGAGGCGCGCCTCGTGCCTCGCGCATTCCGCCGTGCCGCGGCGTGAGACCCCGTGATCTACGCCCCCGGTACCGCGCGAAAGGCTCCTCCGTTCTCGGCGCCGTCCCCGCAATGCCCGGCCCCCTCGGGGTGCACCGCGACGAGGAAGAACAGGAGGAAACGCCCACGGACGCCAGGGCGGCGGCTGTCCCGGCGCCACCCGATGGGCGCGCAGCATGAGCGGGCTCTGGCGCCAGGTCCTGGCCGCCCTCGGCAACGACGGTCCCCACGAGCAGCACGAGCGCGCGGGGCTGCCCGCCCTGGGCGCGGCCGCACTCGCACCGGCGACGAGCCGGCCACCGCCGAGGCTGTGCAGCGCATCGCGCTGGCCGAGTTCTCGCTGCTGCTCGACGAGCCGTCAGGCTCGCGCCGCCCTCGTCCAGCGCCGGACCGGCCGCCGGTGACCTCCAAGGGCGTGTGCGCGTTGGTGGGACCACGATGACGGCGCGGCCGGTGCCCCGTCATCAACCAGGCCGTCCGCGCGGGAGAGACCGCCTCGTTCCCCGCCAACGAGACGGTCTACGCCGTGTTGGCCGCCCGGTGGACGTCGGCGGGGCGCGTCGTGCCCGGTCAGACGGACGGGAACGATCTCAACGACCTCGAGATGGACGCCATCGCCGCCGCGGCCCCCATGAAGACCCACAGCGCGGGCGAACTCCTTTACACGCCCACTCAGCCGTCCGAGGTGCTCTTCATCCTCAAGGGGGGCCGCGTCCGCGTCCGCGTCTTCCGGGTCTCCGCCGAGGGCCGCGCCTTGACCACGGCGATCATCTCCCCCGGCACGATCTTCGGCGAGATGGTGCTGCTCGGGCAGCGCATGTACGACAACTTCGCCGAAGCCCTCGAGGACGTCACCGTCTGCGTCATGAGCCGCAGCGACGTCCATCGATTCCTGCTCTCCGACGCGCGGATCTCCGCCCGCATCACCGAAATCCTCGGTCGGCGCCTCGCCGACCTCGAACAACGCCTGTCGGACAGCGTCTCTAAAACCGTGCCCCAGCGCATCGCGCCACTCTGCTGACCCTCGCGGCCGAGACCCGCCCCAGGATGCTGGGCGCCCGCGGCGCCCAGATCGCCCTCACCCACCAGCAGATCGCAGCCCTCGCAGGCACCTCCCGGGAAACCACCACCAGTCCTGCGCGACTACGCCGGGCAGGGACTGATCCGCCTCGCGCGTGGACGCATCACCGTCCTGGACGCCGAACGCCTCGGCGACCACGCGGGCTGACGTCACCGAACCGTAAGCGGCCCCAGGCCCCGCCAGCCGGTGGGAGCGATCTACATTTCAGGTCCGACCCCGACAACTGGAGCCATCACCATGCGTGCCCGCTCATTCCTGCCCGTCGCACTCCTCACCGCCGCGGCACTCACCCTGACCGGGTGCGGCTCGGACACGGCCACGCCCGCCGGCGGCGCCGCGGGCACGTCCAATTCCACGGCAAGCAGCGCCCCCTCCACCGCAGGAGCCGATCCGTCCGCTCCGGCTCCGACGGCCGTCCCCGAGGCGCTGCGCTTCACGGGTACGACCGTCGACGGCAAGCCGTTCGACGGGACGAGCCTGGCGGGCAAGCCCACTGTGCTGTGGTTCTGGGCCCCCTGGTGCCCCAAGTGCAAGGCCCAGGGACCCGAGACCGCCAAGGTCGCCGAGCAGTTCCAGGGCAAGGCCAACGTCGTCGGGGTGGCCGGCCTCGACAAGCAGGCTGCTATGAAGGAATTTGTCACCTCCACCGGTGTCGGCGCCTTCCCCAACCTGTCCGACGAAGCCGGAGACATCTGGAAGAGGTTCGAGATCACGCAGCAGAGCGTGTACGTGGTCCTCGACAAGGACGGCAAGACGGTCTTCACCGGGAACCTGCCCGCAGGCAAGGGGCTGGCCGACAAGGTCGCCAAGCTCGTCGGCTGACCCGCCATCATGTCCGATCTGCCCCTCGCCCTCGCCCTCACCGCCGGGATGCTCGCCGCGGTCAACCCGTGCGGCTTCGCCCTGCTCCCGGCCTATCTCTCCCTGCTCGTCCTCGGCGACGACAGCCCCACCCGCACCGCGGCCGTCGGCCGCGCGCTGGCCGCCACAGCCGCCATGACCGCGGGCTTCGCCGCCGTATTCGCGCTGTTCGGCCTGGCCGTCGCACCCGTGGCCGGTCAAGTGCAGGAGCACCTGCCCTGGTTCACCATCGTCTTCGGTGTCCTGCTCGCTGCCGTCGGCGGCTGGCTCCTGACCGGGCGTGACCTGCCCTCCCTGTTGCCCAAACTCCGCCGCGCGCCGACCGTGACCCGCTCCATACCCTCGATGGCCCTCTTCGGCGCCGCGTATGCCATAGCCTCGCTCGGCTGCACCATCGCCCCCTTCCTCGCCATCGTGGTCTCCGCGTTCCGCAGCGGATCCGGCTTCGAAGGCGTCGTACTCTTCACCGCCTACGCGACCGGAATGGGCGTCATCGTCGGCGCAGCGGCCCTCTCCGTCGCCCTGACCCGCTCCGCACGCGTGGGACGGCTGCGCCGCATCGGCTCCGTCGCCACCCGGCTCGGCGGTGCACTGCTCCTGCTGGTGGGCGCGTACGTCGCCTACTACGGCTGGTACGAGATCCGCACCCTGCGCGACCCCCAGACCACCGACCCGCTCGTCGACGCCGCCGGCACCATCCAGCGCGCCCTCGCCGACACCCTCGACACAATCGGCATCCCCGCCGTCGCCACCCTGTTCGCAGTGCTGTTGCTCGCCGCCCTGTTGCTGCGCCGCCGCACCCGCCGCGGGCAGAGCGAGGACGGACACGAGGGGAGCGGTACGCGGAACCGCACCCTGTAGAGCTGGTCGGGGATGTTCTGTTTCGCCGAAGCCGTCTGAGTCGGTCCGGGCGCCAGTGCGTTGACCGCGCGGGCGGCCGCGGATGCGGATTGGTGCCGGGGCTGGCCGCATCGCGTCCCGGAAGCGGTGGGCTTCGGCGGTCCACGCAGATCGGCCTCGGTGGTGCGCCGCGGGGGAGGAGGGCGGCACCGGGGCCGACGGGAGGCAGCTTACGCCCCGTCGGCCGGGCTGGCCCGCCTTACCCGACGGCGGCCCCACTGGATTTCTGGCCGCCGGTGCGAGAGCAGAGGGCTCGTGGCTGGTATGGGGTCATGCGCAGGGGAACGTGCGGGCGGCGGCGTCCGCTGTGGCTCGATGCGCGCGGAACTGCTCCTGTACGAGGGCGATGGCGGAGTCCAGCGGGAAGATGTCGCGGGTGACGAGCTGTTCGTCGTTGTCGGCTCCGACTGGATGCCAGTAGACGCCTTCGGCGGTGATGGTGACCTCGGGTATCAGCGTTTCCACGGTGAGTTCCAGGCCACTGTCGGCGGCGCCCTGGCGGGCGAGGGGCCGGACCACCTGGTGCCGTTGCGGGATGCCCAGCGAATCGAGGAAGGACCGGAGCTCGTTCTCCTCGCTGCGGTCATCGGTGGTGAGCGTGGCGGCTACCCGCACGATGAAGCCCTCATCGAGGGCGGTGTGAATGCCGGCGACTGCCTTGGCCCACGTGCCCTTGCCGCGGTGGGCGTCGTGGAGGTCCGCGGTGGCGGAGTCGAGGCTGATCTGGAGGGTGAGCCGGTCGCGAGGCATGGCCTGAAGTGTCTGGAGCCGGTGTCCGCGGAAGAGCATGCCGTTGGTGAGGAGGGTGGTGGGCAGTGCGGCGGTGCAGTCGGCGACGATCTGGCCGAGGTCGGGAAGGATGAACGGTTCGCCGCCGGTGAGCAGGATCTCGCGGACTCCGGCGGCGGGGGCGGCCTTCGCGATCTCCCGTACCCGGTCCACTCCGAGGGCGCGTCGCTCTGCCTTGGGCGAGGAGCGTGCGCAGCAGTAGTCGCAGGCGAGGTTGCAGTCGAAGTTGGTGTAGAGCCACAGGCGTGCGCCGGGGCGGCGGTCGGCGGGAAGGTCTGAGATCGGATCCGCCGGGCGTCCTCGCCGGATCGTGACGCTGGTGTGGTCGGCGGCTATGAGTGTGTTGCCGGTGCGGGCGCACCATGCTGCGGCCAGGTCGGCTTCGTCCGGCGAGTGGAGTGGGATCGTGATGGTGTCTCCCTCCGCCAGGGCGGAGGTTTTCTCGATGAGTTCGAGGATCACCATCGGGGTGCGATGTCCTGTTCTTCGACGGCTTGGAAGAGGTCGGTGTAGCCGTCGAGTTCGGGGGCCACCCAGCGGGTGAGTCCTTCGAGTTCCAGGATGCGGCGGTGGTCGGGGTTGTCCCAGTCCATGGCCAGCAGGTGTGCGGTCCAGGCTTCGGTCCGGGCCGGATCGAGGGTGTCGAGGGCGGTGAAGTTGCAGTGGCAGTAGGCGGGGCTGGTCCAGAAGGATTCCAGGGCGCCGGGCATGAGTTCGTCGCGTCCGATGGCTTCCCAGGTGGTGATGCCGATCGCGGCGGCGTCGGCGTCGCCGTCGAGGACGGCCCGGATGGCGTCCAGTTCGCTGCGGCCGGTGTCGCCGTGTTTTCCCAGGTCGCTGTCGATGCGCAGGAGTTCCACGTCACCGTCGGTGATGCCTTCGCGGCGCAGATAGTGCAGCGGCAGGATCGCCGCCTGCGCGGAGTCACGGCTTCCCAGTGCCAGCCGTCGCCCCTTGAGGTCCGCGGGGCCGCGCAGTCCGGCTCCGGCCCGGCAGACCAGGTGGCTGCGGAATGCCAGATCGGTGTCGCGCATGGCGAGCGCGGTGGCGTGGCCGCCGCTCTGGAGTACGGTGCGTACCCAGGCCAGGTTGGTGTTCCAGGCGATGTCGATGGTGCCGGCCAGCAGGGCGTCGACCTGGCGGCCGTAGTTGGAGAACAGGACGAAGTCCATGCCGAGGCGGGCTGTGCGGTAGTAGTCGCGGATGCCTTCCCAGATGGGCACGACGTTGGGGGTGTATGCCACCGCACCTACTACCAGCGGTTCCATGGCCTTCTCCTCTCCCTTGGTGCTCGTGTCGTGCGGGGTCAGCCGAATACCGGCTGGCCGGTGATGGCCTTGCCGTAGAAGTCGTAGAGCACGTCCGCGGTGGGGGCCATGACGTGGCCTGCCCGGGCGTCGCGGAAGAACCGTTCGATGGCCAGGTGCTGGGAGAACGCGGCGCCGCCGCACACCCGCATGGCGTCGTCGGTGACGGTCAGCGCGGTGTCGTTGGCCAGGGCCTTGACCCCGAGGACGTACAGGGGGGTGTGTTCGTCGGGGGCGGCGATACTTGCCGCTGCCGTGCGCAGGTAGGCGGTTGCGGCTTCGAGCTGCAACGAGGTGCGGGCCAGCCGGGCGCGGATCGTGGGCAGCTCGGCCAGTGTCTGGCCGGTGTGTTCCAGTCTGGCGGTGCTGGTGTGCTGCACGGCCGCCTTCAGGGCGGCCCGGGCCAGGCCCAGGGAGACGGCTGCGTTGCCTATGTTGAACCAGGGCATGACGGTCTCGGTCATCAGTGCGAACCCGGCGCCGGCCGGGCCGAGACGTGTCGCGTCCGGCGCCGTGACGTCGAACCGCATCGGCGCGGAGGCGTTGCCTCTCAGCCCAAGGCCCCGGAACGAGCCCGTGACGCTCACGCCCGGCATGCCCGCTTCCACCCCGTACAGGTCGACCGTGCCCGGATCGTCCGCCGAGAGTACGGAGGTGACGTACAGCCCCGCATGACCGGCGGAGGTCACCCAGCTCTTGTCCGCGGTGAACCGCACGTCCTCGCCGCCGTTGCGCTTGGCCTGGGAGATCGGCGCCCAGAAGTGCGAACGGGAACCGGGCTCGCTGAACGCCAGGGTGGCCAGTGTCCGGCCGGCGGCCAGGTCCGCCGTCAGGGAGGGAAGCCCGGGCGGTGGGGCGGCCAGCGCCGTCATGGCACCGCAGACGTGCATCAGGTAGACCATGGCTGTCGAACCGCAGACCTCCGCCAGCTCGCCCGTGACATGGGCGAACTCCTGAGGGCCGGCGCCCAGCCCTCCGCCCCGCTCGGGCAGGGTCAGGCCCAGCAGGCCGCAGGCGGCCAGAGCCGACACCGCCTCCACGGGGAAACGGCCATCCGCGTCCACGTGGGCGGCGTGCTCGCCGGCAACGGTCAGAACCGGCTTCAGCGTGCTGTCCAGGTTCATGGGGAACCAGGCCTTCCTGGGGAAGATGCCGTAGGGGCGGTAGGGGCAGGTGCGCGGGTCTGTGGCACGGGGGCAAAGCCGAGAGCGAGCAGACCCACGGCGAAAGCGAGGAGCAGGGCCACGGTCGAGCCGTCGCCGCCGAGCAGGTTCGTATCGGTCCACCCGATCTGGACCAGCTGCAGGACGGCGGCCGCAAGGAACCCTGCCCCGGCCAGGACGATCAGCACCCGCACCCCCGAGAGCCCCGCGGCGACCGTCAGGCAAGCCAGGACCAACACGACCAGCGTGCCCGTCCCGCCGAGCGTGACGAGCTCCCATGGGGGCGCGTCCGCGATCCCCAGTACGGTGCTCGCCGCGGCTCCCAGTCCCAGACCGGCCGCTGTCCTTGCCGTCGCTGCGGATGGTGCCTTCACCGGCTGCCTCCTCGAACCGTTACGACGCGACCAGCAGCAGGCGTGAGAACCGGCCGCGGCGCTGCCTCCAGAGGGGGCGCAGCGCAGCATCGACGCCGTAGGCGCGGCCCGCGGCGGTGGCCAGCAGCGCCAGGTGCGCGACGTACATCAGGAAGTAGGCCCAGAACCACTCGTTCGGCGTGTTCAGGACCGAGAATGTGATCGCGGTCGTCTGCGCCAGCCCCACCAGTGCCCAGAACCGGGTCGCCAGGCCCACCAGCAGAAACGCGCCGAGACATGCCTCGACGGCGAAGGCACCCCAGGCGAACACCGCGAAATGGGGGATGATCACGTGATCGACCAGCCACGCCCACGGAGCGAAGACTTCATGCTCGGTCCCGTTCAGCGTCCAGGCGTACAGGTCACGCGACGGGACGGACTTGTTGCCGAAGTCCGGCGGATGCTTCCACGCAAGATTCTGAATCCACAGCAGACCGACGACAACACGGCAGACAGCCAGCAGCACACGGGAAAGCCGGGAAGATCCCAGGGGCTCTGCACCGTGTATCACGGACTCGTTGGTCACGTCCATGCCGAGGACCTTCGTTCTTGCATCACGGAGCTAGAAATTCATCCGATGCCGTAGATCCATTGACTCACGACGCCGCGTGCCCCGCAAAACCACCCGGAGCCCAGCCGGGACGAAGCAAGAACGGGATGCGAGGTCGCCGGCAGGGAAGGACCATGGTTCAAGGACACACGGCTTCGCCGGGAGACCACGGTCCGACGCGCCCTGCCCGGCAGCGGGGGCCACACGCCGCCGGCCCCGGATCACGGCGATCCAGACCCCGTGGTCACTTGCGCGTACCGGCTGGGCTGCGTACGGCACATCACCGCGTACTCGCAGTGGCTGGCCGACGAGCTGGGCTGGTCGGCCCAGACCGGTTTCGCCGAGGGGATGGCGGAGTTTGCGCGCAGCAGACCGCGAGACTCGGAGGCCCAAGATGTCCGTGCTTCGTAAGGACCAGCTGACGGTGGACGTCGTACTCCCCTGCCTGAACGAAGCCGTGGCCCTGCCCTGGGTCCTTGAGCGCATCCCGCCCGACTGGCGTCCGATCGTCGTAGACAACGGCTCGTCCGACGGATCCGCTGAGATCGCCGCGGCGCTCGGCGCCACGGTGGTGTACGAGCCGCGGGGCGGCTTCGGCTTCGCCTGTCACGCCGGGCTGCTGGCTGCGGACGCGGACATCGTCTGCTTCTGCGACTGCGACGCCTCGCTGGATCCCAGCCTGTTGCCCGCCCTGGTAGGCGAAGTGGCGGACGACCGGTTTGATTTGGCATTAGGCCGACGGCGGCCGCAGACGCGTGGGGCCTGGCCCGTGCACGCCCGGGCCGCCAATCTGGCGCTCTCCCGGATGGTGCACCGGCGTACCGGGCTGCGACTGCACGATCTGGGGCCGATGCGTGCGGCTCGGCGGGAGCCCCTGCTCGCCCTCGCTCTGACTGACCGGCGAAGCGGCTATCCCCTGCAGATGGTTGTCCGCGCCGCCGACGCGGGCTGGCGGGTCTGCGAACTCGATGTTCCGTATCGGCGCCGGACCGGGAGGTCGAAGGTCACAGGGACCTGGCGTGGCACCTGGCAGGCCGTGCAGGACATGCACGCAGTGCTCGCGCAGCCGCCGGTGGCCGCACCCGGGGCAGGTGCCCGGTGACCACGCTGCTCGTCATCGCCAAGGCGCCAGTGCCCGGTCGAGTAAAGACCCGGCTCACCCCGCCCTACTCGCCTGCGGAAGCCGCGCGCCTCGCCGAGGCCGCGCTCGCCGACACTCTCGCGATGGTCGCCGCGGCGCCGGTACGGCGGCGTGTTCTGGTACTCGAAGGCGCCCCCGGCGGCTGGCTGCCGCCGGGAATCGAGGTGGTGGCGCAAAGCACCGGCCCGCTGAGCGAACGGCTGGCCGCAGCCTTCGGGCTGTGTTCCGAACCTGCCGTACTGATCGCCATGGACACCCCGCAAGTCACCCCCGACGACCTCGCCCCGGCCCTGGCTGCGGACGCCTGGCAGGATTGCGACGCGTGGTTCGGCCCGGCGGTCGACGGCGGCTTCTGGGCGCTGGGCCTGGCCGAGCCCGATCCGGAGCTGGTACGCGGAGTCCCCACGTCTTCACCCGAGATCGGCGCCGTGCAGCGGCAGCGACTCACCGACGCCGGGCTGGTGGTGCGCGATCTACCAGTGATGCGCGACGTTGACACCGCGGCCGATGCGCGACTGGTGGCGGCCGAGGCCCCGCACACCCGCTTCGCCGCAACGCTGGCCGAGCTGGGGCGAACCGGGGCACGATAGCCGCCGACGTCTACCTGTCCGTCCCCCGAGATAGCCGAACTGCTCGAGTTCTCGGAAAGGGCACCCGCGGGCAAGTGCCCGCACGCAGGCGGTCTCCGCCTCGCCCAGGAACCGGGGCGGTGCCCGTCGCGCGGGTACCTCGATGACACGCGCTCGGACTGTCAGGCAGATCCCTCGACGGCCGCACTGTCCGCGATCCGGGCGCCGCTTCCGATGCCGGCCTTCGGCACGTCAAGGACGAGGACGTGGCCCGGCTGGTCCCCGGACTCGACGACGAGGATGGCACAGTCACCGAACCGTAAGCACCCTCCCCACCGACACGGCCCGCCGCCCGGCCCACAGTTCAGCCGACCCCGACCTCCAGGATCTACCCCTTCCATGCGTGCCCGCCTCATCCTCCCCGGCCTCATGGCCGCCACCGCACTGACCCTGGCCAGTTGCGGCGCTCAGGACAACGTCTCCTCCCAAGGTGCGGCGGATACAGCCCGTCCCGCGGCCTCCGGCTCCTCCGCGTCGGCCGGTGCGCAGCCGGGGACCTCTGCGGGCCCCCGAGGCGCTGCGATTCACCGGCACGACCGCGGAAGGCCGGCCTTCGACGCAGCGACCTTGGCGGGCAAGTCCACCGTGCTGTGGTTCTGGGCCCCGTGGTGCCCCACCTGCAAAGCCCAGGGGACCGAAACCGCCAGGGTCGCCACCCAATGCCAGGGCAAGGCGAACGTCATCGGGGTGGCCGGACTCGACAAGTCGCAGGCAATGAGGGACTTCGTCACCAACACGAGGGTCGGTGCCTTCCCGAACCTGTCCAACAAGGCCGGGGAAATCTGGAAGAAGTTCAAAATCACTCAGCAGAGCTTCTACGTGATCCTCGAGAAGGACGGCAAGACCGCCTTCACCGGCAATCTCCCCGCCGGCAAGGGACTCGCCGACAAGCTCACCCCGCTCGTGGGCTGACCGCGGTGTCCGAACTGCCCCTCGCCCTGACCTCGCCATCGTGGTCTCCACATTCCGCAGCGGCTCCACTCTCGAAGGCATCACCCTGTTCACGGCGTACGCGGTGGGAACGGGCCTGATCGTCGGCGCCGGCACACTCTCCGTCGCGCTCACCCGCACCGCCCGCATGGGCCGGCTGCGCCACCTCGGCTCGGTCGACTCCCGCCTCGGCTGTGTGCCCTGCTGCCCCTGGTCGGCGGATGCGTCGCGTACTACGGCTGGTACGAGATCCGCGTTCTGCTCGACCTTCAGACCACCGACCCCGTCTTCGACGCCGCCAGCACCGTTCAGCAGTTCATCGCCAGCCTGCTGGATGGCATCGGCGTCCCCCGTGATGTCCGCGGCCTTCGTCACGCTGCTGCTCACTGCCGTTGCGCTGCGCCGCCGTCGGCACGGCCAAGACCGTACGCAGGCATATCGGGCAGCGCCACCGCGGCTCGGCGCGGAGTTGACAGGCGCCGAAGTCGCCTGTCAACAGCGGCCGGATGGCGCTCGCGCGGAGAGGATCTGCTCGACGACGGGCTGTCCGATTTCTGGGCGCCGGGGTGTTCGGCGAGCCAGTCCTTCGCGGCGTCGGCGCTGGCAAAGAAGTGGACCTGGTCGCAGAAGGATGCGCGGACCGAGGACGGCGCGCCGGGGATGAGCAGGGAGACGACGGCGCCGGCCGGCTCCACGACGATGGGCCCGTGGGCGTGACGGTGAGGCGGACCGGCTCCCCGGTGGCCCGGCACGGGGAGGTCTCCTTCGCGGTGTGACCGAGGACGGCGGGAAACGCAATCACGGCCATAGGCCTCAACCGCGCCCAGGCACGCCGCACCCTGCGTCTGGGGGTTGGCCGGGACACCACGACCGCGGAGATCACGCGAGCCGCAGGCCTGCTTGCGCAGGCGGTCGCCAAGGCCAGAGCAGCCGCGTAAAACCCTGGCCGACAGCATCGAGCGCCACACCGATGGCAGAAGAACCGAACCCTTGGAACGCAAGAAGCCCTCTCCCCAGAGAGAGGGCTGGGCTTCTGTCTGGCAAACAACTGTGCGCCAACGGACTACGGGGCGCGGCAGCCGACGATGGAAAACCCTCTACTCGAACTCGCCGCCGATAAGCACTCCGAGTGACGGACGGGCGACGCCGACGTTCATTTACCTCTCGTCGAGAAACCCACTGAGAACAGCGCGCTCCGCCTCATCAAAGCGCCGAACCCGCCCCGCCACAGAGTCGTAGCCAGCCATCCTGGAGGTAGCGGCCACGTACAGACCGCCAACATCCTTAATTTCGTAGGCCAGCTCGAAAGCCACACCTTTCAGGTCGGTGACCCACGCCTCGATAGACACCGGGGTTGTGCTGTACACGAGCGGCCGCGAGAATTTCATCCACTGCTCAGACAAGAAGAAGTTCTTCGCGAGGCGCTCGCCAGGGTCACTGGGAACGAGCTCTTTAAACATGTTCATGCGCGCCTCTTCGAGGTAGCGCGGGTAGACAGCATTGTTGACGTGATTATTGGCGTCCATATCAGACCAGCGAATGGGACACAGGTAGGTGAAGCGGGGCACGGTATCTCCCAAGAGGGTTGAGGATGCTCAGCCGAAGAGAGGCTGCTGAATTCGGGGACAAAGTCCACTCGGTGCAAGCTGGCCAGGCGGTTCACGGAATCTGCTCGCGTCACCCAGCAGGTTTCTCTCAGCCAGTCCCGCCCTGGACCTGCCGGCAGACAGGGGTCCTACTAACGAGGAGTGGCTGCCATTGCCGGAACGACCGGGGCCGCTCGGCAGAGGGTTTCGCCTGTCGGCAGGCCAAGGAAGTACGCCGCATGGCGTCCAGTTCCGTAACAGCATCCCCGTCCCTGGTCTCGGGGAATCGAGCCAACACAGCCGGAGCATCAAACTCTGCGGCCGCCCAGTATTCGTTTTCTCTAGTCGCCCAAATTACAGAGTTAGTCGAGGGTGCAAGCGTCAGCCGCACCCCCGGGCCGACCCGCTTGCTCAGAGCAGGCAGACGCACCCCACCCTCGCCAGCCAAAGCCGCGGCCTCCTCCTGCGTCCGGCATCGGACCGTGCGCTGTGGAAGCGCGGGAGGGCGCACCCAGTCTCGGGCAGGACCCTTGGCCCACGCGTCACGCTCGCCTCCGAGCGCGTCGAAGCGGTGGTTATCCGTTTCGTCACCCTGGAGCCAAGTAATGACAACAAGCCGACACTCGGGAAGGCTCGCCGGAAAAAGTACATGACTTACAACTTCGACCGTCTCACCCAGAGCCGGCACATTCATATGGAAAACGTCGCCGTCCCTGTCGGCCCCCAAGGCATTACGCGTGTCCCAGATATGCCTTACATCCGGATCGGCGCAGACCTGGGCAATGAGCCTCAGTAGCGCGCGATCGTTGGGGCGATTCATCACCGCATACTTGAGCAGGCGGACATATACTTCCGCATGTTTTTCCCAGTCAGCGTATTGAACGCGAGCCTCGCGTGAGAGAAGAGCCCACGTCATGAGGTTCGCTTCGGGTTCAGTTACCCACGGCCACCATTCAGCCATCATGTGATTGTAGGCCAGAATGGACCAGTTACCGTTACTGAGATAGGCGGGGCTAGGCATCTGCTGATCGATGAATAGCTGCAGGGCCCTCTTCACACTCGGATCGGGACGGCGGGAATCAGATTCATCCTGCAACCCTCCAAGGCTATGCAGCATGAGCGCACGACGCTCGTCTCGCCCAAGCATGAACAACTTGGCGAGCGCCTCACGCTGCTCGGCGTTCAGCTTGGTAGGGACGGCCCCACGCTCCAGGTCGCCGTACCAGCGCACGGACCGGCCGACAGCGGCGCAGGCCTCCTTCTGCGTGATGGTTCGCCCGCGACGGGCGCCGGCCGCAGCGCGCCACGCCTTGAGGAGGCCAGCAAGACCCATCACCTGACCGGGCGTCGACTCCGGATCATCGACCGGAGCCGACTCACCATCCCCGCCCTCGTCCGAGTTCGGATCGACATCTCGTTCTGTCACGGCACCTCACTTGGGCAGCAATAGACATTCGGCAGCCCTCCGATGGCTATCGAATGCGAGCTTTGGCGACACGTAGGTCGCCCCCGAGCGCTCACGTCACAACGATATTCGACATATAGGAACACTTCACGCATCTTGGTTGGTTTCGGGCCAAAAGTATGATGGCTCGACTTTGGTGCGAGGACTTGCTGCCCGAAGAATGAGGTCGAAGTCCCCTGGATTACGCCCCGACTCCCCCATGGCGACGATCGCGATGCCGCAGGCGCGTCGGGGACCCGGCAATTCCTTGTGACCGACGCCACGTCGGCGCAAGCCGGCCAGTAGGGCACCCTTCCGGGGGCGCGTAGTGGATGATCAGGGGCGAATCGGGCAGAGAATCGGCAAATGATTGCCGATTCTCGATATCGCTCAACTCGGGCCTACGTGCACCGTCCATACGCTTCGTCGCCCCTGGCCATGCACCCAAAGCCCAGGGCCAGTTGACGAGATCTCTCGCCATTATGTGCGTAGGCAACCCGCTAAATGATCTCGGTCCGCGTTGCGTTGACGAGACTTGCCAGCCGGGCTTAAATCATCCTGAACAGGCAGTTCAACAGATTGTGCGATTCAGGGCGCACGCGCGGGAGAGGTAATGATCATGAAAGGCCGCGTCGGCGATGGTCGGCTATCCACTTCCGCTCTGGCCGTGACCGCTAAGCGCATTACGCAGCGCACTCCCCCGATTCAGTACGCAACTGGTGCTCGCCGTGCCCTACGGCCCTTTCCGCCCCCAGTACGTCAGCGAGCCGCCGCCCCTCGGACAGCCGCTCCACCCGCGGTGGGGAAAGACCGGATGCTCTCGCAGCGCTCGCCACGGCGTGAAGCTCTCAGTCCACGAGTCCGGCCGACGAAGTAGCGAGGCCGAGTACAGACGCCACCGCAAGGTGGGTTTGCGCTGCTCAGTGGGGTGCTGGAGCGAACTACACCAGTTCTATAGCTATGTCTAGACCTTGCGGAGGTGTCCGCATAGCTTGTTGTCGAACCCGCCGGGCACAGGCCCGGAGGGCATGCCAGACCAGGGGGAGGATCCGTGAGGACACAGCGCGAGCCGCACGAAGGCAGCGGCTAGGCACACAGAAACGGCGCCGGAGAGCAGCAACTCCCGGCGCCGACTGTCCGGCGCCGAGTATGGCGCCGAGTGCAGATTGCCTCGGGCTCCAGCAAGAGCCCTTGAGGTCACCTACCTACACCGCACCGGCCCACTTTCCACGGAACACGGTGCGGATTACTTCACGGGAGAGTCTCGCATGTCCACACCCCTGCGCGAAAGGTCATCAGTCGAGGCCTGCGCGGAACCGCTGACCCTTCGGGCCCGCAAGCTGGCGGAGCGTCTGCAGCGGATGCTGCCGCAGGCCGCCCAGGTCCGCGTCAAGCTGATGGACGGCCGGACCGCCTGGCCGCACCTCGACGTCCGGGCCACGAACGCCACCGGCGACACCGTAAGGATCAGCCGGACCCAGGGCCATGTCGCGGCCCGCTGGATCATCCGCTGCCACCCCAGCGCGGACTGGGCCCTCGCGAGGACCTTCGACCTCCGCACCGGCTCCCTGGACGGGAGTGCTGCCTGATGGCGCGCATCCGGACCATCAAGCCGGAGTGGTTCCAGTCGGAGGCCCTCGCCAAGGTCAGCCTCCACGCCGAGCGCACCTTCCTCGGTCTCATCAGCCACGTCGACGACACGGGGCGCCACAAGGACCTCGCATCCCTCATCACCGGACACGTCTGGATGGTGCGCGGGGATCCCGACGTCACCGCCGTGGAGGACGACCTCGATGCGCTGGTCGGTGTCGGTGTCGTCTGCCGCTACATCGGATGCGACGGCAAGGAGAATCTGCACCTGGTGTCGTGGGACAAGCACCAGCGCATCGACAAGCGCTCCTCCTCGCGGCTGTCCCGCTGCCCGGTCCACCAGGCGCACCACAACTGCGGTGGCTGCGACTCCGACCGCTGCCCGCAGCCCGAAGTGCGCAACCCGGAGCCGCCTCCGCGAGGCCTCCCGGAAGACGCCGGGAGGCCTCCGGGAGCCCTCGATCGACGGGTTTCCGTCGAATCCGGGGTGGCTCTCTACTCCCGGGACATCGTCGGAGATGGGCTGCTCGCACAGGAGGCGGAGCCATCCGCGCCGTCCGCCCAGCCGGCCCTAGTCAGCACGAAAAACGCAGGTCAGACGCCGCTCGGAGAGCCCTCGCGGAACACTCCCGGAGGACTCCGGGAGGAGGGTGCGTCTGGATCTAGGATCTTGGATCCTGGATCTTTCCCTAAGGGGGGCGATGCCCCCGCGCCTGGCGCAGCCCCCGGATCGATATCGGCGAAGGACCTGCTGGCCGAATACGTCCGCGCCTGCAAGGAACCCGTGCCGCAAACCGTGCGCGGCCACATCGGTCGGCACGTCAAGGGGCTGCTGGAGGAGGGCTTTGATCCCGCGGTCATCCGGGCAGCCCTGGAGCGGCTGCGCGTGAGGGGCCTGCACGCCAGTGTCCTGCCGAGCCTGGTCAACGAGGCCCTGAACGCCTCGCCGCAGGCCTCCGCCTCCGGCGCGGGGCTATGGGCCAGCGCCCGGCCCGCCTATCAGCCCTGGCAGAACCCCACCGACAGCTCCGTCTACGAGGAGTCCCTGTGACCCGACGCACCCACACGGCCGCCCCGCAGACGCTGGGCGAGACCACCTCGGTCAACCGCCTGCGAGCACGCTTCACGGCGATGGGGGTCGATGCCAGCCGACCGGTGGCTGACACTCCCGCAGCCATCCCCGCCCTGGAGGCGGCGCAGAGTCGAATCCCCTCGCGCTACCGGCAGGCGACCGTCTCGGACCCGCGCGTCCGCCAGTGGGTGGACGACGTCGCGGCGAATGCGACCGCCCCCACAGCGGGTGGCCGTCGAGAGGTCTCGACGGGGCCCTCGCTGCTGCTGCTCGGCGCAACCGGGGTCGGGAAGACGCACGAGGCCATCGCCGCGATCCGTACGCTGATTGCCACGGGAATCGTGGTGCGATGGGAGTCCATCACCGCAGCAGATCTCTACGGCGAGATGCGCCCTCGCCAAGGTGTGGATCCGGAGTGGATGCTGCGGCGCCTCGTTCGGATCCCCGTCCTGCACCTTGACGACCTGGGGGCCGCCACGACCACCCGGTGGACCGAGGAGCTGACGTACCGGCTTATCAACCACCGGTACAACCGCGAGCTGCCCACGCTGATCACGAGCAACCTCGCCCCCGTCCGCACCACCAGCATGCCGCCGGACCAGCCGGTCCTGCGCGAGCAGATCGGTGACCGGGTCGCCTCCCGACTCGTCGGCATGTGCCGGCAGATCGCCGTGACCGGAACAGATCGGCGCCGGGCCCAACCTGCCGTCTGACCAGCATTCGCACCTGGCGCAACGCCAGCGCCTGCGCCCCTTGCCAACCCTCACCGCCTGGACCCGCCACCCTGCTGCACTGCAGCAGCACCGTGGTGACCGCGCGCCGGCCGTGAAGCACCAAAGGACAACGCCTTGCGATACATCACCACCCACGAGAACCCCGCCATCGGCATGCTCGGGATCGCCGACCGCAGCTGGACCGAGCGCGGTGCCTGCTACGGCATGGACATCGCCGAAGCAGACGAGATCTTCTTCCCGACGGTCACGAACAGCAAGAGCACTGCCGCAGCAAGGGCGATCTGTGGTGGCTGCCCCGTCCGGCAGCAGTGCTTCGACGCAGCCATGGACAGCGGCGCCCGCGTGGGCTTCCGCGCCGGCCTCACGGCCGCCGAGCGGCGCAAGTTCCACAACACGGTCGCCGCGCGCCTGGATTACAGCCGCGTGGAGGCCATCTTCCGCGGACGGGACGTCGCCCTGTCCGTCCACGAGCGCAACGCCGTGGTGCGCCAGGCCCTTGTCCGCGGCTGGAGTGTTGACCGTCTGGCGGCGCTGCTGGGGAGCGACCTCGACTACACCCGCAAGATGATGGCGCTTCAGGTAGCGGAGGTGACGGCCCGCGACCACCAGTGGCTCCGGCAAATGTCCCCCGCTCAGAAGGCCGGCAACCCCGGGGAGACCCCGAGCACGTCCGGCCCCGACTCCTCCCCTTCGGAGCCTCGAACGGCCTTCGAGGAGGCCGCGTGAAGGAGGATCCCGCGCGCGATGTCGCCCCGATAGGGCCATGGGACCGTCTGGCGATCATGACTCTCGGCACGGCCGGCTGCGCGCTTTCGTACGACGCTCTCCAGCAGATGGCCGTTGCCATCCACGTGCGTGGCTTCCTGACCTACCTGTTCCCGCTGGTCGTCGACGGCTTCATCGCCTACGGCGTGAGGGCTCTGCTCGTGCTCGCCGAAGCACCCCTGCGGGCTCGGCTGTACGTATGGATGCTCTTCGGCACGGCCACAGCCTCTAGCATCTGGGCGAATGCCCTGCACGCGGTGCGGCTCAACCAGCAGGCTCCAAGCCCCAACGGACTACAGTTGGGCGACACGGTGGTGGCGGTCTTGTCCACGCTCGCCCCGCTCGCGCTCGCCGGCGCGGTCCACCTCTACATCCTCATCACCCGACACCACCCCGCGGACCAGGCGCGGACCAGACGGGTGGAGGGCCTGGCGTACCCGAGGGCCCGGTCCGGCGAACCTGTTGCCCGGACCGTCGCCTCGCATCGAGAGGCCGCCGGACCAGACCGCCCGACCAAGGTGGACGACCCTGTGGACCAAGAGCGAGTGGACCAACTCTCCGGGGCCGACGCTCATGGTGAAGGTGGAGACCGGACCACGCCTTCCCTCGTGGACCAGACCGCGTCCGGTGGCGCACACGGCAGTGCCTCCATGGCGGTCCACCGGCCCCGTCCGGCAACCAACCGCGCGGACAACGAGCCCGAACCCGAACACGGCCAGTGGGGCAAAGATGCAGGTGGCACCGCGGACCAAGCTCTCGCCCACCCTCGCGATGGGGCCGGACCAAGCACTGCGGGAGACCGCGAGCACGGGGAAGATCCTGTGCCGGGGCCTCCGACGGCCGGACCAGAGGCAGGCCTCGACCCGCTCAGCAGACAGGCAAGTGATGGGCCGGCGGACCAGACCAACGCCCCCTTCGCCGACCCGGTCCCCCTGGAGGTACTCGTCCCGATCGCACGCGATGCGGCCCTAGCCGGTGGCCGAATGACCCGGCGGGTGATCGGACCGTACCTGCGCGAGCAGCGCCTCACGATCAGCAACGAACGATTCAGGGAGCTGCAAGAGGTCCTGTACCAGGATCCCGAGCTCGCTCACCTTCCCCGGCCGAAGCGGCGCACCCGCTGAGCATCGGGGACGCCACCGCGCACCTCATCACGCCCAAGCACCCGGGTGGGGCGGATCCCGAAGCAGCTCCGGATCCGTCCCGCCCATCCTCGTTAAGGAGCCACCTTGTCCGTCCTTCACGGCAGCCACGCGCCGACAGAGCGAAACAGCGCCGCTGTTGCCTCGGCTTGGGCCGAAGTCCTCGTCCACCAAGGCCATCTGCAGGCCGCCATGCCCACGCCGAGCGGCCAATGGCTTGTGCAAGGGGAGCACATGGGACCGGTACAGGTCCTGTCCGGAGCCGAGGACCTGCTCGAACTCGCCGCCCTGGCGCAGTACTGCGACCGCATCGCGAGGAGCACTCGCCGATGACCGATCCGCTCCCGAAGTCGTCCGGCGACCGAATACGGCCAGGCTCCAACTCGACCTCAGGGCGAGCAAGTTATCCCATTGGATACTCCACCGTCGGCGGAGTATCCAATGGAGCCGGCCCCCAGGGGACCGGGAGCCCCTTCTGGCACCGGGGGGCGCCAGAAGGGGGGACTGCGACCGAGGGCGGATCGCAGTCGGAGGAGCAGCCGCACACCTGTCACGACAGCGCCTGTCAGCACGTCGAGCCCGTCCGTCCCCGAGCGCGTCGCCGCCCGTACCAGCGCGGGCAGCGCCCGCACGTACGCAACGCCCGACTCAACGACCAAGAACTCGCAGCGATCACCGCCGGCGCCCACGCTGCCGGACTTACCGTCGCCGGCTTCATCGCTCACGCCGCCCTTGCCGCAGCACGCGACATCCACAAGACGGCAGCGGAGATCGCCTCCGAACGTGAAGTCGTCTCAGAGTTGTTCGCCGCCCGCCGGCACCTGGGCTACATCGGCAACAACATCAACCAGATCGCCCGCATCCTCAACTCCGGCGGCGACACCCCCGAAACCAGTGCTGCCCTCGACGCGGTCCGTCTCGCGGCACGCCGCCTCGAAGCCGTCACGCAACAGCTGATCGAGCGCTGAGGCGCTGCCATGATCCCCAGAGTCCACAAGCGCGGAAGCCGGACGATCGGCCTGCTCCACTACCTCTACGGACCCGGTACTCACGAAGAGCACACCGACCCCCACCTGGTCGCGGCCTGGGACAGCCTCGCCCCCGATCCCGGCCGTGACACCGAGGCCACCCTGAAGGAGCTCCAACAGCTGCTCGACCAGCCCGTAGACGCGCTTCCCTCCGGCCGGCGACCGGACCAGCACGTGTGGCACCTGTCCGTGCGCGCGGCCCCGGAGGACCCCGTCCTGAGCGACGAGCAATGGGCGGACATCGCCCGACGCATGGTTGCCGCAACGGGGATCGCCGCAGGTGACGATCCCGCGGCCTGCCGCTGGGCGGCCGTACGTCATGCCGACGACCACATCCACATCATCGCCACGACCGTCCGCGAGGACGGCCGCAAGCCCCGTCTCCACAACGACGCTGCCCGCTCTCAGGCTGAGGCGCGCCTCATCGAAGCTGACTACGGTCTGCGCCGCCTCAACCCCGGCGACAAGACCGCTGCGCAGCGACCGACCAGCGCCGAGCGCCACAAGGCAGAACGCACCGGGCGCACCCGCACGCCCCGTGAGGAGCTCCGCGAGACGGTCCGCCGCGCGGTGGCCGGGGCCGCGAGCGACGCCGAGTTCTTCGACCGGCTCGACGCCTCCGGTCTTCTCGTCGTACGCCGTGTCGCCCCGAGCGGTGATCTCCTCGGCTACAAGGTCGCCCTGCCGGACGACCGGAACAAGGACGGTGAACCGATCTTCTACGCTGGCGCCAAGCTGGCCCCCGACCTCTCCCTTCCCAGGATCCGCGAGCGGTACGGAAGCGACGGGGCTGCGGACGACACCGCGGCCGAGCATCCCCGTGGAGCCGGACACGGCGGCGCTGAACGGCCGGCCCCCTCCCAGGCCCGACGCACGGCGAGTGGTGCGGTTTGGACGGCCCTGCTCGTCATCGACCAGGGCGATGACGGCGCGGCAGCCGCGCAGATCGCCGATGCCGGTGAACTCCTCGACGCTCTGGCGAAGACGAGCGCTGCTCACACCCGGCGTGAACTCGGCGATGCGGCATCCGCGTTCGAGCGGGCGTCGCGCTCGCACATCCGTGCCGAACGGCAACAGGACCGTGTCCTGCGTCAGGCGGCGCGCGACCTCGTCCGGGGCGGTCCTGCCCTGGGGCGCGGGGAGGACGGGGCCGGGACGGCCATGGTCATCGACATGCTGTTCTTCCTCGTCATCACGGCCGCGGCCTGGCATGCGAGGAACGGTCATGCTCAGCAGGCTGCGGCGGCCCGGCAGGCAGCCGAACACCTGCGTGCCGCCTACCGCAACGCCGCCGTGGCGCCCTTGGGCGTTTTGCAGGAGCGGGGTCGCCGTCTCGCACTGCCGCTCCAGCGCCGGTACGGGTCCGCCGTCCGGGAGGCCGTTCCTGATCTCGCGCAGCGGCTCCTCGACGAGGCCGGCTGGCCGGCGCTCGCCGCGACGCTCGCGGAGGCAGAGGCAGCCGGACACGAGGTGGTCCCGCTGCTGACCGAGGCCGCTTCACGGCGTGAGCTGGACACCGCGGAGTCGATGTCCGACGTGCTGGTGTGGCGCCTTCGGCGGCTGGCAGACCTACCCGCCGCCCCTGCTGCAGGCTCTCCCCCGAGGAGTGCCACGGCGAGCGCTGTCCGCTCGCGGCGGGCCTCCGTCCCAGGTCAGGGCGGAGCCGAGCAGAGTCGTCCGGCCCCGGGCCGATGACTTTTCCCTAGTAGAAGTGCGAGGCGATGGCGGGAGAGGATTCTCCCCTGCCACGACGTACCAGGCCCGGGAGGCGCCCATGTTCCGCCGGAACAACCACCACGACCAGGCGGCCGAGTTCCGTGCCGCCGCGGCGCAGCTGATCGCCTCGGCCGCCGAACCCGCCAGCCCTGCTCCGGTGGGCGCTGCGCCCGGCGCCGGAGAGACCGGAGGCGTCGACCTTGAGATACCGGCGGAGCTCCACGTCCCGCCGGCCGGGGATCTGGCAGGGTCGATGATGCGGTACTGGGCGCCGCTGACCGTGGACGGCGTCGTCGTGTCCTGCTCGGAGTGCGGCGTCTACCGGGACTGGCTCGTGCTGAGCTCCGGGGACAAGGTGTGGGTCCGCTGCCGCTCCGGACACGACACCCCCGTTCCCGGTCTGGACGCGGCCTGGTACGAGCGGACGGCCGGGCCGGTAGAAGGTCTCTACACCAGCCGGGAGAGCGGCGAGACCGCGTTCGGCTACGACGGAACCTTCGCGGGAGTGATTCTCTGATCGCACACCAGGCGAGGTGGATCTACCCCGCCCAAGGTGATCGGGGTAGCGTACGGCCGCACACGAATTCTGGGGGGGAATCACATATGCGAAACAACACCACGAATCTACTGAGCCTCACCGCCCTTGGTGCTCTCCTGCTGACCGGCTGCGCCGAGACCGCGGCGCCCTCCGCGCCGGCTTCCTCTTCGCAGGCGCCCGCGAAGAGCGGCGGGAAGTCCGCTGCGCCTTCGAAGGCCTTGACCAGTGCTGAGCTCGGCCCGCGGTTGCTGGACCTCATCGACCTGGGATCCGACTACCGGGTCAAGCCCGAGTCGACGTCGAAGAACGACGACATGGCCGTGGTCGGATGCCCGGCCCTGGAGGCGCTGGGCTCCGGACCGTCGGACGGCTCGCTGGACTTTCCGAACCAGGCCAAGGTCTCCTTCGCGTACGCGTCGAAGGATTCCGACCTGAGCGAGGAGGTCTACAGCGATACCGAAGACAAGATCTCCAGCAGGTCCCAGGAGATCTTCACCGCCATGGGCTCGTGCCCGAAGTACCAGATGGTCTCCGGAAGCACCCCGATCGACGTCACCGTCCAGAAGGTGACCGCACCCCAGCGCGGCGACGAGCAGTGGGGGCACATCCTTACGCTCACGGCCGGCGGACGCCCCAGCGTGATGAAGCAGATCGCCGTCCGCTCCGGCAACGTGCTGATCGTGCTCTCCGGCAGCCCCGCCCTGGTTGACGCCCACGTGGACAAGGCGCTGGCGAAGGCCCTGAAGCCCGTCGGCTGACCCACTCCGGACATGCGAACGAGCACGGGCCCCCGGCGAAGAGATCTCGCTGGGGGCCAATGCTCGTTCGACGGACCGTGTCCGTCATGGACCAGCTGCCGGTGGCACGTGCGTCAGAGGGCCGGCCGGATCGTGAGGCGTGCCCGGGAGGACGCCGGCAGGACACGACGCGGGACGGGCGCACCGCAGACGAGGCTGGCGGCGAATGCGGCCACCAAGTCGTGCGGTGTGGACGTACTGAACGCGGCGACCCACAGGTACGGCCCGCCGACTTCCGGCTGGGCCCAGGCCTGCCAACCGGGCATGTCCGGCCGGGGGTCTTGGTCCAAGATGCCTTTCGGGAGCGGCGCCCGGGTCATGCATGCGGTGAAGGACTCGGACCACAGGGTGAAGTCCGGGTCGTCCACGTCGCCGTGCCAGCCGCCGGCCACCAGCCCTTCGGGGACGGCCTCGGGTCCGTCGAACCCCCAGGCCGGTTCCGAGCGGCCAGCAAGGGCGAGGGCGAAGGCGGCAACGGCTTCGTAGGGCACACCTCGGGTGAAGTACGCGGTCCAGTTCACCGTGGCACGTGCAGTGTCCTCACGTGCGGAAATCTCCCAGGCAACGGGCAGGTCACCCAGTTCCGTGGTGAGGGGGTCGGCCATCACCCATTCCGCACAGCGGAGTTGGTCGGGGCTCGCGTAGAAGAACGTGCGGCGGGCTGTCATCCAGTACGCCCATCCAGCAGCGACGAGCTCGTCGCCTACCCGTTCAGCCAACGCTCCGTCGTCGCCGGCCAGATACCGCGGGCTGACCCAGAGCAGATCGGAACCCGGAGGAGTCGAGGGCGGTTCGGGATTCAGGGGCGCCTCCAGGGCATCGAGGGAACGGTCATCGGATGGCGCCTCCAACGCCTCTGCGCACCCGCGCCGGCACGGTGGTGCGCGGATGCCAGCCCAGCTCTTGAGCGGCCATGGCGGGCAGGAAGCCTGCCTGCCCCGATTCTCCGAGGAAGACGACGGGGCAGCCGTCGTGTCCGACGTCCAGGACGATGTCTCCCAGCTTGTGGGCGTAGGGGAACGCGGGGTTGATGGCCAGGCGAACCGGGGTGTCCGGGGCGTAGCGCGAGAGGTGTTCGATGATCTCGGCGACCGTGGGATCGTCGGCTATGGGGTGCAAGGTGCCTCCGGGGCTGTGCTGAACGAGCTGGGTGCGGGATCGTCCTCCGCGGTCTGGGTGTCAGGCCGGGCGCGAGGTAGAGATGACGGCGTGGACCGCCGAGGCGATGACGTGGGCTGGTGTCTCGACGGCGAAGCCGATGCTGTAGCCGGGCACGGTTGCCGTTCCCGTGACGGCCAGCCGCCATCCCTCATCGAGTCGGCCCGGCCGGCCCTCGGGGAACCACCCGAGGTACAGGCGACCGTCCTTGCTGGCGATGTGCATGTCGGCCCTGTCGTCCACGACGAAGTGGAATTCCTCGGCCGTGAACTGGTCGATCACCTGAGAGGGCTGACCCCGTCCGAGCACCCACGTACGGATCCTCAAAGCCTCGACGCTCGTGGAGAACCCGGGACGGCCAACCTCAACGGTCATACGCGATCACCTCTCTGACCTGCGGTTTCGGGGAAGGGGTCAACCTTGACATGGGTCGGCCAGTCTCTCCAGAGCTGTCCGGGTCTTGCCCGTCTGCCGTGAGCGATGTCCCGGACAACACAAAGCGAGGGCGGTACCCCTGATGGGGTACCGCCCTCGCTCGGCGTTCTTCGGTTGTCATCAAGGGAGCCGAGCCCCGCGTCCGACTGGTTGCAGGCGGAAGCCTGGAGATGGCGTCGGCTTGCTGTCCGGCTTCGGTATGGTGCTGCCCTTCACGGAGGTACGACCATGACCGAGGAACCCCTCGACCGCTGGGCCGCACGCCGCCAAGGGCGACTGCGCAAGCCCGGCGAGCTCAAGGCCATCACGCTCAGCACCGGCCCGGCACGCGCGGCCCACGTGGACCCCGACGCCCCACGCCTCATCCTTGAATGGGACGGCTTCGCCTGGCAGGTGCTGATGACGGTGGACAACTATGCCGACGCCTGCCGCGCGCTCGGCCGGAGCCTTCACGCCCAGGCCACCGAACAGGCCGAGACGACGGGCCCCGTCACCGGACGCAACCCCTTGGCCCCGGGGACTGGGCGGCACCGTAAGTCGCGGCCCTGACTGATGGCGACGGTCCGACTTACCGACCTGCCCGCTGAGGTCTTGGAACTGATCGAGGCGCAGACCGGGCCCGTCCTCGCGTACGAGAGCGTCGGGGCCGGACTGAACAGTGCTGTCGCCGCTCGGGTCCGCACAGCCGACACCACGGTCTTCGTCAAAGGGCTGCCCCGCGACCACCGCCGCGTCTGGACCCAGCAGCGTGAAGCCGATATCGCCCCGAGCGTCCATCGCCTTGCCCCCAATCTCCTGTGGCACGTCCAAGAGGCCGGCTGGGATCTGCTGGCCTTCACCAACGTCAACGGCCACCACGCGGACTACGCACCCGGGTCGCCCGACCTTCCTCTCGTGGCCGACGCGATGACCCGGCTCTCCTCCATCACCGCGTCCGGCATCGACTTGCGGTCGATGCCGGACAGGATGACCGCGTACAGCGAGACACCCGAGCTGTTCCACGGCACGGCCCTACTCCACACCGACTGGTTCCCCAGCAACGTCCTCGTCGGCGACGACGGCGCTGTCCTCGTCGACTGGGCGTGGGCCTCCCGCGGGGCCGCCTGGATCGACCCCGCGTTGTGGGTGGTCTGGCTGATCAAGAGCGGCCACACCCCTCAGGAGGCGGAGGGATGGGCGGCACGCATCCCTTCCTGGACCGCCGCACCGCCCACCGCGGTCACCGCCTTCGCGCAGGCCACCGCCGCCGTGTGGGAGGAAATCGCCGAAGGCGAGCAGGCCACATGGGTCCTCGACATGCTCCAGGCGGCCCTCACCTGGCGCGACTCCCGCTAACGCACCACTGTCAGCTGCCGCCACCACGCGTAGGAGGCCGGCGGAACGTGTCCGGCACTCCACGTGTAGTGGGCGGCGTGGCTGGCAAGCCGCTCGGACGGGATCCCTGGACGGGCGCTGCGGCCGGCGACTGCCCGAGCCCCAGGGCCATGACGCCGTCGAGTCGCTCAGCGGGGAGGGCCGGGTGGTCGGCAGTGTGCATGGTGACGTAATCGGCGTGGACCAGCTCCGCGTAGGAAGCGACGTGCAGCACGGTGCTCAGCTGCGTGCTGGTCTCTCTGGGGAGGGTGAAGAGTTCCAGGTCATTGATCGTGGTTCGGCGGAAGGAATGGCGCTCCAGCACCGCGATGGCATTGGGGATGTCCTTCAGGACCGCGACCCACAGCGGATGCGCGCTGCCAGGAGTGTGCCCGTACAGGACGTCGGGCTCGACGAGATCGGTCATGTGTTTCCTCGTGGACGAGAGGCCAGAGCCAGCTGGCCTCTCGTCTTGCGTGTGAGGGTGTCAGCGAGGGGCGTTAGGGGGTGGTGCGCTGTGTCCGGCGGCGCAGAGCCCAGACGGCTCCGCCTCCGGCGATGATCAGTGCACCGGCCAGGAGGCCGATCCAGCGGGCGGAGCCGCCACCGGTGTTGGCGAGCGAGCCCGTCGGTGCGGGGCTGGTGGTACTCGACGCCGTCTCGGCGACCGTGGGGGTGCCCGACGGGGAAGGGGAGGTTGTCGCCGGCGGTGTGGACGAGGTGCTCGGCTTGGGCGTGGTCGGGGACGTCGGCGGTGCGCTGGTCGGGGGCTTGGTCGGCGGGATCTTCGAGTTGGTGAACTCCGCGGTGACCGGTGCGCCCGGCTTCGCGGTGACGGTCACCGGCTTGGCGGACAGCTGGTAGCCGGCCGGGGCCTTCGTCTCGGTGGCGGTGTACGCGGTGCCCGCTCGCGCGGAGACCGGCAGCTTGGCCTTGGCGGTGCCGTCGGCTCCCGTGGTCAGGGTGAGCGTCTCGCCCTTTCCGCTTACCGGTGTCACGTTGATCACCGCGCCGGGCAGGGGCTTGCCGGTCTCCTTGTCCGCCTTCTTGACGGTCAGATCTGCCGCCTTGAACGGGTCGATGATCACCATGGGTGTGACGGCGTCGGTGATGATGACGTCCTGGTCGGCGACGGTGTCGTGGATCGGGCTGCCGCTGGCGGTTTCCTTGAGCCGGTAGGCGCCGGGCATCAGGCCGTCGAGGCGGAGCAGGCCATCGGCGCCGGTCTTCCCTTCGGCCGCCGGGTTGCCGGAGGCGTCGAGGAGCGCGAAGGACGCGCCGACGAGGATGTCGCCGGCCGGGTCCTTCTTCTGGATCTCGATCCCTCCCGTCGTCACGGAGCGTTCTGCCGTGACCGGCGGCGGGGCGGACGGTTCGGGGCTTGCGCTGGCGTGGGCGAAGGGAATGGTCGCGGTCATCGCCGTAAGAGTGAGGACGAAGACCTGGGCTGCGTGACGGCTGGGCAAGTGGTAGTGCTCCTGTTGATTGGGGTGGTGGGTTGTACGTGAACCGTTCGGTCGACTGCTGGCCTGCCCCGCTACGGGGAGAGGCCAGCGGAGGGTGAGTGACCGCTCTCCTGGCGTGTGGTTCATCGCTTGGGGCTGGTTGCGGTCTTCGCTGGCGTGGCCTGGAGAGCCGGGGCGACGGCTGACCTGACCGTGCTCCGGGATCGCTTCGGGGGAAACCAGAGGGCCGAGTACCGCGTGATGGCCTCTCTCAGCGGAGTCCAGTCGCCGCCTGCCCAGCCGGGGCCACCCTTGGCGGTGTTGTAGTCGGTGAAGACGCCGTGGCCCGTCAGGCCTGGGTAGCTGCCGGCGGCTTGGTCGCGGTGCTGGAATGTCTGGTGGTCGGCGAAGGACAGGACCACGTCGTCGATCGTGCCCTTGTCTTCGTGGAGGATCCGGACGCGCAGTCCCCGGTACTCGCGTTCGCGGATGGTCGGATGGAAGTCGACTCGCAGGCGCAGGGGGCTCCGGGGGCCCGGTGTCGCGTAGTAGCTCTCCCCGATGACCGTGCCGCCGGGGAGACTGAGGGCGAGTTCCTGGTCGAAGAACCAGCGTGGATGTAGGGACAATTCCGCAACTCCAGAAGGTCAGTTCAGCGGCCCGGCCGCCGGGAGGGCCCGGAAAGCCGGGCGCTGGGAGTGGTGCTGGTCGACCAGCGCGGAACGCTGTGTGTACGGGCGCTGGGCAGGACCCGGGGGCGGACGCGGGCGACGTCGAGAGGCGTCGGCGCCTTGGGCGGTGGCGGGCGCACCGGGGTGACCTCGGCGTGATCGCGCAGGGTCTTCGAGAGCCCCTGCTCCCAGCGCAGGACCGGCGCGGGATCCACAATCGCGGTGGTGATCGCCGCGACGAGATGGACAGGGGTCTCGGAGGAAGCGGTTGCGTACCAGCGACTCCATGAGTGCGGGCCGCCCCACATGAACCAGCGGGCCTCCAGGTGGGTGATCTCCATCTCGGGGTCGAGGTCGCCAGTGGCGAGGGCGAGGCCGGCCAGCTTGTCGGGCGCCGTCCAATCGAGGGTCTGGTCTGCGGCCCGGCTGAGTTTCCAGCCACTGTCGATCAGCGGCGCGAGAGCGTCGAAGGCGCTCCCGGTCCCTCGGGAGAGGTAGGAGCCGGGCCCCTCTGTGTAGGCCTGTGCGAGGGCGTCGGTGAACGCGGCGACGAACTCGGTCGGGGCCTTGTCGTTGAAGCAGACGCCCCAGACGGGTGCGGCGTGCGGGTCACGGTAGACGGAGATCCGCCACAGGCCGTCGTCCTCGCCCTCGGGGAGGTAGCCGAGGCGTACGCGCCGATCGGGCGCGGTGACGTAGCAGTTGCCGACGTCGTCGTGATCCAGGGGCCAGCCCAGGTCGCGTAGGGGCTGCAGGCCGGGGTCGCCGATGGCCGTGGATCCGGCGAGGTAGCGGGGGGTGACGTAGACGTCACCGTCGAGGTCGTCGGCATCGGACCCGGTGAACGCCGCGCCCATCAGCTGGCCGCCTGGGCCTCGGCAGCGATACCCAGGTGTTTCGATGCGGGGTGGACGATCACCGTGATGTGGTCCTGGGCTTCCTCGATGCGGGCAGCAGCTTGGGCGGCGTCAGCGGCCGTGACGACGACGAGGCCGACTCGGGCGACATCGACGTCGCCCTCGGGCGGGAGAACGACCTGATCGCCGACCGCGCTGATCCAGCTGACCTGGGCCAGCCAGTCGGCGTCAGCCACCTGGGCATCTATCCCCCGTGCGATGACGGTGCCGGATACCTCGGGGTAGAGCAGGCGTACGGCTGCGGCCTGCTGGAGGTTGGGGGTGAGGTCGGGTGCGATGCCCAGAGCAAGGTCGGCTGCGGCTCGGGGCAGGTCGATGCCGGTGGCGAGCTGGACCAGGCGGCCGATCAGGTCGCCGCCGATGCGCTGGTTGACTTCGATGATGCGCGGGCCGGTGTCCGTGAGCCGGAGTTCGACGTGCGAGATGCCGGTGGTCACCCCCAGGGCGGCCACAGCGGCCCTGGCGATCGGGCCGACCTCGGCGAGCAGCGGGTCGACCGCGTCGACGCTGTGGCCGGTTTCTTCGAAGTAGGGCTCGAAGCCGATTTCCTTGCGTGTGACGGCCACGGCGGTGGTGCGGCCCTGGTGGGTGACGCATTCGACGGAGATCTCGGGTCCGTCGAGGTACTCCTCGACGAGGATGGAGTTGGACTCGCCGCCGTGGAGGTTCGCGCCGGCCGTAGTGAACTCGAAGGCTGCCGGGAGCTGGTCGGCCAGGTCCACGCGGATCACCCCGACGCTGCCTGCCTGACCTGCGGGCTTGAGGACGACGGGGTAGCCGATGGATTCAGCCGCGAGTGCGCTCTCTAGGAGGGAGGCGACCTTGATGGACTGCGCGGAGGGAACGCCGTGCTGGGCAAAGAGCTTTCGGCTGGTGGCCTTGTCTCGGCAAGCGTGGAGGACCTTCGGGTCGTCGGTGAGAACGCCCAGGTGCTGGGCCAGCTCCGCGGTGGGCACGAGGAGCGTTTCGTTCCAGGTCATGACGGCGGCGATGGGGTGCCGGGCGGCCAGGCGCTCGCCGGCGGCGAGCAGGGCGTCGTGGTCGTACGGGTCGGTGGTCTCGTGGTCGATGACGAGTCCCTGTTCCCAGGTGACGGGGTTCGGGGTGATGACGACGGTGTCGTAGACAGCGGCGACCGATTCCAGGCAGTACCCGCGGTACAGGCGGTCGTTCGGGGCGACCACCAGGACGACGGGGCGGGGGGAGGTGGGGAGGGTGGAGGACAAGGGTCGGAAGAATCCCGTTCTTGAGGCGATGGGTGGAGGAGGGCTGCGGAGAGGAGAGGTCTGCCCGAGGGCTCTGTTGGCGTGGCCGGAGGGCCTTGGCGCGGCTACTCCGGCGCGACGGAGGCCATCGGGTTGGAGAGCCCGCGCGGGTTTCGGGGGCCCGGCGAAGAAGGCTGGCCCGGTAGCCGCCCGCCTTGCGGCAGGCGGGCTTCGGAGGGCTGCGCGACGTCGGCCCGGTGATGACAGAGTCCGAGCAGTGGAGCGCGGCTGGAAGGCGTCGTGGCATCGGCGTACGTGTTCGCGGCGTCGAGCAGCCGGGCGATGTCGTTCACGAGACCGCTGGGAGCAAGGAGTGACTGGGTCAGCGCCTCGGCTTCGGGCTGCGGAAGGCTGTGGAGTCGCAGGGTGAGGCTCCGCAGAAGGCTTCCGGCGGCCAAGGCTTGGTCGGTGCTGAACGACGAGATGTTCGGGGACGGCATGGCTTCTCCGGTGGTCGGTGCTCAGGCTGCAGTCGGTTCGAGGGCCAGCCGGTTGCTCTCGCGTAGGGCGGGATCGCTGCGCAGGCGCCAGAACGCGGTCGCCAGGCCAAGGGCCTGGAGTGCGGCGCAGGCAGTCATCACGTGGCCAAGGGACTCGGGCGGGGTGACGGCGACGAGCAGGCCGGCGATCGGGAAAGGCAGCAGCATGATCAGGATGGTGATGCTGAGCGTGGCGCCGAAGACGTCTCTGGGGATGAGGCGGGAGCGCAGGGTGCGCAGGACCACGGTCATTGCGCCTTCGCCGGCCATCAGGACGGCGACGAGGATGAGGAAGGGCGTGTAGCTTCCGGCCTGGGAGACGGCCAGGCCGCCGAGCGAGGCGATCAGCGCTCCTGCCGTGCCGATGGGCCAGAGCCCGAAGCGGTCGATGGCGAACCGTGACAGGGATGTCGCGAGGAGGGCGGCGGTCGCGGCGGCGGACCAGATGAGGCCGACCGACCCGGTGGTGAGGCCGAAGTTCTGCACGATGATCACCGGGGCTGCGGCCTGGAGCAGGCCCGTGGCGAAGTTGCTGACGGTAAGTCCTGCGATCAGCCAGCCGAGCGCCGGCAGTGCTCTGAGCGTCGACCAGCCCATGCGCAGCCCTTGGCGGACGGTTGCGGATTCTGCCTTCGGCTGGGTCCGGCGGTCCCTGGGCGAGGTGATGGCGGCGAGCAGGGAGAGCACCCCGATCGTGGTGAGCAGGGTCTGCTGGCCGGCGTACTGGAGGAGGAAGGCGCCGGCGGCGGGTCCGGCCAGGGTGGCGGACTGGTCGATGCTGAGCAGTACGGACTGCACGCGGTGTTCGACTCGGCCTGATTCCCTGCTGGCGGCGCCGCCAGCGGTCTCGGCGGCGACGTAGGAGTATTCGGTGAGGACGCCGATGACGGCGGCCAGGGCCATCACGGAGATCGTGGTGACGAGTCGGTCATCGATGAAGGTCAGGGCCAGGACCGCTGCGGTGACGACCAGCGTCCGGATGGTGGTCGCGGTACGGAAGACTCGGGCCGCGCCGTGCCGGTCGACTGCGGCTCCCGCGCCGACGAACGCGCCGAGCCGGGGGATCCATTCCAGAACGAAGGCGAGGCCGGTGAGCATGGCCGAGGACGTGGTGGCCAGTACGAGCAGGGGTATTCCGTAGGTGCCCAGGTTGAAGGCTGCGGCGTCCATGGTCCGCGGCAGGTAGATGCGGCGGAAGATGCCGTGATCGGGCAGGCGGGCGTGACGGCCACCGGCGGCTCTGTGACGGGTCATGAACACTTTCAGTCGGGGATGGCCCGGGTGGTGGCCGGGAAGCGTCAGCCCTTGCGGTCCCGGGTTCGCGCGCCGCGCCAGAAGGCGCTCTCGGCTCTCGCGTGGGCGCTTGATCGCGATCCCTCGCGCAGGGTCAGGCGCTAGAGGGAGCGTCGCGGGGCGACCCCGGGCAGGGCGGCGGACTTCGCCACGCCGGGTGCGACTGCGCGCACGGTGCTCATCGGCGGTGCCGGGCGCAGGTAGCGGACAGCCTGGACGAGCTCGGCGTTCGCGGTGGCCCAGCTCCGCAGTTCTGCCAGGGGCCCCCGCAGGTCGCGTCCGGCATCGGTCAACTCCCAGCGGGCCGAGCTGCCTCGGTGGACCAGGCCGGCGTCGACAGCTCGCGCGAGTTGGTTGGCCTCGTACGCCGCCTCGGGGTTGAGCAGGAACAGCGCCGTACTCGGATCGCGCAACACGCCGAGCACCGCCTCGACTCGGACGACGAAGTCGGTCTGGCCACCCGGGTAGTCGTGGTGTCGAGCCCACCGGCCGAGCCGGTCGTACACATCGCCAAGGGCGACGCCGGGCTCCGTAAGCGTGAGCTGCTGTTCATCGGTGGCGAGGGTCTCCCTGCGGACGAGGCCCCGGCGACACAGGCCGTTTAGGGCAACGTTCAAGAGATACGGGGGGATGTCAGGGAACGTGGCCGCGAGATTGCCCCGCTGGCGGAGTACGGGGCCGTTGTCGTCGAGCTCGGTGATGATCCGGGTGGTCCACCGGAAGCTCAGGAGAGTGGCAGCCCGCACGAGGGAGTCGGCCTCGGGGTGCGGCTGAGTCATCGGGCGCGGCCTCCCATGGACGCAGCGGTTGCGGGTCGGGCCGGGCTCCCGTGGGAGAACAGGTCGATCGGCGGGCGCTGCACGGCGCTCTCCGGCGCGGCCACCACCGACTGGGGCCGCGGGGAAGGGGAGCTGTTGGCGGCCCACATCGCCGGACGGTCGGCAGCAGAGGGCCACAGCGGGTGCGAGGTGCTCTTCGCGCGGCCGGATGCCCAGCTGGACAGTGCCTGGAAGGCGCCGGTGAGGGCTTCTCCCTGGCTGGAGAGCTGGTAGCTGCTGTGGGCGAGCCGGTCGACGAGGCCGTCCTCGACGAGCTGGCGCAGCGGCTTGTAGATCGGAACCGTCGTCGAGGAGGGGTCGAGGACAACGTCGGCGAGCTTCCGGCCTGAGGCGCTGCCCTGGTGCCGCAGTGCCCACAGCAGGGGGGTGGCGTACTTGGGCGTGATCAGGCTGAGGGCATCCTCGGCGTTCTGGGCCGCAGGTATCCGCTCGGGCTCCAGCTCCCCGGTGGCCCGATTGGGCTTCTGGATCTTGTCGAGGTGGGTGTCGCCGTAGGTGGCCAGGGTGGCGATGACCGTCCCCAGGCTGCGTCCGCGCCCGGAAAGCTGGTAGGTGACGTGGCGGGCGGTCTCCTCGTGCCTTTCGACCAGGCCGTCGGCGGTCAGCCGGACCAGTCGAGCGGAGAGCTGAGCGTCGAAGAGCATCGGCAGCCGGGTCTTGATGTCGCTGTAGCGCAGGGGCTGTTCGCCGAGGGTCATCAGGGTCCACACGCTCCAGCGGGGGCTGAGCATGTCGAGGGTCTCGACGACGCGGGACAGGTCTTTCGCGATCGGGCGGGGAAGGCCGGTGGTAGCCACGGAAGGATCTCCTGAGCGGTTCGGGTCAGTGGGTTCGTGAGGGAGTGCTGGACGCGGCCCGAGCGGGTGACGCGACGGGCGGGTTCACGGGTGGCTCGGTGCGGCGCAGTCCCTGCAGGACTGCGGCGAGAGTTTTGGCGTGAGTCGCGTGTGCAGTGGATGCGCGGTGCAGCCGCTCGGCGCTGTCGCGGATGTGGCCTGCCTCGAAGGGGCCGATATCGCGGTCTTCGCCCGTGTACGTGCGCAGGCGGTCCATCTGGAAGTCGATGCTTCGTTCGGCGAAGACGAGGTCGCCGTGGATGGTGAGGATGGCGCCGAGGAGGGTGGAGTCGGGGGCTTGGTCTGCGGCTTGCCGAAGTTCGGTGAGCGGCTGGCCGAAGAGGGCTTCAATGTGGTCGCGCAGGACGTGTGAGGTCGGCTCGGACAGGTGGGGTTCCTTCAGGGGTGTCGGGACCTGGCCGCGCTCTTGGCGGTGTTCGCCTTGGGGCTGGCCGTCGGTGCGGCCTGGAGGCGGCTGGGGAGAGTGGCTTCACGGCTGGGCATGCTGCTCAGCAGCCGCGTGAGGGCGGTGATGATCTCGGTGCGGGAGGAGAGGACTGCTTCCATCCACTGGACGTCCATGCGGAAGTCGTCGGCATCGAGCTCGTTCCGGTCACGTCCGGGATGGGTGGCCTGGTGCATGCGGTCGCGTACTCGGTCGACGTGCGATTCGGTGACGGCCAGGAAGGCGCGGAGTTCCATCGCCCTGAACAGCGCGGGCGCTGCTTGGCCGACGGCTGCCGCGCGGTGGAGCTCGGGAAGCGGATGACCGAAGGCGGACTCGATCAGCTGGTCCTGACTGCTGGCCTGCAGAGATGTGTTCATCGCCCTGCGGCTCGAACGGCGTTCACCGGAGGGCGGGGCGGCATCGCCGCGGATACCTGCGCGGTGACCCTGCTCTGGGGTCGGGCACCGCGCCAGACCTGCCGTTCCTTGTCGTTGATGAGGCGACGCAGAACCATGGCTCGGCCGTCTCGTGCTGCGACCGCGGTGTTGACCTGGTGCGCGATGACCATCTGGGACGGAGCGAGTTTGCCGGGCGCAGGGCCGATGGCCGCGAGCAGGGTGTCTTCCGCCTGCTCCACCACAGCTTCGGCTTCGGCAGTCAGCCCGTACCAGCGGAGCACTTCGGTGGCAGGATGCGCCCGGCCGATGGCGACGGCATCCTGGAGGAGATGACCGAGAGGCAACTCGAACTCTGCCTCTATATGGCGGGTGAGGACATCAAGGACGTCGTCGGATGACACTTCTTCCCCTTTCGGAAACGTAGGCCGGCGGCGGATGAGCTCCACTTACGACCTGCTCTAATCATCCGGATAATCCCGGAATTCGATAAGCGCGAAAGATCTGATATACGGCCCCTGGGCGGGGCGTTGGGAGTGGCGCATCTACAACTCAGAGCCGACGCGTTACGCCTGGCAGCGGGCGCTGGACCGGTGCCTCGCGGGTTGCGGTTCTGGAGGCGAGGGGAGCCGGGCGAAGGGGTCTATCCGGGTTTTCGATCCATGCATTCGCAGCCTCAAGGGTCGGGAAGACGCCCTCGCGCAGGGTGTGCGTGTAGGTCGTCATGTCCGCCACCTCGTGAAGAATCCGGTACGGGTGCGGATCCTTCTCGTCAAGAGACCGCAGGACCACAAGGACGGTCGGTGACGGCGCCAAGTCGTCGGTCTCGCTCTCCAAGAGCTCGAAGCGTTCACCGTCTCCCATCAGCCGCTCTTGCAGAGCGACTGTCCGCTTGTCGGCGGGTACGGTTCCCATGCCCCGGGGAAGGCGGATTTCCTCGCGGGGGCAGCCTCGGGAAATCAGCCAGGACTGCGCCATGACAGGGAGTGGACGGCTGGCGCATTCGAAGTTGAAGGTTCTGGCCTCCAGGTCGCGGTCGATGTGGAGCGCGAGGAGCTGGGGAAATCCAGGTATTCCCCAGGTGGCGGACTCGTCGAAGATCACGTGATATTGAGCCGAAACTGATGGGTTGCCTGTTCGTTGATGGTGTGTGATCGAGGGTGGGGACATGAGGCGGCTGTCGCCGGCTGCGCAGGAGGATCTGCGGTTGCGGGTGGTGGCGGCGCTGGAGTCGGGGCGGGTTCGGACGTACGGGCAGGCGGCGGAGGTGTTCGGGGTCTCCACGCGGTCGGTGGGGACGTGGTGGCGGGCCAGCCGCGCGGGTGGCCGACCCGCGCTGCTCGCGGTAGTCCGAGAACCCCGCGCGGGCAAAGGCGAGTTGATCGACGTGTCCGCTCGCGGGGCGGTCCTTGCGGCGATGCGCGACTACACCCCGGCCGACGTCGGGCAGAGCGGCGTGCTGTGGACCAGAGCCTCGGTCAGGACGTTGATCAAGTTGGTGTGCGGGGTGGTGATGACCGAGCAGGGCGTGGGCAAGTGGCTGCGCCGGTACGGCTTCACCCCGCAGCGGCCCGCCCGCCGCTCCTACCGGCAGCGGGACGACCAGGTCCAGCGGTGGCTTGAGGAGGAGTATCCGGCGATCCGGTCCAAGGCGAGCCAGGAGAAGGCCGAGCTGGTCTGGGCCGATCAGTGCGGACTGCGATCGGACACCGCCCCGCCCGGCCGCTCGTGGGCGCCAGCCGGGCAGACCCCGCTGGTCCGGGTCAATGGCCGCCGGTTCCGCGTCAACATCATGTCGGCGGTCGCCTCTCGTGGCGCGCTGTGGTTCACCGTCTTCCCCGGCAAGTTCAACGCGAAGGTGATGTGCGCGTTCCTCGACCGCCTCGCCCGCCAGGCCGGGCGGAAGGTCCACGTGATCGTCGACCGGCACCCGGTCCACCGCAGCAAAGCCGTCCGGGCCTGGCTCGCCGACAACGCCGAGCGCGTCGAACTACACCTGATGCCCGGCTACAGCCCCGAACTCAACCCCGACGAGCTGCTGAACGCCGACTTGAAACACCACGTCCACGCCGCCCGCGCTACCTCCGCCGACGACCTCGCCCGCGAGACCCGGCGCTTCCTGCACCGCAGACAACGCCAGCCCCGCATCGTCTGCGGGTACTTCGCCGCCCGACACGTCCGCTACACACTCCAGTAGGAAACCCACCAGTTTCGGCTCAATAGCTGTGCCGGCCATCCGGCGTGTGATGCTCTGCCAACCGGATCAGATCGTGCAGGTGGAAGTCGATCGCGTAGTAGAAGGCCTCGTCCACGGAGTCGTCGGCGGGTTCGAATCCGTCGAGGCGGACGTCAGGTTGACGTTCAAGGCTCGGCACGGGTCTGCTTTCAGCGGCTAGGTCAGGCCAGCGGGGAACGGGTTACGGGGCGCAAGGCCGGCGACGGGAGCGGACAGGGCTGTTGCAAAGTCGGATTGATCTTGTAGACGCGCTGGTGTGGCCGTGTGACGGTGTCCGGCGGAGGCGCTACGAACGCAACGAAGCTCCCGTTGATGCGGGTGACCTTGCCAAGTCGCCTGT
>NZ_JAPNLJ010000057.1 GCF_026627445.1 Streptomyces sp. H27-H1
CCGCTGGGAGGTGCCCCCTGCGTTGTCGGACCACGCCGGTACGTCCAGTACGGGTCGTGGTCCTCCGCCTTGCGATGCACCGCACCAGACACCGCGACCCGGCAAACCTTTCCGGCCACAGCACTAGGGGCAGTCGCCCGGCCGGGCGAAGAGGGCCACGCGGGCGCCGCGCACGTCCGTCACCGAGCAGAGGTCGAAGGAGGAGACCAGCGTCTGGCGTTTGACCGCCTCGGCCGGGTAGCCGTCCATCGGCTGTCCCACCGGGTCCAGCAGGGCGACCACCCGGTCGACGGCCGGGTCCAGCAGGGCCGACCGGATCTCCTGCGGGGTCCGCTCGACGCCCTGGAGGCTCCGCGAAGCCGCCGGGGTGCGGGACAGGGCGAGGTCGCGCAAGGATCCGTAGACCTCCGGCGAGGACAGCAGCCATTCGCGCCTCCGCGACGGGAGGAAGAGCACCGCGTCGCCCGGGCGCGCGAGTTCCCCGACGGCCGCCGCCACGGCCCGGGCGTCGTCCTTGCGGCTCTCGGGGGTACGCAGCCACGCGGACCAGAACCCGGCGGGGACGAGCAGGACCGCGACCAGCGGCCACACCCACCAGCCCCGCGCCGTGGCGAGCCGCGCCCCCGCGAGGAGGGCGAGGCCGGCGAGCGCGTAGAGGACGTACCGGTCCACGTACCAGGGGTGCACCAGCGAGACCGCGAGCAGCAGGCCGGGCGGCAGAAGTGTCAGCGGCAGGGCTACGCGCAGAAGTTCCCGCGCGGCCCCCCGGGCCAGGAGCAGGGCCGCGGCCGCGACCACCGCGTACGCCGCCCAGTCCTGCCAGCCGGGCCTGCCCAGCCAGCCCAGCTGCTGCTGCGCCTGCCGCGCGCTGACCAGGGCGAGCGGCAGCAGCGCGGCCACCACGGCTCCGGCGGCGAGCCGCCAGCCGCGCGAGCGCCAGGCGGCGAAGGCGTGCGCGGGCAGCGCGAGTACGGCGAACTCGTGCAGCCAGCACCCCAGCACCAGCACCACGGCGTAGGCGGCCCACCGCTCGCGCAGCATCAGGTACGTGGCCCAGACGACGGCCGCGGCGACGAGTGCGTACGAGCGACCCTCCTGGGCGTACATCTGCACGGGCGGCAGTACGGCGTACCCGACCCCGGCCAGCAGCGCGGCCCGGTCGGGCCGCTCGGGTCCGCGGGACCGGCCCGCGCCCCCGCCGTCCCGGGGCGTGCCCGCCAGGCGGTGGGCCACCGCGGCCACGCCGGCGGCGGTGAGGGCGGTGGCGGCCACGGAGGGCAGGCGCAGCGCCCACAGGCCGCCGGGGCCGGGGTCCCCGCCGTCGCCCGTCACCGCGAAGACCGCGTGCATCAGCAGGTAGTAGAGGCCGTGCACGGCGTCCACCTGGCCGAGCAGTTCCCACAGGCCCCCGAGCGGCCGGTGCGCGACCTGCCACGTGACGGACTCGTCGCGCCACATGGAGCCGCCCCGCGAGAGGCCCCAGAGGCCGAGTACGACGGCGGTGAGCGGCGGCAGCCAGCGCCAGGGGGTGAAGCGGCGGATGTGGGCCTCCGGGTGCTATCCGTGCGGGTGGTGCTGACTCCATACTCGGGGTTCGAGTCGGATACCTGCGGGGGTGGCGCGTGCGGGCACGTGACGGGCGAGTGGGCGTGGTGACGGCGGCCGCGGCGCTGGCCGTGGTGGTGGCCCTGGGCGGGTGTTCGTCCGACGGGTCGAAGGACGGGGCCTCCCCGTCGTCGAGCGCGGGCACCGGCAGCGCAGCCGGGACGCCGACGAGCGGTCCGTCCGGGACGGCGACGGGCCCGGGGACCGCGTCCCCCGGCCAGAGCGCCGGTCAGAGTCCGGGCACCGGTACCACCGCTCCGGCCCCGCAGCCCGCGCCCAGCACCTCCGCTCCCGCGCCCGCTCCCCCCTCGCCGCCCGCCTCCGACGCGACCCTGGTCGCGGTCACCCGCAGCGGCGGCATCGCCGGAAAGAACGTCACCTTGATCATCAAAGGTGACGGATCGTTCCTTCGGCTGAATGCCAGAGCCGAGACGGTCGACCGCGACAAGCTCTCGGCGGCCGCCCTGGCGAAGCTGCGCACCGCGCTCCGGGAGGCGGACTTCCCCCGCCTGCCTCGGATCTCGCAGCCCGACCAGCCGGTCCCCGACGCGTTCACATACTCCTTCCGGCACGACGGCTACGAGGTCGCCTCCGACCAGACCGCGCTGCCGCGGCCCCTGGAGGGGGTCCTGAGCGCGCTGCCGCCCTTCGAGGCGCGCTGAGGGCGGCCCGACGGGCCGCGCCGACGAACGCCGGCGCCGGAGCGCGGCGAACGCAGCCGCAGCGAGCGCGGTCGCACCGGTCGCAGCCGCACCGGTCGCGCAGGGCGACACCGCCACGGCGATGCCGCGCCGAACACCCCTAGCGCCTCCAGCCGCCCGTCACAGCCCCGTCCCCGCCACCGTGATCTCCCGCAGCCGCCGGTCCAGGTACCCGCGCAGCAGGACCGCCATGTCCACTCCCTGCGGGTCGAGCACCCACTGGATCTGGAACCCGTCCATCACCGCGACGCTCTCGCGGCCGACGGCCTCGCAGTCGGTCTCCGGCCGCACCTCGCCGCGCGCGACGCCCGCCCGGAGCAGGTCGACGCTGTAGCCGAGGACCCGGTCGTAGCGCTGCCGGAAGTAGGCGTGCGCGGGGTGGCCCGGGTTCCCGGACTCGCCGACCAGCGTGTTGTACATCCGTACGATCCCGGGCCGGCGGGCGTTGTCCTCGGCGAGGGCGATCACCGCGGCGAAGTGCGCGGCGACCGAGGGAACCTCCTCGCCGGTCTCGCTGAAGAGCCGCTCGATGTCGTGCTGCTCGCTCTGCGCCAGGACGGACAGCAGCAGGTCCTCCTTGCCGCGGAAGTGGTGCAGCAGGCCGCCCTGGGTGATCCCGCAGTCGTTGGCGATCCGGGCGAGCGAGGAGGCGTGGAAGCCCCACTGCGCGAAGTGCTCCACGGCGGTGTCGAGGATCTTCTGCCTTCGGGCGTCGCCCACCGCGTAACCGCCCCGACCGGCCCCCGCCTTCGGGGTCGTTCGGCCCTTGTCCTGTGCCATGCCGACCACCATAAACCCGACGGTTTCCGGCCAACCCGGCGGAGTGATCCAGCTCACTACTTGAAAACCTAGTGGGTGCGCGGTTTTCGCGCCTACCGTGAAACCGCCCGGCCGGCGACGAGGCCGACGCGGAGACGTTGGAGCACCCATGCCGCTCACGCAGGACCCCAGAAGCGCATACGACGCCACTGACCGGCCTGATCCGGCCACCCCATCCGCCCTTCCGGCCACCCTTACGGCCGGCACCTCGGGCGGCACCCCGGCCCGCGCCGCGGCCGGCTCCCCGCCCGACGCCCCGGCCGAGCTGATACTCGGTCTGGTCGCCGCCCAGCTCGGCGTCTGCATCGCCGCCTTCACCCCGATCGTCGTGACCCTGGCCCTGCGCGTGGCCCAGATCGTCCCGGAGGCGGAGCGCGGCGCCGCCCTCGGCAAGGTGCTCTCCGTCGGAGCGCTCCTCGCCCTCGTCGGCAACCCGCTCTTCGGCGCCCTCTCCGACCGCACAACCAGCCGGTTCGGCCGCCGGCGCCCCTGGCTCGTGGGCGGCATGGCGGTCGCCGCCATCGGGCTGGCCGTCGTCGGCCTCGGCTCGAGCGTCACCACGCTGCTCATCGGCTGGGCCATCGCGCAGCTCGGCTGCAACGCCGCCCTGTGCATGGTCACCGCCTGCATCCCGGACCTGATCCCGGACCACCAGCGCGGCCGCGTCTGCGGCATGGTCGGCATGATGCTGTCCGTCTCGATGGTGGCGGGCAGCTTCCTCGCGCGGCTCTTCGCGGACCACATGGCGCTGGCCTTCATCGTCCCGGCCGTCGTCGGTGTTCTCGGGGTGTGCGTCCTCGCCGCCGTGATGCCCGACCGGCCGGCCCGCGCCGAGTCCGTGGCCCCGTACAGCCTTCGGGAATTCCTGCACAGCTTCTGGGTGAATCCGCGCAAGAACCCCGAATACTCGTGGAATTTCGCGAGCCGATTCCTGGTCTTCGTCGGCATCGCTTGCGTGACCAGCTACCAGGTCTATTTCCTGATGGACCGCCTCGGGGTCGCCGAGGGCGACGTCGCTTCGAAGATGTCCACCACCACCCTCGTCACCGTCGGCGGCGTGGTGGTCGGCTCCCTCGCCGGCGGCCGGCTCTCCGACGCCACCGGCTGCCGCAAGCCCTTCGTGCTCGCGTCCGCCTTCGTCATCGGCGTCGGCCTGCTGCTGATCGCCACCGCGGGCACCTTCGGGATGTTCCTCTTCGCGGTGGCCGTCTTCGGCTTCGGCGAGGGCCTCTACCTCGCGGTCGACGTGGCACTCGCCGCCGCCGTCCTGCCCGACCCGGAGACCGCCGCGAAGGACATGGGCGTCCTGAACATCGCCAATGCCCTCCCGCAATCCCTCGTCCCGATGCTCGCGCCGTTCGTCCTCGCCATCGGCGGCGGGGGCAACTACGGCGCCCTCTTCCTGTTCGGCGGCATCGCGGCGGCCGTCGGCGCCGCCCTGGTCCAGCTGATCCGCTCGGTCAGGTGACCACCGCCCCGGCCGTCCGCGCACGGACCCCGGCGGGCACCCGCGCCCGCACCCCGCGAACGGCCCGGTGACCGGCCGCGCGCACGGCCGCCCCGCACCCACCAACACCCCCTCGGCCGGTCCCGCACCCGGCCCCCGACCGCCCCTCTCAGGAGCCAGCCCATGACCACCGCCCAAGGCCTGCCCGCCTACAAGGACGCCGCCCTCCCCGTCGACCGGCGCGTCGAGGACCTGCTCTCCCGCATGACCCTGGAGGAGAAGGCCGGCCAGCTCTTCCACTCCATGCTGATGATGAATCCGGACGGCACCCCGGTCACCGAGACCGACGGCTCGATCCTCCCGTTCACCACCCCCGAGCTGATCGAGGGCCGCTTCCTCACCCACTTCAACCTCCTCGGCAGCTACGGCGCCCGCGAGATGGCGGTGTGGCAGAACGCCGTGCAGGAGATGGCCGCCGGCACCCGCCTCGGCATCCCGGTGACCCTGTCCACCGACCCCCGGCACTCCTTCACCGACAACGTCGGCGCCTCCTTCAACGCCGGCGCCTTCTCCGCCTGGCCCGAGGCGCTGGGCCTCGCCGCGATCGGCGACCCCGAGCTGGTCTTCGAGTTCGCCGACACCGTGCGCCGCGAGTACCTCGCCGTCGGTTTCCGCGTCGCCCTGCACCCGCAGATCGACCTGGCCTCGGAGCCGCGCTGGGCACGCCAGTCGGGCACCTTCGGCTCGGACGCCAAGCTGACGGGCGAGCTCGTCCGGGCTTACGTACGCGGGCTGCAGGGCGAGGCGCTCGGCGCGGCCTCGGTCTCCGCGATGGTCAAGCACTTCCCCGGCGGCGGCCCTCAGAAGGACGGCGAGGACCCGCACTTCGCGCACGGCAAGGAGCAGATCTACCCGGGCGGGATGCGCGAGCACCACCTGGAGCCGTTCAAGGCGGCCATAGCGGCCGGCTGCGCGCAGATGATGCCGTACTACGGCCAGCCCATCGGCACCGACTGGGAAGAGGTCGGCTTCGGCTTCAACAAGGGCGTGGTCACGGGCCTGCTCCGCGAGGAGCTCGGCTTCCAGGGCATCGTGTGCACCGACTGGGGCCTGCTCACGGAGTCGACGATCTTCGGCGAGCCGCACCCGGCCCGCGCCTGGGGCCTGGAACACCTGAGCGTGTCCGAGCGGGCGGCCCGCGCGCTGGAGGCGGGCTCGGACCAGTTCGGCGGCGAGCAGTGCCCCGCGGTCATCGTGGAGATGGTCCGCTCGGGCCGCCTCACCGAGAGCCGGATCGACGAGTCCGTACGCCGGCTGCTGCGCGAGAAGTTCGTCCTCGGCCTGTTCGAGAACCCGTACGTGGACCCGGACGCGGCGGCGGAGACGGTCGGCCGCGCCGACTTCGCGGCGGCCGGCGCCGCCGCCCAGCGGCGCTCCCTGACGGTGCTCGCCAACACCGGGGGAACGCTGCCGCTGTCCGGCCGCCCGAAGCTGTACGTCAAGGGCGTGGACGAGGCCGTCGCCGCCGCGTACGGGGAACTCGTGTCCGACCCGGCCGAAGCGGATCTGGCGGTGCTGCGGCTGCGCACCCCGCACGAGCCCCGCACGAACATCTTCGAGTCCTTCTTCCACTCGGGTTCGCTGGCCTTCCCCGAGGCCGAGCTCACCGAGGTCCTGACGCTGCTCGACACCGTCCCGACCCTGGTCTGCATCAACCTGGAGCGGGCCGCGGTGATCCCCGAGATCGCGGAGCGGGCGGCTGCGCTGATCGCGGACTACGGGGCTTCGGACGCCGCCCTCCTGGACGTGGCCTTCGGCCGGGCGACGGCCGCGGGCCGGCTCCCCTTCGAGCTCCCGCGCTCCATGGAAGCCGTCGCCGCCTCCCGCCCGGACGTCCCGAACGACACCGCGAACCCGGTGTTCGCGCACGGCCACGGCCTGTCCCTCTGACCCCGCGGACCCCGCGCCCCACCAGCCGAATCACCCCCGCCGGCGGGTGGGGCGCGGGGGTCCGCGGCAGCGCCCCCCGGCAACGGCGCCGCACCCGGCAGCGCACTTTCCCCCTCCCCGCGAGCTCCCGCGTCCGGAACCCGTCATAGCCGGAGGCCAGCGGCTCCTCTACGCTGCACCCCTACCACGCGGGATCTTCAGGGGCGGGACATGGAACAGACGCACACCACCACCCACAACGGCGCCGCGGCCACCCCCGGCGCACAGCGCCGGGTGCTCGTCGTCGAGGACGACCACACCATCGCGGAGGCCATCGCGGCCCGGCTGCGCGCCGAGGGCTTCCATGTGCAGACCGCCGCCGACGGCCCGGCGGCCGTCGCCGCGGCCGAGAGCTGGCTGCCGGAGCTGCTGGTCCTGGACGTCATGCTGCCGGGCTTCGACGGCCTGGAGGTCTGCCGCCGGGTCCAGGCGCAGCGGCCCGTTCCGGTGCTCATGCTCACCGCCCGGGACGACGAGACGGACATGCTCGTCGGCCTCGGGGTCGGCGCCGACGACTACATGACGAAGCCCTTCTCGATGCGCGAGCTGGCCGCGCGGGTCCACGTACTGCTGCGGCGGGTGGAGCGGGCCACCCTGGCCGCGCACGCCCCGCGCGGGGCCACCCTGCGCCTGGGCGATCTGGAGATCGACCACGCGCAGCGCCGGGTGCGGGTGCACACCGAGGACGTGCACCTGACTCCGACCGAGTTCGACCTGCTGGTGTGCCTGGCCGGGACCCCGCGGGCGGTGCTCTCGCGGGAGCAGCTGCTCGCCGAGGTGTGGGACTGGGCCGACGCGTCCGGGACCCGTACGGTCGACAGCCACATCAAGGCGCTGCGGCGGAAGATCGGCGCCGAGCGGATCCGTACGGTCCACGGCGTCGGGTACGCCCTGGAGACCCCGGCGCAGCCGTGAGCGGCTACCGGCCGCCGGGGCAGCGGCCTCCCGGAGGGCTGCGGCCCTTCTCCCCGTTCTCGATCAAGACCAAGCTGGGCACGCTCGTGGTGGTGTCGGTCTTCATCACCACGGGTCTGCTGATGGTGGCCATGCGCACCGCCACCGAAGTGCGTTTCATCACGGTGTTCTCGGTGATCGCCTCGATGCTGATCACCCAGTTCGTGGCCCACAGCCTGACGGCGCCGCTGGACGACATGACCACCGTGGCCCGTGCGATATCCCGCGGGGACTACACGCGCCGGGTGCGCGAGGCGGGCCGCCGCGACGAGCTGGGCGACCTGGCCTCCACCATCAATCTGATGGCGGACGACCTGGAAGCGGTGGACCGGCACCGCAAGGAACTCGTCGCCAACGTCTCCCACGAGCTGCGCACGCCGATCGCGGCCCTGCGGGCGGTGCTGGAGAACGTGGTGGACGGGGTCTCCGCCGCCGATCCGGAGACGATGCGCACGGCGCTGAAGCAGACCGAGCGGCTCGGCCGGCTCGTGGAAACCCTGCTGGACCTCTCCCGCGTCGACAACGGGGTGGTTCCGCTGCGGGCGCGCCGCTTCGAGGTGTGGCCGTACCTGTCCGGGGTCCTGAAGGAGTCGGGCCTCGCGGCCGCGGGCCGGCCGGGGCTGTCCTCCGGCTCGGGCGGCCACACCCGCAACGACGTCCACCTCCACCTGGACGTGTCCCCGCCCGACCTTGCGGCGTACGCGGACGCGGAGCGGCTGCACCAGGTGGTGGCGAACCTGATCGACAACGCCGTCAAGCACAGCCCCCCGCACGGCCGGGTCACGGTCCACGCCCGGGCCGGCGAAGCGCCCGGGGGCCTGGTGCTGGAGGTGCGGGACGAAGGTCCCGGCATTCCGGAGGCGGAGCGCCACCGGGTCTTCGAGCGGTTCAACCGGGGCAGCGCGAGGGGCGGCGACGGCGGCACCGGCCTGGGCCTGGCCATCGCCCGATGGGCGGTCGGCCTGCACGGAGGGCACATCGGAGTGGCCGAATCAGCACGCGGCTGCCGAATGCTCGTCACACTTCCGGGCAGCTCGCAGGCGCCGGGTTGACGTAGGGTTCGAGTGGGAAGGACATGATCTCGGCCACACGCGCCGCGGTCCGTCAGGGGTGCGAAGCCAAGGGGGCCGCAACCGCGGTGCCTCCTGCCCGAACCGAGTTTGTTTCCCGCCATTCCAGGTGGTGAAACCCGCCGTTCGATGTGACCTGCGCGACGTAAGTCCCGTCCGGTCTGCATCCAACGGTCCGGGAGGCGTAGCCTTTATTCCCGCTGTCCATACCTTGTGAAGCGGAAGAGGGCGGTTGCCGCCGTGTCGTCACAGTCCCCCAGTAACTCGACCACCAAGACCGAAGCAGGAGAGGGCGGGAAGAACCCCTCACCCGGCTTCGGAGCCAACGAGTGGCTCGTCGACGAGATCTATCAGCAGTACCTCCAGGACCCGAACTCGGTCGACCGGGCCTGGTGGGACTTCTTCGCCGACTACAAGCCGGGGGGCGCTGTCGCTCCGGTGAAGGCGGACAAGCCCACGGACCGGTCCGCTCCCCCTGCCGCGACGACGACGGACGGCGCCTCCGCACAGGCCGCCGCCCCCGTCACCGCCGTGGCTCCACAGGCGCCCGACGCCGCCGCCACGGGGACGGCGAGCTCCACGCCTGCCACCCCCGGCGCCGCGACCACGACGCCGGTGTCAGCACCTGCCCCTGTACCTGCCACCCCCTCTGGTGCCCCTGCTGTGACTGTCACCTCCCAGGCCCCGGCCGCCGCACCGGCCGCACCTCCCGCCGTGAGCGTCGGCTCCACCGGAGCGGCTCACGCCGCGCCCGCTACCGGGGCTGCGGCTCCTGCCGCCGCTCCCTCCTCCGTAGCCCCCCAGAAGGCCGCGCCCCCCATCGAGGCCCCCTCGGGCCCCGAAATGGTGACGCTCCGCGGCCCGGCGGCTGCCGTGGTCAAGAACATGAACGCCTCGCTGGAAGTGCCGACGGCAACCTCCGTCCGCGCCGTCCCGGTGAAGCTGCTGTTCGACAACCGCATCGTCATCAACAACCACCTGAAGCGCGCCCGGGGCGGGAAGATCTCCTTCACCCACCTCATCGGCTACGCGATGGTGCAGGCCATCAAGGCCATGCCGTCGATGAACTACTCCTTCGCGGAGAAGGACGGCAAGCCGACGCTGGTCAAGCCGGAGCACATCAACTTCGGCCTCGCCATCGACCTGGTGAAGCCCAACGGCGACCGCCAGCTCGTGGTCGCCGGCATCAAGAAGGCCGAGACCCTCAACTTCTTCGAGTTCTGGCAGGCCTACGAGGACATCGTCCGCCGGGCCCGCATCGGCAAGCTGACGATGGACGACTTCACCGGCGTGACGGTCTCCCTGACCAACCCCGGCGGCCTGGGCACCGTGCACTCCGTGCCCCGCCTGATGCCCGGACAGTCGGTCATCATGGGCGTCGGCTCCATGGACTACCCGGCGGAGTTCCAGGGCACCTCGCAGGACACCCTGAACAAGCTGGCCATCTCCAAGGTCATGACCCTCACGTCCACCTACGACCACCGGGTCATCCAGGGCGCCGCCTCCGGCGAGTTCCTGCGCGTCGTCGCGAACATGCTGCTCGGCGAGAGCGGCTTCTACGACGACGTCTTCGAGGCGCTGCGCATCCCGTACGAGCCGGTCCGCTGGCTCCGGGACATCGACGCCTCGCACGACGACGACGTCACGAAGGCCGCCCGCGTCTTCGAGCTGATCCACTCCTACCGGGTCCGCGGCCACGTCATGGCCGACACCGACCCGCTGGAGTACAAGCAGCGCAAGCACCCCGACCTCGACATCACCGAGCACGGCCTCACCCTGTGGGACCTTGAGCGCGAGTTCGCGGTCGGCGGCTTCTCCGGCAAGTCGATGATGAAGCTCCGCGACATCCTCGGCGTGCTGCGCGACTCGTACTGCCGCACCACCGGCGTCGAGTTCATGCACATCCAGGACCCGAAGCAGCGCCGCTGGATCCAGGACCGCATCGAGCGCCCGCACTCCAAGCCGGAGCGCGAGGAGCAGCTGCGGATCCTGCGCCGGCTGAACGCGGCGGAGGCCTTCGAGACCTTCCTGCAGACGAAGTACGTCGGCCAGAAGCGCTTCTCCCTGGAGGGCGGCGAGTCCGTCATCCCGCTGCTCGACGCCGTCATCGACTCGGCCGCCGAGGCCCGACTCGAAGAGGTCGCGATCGGCATGGCCCACCGCGGCCGCCTGAACGTCCTCGCGAACATCGTCGGCAAGTCGTACGCGCAGATCTTCCGCGAGTTCGAGGGCAACCTCGACCCGAAGTCCATGCACGGCTCCGGCGACGTCAAGTACCACCTGGGCGCCAACGGCACCTTCACCGGCCTGGACGGCGAGCAGATCAAGGTCTCGCTCGTCGCCAACCCCTCGCACCTGGAGGCGGTGGACCCGGTCCTGGAGGGCGTCGTCCGCGCCAAGCAGGACATCATCAACAAGGGCGGCACGGACTTCACGGTCCTGCCCGTCGCCCTGCACGGCGACGCGGCCTTCGCGGGCCAGGGTGTGGTCGCCGAGACGCTGAACATGTCGCAGCTGCGCGGCTACCGCACCGGCGGCACCGTGCACGTGGTCATCAACAACCAGGTCGGCTTCACCGCCGCCCCGGAGTCCTCGCGTTCCTCGATGTACGCGACCGACGTGGCCCGCATGATCGAGGCGCCGATCTTCCACGTGAACGGCGACGACCCGGAGGCCGTGGTCCGCATCGCGCGGCTCGCCTTCGAGTTCCGTCAGGCGTTCAACAAGGACGTGGTCATCGACCTCATCTGCTACCGCCGCCGCGGCCACAACGAGTCCGACAACCCGGCGTTCACCCAGCCGCTGATGTACGACCTGATCGACAAGAAGCGCTCGGTGCGCAAGCTGTACACCGAGTCCCTCATCGGTCGCGGCGACATCACCCTGGAAGAGGCGGAGCAGGCGCTCCAGGACTTCCAGGGCCAGCTGGAGAAGGTCTTCGCGGAGGTCCGCGAGGCCGCCACGCAGCCCGCGGCCGCCCCGGTGGCGCCCGCGCAGGTCGCGCAGGAGTTCCCGGTCGCCGTGGACACCGCGATCTCCCAGGAGGTCGTCAAGCGGATCGCCGAGGCCCAGGTCAACATCCCGGACACGGTCACCGTCCACCCGCGTCTGATGCCGCAGCTGCAGCGCCGCGCGGCGATGATCGACGACGGCACCATCGACTGGGGCATGGGCGAGACCCTCGCCTTCGGCTCGCTGCTGATGGAGGGCACCCCGGTCCGGCTGTCCGGCCAGGACTCCCGCCGCGGCACGTTCGGCCAGCGCCACGCGGTCCTCATCGACCGGGAGACGGGCGAGGACTACACGCCCCTGCTCTACCTGTCGGACGAGCAGGCCCGCTACAACGTCTACGACTCGCTGCTCTCCGAGTACGCGGCCATGGGCTTCGAGTACGGCTACTCGCTGGCCCGCCCGGACGCGCTGGTCCTCTGGGAGGCCCAGTTCGGTGACTTCGTCAACGGCGCGCAGACCGTCGTCGACGAGTTCATCTCCTCCGCCGAGCAGAAGTGGGGCCAGACGTCCGGCGTCACGCTCCTCCTCCCGCACGGCTACGAGGGCCAGGGCCCGGACCACTCCTCCGCCCGCCCGGAGCGCTTCCTGCAGATGTGCGCGCAGGACAACATGACGGTGGCCATGCCCACGCTCCCGTCGAACTACTTCCACCTGCTGCGCTGGCAGGTCCACAACCCGCACCACAAGCCGCTCATCGTCTTCACCCCGAAGTCGATGCTGCGTCTGAAGGCGGCGGCGTCGAAGGCGGAGGAGTTCACGACCGGTGCGTTCCGTCCGGTCATCGGCGACACGCGCGTCTCCTCCGGAGCCGGTGACCCGAACGAGATCCGCAAGGTGGTCTTCTGCGCGGGCAAGGTCTACTACGACCTGGAAGCCGAGCGCGAGAAGCGCGGTACCACCGACACGGCGATCATCCGCATCGAGCGCCTCTACCCCCTCCCGGGTGCCGAACTCCAGGCGGAGATCGCCAAGTTCCCGAACGCGGCGAAGTACATCTGGGCCCAGGAAGAGCCGGCGAACCAGGGTGCGTGGCCGTTCATCGCGCTGAACCTGATCGACCACCTCGACCTGGCGGTCGGCGCGGACATCCCGGCCGGCGAGCGCCTGCGCCGCATCTCCCGCCCGCACGGCTCCTCGCCCGCGGTCGGCTCGGCCAAGCGCCACCAGGCAGAGCAGCAGCTCCTCCTGAACGAGGTCTTCGAGGCATAACCCTCACCCGACCACCGGAAGGCCCGACCCCCTGAGGGGCCGGGCCTTCCGGCCGTCCGGATCCCTTCTCATCCGTCCGGCTGGTCCAGCCCCGCCGGCATGCATCCAGGGGCAGGGGGCTTCGCCCCGCGCAGCGGCTCCCCGGGCGTCAGCCGGATGTGAACGCAGCCAGCTCCGGGTGCGCCGCACACCACCCGGCCCGCTCCTGTTCCACCACCGCCCGGGCCACCGCATACCGCCCCCGGGGTGACGGCAGCCCGTCCATCCCCCGCTCGGCCCCCACCATCGCCTCCACGAACACCCGCCCCCCAACGGTGAGTTCCGGGCACCCGGCGAGTACCGGCAACACCGCCGCCACCTGCGCCCGCACCCGCGCGTACTGTGCCCAAGCCCCCCTGGCCCCGTAGAGCGCCGCACGCTGCCAGTAGCCCGCCAGCCCGAGATGCGCGTAAGCGCCCCGCAGGAGCCCCTCCAGCGGCCGCGGATCGGCACGCCAGGGCGCCCAGTACCGCGCGGAGCGGTCGGCGGTGTGCAGCTCGAGCACCTCCGTGAGGGCGGCCAGCTTCCCGTGCTGCACCTCGTACACGAGGGTCGCGGCCAGCGTGGGCGGCGGCTGCGCCCGCGCCAGTACGGAGCCCACCGCCGCGGGCAGGGCCGCGCCGTGGGAACGGGAGCTGCCGGACAGCGGGACCACGCAGCGCAGCAGCAGTCCGGCCTCCTCGGCGCGGGCGGTGTCGTAGCGCCGTAGCAGCGTGAGGGCTCCGGACCACTGGGTGTCCCAGCGCTTGTGCCCCTTGGGGGTGAGCCGGCGGGCGGCGGGCACGGCTCCCGGGGCGCGGTACGGGTCGAGGTCGTCGAGCGCGGTCCGTCCGTCGGGCAGTGCGTGCAGGGCCAGCGCGTCGGGGTCGTCGGGGTCCCAGGAGCCCTCGGTCAGGGCGAGCGGGCCCGGCCGGGCGGGGCGCAGCAGTCCGAGGGTGGGCAGGACCAGGCGGCCGTGCCCGGGCCGCAGCGTGATCTTGAAGGTGATCCCGGCGCGCAGCGCGGCCGCGGCGGCGAGCGCCCCGAGGTGTCCGAGGTCGGCGGGCGGCCCGTCCCGCGTGCGCAGCCGGCTCAGCGTCTCCTCGGCCCACACCCCGGTGGCCGGATAGTGCACCACGTCGCCCACCGCGCGGGGGTCGCGGCGCCCGGCCTCCCGCAGCAGGGCCCAGTGCTCGGCCGCCTCCCCGGCGCGGGCGCCCCGCAGTTCCCCGAGTTCGCGCAGCAGCCGTAGCCGCCGGTCCCGCCGTACGCCGCGCACCAGCGCGGTCCCCTCGGCGGACGGCTCGGTGGAGCCGAGCGCCCGCAGCACTTCGTCGCTCGGCTCCGGGTGATCCATGCGTGCCTCCCGCCGCGGACGCTCCATCCCTGCCCTGGGGACGGGCTCCGCGAACGCCGGAAAGCGGTCAGGTCCGGCCCCGGAGGGCAGGCGGATTATCCTGACGGGACACACCCGACCGACCACCGCACGGAGCCCGACTTGTACTTCACCGATCGCGGCATCGAGGAGCTGGAGAAGCGGCGCGGCCAGGAGGAGGTCACCTTCGAGTGGCTCGCCGAGCAGCTGCGCAGCTTCGTCGACCTGAACCCGGACTTCGAGGTCCCGGTGGAACGCCTCGCCACCTGGCTGGCCCGCCTGGACGACGAGGACGACGAGGACGAGTAGGGCGCTCGGCGCACGCGGGCCGGGCAGGCCGCACGGGCCGCGTACATGCCGAAGGGGCCCGGCCGCAGGTGCGGTCGGGCCCCTTCGTCATCGTCCCTCGGGACAAGGCCGATCAGGCGCGGGGCCGGATCAGGCGGCCTTGGTCTCCCAGAAAACGCGGTCGATCTCGGCGATGAGCTCCAGCGCCTTGGCGCCGGTCGCCGGGTCGTTCGACGCCTTGGCGGCCGAGAGGGCCTTCAGGGTGTCGTTGACCAGGGTGTGCAGCTGCGGGTACTTCTCGAAGTGCGGCGGCTTGAAGTAGTCGCTCCACAGCACGGAGACGTGGTGCTTCGCGAGCTCGGCGCGCTGCTCCTTGATGGTGATGGCGCGCGCGCGGAAGTCGGCGTCGTCGTTGGCCTGGTACTTCTCCTGCACGGCCTTGACGGACTCGGCCTCGATGCGGGCCTGGGCAGGGTCGTACACGCCGCACGGAAGATCGCAGTGGGCGGAGACCTTCGCCTTGGGGGCGAAGAGGCGGGAAAGCATGGAGTTTGTCCTCCTCGTGATCGTCTTCTCAAGGGGGAGATTACTCCGTGAGAACGGCGATTTCGCGGGCGCCCCCGTCCGGTTGGGACAAAAGTCCAGGCGAGTGCCCGGGCCGGTGACCGAATGTACGGAAGAGTGCGGCAGCATGCGGGGTGGCACGAAGACCGGATGGGCGCTGGTGAGGAGGTCACGGATGGCGGGGAGCACGCGCTCGCGCGGCCGGACGCGGGAGTGGACGTCGCCGTTGAAGCAGATCGGCACCGTCGAGGTGATGGGCCCTTCGATGGCGCCGACGCTGGAGAACGGGGACCAGCTGCTGGTCCGCTACGGGGCACCCGTGCGGCCGGGTCACATCGTGGTGCTGCGCCACCCGTTCCAGCAGGACCTGCTGGTGGTCAAGCGGGCGGCGGAGCGGCGGCCGGGCGGCTGGTGGGTGCTGGGCGACAACCCGTACAACGAGACGGGCGACAGCACGGACTACGGGACGGTCCCCGACGAGCTGGTGCTGGCGACCGCCGTGCTGCGCTTTCGGCCGCGTCCCCGGCCGGAGCACGCGGCGCGGGGTCAGCGCTCGCTGAGGGCGCGGCTCTCCTGGGCCTCCTCGGCGCTCCGTCCGTTGCGGGCGGACTCCTCGGCCTCCAGCCGCTTGCGGGCGCGGTAGGCGGCGACGTTGGCGCGCGTGGCGCACCGGTCGGAGCAGTAGCGCCGGGAGCGGTTGGTGGAGGTGTCGAGGTAGGCGTTGCGGCAGGGCGGGGCCTGGCACAGGCCGAGCCGGTCCGGGCCGTGCTCGGTGAGGTGGAAGGCCAGCCCGAAGCAGGCGATCGCGGCGTAGCCGGCGGAGGCGTTGGAGGGGTGGTCGGCCAGGTGGATGTGCCAGTTCGGGCCGCCCTTCTCGCCGATCGTCTCGTGTCCTGAGACCTGGGGGCTGACCGGGAACTCCATGAGCAGGGAGTTCAGCAGGTCGACGGCGAGTACGTGGTCCCCGCTGTCGGCGGCCTCGAAGACGCCGCGCAGCCGGCCGCGGACGTTGCGGAAGCGGGTGACGTCACCGTCCGTGACCCGGCGGGCCATCTGCACGCTGGCGCCGAAGAGCTCGCGCACGGCGTCCACGGAGGTCAGCGAGTCCTTGTTGCGGGCCGGCTCCTCGGTGTTGACCAGGCGCACGGCATGGTCCGAGTAATGGGCCAGTTCCACTTGTAGTCCTTACGGCTGCGGATTAGTGTCTCCGGTAACGGCTGAGACATCTTCGAGGGTATTACGCGTGGAGGATTTCGTGGCGGATACGGCACTTACCGACTGGCAGGCCTGGCAGGACAGCTGGGACCGGCAGCAGGAGTTGTACATGCCCGACCGCGAGGAGCGGTTCGGGGTGATGCTGGACATGGTGGAGGCGCTGGTCGGCACCGCCCCCCGGGTGCTCGATCTGGCGTGCGGTACCGGAAGTATCACGGACCGCGTCCTCAAGAGGTTCCCGGAGTCCACCAGTACGGGAGTCGATCTGGACGCCGCACTGTTGACGATCGCCCGGGGCCATTTCGCGGGCGACTCCCGCGTCACCTTCGTGACCGCCGACCTCAAGGACCCCGACTGGCGCGCCGCCCTGCCCCACGGCTCCTACGACGCGATTTTGACGGCCACCGCCCTGCACTGGCTGCCCAGCGAGGAACTGGCCGTCCTCTACGGGCAGCTCGCGCCCCTGGTGCGCGTCGGCGGGGTGTTCATGAACGCCGACCACATGCCCGACCCCGCCACCCCGCGGATCAACGCCGCCGAGCGCGCCCACCGGCACGGCGGCATGGACCGGGCGAAGGCGGCCGGGACGCCGGACTGGCGCGAGTGGTGGGAGCTCGCGGCCGCCGACCCGGCGCTCGCCGAGCCGACGAAGGCCCGTTTCGAGATCTACGGGGAGCACGCCGACGGCGACACCCCGCCCGATTCCTGGCACGCGGACACGCTGCGCGGTGCCGGTTTCGCGGAGGCCCGCACGGTCTGGCGCTCCCCCTCCGACGGGCTGGTGCTGGCCCTGAAGTAGGCCCCGGCCGGCAGCACGGGCCACGGAACGCGCGGCCGCGCCCTACAGGACCTTCGAGAGGAAGGCCTTGGTGCGGTCGTGCTGGGGGTTGCCCAGGACCTCGCGGGGGTGGCCGGATTCGACGACGACGCCGCCGTCCATGAAGACGAGGTTGTCTCCGACCTCGCGGGCGAAGCCCATCTCGTGGGTGACCACGATCATGGTCATGCCCGACTCGGCGAGGTCGCGCATGACGTCGAGGACGTCGCCGACGAGCTCGGGGTCGAGCGCCGAGGTGGGCTCGTCGAAGAGCATCAGCTTCGGTTCCATGGCCAGCGCGCGGGCGATGGCCACCCGCTGCTGCTGGCCGCCGGAGAGCTGGGTCGGGTAGTTCCCGGCCTTGTCTCCGAGGCCGACGCGGTCGAGGAGCTTGACGGCGCGCGCCCGGGCGACGGCCTTGCTCTCGCCCTTGACCATGACCGGGGCTTCCATGACGTTCTCGATGGCCGTCATGTGCGGGAAGAGGTTGAAGCGCTGGAAGACCATGCCGATGTCCCGGCGCTGGGCCGCGACCTCGCTGTCCTTCAGCTCGTAGAGCTTCCCGGCCTTCTCGCGGTAACCGACGAGCCGGCCGTCGACGGAGAGCCGTCCGGCGTTGATGCGCTCGAGGTGGTTGATGCAGCGCAGGAAGGTGGACTTGCCGGAGCCGGACGGGCCGACCAGGCAGAACACCTCGCGCGGGGCGACTTCGAGGTCGATGCCCCGGAGGATGTGGGCGGGACCGTACGACTTGTGGACGGCCTCGGCCCTGACCATCGGCTGGGCGGTCACTTAGCCACCTCCGTACGGCGGAACATGTTCAGGTTGGCCCGCAGCCGCTGGAACGGCGTGGGCGGCAGGGAGCGCAGCGAACCGCGTGCGTAGCGGCGCTCCAGGTAGTACTGGCCGACGCTGAAGACGCTGGTCAGGGCCAGGTACCAGATGGAGGCGACGAACAGCATCTCCATGATGGCGCCGGCCGTGGACCCGATGTTCGACGAGGCCCGCAGCAGTTCGGTGTACTGGACCGCGGAGACCAGCGACGAGGTCTTGAGCATGTTGATGAACTCGTTGCCCGTCGGCGGGATGATCACGCGCATCGCCTGCGGGAGCACCACGCGGCGCATGGTCTGCGTCTGGGTCATGCCCAGGGCGTGCGAGGCCTCGCCCTGGCCCTCGTCGACGGACTGGATGCCCGCACGGACGATCTCCGCCATGTAGGCGCCCTCGTTCAGGCCCAGGCCCAGCAGGGCGACCATGAACGGGGTCATCAGTTCGACGGTCTCTTGCTTGTAGATCGGTCCGAGGTCCACGTACTGGAAGATCAGCGACAGGTTGAACCACACCAGCAGCTGTACGTAGACCGGGGTACCGCGGAAGAACCAGATGTAGAGCCACGCGACGGTGTTCGTCACCGGGTTCTTCGAGAGCCGCATGACCGCGAAGAGGACGCCGAGGATCAGGCCCAGCGCCATCGACGCCACGCTGATCACCACGGTGTTGCCCAGGCCGCTGATGATCGACGGGTCGAAGAGCTTGTCGCCGACCGTCGCCCAGATCACGTTGCCCTGCGAGAAGGCGTAGACGAGCCAGCCCAGCAGTACGACGACGACGACACCGCTGATCCAGCGGCCGTAGTGCCTCACGGGAATTGCCTTGATGGCCTCGTACGGGGTGCCCGAGGCGCCGGGTCCGGCCGGCGGGGTTGCGGCCGGACCCTTGTCGATCTTGTCAGTCACAATGACTGCCCTTCAGTGGAGCTCAGGAACCAGGAACCGGGGCGCGGGCGCCCGCCGGTCCGCACGGGTCACTTGCCTGCGTTGACCGTCGCCGACTGCACGGCGCTGTCCTTGACGTTCCACTTCTCCAGGACCTTGGCGTAGGAGCCGTCCTTGATGATCGCGTCGAGGGCCTGCTTCAGCGCGTCGCGCAGCTGGGTGTTGTCCTTGCTGACGCCGATGCCGAACAGGCCGACGTCGGCCTGCTGGCCGGCGACCTCGAAGTCGTTGCCGCCGCCCGAGGTCTTCGCGGCGTACGCGGCGATCGGGTAGTCGTTCAGGTCGGCCACGGCGCCGCCGGCCTTGACGCGGGTCTGGGCCTCGGCGTCGGTGTCGAAGGCCTCGATGGTGAGCTTCTTGTCACCGCACTTCGTGGCCTGGGCCTTGAAGGTGTCCTCGTACGTCGTGCCGCGCTGGACGGCGACGGTCTTGCCGCAGAGGTCGTCCAGGGACTTGATGCCCTGCGGGTTGCCCTTCTTGACGAGGAGCGAGACGCCGGAGGAGAAGTAGTCGACGAAGTCGATCCCCTTGCCGATCTGCTTGCCCTCGTCGTCGAGGCCCTTCTGGCGCTTCTCGTTGTCCGTGATGGACGACATGATCGCGTCCTGGCGGCCGGTGTAGATCGAGGTGATCAGGCCGTCGAAGCTGCCCGAGGTGAACTCGAACTTCACACCGAGCTGCTTGCCCAGGGCCGCGGCGATGTCGGGGTCGACGCCGACGATCTTGCCACCCTCGGTGTACTCCATCGGCGCGTACGCCGCGTCCGTGCCGACCTTGACGACGCCCGCGTCCTGGATCTTCTTCGGCAGGGCGGAGAAGAGGGGGGCTCCGTTGGACTTCGTGGCGTCCCCGGACCCCTTCTTCTCGGTCTGGTCTCCACAGCCCGTGAGGATCAGGGCGCCGGCGACCGCGATCGCGCCGACCGCGGCGATCCGGGACCGTGCGGCGGTCGTACGACGGGTGGTGCTTGCGCTCATGAGCTGGTTCCTCCGGCAGGTGGAAAGCATCGAAAAACGGTCGGGGCACGCACCATCGAGTGTCGCGACCTTGTGTGATTAGGGGCATCTTGCCATTCGGACTGAGTCATTCAGGCAGCCCGTCAGGTCAAAATCGGATAACGGCAACCCCTTCGTGCACGACAGGACTGCGGACGAAGGCCACCAGAGCCGCACGAACGGCCGCGGGCTGCGCCTTTTGCCGCACTATTTACGGCGCGTCTCGCCCATCGGACGGAGAGGTTTGGACTTTTCGCCAAAATCGGGGCAAGCGACCTAGGGTCGAGGGGGAATCGACTCGTCTGGGTGAGTGTTCTTCGGGTAGAACAGATCCTTACACCCCTCATCCGGGGCTCAGGGCGCGCGTGCGGCGCGCCCGCGCGTACGAAACCTCCCCTTCGCGGAGACGGGCCTACCAACCGTCGTCGCGGAGTACGGACGCGGTGCCCGCCCACCCCTTAACCAGGAGTGGTCACCCTCAACGATTCAAAGACTTAAGGGGTTAAGACAGTGGCAGCGGAGATCGTCAATCCTCGCAGCGACAGCGTGACGGACAACAACCCGGATGCGGTGTTCGCGCTGCACCGGGGCGGCAAGATGGCCATCGTGGCCACCGTGCCGGTCCACAACACGGACGACCTGTCCCTGGCGTACACGCCCGGCGTTGCGAAGGTCTGCAGCGCCATTGCCGAGCAGCCCGACCTGGTGAACGAGTACACCTGGAAGTCCAACGTGGTCGCCGTCGTCACCGACGGTACGGCCGTGCTCGGACTCGGTGACATCGGACCCGAGGCCTCCCTCCCCGTGATGGAGGGCAAGGCCATTCTCTTCAAGCAGTTCGGTGGCGTCGACGCGGTTCCGATCGCGCTCGCCACCAAGGACACGGACGAGATCATCGAGACCGTGATCCGCCTCGCGCCGTCCTTCGGCGGGGTGAACCTGGAGGACATCTCGGCGCCCCGCTGCTTCGAGATCGAGCGCCGCCTCCAGGAGGCGCTGGACATCCCGATCTTCCACGACGACCAGCACGGCACGGCCATCGTGACGCTGGCCGCCATGCGCAACGCCGCGAAGCTCACCGGTCGCACGCTCGCCGATCTGCGCGCCGTGATCTCGGGCTCCGGTGCCGCGGGCATCGCGATCGCCAAGATCCTCGTGGACGCGGGCATCGGCGACGTCTGCGTCACCGACCGCAAGGGCGTCGTCTCCGCGGACCGCTCCGACCTGACGGACGTCAAGGCGGAGATCGCGGGCCTGACGAACAAGACCGGCCAGACCGGTTCCCTGGAGAGCGCCCTCGCGGGCGCGGACGTCTTCATCGGCGTCTCCGGCGGTACGGTCCCCGAGGCCGCGGTGGCGACGATGGCGAAGGACTGCTTCGTCTTCGCCATGGCCAACCCGAACCCGGAGGTCCACCCCGACGTCGCGCACAAGTACGCGGCGGTCGTGGCCACGGGCCGCTCGGACTTCCCGAACCAGATCAACAACGTGCTCGCGTTCCCGGGCATCTTCGCGGGTGCGCTGAAGGTCCGCGCGACCCGGATCACCGAAGGCATGAAGATCGCCGCCGCCGACGCCATCGCCGGCGTCGTGGGTGACGAGCTCGCCGCCGACTACGTGATCCCCTCGCCCTTCGACCAGCGCGTCGCCGAGGCCGTCACGGCCGCGGTCGCCGCGGCTGCGAAGGCCGACGGCGTGGCCCGCCTGACCTGATCGCCACACCGGGCAGTACCGGAGCAGGGCCCCGCCGATTCCACTCGGCGGGGCCCTGCTCCGCTTTGCCCCGCCCGCATCGGGCCCGGCCCGGCCGGGAAGCACCCGGCCCCTCCGGGGACCGAGGAGCGGGCCTGGGCGGAGGCCGGGCCGGGCGGGGCCTGGATCCCGGGCCTACCGACCGGTAGCCTCGCGGCCATGTTCGCTGCCTACGCTGCCCGAATCGACCGTGACCAGCCGCTCCGAGGCCTTGAGCTGGGCGATCGCCCCGCCCCGCAGGCCCGCCCCGGCTGGGTGACCGTGAACGTCAAGGCCGCCTCCCTCAACCACCACGACCTGTGGTCGCTGCGCGGAGTCGGACTCGGCGAGGAGAAGCTCCCCATGATCCTCGGCTGCGACGCCGCCGGGATCGACCAGGACGGCAACGAGGTCGTCCTGCACTCCGTCATCGGCCAGACCGGCCACGGGGTCGGACCCGACGAGCCCCGCTCGATCCTGACCGAGCGCTACCAGGGCACTTTCGCCGAGCAGGTGAGCGTGCCCGCCTGGAACGTGCTCCGCAAGCCCGCCGAGCTCTCCTTCGAGGAGGCCGCCTGCCTGCCCACCGCATGGCTCACCGCCTACCGGATGCTCTTCACCAACGCCGGCGTCCGCCCCGGCGACTCGGTCCTGGTCCAGGGCGCGGGGGGCGGAGTCGCCACCGCCGCCATCGCCCTCGGCAAGGCGGCCGGCCTGCGGGTCTTCGCGACCAGCCGGGACGAGGCCAAGCGCAAGCGCGCGGTCGAGCTGGGCGCCGTAGAGGCCTACGAGCCCGGCGCGCGCCTCCCCCAGCGGGTCGACGCGGTCATCGAGACGGTCGGCGCCGCGACCTGGTCGCACTCGGTCAAGTCATTGCGCCCCGGCGGCACCCTGGTCATCTCCGGCGCCACGAGCGGGGACCGCCCGGCGCACGCCGAGCTGACCCGGATCTTCTTCCTGGAGCTCAAGGTGGTCGGCTCGACGATGGGCTCCAAGGACGAGCTGGAGGACCTGCTGTCCTTCTGCGCGGCGACCGGCGTCCGCCCCGTGATCGACGAGACGCTGCCACTGGACCGGGCCCGCGAGGGCTTCGAGAAACTGGAGTCGGGCGACGTGTTCGGCAAGATCGTCCTCACCGTGTAGCCCGCGGCCGCAACCGAGGTCGCCAATGCGGCGGCCGTCAATACAGGTTGACATCCTCCCGTGCGTCAACCTACATTGACATTCATGACGGAAGCTACCGATCTCGCCGAACGGGCCGGTGACCGTGACCCTCGCGTGGGCCTGCGCGCCGTGGCCGCCCTCCGACGACTGCTGGAGCAGCTGGAGGCCGTACAGGTGCGTGGCGCCCGCGCGCAGGGCTGGTCCTGGCAGGACATCGCGGCCGAACTGGGCGTCAGCCGGCAGGCCGTACACAAGAAGCACGGGAGGCTCTGATGTTCGAACGCTTCACCCGGGACGCCCGGTCCACCGTGACCGGCGCGGTCGCCGAGGCCCAGCGGGCCGGGGCCCCGACGATCACCGAGGAGTACCTCCTCCTCTCGCTGCTCGCGCAGGGCGTCCTCGACCCACTGGGGATCGACCGGGCCGCGATCGCCGCCGACCTCGCGACGGCCCGCCGCCGGGGCGGGATGTCCAAGGCGGACGAAGAGGCCCTCGCGGGACTCGGCATCGACCTCACGGAGATCGTCTCCCGCATCGAGGAAACCCACGGCGAGGGCGCCCTGTCGGCCCCCTCCCGCCGCAAGCGCACCGGCCACATCCCCTTCACACCGGGAGCGAAGAAGGTCCTGGAGCAGTCGCTGCGCATCGCCCTGGGACGAAAGGACCGGCGCATCTCCACCCTCCACCTCCTCCTCTCCCTCCTCTCCCGCCCGGGCACGCCCGCCGAGGTCCTCGCCGACCACGGAGTCACCTACGCCCGGGCCGAGACGGCCCTGGCGGCCTGAGAACCGGCGAACCCCCCGGCCGGGAAGGACGGGGGGTTCCGGTGTGCGTACGGGTACGGACGCGGGCGCGGACGTGGGCGACTGCTAACCACCCGGCCGGAGGCTCGCGGCGATGCGGGAAGCAGCCGCCGCGAGGTGCGTACGGGCCTGCGCCAGCTGGGCCGCACTGACGCCCTGGTCCCGGGCGGCGTCGCGGATGTCGTCACGGAAGCGGTCCAGCAGCCGTTCCAGGTCGCGGGCCGGGTCGCCCGTCGGGGGCACGTCCCGCGCCCAGTCCGGGTCGGGCGCGGCGGCCGAGGCCTCCGTGGTGCCCGAGGTGTCTGAGACGTCCGAAGACCCGGCGGTGTCCGAAGGCCCGGTGGGGGTGGAGGGGGCCGACGCGGAGCCGCCGAGCCAGGCTCCCGCCAGACTGCCCAGGACGCCGCCCGACTTCGCGAACTGCTCCTGGAGCTGACCGGCGATGCGCTGGACCTCCTCACGGGCCCGCTCCTGCGCCTCCTTGGCCTGACGTCGGGCCTGCTGGGCATCCTCGCGGGCCCGGCGGCTCTCGTCCTTCGCCCGCCGCGCCTGCTCCTTCCACTCGGCCTTGGCCTTGCGGAACTCCTCCTTGGCGGCCTTCCAGGACTCGTCCTCCACCTGCGTGGCCGACGCATTCGCCGCGGCCCGCAGTTCGCGGCGCAGATCGCCCGCCGCACCGCTCACGTCGGCCCGGATCTCGGCGGCCAGCTCGGAGACCGAGTCGCGGATCTCCAGTTCCAGGTCGGCCAGTTCGCCGCCCCGGTCGGCCAGTTCGGCGCGTCCCGCGTCGGTGATCGAGTACACCTTGCGCCCGCCTTCGGTCGCGTGCGTGACCAGGCCCTCGGTCTCCAGCTTGGCGAGGCGCGGGTACACCGTGCCGGCGGAGGGTGCGTACAGCCCCTGGAAGCGCTCCTCCAGCAGCCGGATCACCTCGTACCCGTGGCGCGGGGCCTCGTCGAGCAGCTTGAGGAGGTAGAGGCGGAGGCGGCCGTGGGCGAAGACGGGCGGCATGTCAGAGCACCTTCTTGTCGAGCACGAGCGGGGTGGCCGGATCCGCGGCCGGGCGGCGCAGCAGCGCGATGGAACCGGAAACGGTGGTGGCGCGCAGGGTGCCGGTGCCGGCGCCGAGGGTGCCGGTGATCCTCTTGGCGCCCAACTGGCCCGAGACCCGCAGGTCCTCGAAGGCGTTGGAGACTCCGCCGGTGGCGGTGTTGGCCTCGACCCGGGCATCGGCCGGATGCGGGAGACGGATGGCCACCTGCCCGGAGACGGAGGTGAGGGAGATGTCGACCGGCCGGGAGGCGGCGGCGGGGTCGTCGAGGGCGAGGTCGATCACCATGTCGCCGCTGACCGAGTCGGCCCGTACGTTGCCCACGGCGCCGTCGACGACGGTCAGGCCGCCGGATACGGAGTGGAATCCGAGCTCGCCGGTCACGGACTGGGCCTCGACCCCGCCGGAGACCGTGTGCGCCTTGACCCGGCCCGAAAGGCCGACGAGCGTGGTGTCGCCGGAGACCCCGTGGACGTCGGTGCCGCCGTCGATGCCGGAGACGAAGACGGTGGCGCTGACGCTGGCCAGCTGTACCCGCGTGGCGGCCGGAACGGTGAGGGTCACGGCCGCGCTGCGCTCCCAGGCCTTGCGGCCGGAGTCGGAGGCGGACCAGGCCTTCCACGGCTTGCTCTCGAACCACTGCTTGAACCCCTGGGAACCGTTCCAGGGGAGGTCCTCGTAGGAAACAGTGAGGGTCCCGCCCTCCTGCACCACGTGCAGGGGCGGCCCTTCCACCTCGGACACCTCCAGGCGGGCCGGGCCCTCTTCGGCGGCGACGACGTTGACCGTGCCGCCGACGACCCGGACGCGGACCTCGGTCACCGGCTCCTCGAAGGCGAGCTTCTGCGGTGCGGCGACCGACCACGTCTTCTGCGCTGCCTCTGCCATGGTGCTGACCCTCCTCGGCGTACGTGCACGCAACATATCGCGTCTTCTGACTAACACGATATATCGCGGTTGCGGGAAGTCAAGGGCGTCGGGATGATCGGAAATCCTCCCTTTGGGCCTGATTCGCTCAGCGTGTGGACATGTCGATCTCCCAGACCACGACGGGCGGACTGCTGCTCTGCCGAGCCGAGCCCCTCGCCGCCCGCCCCGCCGCGCACATCCCGCGCGAACGCCTGCTGCTGGCCCCCGCCGGCGAGTGGAGCGTGCTGGTACCCGAGGCCAAGCCCTGGCTCGGCGGCGCGGAATCCGTGGCCGAGGTCCTGGCGGGCTGGGGCGCCGCGCTCGCGCTCGGCTCCAACTGGCCGGTGCTGAGCCTGTGGTGGGAAGACGGCCGGGCCGGCTTCGTCCTGTCCTCGGGGTTTCGCCGGTCCGCGGCCTACGAGTGGGACGCGGCGGGCCGTCCGCACGGCGAGCCGGACCCGGATGCCATGCGGGTCCTGGCGGCGCGGCTCGGCCTGGACCCGGTGCTGGACCTGGAGGAACTGGAGCTCCTCACCCGCCCCGACGCCGCCGCGGACGGCGATTCCCGGCTGCTCGGCGTCATCGCGCTGCTGGCCCGCGCGGAACTGGCCCTGTCGGCGGGCCTGACCCCGGGCGAACCGGCCGACCGGCTGCGGGAGGCGGCCCGGATCTCCTCGGGCCCGCCCCGCCCCTGCCCCTACGCCGCCAGCAGCGGGCTCGCGTTGCGGTGCAGCCAGGCCCGGTAGGGCGGAGTCCCCAGCGCCGCTTCGCGGTAGGCCGCGCGGAGGTCCTCGTACACCCCCTCGGACACCTGTGCGTACATCCCCGGGCGGGTCGCGAGGAGGAGCCGTACGGCGAGCGGGTCGCCCGAGAGCGGCCGGATGGCCATGTCCTCGCGCGCTCCGGAGGTGGGCTGGCAGGGGGCGACGGCCTCGCCGGAGGCGATCAGCGAGGCGGCGGTGTGGTAATCGGCGTGCAGCAGGGGCGGGTCGAGGCCGGCGCCGGCGAGGACCCGGCGCAGGCCGTCCCATTCGCCGTCCACCGACGGGTCCACGGTCCACCGGTCGGCGGCCAGGTCCCGCAGTTCCACCACCGACAGCGCCGCCGCCGGATGGTCCCGGGACATGGACACGAACTGGGGCTCCCGCTCCATCAGCACCCGTAACTCCAGGCCGGCGGGCACCCGTAGCGGGCTGCCCTCCACCTCGTGCACGAACGCCACGTCGAGCTGCCCCGAAGCCGTCATCCGCAGCAGTGCGTTGGCGGACACGTCGACCACCAGGTCGGTCTCGGTGTCGGGCAGCCTCCGGTGCAGCCGGCGCAGCCAGCCGGGCAGGGCGCGGCTGGCCGTGGAGCCGATCCGCAGCCGGGGCCCCTGGGACACCGCCCGCGCCTCCGCGACGAGGGCGGCCATCTGGGCCAGGAGCGGCCGCGCCCGGCCGAGTACGGTGCGCCCGAAGGGAGTCGGCCGGCATCCGGTGCGCTCGCGCAGGAACAACTCCCCGTCCAGGGCGCGTTCGATGCGCCGCAACTGGGTCGTCAGGGAGGGCTGGCTCACGCCGAGCTGCCGGGCGGCCTTGTGCAGGCTGCCGGCGTCGGCGATGGCGCACAGGGCGCGCAGGTGCCTGACCTCAAGCTCCATGCCCCGAGAGTAGGCCGGGGCGAGCCGACCGCACCAGTAACCGGTATCCCCTCGAATCCCGCCATTCTCTTGGGAGTTGGACTTCCGAAACCCTCCGATAACCCGGCGCTATCGGGGTCTGGCATCATCCGCCGACCCCTGCCCCTCCCGCAGACTCCGGTACCGAACGACCCCCCACCGCACCGGATGAGCAGGAGTTCCCCCCATGCGCCACTCCCGCAAGACCACCCTGTCCGCAGTCGGCCTCGGCGTCGCCGCCGTCCTCGGCGCCGTCGTACCGGGCACGACCGCCTCCGCCTCCCCGGGCGCCGGCAGCCCGAGCACGTACGCCACGTACGAGCGCTCGCAGGAGAACCAGGCCGCCAACCGCGCCTTCTTCGAGGCGGTGCAGCGCTCGGTCGCCGAGCAGCGCGCCGCGAACCCGGGCCTGGCGGCCGTCACCGTCACCTACAACACCCGCAACGCACCGAGCTTCCGCACCCAGATATCGCGCTCCACACAGATCTGGAACGGCTCGGTGGCCAACGTCAAACTGCAGGAGGTGTCCTCGGGCGGGAACTTCTCGTACTACGAGGGCAACGACTCCCGTGGTTCCTACGCGAGCACGGACGGCCACGGCCGGGGCTACATCTTCCTCGACTACCGGCAGAACCAGCAGTACAACTCCACCCGGGTGACCGCGCACGAGACCGGCCACGTGCTCGGGCTGCCGGACCACTACTCGGGTCCGTGCAGCGAGCTGATGTCCGGCGGCGGCCCCGGCACCTCCTGCCAGAACGCCACCCCGAACTCCGCCGAGCGCTCGCGCGTGAACCAGCTGTGGGCGAACGGCCTCGTCGCGTCGGGCCTGGACGCGAAGGGCTGACGGTCGGAGTGACCGGCGGGCCGACGGGCAGACCGACCGGCGGGCCGACCGACCGAGGGCCGGCGGCCTGATCCCCGCTGGGGCCGGCTCCCGCTAGGACACGACCCGGTCCTCCGGGTCCGCGCTCCGCGAGCACTCCGGGTTCCGGCAGGGACCCGGAGTCCACGCCGGGACGAAGATCCCCAGGGATTTCCGCCGTCCGACCAACGTGTCGACGGGGCTCCCGCAGGCCGGGCACGACTGCTGGTCGTGCCCGGCCCGCGGAGCGACCGTCCTGCGCGCCTGCTGTTCCCGCTCTTGACCGGCCATACCTACACGGTAGGCCGGTTTCGCCGCTTCGGCGGGGTTCAGCGCTTGACCGCGTACGAGGTGACGAGCTGGCCGCCACCGAGGGCCTTGATCCCGGTCAGCTCCAGGGGGCGCACCCCGAATCCGGCGCGCGACATCGGCATGCCGGTGCCGACGAAGACCGGGTAGGTCTTGACGACGAACTCGTCGATCTCGTCGATCAGCTGACCTGCGAGGTCCGCTCCGCCGCACAGCCAGATGCCGAGCCCGTCCTCGGCCTTCAGCTCGCGGACCCTGGCCACCAGGTCCCCGCTGATCAGCCGCACCGTGGGATCCGGCGGCGTGGTGAGCGAGTGCGAGACGACGTACTGCTGGCGGATGTGCCCGTAGGGGCTGGCCATGCCGAGCTTGAGCCCGGGCTCGTACGTACCTCGCCCCATGAGCACCGCGTCGAAGTGCTGGGGGTCGACGTCCTCGATCCCGAGCTGGGTGCGCCCCGAGGCGGCGATGGTCTCCGGGTACTCGGCCTTGAGGAAGTCGATGAACTCGCGGTCGAGGTGACTGTAGAAGAAGTCACCGTCGCCGTCCGGGGCTCCGATGAAGCCGTCGACCGATGTGGCGATGAAGTACGTGAGCTTGCGCAAGCGATTCTCTTCCGTCCGACAGTGCGCCCCCATCGAGGCGCGTCGATCAAAGTACTTCAACCAAAGTGGTATGACAAGAGGGCGGCCGGCTGCCGGGCTACTGCGGCTTGCGCCACATCGGCCACATCAGCGGCCCGTCCGGCAGCCGCACGGCCTCACCCGTGAACTGCCAGCCCAGCCGCTCGTACAGCCCCTTGCTGCGTTCACTGCTCGCCTCCAGATAGGCCGGCACGCCCTCCCGGTCGCAGCGCTCCAGCACCGGCCGGATCAGCTCGGTGCCAAGCCCCTCGCCCTGCCTCCCCGGGGAGACCGCGATCATCAGCAGGTACTCGTGCTCCTCCGCCGTCGGGTGCACCGCGCCCGTCAGCCGGCCCACCAGCTCGCACCGCTCGTTGTCCGGGTCGGCGATCGCCCGCATCTTCGCCGGGACCTCGTCCTCGACGGGCTCGCCCTGCGGATCGCCCGCCGGGATCCGCAGCCACAGCGCCGCCGCCGAACCGTCCACCGCGTAGTCGATCCGGCCCTCGGCCAACGCCACGTCCACGAAGACGCCCAGGAACTTCCCGTGCACCGCGGCCCGGTGCTCCGGGTCCGGAAACACCCAACTGCTCACCGGATCGTTGCGGAAGGCCTCGTCGAGCAGTCGCGCCACAGCATCCCGGTCCGACTGACCGGCTTGACGTATCTCCAGCCCCATGGGTCACACCCTTCACTTCGCTCACGCGTCAACAACCGTGAGTGATCCTAGAGTTGCCCCACCGACGCAGAAAGGCCTGTTCCGGCACCGTGCGGTGCCGAAACAGGCCTCCGGGACTCCCCCTCGCCCCCTACGAGCTCAGTCCCGCGCGCTCACTCCGTACGCCCCCACTGCGTACGCCCCCACTTCACGCTCCCACTGCGTACGCCCCCAGTGCGTACGCCCCCACTTCACGCCCCCACTGCGTACGTCCCCACTCCGTACGCGCCGGCTTCGCACACGCTCACTTCGTACGCCGCGTCACGAACTCCGCCAGCGCCAGCAGTCCGCCCGCCGTCCCGAGGTCCGGAACGGCCCGCGACAGCTGCTGCACCGCCCGCGCCATCCGGTCGGCGGCGTGCGCCTGCGCCCAGTCCCGCCCGCCGGCCCGCTCCACCGCCTCGGCCGCCCTGGCCACGTCGTCCCCGGTCATGGGGCCCGCGTACAGCGCGGCCAGCTCCTCGCCCGCCGTGGTGCCCGAGGTCAGGGCGGCCACGACCGGGAGGGACTTCTTGCGGGCCAGCAGATCCGCCCCGGCGGGTTTTCCGGTGTGGCCGGGGTCCCCCCAGATGCCGATCAGGTCGTCGATGAGCTGGAAGGCCAGCCCGGCCTCCCGGCCGAAGGCGTCCATGGCGTCGACCTCGTCCGGGCCGGCCCCCGCGTACAGCGCGCCGAGCGCGCACGCACAGCCCAGCAGGGCCCCGGTCTTGGCCGTCGCCATGGTCAGGCACTCGTCGAGCGCGACGTGCCGTCGCTGCTCGAAGGCGCAGTCCGCCTGCTGGCCCGCGCACAGCTCGACGATGCAGGCGGCCAGCCGGGCCGCGGCCGCCGCCGAGGCCGGATGCGGGTCCTCGGCGAGCAGCTGCAGCGCGAGCGCCATCATGGCGTCGCCCGTGATGATCGCGTCCGGTGTCCCGAAGACCGTCCAGGCCGTCGGCCGGCCGCGCCTGCGCGCGTCCTTGTCGATGACGTCGTCGTGCAGCAGCGTGAAGTTGTGCGCCAGCTCCACGGCCACCGCCGCCCGTACGGCCTCCTCGGCCCCTCCGTCCCCGCGCAGGGCCTGCGCGGCGGCGAGCACCAGGGCGGGCCGGACGGCCTTGCCGGCGCTGCCCGCCGCCGGGGTGCCGTCCTCGCGCTCCCAGCCGAAGTGGTACATCGCCACGCGCCGCATCGAGCCGGGCAGGGTCTCGACGGCCCGGCGGAGTTCCGGGTTGACCGTTTCCCTCGCCCGCTCCAGCAGGACGGCGGCTTCCTGCCCCTCGCCGGTGGTGATCGCCTCAGTGGTCGACATGGCGTGTGCGCTCCGTCCCGTCCCGTGCTGTCCCGTGCTGACCCGTCCCCGCCCGCCCTGTCCCGTCCCGGCGCCGCGGCGCCGGCGGGCTCAGCGCCAGCGGGCGATCTCGACGTTCTCCAGGACGCCGAGCGCGTCCGGCACCAGTACCGCGGCGGAGAAGTAGGTGGTGACCAGGTACGAGATGATCGCCTGCTCGCTGATTCCCATGAACCGCACCGACGTGCTCGGCTCGATCTCGTCCGGGATCCCCGGCTGGTGCAGGCCGATCACGCCCGACTCGTCCTCGCCGGTGCGCATGCAGAGGATGGACGTCGTACGGGCGTCGCTGATCGGGATCTTGTTGGACGGGAACATGGGGACCCCGCGCCAGGACGGCACCCGGTGCCCGCCGATCTCGACCGACTCCGGATACAGGCCGCGCTTGTTGCACTCGCGCCCGAAAGCGGCGATGGCCTTGGGGTGGGCCAGGAAGAACTTGGAGCCGCGCCGCATGCTGAGCAGCTGGTCCATGTCGTCGGGGCTGGGCGCGCCGTCGTGGGACTGGATGCGCTGGTCGTAGTCGGCGTTGTGCAGGAGGCCGAAGTCGCGGTTGTTGAGCATCTCGTGCTCCTGGCGCTCGCGAAGCGCCTCGACCGTGAGCCGCAATTGCTGCTCGGTCTGGTTCATGGGCTGATTGTACAGGTCGGCGACGCGGGTGTGGACGCGCAGGACCGTTTGCGCAATGGAGAGTTCGTACTCGCGCGGGCGGGCCTCGTAGTCCACGAAGGTGCCCGGCAGCAGGGCCTCGCCCTGGTGTCCGGCGGAGAGCTCGATGGCGGCCTCGCCGTACTTGTTGGTGCGCTGGTCCGGCAGGGACCGTACGGAGTCCACGTGCGCCCGGAGCGAGTCGACCCGGTCGGCGAGGATCTGGAAGTCCTGGCGGGAGAGGGCGAGGACGGTGCCGGCGGTGGCGGCGCGGGCGGTGTACTCCCAGATCCCCTCCTCGTCGACGAGGGAGTCCTCGCCGAAGAAGGCTCCGTCGGCGACGGTCTGCAGGACGGCGTCGTCGCCGTAGGGGCCGGGCCCGATCTGGTCGATGCGCCCGTGGGCGAGCAGGAACACCTTGTCGGCGGGGCTGCCGAAGGAGGTGAGCTCCTGGCCCGGCTCGAAGTCGATCTGGTGGCAGCGCGCGGCGAGTTCGGCAAGGACTTCGGGGTCGTCGTAGTCGCGCAGCACCGGGAGCTCACCCAGCTCCGCCGGGATCACCTGTACCTGCGTGCCCGTCTTGATGAACTCCACGACGCCGTTGCCTACGGAGTAGCTCAGTCGCCGGTTGACCCGGTACGTGCCGCCCTGGACGGACACCCAGGGGAGCATCTTCAGGAGCCACCGCGAGGTGATCTCCTGCATTTGCGGCGCGGACTTGGTCGTGGTTGCCAAGTTCCGCGCGGCCGTGGTTCCCAGACTGCGCTGAGGCGCTTGGGACTCGGATTCGGAACCCGCCTGGACCGACATGTCTTTCCCCTTCGATCACTCCATGAATCTGCGGGACGGAGCCTTTCAGTACGGACCGTGGTGGGACCATTACACAAAAGGGTGGGATTACTCCGTCCGTGGCTGGGCACTCTCTTGACTCGACTCCCTCCCCACGAACCCCTCGGACCCCACACGTTTCAGCCATTGCCCGTTATGGCACCGTTTGAATTTGCACCCAAGATGCAAGTTTTCTACGCTGATCCCATGCGGCTGACCCGATTCACCGACCTCGCCCTGCGTGTCCTGATGCGCCTGGCCGTCGCGGAGGCGGACCTCCCCACCACCCGCGAGGTGGCGGCGACCATGGAGGTCCCGTACACCCACACCGCCAAAGTGGTCGCCAAGCTGCAGCATCTCGGCCTGATCGAAGCCCGTCGCGGACGCGGCGGCGGGCTCACCCTGACCCCCGCCGGACGCGCCGCCTCGGTGGGCGGGGTGATCCGCGAGCTGGAGGGCGCCGGCGACGTCGTCGACTGCGACGGCGCCGCCCCGTGCCCGCTGCGCAGCGCCTGCGTCCTGCGCGGCGCGCTGCGCCGGGCCCAGGAGGCCTTCTTCGCCTCGCTGGACCCGCTGACGGTGAACGACCTGGTCGCGGCTCCGACCGGCCCGCTCCTCCTGGGCATTTCGGGCGGATCGACGGGGGCCGGAAGACCCTGACGGCGGGGGCCGGATGGCCGGTTCGCACCGGCACTGGGCCCGCATAGCCTGAAATCCACCGAGCCCTCGAACGAAGATCCGCACCGCGGCGGACGCCTGCGGCCCTGCGGCCGACACCCATCGACACGAATACGCATCTCAGATACCAGTTCTACGATCCACCCCGACGCGAGGAGTCACCCGATGCTTTCCGAGAAGTCGACCGCGACCGTACGAGCCACCCTGCCCGCCGTGGGCGCGGCGATCGGCGACATCACGGAGCTCTTCTACGGAAAGCTCTTCGCCGCCCACCCCGAACTGATCCGCGACCTCTTCAACCGCGGCAACCAGAACGCCGGCCTCCAGAAGCAGGCCCTCGCCGGCTCCATCGCCGCGTTCGCGACCCACCTCGTCGCGCACCCCGACTCCCGCCCCGACGTGATGCTCAGCCGCATCGGCCACAAGCACGCCTCCCTCGGCGTCACCCGCGAGCAGTACCCGATCGTCCACAAGCACCTCTTCGAGGCGATCGTGGAGATCCTCGGCGACGCCGTCACCCCCGAGGTCGCCGAAGCCTGGGACGAGGTCTACTGGCTGATGGCGGGCGCCCTCATCGCCATCGAGGAGCGCCTCTACGCCGAGCAGAGGGTCGTGGCCGGCGACGTCTGGCGCGACTGGACGGTCGCCGCCCGCGTCGAGGAGACCACGGACTGCGCCACCTTCCACCTCACCCCGGCCGACGGCTCCCCGGCCCCCGGGTTCAAGCCGGGCCAGTACGTCTCCGTCCAGGTCGAACTCCCCGACGGAGCCCGCCAGATACGCCAGTACAGCCTCTGCAGCGCCCCCGGCTCGCCGGTCCGCTCGATCACCGTCAAGCGGGTCCACGGCCCGGCCGCCGCCGGTCCCGACGGCGAGGTTTCCAACCACCTGCACGCGCAGGTCTCCACCGGCGACACCCTGCGGGTCTCGGCCCCTTACGGGGACCTGGTCCTCCAGGACTCCGCCTCGCCGGTGATCCTCGCCTCGGCCGGCATCGGCTGCACCCCGATGCTCTCGATGCTGGAGCACCTGGCCGACACCGCGCACACGGCTCCGGTCACCGTCCTGCCCGCCGACCACGCCCTGCGCACCGACCACCGGGCCCTGACCCACAAGCTCTCCGACGCCACGGCGCACTTCTGGTACGAGGAAGCGGCGGAGCCGGGCGACCACGCGGGCCGGCTCGACCTGACCGGCATCCCGGTGGCCCCGGAGACCAAGGCGTACCTGTGCGGGCCGATTCCCTTCATGCGGGCGGCGCGCGAGCAGCTGATCGCCAAGGGCGTCGCGCCCGCCGACATCCACTACGAGGTCTTCGGCCCCGACCTGTGGCTCGCCTCGGCGTGAATCGTGCGCCGGGTGCGCGCCCTTGCGGCGGAACGACCGCCTCCACTAAACGTTGAGTAACCATTCGGCTACTTACAGCGAAGGAGGCGGTCATGTCCGTACCCCTGTCCGCGGACCGGCTCATCGGCGCCCTGCGGGCCGAGGGCCTGACGGTCGTCGAAGTCGGCGGCTGGCGCACCCACAACCGCAACCACAAGGGGCCCTGGGGCCCGGTGCACGGGGTGATGCTCCATCACACCGTCACGCACGGGACCGCGTACACCGTCCGGCTCTGCCACGACGGCGACGCGGCCCTGCCCGGCCCGCTCTGCCACGGCGTGATCACCAAGGACGGCCGGGTCCACCTGGTCGGCCACGGCCGCGCCAACCACGCCGGTGCGGGCGACTCCGCCGTCCTGGCGGCGGTGATCGCGGAGAAGCGCCTTCCCCCGGACCACCAGGCGGACACCGATGGCAACCGCCACTTCTACGGCTTCGAGTGCGAGAACCTCGGCGACGGCCAGGACCCCTGGCCGCCCGCCCAACTCGACGCGATGGCCCGCGCTTCGGCCGCCCTGTGCCGGGCCCACGGCTGGACCGCCCGCTCGGTCATCGGCCACCTCGAATGGCGCCCGGGCAAGATCGACCCCAAGGGGTTCACGATGGCCTCGATGCGCGACCGCGTCACGGAACACCTGAAGTAGCCCCGCATCCCCGGGCGACCGCAGATCAGTGCTCTGACGTGCGACGGAACGGGCGGGCGCGGCACACAATGGACGAGTGGAACCTCCAGTCGACCCCGCCCCGACCCTGCGGCCCCGGCCGCCCTCCCCGCTGCGGGAGGTCCATGACGAGCGGTTCGCCGCGCAGGATGTGCGGCTGCTGCTCAAGCGGGACGATCTGGTGCATCCGGAGCTGCCCGGGAACAAGTGGCGCAAGCTCGCGCCGAATCTGCGGGCCGCCGTCGCCGGCGGCCACTCGGAGCTGGTGACGTTCGGCGGGGCCTACTCCAACCACCTGCGGGCCACGGCCGCGGCCGGCCGGCTGCTGGGGCTGGCGACGGTCGGGATCGTACGGGGGGACGAGCTCGCGGGGCGGCCGCTGAACGACTCGCTGGCCCGGTGCGCGGCAGACGGCATGCGGCTGCACTTCGTGACGCGGTCGGCCTACCGGGACAAGGCCGGGCTGCCGGCGCTGGCGGGCGCGCGGGGCGCCTACGTCATCCCCGAGGGCGGCAGCAACGCGCTCGCGCTGTACGGCTGCGCCGAACTGGGGCGCGAGCTGAGCGGCGCCTGCGACGTCGCCGCCGTGGCCTGCGGCACCGGGGGCACGCTGGCCGGGCTGGCGGCGGGGCTCGGCGCGGGCCAGCGGGCGCTGGGAGTACCGGTGGTCGGGGGCGGCTTCCTCGAGGCGGAGATACGTTCCCTCCAGACGGCCGCGTTCGGCGGCCCGGCGGGCGACTGGTCGCTGGCCGAGGGCTACGCCCACGGCGGCTACGCCCGCGTCCCCGCCGAGCTGGCGGACTTCGCGGCGGACTTCGAGTCCCGCCACGGCCTGCCGGTGGAGCGGATCTACGTGGCGAAGCTCCTGTGGGCCCTGCTCGCCCTGACCCGCGCGGGCACCTTCCCCCGCGGCACCACCCTGGCGGCGGTCGTCACGGGCCGCCCGTAACCCGGACGGCGCCGTCGGCCGACAGCGCCGCCCCCCGTACGCGGCGGTGGGACCGGCGCGGTCAGCCCGCTTCCTCCCGGTAGGCCGCCGCCTCCTCCAGGTCCAGGCGGCGCAGCAGGGCCCGGAGCATTTCGTCGTCGATGCGGCGCGCGTCCCGCAGGGAGACGAAGACCTCGCGTTCCGCCTCGATCATCTCCCCCGCCAGTCGGCGGTAGACGTCGTCCGCGGTCTCGCCCGTCACCGCGTTGACCTCGCCCAGCCGCTCCCACACGGCATTGCGCCGGCGCTCCAGCACCGTGCGCAGCCGGTCCGCCAGCGGTGGCGGCAGGGCGTTCGCAGGGGAGGCGAGCAGTTCCGTCAGGCGGTCCTCCGCCGCCCGCGAGGCTTCGCTCTGGGCCTGGGCCTCCGCCAGGGTCTCGGCGTGCACGTCCCGGGCGGGCAGCCGCAACAGCTTGATCAGCGGGGGCAGGGTCAGGCCCTGGACCACCAGCGTGCCGATCACCGTCGTGAAGGTCAGGAACAGGATCAGGTTCCGGTGGGGCACGCTGATCGGCACGGAGAAGGCGATCGCCAGCGAGACCACGCCCCGCATGCCGGCCCAGCCCACGACGACGGGCGCCTTCCAGGTCGTCCCGGGCTCGCGCTCGCGGATCCGCCGCGAGAGCCTCGGCAGGAACGTCGCCGGGAAGACCCACGCGAAGCGGGCCGCCACCACGACGAGGAACACGACCACCGCGTAGCCCGCCGCGGCCAGGCCCTCGTACTCGCCCAGCCCCTTCAGCACCACCGGCAGCTGGAGCCCGATCAGCGCGAAGACCACCGATTCGAGGATGAAGGCGACCATCTTCCAGACCGCCTCCTCCTGGAGCCGGGTGGCGAAATCGACCTGCCAGTTGTGGTGCCCGAGGTACAGCGCGACGACCACGACCGCCAGCACGCCCGACGCGTGCACCCGCTCGGCGGCCGCGTAGGCCACGAAGGGGATCAGCAGCGACAGCGTGTTCTGCAGGAGCGGTTCGCGCATCCGCTTGCGCAGGACGTGGATCGGGACCATCAGCAGCAGGCCCACCCCGACCCCGCCCACCGAGGCCAGCAGGAACTCCGTGATCCCGCCCGTCCAGCCGGCGCTGGTCCCGACCGCCGCCGCCAGCGCGACCTTGTACGCGGTGATCGCGGTGGCGTCGTTGACCAGGGACTCACCCTGAAGGATGGTCGTGATCCGGGTCGGCAGCCCGAGCTTGCGGGCGATGGCCGTCGCCGCGACCGCGTCGGGCGGGGCGATGACCGCGCCCAGCACCAGCGCCACCGGCAGCGAGAGCCCCGGCACCACCAGGTACGCCGCGTACCCGACGGCGACGGTCGCGAAGAGCACGTACCCCACCGAGAGCAGCGCCACGGGCCGCAGGTTCGCCCGCAGGTCCAGGTACGAGCTGTCGACCGCGGCCGTGTAGAGCAGCGGCGGGAGCAGCAGCGGCAGGACGACGTGCGGGTCGAGGCCGTACTCGGGCACGCCCGGCACGTAGGCCGCGGCCAGTCCCGCGGCGACCAGCAGCAGCGGCGCGGGCACCGGGGTGCGGCGGGCCAGGCCCGCGACGACCGCACAGCCGGCGACCAGCGCCACCAGCGGCAATACCTCCATCGAAGATCATCCTTGCTTGAGTCATGGCAACCCGGGCGCCCGTACCTCAGTACGCTGGCCATCATGAGCGAGTGCACCCACGTTCCCGAACTGCCGCGCCCCGAGCCGGTCCCGCTTGCCCAGACCTGCCCCGAATGTCTGGCGCTCGGCAGCCATCCCGTCCAGCTCCGGATCTGCCTGGGATGCGGGCACGTCGGCTGCTGCGACTCCTCGCCCCACCGGCACGCCACGGCGCACCACCGGGAGACCGGACATCCGGTGATGCGCAGCTTCGAACCGGGCGAGACCTGGCGATGGTGTTTTGTCGACGGTTCGATCGTCTGAAGTGGGGTAGGTCAACCCTCCGCCGGTTCCCCTGATTTGGGCCCGCAGACCCCTAGCCACTGTGCGTCCCCATGGGCTTACCATCAGTCACTGGTCGCAGGTACGGCCTTTCGGCCAGCTATGTTCGACGGGGCCTCGCGCTCTCCGCCAGGGGGGCCGCGACACGATCGCCCGGATCGCGATAGCGTCACCGGCGAACAGAGCTCGTACCACCTTGGAGGTGAGGGTGTCCCAGATCGCAGGCGAGCCCGGGACCCAGGACTTCGTGGAAGTCCGGCTGCCCGCTGCGGGTGCCTACCTGTCGGTGCTGCGGACGGCCACGGCCGGCCTCGCGGCACGTTTGGACTTCACCCTCGACGAGATCGAGGACCTCCGCATCGCGGTGGACGAGGCCTGCGCGATCCTGCTCCAGCAGGCCGTGCCCGGCTCCGTCCTCAGCTGCGTCTTCCGGTTGGTGGACGATTCGCTGGAGGTGACCGTCTCCGCCCCGACCACCGACGGCCGGGCACCGGAGCGCGACACGTTCGCGTGGACGGTCCTCTCGGCGCTCGCCGGGAAGGTCGAGGCCACGGTCGAGGAGAACAAGACAGTGAGCATCAGCCTCTACAAACAGCGCGGCGCGGGACCAGGCCCGGCGTGAGCGGCGGGGAGGTCCCGGTGCGGGGCGGGGATCGGCCCCGGGTACGACACGAGGCCGACGGCGGCGTTCCGGAGCAGCAGCACGCCCGGCCGCACCCGGCTGACACGGATGCGGAAAACGGCTTTTTGGACTCGGCGGAGCGACGGGCGGGCCCTGTGAGCGAGAACCAGCACGACCAAACACTGCCGGTCCAGCCACCGGGGGCCGCTGCCACGGCCCCGCCGGCGGCCCCGGCCACGGACGCACCACCGGCCGCGGACACCACCGAAGCCCTCCGGGCTCCGGTGTTCACCGCGCCGGCACCCCTGCCGGATCCGCGCGACCGCAGCGGTGCGCGGGCCCTCTTCATCGAGCTCCGGGCGCTGCCCGACGGTTCGCCGGAGAAGGCGGAACTGCGCAACCGGCTCGTACGGATGCACCTGCCGCTGGTCGAACACCTGGCCCGGCGCTTCCGCAACCGCGGCGAGCCGCTGGACGACCTGACCCAGGTCGCCACCATCGGTCTGATCAAGTCGGTGGACCGTTTCGACCCCGTCCGCGGGGTCGAGTTCTCCACGTACGCCACGCCCACGGTGGTCGGCGAGATCAAGCGCCACTTCCGCGACAAGGGCTGGGCGGTACGGGTCCCCAGGCGTCTGCAGGAGCTGCGGCTCTCGCTGACCACGGCGACGGCGGAACTGTCCCAGCAGCACGGCCGCTCCCCCACGGTGCACGAACTGGCCGAACGGCTGGGGATCTCCGAGGAGGAGGTGCTGGAGGGCCTGGAATCGGCCAACGCCTACAGCACGCTCTCGCTGGACGTCCCGGACACCGACGACGAGTCGCCGGCGGTCGCGGACACCCTGGGCTCGGAGGACGAGGCGCTGGAGGGCGTCGAGTACCGCGAATCCCTCAAGCCGCTGCTCGAAGGGCTGCCGCCGCGGGAGAAGCGGATCCTGCTGCTGCGGTTCTTCGGCAACATGACCCAGTCGCAGATCGCGCAGGAGGTCGGCATCTCCCAGATGCACGTCTCCCGGCTGCTGGCCCGCACTCTGGCCCAGCTCCGCGAAAAGCTCCTGGTCGAGGAGTAGCACCCGGGGAACAGCCCCGGCCGCCCGTTCCCCGGCCGGGGAACGGGCACCGGACCCGGTTACCGGGTCCGTTCCCCCGGCCCGGCGGCGCCCAGCGCCTCGGTCGCCGTCGGATTCACCAGGAGCCCCAGGACGGCCACCGCGGCCAGGGCGAGGAACACCGAGCCGACCCTCGGAGCGCCGCCCGCGGTCCACAGCGTCAGGGCCACCGGCAGGGACATCACCTGGGTGATCACTGCCGGGCCGCGGCTCCAGCGGCGGCCCAGGACCAGCCCGCGCGCCGCGGTCAGCGGCAGCGCCGCGAGGACGAGCAGGGTGATCCCGCCCGTCTCGGCCTGCTGCGGGGAATCGGGGTCGCCGAGGATGCCCACGTACAGCATGTAGACGCCGAGGCAGGCCAGGGCCAGCCCCTGCAGCGCAGTGAGCGCGGCGGCCGCGGCCAGCCGGCGGGGCCGGGGTGCGGCGACGGCGGACTCGGTGGGGGTGGGCTCGGTGGGGGTGGGCTCGGTGGGGG
>NZ_JAPNLJ010000058.1 GCF_026627445.1 Streptomyces sp. H27-H1
GCGCTCGAGGACTGGATCAAGGTCTGGAACGACGAGGCCAGGCCCTTCAAGTGGACCAAGACCGCTGACCAGATCCTCGACCGGATCTGCCGCTACTGCGACAGGATCTCAAAACCAGATCACTAGCGGCCAGCGGCCAGCGGCCAGCGGCCAGCGGCCAGCGGGTAGAGGGTACGGGAGCGGCACGGGGCGCAGGTCGCGCCCGTGCCGGTTTCCGCCCCGTCCACACCACGTCGACGATCGACCTGCACCCGTGCCGCGTCTGCGAGATCGGTCACGGCGACCACATCACAGGCACCGGCGGCCGGGGCGGCGAGGCTGCCCGGCGCGGCGGCGACCATCGTCGAGGCGATACCGAAAGCGTCAACGAGAGCCGTTGCAGTACGAGTTGTCCTGGCGGACATCAGTGGATGTCTTCTGTCTCATGGTGATCCGACGAGGCGGGCCGGGTCGGCCCTGCTCGGGTTCCTGTTCTGTCTTCGCTCGTGTGGGGCGGGCACGGCGGGACCTTCTTGCCCGCCCCGGCCCCCCGCATCCGTCTGTGCGTCGTACGGGTCAGAGCACGGCGGCGAAGTCCTCGCGGTCGTGCGCCCGCTCCTTGGTGGGGAGGGCGAACCGGAAGACGGCGCGGGGTTCCCCTGGGGGCGCTGTCACCTGGTCCGGCGCGGTGGCGGCCTGGGCGGTGCGCGCCGCCGGCAGGCGGGACACGGAGTGGGCGGGCAAGGGACCCGCGGTCGTCGTGTGCTTCTTCAAAGGAGCCCCCCGGGCGAAGTCGTTCGATCAACTCTCGCCGGTACGACTCACGACCTGCACGGATGGTTGTCCCCGCACGCCGGAACCCCGGAAGGGAAACGCACGGCCCGCTGACGACGTGCAGCCGCTCGCCCTCCGGCCGACGAAAGGGCGAGCGGTACTGGGTGCGCGCGCGAGCGGGCCACCGGGCCCATCGGGCCTCGGAGGCGGGCCGGCGGCTCGGCGTCCTGTCGGCGGCCTAGCGGCGGTACAGCCGGCCCGCGATGGCGTGGCCGATGACCAGGTAGGCGACGGCCGCGATGCCGTAGCCGATCACCACCTGGACCCAGTCGCGGTTGAAGGTGAACAGGTCGTAGGACCAGCCGGCGAGCCAGCTGGCCGCGTCGTGGATGAAGTCCACCAGGGAGTTGCTCTGGTTGGCATCCAGCAGGTACAGCAGGATCCACAGGCCGATCACGAAAGCCATGACGTCCGCCACGACCGCGACGGCGCGGCCCGCCTGGCTGCTTCCTCTGGTGTGTACTCGCGTGTGTGTGGGCATGCTGAGCGTCTTGCCGTTCCCGGGCCCGGCAAACCCGAACGGGCCCCCCGGGTGGCGGAGTCGGGCCGTCGGGGTGAGGCTGCGGAGGACGCCTCAGTCCCCGGAGGAAACTCGTGTCCCTACCCACCACAGCCGTCCGCTTCCGCCGCACCCTCACGGCGGTGCTCCTGTCCTGCGCCCTGCTCGGCGGCGCCACCGCCTGTGGCTCGGGCGGTGGCGAGAAGGCTGCCCCCGGTCAGAGCGACGAGATCTCGGTGGCCATGGCCGGCTTCGCCGAAGCCGAAGCCGAGGCCGCGGCCTCCGCGGAGGACGCGGAAGCGGCCGCCGCCTCGCCCTCGCCCAGCACCCCGGAAGAGAGGCAGAAGTTCGCCAAGACGCGCTTCGTCGCCAACGCGGGGCTCGCGGCCGGTGCCACCTACCAGTGGATCATCAAGCCGTACCGTGCCGGCAAGTTCAAGAAGGGCACCAAAGGCCGTACGTTCGCCCTGGTCAAGGCGGGCCTCGCGAGTGCCTTCGCCTACAACCGGCTGAAGGCGGCCAGCGAGAACGCCAAGGGCGACCCGCTGCTGTCGAAAGCCGTGGGTCCGCTGACGGCGGGCATCGACTCCCTCAAGGGGCTCGGCTCGAAGCTGCGCAAGGGCCAGGCGGGCGACGCCGACATCGGCGCCTTCGAGGGCGTCATCAACGGCGTCAAGGAGGCCGGCAAGAGCGCGGGCGCCACGGTGACCGACAAGGTTCCGAGCGCGGGACAGCTGACCGGCTGAGTGCCGCCACCGCTCTCACGGGAACAGGCCGGACCGGAGTATTCCGGCCCGGCCTGTTTCACCTGTTTGAATGGGTCGGTGATCGAGTACGTGTTCATCGCCGGCGCCGCCGCCGGAACCGGCTGGCTGATGCGCCGCAAGCACCGCCGCCGCGTGGCCGCCGGTCCCGCCGTCGGGATCCCCTGCATGGCGCGCCGGCCCGCGGGCAGCGGCCGTTGGCGCAGCGGCCGGGTGTACGCCGACCCGGGCGCGGCCCGCTGGGTGCCCGGCCGGGGCGAGGCCGTGGCCCTGACCGGTGGCCGGGCCACCGGCGTACGGGCTCCCTCGGTGAAGGAGGGCATCTCCATCAACCCCGGCTCGCGCATCGTGACCTGCGCGTACGAGGGGGGCGACATGGAGATCGCCGTGATGCCGCTGGACCTGCGGGAACTGCTGGCAGCGGTGCCACAAGCCGGCCCGGACGCCGCGGGTCCACCGGGTCCCGAAGGCGCGCCCTAGCTGTTCAGCTCCGCCAGGACCCGCAGGGTGTGCGGGTCGGGGGCGGTCAGGAGCAGGTCGGTCACCGGGCCCTTGCGCCACAGTTCCAGCCGCTCGGCGATCCGCTCCCGCGGTCCGACCAGGGAGATGTCGTCGGCGAAGGCGTCCGGTACGGCCAGGACGGCCTCTTCCTTGCGCCCGGCCAGGAACAGCTCCTGGATCCGGTGCGCCTCCTCCTCGTAGCCCATCCGGCCCATGAGGTCGGCGTGGAAGTTGCGTGCCGCGTGGCCCATCCCGCCGATGTAGAAGCCCAGCATGGCCTTCACCGGGAGGAGTCCCTCCGAGACGTCGTCGCAGACCTTCGCGCGGGCCATCGGAGCGATCATGAAGCCTTCGGGGAGTTCGGCCAGTGAGGCCTGGTAGACGTCCGTGCGGGTCGGCGACCAGTAGAGGGGGAGCCAGCCGTCCGCGATGCGGGTGGTCTGGGCGATGTTCTTGGGGCCCTCCGCGCCGAGCAGGATCGGCAGGTCCGCCCGTAGCGGGTGGGTGATGGGCTTGAGCGGCTTGCCGATGCCGGTGCCGTCCGGGCCCCGGTACGGGTGGCTGTGGAAGCGGCCGTCGAGCTCGACGGGGGCCTCGCGGCGCAGCACCTGGCGGATGACGTCCACGTACTCGCGGGTCGCCGTCAGGGGGCTGGAGGGGAAGGGGCGCCCGTACCAGCCTTCGACCACCTGCGGGCCGGACAGTCCGAGGCCGAGCATCATCCGGCCGCCGGACAGGTGGTCCAGGGTCAGGGCCTGCATGGCGGTGGCGGTGGGGGTTCGAGCGGCCATCTGCGCGATGGCGGTGCCGAGCCGGATGCGCGAGGTGTGCGCGGCGATCCAGGTGAGCGGGGTGAAGGCGTCCGAGCCCCAGGCCTCTGCGGTCCATACGGAGTCGTAGCCGAGGTTCTCGGCTTCGGCGGCGAGGTCCAGGTGGTCAGGATTGGGGCTGCGGCCCCAGTAGCCGAGTGCGAGTCCGAGGCGCATGTGACGGTCCCCTCCACGAATCTGACGATGCGTCAGGTGACTGTAGGGCAACGGCCCCCCGCCCGGAAGGGCGGGGGGCCGTCGTGGACCTCGCGCGGGGTCAGCCGCGCTGGATGCCCGAGGTGTCGTTCAGGACGCCGCGGCGGCCGTCCTGGGTCTGGGCGATCAGCGTGGCCGGACCGCGCTGCTCCACGGCCAGGTACCAGGTGCCGGGCGCGAGCTCCGCGATCGGGGCGGGGTTGCCGTCCTCGGCGAAGAGCGGACGGGCCACCGGAACGGCGAACCAGAACGGAGTGAAGTCCGCCGCCGGGGCCGGCGCCGGCGCCGCGTCCTGCGGGGCCTGGGGCTGGGCCGGGGCCTGCTCCTGACCGCCGTAGGGCGGGGCCGGCTGAGGGGCGGCCCCGTACGGCTGCGGCTCCTGACCGCCCGGGTACCCGTACCCGGCGCCCGGCTGCTGCGGCTGGCCGCCGTACGGCGGGACGGCGGCGGCAGGCTTCGGGTCCGGCACCAGCTGCGCGGCGAGCGCGGGCACCTTCGAACCGAAGAGGGTGACACCGGCCAGCGCCGCGGTGGCGAGGAAGGCGATGACGGCGCCCGCGCCCAGGTCCAGCCCGGTCGGGCAGGTGATCAGGGCCCAGAGCGCGGACCAGGCGGCGGCGACGGACAGGACCGTGCCCCAGGCCTGGAAGGGCAGGCCCAGGAGCTGGCGCCCGGCGGGCTGCAGGCGGGCGGCGACGAGCAGGCCGACGGCGATGAACGCGAGCAGGAAGATGCTCGGCAGCGCCAGGCGGTACACGTCGGTGTCCCAGGCGCTCGGTGCGTCGACGCTGGGCGCGGAATAGAAATCGAGGAACGAGGCGATGAACAGCAACGCCGCTGCTCCGATCACCACGCCGTCGCCTCGTGTGAGGGAGCGGATGTTCACGTCTTAGGTGTCCTTCTCGGTCTCGTCGTCTCGTGGTGCCGTGGGCGCCCGCCGTGAAGCAGGGGGCGGGCGGCACCATGGTACGGAGCTTTGCCGCGGCCGAGAGGGTCGGGGCTGCGGGCCGTCCGGGGGGACGGTCCTGGGGGCCCTACCCGCCGAGGAAGCCGACGATGCCGTCCGCGATGCCCTGGGCCGCCTTTTGGCGCCACTCCGGACTCGTCAGCTGCGCCGCGTCCTTGGCATCACGCATGTTGCCGCATTCGATGAACACCTTGGGGCGGGTTGAGAGGTTCAGTCCGCCGAGATCGTCGCGGACGACCAATCCGGTTCCGCTGCCGAGGTAGTTCGCGGGGGCCGAGCCGGTGGTCCGGGCGAAGTTGCCGGCGATCCGCTCGCCGAGCTGCCGGGACGGGCCGACGATCTTCGCGGTGTCGGCGCCGCCGCCCTTGACCTTGGCGGGCAGGATGACGTGGAAGCCGCGGTTGCCGGCCGAGACCCCGTCCGCGTGGACCGAGACCACGGCGTCGGCGGCGGCCTCGTTGCCGATGCGGGCGCGCTCGTCGATGCAGGGGCCGAAGGGGCGTTCCTTGCCGGCCTCGTGGCTGAGGACCACCTTGAGGCCCTGGGCCTCGAGGACGGAGCGCAGACGCCGCGACACGTCCATGCTGAACTCGGCCTCCATGTAGCCCGCGTTGGTGGTCGTGCCGGTGGTGTCGCATTCCTTGCGGTTGGTGCCGATGTCCACCTGGCGGTTGATCTCGGTGGTGTGCTTGAAGTTCCCCGTGTTGTGGCCGGGGTCGATGACGACGGTGCGGCCCGCGAGGGGCTTGGCTGCGGAGGTGACCGGAGCGGCGCCCGGAGTACCGGCGGGGGCCGCGCCGGGGGCCGGGCTCCCGGCCGCCGCGGGTGCTGCGCTCGTGGACGGTGCGGATGCGGATGCCGAGAGCGGCATCACGATCCGGGGCGGCCGCGAGTCATCGGTCGCGCTCCCGCTCAGCACCTCCGTCAGCACCCACCCGGCCAGAGCGGCCGGGGCGATCGCGGCCGCTGCGACGACCAGGGTGGAGCGGCGGGCGTACCAGGGCCGGTCCGGGCTGATGGACGTGGCGGACTCGGGGAGCGGCGGGGAGCTTTCGTCGTAGCGCACCCGGCGATGCTAGACGGGAGGTCGGTCGGGTGTACGGACCCTGGGCCATACGGGGGCGCGGTGCGCTTATATGCCGGGGGCTGGGCGGGGCGGGGCGGGGGCGCACCCCGGGCCCGGCGCCGGCCCCCGGGTCAGATGCCTTCGCCCGTGCGGCGCAGCACGCGCAGGGAGTCGGTCGCCGAGACCTCCTCGAAGGCGCCCGAGGCCAGGGCGCGCAAGTAGACGCGGTACGGGGCCTGGCCGCCGTCGGCCGGGTCGGGGAACACGTCGTGGATCACCAGGGTGCCGCCCTCCGCGACGTGCGGGGCCCAGCCCTCGTAGTCGCCCGTGGCGTGCTCGTCGGTGTGACCGCCGTCGATGAAGACCAGGCCGAGCTTTCCGCCCCAGGCCGCGGCGACCTTCGGGGAGCGGCCGACGATCGCGATGACGTGCTCCTCCAGGCCGGCCCCGTGCAGGGTCCTGCGGAAGGTGGGCAGGGTGTCCATCAGCCCGACCTCCGGGTCGACGACGCTCGGGTCGTGGTACTCCCAGCCGGGCTGCTGCTCCTCGCTGCCGCGGTGGTGGTCGACGGTGAGCACACTGACCCCGGCCTCGCGGGCGGCGTCGGCGAGCAGGATGGTGGAGCGCCCGCAGTAGGTACCGACCTCCAGGAGCGGCAGCCCCAGCCGCGCCGCGGCGGCGGCGGCCTCGTACAGGGCGAGCCCTTCTCCTACGGGCATGAACCCCTTGGCGGCCTCGAAGGCGGCGAGGGTCTCCGGCTTGGGGCTGGCCATGGTGTTCCTCCTGCGGGGTGGGCGTGCATCGGCGGCCCATGGTGCCTTACCCGCTGGTAGGACGCCATGCCCGGGTCCCGCTCCGACGGCGTTGTCAGTGGCGTGGTGCAGGATCGCCGGACAAGCTCTTCGAAGGGGATGAGGGATCACCGTGTCGATCAGGAACCAGCAGGTGGCCGACCGCGCTTTCCTCCAACAGCTCTACCGCGACGACTACTTCCCCGACGCCGTCCTCGACAAGGGCCGGGCGGTCCTGCTGCGCCTCTGCGAGCGGATCGAGGCCGAGCGGCCGGCGGACCTGGTCGCGCTGTACGCGCTGACGGGGGCGGCCACGGAGGAGTTCAACCGGCTCGAGGCGGAGTTCGAGGCGGCGGGGAGCGAGATCGAGACCGTGGCCCGCGAGGAGATAGCGGAGGACTTCTGGTTCGTGGCCTCGGCGTACGGGTTCGCGGACGCGGACATCGAGGAGCTGATCGCCCCCCGGGAGTGGTGACGGCCTATCCCACGGGGTTCGGTCTGCGGCCCGTCAGGAGGCCCGCCAGCCGGCGGGCCGGAGCGGTGGGGTCGGCCGGGTGCAGCAGCTCGGTGCGGTGGACCAGGCGCGGGGCCCGGACCGGGACCGCGGTGACGCCGGGGAGCGCGGCGGCCAGCGACAGCGGGAGCGCGGCGAGTCCGTGCCCGGCCGCGGCGAGTGCGGCGAGCCCGTGCGGATCGGTCCCGAGGTGTCGGATCCGGGGGTGGAACCCGTCCCCGTTGCAGACGGCGCGCAGCCGGTCGAGGGGGACTGCCGTGTCCGGGGCGTCGATCCACTGGGCCTGCGCGAGATCGGCCAGCCGCACCGAACGCCGCCGCGCCAGTGGGTGGCCGTCGTGGAAGAGCACGGCCAGCGGTTCCTCGGCCACGGCGAGGATGACGGTGGGGCCCAGGTCCGGCAGCGGCAGGGGATCGCTGGGCGCGGCCACGCCGTCCACGAGGCCGAGGTCGGCGCCGGCGGTCAGCACCTCCTCGATCACCGACTCCCGCCCGAGTACGCGTACTTCGACGTCCACCGGGCCCGCGGTGCGCAGCCCGGCGAGGGCCCGCGCGACGGCCGGGCCGAGGGCGGCGGGGGAGCAGGCGAGCGTCAGCCGGGCATCGGGGGCCCGGTGCAGGCGCGCGATGTCGGCGCGGGCCGCGTCCAGGCGCAGCAGCAGCGCGGGGGCATGATCCATCAGCCGGGCGCCGGCCGGCGTGGGAGCGACGGGCCGGCGCTCGACCAGCCGGGTGCCCAAGTCGGCTTCGAGCGCGGCGATGTGCTGCGAGACGGCCGACTGCGTGTAGCCGAGGGCCGAGGCGGCGGTGGAGAAGGAGCGGTGGTCGAGGACCGCGACGAAGGTGCGCAGCAGATGCGGATCCATGGGCATCAGTATCGCTAATGAGCGGACCAGAAATCATCGTTGGACCTGATGCCCGGCCGCCTCGCAGGATGTCTCCCATGAACGACGCGAACCGCACCGTCACGAACGACACCGTCACGAACGACACCGTCATGAACGACACCGTCGCGAGGCGAACCGTCACGAACCGCACCGCCCGCATCGCCCTCATCGCGGACCGCTCCGACGCCGTCCGCTCCCACGCCCGCATCCCCGGCCTGCTGGAGGCCCTGCGCCTGGGCGAGGGGCTGGACCTGGACGCCTACTGGATCCCCACCGAGGAGGCAGGCGACGGCATGGACGGCTTCGACGCGGTCTGGGTCCTGCCCGGCAGCCCGTACCGCAGCGAGGGCGGAGTCCTGACCGCGATCCAGGGCGCCCGCGAGAACGGCATCCCCTTCCTCGGTACCTGCGGTGGCTTTCAGCACGCCCTGCTGGAGTTCGCCCGTACCGTCTGCGGCCTGGACCGGGCCGCCCACGCCGAGAACGACCCCCGGGCCGCCGAGGCGGACGCCGTGGTCGTCCCGCTCGCCTGCTCGCTCGTGGGCCACGAGGGCGCGGTACGGGTCACCCCCGGATCCCGCGCCGCCCGGCTGCTCGGCGCGGACCGCACGCAGGCGCGGTACCACTGCAACTACGGCCCCAACCCGCTCCACTTGGACCTGCTGCGGGCGCACGGCATGACCTTCACCGGCGCCGACGAATCCGGCGACATCCGCATCGCCGAACTGGCCGAGCACCCCTTCTTCCTGGCCACCCTCTTCCAGCCCGAGCTGGACGGCGACGGCACCCGCGCCCACCCCCTGATCGCCGGCCTCGCCGCGGCCGCCGTGGAGCATGCACGCCCCCGCTGAACGGCTCCCCGTACGAAAGACGAAAAGTGTCGGCCTCCAGGACCACGGGAACGGCCACCCCTTCTGGGTTCCCGAGGCCGGAGAGTGGATTCCTCCTCGCCCACGGGGAGGAGGACCCGGGCACGCGTTTCAATCAGGAGTGGGAGCGGCTGGCCCGCGGCCGCGGGCTGTTCTCCGCGGCCGCCGACGGGCGCCCCGAGTTCCTCCTCGGCGTCGACATCGCGCAGGACGACTCCGGCGACTCGGAGCTCCAGTCCTGGCGCTGGGTCCGGGTGGCGCTCGCCGACCACTGGGACATCGCGGGAACCGGATTCGCATTCGACTGGCTGGAGCCGGAAGTGCGCCAATGGGCCGAGCGCTGGCTCGGGCACGGGCACGTGAGCACGGAACAGGCGTAGGCGCGGGAAGGCGCGGGCAGCCGTCCACCGCTTCGCCGCGCACCCCCCGAGGCTGCGGCAGGATCGGACCCACGCAGCCGTGACAGGGCGCGTGGCACACGCCGTCGGCGGCTTCGCGGAGTTCGTCCGCGGCCTATGAGGGCACGGAGCGGCACTGTGCCGGAAGCCGCCGATGGCCGGATCGTGCCGCCCCGGACCTGTCCGGCCCGGCCCCCCCTTGCCGTCATCCTGCACGGAACTGCCTTTACCCTGAGGCGGGTTCGAACGGCCGTGGGCCGGTTCGGGCGACGGCAGGGGATCTCCGGGGGACGGGCAACATGAGCAGTGCGATCAGTGACGGCCGCGGCCAGGACGGCCAGGACGACGACTACGTCGACGGGGGCATCAAGCCGCTCGCGCCCGGGGATCCGAGCCGGATCGGGCCGTACCTGCTGCTCGGGCGGCTCGGCGCCGGAGGCATGGGGCGGGTGTACCTGGCCCGGTCCGAGGGTGGGCGTACGGTCGCGGTGAAGGTGGTGCACGAGGAGCACGTGGCCGACGCGCAGTTCCGTGCCCGCTTCCGCCGCGAGATCGACGCCGCCCGGCGCGTCGGCGAGCGGTACACCGCCCCCGTCCTGGACGCCGACCCCGACGCCCAACGGCCCTGGGTGGCCACCGGATACGTACCGGGGCTCTCGCTGGAGCAGATCGTGCGCCGGCACGGTCCCCTGCCCGTGGAATCCGTACACGCCCTCGCGGACGGGCTGCTGCACGCACTGAAGGACATCCACACGGCCGGGATCGTGCACCGCGACCTCAAGCCGTCGAACGTGATGCTGACCGTCGAGGGCGCGCGGGTCATCGACTTCGGGATCTCGCGGGCCCTGGAGACCTCCGTCGAATCGCTGCTCACCAGCACCGGCATGGTCGTCGGGTCGCCCGGATTCATGTCGCCCGAGCAGGTGCGCGGGCAGCGTGCGGGGGCCAAGAGCGACGTGTTCACGCTCGGGTGCGTGCTGATGTACGCGGCCACGGGCGAGCTGCCCTTCGGGCACGGCGCCGACAACCAGCACGCGGTGATGTTCCAGATCGTGGAGGGAGAGCCGGACCTGGACCGGGTGTCCGACGAGCCCCTGCGCGCACTCATGGGCCGCTGCCTGGCCAAGGGCGTCGATGAACGGCCGGGCGTGGACGAGCTGTTGGCCGACCCCGAGCGGGTCCGCCCGGCGGCGCCCGGCAGGGCGTGGCTTCCGCCCGGGGTGGTGGAGCGGCTGGCCCGGCAGGCGGCGCGCCTCCTCGACGCGGAGGCGGTGCCGGTGGGGGAGAAGGTGATCCCGGACCGGTCGACGGTCGGGCTGCGGCCGGAGACCGCCGGGGCCGTGGAGGCGGGGGCCGGGGCGGTGGCCGGGGCAATGGCCGGGGCGGCGGCCGAAGGGGTGGCCGGAGGGGTGGCCGAGCCGGTGGTCGGGCCTGCCACCGGTGCGGCGGCCGGTGGCGGCGCCCCGGAGGGCGAGCGGCGCGGGGCCCGGGCCCGGCGGCGGTGGACCGTCGCCGTGCCGGCCGTCCTGGTGTTCGGCGTCGGCGGGGGCACGGTGGCCCTGATCCAGCCGTTCGGTGGCGGTGGCGGAGGGGCGCAGGCTTCGCCCCCGGCGAGCAGCGGGCCCGTGACGCCCGGCGCGGCCGCCGGCTCCCCTTCCGCGGCGAGCGGTTCGCCGGCCCCGGGCGCGCAGAACTCCGGGAGCCCCCAGGCCCCCCAGAGCCCTACCGCACCGGCGCCGGACGGCCAGTCGGCCGCGGCGGGCGCGGGGACCCCCGGCGGCTCCGGCACCCCGGGCGGCAGTAGTGCGAACCAGGGCGGCGCCGGAGGGCCCGCCGCCGGGGGCGCCAGTACCGGAGCCGGTCCGGGCGGCGCGAGCGCCACCCCCGGGGGCTCGGGTTCGGGCTCGCCCAGCGGCGGTGGCTCGCCGAGCGGTGGCGGCTCGTCCGGCGGCGACGCGGTCCCCGCGTACTTCGCGGGCACCTGGACCTACAAGGGCGATTTCAACATCGGCCAGCCGTCGACGGTGATCGTCACGCGCGCCGGGGCGGTCCGGCTGATCGGCGACTCCAACATGGGCCACTGCGAGAACATCGCCAAGGTGGTGTCGGTGGCCTCCGGTGGGAAGCGGATCAACATCGGTGCGGCGGCGGTGGACAAGTCCAAGTCCACCAGCCAGTTCTGCGGGGTCCTGGACCCGTCCTTCTTCACCAGGAGCGAGCCGGTCGGCCTCCAGCACAACGTCGGCCCCTCCCACGGCGAGGGCTACTACTACCAGCGGTCCTGACCGGACGGCTCCCGGCCGGGCCGCGCCGCAGAGCGAGAACACGTTTCAGTTATGACCTTCCGTCAGAATGCAACGTGTTCTACTCTGCCGCGCATGGGCATCGGAATCACAGAGGAACAGCGGGAGTTGGCCGAGGCCGTACGCGGCTGGGTCGCGCGGACCGTGCCGCCCGAGGAGGTGCGCAAACTCCTCGACACCCCGCCGCAGACGGGCTCGCGGCCCGCCTACTGGGACGGGCTCCTCGCCTCCGGGCTGCTGGAACCGCACCTGGAGGGCGGCACCCTGCTCGACCTCGCCGTCGCGGTGGAAGAGGCCGCCCGGGCGGCGCTGCCCGGGGCGTACCTGCCGAGCGTGCTGGCCTCCGTACTCCTGGACCGGGCCGGGGCCGAACCCCTCGGCGGGCGCGTCGGGGCCGTGGCGCTCGGGCCCGGGGACCTGACCGCCGTGGCCGTGGAGGGCGGATACCTCCTCGACGGAACCGCCCCGCCGGTGCTGGGCGCGGGCGAGGCCGACCTCGTCCTGCTCGCCGCCGAGACCGCGCACGGGACCCGCTGGTTCGCCGTCGACTCCGCCGCCCTGGACATCCGTACCCAGGACAGCGCCGACCCGACCCGGCCCACCGCCGAGGTCCGGGCCCGCGGGGTCACCGCCGGGCCGGGCGCACTGCTCGAGCTCGACGCGGCCCTCGTACGGGACCTCGCCTGCGTGCTGTTCGCCGCCGACGCCTGCGGCACCGCCGCCTGGGCGCTGCACACCGCCGCCGAGTACGCCAAAGTGCGCGAGCAGTTCGGGCGGCCCATCGGGCAGTTCCAGGGGATCAAGCACCTGTGCGCCGACATGCTGGTGCGCGTGGAGCAGGCCCGGGCGCTCGCCTGGGACGCCGCCCAAGCGGCCGAGGAGCCGGCCGAGGTGCGCTCGCTGGTGGCCGCGCTGGCCGCCGGCACCGCGCTGGACGCCGCGTACTCCTGTGCCAAGGACTGCGTCCAGGTCCTCGGCGGCATCGGCTTCACCTGGGAGCACGACGCCCACATCTACTTGCGCAGGGCGCTCGTCGCGCGCCAGCTCCTCGGCTCCGGCGACGGCCACCGGGTCCGGGCCGTACGCCTCGCCGCCGCCGGCGCACGCCGCGAGCTGCGCCTCGAACTGCCCGCGCGGGCCGAGACCCACCGCGCGAAGGCCCGTAGCGCCATCGCGGACGCGGCCGGACTGGACCCCGCCACCGCCCGCCGGGTGCTGGCGCCCACCGGGTACGCGGCCCCCTACCTCCCGCCCCCCTACGGACTCGGCGCCGGCCCCGTCGAACAGCTCGTCGTGCAGCAGGAACTGGGCGCCGCCGGGGTCAAGGTCGCCGACCTCGGGATCGCCACCTGGGTCGTACCCTCCCTGCTCGCCTACGGGACCCCCGAGCAGCAGGAGCGGTACCTGCTCCCCACGCTGCGCGGGGACGTCACCTGGTGCCAGCTCTTCTCCGAACCGGGCGCCGGCTCGGACCTCGCCTCGCTGCGGACCAAGGCGGAGCGGGCGGAACCCGGGGGCGGCTGGCTGATCAACGGGCAGAAGGTGTGGACGAGTTCCGCGCAGAGCGCCGACTACGGGATCCTGCTGGCCCGCACCGACCCGGACGTCCCCAAGCACAAGGGGCTCGGCTACTTCATCGTGGACATGAAGACCCCCGGGATCGACATCCGGCCGCTCAAGGAGATCACCGGCGAGGCCCTCTTCAACGAGGTCTACTTCGACGACGTGCCACTGCCCGAGGACGCCCTCGTGGGCGCGGCGGACGGCGGCTGGAAGGTCGCCCGCAACACCCTCGGCAACGAACGCGTCCACATGGCCGACCAGATGACCTTCGACACCGGCCTGGAAGCGCTCCTCGCCCGCTCCGCCGAACTCGAAGGCGGATACCGGGTGCGGATCGGGGCCCTGGCCGCCGAGGCGCACGCCCTGGCCTGCATCGGGCTGCGCACCACGCTCCAGCAGGTCTCCGGCCTGGAACCGGGCGCGGGCGCGTCCGTACGCAAACTCGTCCAGACCCCGCACCAGCAGCGGACCGCCGAGCTCACGCTCGAACTGCTGGGACCGGCGGGCGCGGTGAACGAGGGCGCGGGGAAGCGAGCGGTGCACGGCATGCTCATGTCCCGCTGCCTCACCATCGCCGGAGGCACCACGCAGGTCCAGCTCAACGTCGTCGCCGAGCGCATTCTCGGCCTTCCCAGGGACTGAAGGGCAGTAGGGACATGAAGTCGTACATCGTGGGCGTCGGCATGACGAAGTTCGAGAAGCCGGAGTCGAGGGACTGGCAGTACTGGGACATGGCCAAGGAGGCCGGCGACGCGGCACTCGCGGACGCGGGCATCGACTACGGGCTGATCGAACAGGTGCCGGTGGGCTACTGCTTCCAGGCCTCCACCGCCGGCCAGCGGGCCGCGTACGAACTGGGTCTCACCGGGGTCCCCGTCTACAACGTCAACAACAACTGCGCGACGGGCTCCACGGCGCTGATGATGGCGCGGCAGTTCGTGGAAGGCGGGATCAACGACTGCGTGCTCGCCCTCGGCTTCGAGAAGATGAAGCGCGGCGCGCTGGGCGGCGGTTCGGACGGCGGGGACTTCAAGACCTCCCCGGTCGCCCGCCACTACGGGATCATGGCCGCCGGGCACGGCTTCGAGATGTCGCCGCCCACCGCCCAGATCTTCGGGAACGCGGCCCGGGAGCACATGAAGCTGTACGGGACCACGGCCGCGCAGCTGGCGGCAGTCGGCGCGAAGAACCACCGGCACTCCGCGAACAATCCGAACGCACAGTTCCAAGACGTCTACACGGTGGAGGAGATCCTCGCGGCGAAGACGATCCACGAACCGCTGACGAAGCTGCAGTGCTCGCCGACCTCGGACGGGGCCGCGGCGGCCGTCGTCGTATCGGAGCGGTTCGTGGAGCGGCACGGGCTTGAAGGCCGGGCGGTGGAGATCGTCGCCCAGTCGATGACCACCGACACCGAGGCGTCCTTCTCCTCGGGCACCTGCATCGACGCGGTCGGCAAGCCGATGACCGCGGCGGCGGGACGGGCCGTCTTCGCCTCGTCGGGGCTCGGTATCGGGGACGTGGACGTCATCGAGCTCCACGACTGCTTCTCGATCAACGAGCTGCTGACCTACGAGGCGCTCGGCATGTGCGAGGAAGGCGCCTCCGGGGCGCTGGTGGAGTCCGGAGCGACCACCTACGGCGGACAGTGGGTGGTGAACCCGTCCGGCGGACTCATCTCCAAGGGCCACCCGCTCGGCGCGACGGGGCTAGCGCAGGCGGCGGAACTCGTCTGGCAGCTCCGAGGCGACGCGGGCCTGCGGCAGGTCCCCGGAGCGAGGGTTGCTCTCGCGCACAACATAGGCCTGGGCGGCGCGGCAGTGGTCACCCTCCTCCGCAAGTAGTCCCGCCGGCCGTTGCCTCCCCTGCGCCTTAGCCGTCGGCGGGCCTGAGGGTCGCCTCAAACGCCGGCGTTTGACGCGCGGGGTCTGGGGCGGAGCCCCAGGGTCTGTTCAGCCCGTCCGGCGTTTGAGGACCGGGTCAGGGCCGGGGTCGGGAAGGTCAGGGCCGGCATCAGGCGTAGGGCGTTGTCCCGGTTGATCGCGAGGTGGTGGGCCGGGGTCAGGGCGGGGTCGGCCGTCAGGGCCGGGAGGGCGATGTCCGTGACCATCTCCGTCGGACAGGCCGGCCAGTCACTGCCGAAGAGGATGCGGTCGGGGGCCGCCGTGGCGAGCAGGGTGCCCGCCGGGGACATGGGCCCGGCCGTGTCGTAGTAGAAGCGGCGCAGGTGGTCCCGGACCATCGCGGGTTCGAGGGGCGGAGTGAACGCACCCGCGAAGGCCTGTACGCGGGTGGCGATGTGCGGAAGGAAGCCGCCCGCGTGCGGCAGGATCACCGACAGGTTCGGGAACCGGTCGAGGGTCCGCTTGTGGATCATGTTCGCGGCGGCCCGCGTCGTATCCAGCAGGAAGTCGCACAGGAAGTTCGGGATCCCCGGAACGCTCACCGCACCCGGCGCCCCGGCCCCGCCCGGGAACGGCAGGTTGTGCGGATGCGTGTCCACGACGGCGGCCCGCTCGTCGAGCTCGGCGAAGATCGGGTCGTACGAGGGGTCGCCGAGGTAGACGCCCCCGTAGTTGGCCGTCACGTTCACCCCGACGGCCCCCAGCTCGTCCAGCCCGAGCCGCAGGGCCCAGCGCGAGGCGTCCAGGTCGTCGAGGAAGAGCGGGGCGTGGAACGCGAAGCGGCCCGGATGCGCGTCCGCGACCTCGGCCGCGGCCCGCAAGGTGATGGCGGTGGCCTCGCGCAGCTGCTCGGAGGTCGCGTAGCGCGCCGGGAGCATCGGCTTGAGAACGGCGGTGGCGATCCCCGCCCGGTCCATGAGGTCCAGCGCGGCGGCGGAGTCCCAGCGCGCCCACGGCGGCAGGGCCTTCCGGTTCACCAGGCCCTGGCCGTCGGCCCATTCCAGCCACTCGGGGGCGCAGAAATGGTGGTGGACGTCGATCCTGCTGCGACTGCCGTCGTCCGGCGGCGTGATGTCTGCGATGTCCGGCATGGGGGGACCCTATTGCGGGGCCGCGCGGGTGTTCGCGGGACAGGTCGGGGACCCGGCCGATCCGCTCAGGAGGGCGTAGTTTCGGGCCCGAACGGGGTAACCGATGTTTTTCGGCCAATGGTCGGAGGGAGGAGGTGGCTGGACACCCGAGCCCCATGAGAGGTCTGAACACGTGACGACCGAACCCGCAGTGGCCGTGAGTGACGGCATCCCAGTCGACGAAGCCGTCGCGGCCGTGTCCATGGGTACGCCGGAGTACCGTACGTGCCCCTATCCGGTCTACCGGTCGCTGCGCGAGCAGGCCCCCGTCTGCGAGCTGACGACCCGGCACGGCGTGCCGACGTACCTGATCACCCGGTACGACGACGCCCGGCTCGCCCTGTCCGATCCGCGCATCGGCAAGGACATGCACCAGGGCCTGGACATCTACCACGCGGTCTTCGGCGACACCTGCGACGCGCTCGACGACAACCTGCTCTTCGCCGACCCCCCTCGGCACACCCGGCTGCGGCACATCGCCCACGAGGCCTTCACTCCGCGCCACGTCAAGCTGCTGCGCCCGCGCATCGAGCAGATCGCCGGTGAGATGCTGGCGAAGTGCCCGACGGACACCCCCGTCGACCTGATGACGTCCTTCGCCCTGCCGCTGCCCGTCATGGTCATCTGCGAACTGCTCGGCATCGTCGGCGACGAGCGCACGGACGTCCTGAAGTGGTTCGGCCAGGTGACGCGCTCCCGGTTCAGCAAGGACCTGGCCGGCGACCTGGCCGCGGCCGAGCACTGGCTGCGGAACTACTTCGCCGGCCTCGTCACCCGCAAGCGGGCGGAGCCCTCGGACGACTTCCTCAGTGTGCTGATCGAGACGCAGCACCCCGAGGGCGCGCTGACCGACGACGAGCTCGTGTCGATGATGTGGGTGCTGCTCTTCGCCGGGCACAAGACGACCACCTACCAGATCGGCAACGCGGTCTTCGCCCTGCTCTCGCACCCCGACCAGCTGGCGCTGGTCAAGGAGGACCGGGCGCTGCTGCCCCAGGCGATCGAGGAGCTCGTCCGGTTCGAGGGCTCCGTGGAGACCTCCACGTTCCGCTACGCGCTGGAGGACCTGGAGATCGGGGGAGTGGCCGTCCCCAAGGGCGCCCTCGTGCAGATCGCGATCTCCTCGGCCAACCGCGACCCGGAGAAGTTCGCCTCGCCCGACACCCTGGACGTGACGCGCAAGGGGCTGCAGAGCACCCATCTCGGTTTCGGCCACGGGCCCCACTACTGTCTCGGCGCCCCGCTCGCCCGCATGGAGCTGGAGACCGCCCTGACGGCCCTGCTCGACCGGTTCCCCGACATGGTCCTGGCGACCCCGGCGACGGGCGAGGAGGAGTGGCTCAAGGGCCCCTTCCCCGCCTTCCGCGGGCTGGAGCGGCTTCCGGTCGCGCTGGACCCCTCGCGGACCGTCGACGACTGGACCAAGCCCGGCCCCTGACCGGCTGTCCGGTCGTTGGACCGGCCGTCCGGCCCGCGGATCGACTGCCCGCGGATCGACTGCCCGCGGATCGACTGCCCGCGGATCGACTGTCCGGTCCCTGGACCGACTGTCCAGCCCTCGGCCAAGCGTCCGCCCCCCGCCCCGGCCAACCGGTCAGCCGTCCGCCCCGCCGATCCGTCCGGATCGGCGGGGCGGACGCAGCTGTGTGCGGGCGGACCTACGGAGCGTCCAGCGCCGGGTCCGTCACCGGCTCCCCCCGGGAGGCGCGGCGCACGGAGTCCGCGAGTTCCTCGACCGGGCCGTCGCGCAGGACCAGGCCCGCCCCGCCCGCCGCGGCCACGGCCCGCGCCAGCCCCGGGTGCGCCGAGCCCGTCAGGACCAGGATCCGGCATTCAGGATCGTCCGCGAGGAGTTCCGGTACGCGCTCCACCGACTCGGTGAGCGCCACCGCCGGGCGGGCCATCGTCGAAGCGACCACCTCGATGTCCGGCTGGAGGCCGAGGAGCAGCGCCAGGGCCGGGTTCGGCGGGTCCAGGAGAACCCGGAGGGATCGGGCAGGGCGCTGGGAAACGGGCATCTCGTCCACCCGTCAAGAGTAGGGGCGGGGTGTCCGGTCTCCGGGCAACGCGCGCCGTGAGAAGTAGAACTGACAGTTCGTCAGGAGTCTTCCCGGGAGTCTTCCCAACTGCTGGGGGGTGCGTTATACATTCCTTCACCGGCAACCTAGAACGCGTTCTAGCGAGCCGGTCCCGCATACGACCTCGGTGCGGCCGACGGTGCGGACGGCCGCGCCGAGGTCTTCCAAGGCGCCGGGTTTCCCACAACCGGTGCCTCAAAGACGGTGTTTCCAACACAGGGAGCAGCACGCCCATGCCGATCGATGCCGCCAAGGCCCTCGCCGCCGAACCCCGCCGGGGGAACATCGCCTGGGACCACAAGGACATCCAGCTCTACCACCTCGGACTCGGCGCGGGGACCTCCCCGAACACCCCCGGGGCCGCCACCGACCCCGACGAGCTGCGCTACACCCTGGAGTCCAAGCTCCACGTGCTCCCCAGCTTCGCGACCGTCGCCGGCGCCGGCATGGCCATGATGGGCGGCCTCGCCGCCCCCGGCATCGAGGTGAACCTCGCGAACGTGCTGCACGGCGGCCAGTCCATCGAGCTGCACCGGCCCATTCCGGTCAAGGGGCAGGCCGCCTCCACCGCCAAGGTCGCCGCGATCTACGACAAGGGCAAGGCCGCGGTGATCGTCCTGCGCACCGAGGTCGCCGACGCCGACGGGCCGCTGTGGACCTCGGACGCGCAGATCTTCGTACGCGGTGAAGGCGGCTTCGGCGGAGACCGCGGCCCCTCCGTGAAGGCGGAGCAGCCCGAGCGGGCGCCCGACCGGATCGAGGAGCGCAAGATCCGCGAGGAGCAGGCGCTGCTGTACCGCCTCTCCGGAGACTGGAACCCGCTCCACGCGGACCCCGAGTTCGCCAAGATGGCCGGCTTCGACCAGCCGATCCTGCACGGCCTGTGCTCGTACGGGATGACCCTGAAGGCCGTGGTCGACACCGTCCTCGACGGGGACGTCTCCCGGGTCCGCGCCTACCGCACCCGCTTCGCCGGGATCGTCTTCCCCGGCGAGACCCTGCGGATCCGGATGTGGCAGGAGCCCGGCCGGGTCCTCGTCACGGTGAGCGCCGCCGACCGGGACGACGCCCCGGTCCTCGCGGACACCGTCGTCGAACACGGCTAGACGGCCCTGCACCCGAAGTACCGCACCACACCACAGACCCACAGAAGGAGCCGCACCGTGCGCGCAGCACTCCAGAGTGAGATAGGCCAGGACAAGCTCGAGGTCGTCGAGGACATGCAGGCCGTGGGCTTCGGGCCCGGCAAGGTCAAGATCCGCATCAAGGCCACCGGCCTGTGCCACTCCGACCTCTCCGCGATGAGCGGCGTCCTGCCGCAGCCCGCCCCCTTCATCCCGGGCCATGAGGGCTCCGGAGTGATCACGGACGTGGGCGACGGGGTCACCAGCCACAAGATCGGCGACCGGGTCCTGGTCTGCTGGCTCCCGCCGTGCGGGCACTGTCCCTCCTGCAGGCGCGGCCAGGGCCACCTGTGCCTGGAGGCCTTCGGCAACGTGGCCACCCCCAACTTCCAGCGCGGCGAAAGCAGCATCTTCGGCTTCGCCGGTACCGGCACCTTCGCCGAGGAGATGGTGGTCCCGTCGGGCTGCGCCGTACCGATCCCCGACGACGTGCCCTTCGACATCGCCGCCCTGATCGGCTGCGGAGTCACCACCGGCCTCGGCGCGGCCATCAACACCGCCAAGGTGGAGGCCGGTTCCTCGGTCGCCGTCATCGGCTGCGGCGGCGTCGGCATCTCCGTCATCCAGGGCGCCAAGGTGCAGGGCGCCGCGCAGATCATCGCGGTCGACCCGGTCGCCTCCCGGCGCGAGGCCGCGCTGCGCTTCGGCGCCACCGAGGCGGTCTCCCCGGAGGCCTTCGCCGACGCCAGGAACCGGATCACCGCGGGCGAGGGCTTCGACTACGTCTTCGAGGTCGTCGGCAAGTCCCAGACCACGCAGACCGCGTACGAGATGACCCGCCGCGGCGGCTCCGTGGTCGTGGTCGGCGCGGGCGCGCTCGACGACAACTACTCGATCAACATGTTCTCCCTCTTCTTCGACGAGAAGAAGATCCTGCCGTCGATGTACGGCGGCGGCGACGTGCTCCGCTCCTACGAGCGCACCATCGCGCTGTGGCGGGCCGGCCGGGTGGACCTGGCGGGCCTGATCACGCACCGCGTGCAGCTCGCCGAGATCAACGACGCGCTCGACCAGATGCGTACGGGCGTGGCCCTGCGCACCTGCATCGAACTCTGACCCGTTTCGAGAGGAACCGTACGGATGTCACTGCCACTTGAGGGACTCGTCGCCATCGTCACCGGGGCCGGCCGCGGCCTCGGCCGGTCCGAGGCGGTCGAACTCGCCCGGCTCGGCGCGAGCGTGGTCGTCAACGACTTCGGGCAGCCCGGCCGCGACGGCTCCGGCGAGGCCTCGGCCGCCCCGGCGGAGGAGGTCGCCGAGGAGATCCGGTCCGGGGGCGGGCAGGCGGTGGCGCACCTGGGCGACGTGGCCGACTTCGGGCAGGCGCGCGAGCTGATCGAGCTGGCGGTGAACACCTTCGGCAAGCTCGACATCCTGGTCAACAACGCGGGGATCCTGCGCGACCGGATGGTCTTCTCGATGTCGGAGCCGGAGTGGGACTCGGTCATCCGGGTCCACCTCAAGGGCCACTTCAACACGACCCACTTCGCCTCCGTGCACTGGCGCGAGCGCTCCAAGGCGGCCGGCGGGCCGGTCTACGGCCGGATCATCAACACCTCCTCCGAGGCCTTCCTCGGCGGCTCGGCCGGACAGCCCAACTATGCGGCGGCCAAGGGCGGCATCGTGGGCCTGACCACGTCCACCGCCCTGGCGCTCGCCAAGTACGGGGTGACGGCCAACGCCATCTGCCCGCGCGCCCGTACCCGTATGACGGAGGACGTCTTCGCGGGCTTCCAGGTCCCGGAGGAGGGCAAGCTCGACGCCCTCGCCCCCGAGCACGTCTCCCCACTGGTCGGCTACCTGGCCTCCCCGGCCTCGGCGAAGGCCAACGGGCAGCTGTTCGTCGTCCACGGCGGCATCGTGGTCGTCATGGAACGCCCGAAGGTGGCGGCGAAGTTCGACACCACCAAGGAGTCCTTCTCCTACGAGGAGCTCGACGAGGTCCTGACCCCGCACTACGACTCCCGCCCGGCGAACGAGACCTTCGCGGCGACGGAGGTCCTGGGCCTCAAGCACGACGGCTGACGGATGCCGATGCGCCGGGCCCGGGGTTCCTCACCCCGGGCCCGGCGCCGTCGCGGGGTGCGGGCCCGGGCCCGAGGCGCGGGGGGCCCGCAACATTTGAATGCGTTCAATATAGGCTGGAGGCGGGTCAAGGGGGCCCGGACCCGGGGCAGCTGCTCCGGTGTGCGCGAGAGGTGCGCGTGGACGGACGGGTGTGGCGGCCGGTCGCTCTGGCGGCGGCGGCGATGGTACTGACGGTGTCCTGCTCGACCAGGGATTCCTACGCCGTGCAGATCCCCGCGGACCGGCTGGAGGGGCGATGGGTCAGTACGGGGGGCGTATCCCTGACCTTCCGCACGGATCGCACCTTCACCAGTGAGCACCTCGACACACTGCACGCCGCATCGGGCTGCGCGGACCCTTCCGGCCTGGACTCCGGCCGTTGGGCCTTCTTCGCCCCCACCGAACCCGGCGGCACGACCTTCGCCGTGGAGGAGGCCGCCACGCGCGGCAGCATGCTGTCGCTGACCTTACCCGACCGCGACTGCAGCGTGTCCGCCTATGTTTTCGGCGACGAGGACGAGCCTTCGATGTGCCCGAGCGAAGACCCCGACGGCGGCTGCCCGTCCGGCTATCTCTACCGGAGCGATCAAGGCGAATAGTTCGTCGTGCACCGGGCGGTCGGCTCGCCGCCGCGCGGGCTCACCCCAGCGGGGCCTGCTGCAAGGGGACCGGCCGGGCGGGTGCGGGCGGGAGCGGGATGGGGTCCAGACGGACCGGCGGGGGAGGGGAGACCGGGTGGTTCATGCCCATGACCCCGCACGGCACTTCGGGGGTCGAGTACGGGAGGTGCAGGCGGCCCTGCGGGCTCCACCGGCCCGTTCCGCCGAGCCACCCGGCCGGGGCCCCGAGCCGGAACACGTGCCGGTCGGCGGGGCGCCACAGGGCCAGCCCGGCCGCGTCGGCGCCGTAGCCCTCGCCGGCCTCGTCCACCCGCAGCGCCACCCCGCAGCTCTCCGGCATCAGCACCTGACCCGGCTGCACCGCGAACGGTGCCGCCGTGGCCCCGAACGACCGCAGGCACTCCGGGAAACGCACCGGGCGGGCACTGCCCAGGACCCCCCAGCCGAGCCGGGGCTCGCCCGGCGCGTCCGAGCGGATCAGCAGCAGCCCGCTGTCGGGGTCGGCCAGCAGCAGCCGGTCGTCACTGCCCTCCGCGATCTGGAGCAGCGGCGAGATCTCCCCGGCCCGCCGCAGATCCACGGCCACCGCCTTGGTCACCGGCCCGCCGGGGCCGTCCAGTTCACGGTCCAGCGCCAGCAGCCGGCCCGTCCGGTCCAGCCAGACACCGCCCGAACAGCGCCCCGGGATCCGGGCGACCCGCTCCGGCCCGAACGGGCTCCCGGCCACTTGCCACACCGTGGTCGCGGTGGCTCCCACGGCCAGGGCGAAGGCCCCGTGCCCGTCCGGAGACGGCGGCAGCAAGGTGACCCGTACGCCGTCGGCCGGCTCGCCCGCCGCGCCGGAACCGTCCTGCGCCGGGATCGAGCCGAGCTGCAACTCCCCGGTCCGGGGCCCGGCGCCCCCGTCACCGCCGCCCGTCGGGTACAGCAGCGCGAAACCGTGCCGCTCCGCCACCCGCCGGTGGATCAGCACCCGCCCGTCGGCCAGCGGCAGCACCTCGCTGTCGGCCTCCTCGGGCTGCGCGAGGGGCAGGGGCACCGCGTACGGCTCGGGACCGGTCAGCGTCCAGCGCTCCGGATAACGGGCCTCGCCGTCCCCGGCCAGCCGGGCGGCGTAGGACCCGTCCGCGGCGATGGTGAACGGGGTCGCGCTGGTCTTCTCGATGGCACAGACAGTCATCTGCGGACACCTCCGCCGAGGAAGGTAGTGATCGCGCTTCCCGCCGGACAACGCGACAATCCCCGCTTCACACATACGGGTGGTGCGGCGATGGTTCGCCTGTGGTGGAGGAGGCGATTGTGCTCTGCGATATCGGGGAGTTTGGGACGAGGGGCCGGGTTAGGGATCCCCAAAACCCGCTTCTTCCGTTCCCCGACCCGTTCCCCGACCCGTTCCCCGCTCGCTCGCCGCCGCTCGGTAGCGGGCCCGTAGCAGCAGAATCCCCGGCCGGGCCCTGCTGCGCGGCGAGCGTCGGCGTCAGCTCCAGCAGCAGTTGGCGCGCCTCCCACGCGTGCCCGGCGCCCTCACTGTGCTCGGCCGGCCTGAACCGGGGCCAGCAGGGTCAGCGGATGGTGCTCGCCGAGCGCCGCCGCGCAGTCGCTGATCAGCACCCGCCAGGCGGGCAGCGCCTCCCGGGCGGTGCCCGCGTCCGCGACCCAGCCGGTCATCGTGATCCGGGCCGCGTACGTCTCCTCGCGCCCTCCTCCGGCAGGCTCAGCAGGTTCGGTACGAGCACCCGCAGCCGACCGCGCCGCGGCACGATCTCGCCGAGCAGCGCGGAGGCCTCGCCGAACGGTTCGTCGCGGGCGCAGGCGCAGGCCAGGTCGAAGCCGAACTCGACGGTGAGGGGATCGTCGGAGCCGAACAGCCCGATGGTGTCGGTGAGCACCTCGCCCGGCTCCAGCCGTGCGATGCCCGGGTCGTCCTCGGCGCGCGCCAGCCGGCCGCGCTCCACCAGCGCGGCCCGGATCCGGGCGCTGAACACCTCGCTCGGGTCGGGATCGACGTACTCGCCCTCCAGTACCCCGTCCTCCACTGCCCCGGCCTCGTCCTCGTGCTCCTCCACCGGTTCCCCCGAGGGCGGCGGCAGGTCCGGCTCGGTGGGTACGTACGCCCCCGCACCCGGGAACGCGGCCCCGGAGGGCGTCGCCGGAGCCGCCGGAGCCGCCGCCGCGGCCGCCGCGAACGCCCGGATCAGCCCGCCCAGCCGGTCCACCACCTCCCCGGCGTCCGCCGGCCGGTCCGCCGGATCCTTGGCCAGCAGCTCCATGACCAGCCGGTCCATGGGCAAAGGCATCGGCGTGTACGCGCTCGGCGGCGGCGGGACCTCGTGCACCTACTGGTACATGACCTGGAGCAGGCCGGTCCAGGGTGAACGGCGGCCGCCCGGTGACCATCACGTTGCCGGGCTTGAGGTCCCGGTGGACCACCCCGCCTCCGGGCCGGGCGCCGACTCCAGGACCAGCGCGATCCGCTCGGCCCAGGCCGGCGCCTGCGGGAGCGGGGGCAGCCGCTGCGCGAGCTCCTCGGCGAGCGAGCGGCCCCGTACGAGCTCCCTCATTACCGCCCACGTCCAGGCGTCGGACCAGCTCATATCGGGCGTCCAGTACTTCACCGGCACGCATCGGATCCCCCCGTTTCCCCGGCAGCCGCAGACAGGATCCGCATCGGCCCGCGGATGGGACGGCAAGACAGGGGGCGGTCGCCACGGACGGTAGCCTTGGCCTGTGCCCCGTCTCTCTGAAGTCATCGCCGCGCTGGACACTCTGTGGCCCCCCTCGCGGGCCGAGGAGTGGGACGCCGTCGGCACCGTCTGCGGTGACCCCGACGCGGAGGTCTCCCGGGTCCTGTTCGCCGTCGACCCCGTCCAGGAGATCGTCGACGAAGCGGTGCAGCTGGGCGCCGATCTGCTCGTCACCCACCACCCCCTCTACCTGCGGGGCACCACCACCGTCGAGGCCGGCACCTTCAAGGGCCGGGCCGTGCACACGCTGATCAAGAACGACATCGCGCTGCACGTCGCCCACACCAACGCCGACACCGCCGACCCCGGCGTCTCGGACGCCCTCGCCGGCGCCCTCGACCTGCGCGTCACCGGCCCGCTGGTCCCCGACCCGAGCGACCCCGCCGGCCGCCGCGGCCTCGGCCGGCTCTGCGAGCTGGACCGCCCCGAGACGCTGCGCGAGTTCGCGGCACGCGTCGCCGCCTGGCTGCAGCCGACCGCGCAGGGCATCCGCGTGGCCGGTGACCCCGACGCGCTGATCCGTACCGTCGCGGTCAGCGGCGGCTCCGGCGACAGCCTCTTCGCGCAGGTCCGGGCCGCCGGTGTCGACGCCTACGTCACCGCCGACCTGCGCCACCACCCGGCGTCCGAGGCCCGCGAGCAGAGCACGCTCGCCCTCGTCGACGCCGCCCACTGGGCCACCGAATGGCCCTGGTGCGAGCAGGCCGCGGCCCAGCTCGACGCCATCTCCGAGCGCCACGGCTGGGGTCTGCGGACCCACGTCTCGCGCAAGGTCACCGACCCGTGGACGGTGCACGCGCCGTCCGTCACACACCCTTCTCACCCTGGAGCCCCCAACTGAACGCCGAGCCCGCCGACCAGATCCGACTTCTCGACGTCCAGGCCCTGGACGTCCGGCTGTCTCAGCTCGCCCACAAGCTCAAGTCGCTGCCCGAGCACGCCGAGGTCGACTCGCTGACCAAGGACCTCGCCCAGCAGCGCGACTTCCTCGTCGCCGCCCAGACGAAGGCCACCGACGCCGCCCGCGAGCAGACCAAGGCCGAGCAGGACGTGGACCAGGTGCGCCAGCGCGCCGCCCGCGACCAGGCCCGCCTGGACTCGGGCGCCGGCATCTCCGCCCGCGACGTGGCCAACCTGCAGAGCGAGGTCGTCTCCCTCGCCAAGCGCCAGGGTGACCTGGAGGACATCGTCCTCGAGGTCATGGAGCGCCTGGAGACCGCGCAGGAGACCGTCGTCGGACTGACCGAGCGGGTCGCCTCCCTGGAGACCAAGCTCGCCGACGCCACCGTGCGCCGCGACGCCGCCACCGGTGAGATCGACGCCGAGGTCGCGGGCATCGACAAGGACCGCGGGATCATCGTCACCGCCATGCCGGCCGCGCTGATCGCCCTGTACGAGAAGATCCGCGTGAAGCAGGGCGGCGTCGGCGCCGCCCGCCTGTCGCAGCGCCGCTGCGAGGGCTGCCGCCTGGAGCTCGACCTCGCCGAGGTCAACGAGATCAAGGCCGCCGCCCGCGACGAGGTCGTCCGCCACGAGAGCTGCGGCCGCATCCTGGTCCGCATGGCCGACGCGGGCATCTGATGCCGAAGTTCGTTGTGGAAGCCGACGGCGGCTCCCGGGGCAACCCGGGGCCCGCCGGCTACGGTTCCGTCGTCCTCGACCCGGCGACGGGCGAGACGCTGGCCGAGCGCGCGGAGTACATCGGCGTCGCGACGAACAACGTGGCCGAGTACAGGGGCCTCATCGCCGGGCTGAGGGCTGCCCGCGAGCTGGACCCGGACGCGGTGGTCCTCGTACGGATGGACTCCAAGCTCGTCGTCGAGCAGATGTCGGGCCGCTGGAAGATCAAGCACCCGGACATGAAGCCGCTCGCGGCGGAGGCGGCGAAGATCCTGCCGCGCGCGCAGGTGACGTACGAGTGGATGCCTCGCGAGAAGAACAAGCACGCGGACCGGCTCGCGAACGAGGCGATGGACGCGGGCAAGCGCGGCAAGCAGTGGGAGCCCTCGAACTCCTCGGCAGCGCTGGACGCCTCGGCGGCCCGCGCCCTGGCGACCCCGCCTCCCGCGGGCCCGGTGGGCGACGCAGCCGCGGGCGCCGCGGCCGTCCGTGCCGCCCTCGCCGGCGCCTCCGGCGGTGGTACGGGGGCCCGCGCGGCCTCCGCACCGGCCGACACCCTGTTCGCGGACCCGGCCATCGGTGTCGCGGCGACGGATACCGTCCCCGCCCCCGCGGCGGGATCGGGCTGGGGCCCCGACATGGGGACCCCGGCCACCTTCGTGCTGCTGCGCCACGGAGAGACCGCGCTCACTCCGCAGAAGCGATTCTCCGGCAGCGGCGGCAGCGACCCGGAGCTGTCCGCGACGGGCCGCCGCCAGGCCGCCGCCGTCGCGGAGTCGCTGGCGGCCCGCGGCACCGTCCAGAGCGTGATCAGCTCCCCGCTGCGGCGCTGCCGGGAGACCGCGCAGGCCGTCGCCGACCGGCTCGGGCTCACCGTCACCGTCGAAGAGGGCCTGCGCGAGGTCGACTTCGGCGCGTGGGAGGGGCTGACCTTCGCGGAGACGAGCGAGCGCTTCCCGGAGGACCTCCAGGCGTGGCTGGACTCCCCGAAGGCCGCCCCCACGGGCGGCGGCGAGAGCTTCGCCTCGGCCACCCGCCGCATCTCCGCGACCAGGGACCGGCTGCTCGCCGAACACACGGGCCGTACGGTGCTGCTCGTCTCGCACGTGACGCCGGTCAAGATCCTGGTCCGGCTGGCGCTGGGCGCCCCGCCGGAGGCGCTGTTCCGCATGGAGCTGTCGGCGGCCTCGCTGTCGGCGGTCGCCTACTACGCGGACGGCAACGCCTCGGTCCGCCTGCTGAACGACACGTCCCACCTGCGCTGAGCCACGAGGCCCGGCCCCCAGGGGCCGGGCCGTCCGAGGAGGGACCGCCACCCGTGCCTCCCTACCCGTCCGGCTTCCGGTAGCACCTCCAGGAAGGTCCTGGAGTGCGGCTGGAGGCTCTCCGTGTCCCGCACCGCCCATCACATCCCCGCCCGGCGCACCCCGTTCGACGAGCAGCGCCGCGAGGGTCCCTGGCAGCACCCCGGTCCCTGGCGCCGAGTGGACCTGCGCAGCCTGCGCTACTGCGCCGCCGAACTCCGTACCGCGGCGCGGAAAGGCCGGCGCCCACGGCCCCGGGAAGTCCGCCGCGCCTTCGACAGCTGGCGGTACTGCTGCGCCCACGGGGGATCCCTGTCCGAGGCCGCCAACCGCGCGGAGCGCGTCGCCCGCGCGCGGGCCCGTACCGACTGCCGGGCCGCGCTCCACGATGCCGAGACGGTCATCGAGCCCTACCGCCCCCGCTACCAGGCCCACTGGCTGGCTTGACACCCGGTACGAAGAAGCCCCCGCACCCGAGTTCACGGGGGCGGGGGCTGTTCGCCGGCAGACGAGCCGGCCTGTACGCCGGGTTCTGTCTCCCGGAGACCTCGCGGTCGCCGGGGAGACGGCCATCCATCTAGGACCGGCGTTGCCGCCGGCCTCGTGCGGTCTACCCGCGAACTCGGGCGGGCAGCCCTCGAACGTTCGCGCAGGGACGTCCGAAAACGGCCCCTCTTGACCTTGCTCCGGGTGGGGTTTACCTAGCCGCCTGAGTCACCTCAGGCGCTGGTGGTCTCTTACACCACCGTTTCACCCTTACCGGGGGCCGAAGCCCCAGGCGGTCTGTTTTCTGTGGCACTGTCCCGCGGGTCACCCCGGGTGGCCGTTAGCCACCACCCTGCCCTGTGGAGCCCGGACGTTCCTCGGCGGGATCCGGAGACCCCGACGCGGCCGCCCGGCCGACTCGTCTGTCGTACCGCCCATCGTACCGGCTGCGTCATCACGGCTTGACCTTGACGCAGCGGCAGGGTTTCTACTTGAACCCATGCGAAGATCGGAGAGATCTCCGCCCTCGCGAACTGGCCGCGGTGGCCGCCGTGCTTCCCGCGGAGTCGGCGCTGGTGGTGTGCGTGGCGGCCGGAGCGCGGCCGCCGGGCTGGGCCCTCGCCCTCGCCGAAGCGGTGGTGCTGGGGGTCCTCCTCCTGGAGGCCCGCGTCCTGTACTCGCTGTACGCCGCCTCGCGCTCCCGGGGCGCCGGCCCGGGCGAGGCCCGCCGCGAGGCCGTACGGGCCGTGGTGCCCGTGCCCGTACGCCGCCTCGTGTTCCATGAGCTACGCGCGTTCGCCGCGCTGGGCCGGTGGGCGCTGCGGCGGCCGCCGCACGGGGTGCGCCCCGGGGACCATGCGGCCCCGTACACCGGACCCTAGACGGCCATGATGTACGGGCTGCTGTTCGTCACGGTGATCGAGACGGCGGCCCTGGCCGTCCTCATCCCCTGGCCGGCCGTCCACCGCGTGGTGCTCGTCCTCGACGTGTACGGGGTGGTGCTGGTGCTCGCACTGCACGCCGCCCGCGTCACCCGGCCGCACGTCGTACGCCCCGACGGGACCCTGCGCATCCGCTACGGCGCCCTCTTCGACCTGACCGTCCCGCCGGACGCGGTGGCTTCGGTCCGGGTGGAGCGGCGCTACCCCGAGAAACGGCTCGTCACCCTCTCCGAGGACGGGGTGCTCGACCTGATCGTCGGCAGCCAGACCACCGTCACCGTGGAACTGACCCGCCCGCTCGGCGCGCGCGCCGAAGCCCGTGTCATCCGCTTCCACGCGGATGCGCCCGGAGCGCTGGTCGCCGCACTGCGGCAGCCCGCACCCCCGTGACGGGCTGCCGCAGTGCCGACCGTGTGCGCCGAGCGTGACAAGCCGGTGCGCGCCTGTCTTGTCAAAAACGGCGCGGCTCAAAAAAGGCGCAATTCGAAAACGGCACGGCTCGAATCGCCACGGCCGGCCGAGGGGACGGGGAGAGGGAACCGGGCGGTCCGCGCCGCGCGTTCGGCTAGCGGACCAGCGTGAAGGTGGTGGCCGCGACGGCCGCGCCCACCGCGGTGCCCGCGAGGACCTGGGCAAGGGTGTGGTCCTTCAGCCGGACCCGGGACCAGCCGACGAGTGCGACCAGCGGGTACGCGAGCAGCAGCCGGGGCCCGTAGGTCAGCGCGAGCATCGCGACGCTGCCGGAGGAGACGGCCGCGTGCACGCTGATCTTCCAGGCGGGGGTCACGGTGAGCAGGGCCGCGAGGGTCACCAGCATGGCCGTGATCAGCGCGATCATCGTCCGGGGGGAGCCGAGGAGCGCCATCAGGAGGATGCCGGTGGCGACCGAGGCGATGATGAACACCAACACGGTGATGCGCTGTTGGCGCTGGCCGACGTGCCGGTCGGCCCAGCGGCCGCGCCGGATGCCGAACTTGATGAAGGCCAGGGGGATGACGGCGGCGAACAGGCAGCCGAGGAGGCCCCAGCCGATCCCGGCGAAACCGGCGGTGTGCCAGCCGATGAGGACGGTGTCGGCGATGATCCAGGTCTTGGGATCGAGTCCGTCGGTGATCAGCCGTGCGGATCGGGACTCGGTGGGGCGGGTGAGCGCGGCGGTCACGCCGTGGCCTCCTGGCTGGTCGCGGTGAGGAAGTCGTCAGCCACGGCGGAGTGGTAGATCCGGGCGAGCTGGATGAGCCGGTGCACCTCGGTGGTGAAGTCGAGTTCGTCGATTCCGACGGCGGCCGGCTCCTGGGTGCCGCGGACCGGCAGGACGCCGCGGGCCTTGCCCTCGCGCGTAGCCCGCATCCACAGGGCTTCGGCCGCCGGGCTCGTCGCCGGGTCGAATCCGGCCTGCAGGGCGGCGGCGTGCGCGCGCTCGCGGACCTCGCCCGCGGTGTAGGCGTCGAGGGTCAGGGCGGCATCGCGGATCTCGATGACGCGCCGGTACAGCCGCAGGCGCGGGCTGCGCAGGAGACCGGTCTTCAGGACGATGTCGGGGGTGACCTTGGTCAGGTCCTGCCAGAGCGGCTGGAGCTGCCGGTAGTGCCGGCCGTCCTGGACGGTGCGCCAGGCCACACCGAACGCGGGGATGCTGCTGCCGATGAGGATGAAGGCGATCGCCAGGTACTTCAGGGCGTCGGTGACGTTGTCGACGGCGATGTCGCTGGTGGCGTCGGTGAGGCCCGCGAGGCGGCTCGCGATGTACCCGGCCCGCATCAGGGTGTACAGCACGCCGACGGCGGTCCCGATGCCCATGAGGCGGACGCCGGTCCGCAGCCACAGGGCGCTGGCGTGCCGTGCGCTGCCCCAGAAGAGCCAGGTGGCGGTGGCCATGGCGATGCCGAGGTAGACGACGAAGAGGAGGTAGTAGACGGTGGCCCAGCCGTTGCCCGCGGTCTCCTCGAAGAAGTCGGTCATCTCGTGGGGCCGAGGGACGAAGAAGGCGAAGAGCACCGTCATGGCCGTCATCGCGGTCAGGGCGGCGTAGTGGCGGGCCCGCAGCCGACGGCCGGTCTCCGGGCGGGCGATGGCGACGACGAAGTCGACGACCGCGCCGGCCGCGATCATGCCCAGGCAGTGCTTGATGAGGGTGGAGAGGTTGTTGACGCCCGCCCCGTCGTCCAGGGTGCGCATCACGCCGGGGAGGCGGAGCGTCATGGAGAGGGTCAGGGCGGCGAACGCCGTCCACAGGGCCCGCTGTTTGACCGTGCGGACGGCCGAGGGGGCGCGCCAGAGCGTCACCGCCCAGAGCATGGCCAGGATGGCTATCTCGAGGTGTTTCACTTCACGACCAGGTGTTTCGAACGGGGTGCCCGAGGGCGTCATGGAGGCGCATGAGACGGTCCTCGGCCTCGCTGGAGGTCGACTGCGTCGTGTAGCGGCCGGCCCGCTCGTGGATGAGCGTGGCCAGGGTCTCGGCCTGCCGCTCCTGCGGGCTGGCGAACTTGCTCCGCCCCATGAGGTGCGCCAGGCGGTCGATGTCGAGGCCGAGTTCTTCGTCGATCGATTCGGTCGCGCGGGCCACGTTCCTGATCCGGGCCGCCTCGGCGCGAATGATCGAGGCCACGGGCAGTTCGGGGCGGTCGATCCCGGCGACGGCCGTCTGCGTACGCGTCAGCAGGCGCTGGAAGTGCTCGGAGGCCCGTGCTATCTCCCGGTCCGACGGCTGCTCGGGGATGTCGAGTTCGGGGGCTACGTGGCCGAGCAGCATGTGCGAGATCTCGTGGAGGACGATCTGCACCTTGAGGATCTCGGCCGCGACGGCGTCGTAGAAGACGAGGTCGGCGACCTCCAGTCCGAGCCAGATCCCGCACGGCAGGGCCGGGTCGGGAGGGCCGTCCAGGGGCAGCAGGATCAGCGGTCGGCCACGCTGCGCGGCTATGCCCTCGCAGAAGGCATCCAGGTCGAACGGCCGGGGGATGACGAGTCGGTCTGCGACGGCGGCGCACTCCGCGTCGGCGCGCTTCCACCAGCGCATCGTCGCCTCCCCGCCCGTCATCGTCCACTGCGCACACCCGATCGGGTTTGAGAGTAACCGGAACCACAGCGGCGGCTTACTTACGGCGTATCGGTGGCCGAAATACCGCTGTTCGGGTGAAGCGTGTGACTGATTCGCGCCTCAGGACTCCTTGCCGCGGCGCCGGCGGGGCTTCACATCCGGAAGTCCTTCGGCCTTCCGGAGCTGCTTGATCAGGCCGGTGACGGACCGCATGGAACCGGCGGACAGTCCACTGAGGCGGAAGGCCGCGGCCTTGACCTGTTCGTCCTCGAGGACCTGGGCGAACTCGTCTGCCGCCGCGGCCTTGCCCATCTCCTCGCGGAGCCGCGTGATCCGTTCCTCGATCCGCTGCTCGATCGCCTGGGCGTTCTCGCCGTCGGCGAGGTACCCCACGGTGACGCCGAAGAAATTGGCGATCGCGCGGATCGAGTCGATGCCGGGGTTCGGGTTGTTGTTCAGGCGGATGGTCTGGACCGTGCCGTGCGAGACGGAGGGGCCGGACAGCTGCTTCGTACCGTCGGCGATCTCTTGGTACGTGTACGGACCGCGGCCCGCCGGGTGGATCGTCTCGATCAAGAAGCCGAGGCGGTCGCCCATGGTGTCCCGCCGGCCGGTGGGGGTCTCCTCACCCATCACCGTCACTGCTCCCGTCTACTGCTGGATCTCGTATTTTAGTGCTAAATCATCACCGGCATTATCTACCTGCCTAGATGGCTTCCGCCACACAGTGCAACGAACTTCGTCTACCCAGCTAGCGGACCGGATCGAAAGTGACCCACGCCATATTGTCCCAGGCGTGCCCCGCAGGACCTTGACAGGGCCTGTGTGCGACGGCGTATCTTCGTCCAGCCGTCTAGTCCACTAGATGACTCGGCGCTCAACCGCTGGACGCTCCGCGTCTAGCCGACTGAGCGGCAGGGCCGGTGGGCGAGGGGTGAGGGGGAGGAGTCGCGATGCCGCCACGGCGGCAGGCTCCAGGAGTGGGAACAGGGGGGATGGATCGCTCGCCTGTGGGCTGGGGTACGGGGGTCCTCAGCCCATGGGGGGCGAGACGCTCGCCGACGGGAGCCGACGCCCGCCGGCGGGAGTCCGGTGGAATCCGACGGGGGAGCCGGACGCCGGACGACGCGGTCCGGCCGCGACCCGGGGCGCGGCACGGATGACGGTCCGGGGTGCGGTTAACGGTCCGGGGCGCGGCGCGGATAACGGTCCGGCGGGGCGGTGTTGATCCGCCCGGCCCTAGCCGGACAGCATCACGCTGCTGACCCGGCCCGGCATCCGGTCCAGTGCCGAACCCGGGGCCAGGCCGCCGCGCAGCAGCACGAACCGGGACGGGGGCAGGCCCGTCATCGACTTCACCTCGCGGCTCAGGTGCGCCTGGTCGTGGTAGCCGCACGCGGCCGCCACGTGCGCGGCCGCCGTTCCCCCCGCCAGCATCCGCAGTGCGTGCTGCAGCCGGAACACCCGGGCCACGGCCTTGGGGGACAGGCCGACGTGTTCGCGGAACCGCGACCGCAGCGTGCGGGCACTCCACCCCGTCGCGGCGCTCACCCGGCTGAGGGAGCGGGTGTTCGCCCAGAGTCCGCTGAGGGCTCCACTGACCTCGGACGCGGGGGAGGGGTTGTCGTCGAGGCGGGCGCCGAACACCCCGTCGAGCAGGGCGAAGCGCTCCGTCCACGTGGGGAGCGACTGGAGCCGCTCGGTCAGGAACCGGCCCTGCGGTCCGAGGACGTCCGCCAGATCCACGTGGGCGTCCTCGAAATGCCACATCGGGATGCCGAACAGCCGGTGGCAGCCCTGCGGGGTCATGTTCACCTCCAGCCCGTGCACGACCCCCGCATGCACCCCGATCGCCGGCACCGTGCGCGGGCCGCTGATCATGGCCTGGGCGGCGGGCCGCAGCCGCGCCGTGCCGAGGTCCTCCGTACGGGACACCCACAGGCCGTCGGAGAAGGTGAAGACGAGCGTCACGCAGCCGGTGGGCAGCTCCAGACGGCGTCTGGGGGCGGTGAACTCGGTATGGAAACCGGTGTAGTTGATGATCATTGGCCGCAGGGCGGCGGGAGGTCGGCGGCGTCGCGCCGAGCCGCCGCCGGAAGCGGGCGCCGTACGTGCCTCGAAGACGTCGACGGATCCCATGTCCGGGCCCTCCCCCGCTGTTGCACGGCCGGTGACGCCGCGTGGTCGGCCGATGATTGCAGGTCACGAGGGCCGATGACCAGAGCGGGCCTACAGCCGATCAGTTCCGTGCCACCCGCGGGCGGGGCGGTTCGCACCCACCGCCCCGGGGGCCGTCGGATCAGGCCGGCGCGAAGAGCACCTTGGCCGTACCCGGGGCCGCCTCCGTCAGCCGGACCCTGATCCGGTCGCCCAGCGGCAGATCCCCCGACGTGGACTCGATGCGGCCGATCACCGCGGGCTCCTCCAGCTGGACCGTGCCGACCAGAGGCTCCCGGTCCTTGACGTCGATGACCGTCGCCTCGAAGGTCTCCCCGACCCGGTCCTTGAGCAGCGCCGCCTCCACCAGGTCCACCGACTCCCGCTCCGCCGAGTTCGCCAGCCGGGTGCCGTCCGCCATCTCCTTCGGCAGGGTTTCGAGCGCGGCCAGCGCCCAGCCGGGGGGTTCGGTCCCCGTGACCGCCGCGACACACAGCTCCCCCGTGTACCGGTCTACGAGCCTGCGCAGCGGCGCGGTGCAGTGGGCGTACGGGGCCGCGACCGCGGCGTGCAGGGCGGGGTCCGGGGTCGCGCCGCCGATGAAGACCGTGTAGCCGGCGCCGCGCAGCAGGGTGGTGCACTCCTGCAGGAAGGCGGCGTGGGCGGGCCGGTGCGGATCGAGCCCGCGCACGAGCTCCGCGTACGGGACGTGGTGCGGCCAGTCGATCCGCAGGGCCTTCGCCGCCCGGCGCAGCCGCCCGACCGCTCCGTCGGGGGCGGTCGGCAGGGTCCGTAGGATCCCCGTCCCGGCGGCGAGCATCAGATCGGCGGCCGCCATGCCGGTCATCAGGGAGATCTGAGCGTTCCAGCCGTCGGCCGGGAGCGAAGCCCGGTAGGCCAGGCTGTAGGAGCCCCCGTGCTCGACGATCTCCTGCTCGGGCACGTTCAGCGAGATGCCGCCGCGCTCCGTCTCCAAGGCCTCGCGCAGCCCTCCGATGTCCTTGAGGAGGGCCAGCGGCTCCTCGGCCGTGCCCGCGTCGATGGCCTTCTGGACGCCGGCGTAGTCGAGTTTGGCCCGGCTGCGCACGAGCGCGCGGCGGACGTCGGTGCTCTCCACCCGCCCTTCGGCGTCCAGATCGAGCCGCCACAGCAGGGCCGGGCAGGTCTGGTCGGGGAGCAGGCTGGCCGCGCCCTCCGAGAGCACGGCCGGGTGCAGGGGGACCTTCTCGTCGGGGAAGTAGAGGGTGGTGACCCGGCGGTGGGCCTCCGCGTCGAGGGCGCCGCCGGGGGTGACGTAGGCGGCGACGTCGGCGATGGCGTAATGGACCCGGTAACCGCCGGAGGAGCGCCTCGCCAGGTGCATGGCCTGGTCCAGATCGCGCGAGGTCGGCGGATCGATCGTGAAGAAGGGGATGTCGGTGGCGTCGAAGTCCGGCAGACGTGGATCGCGTACCGCCCGCTCCGCCTCGGCGAGTACGGGCGCCGGGAACTCCTCCGGCACCTCCAGCTTCGTCCGCAGTTCACGCAGCGCGGCCCGCAGAGCAGCCCCGTCTGCGCCGGTCATGATCATATGACGGCGTGGCATGAGCCGAGCCTATGGCCGGTGGGCCCGGGCGGCACGGCGAGCCGTCTACCCTGGTCGGGGGCCGCACCCCCGCCGCTGTGCCGTGCCCGTCGATAGGAGAACCACCGTGCTCGTGCTGCTGCCGCCGTCCGAAGGAAAGGCCGCCGGCGGCTCCGGCGCACCGCTGAAGCCCGAGACGCTCTCGCTGCCGGGGCTGGCCGAGGCGCGGGCCGCGGTGCTGGAGGAGCTCGTCGAGCTGTGCGTGGGCGACGAACTGAAGGCCCGCGAAGTGCTCGGCCTGAGCGAGGGCCTGCGGGGTGAGGTGGCCAAGAACGCGGAACTGCCGACGGCGGCCGCGCGGCCGGCCGGCGAGATCTACACGGGCGTCCTCTACGACGCGCTGGGACTGGCGACCCTCCCCCCGGCGGCGCTGTCCCTGGCCGGCGAATCCCTGCTGGTCTTCTCGGGCCTGTGGGGAGCGGTCGGGATCGCGGACCGCATCCCCTCTTACCGCTGCTCGATGGGCGTGAAGCTGCCGGGGCTGGGGGCGCTGGGCGCGTTCTGGCGCGAACCGATGGCCTCGGTGATGCCCGAAGCCGCGGGGGAGGGCCTGGTCCTGGACCTGCGGTCCTCGGCGTACGCCTCCGCGTGGAAGCCGAAGGGCGAGGTGGCGGGGCGGACGGCCACCGTTCGGGTGCTGCACTCGCAGCTGGTCGACGGGGTCGAGAAGCGGTCGGTGGTGAGCCACTTCAACAAGGCCACCAAGGGCCGCCTGGTCCGCGACCTCCTGACGGCCGGCGCGATCCCCGCGTCCCCCGCGGAGCTGGTGACGGCCCTCCGGGACCTCGGCTTCACGGTGGAGGCCGAAGCCCCCGCGAAGCCGGGCAGGGCCTGGCCCCTAGACGTGATCGTCACCCAGATCCACTAGCCCGCAGCCGCCCCCGGCCGCCTGCTGGGGGTGGTCGCCTCAAACGCAGGCGGGGCTGGATGTGGCCGGCGTTGGCCTGTACCGAAGCCGGTCCGTCCGGTGGGCGCAAATCCAGCCTGTCCGGCGTTTGAGGACCGGGGTCTGGGGCGGAGCCCCAGGATGGGTCCGGGCGGAGTCCGGGGAACGGGGGAAGGGCGGGTAGGGGACATGCCCCGCAGGGCAGGCCACCCGTGGCCGCGGGCCGGCCGCGGCCACGCGGGAAGTCCGTTCGCCGCACTGGAAGCCCCGCGCCGCGACCCCACCCGGCCCGGCCGGCGGATCGGAGACCCGGAGTCCCGGCGGCGCAAACAGTGGCCCGGGGATGGCGGACCCAGGCAACTGCTCGGCGACCCAGGGGCCCAAGGCCCAGGCGGGCCGGCGACCCAAGGGCCAGGCCGGCCGGCCTGGCCCAAAGGCGCAAAGCCCCGGCGAGTCAGCGGCCCAGGGCCCAGGCCCGGCGGGTCAGCGGCCCAGCGGCCAGGCTACGGCGGCGGGGGTTTGGTCCGAGGCGCCGGCGTAGGTGGCGCACGCGTCCGTGAGGGTTTCGAGCAGGGTCAGGGGATCGACGAGCGGATGCTCCATGCCACGGAGCCAGGCCACCGAGAGGTCCCCCGGCAGGGCGGCCGGCGGCACCAGGACGTAGCTGCCCCGGCAGTGCCACCGCAGCCCCGGGTGCTCGTCCATCGTCTCGGGGTGGCAGTCCAGTTCGCAGGGCCACCACTCGTCCTCGTCCTCGGGCGTACCCCGGGTCGCGGTGAAGAAGAGCATGCGGGCCTGGTCGCCCGTACCGCCGGACTCCGCGACCGGACCGACCTCGACACCGGCGGCCAGGAGGCGTTCGAGCGCGCTGCGGCCGGCCTCGAGGGGGACGTCCAGTACGTCGTGGATCATGCCCGTCGCGGTGATGAAGTTGGCCGCGGGCTGGTTGCGCGCCCAGCGTTCGACCTGCGCGCGGTCCGTCGTGGACTGCGTCTGCCAGGCGAAGGAGATGGGGTGTCGTGCGGGCGTCGGACAGCCGATCCGGTCGCACGAACACCGGTAGCCGGCGGGATGCGCGGCGGGCGCGAGCGGCAGACCCGCCGCGGCGACGGCCAGCAGCAGTGCTTCGCGTTCTCGCGCGGGGTCCTCGGCGTCGGGCTTCGGCTTGCGGCGCAGCCACTGGGAAATCCTGCTCTGCTCGCCGCGTTTGACGCGGCCCGACTCAGACCCCATCTATCCCCTCACCTACACCGTTGCCCCGGTAGACCCTCACATGTTCCCACCATCCTGGGCGCCGGATGACCGCACCCCCCGACCAGGACTCCCACATAACCGCAGAATTCGGCCATATGTTCTCGGCCATCAGAAGGCCATGACTTATCCCACCCCGGCTCCACGCGGGCTCCGACGGGTCCCGTCCCTGGTCAGGCCCTCGCGCCGGCTCCGCCCAGCACGGAGTCCACCAGCGCGTCCGCATACGCGTGCGTGAGCGGGGCCGTGCGCAGCAGCCAGCGGTACGTCAGCGGTCCGAGCAGCATCTCCACGGTCAGTCGCAGATCGGTGTCCGGCGGGAGCTGTCCGGCCTCGCGGGCCGACCGCAACCGCTCCTCGTACAGCGCGAGCTGGGGCTCCAGCAGCTGTGCGTAGAAGCGTGCCCCGAGCTCGGGGTCGGTGGCGCCGGCCGCCGTCAGGGCGCGCGCGGGGGCCGAGTACCGCTCGTCGGCGAACTCGTCCACCGTCGCCCGCAGTACGCACTTCAGGTCGGCGGCCAGGTCCCCGGTGTCGGGGAAGCCGGTCCACCCGCCCCCGGACTCCGTGCCCCCGGAATTCGTGCCTTCGGCGGCGGCGTCCCCGGCGAGCGCGAGCGAGGCGTCCAGGAGGACCGCGGCCTTCGAGGGCCACCAGCGGTAGATGGTCTGCTTGCCGACTCCGGCGCGGGCGGCGATGGCCTCGATGGTCAGCTTGTTGTAGCCGACCTCCCCCACCAGGGCGAGCGCCGCGTCCAGGATGGCCCGCCGCGAGCGGTCGCTGCGGCGCGTGGCGTCGGGGGACCGGGGGGCGGAGGAGGGGCCGGGACCGGGAGCAGGGAGGGGGTTGGAGCTCATTTCGGCAATTTATCAATCCCGAACCGCTCGAATTCCAGCCGTTCGGGAAACCACCCAATCAGTTCACTGCGCCGTCCTCGTCCAGGAGGGACGATTCTCTTCTCATCACCATGAGGAGCCCTCATTGCGCAGAGACGCCACACCCCGGCGCTACCTGATGTGCCCACCCGCGCACTTCAAGGTCACGTACTCCATCAACCCGTGGATGGACCCCACGAAACCGGTGGACCTGCCCCTCGCACAGGCCCAGTGGGAGGACCTCCGCGACCGCTACCGGGCCCTCGGCCACACCGTCGAGACGCTTGTCCCCGACCGCGGGCTGCCCGACATGGTCTTCGCCGCCAACGGCGCCCTCGTCGTCGACGGTCGGGTGCTGGGCGCGCGGTTCGCCTATCCCGAGCGGGCGGGCGAGGCGGAGATCCACCTCGACTGGTTCCGGAACAACGGCTTCCACGACGTGCACGAGCCGTCCCACGTCAACGAGGGCGAGGGCGACTTCGCCGTTACCGCCACCTACATCCTGGCCGGCCGGGGCTTCCGCTCCAGCCCGCTCTCGCACGACGAGGCCCAGGAGTTCTTCGGCCGCCCGGTCATCGGCCTCGACCTGGTCGACCCGCGCTACTACCACCTGGACACGGCGCTGTCCGTGCTCGACGGCGACGAGATCATGTACTACCCGGACGCCTTCTCCGAGGGCAGCAGGGCGGTCCTGCGCCGGCTCTTCCCCGACGCGCTGATCGCGCAGGCCCAGGACGCGGCGGCCCTCGGGCTCAACGCCGTCTCGGACGGCCGGCACGTGCTGCTCCCGCAGGAGGCGACCGGACTCCTCGAACCCCTGCGGGCGCGCGGGTTCGAGCCGGTCCCCATGGACCTGGGGGAGCTGCTCAAGGGCGGCGGCAGCGTGAAGTGCTGCACGCAGGAGCTGAGGCCCTAGCCGGGGCCGCCCGACGGGAGCCGCCGGACGGGGGCCGCCCGACGGGGTCTAGAAGGCTGATGAAGATCTTGTTGAGGGGCTGTCCGGCCGCAGGCCGGGCAGCCCCTCGTGGTCATGTGCCGGCTGGGGCGAGGTGCCAAGTGCCGTTCGTGTGGGTGAGCCCGAGGTTGATCAG
>NZ_JAPNLJ010000059.1 GCF_026627445.1 Streptomyces sp. H27-H1
ATCAACAAGCTCAAGGCCTGGCGAGGCATCGCCACTCGCTACGACAAATCACCCGAGAGCTACCTCGCCGGCGTCCATCTCCGTGCCGCAATGATCTGGATCGACGACCTCCTGAAGACCCCCGACTCATCACGACATCACACAGGCCCTAGCTCAGGTGTGGCCGGCCGCGGGCCGGGCTGGTTGCCTATCCGGCGAGGGCGAGGTTGTGCATGCGGGCGATGCCGAGCATGGCGTGGTGGACTCCGTCACCTTTGAGTCGGCAGTCGCGGAGTATCTTCCAGGTCTTCATGCGGGCGAAGACATGCTCGACGCGGGCCCGGACTTGCTTGTGAGACTTGTTGTGCGCCTGCTTCCACTCGGGCAGTTCTTCGTCTTTGCGGCGGCGGTGGGGCATGACGAGTCCGGTGCCCGGGTAGCCGCCGTCGGCGATCGTCATGGTTCTGCCGACGGCGGCTTTGGCACCGGACTCCTCCCACGCCTTGCAGTCGTTTCGGTTTCCGGCGAGCGGCCGGCCGACCGCGACGATCAGGCGGGTGTCGGCGTCGATGACGACCTGGTGGTTGGTGGAGTACCTGTAGTTCTTGGACTGCGCGGCGATGGTGTGGTCGCGGGTGGGGACCAGGGTGCCGTCCACGATGAGCACGGCGTCCTTGGCGAACCGCTTGCGGGGCTGGAGCGCGAGCATCGGCCCGAGGTGGTCGATGATGCGGTCTGCCGCCGACTTGGACACTCCGAACAGCGGGGCAAGCTGACGCATGGTCAGGTTCGTTCGCCAGTAGGCCGCGACCAGCAGGGCCCGGTCCTCCAGCGGAAGGCTCCACGGCCGGCCTCTGCGGACCGCGTCCGCACCCTCACGCCGAAGTACCGTCACCAGCTTCCCGAACTGCCGCGGGCTCAGCCCGGTGAACGGGGCAATCCAGGCTGACTCCGACGCGGTGATCACACGAGACACCGCAAGATCATCGCATTGGAAGCTGGCGGCTGTGGAGTTCAGCCAGGTTTCACAGCTCCCACCAGAGGTCGATACTCGGGTCGACTCGCTGGCGCAGGCAGCTTGAGTGCGAGTAGGTCTTCTGGCGCACACGTCCGCCTCGTCCCGGGGCAACGGCCCCAAAGATGAGCGCGGTTGCCGCCCTGTCTTGATCTAGATCGATGATTTGAAGGCAGAAACAGCAGATGGGGTTCGGGTCCAACGATGTCCTCCTGTACGACCAATGCTACGACGCCACCTTTGCAACCCGCAGACCCTACGTCGAACAGCTCGCAGCTATAGCGGGACAGCCCTTAGGCATGTCCGCCATGCTGTCGGCCAGGTGGCGCAGGCCGTCCGGCTCGGAGTACCTATCCCGGACGGCTCTGCCGAAGCCTGGAACTACTGCAAGCCGCGTGGCAGCGCCATGTAGCCGCGCCGGGCTGACTACCGGGCATCCGCCAGGTCAACCTTCTTCCGGATGGCGCGCGAAGTGCCGGACCGGTCACGCTCGGGATCGGTGACGGTGCCCTGGAGGGCGACGGGGACGGGTTACAGAAGGGGGGGCCGCGTCGGTCCGGTTCCACTGCATCCGGGACCACGGCAGGGCCAAGTGTCTCTGGTCGCAGACCTCATGAGGAGCGAGGTCTGCGAGGCGCGCTGCTTCGCGGTACCTGGCGTAGACGGTGTCGATGTAGCGATGGCCGGTGTCGGGGGCGATGAAGAGAACGGTCCGCTGCGGGGAGCGCTCGCGTTCGTTCAGCGCAGCGAGATAGCCGGCGCCGGTCGACAACCCGGCGAAAACTGCGTGTCGCCGCAGCAAGTCGACGCTGCCGGCCAGCGCTGCGGCGAAGGAGATCCAGTGCAGGGTGTCGTACATCCCGTGTGAGACGTTGCCGAAGGGAATGGAGCTGCCGATTCCGGCAATGATGATTTCAGGATCTGATACGTGCTCGGAGCCGAAAGTCACGCTGCCGAACGGTTGGACGCCAACTAGTTCGATGTCGGCCGGACCCGTACTAGCCGTGGAGTGCTCGAGATCTTCGCGCAGGTAGCGGGCGAGCGCTCCGGTGGAGGCTCCCGAACCGACTCCTCCGACGACGGTGAGCGGCTGTGCGGCGGTCGCCTGCCTGATCCGGTCGGCTATCTGACGGTAGCCGAGGTAGTGGATGTCGTCGTGGTACTGCCGCATCCAATGGTATTCGGGGTGTTCAACCAGAACCTCGTGGATTCGCTCAACGCGCCTCTTCTGGTCGAGTTTGAGATCGTCGCTTGGCTGCATCTGCTCCAAGGTCGCCCCGAGGATCTGGAGTTGTGTGCGCAGGGTGCGGTCGACAGTTGCCGAGCCGACGATGTGACATCGCATGCCGTGCCGGTGGCAGGCCAGCGCCAAGGCGTAGGCATAGATGCCGCTAGAGCTGTCAAGTAAGGTGTCCCCGCGCCGAACCACCCCGGTATCCAGCAGGTGACGTACTGCTGCCAGGGCGGAGACCACCTTCATCGTCTCAAAGCGCAGGCAGACGAGACGGTCGTCGAGCCGTATGAGGTCCGGCCTGCCGATCGACTCTGACACGTGCTGGTCCATGCAGGATCTCCTGGGTACTGGAAGTCGTGAAGGTGCGTGTGGTGGGGATGCCGAGAGAATGCAAGGCGCGTACGCAGCTCCGCAGTCGGTGCCGCAAGCCCGGCGCCGACGGGTCGAAGAGCAGACCTGCCACCGCCCCGCTGTGCGCGATCTGGACTCCGCACGCCCCGACCTTCCGGGCCGTGCCGACCAGCGCGTCGAACTCCTGGTGGCCTAATACCCGGCAGCCGCGCCAGGCGCTTGCGGTGGCGACCTCGCCGAGCAGCTGCACGTCACCGGTGGCCACGGCCCGGCGCAGCATCGTGCGGAGCCGCTCGTAGGCTCGTACCTCTCGCATGTCGGTCTCGGCGGGCATGCGAACGGGCAGGGACAGCGTGTCCACGGGTTCGCCCCCGCCGAGGGTGCAGCCCACCACGACCAGCGGCGGGAGGAACGATCCGAAAACCTCCAGGACCCGACCCTCACGCTGGGCGAACAGCACCGGGCGGCCGTCCAGCATCAGCGGATCGCAGGCCTGCTCCGCGCGTACGGCCAGCTTGGAGACCGTGTCAGGTGGCAACCGGAGGCCGTATGAGCTCGCGACCGCGCGTACCGCGGCGATCACGTCGCTGGTCGAACTGCCCATACCCAGCCCCACTGGTATGTCGCCGGTGAGCCGCAAACGCCCCCCGCAAGGCGGCTGACCGGACCGTTCGGCGCATGCCGCAACCGCGAGGACTGCGGCCCTGGCTGCTTTTGTGCGGTCGGCGGGTACGACGGTCAGTGCCTCAGCTGCCGTGCCGGTGAGGCGGACGAATTCGGCGCTGCTGCCGGGGCCGGCCATGGGCAGGGTGACCAGACCTGCGCACCGGCGTCCGTCAGGGGCGAGGAAGACGCCCTGAAGTAGCTCGCCGTGGTGGCAGGGGGCGTGGCCGGTTCCTATACCGGGGGCGGGATTCACGCGCCGTCCGCCGTTCGGTGGCGGTACCGGTAGATGACCGTCTCCTCCGCGCTGAACTGGGAGAAGGGGAACGGTTCTGCGGACAGTGCGGTCACCCCGGAGCCCAGGAAGGCACGGGCAACCGAGCTGCCGGTCTGGGCGTAGACGATCAGCGGGATCCCCCGAGAGCGGCAGCGTTCCAGGATCGTGTCGAAAGAGCCGTTGCTCAAGGTCATTCCTGTGGCGACGACAACCTCGGCACGCTCAAGTACCTCGTGCATGTCAGTGGTGACGGGATCGCCCCACTGGGTGGTCCTGAGGTTGAAGTCGCAGGGCAGTGGCGTGCCGCCGCGTTCGCGGATCGCCGCGACAAGCGGGTTGACGACCCCGATGAGGCCGACCGAGGCGCCCTCCTCGATGTCCAGGAGGCCGGCGATGGCCGCGTCCCGGGCCCTCGCCCTGACCTCCGCTGACCCCGCGGTGAGGGTGACGGGCTCGGCGGTGCCCGCCGCCCCCGCCGCGCGGTGCGGCTGAATCTCGCTGAGGTAGGCATCGAGGGCGGCGATCCGCAGCGGGCGCGGGCCCTCGCGCAGCAGTAGATCGAGCGGCGTGCCGGAGGATTCGCGGCAGATCGACGGGTCGACCTGGCCCGCTTCGAAAGCGCAGCCTCCGAAGGAGCCATTGAGGCGAACGAGGACGTACTGGTTGGAGTAAGTGGTGTCGCCGCCGGCCAAGCGCGTGCCGTGATGGACCCAAAAGACACTGGTTGCGACGAGTTCAGACGGCAACGGGCCGTGCTCGCCTGCGAGGACGGCCTCAATCAGCGCGTCGACAGTGGGGACCGCGCACGGATCTGTGGCCGCGGGTGTTGCGGCGGAGGCGGCCGGGCCGGCGCCCAGGGTGCTGGCGGAAAGGGGGTTGTGGGGCGTCATGTCGTTCCCTTGTATGTCATCAGGTCAGTAGATGTGTCGGCGGAGGAGCGCTGAGCGGTCCGCGGTAGGTGACGGCCGGGTTCCCCCAGGCGTCGGTCGAAAGTTCGGCGTCCACCTCGAAGACCTCGGCGAGGCGCTCGGAGGTCAGGACAGCGGCGGGGGTACCGGAGGCGACCAAGCGGCCGTGGTGCAAGAGCAGCAGCCGGTCGCAGTAGCGGGCGGCGAGCGACAGGTCGTGGAGGGCGACCAATACGGTCCGACCGACCCCAGTCAGAAGCTGCATCAGTTCCAGCTGGTGCTTGACGTCGAGATGGTTGGTGGGCTCGTCGAGCAGCAGCCCGTACGGCTGCTGGGCAAGGGCGCGGGCGATGTGGGCGCGCTGTCGTTCGCCGCCCGATAGGGCCTTCCACGGGCGGCCGGCGAGGGAAAGGAGTCCGACGCGTTGCATCGCGGCGTCGATCACCGCCCGGTCAGTGGTATCCGGTCCCCGCCAGCAATCGCGAAAGGGTGTTCGTCCCAAACCCACCACATCGGCGACACGGAGGTCGCTGTCCACATCCGAGTTCTGTGCGACGAAGGCCACATGGCGGGCGATGCGGCGTGCGCTCCAGTCGCCTACCTGCCTGCCGTCGTAGCGGACCCGGCCCGCATCGGGGGTACGCAGGCCGGCCAGGCAGCGCAACAATGAGGACTTGCCCGCACCGTTGGAACCCAGCAGGCCGACTGTCTCACCAGAGGCAACATCTAGGCTGACACCGCTGACGACCGGCTTGCCCCCCACCGCCCAACTCAGATCCTCGGCCGTGATCCTCACAGTTCCCCCCTTTTGCGCAGGACAAGGAGGAACAGCGGAACGCCGAGCACCGCGGTGATCACGCCCACGGGGACTTCGCGCGGAGCGAAGGCGACCCGCGCGAAGGCGTCCGAGCACACCAGGAACACTGCGCCGACGAGCGCCGTGTACGGCAGCAGAACCCGATGCAGTGGTCCGACGAGCAATCGCACACCATGCGGGACGATCAAGCCTACGAACCCGATGGCTCCCACAGTGGCCACGGCAACGGCGGTCAACGCAGCCGTGACGACGAGCAGAAGCGTCCGCGTGCGCCGTACACCGATACCGAGGGAGGCCGCGGTGTCCGTCCCGAACGCGATCCCGTCGAGGCTGTTTGAACAAAGCCACGCGATCACCACACCAAGCGGGGTGACGACGAGGCAGATACCGACCGTGTTCCAGCGTGCCGGGGCCATCGATCCCAGCAGCCAGTGGGTGACGGCTCGGGTTGTGTCCGCGTCCGCCGATGCCATGAGGACGAGCGAGGTCAGTGCCGTGAAGAGCTGTCCGACGACCACGCCGGTGAGGACGATGCGTGAGGAGTCCAGCCCGGTACGTCGCAGCAGTAGTAGAAGAAGGCCGAAGGAGAGCAGCGCACCTGCGAGCGCACCACCGGTAAGTCCCATTGCTCCCGCGCCCGCTCCGAGAACGACGACGCTGACGGCTCCCGTCGACGCGCCGGATGAGACGCCGAGCAGGTAGGGATCGGCGAGGGCGTTGCGCGTGACGGCCTGGAGTACCGCGCCGCAGACGGCGAGCGCAGCGCCGACGAGGGCTGCCATCAGTACGCGTGGCAATCGCAGGTCCCAGATGAGGGAGTCCATCAGCGGGGGCAGGGGTTCCACGTCCAGGCCGAGACGGGTGCCTAGGACGCGGGCTAGTCCGTTCCACCCCACGTCGGCGGTGCCGATGCCCACCGCCACCGCCATCGACGCCGCAAGAGCGAGACCTGCGAGGAGGAAGAGAAGCCCCCGGCATGTTGCGGAGCGGGTCAGCTGGTAGGCGATCGCGGATCGTCCGACCGCCGCGTGTGGCATCACCACCGAGTGGCCGACCGGGCCCCGGGATGCCACGGTCCCGCGGGAGGCCGGCAGCAGGATGTCCGGCGGTGGGTCAGCGCGCATGGCCGAGGTCCCGTACCCCCTCGGCCAGCAGCCTCAGGGCCTGTACGGAGCGGACCGAGGGATCTAGTTCAATACCGGGCACCTCGATGACCTTGTTGTTGCGCAGCGCCGCGAGCTTGGAGACTACCGGGTGCTGCGTCATCGCCGAGAGCTTCTCGGCGGCGCTGTCACCCGGACGACCACGCTCGGAGAGGTCGCCGATGACAATGAAGTCCGGGTCCCTGCGGGCGACTTCCTCCCAGGAGACTTCCGGCCAGTCATCGTCGACGTCGTCGAAGGCGTTCTTCACGCCGACGATCCGGCTCATCTCGCTGGGCAGGCCGCTCCCGCCCGCCACGAACGGCATACCGTTGAACACGGAGTAGAGGAAGAGGACGGTAGGCCGGTCACCACCCTGGGGAACCTGCACCCCGATCTCGGTGGCCTTGACGACCGCGGCGCGCTGCTCGGTGACAAGCCTGCCGGTTTGTTCCTCGGCGCCGAAGACCTTGCCAAGCTTCTCGTAATCGGAGAAGAGCAACTCGAAGGGGGTCGTGCCGACGGGGCTGTGCTCCGGGCAGTCCACGGCGCTGACGAAGGTGGGAACGTCGAGTGCTTCCAGCTCTGCGCGGGTGCCGGCCCTGTCCTCGGTGAACAAGTCAGCGGATCCGGCCATGACGAAGTCGGGGTTTGCCGCGCGCATTTGCTCACCCGTGGCGATCTGGGGAGCGATGACCGGCACCTCGGCATAAGCGGCCTCATACGGAGCGGGAATCTTCGTCTTGAGATTGGCAGTGCCTGCCATCGCCTCCTGAAGTCCGAGTGCGAGCAACGTCTCGGTCGAGACCTGATCCAGGGTGACGGCTCGTCCCGGGGTCTGCGAGAAGGACAACTGACGACCGCAGCTGTCGAAGAGGGCGGTGGGGGCGGTTGCGTGTGGCGCGCCGCCCTGCGGTGGAGAGCCGGTGCCGACTGCTGTTGAGCAAGCCGTGGTGGCGAGGGTGAGGACCAGGGCGATGCCGAGGCGGACGGGCTGGCGCATGAGTTCTCCGCTCTGGGAGGGCAGGGGCTTGGGGCTTGTCGTGCACGGTGCAAGATGTGGCACTGGTGACACTATAATGGTTATCGTTTTCATTAACTACCTGGGGGGGGACGGTCGCCGAACCGCTGCCCCGCCCTCGAAGGAGCTACCAGTGGCGACGACACCCGCCCCCACCCCGGCCAAGGCCGGTACACCACCGCAGCGTTCGATCCTCCGCGACACCTCATTCCTGCGGTTGTGGGCGGGTACCACCGCCTCAGGCCTCGCGACCTGGGCCCTGCCGTTCGTCCTTGGTCTGGCCGTCCTGCACCGCCAACTCGGCCCCGCCGCCCTCGGCCTGCTCCTCGCCGCGCGCACGGTCGGCTTCCTCGCTGCCGTTGCCGTCGGCGGAGTGCTGGCCGACCGGCACTCCCGGCGTGCCGTTGTCCTCTGGTCGGCCCTTGCAGCCGCGGCCGCCGCCCCGCTCCTCACCGCCGGACTCGGCCGCTCGCTCGTACTGATGACGACCGGAGCGGTGCTGGCCGGCGCGGGTCAAGGCGCGTGCCGCCCTGCGTTCCAGGCCCTCACCGCCGAGACCGTCGATCCCGGGCGCCGACAGGAGGCCAACGCCGCGATGACCCTCGCGGTCCGCACCTCCACCCTTACGGGCCCCGCACTGACTGCCATGCTCGCGGCCGTTTTCGACATCCGGACGCAACTGCTCGGCATAGGCCTGCTCTGGCTCGTCGCCGCCCTCATCCCGGGCAAGGGCGCCAACGAGGTGGCCGCCGCGGAGCCAACGGCTCGCGCCGGCCTTCGTGCGGAGTTCCTCGACGGAATACGCGAGGCACGCCGCCACCCCTGGTTCCTCGCCGGGCTCGCCGCCCTCGGAGCGGTCATCGCGCTCGGCTACTCCGCAACCAGCGTCGCGCTGCCCATGATCAGCCGGTACCGCTACGACACTCAGTGGATGCTCGCGGCGGCCATGACCGCGTACACCGTTGGAGCGCTCGCCGGGGCACTGGCCACTGCGCGCCTACGGCCACGCTCCCGGGGCTGGGCTGCCTTCGCGGGGCTGGCGGCGTACGGCGTCGCGCCGCTGAGCCTGGTACTGCCCGTGCACGCGGTAGTGGTAGTTGCCGCGTACGCGGTCGCCGGCATCGGCATCGAGCTGTTCAACGTGCCATGGTTCACAGCCATTCAGCGCGAGGTCGCCCCGGACAAGCTGGCCCGAGTCTCGTCGCTGGACTTCCTGGTGTCCTACGGCCTGGCGCCAATCGGCTTGGCCTTGATCGTCCCGGCCATCAACGCCTTCGGAGTCACGGCCGTCCTCTCGACATGTGCTGCTGCCTGCTTCCTCGTGCCGACTGCCGCGGCGTTCGTACCTACAGCCCGCCATTTCGGTCCTACGGTGCCGGAAACAGGCAAATAGGCTGGGCGGGAGAGGTAAAGCAGCCGCCCCCCTCCTCCGGTTCTCGACCGGACCAGGAACCGACAGCTGCTGACCAGTGCGGCAGCGCCGACCTGACTGTCGACCCAGGCGGGGTCTTCCGTCACCGGCTGCGCTTCGGACGGCTCGGTTGAATGCATGCGTGACGACGGCCGTGGCCGCCCGCGGTCAGCTTCGTCGCTCGTCAGATACGGCAGCTGTAGATAGCTCTGTCTGTGTTCATCCCGGCTGGTCAGCGGCTTGATGGGGGTGGGTGCGGGCGTGAGGACGGCCGCCTCGATCATGACGTGGTGTGACTCAACATCAGAACGGGACGGCCGTTTCGACCACGGTAGACGATGCGGGCCATGACAGGGCGTTCGAGGGTTTGTTGGCCTCGGTGTCCGACTGCTTCGCCCGCTCCGAGAGCAGGGAGAGAGACGTTCGCGCGGATGACTCGGGGCATGCTGATGGAGCTCGAGGACGTGAACTGCTGGAGCTTGGCCGAAGCGATCGGTGAGCGGGGCCCGCACCGCCTGCACCATCTGCTGTCCCGTGCGGTGTGGGACGAACAAGCGGTGCTCGAGCGGACGGCGGCCTGAGCCGTGGACCTGCTCGACGACGGCGACGGGGTCCTGATCGCGGACGAGACGGGGGATGCGAAGTCCTCGACCGACGCGGTAGCCGCGGCCCGCCAGTACTCCGGCTCGGTCGGCGGCGTGGATCTGTGCCAGGTCGCCGTGCACCTCACCTTCGCCACACCGGCCGGCCACTGTCTGATCGATCGACGCCTGTACTTCACCAAGGAGTGGGCCGACGACAAGGAGCGCCGAGAGTTGACCGGTGTCCCCGACGCACTGTGCTTCGCCACCAAGCCCGAGCTCGCGGCCCACATGCTCCGCACCGCCTGCCGGCAGGGCATATCCGCCTCATTCTTCCTGGGGGACGGGTCTAAGGAGGGCGGGAGCTGCGTACCGCCTGCCGCCAGCTGGCCTGGGTTATGTCGTGGGAGTCCGCTCAAATCACGATGTCGCCACCCCGGCCGCGAAGCTGAGCGTGACCCAGGCCGCCGCCCGGCTGCCGAAGCGGGCCTGGCATCGGATGCGGACCGGCGCCGGCCAGAAGGGCGTCCGGGACTACGACTTGGCGATGATCGAGGTCACCGCCGACGACACCCCCGACGGACACGACCGCGATGCGGGGACGTCCGTCTTGCTGGTCCGCCGGCACCGCTACACCCGCACCGTGTCCTACTACCGTTGCTTCGCCCCCGGGCCGGTGACACTGGCGAGACTGGTGACACTGGTATGCCGCAGATGGCGGGTCGAGGACGACTTCCAGGACGCGAAGGAGATCTGCCACCTCGACAAGGGCCAGGTCACCTGCTGGAACTCCTGGCACCGCTGGAGCGTGACCGCCCTGGTCGCCTACGCCTTCCTGGCCGTCACCGCCACCCTCGAACGTGCCGCCCAGACCGGCCGCAACGATCCCGCCGAGGCCGACCTCATCCCCCTCAGCAGCCACGAACTCCTCCGCCTGCTACGGGCCTCGATCCTTCCACCGTCCCGACGAGACCGCGACCACCTCCTGTGGTGGTCCACCTGGCGCCGCCGCCATCAACACCGCGCGCGCCTTTGCCACCGGAACTGGCACACGTACGCCGGCACCACACCATGATCAGAAAACTCAGCAGCAGCTACTGAACTTGGCTGTGACGGCTGCCGCTGGGATGCCACCCCGCACGATCCCGTCACCCGCGTCCGGCTGCAAGATGTCGGGCACGTCAAGGTCCACCAGCACCGGCCCGTGGTCGGCAAGGTCAAGACCGTGTCGGTCAAGCGCGAGGGAGGGAAGTGGTTCGTCGTTCTCACCGCCGAGCAGGCCCGGCCCGAGCCACTGCCCGCGACTGGCAGCGTCGTCGGCATCGACATGGGCATCGCCAACTTCCTCGCCGACTCCCACGGGACCTTCGTCCCCAGCCCGCGCACGGCCGCACCAACGCGGACCGGCTCGCCGCCGCACAGCAGGCCCTCGCCCGGTTCCCCCGAGTTCGCCGCGACAAGCGCACCACAAACCACCGCCGGACCGTTGAGAAGGCCGCGAAGTTGCACGGCAAGGTCCGTCGCCAGCGGCTCGACCACGCTCACAAGACCGCGCTGGACCTGGTCCGCGAACACGACTTCATTGCGCACGAGGATCTCAAGATCCGCAGCATGGTCAAGACGGTCGCGCGGAAGCCCGACCCCGAGCAGCCGGGCAGCTTCCTGCCCAACGGGGCCGCCGCGAAGACCGGCCTGAACCGCTCGATCTCCGATGCCGGATGGGGGGGGGTGTTCCTCGCGATCCTGAACGCGAAGGCTGAGAGTGCCGGGCGGGAAGTGATGGCCGTGGACCCCCGCAACACCTCCCGGCGGTGCCCCGGATGCGGGCACACCGCCAAGGAGAACCGGCCTACACAGGACGAGTTCCACTGCCAGGAGTGCGGCCACGCCGACACGGTGGGTGCTGTCAATGTCCTCCGGGCCGGGCTGGTCCATCGCGGGAGCCTCAACCGGCATAGCGAGAAGCCCCCTCATTTATGAGGGGGAGGAGTCACTCCCGGCTCTCCCTGCTGAAGTTCGCCCACATCAATGTTTATCTGGACATGTTGCAGAACTGATATTGGGGAACCGCCGCAGGACGGCTATGGCAGCATGTGGCCATGCCCTTCCCGCACCCTGACGGCGACTACGCGATCACCGTGATGTACTCGGTCCCGGACGACGCCTGGTATCTGAAACTGCACCTTTTCGACGATCAACGAGCTCTTGTGACCGCTGTCGTCCCCGACAAGGAGCCGGTGCGGGAGCCGATGCTGTGCTTCGACCCCCAGCGCGGACACTTGGACATCCCCTACGAGGTCATGCGCTGGTTCATGGACCAGGTCGAAGAGGAGATCCGCACGTCCCGCGCCTGGATGCGGCTGCGGCCCGAGCTCGTCGAAGTCATCCACCGGCTGCGGAGGGAGTACCTGGGTGCCATCGATGATCACGACTTTCCCCGTGTTCTTGCGGAGGTGCGCACTGCGGTCCCAGCGGCCGACCTCCCCGCCGTCCTCGCGTCGGCGTTCGGGCGGAAGCCAGACGGCACCCCCGTAAGTCCCTGACCGCGTCGCGACGGGACGTCAATGCGCCGTCTCGAGAAGGAGATCACGTACCCCCGAGCGTGTCTGAGGCAGTGGGCTCACCGAGTTCGGCGAGGAGCCAGCAGATCCGGCCGGAGATCGCGGTGTGCCTTTCGACCTCACGGGGCCAGCCGCGTTCCCCTGCGTCCTGGACCAGCTCGTGCTCGCGGACCAGCCGCTCCCGCAGCCGCGGAACGTACTCGCTGGTGGTGAAGAACTTCGAACGCCGCAGGTAGAGGTTGTATTCGCACGGCCCTTCGGCCGGGGTGCGCAGGCGGTGGCCGAGTTCGAGTTCGGTCTTGAAGAAGTTGGTCTTCAGCCAGTCCTGCTCCTCTCCGCCGCCCCGCGTGGCGCCCGGCTCGCCCGACGCCTCGCCGGGCCGCAGCTGGCGGCCTGGGGGATCCCGCACGGCTGCGCACTCGCCGAGGACGTGGAGCTCGTGGTCGGGGAGCTGGCCGCCAACGCCGTCCTGCACGGGCGGGTCCCCGGCCGGGACTTCGAGATCAGGCTCGGCTACGACGGTCTGCGGGTCCGGGTCGAGGGGAGCAACGCTCGGGGCGACCGGATCCCGCCGCCGGAGCCGCCGGCCGTCGATCCCTGGTCGGCGGAGCACGGGCGCGGGCTGGCGCTCGTGCAGGCCGTGGCGCGGGAGTGGGGCGTCGCTCCGCGCGGGCGGGCGGCCCCGGGAAGACGGTCTGGGCGCGTCTGTGACCCGGTACCCGCCTGCCCGCCCCGACCGCAGGGCCCGTTGACGTGGGCGCGGGGGGAACGTCGTCGTGACTCCTCCCCCTCATAAACGCCGATCAACAGCTTGAAGGGCGTCAGCTCCCGTTGCCTGCGCGCCGAGTACACCGGCCGGATCAACCGGACCGGCATGGGCTCGGTGTTCCGGTCCCGCTCGTACTTCGCGGGCTCTTGCGGCGGTGCACCGCTGACCGTGATCCGCCAAGTACATCGAAGGACAGAAACGGCCTATCTGGCCGTCACGACGGAGGCGCAGAGCACTCCGGCGCTCCGCGCCTCCGGGCTCAGGATGCGTTTCCCTCCCCAGCTAAAGCAGGGGATACCCGCGCAAGATCAGGGATGGGGCCATGTCGAACGGGGCGGGGAACGGGGAAGCGAGCGGTCCGCCGTAGTGCCCGCGGTGCGGGACGGAGGACACCGGGGCGGTCCCCGACGGCAACGGGTGTCTGCACTTCATCGAGGGCACCGTGATCGCCGTGGTGGCCGGGGCCGCGGGCAAGTACTACGCCGACGTCCGGGCCTGGCCTTGGCTCACGGCGGGCGGGGCCGTCGTCGCGCTGCTCGTCTTCGCCGGGACCATCGCCGTCATCCGCGGGGAGCACCGGGACCGGCGGCGGGCCCGGTAGGCCGCGGACCGCGCCGCCGCGATCGCCGCCGGCGGCCCCCCGCCGCTGCACCCACTGCGGGGACGCCTTCACCATCGGGGACCCGATGGCTACCTAAGGTTTTCCGCGACCAGCTTCTCGAAGGCCTCCGGGGTGATCGAGTCGATCCCCTGGCCGGAGTTGACCGTGATCTTCTTGCCGTTGATGGAGACGTCCGGGGTCCCCTTCATGCCCTGGTCGTAGAAGGCCTGGCCGACCTTCTCGGTCCACGGCATGTAGGTGAGTTCCTTGACCGCCTTGTTGAAGGCAGGCGTCCGCAGCCCCGGGACCTGGTCCGCGAGGTCCAGCAGGGTGGCGGTGGAGCCGAACTGGTCGTCCGACTCCTTCTCCGGATGGTTCTTGTAGAGCACCTGGAGGTACTCCATGAACTTCTCCGGGCTCTCGTTCACCGCCGCGCCCAGCGCGTTGACCGCACGCTTGGAGCCCTTGCCGCCGCCCAGCGCCTTGTCCAGGAACGTGGCGAAATGGTACTCGACGCGGTACGTGCCCGCGTCCGCCTGCTTCTTGAAGGTCCCGCCGAGGCCGATCTCGACACCCGCGCAATAGGGGCAGCGCGGGTCGAGCCAGACAGAGAGAACGTTCTTCGCGTCGGCCTTGCCGTACGGGATCACGATCCCGTCCTTGCCGGTGGTGTTGGCCGGCTGGACGAACGGCTCGCCGGCCGCCTCGTACTCCGGGCCCGAGGACTTCGCGGCGTAGAGGCCGATGCCGACCGCGACGGCCAGTACGGCGACCAGCGCGCCGCCGATGAGCACACGCCCGCGCACCTTCGCCCGCCAGGCCTGCGCCTCGCGGTCCGCGCGCAGCCGGTCGCGGGCCTCGCGCCGCTGGTCCTTCTCACTGGTTGCCATCCTCTCAGGATAAACATCCCAGAGCGGTCAAGTGTGTGCCATTGGGCCATTTGGGCCGGGACTTAAGGCCTGGGCGCATTTGTGCACACGGGACCGGTGAAGACGAGACGAGTGACTCCTCCGCCTCCTGAAGGAGGGGGCTTCTCGCTATGCCGTGTTGGCGTAGTGACGGACCAGCCCGGCCCGTAGAACGTTGACTGCGCCCACCGTGTCAGCGTGCGCCGAGTGGCCGCAGGCGATGCAGTGGAACTTGTCCTGTGTGGTCCGGTTCTCCTTGGCGGTGTGGCCGCATTCGGGGCACCGCCGGGAGGTGTTGCGGGGGTCCACGGCGATCACTTCCCGGCCGGCGCTTTCAGCCTTGCTCGTGAGGATCGTGAGGAACACCCCCCATCCGGCATCGGAGATCGAGCGGTTCAGCCCGGTCTTGGCGGCGGCCCCGTTGGGCAGGAAGCTGCCCGGCGTCTCGGGGTCGGGCTTGGGTGCGACGGTGCGCACCATGTTGCGGATCTTGAGGTCTTCGTGCGCGATGACATCGTGTTCGCGTACCAGGGCGAGGGCGGTCTTGTGGGCGTGGTCGAGTCGCTGACGGCGGACCTTGCCGTGGAGCTTGGCGACCGTCTCCACGGCCCGGCGGTGGTTCGCCGTGCGCTTGTCACGGCGGACGCGGGGGAACCGGGCGAGGGCCTGCTGTGCGGTGGCGAGACGGGCCGCGTTGCGGCGGCCGTGGCGCGGGTTCGGGACGAAGCTGTGAGCTTCAACCCGTGGCCGTGGTGCTGAATCCGCGGCGGCGGGCGGTGGCCTGCTACGTACGGGATGTGGGTGGGCAGGTGTCGATCACGGCTACCTGGAGTCCGGCCGCGTCACTCAGGACCAGACGCTCGGCGGCGGCCGGGACCTGTCCGTACCGGTCCCGCATCCCCCGGCCCACGCAGACTTCGCACTCGGTGCAGGAGCCGGCGGGCAGCGGCGGACGTCGCACGCCGGGCGGCGCTCGCCTCGCGGGGCGAGCGCCGCATCACCCGCGGCCTGCTGTGGTGCCCAGATCACCGTGGCCTTCGGCCTGTCCCTTGCGACGCCGCAGGACCCGGCCCCGCTCGCGCGCCGTGGGGTCCGCGCCTCCGGCGGCGCCTGAGCCGCGAACGAGAGCGGCGCCCGCGCGTGCCCACCCGGTCCTCCGGCGTCCCCTGCGCGGAGGACCGACCGGGGGATTCCGGCCCGACGCACGGCCGGGATGCTGGAGGACATCACGCTTCCTCGAAAGGAACTACGGCATGGGTCCCCAGCTGTCCGCCCCGTACGCACCCGCACTTCCGCTCTCCGCGCGGCCGGTCTGCGACTCCCGGTGCACGGCGTGCGACGACCGCCAGGCTTGGGAAGTCGCCACGTACACGGTGTCCGGAGCGTCCCAGGCGGACCAGGCCGCGGCTTCTTTGGGCGGAGAAGCGCACGTCCACTATGTCGCCCGCGGCGACCTTCTGGCGGTGGTCGTGCCCGCCCGGGCTTGAGCCGGACGCCCGGCCGAAGGCGGCACCACCGGTCCGACCGGTGGCGCCGCCTTCCGGTGCGTCGGGACACGGCTCGGCGGGGTTCGGGCTAAGGCTACGTGCGAGGTCGCTCTCCCCCGCCTGCCGTCTTGGGGTCGTTCATCCCTCCATGCACTGGGCCGTACCCGGCAGCGCGCGGCGCATGCCGCCCTCTTCCAGTTTGAGGCCCTCGTGCGTGCGTGCGTTCACGTCCGAGAACCTCCGACTGGAACGGAATCGTCCCTGCACGACCCGAACGCACCGCGGGAAGAGGCCGAAAACGCGCTCGACGCCTCGGAGGCCGCGTCGGCCCCGCAGGAGGTCTGGCGGGTGAAGTTCCTGCTCCGGGACATCGCTTACGGCGAGCCGACGTCTCCATCACACGCATCGGCGCCGACCGCACCGGTGACAAGGAGCTCCTGCACCCCTGATGGAACCTGGCACTGCCATGCAGCAGCCGGGCGCACCGGCCTGTTGCCTGCCGGCGAGGTCGACGACGCCCGGTGGGGGATCGCCCCGTACGGTCTGGAGCGCTGCTGGCGAGCCTAGCCAAGTGCCGCGCCCGGGGGGGGCCTGCCCGCTTCGGAGCGGTCACTGCTGTCGTCGCACGTCATCGCCGTGATGGGCGGGGTCACCGACCGCCTGAGCGCACTCGAGTGCGCTTTCTCCGCCGTCGAGCAGAGTTGGCGGGTCCTGCGGGCCGCGGAGCACACCGCGAGGACTTGCGGGACCGCCGCCCGCCGTACGGCTTGGGGCCCCAGCTAGGCGCGGTGTCGTCATGTCCTGACATCCCTGCGGCCAGGCCCGGTGTCCGCCACCGGGGCCCGCCCGGATACCCTCGCCTGCGGACACACCCGCCTGCGGTCCGTCGGACGTCCGGACACGCGCCCGCCCTAGCGCGCCGCAAGCGCCCGTGCCACGGCACGCGCTCCGGCGACTGCACGCGCCACGGCCGCCTGCCGGTGCGGCGAGCGGCCCAGACCCGGGAGTCGGGACCTCAGGCGTCTCCGCTGCGCTCGCCCAGTACCACCGTGACACTGCGGGTCCGGCCGTCGCGGACGAACTGCACCTCGGCCCGGTCGTGAGGGTGGTGTGACCAGACAGCGCTCATCAGCGCAGGGCCGTTGGCGATGGCTCGGCCGTCGAGGCCGGTGATCACGTCCCCAGGTCGCAACCCTGCCTTCTCGGCCGGGCCGCCGAGGACGAGGGACCGGCTCGCCTCCTTCGAAGGCTCCGGCATGATCTGGACGCCCTTGCCGTCGTACTTGCCGCTCACCGTGAAGCCGAGCTGGGCATACTGGGCCTTGCCGTGCTCCAGGATACTCTCGGCGACCCACTTCGCCTGGTTGACGGGGATGGCGAAGCCCAGGCCCACGTTGCCGGGTTCAGCGCCCTCCGGTGTGGCGGCCGTGCTGATGGCGGAGTTGACCCCGATGACCCGGCCCGCGTCGTCGAGCAGCGGACCCCCGGAGTTGCCGGGGTTGATCGGGGCGTCGGTCTGCAGGGCGTTGAGGTAGGCCGCCGCCGTGCCGTTCCGCGTGGTCACCGGACGGTCCACGGCGCTGAGAATGCCCGAGGTGATGGTCCCCGCGAGGTCGAAGGGGGCGCCGGCCGCGACGACAGGCTCCCCGACCACGGCCCCGTTCGAGTCACCGAGCGGCAACGGAGCCCCCGGCCGGTGCGGCCCGTCGAGCTTGACCACCGCGATGTCGTAGCCCGTGGCCACGCCCACGACCGACGCCGGGCTGCTGCTCCCGTCGGCGAAGGTCACAGTGAGCTTGCCTGCTTTGCCGTCGGGTGCGACGACGTGGGCGTTGGTCAGGACGTGGCCGGCGGAGTCGAAGAAGAAGCCGGTGCCCACCGCCCGGACGCCGGGCCGGTTCACCTCGATCGTCACGGTGCTCCGCAGTGCCTCGGCCGCGACTCCGGGTACCGGCCCCGCGGCCTGCGGACCGGCGGTCCCGAGCGTCATCGTCTGCCCGGTGGAGCGGAACACGACCGTCGTGCCCAGGCCCGGCGCCCGGGAACCAATCAAGCCACCCACGGCTCCGGCGAGGAGGGCAACACCCACGCCGATGACCAAGAGATACCGGGTGCGCAGCGCCCGCTTGGATACCGGACCCCGCACCGCAGCCCGTTCCGCCGCGGGTCGCACCTCGGGAGGAGCCGGTACCGCGGATGCCTGGGGGGCGGGCGCCTCCGCCGCTGGAGCCTCCGGGGCGGGATGTCTTGCGCCCGGGGCCTCTTGGGCGAGCGTCTCCCGGGCTGAACCCTCCGGGGCGGACGTCTGAGGGGCGGAGGTCTCCTGGGCGGCGGGCTCCGAGACCGGGCGCGCCTGGGCCGGAGACTCCAAGGCGGGTGCGTCCAGGACGGGCGTCTTTCCAGCCCGGGCCTCCAGAGCCGGGGACGCCGGGGGCGGGGGCGGGGGCGGCGCAGCCGGGGCTGTTTCCGGGGGCGCCTCCGGGACGCGCTTGTCTTCGGATGAGCTCACCGGGACCTGCCTTCCTCGGCCCGTAGGGCGGGCACGGCACTGGAGTGGTAGGCCCAGCCTATTCAGCGCGCGGGCCCGCCTCCTCCCCCGACCGGAGGGTCATACGGAGGAACTCCCCCTCCCCCCGGACGCCGTCGGGACACGACGGTGTCGGGGCCGCCGGACCACCCCGAGGCTCAGGACACCGTGAGCGTCGCCATGAGCGTGCCCGCCCGGTCACGGGCGGCCCATCCGCTCCCGCCACCGCTCCGGCCTCGCGCCAACGAGTTCCGGGGGCTCCCCGAGCCGCTGCACGGTTGCGGTGAGGTCGAAGACTCATCGATCTCCTCGTGGCCCCGCGGCCGGCAGGTGCCCGGCCAGGGTTATTTCCTGTGCGCCGGCCGCCGCGAGCGGGGCGAGCGGTTCCCGGCCGATCCAGCCGTTGGGAAGCCCGCACACCAGGCGTGCGCCACGAAACGGGCGACCTCCCGGTCGTCGCCTGTGAGCGTGAGGGTCTCCCGGTTCGGCGCACGCCACCCAGCCACGGCCCGGCCCCCGCTCACCATCTCGCGCACTGCCCGCCCAGCGTCCCCGTACGTGCTGCAGCGCATGGTTTGCCCTCGCTGCGCCGAAGCCCCGGAGGCGAACGGCAACCGGGCCGCGTCGCCGACCGCGCAGCGGACCTGCGGTATGCCTGCGGGGGTATGCCGCGGCCCCCTGCACGGCCAGTCGTACGCCGTCGTAGCCCAAGCCGCACCCGGCATCCAGGATCCGGTCCCCGCTTCCGCCCGCCGGAGGCCCCGCGCGGGCTCGTCCTGGTAGGCGGCGAGACAGCGCATGCCCTCGAGCTTTCGCAGGCACGAGGAGAGCGACGACACGTCGGCCGCCTCGACCTCGCGGAAGGCGCCCGCCGGCTACGTCCCCACTTGCCGCACGCTCCCGTCGGCGTCTGGTGTGTACGCATCAGGGCTGGTCGGCATGGTCGCGCCCACCCCCTCCACCCGCGGCCCGACCCGGCCACCGCCGGGCGCGCCTCCGGTCCCAGTCGCCGCGAGCCGCTCTGCAGACCGGAGCGGTGCCTCGTGGCGGGCCGCAGCGCCGGGCCCCCTCGCTAGCCTTGTGGACACGGTGAGCGCTCCTGCAGTGGGGCCTCCTGCCGCCCCGCCCCCGTAGCTCAGTGGACAGAGCAGGCGCCTTCTAAGCGCTTGGCCGCAGGTTCGAGTCCTGCCGAGGGCGCTGTCCGAGCCCTGTGATCCGGCGTGCTGGAGGATTGATGAACTTGCCGGCGGTTCGCCGCCCTCAAGCAACTCCTCCCGTGGTTCAAGTCGCACGGCTACGGCTTCTCCTTCCCCGCCCAGGCGGCGCCCTGAACCCACCGGCTGCCTCGGCGACAGTGCGGTACGCCGCGCGGGTCCGACTTCCAGCGGTTCAGCCGCGACCCGGCAGCTCCGGTAACCGAGTTCGCGCAACTCGGCTCCAGAGCCATGGGCGTTGTGGCCGTGCACATCCGTCGAGCAGCGCCTGCCGGGCGCGGTGGCCGCTGTCCCCTCCCTCCTGAGGCGACAGCCGCCCCGGAGGATCGTGAGGCCGGGCACCGGGCGGGCACCAGCCGGCAGCCCCTCTCCTCCGATCGGAGGGCGGGGCACGGGCCGCCGCAAGGGCCGACGGGACGACCTGCGCACCGGCACGGCACGGCCAGGATGGCAATGTCCGGACGGCCCTGCCCCCCGAGAGAAACGCCGGAGCCCGCAGATGAAGAAGTCCTCCACGACCACGACTGCCGTGCTGGCGGCGGGGGTGTGCGCCGCGGTCGCGGTCGGCACCCTCGTGCTGCCAGGTTCCGGCGGCTTCGGCGGGCCGCCGACGGCGGCCGGAAGCTCGTCCCGGGAGCACGCGGTACGCATATCGTTCAGCCCCGCCAACGGCGCCACCGCTACCCGGCCCCTCGACGGCGCCGAGGTCTCGGTGAGCGGTGGACGGCTGGACTCGGTGACGTTGACGCCGCAGGCCAAGGGCGCCGATGCCGTCGGCACCCTCTCCGCGGACGGGACGCGCTGGTCGTCCGGCGGAACGCTGGCTCTGGGCACCGCCTACACCCTTCACGCGGTCGCACAGGACGGAAGCGGTCGGGGCAAGGCGGTCACCGAGGACTCGACGTTCACGACGCTGCCCGCCGCGAACGCCCTGCGCGCAGGGGTCGTCCCGGCGGCCTCGTCCACCGTAGGGGTCGGCATGCCCGTCTCCATCACGTTCGACAAGCGGGTCCAGGACGAGCAGGCCGTCCAGCGGGCCATCAGCGTGACGTCCAGCAGCGGAAGGCCGGTGGTCGGGCACTGGTTCGGTCCGACCCGGCTGGACTTCCGGCCCGAGTCGTTCTGGAAGCCGGACTCGAAGGTGTACGTCCGGCTCGCCCTCGACGGCGTAGCGGCGGCCCCCGGCGCCGTAGGCGTCCAGAACACGTCCTACGACTTCACGGTCGGCCGGTCCCAGATCTCGACGGTCGACGCCTCGAAGTCGATGATGACCGTCGTACGCGACGGGAGGGCGCTCAAGGAGCTGCCGGTATCGACCGGTTCCCCGGACCACGCGACCTACGACGGCACGATGGTGATCTCCTCGAAGAGCCCGGAGGTCCGCATGAACGCGGCCACCGTCGGCCTGACCGGCCCGGACGGGAAGCCGGCCTACGACATCCCGGACGTCCCGCACGCGATGCGGCTGAGCACCTCGGGCACCTTTCTCCACGGCAACTACTGGACTCCCGCATCGGTGTTCGGCGAGACGAACACCAGCCACGGCTGCATCGGGCTCAGGGACGTCCAGGGCGGCGGGGATCCGAACACTCCCGCCGCGTGGTTCTACGCCAACTCCCTCGTCGGCGATGTGGTGACCGTGCACAAGGCCGGTGGCGGCACCATCAAACCCGACAACGGTCTGAGTGACTGGAACATGAACTGGTCGCAGTGGAAGGCAGGCTCGGCCCTGGCCTGAGCCCCGGCACGGAACGGCCCCGGAAGGACCGGCCCGCCTCTACGGGAGGCGGGCCCCTTCCGGGGCCGTCGGCAGTGCGCGTTCCTGACCTCAGTGGCGGCGTCGGGCCGCGATCAGCAGGGCTGCGCCGATCCCGGCGGCGCCGAGGCCTCCCAGACCCCACCACAGCGCGTTGCTGCCGGTGGCGGCCAGGGCCTGGTCGAGCACGGACTGCTCGCTGTCACCGCCGGCACTGTCACCACCGTCACCGTTACCGCCGTCACCGCCGGAGGAACCGGTGGAACCGCCGCCGGAGCCGCCGCCGTCATTGGAGGGATCCGCTCCGTCGTCGGGGCTGTCAGGGGTGCCGGGAGTACTCGCAGTGGCCTTGACCACGGCGCTGGCGCAGATGTCCTGGCACTCCTGCGGGTTCGCGGCCTGCGAATGGACCGCAAGAGCGTTGAACGGGAACTCCTTGGCCTTGTCCGGGGTGAAGGTCAGGGTCAGGGTCCTCTCCTCGCCGGCCTTCAGGTCCCCGGCGTTCCAGGAGCCGAAGCCCGGTGTCCCGCGCTCCCCGTTGAAGTTCTTGCCTCCGTCGTGGAGCAGTCCCTTCACGGCCGGCAGGCCGAGCTCGACAACGGTGCCACGGGCCGTGGAGGGGCCTTCCTTGTTGGACACCGTGACCCTCACCTTGGCCTCCTCGCCCACCTTGACCTCCTCGGATCCCTCCGGCACCGTGATCGCGACGTCGAGACCCGCCACCTGCTGGACCTTGATCGAGTGCTTCACCGGCTGGCCGATCTTGTTGCCCTGGTTTTCGTCCAGCGGAGTCCTCGACTGCTTGACCGTCACCGTGTAGTCCAGATTGTCATGGTCCGGGAGCACCGTGCCCGTGAGCTTGAGCACCGCCTCGCCCCCCGAAGGGATGTCCGCCGGCTTCCACATCCCGTCCTCGAACGTGCCGCCCTGCTCGTCGACGGCGGCCGGTTCGCTGACACCCGCAGGCACGGGAGCCTCGATCTCCAGTCCCTTGGCCGCCGACGGCCCGGCGTTGGCCGCCTTCACCGTCCACGTCACGGGCTGGCCGGGAAGCGGCGGATTCGCCTTGCCCCGGTCCGCACTCACCTCCACGTACGCCGCGGCCCGCTGGGCCACGTTGAGCTCGTGCACGGCCATGTGTCCTTCGATGGTGTTGCCGTCGTCACACCCGGCGAAGCCACGCAGGTCGGGAGTCTCTTTACTGGCGCCCGTCACACATACCCGGTGCCCCGACCCGTCCTGGTCAGCCGGCACGAGGCCTTCCACCGTCAGCACGGCGGTCTTCTCCTCCCCGACCCCAACGCTCGGCACGGTCCACACTCCGTCGGTGTAGTAGGTGCCCGCCGGACCGCCCCACCTCAGCTGTTCCATGCCCGCGGGCATGACATGACTGATCTGCACTTCGCGGGCGGTGGACGGCCCGTCGTTCGTTACGGCGATGCTGTACTTGACCCGATCACCCGGGGTGTAGGGCCCGGCGTCAGGGGCCGCGCCGTCGACCGACACACCGACTTTCAGCTTGGAGTTCCGGTTGACGTGGACCTGCTTGGTGGATTTATTGTTTCCCGCAGCCGTTTCCTGGAGGTCCCCGTACGACACGATGGAGGCCTCGAGGTTCACGGCTTCTTCCTCGGCCGGAACGGTGACGGGAAGCGTCAGGGTCGCACTTTCCCCGACGTCCACTCCGTCGATGGTCCAGACTCCATCCGCGGAGCTGTACTCCCCATCGACCTTGCTCTCGTCCAGGACCACGCCCTGCGGCAGAGGTACGTAAACCTCGACCTCTCCGGGGCGAGCAGGGCCAGCATTGTCGAGTTTCACCGAAAGAAGTACACTCTCGCCGGGGTTCACTCGCTCTCCGTCCCCCACGGACGTCTTCCCGTCAGCCCTCAGAACATCAGCCCGCACCCCCAGGTCGATATTCTTGGTGGCCTTGCTCTGATAAGTATTGAAGTTATTCGCCCCGTTCCTGTCGATACTGAGGGACGAGAGGTCGACTCTCGAAAAGAGGGGACCGGCGGAGTCTATCTCACCGGTGAACCGGAAATCCTGGGACTTACCACTCTCCCATGGGTTCACCGTGCATTCGAGCCGCTGGGCCTTGTCGTTCCTCTCGCAGGTCAGACCCTCCGATTCGACCGGTTTGAATGTGCTCCAGTCCACCGTTGAGGGCTTGTCGATTTTCAGGAGCACGCCACGCGCCTCCTGCGGACCGTTGTTCTTGACCGTCAGAGACAGATCGGCCATTTCGCCCTTCACGTACTCCTCTTTCGAGAAGCCGCTGCCTTCCTCGAGCCCCATGTCCGCGGACGCGATGCCGAATTTAACCTCTGGGAACGGGACGGTCGCGGACGCATAGCCCTCGCCGCGACCCGCGTGTTTCAGGACCGGCTTGTGGGCGAACTCCCCGCCCATGACGGCAACCTGGTCCCGGTCCGTGATTCTCACGTCATAGGTGACCTTGTAGTGGTCCTCTGCCACCAGCTCACCACCCTTGCCGGGTGCGGCACCCGCCCCGACGGGAATCGCCAGGACACCGTTCGTCACGTTCACCTGACCGTCGGCGAGGGCGATCAACTGCGGCTTGCCGTCCACCATGCGGCTGACCTTGGCGGTGCCGTCGACGTACGCGATGCCCTCGGGCAGAGCCACACTGAAGATCGCCCCCTTGACGGGAACTCCACCGCCGTCGTAGATATTGGCGGTCAATGCGCGGTCCTCACCGACCTGGACCGGTGCGACGGGCTCGACTTCTCCGGTGACCACCGGAGCATATTCGACCTTAAGGTTGTCTACATTCACATAGGCGTCCGAGGAGATTTCCAGACGTGTCTTGGTCTGACCGGCAGGGACCAGGTACTCGCCGGCAAAAGTCTTCCAGTCAGTGTCGGACTGGGCCACCCCCGGAGATCGACCCTTCTCTCCGCTCGGGTCGCTCGCGTCGGAAAATATGGTATGCAGCGCCGATAACCCGCTATAAGCGGCCTTCCGATGGTCGACGCTATAGCGCAAAATGGTTCCAGGGACAGTGTCGAACTCTTGGGAGATCCCCCTGCTGCTGGCAAAAGCGGCGAACTGAGTACCCTCGGGAGTGTCGCCAAATCCGTACAGCATTATTTGCTGCGCATCCCCCTGCCATCCCTCCGGAAGCTTCAGAGAAGCGCCGGTGACACGCGGTTTCTCAAAGCCACCGTTCTGTATCTCCGGCCTTTCTGGAACTACCGCGGCAGCCTTCTCCTCGCTTTCCGCGCTCGCATACTGGAGTGCAAACGTGGACATGAGCACCGACGCAGCTCCAGCCGCCACCCATGCCCCTTTCCTGGAAGCCCGATGCCTTCTGCGGACCATACGAGTAGCCCTCCATTTCCTGTGTGAGAGTGAGGAACAGAGGCTCATACTGCGAGATCCACGGATGCCACGCAGGTACCGGACGGGTAAACCATCAGGCAGGCCGAGGCGCGGCAGCGTCGAAGTCTTTGTCAACCCCCGAAGAGATCGACTCTCATGGGCCCAATCAATGCCCGTCTGGCTCCGCACAGTTCGGGCGCCGACGGACAGGATGGTCACCGAACGGAGGCCTCCCCGTGAACAGCTCGACCAGGGCGCGTATCCGCGTCCTGACTGGATGCCCCCCGTCTACCGCGACGGGGTGCGCCGGGAACTGGAGGCCGACGAAGGCTCGGCGAAGTCCGCGTCTGCCAGGGCGATAGGGAGGCCCTGTCCGCCATCCTGGAGGTCGACGCCGACGTAGCCCTGCTCGACCGCCCACGGCTGCGCGGAGCGCACCGACCCCGCACGCGCCTACTCCGGCGGAGGCCTCGCCGACGTCCAGACCTCACACCAAGCGGACCTCGCGTGTATCGCCGCATACCTCCTGCTGCTGGCGGCGGACACACCCGGCTGCCGGTGCGCACGGTCGACGAGAACCACGTGGCGGTCCTGGCCTTCCTCGTCCTGACCTGCCTGGCCTGCCTCGTGGTGGCCCGGCTGTACCAGGACCGGTCGGTTCGGATCCACCAGCTCACCTGCGAGCGGGCGCAGTCGCCGGCCGAGGTCATGTCCGCCGAGGAACGTGAGCGTGCTGCCGTCCACCGCAGTCCATCCTGGCCGTACGGCTGGAGCTGGGGGCGCCCCAGCGGCTCGCGGGGCCCGACAGCGTCGCGACGGCAGGCGTCGGACTGCTCGACTCTCCCGGCGACTGCGCGACCTCACCGCCGAGCTGCACCCGCTCATGCTGGACGCCCATGGCATCGGACATATTTTGAACCTGCTGGGCAACAGCACGGCGGAGCGTGCCGACCTGCACGGCGACCGCGTGGTCACCGTGGGCCACGACACCGAGTCGCCCGACCGGCACGAGAGCATCGTCTTCACCGCCGCCCGTGAACTCCTCAACAACGTGGTCCAGCACTCCCAGGCAACCCGGTCCGGCGTCTCACTGGTGGGCGATGCGGGGGTGTGGCCGCTGGACGTCCGTGGCGACCGCGCGGCCCCCGCCTGCCGTGTAGGCGCCCGCCTCGACCCGCTCGGGAACCGGCAAGCCAAGCCGCCGCTAAGGGAACCGCAGCGCCCTGACAACCGTCCGCCGGACACCCTGGGAGTCCGTATGCCCGCTCTTCTAAGCACGCCGGGTCCGCCCGGCAGTTTGGCCAGTCCTTGCCTCTCTCCGCCCCGCCCGGCCGCCGGCGCCGGGCCGCGTGCGCCCCGGAGCCCGAAACTCGGGCCCCACGGCTCGGGCACGGCAGGGCGGAACGGCGGCGCCTGGCCCGGCGCGTCCGCAGGCGCCGGGCCGGCCGCACGCCGCGCCGGATCGCCGCCGCCCTGTGCGGCAGCATCGCCCTGACCCTGCTGCTCAAGACGTTCGCCGTGCAGGCCTTCGTGATCCCCTCGGGCTCGATGGAGCCGACGCTGCGGGTGGGCGACCGGGTCCTGGTGGACACGTTCACCCCGTGGTTGGGGGGCGTCCCCGCCCGCGGCGAGGTGGTGGTGTTCACCGATCCCGGTGGCTGGTTGCCGCAGCGCCTGGTGGCCGGCGGGGAGCGGGGGTTCCCGGGTGACGGACTGCTCGGTTCGCTGGGACTCGTCCCCGCGGATGACGGGAGGACCTTGATCAAACGCGTCGTCGCGGTGGGCGGCGACACCGTCGAGGGGGATGCGTACGGACGTGTACGCGTGGACGGTGTGCCGGTCGAAGCGCCCGGCACCGACGGCGGGGCCGTCCGCAGCAGCACCCCGTTCCATGTCACCGTGCCCACCGGCCGGCTGTTCGTCCTGGGTGACAACCGGGGGAATTCGGCCGACTCGCGGGCGCACCTCGACAACGGCTACGGGGGGTCGATACCCAAGGACGCCGTCGTCGGGGAGGCCCTCGCGGTGGTCTGGCCCCTTGCGCACGGGCGGACGCTGTAGGCCGCTCCCCCGGCCGGCCCCTCCGATCGGTGGAGTACCGGCGCCCCTCACCGGACCAGCATGGAAGGCGTTCCCCGCCGGGGCACCGGTCTCCGCAAGTCCCGGCCGGACCACCACTGCCGCGGCGCGCGGCCGGCCCATCGGCCCGGACGACGCCGAAAATCCGTGCCGTACCGGCCCGTACGATTGGCGAATTTGTTGAACGCCAGAACCCTGTCGTCCCTGCCGGATACCGGCACGATGACCCCCCTCGCGCACCCCGCACCGCTTCCCGTCGGCGACCGTCCGCCGGGCGCCCTGATGTCCCTGGGAGTGGAAGAGGAGTATCTGCTCGTGGACGCCCGGAGCTGGCAGCTGGTCCCCGCGGCTCCCGAGATCCTCGCCGACGTCGCGGGCTCCGGCCACGCCTTCCACGCCGAGGGCACGAGCTACCAGGTCGAGACGGCCACCCCGGTGCACCACACGCTCGACGGGCTGCGGGACAGCCTCGTGGGCGCCCGCCGGGTCCTGGCCTCCGCCGCCCGCGCCCGCGGGTACCGTCTGGTCGCCGCCGCGTCCCCCACGCTCACCCCGCCCTCCCCCCTGCACCTGAACCTCGACCGGGAGCGCCGGCGCGTCCGCCAGACCCTCTTCGGCCCCCTGACCGACAACCTCGTCGGGTGCGGCCGGCACGTGCACGTCGGCACGGTCGGCAAGGACGCCGCCGTCCGCGCCTCCAACAGGATGCGCCCGTGGGTACCGACCTTCATCGCGCTCTCGGCCGGATCGCCCGTCTGGAACGGCCGGGACACCGGCCACGCGAGCTGGCGCAGCGTCGCATGGTCCTCTTGGCCCTCCGCCGGACTGCCGCCGCACTTCGTCTCGACGGCCGCGTACGACGCTGCTGTGCGGGGCCTGCTGGACTCCGGCGCCGCGCTGGACCCGGGGATGGTCTACTGGGACCTGCGGCCGAGCGTGAACTGGCCCACCCTCGAACTGCGTGCGCCCGACATGTCGCCGAGCCTCGACGGCGCCCTTCTCCAGGCGGCCGTGGCCAGGGCCTTGGTGGCCCGTGTGCTCGGCGAAGACCCGGACATGTTCCCCGGCCCGGTCGTGTCCGACAGGACGCTGCGACTGGCGCGCTGGCGCGCCGCCCGGGACGGCCTCGAAGGTTCGGGCCTGGAGCCCTTCACCGGCACGGAAGTGCCTGCGGCGACCCTGGCCTGGCAGCTCGTCGACCTCCTCGGGCCGGAGCTCGAGGCGGCCGGGGACTACGACCACGTCTCGCGGACCCTGACGGACATGCTCCGCAACGGATCGTCGGCCGCACGGCAGCGGGCCGTCTTCTCCCGGCGTCAGTCCCCCACCGATGTGCTCCGGCACCTCGCGGACGAGACCGAGGCCTACTGAGCCCCACGGCGATCCGGCCACCCCGCGACCGTGGCACCCCCCGCCAGACCGTCGGTCCGCCTCCTTCCCCTACCGGGGAGGAGGCATGAGGGCCGACTCCCGACGGCGAACCTGCCGTCGCGGTGTACCGGTGCCTTGCATCGCGAGGCGGAGGGCCCCGGCTCATACTGGACGTACTCGCGCGGTCCGACGATGCGGCGAGGTGCCGTGTCGCGCGCCGCGGGCCGGTCGCAGCACTACTAGCCGTCGGCACGGGCCCTGGCTCGGCGCCCTGAACCGTGTCCTGGCTCCCCGCCGAGACCTGGCCGGGTCTGCCGGTCGGCGGGCCGGGCAGGGGCCGAGCCCCCGGGGGCCGACCGGTGTCGCCCGCCGCGGACAAGGCTCGGCCGGGGTCCAGCGCCCCTCCACCGGTGCGACGGCCGATCGGTGGAGGAAGGCCGTCCGGGGCCTTGTTTACGATAAAAACACCGGCGCACACGGCGCACGGCCGTTTCAAACCGACCTCGGACAGGTCACGATGCGAAAGGTGTGAGCTCGTTGTCGAAGTACACGCCCCGGACCGAGATGACACCGGAACAGAGCACTCGCGAGCGGCGTGAAGCCAAGCGCCGCAAATACCTTGCCGAGCGTGGTACCCCCTCCCGGAGCAAGGACATCGCCGACATCCAGCGCCACGTGCGACGCGTGTACTACGAGGGCGGCATGACCTCCCACGCCATGGCCGCCCAGGCCGGCGTCGGCCGGGACACCATCATGCACCTGATCAATGGGTACCGGGTGGTCCAGGGCCGGCGGGTGACCACCTCGTGCCTGCTCCAGTCGACCATCGACAAGCTCTGGACGATCCGACTGGAGCTGCCCCCGGACCATGGCCGTGCGGGCGCGCACCTCCCGCCGCTCGGCACCCGCCGCCGCCTCCAGGCCCTCAACGCCATGGGCTACGACGGCGTCTGGATGGCGAGCCAGCTGGGGATCTGCGCGGGCAACCTCAGCGCCCTGATGCTGGGCCGCCGTGGGCGCCGCTACGTGTACGCCGCCACGGCGCGTCGCGTCGCGGCCTTCTACGACAAGTACCAGCACACGGACCCCGCCGACGTGGGCCGCAGCGCCTGGCACGTCAGCACCACCAAGACCCGGGCCGGCAAGAACGGCTACGCCCTGCCGTGGTGCTGGGACGAGGAAACGATCGACGACCCGCGGACCGAACCGGAGTGGACGGGCGCGTGCGGAACGCCCGAGGGCTTCAAGATCCACCGGCGCGAGCAGATACCGGTCTGCAGCCGCTGCCGCCGGGCGCGGCGCGGCGAGGCCGACACGGCCCCGCCGCAGGACCCCTCCGTGTTCGACCCCGCCACCAGCGGCCTCGTCGTCCGCTGCCGATACGTCGGCACGCGTCGTCCGCGCGCGTTGGCCCAGACCGCTCGGGCCGCTCAGACCCAGCTGGCGGCCTGAACCACCCGTCTCCATCGGCCAACGTAGTACCGTCCCGCCCAGATCGAACGGCTGCCAGCCCCGCTAGCCCTCGAAGTCCACCCTCAGCCCCTCGATCACCATGGACGCCCCGTCTTCCCGCACGGCTTCCGCGTCGGCCCGACTGGCACACGGCCCGGGTCTGGAAGTGGCACTGGATCACCGCGTTCCACAATCGGCAACCGTGCCCGGCGACGCAGGCGCGGGGCAGCCGGGCCTTCCCCAGCGGTGAGCGGTCTCCCCCGTCCGCGGATCGAACCCGTACTCACACCTTCGACGTTCCACACGGCATCATCCGAGGGGGTCGCCCTTCCCCGGGTCGTTCGCGCGAGCCGAGGGGCTGCACCTACCGGTCGCCGGGGTCCTGGCGGCCATCTTCGCGACGGCTCGCGGGCGTCACCGGGGCAGCTGCTCCCTCTCCTTCCCGCCCGCTGGGACTTCCTCCGCCATGCCGTCGTGGTAATGGTCGACGCCCCCGAGCACACCCAGTCCGGTGCGCGCCTACCCATTGCTCGTGACAGTTCCGCCTCGTACTCCCCTGCGCGGCGGGTCCGGTCTGCAGGGTCGCGACAGCTTGCGGGTTTTGCTCCGCAAGGCTCGCTCCGCTTCCAGGAGGCGGGACAGTTCCGCCTCCCGCCTTGCCCGCGCCCGCTGCGGGCCGTCCTGCCCCGGAGGCGCTCCACTCCAGACTGTCCTTCAGCCGCAGCGCGGCCAGCAGGCATCGCGCCATGTCCTCCTTGGCGGCCGCCAGCTCCGCCATCGTTGCGGTGCACCGCCCGAACGCCTGCCGGGCCCGGGCCGTACCCGTAGACCGGCAGCGGTCCGTGGTCCTTCAGATGGGCGGTTTCGTCCGCCGTAAGCCGGCGGGTACGGGCCGGCCTCTTTACTCGTACCCATGCCAGGGCCCTTCCCCTTCCGGCACCAGGCGAGTTCGTACGCCCTGCCGAACTCTTCCAGGGGATCCGGTAGGTGATGCCGCAGGACTCGCGGCGGACGGCGAAGTGGCCCTCCTCGCTGTCCTCCACCTCCATGACGAGCAACTCCGCTGGCTCCGCGCCGTCGGCGCCCCCACCCCCGCCATCGTCCTCGGCTCCGCCCGCCACCGAGACCTGGCTAGCGGCGGCCAGGCCGTGCACGCACGTGAGAGGAGCAGGCGCGGCAGGCGACTTGAGCGGCCTGCGATGGAATCCGCTCCAAGTGCCCCCTGCGCGCGTTGACGAACTCTGCCCCCCCGCTACCAGAACTATCCTTGAACCCAGGTGGACCAACTCAGCGACACATGAATGATTTTCCGTTCACATCACCGGTGAGGCGCGCGTGTTAGCGGATCCGTGAGTTGCACATGCGGCGGTCCCCCGGCGGGTGGCCCTCCTGCCTATGGGGCACCCGTTCGGGCAGTCCTTTTTCGTGGACCCGTACCCCGGCGGCGGCGCGCACGCGCCTGGCCCCGCGACTGCCCCAACGGGATTGCCACCAGTTTTCCCGCCGTGATCGGGTGGTGGGTGCGGCCTGCCCGGCGGGCCGCCACGGCGTACCGGCCCGCCCGGCCGCCCGCCCTCCGTACTCCTGCTGTGAAGGTCCGCACCATGCAACTCCGCACCAAGCGACCCCTGCTGAGAATCCGTGACATCGAGGTCGCCGCGCTGGCCGAGGACACCCTCCGTATCCAGGCAGCGGCCCTCGGGCTGCCGCCCGGCGCGCTCGACGACCGCCTCTGGGAGCGCCGCGCCCGGGGGGCTCGCGGCCTGACCGCCCTTGGCGCGTTCGAGGACGGCCGGCTCGTCGGGTTCTCCTACGGCGTCCACGCCGACGAGCCGTACGCATGGCGAGAGCCAGTCACCGCGCGCCTGCGGGAGGCCGTGCGGCCCGCCTGGGCCGAGGACGTCTTCTACCTTTGCGAGCTGCACGTACTACCCGACTTCCAGCACCGGGGGCTGGGCACGCTGCTGCTCACCACGCTGTGTTCGCGCGCCACGGAGCGCCGGGTGATCCTCACGACGCCCCAAGGGCCGACGCCGGCCCGCCGGCTCTACCGCCGCTACGGCTACCGCGATCTGGCACACACCGGCCCCGCCGGCCGTAAGCGCTACACCATCATGGGCGCGGAACTCCCCCTTCTCCCTCAGACGCGCCCAGCTCAGGTGGCCTGAGACCGGGTGCCCCGCTCCCCTGCCGCCGGCTCCGATCAGGGGATCCGTATGGGCCGCCGGCGGCGGGACGCTGATACCTGCGACACGTCACGAACTCCCTGCGCCTGAATCCCTGAGCCAGGCACCGCCCGTCCGGAGGAGAAGACCCATGCTCGCCCTCGAGGTTCCCGCCTCCCGCCATTCCCGCACGGGCTGGATCCAGGCTGCGCTGCGCCAAGCCGCCCGATCGGGCTGCCGATTCCCGATGGGCGCGGTACTCGTACACGGCAACCGCATCCTCGCCGCCGCCCCCAACAAGCGGCGCAATTCGCCCTTAGTCGACTTCCGCAACAGCACCTTCCACGCGGAGGTGGCCGCGCTCCGGCGGGCCCGGCGCACCGAGGGGGCCACCATGTACGTGGCCCGGGTGGACGCCCGGATGCGCCCGGCCATGGCCAGGCCCTGTCCCCGCTGCCAGCGTGCGCTGTGGGAGGCGGGCGTCCAGCGCGTCTTCTACACGGACGAGAGCGGCCAGGTGCAGGGTATGTCCATCGTCCACGGCCCCTGAGCGCGACGGTCACCGTCACGCTCCCCGCAACCGGGCGTTAGGGAATCCGCAAGGTCCCCGGCCCGAGCATGGAAGTCCCGATGGCGCGCCGGCGCCTGCCGCCCCACCGAAAGGCCGAGCCAGACATGCTGGATGTCTCCGTCGAGCACTCCACGGCGGGCGGAACACGCCTGCTCCTCCGTGTGCCGGGTCCGTCCGCCGCCCGGCGGACCTTCTACCGGGTGCGTCATGAGGTCTGGCACCTGGTCTCGGCCGGGCCCGCCGACCGGAAGCGGACCCGGCGATGAGCGGGGCCCGGCGGCGGGGGGCCCGTCAATCCGGCGCTGGTTTTTCGGCTGAGCGTCCTCTCTCCCGTCAGGAGGGCCGGGCCCGCGAACGCTCCCAGCGGCGCCGCCGCGGCATGTTCAAGGCCGGGATCATCGCGGTGCTGGTGGTGGCCGTGGGCGGTGGCTCCCTCGCGTACGCCTTCTACGACAAGCTCAACGGCAACATCAAGACGGCGGACGTCACCTCCGCGCTGGGCGACGACCGACCGGCGCAGTCCCCGCCCGGCGCCGTGAACATCGCCCTGATCGGTTCGGACAGCCGCGCGGGTACGGGCGGCGCCTACGGCAAGGCACTCGGCAGCGAGCACTCCGACACCCTCATGGTCCTCCACCTGTCGGCGGACCATAAGTGGGCCACCGCAGTCTCCCTGCCGCGCGACTCGTGGGTCGACATACCGAGCTGCGACCTCGGCGGCGGGAAGACTTCCGCCCCGACCAAGGCGAAGATCAACAGTGCCTTCGCGGTGGGCGGTTCGCGCGGCGGCGGAGCGGCCGGCGGCGCGGCCTGCACCATTAAGACGGTCGAGCAGAACACGGGCCTACGCATCGATCACTTCCTGGAGATCGACTTCTCCGGGTTCAGCAACATGGTGAACGCCCTCGGCGGCGTCCAGATGTGCCTGCCGAAGGCGATCAAGGACACGAAGGCCTCCCTCTCCCTGCCCGCTGGCTGTCAGAAGCTCGACGGCAAGCAGGCGCTGGGGTTCGCCCGGGCGCGCTACGCGCTCGGCGACGGCAGCGACATCGGACGCATCGGGCGCCAACAGGAGCTGCTGGCCGCGATGTTAGCGACCGTCCAGGACAAGAAGCTCGACGCGCCCGCGATGTACCGGCTCGCCGACGCGGCGACCAAGTCCCTGACCGTCGACAGCAAGCTGGGCGGCCTGTCCGGGCTGCTCGGGCTCGCCAAGGACTTCCAGGCCATGCCCAAAGGCGGTTTGACGTTCGTCACGGTCCCGAACTACCCGCGCGAGCTCGACGTCCCCTCCGACAAGGCCAACGTCGTCTGGAAGACGGCATCCAAGGACCTGTTCACCGCGCTGCGCGACGACAAACCTGTCGACAAGGACGGCCGGCCGCTGAGTGCCTCCGACGACAGCCCGGAACCCGCGCGCTCCGGCGCCCTCAAGCGGAAGGACATCAAGGTCACCGTCCTCAACGGAACCGACGTGACCGGGAAGGCCACGGGCATCTCACGGAAGGTGGCCGCGGACGGCTTCCGCAGCGGTGCCACCGGCAACGCGGCAAGACGCGAGCCCGTCACAGTGATCCGGTACGGGCAAGGCGGGGAGCAGGCGGCGCGCACCCTGGCCGACGCACTCGGCCTCGACACCTCCAGGCTTCGGCAGGAGGGCGGTGCGGCGGCGTCCTCGGTCACGCTCATCATCGGCGCCGACTACGCGTCGGCCGGGCTCTGATCCCGAGGCCGGCGCGAGCCCGCACGTCATCGGCAGTCCTCCCGCACGCCGCAGGGCCCGGCCTCCCAGGCCGGGCCCTGCGGGCGCTCTGCTGCGTACGGGGTCGGCGACGGCCCGGGGTCAGCCACTCCGGCGGACGTTGCGGGCCGACGGGCCCCCCACGTCCGCGCAGAGTTCGTACACAACCGCGTCACCCTCGCCAGGCGTACCTCCCAAGGGCTGCGCCGCCATGTCGGAGCGGTGCACGAACAGGTCGGCCTCGCCCTCCCCGTCCGGGGTGATCAAGCTGAACTCGCCGCACGGGGCGCGCCACAGCACGGTCCCGGATGCTGATCTGCCGCACGTCTCCGCCATGTCCAATTCCTCTCCTACGCGGTCTGCGTCGTCACTGGCAAACCATCACATGCGCGGTACGTGCAGAAGGGCGGGAAGGACCGCTCATCGTGCAGACGAGGGCCGCCGGGCGCCGGCTCAGGCGGCGCCCTTCGCGGCGTTCCTGACCAGCATGCGGTGGCCTGCCGGGCCCACCACGGTGCCGCCGAGCGCCAGTGCTGCTTCGACCGTACGGTCGGGCGTCATAGGCGGCGATGCGCCGGCGGCCTTTCCAACTGCGCGGAGGTCCATGTTCACGGCCTTCGCCGCCGCCTCGATGGTGTCGATGCCGTAGAGGTAGCCCTCACGGGCCGGGTGACCCGCGGGAGCACGGTTGTTCTCGGTCAGGACCACTAGGTCGTAGTCGTAGCCGCGGCCTGTGAAAGCGGCCATGCTGTTGATCCGCCAGTCGCCCCGGTCGGCCGGTCTGTGGGCCTTCCCGGTCCGCTGCAACCAGCCGTTCTTGACGTGTACCTCGGCGCCGACGGGAGCCGAGGCCGGAGTACCCCACCGCTGGTCGGCCTCCACGTCCCGCATCAGACCGAGAGCGTACGAGCCGGCCGCGGGGGTGAGCACCCCGCCTTCTCCGCGGAAGGCACGCAGCAGCTTCACGAGGTCGGGGGCGGTAACCCGGGTGAGGCCAAAAGAACCGTCCGGGTCCGGCACGGTCTCGTCCATGTGCACCGCCCTCAGAAACTGCTCCAGCTTGACCGGCCGGGACGAACCGTCCGTTCCGGCGGTGGACAGCTCCTTCCACAGTACTTCCGTGGCATCGTTGTCCGATTCGACGATCATCTTCCTGGCCAGTGCCTTCTCCTGGGGGGAGAGTTCCCCGTGCCGGGCCCACAGCAGCGCCCCCAGGATGACCGGCTTGACCACGCTGGCCGCGTCGAACCGGCGGTGCGGTCCGAGCAAGCAGGTCGTCCCCGTGTCTCGGTCGTCCAGCGTGAGGGACACCGTACTGCGTCGATCTCCGAGCGCACCGGCTATGCCCGCGGCGAGGCGTTTCGCCTGTCCCGCGTACGTCGACGTGCAACTGACCTCTCCGCTGGCCGTCCAAGCCTTCGCGGTCGACGAGGCGGCCGTACGCGCCGACTGCGCGCCGGCCGCAGCGGCGGCCTCGTGCACCGGAGTCACGAACGCCAGAAGGCAGGTCACGCCCACCAAACCCGCGGAGGCCGCCAGCGACTTCATCGGCTTCATCGGCTTGCTGATCATCGGTCAGGCCTTCCTGGATCTGCTCGAACCGCTGCGGGCATACGTCCGCGAAATTTCCATGCTCGGCACCCGCGGCCGTCCGCCCCTCCACCGATCGGCGGTGCGGCGCGGATGACCACCGCGCGCCAGCGGGGGGGGTGCCGCACCCACCTTGACCAAAGAGATAGGGGCACCCCCCAGGGGGCCTAGCTTCCAGCGCACTCCAGGTCCGGTGTCCCGGCCGCTCCTGAAGCACGATGGCAGCACGGTGCGGCCCGCAGAGGATTGGACGAGCATCCTGAAAGGAACGGGAAGTTCAGAATCAACAGAATTTTGTGCGGCCCGGGCGGCCGCCGTAGTCATCGCAGTGGAGCCGACCGCGCTCGGTTTGTCAGGTGTATCCACACCACAGAGACCACCTCAGCCCCGGGCTGGGCCGGCGACGAAAAGCGCCGCGAGCTGGCCGACGTGCCCGAGGACCTGTTCTTCGCAGCCGACGAGGTCTACGGCAGCCGTGACCTACGGCGTGCCTGCCGCACCCTGGGCTGGGCTACGCGATCGCAGTCCGCTCCAACCACCGGGCCGCCAGCCCGGGCAAGACCATGACCTGCAAGGACGCGGTGCGGCTGATCCCGGCACGGGCCTGGCAGCGGATACGGACCGGCACCGAGCCAACGGAGCGCGGGACTCTGACTGGGCGATGCTCCAGGTCACCGCCACCGACACTCCCGACGGGCAGACCGACACCGGCACCTCGGTGCTGCTAACCCGTCGGCACCGCTACACGGGTACCGTCTCCTCCTTCCGCTGCTGGTCACCGGCCCCGGCATCGCCGGCCAGACTCGTCGCGGTGGTGTGCCGCCACTGGTCCATCGAGGAGGACTTCCAGACCGCGAAGAACACCACCGGCCTGGACCAGGGGCAGGCCACCGCCTGGACCTCCTGGCACCGCTGGAGCACCGCCGCCCTGGCTGCCTACGCCCTCCTCGCTGTCACCGCAGCCCTGGAACGCCGCACACCTGACGGTGACGGCCAGGCCGAGCCGATCCCCCTCACCTGGCCCGAACTCCTGCGCCTGCTCAGGCTGCTGATCCTCTCCGCAGCCCGACGCGACACCGAACACGCCCTGCATTGGTCCGCCCGGCGCCGACGCCACCAACACCGGGCCCGGGCGTGCCACCCAGATGGCACGCCTACGCGGACACGATCTACAGCTGCCGTGACAGCGTGACCAAAGGGTTGAAGCGGTGCCCTGTCCTGCGTCACCTCTTGGCCGACTGGGCTAGGTCCGGAGGCCGGAGGCGGCTTGAGTATCGCGTAATGCACATCTGTGCCTCAAGAAAGGAGCAGTGCATGCCCAACGGGTACTCGTGGCTGGGTGCGGCAGGCACCCCGAAGATCATGTCGGAAAAGGAAACTCCTCCCAAAACGATCAAACAGATCACAATGGGAGATCCTGCATGGCGGACCGTGTTCGGGCATTGGCTGGCAAGCCAAGACCTGGGTGCTGCGGAGCGCTACTACACGCTTACGGCCGAGCATCGGACGGCAAAAAAATACGGCAAATGGTTCGAAACTGCGGCCGAGGAACGCGGGTGGAACCTCCTTGTCAAGAAATTCCTTACAAACTTGCCTGCGGCCCGCAGTGAGTGGAAAGCGTTCGAAGCCGGATGCAAGAAGGTGGGAGGCGATTCCCGGAGCAATTCACCTGTAGCGCGCGCTGAACTATTCCGCTCTTGGGCGGCGGGGGAGGTATGGAAGGAGGACGGATCTGATAGCCCGCCCTCGCCCCAGGAAATCGCCGTGGTGGAGGCGTGGATCGTTGCACACACCCGTGAGGTGAAGCCGAAATTCAGCGTGCTCTACGGGGCATTTGGCGCCCTCGAGACACAAGTGGGGTATGGCGCCAACAAGAAAGCCGTGCGCATGGACGTCTCGGCGACGTGGACCGGCGTGAAGGATGCCAGAACGCACCTGGAAACCGCCTACCTCAAGGTGACCTCCGCTGAAGGGTACCTACGCCAGCTCTGCCGCCCCCATCCGGACAAGAAACTCGACGGAGCGAGCTGCGCGGATGAATTACGAGAGGCCCACGTCGCCCTGATAAACGCGTACGCCGGTCTTGCGCACGCTGTCACCGAGGCTGCACGGAGCTGCTACGCGTGGGCGCAGGCCACGACGCGCGATCAGTTACGGGATAATTTTTCATCTAACTTCCGTGTGATCAACGGCGTTCTCTTAGGCATGGAGGGGCTCATCGCCGGAATGAGGGTCTGCCTGGCGATCGTCGGGGCCGCTGGTGGACTGCTCCCGGTCACAGCGATCGCCAGTGCAGCCCTGGCGGTGGCTTCGGACTCGATTCAGGAGCTCGTCCGCCGAGCGGTGGCAGGGGAAGCGGCGAAGGACCCTCGGCAGGTCCGGGAGCATGTGGGCCGCGAATATCAGGACGATCCCGCAAACAAGGTGCTGGGCAGCGGGACGCAGAAGGCCGCCGACACAGCGGCCGACTGCCTAAGCAAGGCGGCCAGTTTGACCGCCGCGGTGCTGCGAAGCAACGTTCTGCCGGTGACAGCGGCGAAAGCCCTGCCGCTCGTAGGCGAAGCGACCGCGGTGGGCACCTTCCTCGTCCGCCTGCATGATCATTTCAACCGCAAGGTACTGACCGACCGCGTCAACAGGTCCCATCTCCTAGAGATGTTCGATGAGGCGTCCCGCCATGTTGATGGCGCGCAGCTCGGCCAGTGCAGTGTCGTGGTCCATTCGTTCGACCCGGACAACCTCAGCGCCGTGGTTGACATCAACGGCGTCCGGGGCACACTGGCGCAGGGCCGATTTCGGGCGAAGGATCGGCGGGACGTCTTCCGGACCGTGGCGGAGCGCTGGATAAGGCAGTGCAAAGACCACGAGCCTGTACTGTCCCACTCCGACGGAGATTTACTGGTCATGGCAGCGGATTTACAAAGGCCAGCCACCGCCGAGGACTTACTGGACCCCAATTGCGCAGATTTCAAAGAGGTGGGCGGCGGCGGCTACCTTATATGCGCCCGCGCCATCCAGTTCGCACGCGGCGTATACGGCGGCTCTTCGCTGTGGTTGGTGCAGTTCGCGGTCTCAGTTACAGGGACTGCCGGGTCGCCTTGCATGGTCGGCTGGGAGCGTTTAAGTATATGCACCCCACTCGGCCGCACGATCACGACGACCGACCAGTTCACAGCCGAGACATTGCTGGAGAACGCCGACGCAGGCTCACTCGAACGATTCGATAGGGAGTGTGACGAGTATGGGTGGACCGGGGCAACATTCGAGACTTTCCAAGAGGGTGGCGACGTCAAGCTGAGGGACGAGCAGGGTACAACACTCATAAATATGAAAGGAGAGCCGGCGGTGCTCCAGGTTAACGAGCCGGGGTACGATAGCGAGGAATTCATAATCATCTGAATGGGCCGCACTGCCTGGCGAGCCAGGGTCACGGCATGATCGAGGTCTGCCCGGATTCGTCATCTGAGGCCGAGGGTGGGTAAGGGCCGGTGGGCAGCGCTGATGCGTTCTCATGGTTCAAGATCGAGTAGTTGGAGTGCTTGGTCGGTGCCGACGGTAGTGGTCGGTGGCGTCGGCGACTTCCCTTCGGCAGCATCTGGCAGCAAGCGTGGTTTGGTGCCCGTCTTGTGGTGTGTGGGTCGGCGGTAGGCTGGCCGGTGACGAGTTCGAGGCCGACGTCGTGCCGTGCTGCCGGGTGGCGGTTCTTCGAGCCGGGTGGCCGTCCGGGGCCTGGGCAGAGGGTTTGGGGACAGCCGCCGGCGAGGGCAGAGGCTGTCGCAGGACCGCCACTCAGCGATTGTCAAGGGCCGCTCTTGGGTGTGTGGTTGATCAGCTTGGTGAGGTTGTGCACCGTGCCGAGGAGCTTGGTCTCCCCGTCGACGGCTCGGTGTCCGCGGTAGGTGAGGTGCCGGCCGAATCGCTGGAAGAGCGGGGCAAGGCCTGGCTCGACGAGAGCGCTGCGCTGGCGGTACTGGGCTCGGCCGGCCGGAGTCGCCAGGCGGGTAGCCATGGCCTGCTGGCCGACGGGGGCGGTCTGGCGCTTCGCAGGGAAGCCCGCCTGGTCGGCCTCGCTGGTGACCGAGACCAGTAGGGGCAGGTCGGCGAGCGTCTCGAAGGAGGCGGCGCAGGCGTATCCGCTGTCTGAGGCTTCCCCTTGATCGTGGACACCTGGAGACTGAGATCTGAGAGGACATTAAGTCCCTTTATTCATGTTTCGAGATCGCTCGATCGTGTGGTCGTTCGATGTACTGACGTGCTGGCCGGGATGTGAGTGATGTTGTGCGGATATGGAGAGACCGGCGTATCCGAGTGATGTGACGGACGAGCAGTGGGAACTGCTCAGGCCGATGATCGAGTCGTGGAAG
>NZ_JAPNLJ010000005.1:0-280848 GCF_026627445.1 Streptomyces sp. H27-H1
CCACCGCCCCCGCCACCGCCCCCGCGGAAACGCGAAGGGCCTCCCGGCCGGTGCCGGGAGGCCCTGTGTGCTAGATCCTCACTTACCGCCGAGGGCGGGCTCCAGATCGGGCGTCCGCGCCAGGGGCTCGGGGTCGTCCTGCCGCAGGAACAGCTTGCTGGGCCACCACATCCACCGGCCCACGTCCAGGGTCAGCGCGGTGACCAGCACCGAGCGCACGATCATGGTGTCCAGCAGGACGCCGAACGCCACCGTGAATCCGAGCTCGGCCGCGAACACCAGGGGCAGTGAGGCCATCGCCGCGAAGGTGCCGGCCAGGACCAGGCCCGCCGAGGTGATGACTCCGCCGGTGGTGGACAGGCCGAGCAGCGCGCCGCGCCGGGTGCCGTGCTCCATCGCCACCTCGCGCACCCGGGTGACCAGGAAGATGTTGTAGTCGATGCCGAGGGCGACCAGGAACACGAACGCCAGGAGCGGGAAGGAGGCCTCGGCGCCGGCGAAGCCGAACACGTGGTTGAAGACCAGGCTGCTCACACCGAGGGCCGCTCCGAACGACAGCACAACGGTGCCCATGAGCAGCAGCGGCGCCACGATCGAGCGCAGCAGCAGCCCCAGGATGAGGAGTACGACGACCAGGACGATCGGGATGATCACCTTGGAGTCGCGGGCGGCCGCGGTCTGCGTGTCGAGCATGACCGCCGTGCTGCCGCCGACCTGGGCTTCGGCGCCCTCGATCCGGTGGACCGCGGTCCTGGCCTGCTCGACGGTGCTCATCGCGGTCGTGCTGCTGGGTTCGTCCTTGAGCTCCCCGAGCATGACGGCCTCGCCGTCCTTGACCACCGGGAGGGGGGTGACCTTCGCGATTCCGGGGACCGCGGACAGCGCGGCGCTCACCTGCTCCGCCGAGGCGGCCTTGGCCACGACGAAGATGGGATCGCCGGAGCCGGCCGGGAAGTGCTCCGTCTGGATCTTCTCGCCGACGGCCATCTGCGGGGTGTTGGTGAACTGGTCCTTGTTGGCGAGTCCGTCGGCCTTGAGTCCGAGCACGCCCAACGCCATGACGCCCAGCGCGAGCGCGGTACCGATCCACACCAGCCGCGGCCGGCCGGATACGGCGGTACCGACCCGGGTCCAGATTCCGCTTTCGGCGGTGGGGGCCGCTCCGTACGAGGGCTTCACCGGCCAGAAGATCCAGCGGCCACAGGCCACGAGCAGCGCCGGCATCAGGGTGACCATGGCGAGCAGCCCGACGAGGACGCCGACCGCACAGGCCGGACCGAGCCCCTGGGTGGAGTTCAGGGTGGCCAGCATCAGCAGCATCAGGCTGACCGCGACGGTCGCGGCGCTGGCGATGATCGCGGGGCCGGAGCGGTACAGGGCCTCCGCCATCGCCTCGTGCCGGTCCTCGTGCCGGAGCAGCTCCTCCCGGTAGCGGGAGATGAGCAGGAGCGCGTAGTCGGTGGCGGCGCCGAACACCAATACGGTCAAGATGAAGCTGGTCTGCTTGTTGACGACGAGGCCGGCGTTCTTCGCCAGTACGTAGATCACCGCCTCCGACGTGACCAGGGCGACGCCCACGGTCAGCAGTGGCAGCAGCGGCAGCAGCGGGCTGCGGTAGGTGAGCAGCAGGATCGCGACGACCACGAGCGCGGTGATCGTCGTCAGGGCCCCGCCCCCGCTGAACGCCTTGATGGAGTCGGAGGCGTAGCCGGACGGGCCGGCGACGTGGAAGCCGAGGCCGTCGGCGTTCTTCTTGCCGACCTCGGTCATCTTGTCGACGACCGTGCCGATCCCCTCCCAGCCGGCCTTGTCCTTCTTGACCTGGACCACCGTCTGGATGGCCTTGCCGTCCTCGGACTTCACCGGGCCCTGGGCCTGCCCGACGACGTTCTCGATGCCCTGGAAGGCCTCGGCGTCGGCCTTGGCCTTGGCCAGGTCGGCGTCGGTGACGCCCCCGGACCGGTCGTAGAGCACGACCGCGGGCAGCGTGTCGGCGAGCTGGAACTTCTCCGCGCGTTCGACGACCTTGGTCGATTCCGCGTTGCTGGGGAGCCAGGCCGAGTTGTCGTTCTCTTCGACGTCACCGAGCTTGCCGGCCAGCATGAGGGCCGGGACCAGCAGGACCACCCAAAGGGCGATGACGACCCATTTGCCCAGCCTTCCACTGGGTAGGGCCGCTATCTTGCGCATCATGTCAATTCCTCGGTCTTCCGTCGAAGGGTAAGTCGAAGGGCAAAGAGCGCGGTGGTGCTTCTGATTCGTTAACGGTCAAGAGGCTAGGGCACGTTGAGCCCGCACGAAGGGAGGAGGAGGTCCAAGACCTCCTCCTCCGGTGGGTACCTTCAGCGGCCGCGGTGACGCTGAGTGGGTGCTCGGCTCCTCGTGTGCCGCGAGCGGTCCGGGCCGACCTGTCAGCGCGCTCCCTGGAGCACGGCCGCCGTGTCCCAGGCCCGGGCGCGGACGTGCCCGAAGGCGAGGAGCACGGGAGCGTCGGTCAGGATGGGGAAGCTGTACGGGAACGGGCGCGGGCCGACCATGTCGGGCGGGCCGCTGTAGCCGCCGTCCGCGTTCTGGTGCGCGAGCAGCCAGGACAGTGCGCGCCCGATGGGCCGGTGGTCGGTCCCGTAGCACAGCGTGATCAGTCCGTAGGCGGTGCTGATGTCGTCGCTGGGATCGCCCGGCTGCATCCCCCAGCCGCCGTCCTCGTTCTGCGTTTCGCGCACCGTCCGCTCGATCCGCTCGGCCATGCGGGCCACGTGATGGTCCTGCGGGCCCGCCGTGCACGCGGCGAGCCGCGCGCGGAAGATCGTGTGCAGCCGGCTGCGGCTCCACCCCGACTCGAACCCGCCGTCGGCGAACTGGCTTTCGGCGAGGAAGGCCAGGGCCCGTTCCCGTGCGGGCAGGGTGTGCGGGTGCGGTGCGAGCCCGCAGATGGCAGCGGCCGTCATGCACGGTTCGGAGGAGGCCCCGGCGACGTACGTGGGAAAGCCGCCGTCGGCGCCCTGGACGGCCAGCAGCGCGTCCACCGCGCGCCGCACGGAGTCCCCGTAGGCGATCGGGTCGATGGCCTGGAGGAACTCCAGGGCGCACGAGGTGTCGTCCACGTCGTTCTGCGCCACGATGGCCGACATCGACCAGCCGTCGGTGAGCGTCGCGCCGCGCGAGAGCGAGCGGGTCGGGGCGCCGCCCTGGTGGGCGACGAGCATCCCCGCCATCTTGCGCAGCAGCTCCGTGGGGGCGCCCGCCGCGGCGAGGGCCGTTCCGGCGGTCGAGGTACACCAGTTGTGCATTTCCAGGACGAACGGGAAGCCGCCGTCGGGGCGTTGGTGGAGCAGCAGCGTCTGCAGGCCGCTGCGTACGGTCTCCTCGTTCCCGGGGAAACCGGCGAGCCCGTGCAGCACCAGCAGGTGCATCAGGGCGTAGCCCTCCCACACCGTCGACGCCGGGTGCGTGGCGGCCAGGGTCTCCAGCGCGGCGGCGGTGACCCCGTTGTCGACGCCCGCGGCGGCGGCGAGGATCAGGGTCACGGAAGCCTGCTGTACGGCGGCCCAGGAGTGCAGGGGGTCGGACGGAACCTCGTCGGCGACCGCGGAGAGCACCTCGGTCGGCAGCGGGCAGCCGAGCACCGACAGCACCGCGCACACCATCATGCGGCGGCGGGCGGAGATGAATCCCGGCGCGTCGCCGAGCACGCCGTCCGTCAGCTTGGCGACGAGCCCGGCGTCACCGGCGGTGGTCCGGCCGGTGGCCCGCGCGACGGCGAGCGCCGCGAGTACGCGCTCGAGCTTGTCCGGGGTCTCCTGGTGGGCCCGGAGGTAGGCGAGCAGGCGGTCCCGGGCCGGGGAGTCCGTACCGGTGCGCGTCATCAGCGAAAGGGCGAGCGCCGACTCGAGCACCCGGCTCTGGCACTCCTCGCGCAGCGCGCCGTCGGCGTCGACCCTGCGGGCGACGTGTGCGATCAGCCGGTCCGTGGCCTCGCGCACGTGATCGGGGTCGACTTCGGCGGGCCACGGCATCGGGGCCGCGTACGCCAGGTCCGCTATGTACACGGAATGCTCCTATCTGAACGGCTGGGGAGCGGTGATGGGTTCGGGAACGGCACCGGGTGCCGGGGGCGCCACCGCGGGGCCCGGCCGGCCGGGCGTCCCGGGGCGCGGCCGGCCGGGCCTGTGATCAGCGGACGCTCTGCGCGAAGCGGAAGAACTTGTACGGGTCGTACCGCTCCTTGACCTGCCGCAGCCGCTGGTAGTTCTCGGCGTAGTACGAGCGCTCCCAGTCGGGCAGCCGCGGGTCGATGAAGTTCTGGTACGTCTCGCCGTTCGAGTAGGGGTCGATGGCGGCGAAGCCCGCGTCGACCCACCGGTTCGCCGAGGCCTTGGCCTCGTCGGAGACGGGCGCTTCGGCGTTCGCGGTGAGGTAGCTGACCGAGAAGAGGCTGTCGCGGTGGACGTACGCGGTGGCGGTGCGCGCCACCTTGTTGGCCTCTCCGCCCAGGGCGGAGATCTGGAGCTGGCGCATCTGGCCGGGCATCCGGTCGCTCTCGAAGACCTGCAGGGCCTTCGCCCAGCCCTCGCGCGGCATCGTCTGGCGGAACAGACGGCTGCGCCAGGCGCCGAAGGCGGCGCGCGGGACCTTGCCGCCCGGGCTGGTGTCGGAGCGGTGGCACTCGTCCACGGTGAGCTCGGAGCAGCGGTAGAGCTGCATCATCACGGCCTGGTAGGGCGCGGTGAACTTCTGCTGGAACACCGGGGGCTTGCCGACGACCGAGATGAGACGGGCGATCTCCGCGTCGAAGGCCGGACCGGTGTCCACGGAGCCGAGGAAGATCGACGCGGTCGGGACGGTACCGGGGGCGGCGTCCGTGAGCGTGACGTTCATGCCGCTTCCGATGGAGTGCGGCGCGTCGACGAGCCAGCGCGCCCAGCCGTCCAGCATCTCCAGCGCCTGGGCGTAGGGCCAGACGATATTGATGGCCGCCACGTTGGTCAGGGGCGTGGGGGCGACGTCGTAGGAGGTGACGATGCCGAAGTTGCCGCCACCGCCGCCGCGCAGCGCCCAGAAGAGGTCCCTGTGCTGGTCCGCCGAGGCGGTGACGATGCGGCCGTCGGCGAGGACGACCTTCGCCGCGGTCACCTTGTCCGAGGCCATGCCGATGTGCCGGGTGAACAGGCCCATGCCGCCGCCCTGCAGGAACCCGCCCGCGGCCACGGTCGGGCAGTAGCCGCCGGATATGCCCAGACCGGCCGGCGCGAGGGTGTTGGCGATGTCGACCAGCTGCGCGCCGGTGCCGATCTTCGCGGTTCCGGTGCCGAGGGTGACGGTGTTGAGCCCGGACACGTCGACGACCAGGCCCTGGGTCGTCGAGTACCCGGCCGCGCTGTGGCCACCGCTGCGCGCGGCGACCTCGATGCCGTTGTCCTGGGCGAAGCGCAGACAGTTCGCCACGTCGGAGGGGGTGGTGCAGTAGGCGACCGCGCGGGGGTTCACGGCGTCGAACTGGACCTGGTAGAGCTGCTTGGCCCGCTGGTAGTCCGCGTCGGAGGGCAGGACCAGGTGTCCGCGGAGCTTGTCGTCCAGCCGTCCCCAGCGGATGCCGGACCGGGTCCGGGCGTTCGCGGTGGCGGGGAACACGGCGGAAGCGCCGGTCGCGGCGAGGGCGGCGCCGCCGGCGCCGACAAGGAAGGATCTGCGATTGATCATGTGCTGCACTGCCTCTTTTGCCGAGGAGATCTTGCCTGCCGGATGGGTGAGTGCCGGGGCACTCGGTGGAGGGCGCTGCGCGCACGCCCTCCCTGTTCGGAGCGCTGCTACGGAGTCCTGTTACGGGTCCCTGCCTACGGGTCCTTGCTTGCGGAGCCCCGCTTACGGGGCCTTCTGCTCCAGGACCTGCGCGATGGCGGCGGCCAGCACCTCTGCCCGGTTCTGCGCGCCGCCCACGCTGCGCCAGCCCACGTGGTTGTCGGGCCTGACCAGGACGGCGCCGTCGGCGGCCGTCTGACGGACCGCCTCCCACACGCCGTCGACGTCGGTGTACTCGGCGCCTTCGCCGATGCTCACCGCGACGACCGGGACCGAGAGCTTCTGGGCCACCTGGGCGGCCGCCTCGGACCACGCCGCCCCGTCCGGGCCGGTGATCAGCACGAAGCCGGTCCAGGCGCCGGTCAGGTCGTGCGTGGACAGGCGTCGGCCGTCCTGCTCGATCCAGGCGTGGGGCAGGCGGTGACCCGGGCGGGTGGTGGGCTCGTACACATCGCCCAGGGCCGCGCGGGCCGGCGGCCTGCTGCCGTCGGGGACGATCGCGCCCGCCTCGTAGGCGAAGCCGATCTCCACGTCGTGGGCCTGGCACTCGCCGCGGTGGGTCGCGAAGATCTCCGCGGCCCGGGCGCGCTGGGCGGCACCGACCGGGGTCGGGGCGAAGTAGCCGAAGAACACCGGCGTACGGCGCTCCGGCGGGATGTGCTGGCCGAGGCCGACTGCCCCGTCGATGACGACCTGGTGGTGGGAGGCCGCGGACATGGCCCAGCCCAGGTTGAACTGGCCGATCGGCCGCCGCTCCGCCTCGTAGGTGTCGAGCAGGCTGTCGGGCGCGTTGCCGGCCACGACCGTCGCCAGCTTCCACGCGAGGTTGTGCGCGTCCTGGATACCGGTGTTCAGGCCGAGCCCGACGGCGGGCGGCTGGCGGTGCGCGGCGTCGCCGGCGAGGAAGACCCGCCCGTAGCGGTAGTGCTCGGCGAGCACCGCCTCCACGGTCCAGCTCGTCACGTCGTGCAGGGTCAGCTCGAGCTCGGGCAGGCCGAGCACCTCGCGGACCCTGGCGGTCACCGCCTGCTCGTCGGAGCGGTCCACGCCGACGAGGGAGAGGTGCAGGCCCCATTCCTCGCAGTTCTTGCCCCAGGTCGGCCCCATCTCGATGAGGGCGCTGGAGAGGTCCTGGCGGTAGGGGTTGAGGAACCAGGTGATGAGCGAGCCCTCGTTCCACCACTGGGACAGATCGGCGGAGAAGTAGACCGTCGTGGCGTCGAAGAGGGCGGGCAGACCCTGCATGTTCACACCGAGGGCCGCGCCGACCGTGCGGCCGCCGTCCGCCGCGATGGCGTACTGGGCCACGACCGTGGTGATCTCGCCGGTCTCGACGTCACGGATCTCGGCGGTGACGCGGTCGCCCTCCTCGGAGAGCGAGGTCAGCTCGTGGCCGAACAGGACGCGTCCGGGATTGCGCCGCTCGGCCTCCTCGCGCAGGATCGGCTCCAGCCGCACCTGCGGCAGCTTGGCCGACAGGGCGGGCCCGGCCGCCGCGTACGTCTCGCTCAGCGCGCCGCCGCCGAAGCCGTCCATCTCGTGGATCAGCCGCGCGTCCAGCGGTCCGGCGCCGGTCAGCGTGGTCTGGTAGCGGACCTTCCCGAACTTCTCGAGCGGCGCGCCCTGTTCGAGCACCTCCGCGTCGAGGCCATGCTGGCGGAAGACTTCCATCGTGCGCTGGTTGAGGTAGTGCGCCTTCGGCAGCCGCGAGGTGTCCGCGCGGCGCTCCACCAGCACGTGGCCGACTCCGTGGTCGGACAGGAAGGCGGAGGCCGACAGACCGGTCCCGCCCCCGCCCACGATCAAAACCGGAACTTCGATGGTTCCCATGTTCGTCCTCGTTCTTCCAGAAGATGACAGCCCAGGCAACCCGGGCGAAAAGGCACCGCGAACCGCCCGCGGACCCATTGCGGTTGGGGGGAGACCTGCTAAACCGGGTTCGCCAGCGCCCCGTCTTCCAATTGCATGATGTCGAGCACTCCGGGCTGCCACCGGTAATAGGACTGGAGCTTGTAGTACTCGCCGTCGGGCTGGGAGGCGACGGCATAAACGAACTTCGTATCGGGATCCGCCTGCAGCACGTGCTTCACGAATCGCTCGACCTTCGCGTCGAGCCGCACGGGAAGCGACGTCGGGTCCCCGGTCGCCACGGCGAAGCAGATCCGCTCGACCTTGGGGGAATCCCAGTTCAGGGTCACGTAGATGCCGAAGGCCTGCTGGCCGAGTTCGAGCATCTGGTCGCTCGGTTCCGCCTGGTCGACCTCGTGGAGCATCGACCGCACGGCATCCGGTCCGAAGCCGCCCGTGGGGGGCTCGCCGAAGTACACGTTCACGGTCTTGTGCCGGTAGTCGATACCGAGCAGGCCGACCGTGTCGCCCATTCCGTACCGGCCGAAGAATTCGATGCTCTTGCCGAGGCTCTGCGGCATCGACGCGATTCCGGCGAGCTTGGAAATCGCCTGCAGGTCGTTCCGGGGAAAGACCAGCCAGATCTTCTTGAATCCGCCGACGACCCCGAAGTCGATTCCGTAGCTGTCGATCGGGCAGCTCTCCCGGATGTCCGAGAGCAGCGACCCGACGGGGTGGTCCGTCCGCGGGGTCAGCCCGCTCTCCACGGCCAGCGCGTACGGGTCCACGTCCAGCGGGGTCGTGAACCGGCAGTCGAGCTCGCCCTCGTGCTTCTGGCCCGTCCCGAGCCGGAACGCGACCACGGCCTGCGCGAGGGCGTCCCCGTACATGTCCAGGATGGGCAGGACCTTGTCCCGCGCGCACTCCACGTCCAGCAGGCCGGCCGATTCCTCGATGGCCGCGTAGAGAACCTGCACCGGGCTTTCTTCGGTGCCCCCGGTCGCCTCACTCATGGCTGTCATCATCTTGACGCTTCATGTGGGCAAGAGTCGGCCACGGATCTTGCCGTCGACTGTTCCGCGACTTGACGCCGACTTGGCGGGATCCGGCGCGATCCGGCGCGATCCGGCGCGATCCGGTAAGGGCATGCGGGAGCGTGCGGCGGCAGTCGGATGCGTGCGTGCGGGCACGCCGAACTCCCGGCGGACGGGGCGCTCTCGTTCGAGAACCCGTCCGCCGGGAGCCCGGCTCGTGCCCGCGCCCGGTTCAGGCCTGCCGCAGGACTTGCTCCTGGAGCCGGCGGGACAGTTCGACCCGGCGCGTCTTCATCGTGGCCGTACGGGGCAGTTCGGCCAGCGGGATCTGGATCGGATCGGCCAGCTGGGGATAGGCGGCGACGGCCGCGCGCCAGCGGTCCGGGTCGAGCGGCTCGTCCTTGGTGGTGCAGACGATCGGGACGCCCCGGGAATCCGGGCCCAGTACGACGACGAGCTCGACCAGCTCCTCCAGCCGGTCCAGCACCAGGTCCTCGATCTCCAGGCTGCTGCCCACCCCGGGAATCATGTCGATCTCCCGGTCGAGCATGTGCAGGCAGCCGAACTTGCTGCGGTAGCCGACGTCCCCGGTCCGCCACCAGCCGCCGTGCACATTGGCGTCGTAGCGCTCCTGCTCGCCGTGGTACGTCTTGGCTATGCCCTCCCAACGCGCGTCGATCAGCCCGGGGTTCTGCGCCGAGGGCCGCTTGCCGTTCTGGCTCACCAGCCTCACCCGCGCACTGCCCGGCAGCGGGTAGCCCACGCAGCGCCCGTCCATCCGGTGCGCCGACGAGCGGTAGTACGGGCGGCCGACCGCCGGGCCGACCTCGCTCTGCCCGTAGATCTGGAAGAACTGCGCCTTCCGCGCGGAGGCCCCGAGGAGCCGGCGGACCGTCCTGGGGTGGATCGCGTCGAAGGTACTGCTGAAGTACTTCACCGAGGCGAAGGGCTTGCGCGGATCGTCGGCCAGGTGCTCCCACGCCAGGAAGGAGTTGGGGAGGGCCTCGATCAGCCCGGGCCGGTGCTCCAGGAAGAAGTCCGCGACCTCCTCGGGAGCGCCGCGGTTGACCAGCAGCACCGGCATGCCCTTGGAGAGGCACAGCGCCATCGCCGCGAACATCCGTGAATGCCCGAAGGCGATGTGGATCGCGACCGTCTCGCGCCCCCGCATCAGGGCCAGCAGGAACAGCTGCGGCCGCAGCCGGACGCGCATCGTCCGCGGAGTGTGCACCACCAATTTGGGTACCCCGGTGGTACCGGACGTGTGCGTGATCATCGCCGGCTCGTCCAGGCCCTGGAGCATGGGCCGCACCGGCGGCGATCCGGCGAGCTCGGCGAGCGAGACCACCCCGGGGGCGGAGCCGCCCACGCTGATCACGCCCCGGGTGAGCTCGGCGAGCGGCAGCTCGGCCAGCGCCTCGAGCTTGGGCCCGTCGGTGAGCAGGTACGGCCTGTCGAGCCGCTCCATGAGGGCGGCGAGGGTCGGGCCGTCCAGCGTGTGCGACAGCATCACCGGGACCGCGCCCGCCCGCGCCACCGCGGTGGCCAGCAGCCAGACGTCGAAGTTCGCCCCCTTGTGGACCACCACGTGCTCGCCGGCCTTCACCCCGGCCGCCGCGATCCGGCCCGCGAGGTCCTCCACGTGACCGGCGAGACCGGCCACCGTCAGACGCCGCCCGGCCTCGGGCAGAACATCGAGGTCGTGGTCGAGGGTGAGTGGCGTGGAGCCGTTCGCGACCGCCGCCCGCTCCGCCACGGACCCGAGATAGAGACCCTGCTTGTGTATGGAATTGCGTCTCATGAGACCTCCGTCCAGACCCGCGTCGCTCCCGGTGCTCGCTGGACAACGGCGGTCTGTGTAACGACACTTCGGAGCTCCAGCATCCGCCTGCGGACTTGGTCGGAACTGACCCCCGAGTTGGCGTCCGCTTGGCCTCGCCCGAGGGTCCGCGGCTGCGCCGCCGGTCAGGACCCGGTGAGGTGCTCGGGGCGGACCGGCGTCCTGTTCAGAGGTCGTGGAGCGCGGGTCTCTCACCTGCCCGGCAAGGCGGTGGTGTACACATGGGACGCTTGGTACGCTTGAGTGCATGACGCAGCCGCTGCCCACAGAGTCCATCCGCGATGTGCGCGCGCATCTGGCCGAGGTCGTGGAGCGAGCCGATCGGCACGACGTGCCCACGGTAATCACACGCCGTGGCAAGGAAGTCGCCGCCATCGTCTCCATCGAGGTGCTGCGCAAGTACCAGGAGTGGGAAGAGCGCGAGATCAACCGGATCATCGATGAACGCCTGGCCAACCCGGCTCCCGGCATCCCGATCGAGGACATCATGAGGGAGACGCTGGCGCGCGGTGAGTGAGTACCGAACCGTCTTCCGGCCCGAGGCGCAGGCCGAGCTTCGGAAGATCCCTCGCGACATGGCGCTTCGCATCCTGGCCAAGCTGACGGAGCTGGAGGGTGACCCTTTCGGCTTCGACACCACCGCACTCGTGTCGCAGCCAGAACGCCGTCGTCTGCGAGTCGGCGACTACCGTGTCGTCTGCACGATCGACAACGGTGAACTGGTGGTCTGGGTCGTACACGTCGGACACCGCTCCACGGTCTACGACACGTAACTGATCCAAGTTCTGCGGACTGCTGCGGACAGCACAACGGCCTGACCTGCTTTCTCGCAGGTCAGGCCGTTTGTCCACGTCCGATCAGACGTTGAAGCGAACGTGCACGACAACGCTCTCACCTGCGGAAACGTGGTTTTGAGGCATCCAGGTCAGCACGGTGTCGCATGCCCCTCGCACCGCGACGGAGGCTGGACCTTCAAGAGCGTCGCCGTACCTCCCTCACTGCGGTCTCGTACAGCGCGATCCGATCGCCCGTCGGGCACCAGCAGCGAGGCGGCCTCAAGCATCCCGACGACATTTATGCGCCGATTACGGATCAGCGGCACAACGCCCCCTTGACGGCCTCAATCGCTAGGGTTGGCTCATGACCGCACTGCCCGACTGGATGCGCCCGCCGCGCGCGGAAGGCTGGTTCGCGGAGGACCTGGACCGTCTCCCCGAGGCGCCACGCCACACCGAGCTCATCGACGGAGCCCTCGTCTTCATGATGTCGCCACAGCGGTCCTGGCATGGCCGCCTCTTCACCGCCCTGACCACCACGCTCATGGCACAGGCACCGACCGGCTTCGAGGTCGAACGGGAGATGACGATCCGCCTCGATGCCCGCAACCGCCCCGAGCCGGACCTCTTGCTGACCGACCTGCCCTACGACCCCGACCGCACTTGGTACGCGCCGGAGGCCGTGAAGCTCGTCGTGGAGGCTGCGTCACCCGAGTCCGCCCATCGCGATCGCACAGTGAAGCTCCGCAAGTACGCGGAGGCCGGCATCCCTCACTACTGGTGCATCGAGGACGAGGACGGGGCACCCGTCGTGCACGTCTACGAGCTCGACGAACCGACCGGGGTCTACGCACCCGCCGGGATTTTCCGAGGCACACTCCAGCGCCCGGTACCCTTCCAGGTCATCCTGGACCTCGACAAGCTCACGCCGCCCCGAAGCGCCTGAAAAGTCGGCACCACGTCAGCACGGGAACGCAGAAGGGGCCGGATTCGTCAGAGTCCGCCCCCTTCTCACCTGCCCGTTTGACGCATTTAGCTAACATGCAGTAACGAACCGACTACACATTGAAGCGGAACTCCACCACGTCGCCGTCCTGCATGACGTAGTCCTTGCCCTCCATGCGGGCCTTGCCCTTGGAGCGGGCCTCGACGACCGAGCCGCATTCGACCAGGTCCGCGTAGGAGATGACCTCGGCCTTGATGAAGCCGCGCTGGAAGTCCGTGTGGATCACGCCGGCGGCCTCGGGGGCGGTGGCGCCCTTCCTGATGGTCCAGGCGCGGGTTTCCTTCGGGCCTGCCGTCAGGTAGGTCTGCAGGCCCAGGACTGCGAAGCCGACGCGGCCGAGGGTGGCCATGCCGGGCTCTTCCTGGCCGACCGACTGGAGGAGTTCGAGCGCCTCGTCGTCGTCGAGCTCGATGAGCTCGGCCTCCAGCTTGGCGTTCAGGAAGATCGCCTCGGCCGGGGCCACCAGCGCGCTCTGCTCGGCCTTGAAGGCGTCGTCCGTCAGCTCGTCCTCGTCCACGTTGAAGACGTAGAGGAACGGCTTGACCGTGAGGAGGTGGAGCTCGTGGAGGAGGTCGCCCTGCTCCGTGCCCTTGGTGATGCCGTGGGAGAAGAGGGTGTCGCCCGCTTCGAGGATCTTCTGGGCCTTCTCGACGGCGCCGAGGACGGCGACCTTCTCCTTCTGGAGGCGGGACTCCTTCGTCAGGCGCGGCACGGCCTTCTCGATGGACTGGAGGTCCGCGAGGATCAGCTCGGTGTTGATCGTCTCGATGTCGTCCTTCGGCGAGACCTTGCCGTCGACGTGTACGACGTTCTCGTCCTTGAAGGCGCGGATGACCTGGCAGATCGCGTCCGACTCGCGGATGTTGGCGAGGAACTTGTTGCCGAGGCCCTCGCCCTCCGACGCACCGCGCACGATGCCGGCGATGTCGACGAAGTCGACCGTCGCCGGGAGGAGCTTCTGCGAGCCGAAGATGCCGGCCAGGACGCCGAGGCGGGCGTCCGGAACGCCGACGACGCCGACGTTCGGCTCGATCGTGGCGAACGGGTAGTTGGCCGCCAGCACGTCGTTCTTGGTCAGGGCGTTGAAAAGGGTCGACTTGCCGACATTCGGCAGGCCGACGATTCCGATCGTGAGCGACACGTTGGCGACTTCCCGTAGGGCTGGAGGGGGCGGCGGCCCGGAGTGGGCCATCGGACAGTTTACTTTCCGATGAGGGGGCACGGATGTACGCGTGTCCGGGCACACGATCGGCGGCCTCCCCGCCTAGTTTTGGGGAGTGGAGCGATACAAGGCGCGTACGGTACGTCACCCAGCGGAGCGGTCCGCCCAGCGAGCGCCCTCAGCGGTACGCCGGCTGCCGCGGCCCCGGCTGACCGGGATCGGCGGCGGGCTCTTCGCCTGCGCCGCGATGTTCCTGGTCGGCGGCCTGGACTGGCTGCTGTTCGACGCCTCGCTGTTCGTCTACGGGCTGTTCTTCCTGCCGGTGGCGGCCGTCACCGCCCTGTGGGTGCGGCCCGCCGACCTGATCACCGCGCCGATCACCGCCCCGATCGCCTTCGCCGCCGGAGTGTGGCCCGTGTCGGGCGGCTCCGGCGGCTTCGCCGGCGAGGTGATGGGGCTGGTGTCCGCGCTGTCCCTGCACGCCGGCTGGCTGTACGCCGGCACGCTCGTCGCCGCGCTCATCGCGGTGGTGCGCAAGGCCGTCCTCATCGGCCGCCGGCGCATGCCCCGCCGCGTCGCCTGACCGGGAGGGTGGGGTGGGGTGGGGTGGGGTGGGGTGCCCCGAGCAGCCGTTACCGCGCCCGCGCCTCCGACGCCGACCGCGCCGCCATCGCCGCACCCACGATGCCCGCGTTGTTCTGCAGCTCCGCCGGCACGATCCGGGCCCGGACGCCCTCGATCAACGGCAGGAACTTCTCCGGTTTGCGGCTCACGCCCCCGCCGATGATGAAGAGGTCCGGGGAGAACAGCATCTCCACGTGAGCCAGGTACTTCCCCACCCGGTGCGCCCAGCGCTCCCAGGTCAGGTCGCCGTCCTCCTTCGCCTTCACCGAGGCCCGCGTCTCCGCGTCGTGGCCCTTCAGCTCCAGGTGGCCCAGCTCGGTGTTGGGCACCAGCCGCCCGTCCGTGAAGAGCGCGCTGCCGATCCCGGTGCCCAGCGTGAGCAGGATGACGGTGCCGCCGACCCCGCGCCCCGCCCCGTAGGCCATCTCCGCGACCCCGGCCGCGTCCGCGTCGTTCAGGACCGTCACCGGGCGGCCCCCCAGGCTCGCGGAGAGCAGCGCCGCCGTGTCCACGCCGACCCAGGCCTTGTCCATGTTGGCCGCCGACCGGGTCACCCCGCCCGTGACCACCCCGGGGAAGGTCACCCCCACCGGGCCGTCCCACTCGAAGTGGCGCACCACCTCGACGACGCAGCCGGCCACCCCGTCGGGGGTGGCCGGCTGCGGTGTCAGTACCTTGTGGCGCTCCTGCACCAGGTCGCCACGGTTGAGGTCCACGGGAGCGCCCTTGATCCCGGAACCGCCGATGTCCACGCCGAAGATCTCCATGGACACACCGTACGAAACGACCTGCCTCAGCGCCCTGTCGTGAACGGGCCTACTTCTGCTCGACCGACGCCGCACTCGCCGCCGCGCCCGGCGCCGCCACGAGCTCCGCCGCCTCCGCGCGCAGGTCGCGGCGCAGCTCCTTGGGCAGGGAGAAGACGATGGACTCCTCGGCCGTCTTGACGATCTCCACGTCGGCGTACCCGCGCGCGGCCAGCCACTCCAGCACCTCGTCGACCAGTACCTCCGGCACCGAGGCGCCCGAGGTCAGACCGACGGTGGTGACGCCCTGCAGCCAGGCCTCGTCGATCTCGCTCGCGAAGTCCACGAGGAACGCGGCGCCCGCGCCGGCGTCGAGGGCGACCTCGACCAGCCGGATCGAGTTCGAGGAGTTCTTGGAGCCGACGACGATGACCAGGTCGCAGTCCGCGCCCATCACCTTGACCGCCTCCTGGCGGTTCGAGGTGGCGTAGCAGATGTCGTCGCTCGGCGGCGAGACGAGCAGCGGGAAGCGGGTCTTCAGCGCGTCGACCGTCTCCATCGTCTCGTCGACGGAGAGCGTGGTCTGCGACAGCCAGACGACCTTCGACTCGTCGCGGACGGTGACCTTCTCCACGTCGTGCGGGCCGTCCACGATGGTGATGTGGTCCGGGGCCTCGCCGGAGGTGCCGACGACTTCCTCGTGGCCCTCGTGGCCGATGAGGAGGATGTCGAAGTCCTCGTTCGCGTAGCGGATCGCTTCCTTGTGGACCTTGGTGACCAGCGGGCAGGTGGCGTCGATCGTCGCGAGCTTGCCTCGCGCCGCCTCCTCGTGCACCACGGGGGCCACGCCGTGCGCGGAGAACATCACGATGGAACCCTCGGGAACCTCTTCCGTCCGCTCGACGAAGATGGCCCCCTTCTTCTCCAGGGTCTGGACGACGTACTTGTTGTGCACGATCTCGTGCCGGACGTAGACCGGCGAACCGTACTGTTCGAGTGCCTTCTCGACGGCGATCACGGCTCGGTCCACGCCCGCGCAGTAGCCGCGCGGGGCGGCGAGCAGGACGCGGCGGGATGCGGGAGCGGGGGTGGCAGCAGTCATGGGCTCCATCGTACGGGGGTGTCCAGCAGGCCGGGCGTCCCCCGCTCGGCACAGACTTGGGTCGAACGTACGCACCGGCTATCCCCCTCGGAGGAACGATGGCGTCCGCGACGGATCCCACCGAGCCGCCCGGCTCACCCGGCAGCCCCTCCGCCGCACCGGGCACCTCGCTGCGCCGCACCCTCGGATTCCGGGACCTGGTCGTCTACGGGCTGCTCTTCATCGCCCCCATGGCCCCGGTCGGCGTCTTCGGCACCCTCGACGCCAAATCGCACGGCGCCGTCGCCCTCGTCTACCTCGTCGCGACGGTGGCGATGGCCTTCACGGCCTTCTCCTACGCGCAGATGGTGCGGGTGGCCCCGCAGGCCGGCTCGGTCTTCACCTACGCCCGCAAGGGCCTCGGCGAGGGTCCCGGTCTGATCGCCGGCTGGATGGCGATGCTCGACTACCTGCTGATCCCGGCGGTCGCGTACCTGTTCTCCGGGATCGCCATGAACGCCCTGGTCCCGGAGGTCTCCCGGTGGGTGTGGACGGCCCTGGCGGTGGTCGTGACCACCCTGCTCAACCTGTGGGGCGTACGGGCCGCCGCGCGCGTGGGCTTCGCCGTGCTGGCCATGGAGATCGCGGTCCTGCTGGTGTTCCTGGTCTCGGCCGTGACCGTACTGGCCCGGGGCGCGGCGCACCGCGACTGGCTCTCCCCCTTCACCGGCGACGGCTCGCTCGGCGGATTCTCGATGGCCGCCGTGCTCGGCGCGGTCTCCGTCGCGGTCCTGTCCTACCTGGGCTTCGACGCCATCGCCTCCTTCGCGGAGGAGGTGACGGGCGGCAGCGCGAAGGTGGCCCGGGCGGTGCTGTTCTGCCTGGCGCTGACCGGGGTGCTGTTCATCGCCCAGACCTATCTGGCGGCCCTCCTCAGCCCCCTGTCGGCGGCGGAGCTGGCGGCCGACCCGGCGAAGCAGGGGCCGGCCTTCTACACGACCGTCGAGGCCTCCGTAGGGACCTGGCTGCACGATCTGGTCGCCATCAGCAAGGCCATCGGGGCCGCCTTCGCCGCGCTGGCCGGGCAGGCCGCGGCGGGCCGGCTGCTCTTCGCGATGGCCCGCGAGCGGCGGCTGCCCCGCGTGCTGGCCCACACCTCGCACGGGACCCCGCGCCCGGCCCTGCTGGTGGCGGCGACGGTCACGCTGATCGCGGCCGTGTGGGCGGCCCGGCGCGACGACGGCCTGGACCACCTGGTGTCCGTCGTGGACATCGGGGCGCTGGTGGCGTTCACGCTGCTGCACGCCTCGGTGGTCGGCTGGTTCGTGGTCAAGCGGCGGGGCGGCGCCCCGAACTGGCTCAAGCACCTGGTGATCCCGGTCCTCGGCGCCGCCGTGACCATCACGGTGATCGTCGAGGCCTCGTGGACGGCGCAACTGGTGGGGGCGGTGTGGCTGCTGGTGGGCCTGGGCATCCTGGTGGCCCAGCGCGGGCGACGCGCGGAGGGCCGGGGTTCCGGGCCCGACGCGGGTGTCGGTTCTGGCGGCTAGCCTGCGTGCATGGGTCTGAATACGTCGGCTGACGCGCCGCTGCCGGTCGGTCAGGTGTCCCGGCTCATCGGGGGCTGGATCGACAAGCTCGGTCAGGTGTGGGTGGAAGGGCAGATCACGCAGCTCTCGCGGAGGCCGGGGGCGGGGGTGGTCTTCCTGACGCTGCGCGATCCCTCGCACGACATCTCCCTGAGCGTGACCTGCTTCCGGCAGGTCTTCGACGAGGTCGCGGACTCGGTGACGGAGGGAGCGCGCGTCGTCGTACTCGCCAAGCCCGAGTGGTACGCCCCGCGCGGGCAGCTGTCCTTGCGGGCGACCGAGATACGGCCCGTCGGCATCGGCGAGCTCCTCGCCCGGCTGGAGCGGCTCAAGCGCGCCCTCGCCTCCGAGGGGCTCTTCGCGCTGGACCGCAAGAAGCCGCTGCCGTTCCTGCCGCAGCTGATCGGGCTGGTGGTGGGGCGGGCCTCGGCGGCCGAGCGCGATGTGCTGGAGAACGCCCGGCGCAGATGGCCGGCGGTCCGCTTCGAGGTCCGCAACGTCGCGGTCCAGGGGGTGCACGCGGTGCCCCAGGTGATCCAGGCAGTCAAGGAGCTGGACGCGCTGCCCGAGGTCGACGTGATCATCGTGGCGCGCGGCGGCGGCAGCGTGGAGGACCTGCTGCCCTTCTCCGACGAGGAGGTCGTACGGACCGTGGCAGCGGCCCGTACCCCCGTGGTCTCGGCGATCGGGCACGAGCCCGACTCCCCGCTGCTGGACCTGGTCGCGGACCTGCGGGCGTCCACGCCCACGGACGCGGCGAAGAAGGTGGTCCCGGACGTCGGCGAGGAGCTGGAGCGGGTACGCCAGCTGCAGGGCCGGGGGCTGCGCGCCGTGCGCGGGCTGCTCGACCGGGAGGAGCGGGGCCTCGCGCACGCGCTCGCGCGGCCGGTCTTCGTCCATCCCCAGCGGATGGTGGAGACCCGGGAGGCGGAGCTGGACGCACTGCTGGCACGCGGCCGCCGGACCCTGGGGCACCTGTTGGACCGGGCCGACTCGGAGCTGGCGCACACGCTCGCCCGGGTGGTGGCGCTGTCCCCGGCGTCCACGCTGGAGCGCGGGTACGCGGTGCTCCAGGGGGCCGACGGGCACGTGGTGCGCTCACCCGAGGACGTGGCGGCGGGCGACGTGCTGCGGGCGCGGGTGGCGGAGGGGGAGTTCGCGGTGCGGGTCGCCGAGGAGTCCTCGTAGCGCGGAACCGCAGGCCACGCCGCCACGGCGGGCACGCGGCGGGCGGTACGGCGGCGGCGGACAACGGCAACAGCGACAGCGACAGCGACAGTTCACACTGCCGCGACAGAATTCGGTGTACTACACATTTAAGGTGGGAGCGGGAATGGCCGAGACCGATACGGCGCTGGGGTACGAGCAGGCCCGGGACGAGCTGATCGAGGTCGTCCGCAAACTGGAGGCCGGCGGCACCTCACTGGAGGACTCGCTCGCGCTCTGGGAGCGCGGCGAGGAGCTCGCGAAGGTGTGCCGCCACTGGCTGGAGGGTGCGCGCGCCCGGCTGGACTCGGCGCTCGCGTCGCGGGAGGCGGCGGAGCAGGCCCCCGAGGAGTGATGCCTGCCACCCGGAAGCAGATTTAGTTGAACTTTCATCTATCTGCGTCGTAGTCTCCGGGTATCGCTTCAGCAGCCCCGCACAGAAGAAGGCTTTCCGATGTCTCTCGTTCTCGACGCCGCCGCTCAGGACCTCCTCTTCCGTGAGGCCCGCAGCGCCAACACGTTCTCCGACGAGCCGGTGACCGAGGAGCAGATCCAGGCGATCTACGACCTGGTGAAGTTCGGCCCGACCGCCTTCAACCAGACGCCGCTGCGCATCACCCTGGTCCGCTCCCCCGAGGCCCGCGAGCGCCTCGTGGCGCACATGGCCGAGGGCAACCGGGCCAAGACCGCCGCCGCCCCGCTGGTCGCGATCCTGTCCGCGGACAACGAGTTCCACGAGGAGCTCCCGCAGCTGCTCCCGCACTTCCCGCAGGCCAAGGACGCCTTCTTCTCCGAGCGCCCGGTCCGCGAGCACTCCGCGCTGGTCAACGCCTCGCTGCAGGCCGCGTACTTCATCATCGGCATCCGCGCCGCCGGCCTGGCCGCCGGCCCGATGACCGGTGCGGACTTCGCCGGCCTCCAGAAGGAGTTCCTGGACGCCGACCACACCCCGGTGATGGTCGTCAACATCGGCAAGCCGGGCGAGGACGCCTGGTTCGCGCGCTCCCCGCGCCTGGAGCTCGACCAGGTCATCGCGACCGTCTGAGCCCGGCCGCGCCGGCAGTACGCGAAAGAGGCCGCGCCCCCGGAATTCCGGGGGCGCGGCCTCTTCGCGTGCCGTCTGCGCGACGCCCAGCGTCCGGCGCAGGGGCCGCAGGCGCCCTGGGGGCCGCCCTGGCCCCGGGACCTGTCCTGGCCCCGGGACCTGCCCTAGGCCCCCTGCTTGAACTCCAGCGCCGCGGCCATCGCCCCGAGCTGCTCGAAGGAGGCCGTGCCCGTCACCACCGTGACGTAGCCCTGTTCGCGGCGTACGAGGGCGTCGTACTTCTCGCCGTCCCAGCGCTCCCAGACCTGGTCCCCGACCTGCTGCGTCTGTCCGGTGGCCTGCGCCCTCCGGGTGACCCTGCCCACGTAACCGTCCGTGGCGTCCGCGGACTGCTCCACCGCCACGTACTGCTGCTGCGGGTCCACGAAGCCCAGGTGCCAGGAGCTGGCCTCCTTGCGCGTGTACGCCACCGAGGTCGCCCGCCACCGCTCCGGCAGCCCGACGGGCACCGCCACGGGATACGGAGCCGCCCGCCGCGCGGTGATGGTTTCGATGCGGTAGTCGACCACCTTCGTCGGATCGGCCTTCTCGTCATGTGGGATGACCAAATAGATCCCCCCGACCACGAGGCCGATCACCACCAGCGACCGGACCATGTCCAAGACCGTCTGCTTGCCCTTCATACCTGCCACGACACCATGGTCCCGCATGGCCCCGGGCGATCACCGCCGGGGTCCGCATGCCGCGCCAAAGGCCGCGCAAGATGTCCGCTCAGGACAAAAGACTGACCGATATGGCGCTCATACGTGACCCGGTCTGCTCAATATGTCGACGTACCGATAGAGTCCAGGGACCCTCACTCCCGGCCGTCGCCGTACAGAAAGGTGCGCTCCGATGACCGAGCACAACCTGCCGCCCCAGCTCGAAGTCTCTCCGGAGGCACCCGACCGCAACCTCGCCCTGGAGCTCGTCCGGGTCACCGAGGCCGCCGCCATGGCCGCCGGCCGCTGGGTCGGGCGCGGCGACAAGCTCGGCGCCGACGGCGCCGCCGTCAACGCGATGCGGACCCTGATCTCCACCGTTTCGATGAACGGCGTCGTCGTCATCGGCGAGGGCGAGAAGGACGAAGCCCCGATGCTCTTCAACGGCGAGCGGGTCGGCGACGGCACCGGTGCCGAGGTCGACATCGCCGTGGACCCCATCGACGGCACCACCCTGAACGCCAAGGGCATGCCGAACGCCATCGCCGTCCTGGCCGCCGCCGACCGCGGCACCATGTTCGACCCGTCCGCGGTGTTCTACATGGAGAAGCTGGTCACCGGTCCCGAGGCCGCCGACTTCGTCGACATCAACGCCCCGGTCTCCGTCAACATCCGCCGTGTCGCCAAGGCCAAGAACATGGCCGTGGAAGACGTCACCGTGGTCATCCTCGACCGCCCCCGCCACGAAGGCATCGTCAAGGAGATCCGCGAGACCGGCGCCCGCATCAGGTTCATCTCCGACGGCGACGTCGCCGGCTCGGTCATGGCGGTCCGCGAGGGCACGGGCGTCGACCTGCTCCTGGGCATCGGCGGCACCCCCGAGGGCATCATTTCGGCGTGCGCCATCAAGTGCCTCGGCGGCACCATCCAGGGCAAGCTGTGGCCCAAGGACGAGGAAGAGCGCCAGAAGGCCATCGACGCGGGCCACGACCTGGACCGCGTCCTGCACACCAACGACCTGGTCTCCGGCGACAACGTCTTCTTCGTCGCCACGGGCATCACGGACGGCGAGCTGCTGCGCGGCGTCCACTACCGCTCGGAGACCGCGACGACCTCCTCGCTGGTCATGCGCTCGAAGTCGGGCACGATCCGGCAGATCGACTCGACCCACCGCCTCTCGAAGCTCCGCGCGTACAGCGCGATCGACTTCGACCGCGCCCAGTAGGCCGAATACGGCACGGCAACCGGAAGGGGCGCTCCCGCGTGCGGCGGGGGCGCCCCTTTCCGTATGCCCTCCTGCGAGGGCCGCGCGCCACGAGGCTCCGGGCCTACGGGACTTCGCGCCTACGAGGCTTCGCGCAGCTCCCCCGCCCGGCGCCGGCGGCGGGCCAGCACCACCCGGCGCTCGGCGGCCGTCAGCCCGCCCCAGACACCGTACGGCTCGGGCTGTATCAGTGCGTGCTCCCGGCAGGCGACCATGACGGGGCAGCGGGCACAGACCCGCTTGGCGGCGTCCTCACGGGACAGCCGGGCGGCGGTCGGCTCCTTGGAGGGGGCGAAGAACAGCCCGGCCTCGTCCCTTCGGCACACGGCGTCCGCGTGCCATGGGCCGTCCTCCTGCCTGGCCGGAACCCGCGGCTGCGGCACGGTGGCAGCCGGGCGCCCCTGAAGGCTCTGGACGGCGGCTACCTGCAGGGACTGGCGCGGCGGATGCGGCACGGTCTACTCCTGACGACGTATACGCGAGCGAGAGACGACGCACCTGTCCCTACCCGCTGTGCGCGCCCCTATGCGCCGAGTGCCGCCGATCCGGCCGGTTCGACCGAAAGGTGATCCCGCCCCGGCGACGCCCGGCCCCGTCATGGGGCGGGCGGTGTCCAGTCGGGGCGGCGGCCCAGGAAGGCGAGCAGCGAGCCGGCCGGGTCGGTGTCCGGATCGGGCCCGGGGCTGAGCTCCGGGGCGTACGCGAACCCGCGCAGCGGCTCCGCGAGCGCCTGCGCGGCCGGGCGCAGGGCCGCCGCGAGGGCTGGGTTCAGCGGGGAGTCCTGGCCGGTGGCGACCGCGATGTCCCAGGCGTGGACGGCCGCGTCGAGGGCGGCCGCGGCGACCGCGGTCTCGGCGGGGAGGGTGAAGGGCGGCAGTGGGACGGCCACTTCGGCGGCGCCCGGCTCGACCCCGGAGAAGGCCTCGGCGGCGGCGGCGAGGGCGGGCTCCAGCAGCTCGGCGGGGCTGCCGGCCAGGGTGCCGGTGGGCGCGAAGGGGTCCTGTGCCGGTCCCGGCCCGCCGGTGAGGCGGCCCGCGTAGGCGAGCTGGTCGCCGGCCGCGTGCTGGAGCACTTGGCCGACATTCCACTGGTCGCACGGAGTCGGCGCGCGCAGGGCGTCGGCCGTCACGCCGCCGGTGACGGCGCGCAGCGCCTCGTACGCCTGGTCGAGCAGGTCCCACTTGGATACCGTCATGGGCCGACCCTACGACTGCTTACCGGCCAAAGGGCTTGATTTTGCGGCGAGTTGCGGACGCGACGGCCTTCTCCGGCCGGTCCGCCGACTCCGCCCGCTCCGGCCCGATCGGCCCGATCGGCGAGCGCCCCTACAGGCCGCCCTCCCGCCCCTTGCGGAGCCTGCCCGCCAGGTCCACCAGGCGGGCACCGGCCTTGGGGCGGGCCTCGATGTTGCCCAGCAGCGCGAAGCCGCGGACGATCACGACCGGGGCGTGCGGGTCGGTCCCGCCGCGGCCCTCGCCGTGCACCTCCACGTTGCCGAGGACCCCGCTGCCGTAGCCGCGCAGGGTGACGTTCTCCGGGACGAGGATCTCCACGTTGCCTAGGAGGCAGGTCACGTTGATCTCGGTGACCTGCTGCTCGAAGACCGCCCGGGTCAGGTCGATGCTGATGTCGCCCATGACGCAGACCGCGCGGGTGTGCGCGCCGGGCCGCCAGCGGCCCCTGCGGGAGGAACTGCTGCACACGGACACGATCGCCTCGCCGGGGACGCCCGCCGCGGCGTACGCGGGCTCCTGCCGGACGCCGGCGCCCGGCGCGGGCAGGTCCCGTACGAGCGTGTCCAGCTCGCCGACCGTCTTCAGCGCGTACAGCGAGTCGAGGCGCTCGGAGTGCTCCTCGGCGGTCAGCCGGCCCTCGGCGACGGCGTCGGCGAGGATCGACGCGATACGGTCCCGGTCCGCGTCCGAGGCGCGCAGTCCGACGGCGGTCGCGGGCGCGGCGGCCCGGGGGGCCGCCGCTGATGAGGGGTGCTTTTCCAGGTCCACGGGACCCAGCATAGCCAGACACGATAGATCGCGATACTGCCCAGTGAGCCTTACCTCACAACCAAAGCCCCCGGCAGAGGTCCTACGCTGGATACCGCGCTGCCAAACGGTCGTCAGCGCCGTCTGCCGAGTGAGGGAATGACTGCCGTCATGCCAGAGTTTGCGTACACCGACCTGCTGCCCCTGGGCGAGGACTCCACCCCGTACCGGCTGGTGACCTCCGAGGGCGTCTCCACCTTCGAGGCCGACGGCCGTACGTTCCTCAAGGTCGAGCCGGAGGCGCTGCGCAAGCTCGCCGAAGAGGCGATCCACGACATCCAGCACTTCCTGCGCCCCGCGCACCTCGCGCAGCTGCGCCGGATCATCGACGACCCCGAGGCCTCGGCCAACGACAAGTTCGTCGCGCTGGACCTGCTGAAGAACGCGAACATCGCGGCGGCCGGCGTCCTGCCTATGTGCCAGGACACGGGCACGGCGATCGTGATGGGCAAGCGCGGCCAGAACGTCCTCACCGAGGGCGGCGACGAGGCGGCCCTGTCCCGCGGCATCTTCGACGCCTACACCCGGCTGAACCTGCGCTACTCGCAGATGGCCCCGGTCACCATGTGGGAGGAGAAGAACACCGGCTCGAACCTGCCCGCGCAGATCGAGCTGTACGCGACCGACGGCGGCGCGTACAAGTTCCTCTTCATGGCCAAGGGCGGCGGCTCCGCCAACAAGTCCTTCCTCTACCAGGAGACCAAGGCGGTCCTCAACGAGACCTCCATGATGAAGTTCCTGGAGGAGAAGATCCGTTCGCTGGGCACCGCGGCCTGCCCGCCGTACCACCTGGCGATCGTGGTCGGCGGCACCTCGGCGGAGCACGCGCTCAAGACCGCGAAGTACGCCTCCGCCCACTACCTGGACGAGCTGCCCACCGAGGGCTCGGTGCTCGGCCACGGCTTCCGGGACCTCGAACTGGAGCAGCAGGTCTTCGAGCTGACCCAGCGCATCGGCATCGGCGCGCAGTTCGGCGGCAAGTACTTCTGCCACGACGTCCGCGTCGTGCGCCTCCCCCGCCACGGCGCCTCGCTGCCCGTCGCGATCGCCGTCTCCTGCTCCGCGGACCGCCAGGCCACCGCGAAGATCACCGCCGAGGGCGTCTTCCTGGAGCAGCTGGAGACGGACCCGGCGCGCTTCCTGCCGGACACCACGGACGAGCACCTGGCCGAGGCCTCGGACGTCGTCTCGATCGACCTGAACCAGCCGATGGAGTCGATCCTCGCCACCCTCACCAAGCACCCGGTCAAGACCCGGCTGTCGCTGACCGGCCCGCTGGTCGTGGCGCGCGACATCGCGCACGCCAAGATCAAGGAACTGCTGGACTCGGGCGCGCAGATGCCGCAGTACCTGAAGGACCACCCGGTGTACTACGCGGGCCCCGCGAAGACCCCCGAGGGCTACGCCTCCGGTTCCTTCGGCCCGACCACGGCCGGCCGCATGGACTCCTACGTCGAGCAGTTCCAGGCGGCTGGCGGCTCCAAGGTCATGCTGGCCAAGGGCAACCGCTCCCAGCAGGTGACGGACGCGTGCGGCACGCACGGCGGCTTCTACCTCGGCTCCATCGGCGGACCGGCGGCGCGCCTCGCCCTGGACTGCATCAAGAAGGTCGAGGTCCTGGAGTACGAGGAGCTCGGCATGGAGGCCGTCTGGAAGATCGAGGTCGAGGACTTCCCGGCCTTCATCGTGGTCGACGACAAGGGCAACGACTTCTTCCAGGTCCCCGCCCCGGAACCGACCTTCACCCACATCCCGGTCCGCGGCCCGGGCCTGTAACCCGGCCCCCGAGCGGCACCCCGAGGGCCCTTTCGCCGCGCGGCGAAGGGGCCCTCACCCCTGTCGCCACCCGCACCGACACCCGTGGCGGCCCCGCCCTGCCGGGGAGACGGGCCGCAGCCGGTTAACGTCGGGGACACGACCCCGGACCTGTGCGTTCACCCCGGTTTGCAAGGATTTCCGCATGGCAGCGACGAGCTCCTCCCTCCCCCCGGCCCACCGCACGCGGGTCATCGCCCATCGCGGGGCCTCCCACGAGCATCCCGAGCACACCATGGCCGCCTACCGGCAGGCCATCATCGACGGGGCCGACGCGCTGGAGTGCGATGTCCGGCTCACCGCCGACCGCAAGCTGGTCTGCGTGCACGACCGGCGCGTCGAGCGGACCTCCGACGGCCGGGGGGTCGTTTCCGAGATGACGTACGAGGAGCTGCGCGCCCTGGACTTCGGGGCGTGGAAGGGTCCCGGGCACGCGGGGGCCCGGGTGCTGCTCTTCGAGGACCTGCTCAAGGAGGCCCTCGGCGCGCCCTACCCCGTCGGGCTGGCCGTCGAGACCAAGCACCCCACCCGTGCGGGCGGCCGCCTGGAGGCCGAACTCGTGCGGCTGCTAAGGGAGTACGGGCTCGCCCACGGCGGCGCCGGCCGGGTCGAGGTGATGAGCTTCTCGCGCACCGCGCTGACCCGGATGCACCGTCTCGCGCCGGGGCTGCCCGCCGTGTACCTGATCGAGCGCAGGGTACGGCCGGTCCGTCCCCCGTACGCCCTCCACGCGGGTCCCGGCATCGAACTGGTCCGGCAGGATCCGGGACTGGTGGGCCGGCTGAGGGCGAAGGGGCTCCAGGTGCGCGTGTGGACCGTGGACGAGCCGGAGGACGTGGAGCTCTGTGTACGCCTGGGCGTGGACACGGTCATCACCAACCGGCCCCGGGACGTACGGAAACTGCTGCGCGACCTGTGAGGACCCGGCCGGGGTGCGCCGGCCGGGTGTGGGGGCATCGAACCCGACGGGGGTACGGGTCCGTAGGCGGTACGGGTACGGCGTGGAGGTCAGGCGTGGGGGTTAGACGAAGCGCTGGTTCGCCGAGCCGTTGCAGGTCTGGAGGCGCAGCGGGTCGTGGGCCGCGGCCACCGTCAGGCACATGCCCGGGGCGGCGGCGGGCCGCAGGGTGGCTCCGTCGCGGACGAACTGTTGATTGGCGCCGCCGTGGCAGTTCCAGATGATCAACGCGGTGCCGTTGCCGTAGGTGGCGCCGGGCGCGTCTATGCAGCGGTCATGGGTGAGTTCGACGTGGACCGACTTCTTCGCGGAGTCGTACCACCAGCTCTGGTTGCGGCCGCCGTGGCAGTCCCAGCCGAGGACCTTGGTGTTGTTGGCGCTGGAGCTGCCGTTGGCGTCGAGGCAGTTGCCGGTCGCCTCGTTCTTCAGCGGCTTGTACAGGTCGTCCCAGGCCCCGGCCTGCAGGACGGGGGTGCCGGTGCTCGCCGGGTCGGCGCAGGAGGCCTCGCGCAGGCCGGAGGCGTAGAGCTGGGTCAGACAGGACGCGAAGGCGCCGTGGCCGCGGTAGTTGGGGTGGAAGGACTGTCGGGCGGTGTTCTCGTCCCACGGGAAGTGGTCCCCGAGGTCGAGGTAGAGGCCGCGGGCCCAGGGGTCCTCCATGCAGACCTCGTGGCCCTGGAAGAGCCGCGAGTTGTCGAGGTAGGTCGCTCCCGCGGCGAGGGCGGCCGCACGCATGCCCTTCTCGAAGGTGGGCACCGCGTAGTTGCGGCCCCAGGCGGCGTCCGAGTCGTAGCCGGCGCAGCCTCCGGGGAGCTTGCCGGGAAAGTCGGGGTTGTCGTTGAAGTCGGGGCCGATCGGGCTGGGGTAGCCCATCACGACCAGCTTGTAGTCGGAGTCGGCGTAACCGGCGTCGCGCATGACCGTCTTGAGGTCGCCGACCGTCGACTGGACCTTGGGCTTCAGCCCGTCGACGCGCGCCTGCCAGCCCGGACCGTACTTCGGCTCGCAGGTGCCCTGGCTGAGCACCCAGCGGGTGACGCAGTCGGTCATGACCGGGCCGAACTGCAGGTCGTCGTTGGCGCCGGCGACCAGCAGCACCATCTTGATCTTGGTGTTGCGGGCCTTGATGGCAAGGCTGTCGCTCTGCACCAGCTCGTCGGCGTACTGCTTGCTGCCGCCGATCTTGATGTTGCCCGTGTAGCCGCCGGAGCAGGCCGCGTTGAAGGTGTAGTCGGCCGCGATGCCGGTGCGGTGGATCGCCGAGTCGGGCGAGCGGTGGCACTGGTTGGACGGGGTGTTGGTCGCGGGGTCGTAGTTGCCGACGCCCTCGCCCGAGATCTCGCTGTCTCCGAGCGAGATCAGGCCGGTCTTGCGGTCCGCGAGCGGGCGGATCGCGGAGTCGCCGTAGATCTTGACGGCCTCGGCGGCCCGGATGGCCTCCAGTTCGGGCGTGAGCGCAGTGGCGGCGGCCCCGGCGGCCGTCCCGGCAGCCCCGGCGCCGGTGGCCGCGTGGGCCGTGGGGGTGATGGCGGTGACGCCCCCGAGGGCGGCCGCGACCGCCGCGACGGCGGCGAGGGTAGATCTGAGTCGGATCTTTGATTGTGTACGGGCACGTGCCATGAACGCCTCCCAGATCTCGGTGTTACCCCCGGTATTTACTGGTCGGTAGGCGAGTTGGGAACAGTCCGAACAAGACAATTGCTCAACTTTTTCAGGAGGCACCACAGATGACCGGAAGTCAGCAGACCGGCGACGGCCCCGAGGGGTTCCGCGTCGAGCACGACTCCATGGGAGACGTACGCGTCCCCGCGCACGCCAAATGGCGAGCTCAGACCCAGCGCGCTGTGGAGAACTTCCCCATCTCCGGACAGCGCCTGGAGCGCGCCCACATCGAGGCGCTGGCCCGGATCAAGGCCGCGGCGGCGGCCGTCAACGCCCGGCTCGGCGTGGTCGACGAGGACATCGCCGCGGCGATCGGCTCGGCCGCGGCCGAGGTCGCCGAGGGCCGCTGGGACGAGCACTTCCCCGTCGACGTGTTCCAGACCGGCTCCGGCACCTCGTCCAACATGAACGCCAACGAGGTGATCGCCACCCTGGCCACCGAACGGCTCGGCCGCGCCGTCCACCCCAACGACCACGTCAACGCCTCGCAGAGCTCCAACGACGTCTTCCCCTCCTCCATCCACATCGCCGCCACCGCCGCCGTGACCGGTGAACTCGTCCCCGCCCTGGAGCACCTGGCCGGCGCGCTGGAGCGCAAGTCCGCCGAGTTCTCCCAGGTGGTCAAGGCCGGGCGGACGCACCTGATGGACGCCACCCCGGTCACCCTGGGCCAGGAGTTCGGCGGGTACGCCGTCCAGATCCGCTACGGCGTGGAGCGGCTGCGGGCGGCGCTGCCCCGGCTGGCCGAACTTCCCCTGGGCGGAACCGCCGTCGGCACCGGGATCAACACCCCGCCCGGGTTCTCCGCGGCCGTGATCGCCGAAGTGGCCGCCGCGACAGGGCTGCCGCTGACCGAGGCCCGGGACCACTTCGAGGCCCAGGGGGCCCGGGACGCCCTCGTCGAGACCTCCGGAATGCTCCGTACGGTCGCCGTCTCGCTCACCAAGATCTGCAACGACCTGCGCTGGATGGCCTCGGGCCCGCGCACAGGATTGGCCGAAATCAACCTCCCGGATCTCCAGCCGGGGTCCTCGATCATGCCCGGGAAGGTCAATCCGGTCGTCCCGGAGGCCGCGCTGATGGTCGCCGCCCAGGTGATGGGCAACGACACGGCGGTCGCGGTGGCGGGCGCCGCGGGCAACTTCGAGCTCAACGTGATGCTCCCCGTGATGGCCCGCAACCTCCTGGAGTCCATCCGGCTGCTGGGCTCCGTGAGCCGCCTGCTGGCCGACCGCACCGTGGACGGAATCACCGCCAACACGGCCCGGGCCAGGCAGTACGCCGAGTCCTCGCCCTCCGTGGTGACCCCGCTGAACCGGTACATCGGCTACGAGGAGGCCGCCAAGGTGGCCAAGAAGTCCCTCGCGGAGCAGAAGACGATCCGGGAGGTCGTCCTGGAGTCGGGCTACGTGGACCGCGGCGACCTCACCCTGGAACAGCTCGACGAAGCACTGGACGTCCTGCGGATGACCCACCCCTGACCCCGCCGGGGCCGCTCCGCCCGGGGGGTCAGGATCCGGTCGTTTCCCGTCCCCGAACACCTCGATGACCTGCACCGCAGCCATCCCCCGGACCCCCGCCCTAAGATCTGCCCATGACAGGTACCGGAGGCCGCGGGGGCGGCAGTGCGCGGAGCTCGGCGCGGAGCTCCGCACCGGGCTCGGCACGAGGCTCGGCACGGAGCGTGGAGCGAAGTGCCCCGGAAGGCACCCGCTGGGCGCCCGGGGAGCAGATCCTCTGGCGCTACCGCGATCACGCGCCCGGCCCGAAGGGCGCCGTCCACATCTGCCGGCCCGTGACCGTGGTGACCGACACCGACGAGCTCCTCGCGGTGTGGATGGCCCCCGGGACCGAGTGCGTCAAGCCGGTGCTCGCCGACGGGACCCCGGTCCACGAGGAGCCGCTCGCCACCCGGTACACCGCGCCGCGCACCACCGTACGGTCGCGCTGGTTCGGGGCGGGCGTGCTGAAGCTGGCACGGCCCGGGGACCCCTGGTCGGTGTGGCTGTTCTGGGACCACGGCTGGCTCTTCAGGAGCTGGTACGTGAATCTGGAGGAGCCGCGGACCCGGTGGTCCGGCGGCATCGACTCCGAGGACCACTTCCTGGACATCTCCGTCTACCCGGACCGCACCTGGAAGTGGCGGGACGAGGACGAGTTCGCGCAGGCCCAGCGGTCCGGCCTGATGGACCCGGACCAGGCGCGCCGCGTGCGCGCGGCCGGCCGGGCGGCGGTGGACGTGATCCGGGCCTGGGGTCCGCCGTTCTCCGAAGGCTGGCAGGATTGGCGGCCGGACCCGTCCTGGGGCGTACCGGCGCTACCCGAGGACTGGGACCGCACCCCGGCGCATATGACCTCATGAGACCCTTGATGCGCCCCCGGGGGGCGATCGTAGGATCGTCCTACGCCGGGACGCGGGCGGTCAAATGTCGCCATCCACGCAGCATTTGATCCAGGTCGACGCGATATCGAAAGGTAACGAGCGGGCGGGGGTCCCCCCGAACGAAGTTTGGGGGAGGATCCGCGGGGTGATGGTGTCCCCGCCGCTGAGCGGGTATACCGCGACTGACCGAGTTGAGTGCAGCGCACATCGAGCGCAAACGGACGGAATGCCACGCGTGACGGAGTACCCCACCTCTCAGGAGGGCCCCCAGCCGGTTGCCTCCGGCGGTCGGACGGACGAGCCCGGCCACGGCACGGAGGAACTGGGCCACGGCAAGGCCCCGCTCCCGGCGGCCGAGGCCGTACGCACGCATGCGCAGCCCCAGGCGGCGGACCTGCCCCGCCCCCGCGGCACCGCACAGGCCCCGGCCGCCTCCGCCGCGGATCCCGGCCGGACCAGAGGAACGGCCCCCGGCGGCGAGCCGGGCCCGGGCCCCGAAGCCCCCGGCGCGGCGAAGCCGGGCGAACCCCCGCTTCCGGCCTCCGGCACGGACCGGGTACGGGCCCTGCGCGACGAGGCCGCGGCCTCCGAGGCCGGCAGCGCGCGCACCCGCGAGGGCGAAACCGCCCTCGAGGCGGCCGGACCCGGAGCATCCGGCCCGGCCGGCGCCGGGTTCACCGCCACCTCCGGCCAGGGCGCCGGTACCGGGGCCGATACGAGCATCGCGCGGCGCGAAGGCGACCGGCTGCGGTTCGTCGGAGCGGCCACCCGGCGGATCGCGCGCGGGATCGACCTCGACGAGATCGTCCTCGGCCTGTGCCGGGCCACCGTGCCCACCTTCTCCGACGCCATCCTCGTCTACCTGCGCGATCCCCTCCCCGTCGGCGACGAGCGGCCCGTCGGGCCGGTCGTTCTGCGGCTCCGGCGAACCGACCGGCTCCGGCCGATCGACGAGTTCACCGGCAGCGCCGCCGCGGCCGGCGCGCTGACCCCCGACGGCGAGCTCGACTTCAGCCAGCTGGCCCTGGTCGGCCCGCAGGGCGACCTGCCCGCGGCGGAGCTGTGCGAGATCCGCCCCGGCGGGGCACTCGCCGAGGTGCTGCGCGGCGTACGGCCCGTCTTCGGGTCCTCCGCCGCCGCCCGGGCGGCCCTGCCGGAGCTGCTGGGCGCCGACCATCCGGTGCCGCGCGGCCAGCGGGCCATCCTGGCCCCGCTGCGCGGCCGGCGCCGCGTCATCGGCGCGGCGGTGTTCCTGCGCACCCCCGAGCGGCCCGCCTTCGAGACGAACGACCTGCTGGTCGCCGCCCAGCTGGCCACCCACACCGCGCTGGGCATCGACAAGGCCGTGCTCTACGGCCGCGAGGCCTACATCGCCGACGAGCTCCAGCGCACGATGCTGCCCGACAGCCTCCCCCAGCCCACCGGCGTCCGCCTCGCCAGCCGCTACCTGCCCGCCGCCGAGACGGCCCGGGTCGGCGGCGACTGGTACGACGCCATACCCCTGCCCGGCAGCCGGGTCGCGCTCGTCGTCGGCGACGTCATGGGCCACTCCATGACCTCCGCCGCGATCATGGGACAGCTCCGTACGACGGCCCAGACGCTGGCGCAGCTCGACCTGCCGCCCGCCGAGGTCCTGCACCACCTGGACGAGCAGGCGCAGCGCCTGGGCTCCGACCGGATGGCCACCTGCCTCTACGCCGTCTACGACCCGGTCTCGCACCGGATCACCATCGCCAACGCCGGCCACCCGCCGCCGGTGCTGCTGCACCTGGGCGGCCGCGCCGAGGTGCTGCGCGTACCCCCCGGCGCCCCCATCGGCGTCGGCGGCGTGGACTTCGAGGCCGTGGAGCTGGACGCCCCGGCCGGGGCCACCCTCGTGCTGTACACCGACGGCCTCGTCGAGTCCCGGCTGCGCGACGTCTGGACCGGCATCGAGCAGCTTCGCGAGCGCCTGGCCACCACCGCTCAACTGACGGGCCTGGACCACCCGCCGCCCCTGGAGGCCCTGTGCGACGACATCCTGGACATGCTCGGCCCCGGTGACCGGGACGACGACATCGCGCTGCTCGCGGCCCGGTTCGACGGGATCGCGCCCAGTGACGTGGCGTACTGGTTCCTGGACCCGGAGGAGACCGCTCCGGGCCGGGCCCGCCGGTTCGCCCGCCGCGCACTGGCCCGCTGGGGGCTGGAGGAGCTCGAGGATTCCCTGGAGCTGCTGGTCAGCGAGGTCGTCACCAATGCCGTGCGGTACGCCGAGCGGCCCGTGACCCTGCGTCTCCTGCGCACGGACGTACTGCGCTGCGAGGTCGGCGACGACTCCCCGCAACTGCCGCGCCAGCGCCGGGCGCGGGACGACGACGAGGGCGGCCGCGGTCTGTTCCTGGTCAACCGGATGGCCCGCCGATGGGGTGCCACCCGGCTGAGCAGCGGCAAGGTCGTCTGGTTCGAGCTCGCACTGCCGACCACGCCGGGCCCGCCGCAGAAGCACTGACCTCCCCGTCGGCCGGACCACACACCACTGCCCCGCGGCTTCGTGCCGGCGGGGCAGTGGTGTGTGGTGCTCCGGCAGCTACAGCCGGGGCACCTGGGGGTCCGGCTGTACGGGCTTGTGCGACGTGGTCTTCGACGGCGTCGGTGTCGGGGTCGGGGTGGGTGTCGGCGTCGGGGTCGGCGTCGGGGTCGGCCTGTGGGTCGGCGGCGTCCGGCTCGGGGTGGGCTTGGGCGGCGTGCTGCTGGCCGGCGGCGGGGTGCTCGTGGGGTGGCTCGGCGTGGGCGTCGGGGAGGTGCTGGAGCTCTGCGACTGGACCTTGCCCATCTCCGCCTCGTCCAGGTCGAAGGAGCCGGTGTCGCCGCCCTTGAGCGCGGCGAGCGTGTACTCCTTCCAGATCGCGGCCGGGAAGCTGGAGCCGCCCGCGCGTCCGCCGCCGGCCGTACCGGTCAGGCTGGTCTGGGTGTGGGTGCCGGGCTCGTCTCCGAACATCGCGACGACGGTGACCAGTTCCGGGGTGAAGCCGGTGAACCAGGCGGCCACGTTCTTCTCGGTGGTGCCGGTCTTGCCCGCGGCCTCGTAGGCCGAGCTCTTCACGGCCTTGCCGGAGCCGTCCTCGACGACGCCGGTGAGCACCTTGGTGACGGTGTCGGCGGTCTTGCGGCTGATGGCCTGGGATCCGACGGCGCGGACCGGCTTGTATTCGCGGGTCGCGTGCTCGGCGGACTTGATGATGCTCGGCGTGACCTTCTTGCCGTGGTTGTCGAAGGTGGCGTAGACGCCGGCCATCTCCAGGGTGTCGGCGCTCATGGTGCCGAGCGACATGGCGGGCTTGTCCTCGGGCCAGCCGTCGCGGTCCTGCATGCCGAGTTCCAGGGCGGTCTTCTTCGCGTTCTTCGGCCCCACGTCCACGATCATCTGGGCGTACACGGAGTTCACCGAGGAGTTGGTGGCGGACTGGACCGTCATCATCGGGGTGCCGTAGTCGCGGTCGTCCTGGTTCTGCGGGTTGAACGGGACGGTGCTCCCGACCACGGGGCGCTTGCTGGTGCCGTCGTAGAGGGCGTTCGGGGTGATCGGTTTGCCGTCCTGCGTGCTCGCCCCGGTCTCCAGGGCGGAGGCGAGCACGACCGGCTTGAAGGTCGAGCCCGGCTGGAAGTCCTTGCGCAGGGCGTTGCTGGCCCACTGCTCGCTCTGCCCGGTGCCGCCGTACATCGCGACGATCGCGCCGGTCTTGGGATCCACGGAGGTGGCGCCCGCCTGGACGGCGGCGTCGACGGCGCGGCCCTTGCGGTCGAGCTTGGATTCCAGCTCGTCCTGGACCGCCGCCTCCAGCGCCGCCTGCTTCTTCGGGTCGATGTTGAGGGTGATCTCCCAGCCGCCGGCCTTGAGCTGGGCGTCGTCCATGCCGGTCTGCCGCTTGAGCTCCTCGTCGGCGGCCTGGATCAGGTAGCCCTTCTGGCCCTCCGAACCGGGCGCGGCCTTGGGCTTGATCGGCTCCTGGAACTTCATCGCCTTGCGCCGGGCCGGGTCCAGCTTGCCCATCTCGACCATGTTGTCGAGGACTCCGTTGAAGCGGATCATGACCAGGGCCTTGCCGTTCGGGCCGGCGGTCGACCAGTCGTACTGGCTGGGGGCCTGGAGGACGGCTGCGAGGTACGCGCCCTGTTCCAGGGTCAGTTTCTCGGCGTCGACCCCGTAGTAGGCCTGGGCCGCGGCCTGGATGCCGTAGGCGTTGCGCCCGTAGAAGTTGGTGTTCATGTAGCCCGCGAGGATCTCGGGCTTCTCCATCTCCTGGTCGACCTTGAGGGAGATGATCAGCTCCCTCAGTTTGCGGGTCGCCGTCTGGTCCTGCGTCAGGTAGAAGTTCTTGACGTACTGCTGGGTGATCGTCGAACCGCCGGCCTTGCCCCTGCCGGTGACGGTGTTGAACAGGCCCCGGGCCATGCCCTTGAGGTCGATGCCCCGGTCGCTGTAGAAGGACTTGTTCTCGATCGCGATGAAGGCCGTCTGCACCTCCTCCGGGATCTTGTCGATCGACACGATCTGACGGTTCTTGGCACCGACGCGGGCCATGACCGTGCCGTTGGAGAACTTGTAGACGTTGTTCTGCGTCAGCGCGTCGGCCTTGGGATTGGGCGTCTCCACGTAGAAGTAGAGGCCGACCAGGGCCGCCATGCCGAGCAGCACCGCCCCGAAGAAGGTGCCGAGGATCTTCCTCCAGGTGAAGAAGCGGCGTATGCCGGCCGGTTTTCCGCCCGCCCGCCCGCCCTTGCCCTTGCCCTTGACGCGCCCGCGCGGCGCTCGTCGCGCACCGCGCTGCTGCTGCGCCTTTCGCGCTTCTGCTCGGCCCATCGCTCCCGCTCCGCTCGATAACCCCCCGACGTCAGCTCAGCAAGCTAACACCGCAGGCTGTGACAAAAACCGGTCAACCGATACCCATAGCGGGCAATTCGGACGTGAGAATGAGCACCCACCCCATCGGAACCGACGCAATCGGAGCCCTTGGGGTTGCCGGATTCCACGCCCCACCCGCCGTCGGCCTGTCGCCGGCCTGTCGCCGATCCCTAAAAAGTGATATCACTTTGCTAGGCGGCTCGATCAGCCGTCCACCGAAGGAAACGGGGCAGATGATGACGAACACCACGGGCGGCACCGAGAGCGGCGTACGGGAGTTCCCCGCGCGGAGCGTCGGCGGCGGGCTCGCGCTGCTGCTCGGACTGGCGGGAGTGGCCGGCGGGGCGGGCCTGATAGCGCTCGGCGCGGTGTCCGGGACCGACGGCGCCAAGGTGGCCCTGATCGCGGCGGGCGTCGTCCTGGCCCTGGCCGCGCTCATCGCCATGGGCGGGCTCAACACGGTCGCACCGGGCGAGGCCCGCGTGGTCCAGCTGTTCGGCCGCTACCGCGGCACCATCCGCGCCGACGGACTGCGCTGGGTCAACCCCCTGACCTCCCGCCAGCGCCTGTCCACCCGGGTCCGCAACCACGAGACGGCCGTCATGAAGGTCAACGACGCCTACGGCAACCCGATCGAGCTCGCGGCCGTCGTGGTGTGGCGGATCGAGGACACCGCGCGAGCCGTCTTCGAGGTCGAGGACTTCACCGAGTTCGTCGAGACCCAGACCGAGGCGGCCGTCCGGCACATCGCGATCGAGTACCCCTACGACGCCCACGAGGACGGCGGCCTGTCGCTGCGCGGCAACGCCGAGGAGATCACCGAGCGGCTCGCCGTCGAACTGTCCGCCCGCGTCGAGGCGGCCGGCGTCCACATCATCGAGTCCCGCTTCACCCACCTCGCGTACGCCCCGGAAATCGCCTCCGCGATGCTCCAGCGCCAGCAGGCGGGTGCGATCGTCGCGGCGCGCAAGCAGATCGTCGAGGGCGCTGTCGGTATGGTCGAGCTCGCCCTGAACCGCCTCGCGGAGCAGGACATCGTGGACCTCGACCCGGAACGGAAGGCGGCGATGGTGTCCAACCTGATGGTCGTCCTGTGCGGTGACCGCGCGGCCCAGCCTGTCGTCAACACGGGCACCCTCTACCAGTGAGCCCCGACGGCGGCGGTACGGACCCCCACGCCGGCCGGGACTCCGCCGAACCCGGCCCGGCCGACCCGGGACGCACCGGCGCGGCCGAGGGGCCGGCGGCGGCCCCCAAGGCCGGGCGGCAGGCCCGCAAGCAGGTGCTGCTGCGGCTCGACCCGCAGGTGCACGACGCGCTCGCGCGGTGGGCCGGGGAGGAACTGCGCAGCGCCAACGCGCAGATCGAGTTCCTGCTCCGCCGCGCCCTGGCCGAAGCCGGCCGCCTCCCCGGCGGGGCGGGCCCCATCCCGCCCCGGGGCCGCCCCCGCGCCTCTCCGGATTCCTGAAGCCGCATCGGTACGCTCCGCCCGTCACCCCGGGGGTCTCACCGAATGCGAGGCTCGGATGCAGTCGACGGACGGGAACCCCGAACCGGCCCGGGCCCCGGACTCCGTGCGCCGGGCTGACCTGGGCCGCGCTCTCCCTGACCGGCGCCACGGCCGGCTCCAAGCCCCCCTCCACCGCGGCCTGTTCCTGCACGGCCACTGGTGGAGCCACGGCGGGAGCCGAGGCAGGAGCCACCGCCCTGCCGGTGCACGATCCCGCGCGGGTCCGCCCGTACACCGCCGAACTGGCCACCGACCAGCGCAAGGTCGTCATCGAGGCGTTCACCGAGGCGGCGTCCTGCTCCACCACCTCGTTCGCCTTCCTCGCCGGGAAGCGGTACTTCGACGGCGGCGCCTGCCACCGGCTCACCACGAGCGGGATCTTCGTATGCCCCGACCGGACCACCCCGGACCGGCCCTTCAGGAACGGCGGTTCAGCAGGACGAAGCCGTCCTCCTGGGCCGCGGTCCGGTACCCCTGGCTGCGCGCCGCGCCGAGGGTGACGGATTCCTCCATCACCGACAGCGGCCACCGCAGCTCCGGCGCCACCCCGGTGTCCACGATGATCCACTCCGGGTCGGGCCGGCTCGCCGCCCAGCCGTAGAGGCTGACGCTCGTACGGTTCGCCAGGTGCGGGACCAGCCCGTCCGAGGCCTGGACCGTGGCCCCGTCCGGGATCCGGTCCATCAGCCGCTGCGCCACGGCGACCCGCGGGTCGGTACGCCAGAAGGCCGGCTGGAACAGCTGGCCCAGCGAGTGCACCGGCAGCAGCAGCACGCAGACCCCGGCCGCGCCCGCCAGGTAGCGCCGCAGTCCGGCGGTGGTGGTGCCGCGCCGCGCCAGGGCGTCGACGAAGGCGGCGAAGACGATGGGCATCACCGTGAAGGAGTAGTGGTAGCCGGTCCCCCAGTGGGCCGGATAGTCGGAGATCCCGCGCCACAGCAGGCCCGGCACGGCGACCAGCACCAGCGGGGAGCGCAGGGCCAGGAACAGCGTCGGGGCCAGCACCGTCAGCAGCGTGGCCACCTTGGCGTCGGGGGTGACGAGCCCGACCGTGCCCTTGAACAGCAGGTCGCCGAAGCCCCCGCCCGCACCGCCTGCGGTGCCCGCGGCCGCGTCCGCGCCCCCGCCCAGGAAGGAGGCGTAGAAGTACGAGCCGCTCGGGCTCAGGGCCGGCAGCACCACCGTCACGGCCAGCAGTGTCCACGCCGCGCCCGTCACGGCGAGGGCGATGCCCAGCCGGCGCCCGCCCCGGCCGCCGCGCCACGCGATGAGCCCTCCGATCACGGCCACGGTCAGCCCGAGGTCCTCCTTCACCAGGACCAGCGGCAGCGCCCAGCACGCGGCGGCGCGCAGCCGTCCGCTGCCGAGCGCGGCCAGTGAGCAGACCAGGAGCGGGACGGCGAAGGCCCATTCGTGGAAGTCGAAGCCGATCGCGTTCGCGATGCCCCACGAGAGCCCGTAGCAGAGCCCGGTCACCACGGCCGCCGCGTCGCCCAGTGTGCGGCGCGCCCAGAGGGCCAGCGGGAGCACGCTCGCGGCGACCAGCGCGGCCTGCGCCACGAGCAGGGTCCGTGGTGAGGGGAAGAGCAGGTACAGGGGTGCCAGGGCGGCCAGGACCGGGGAGAAGTGGTCGCCCAGGACGGGGAAGCCCGGCCCCTTGACCTCCGAGACCGGCAGCCGGCCCTCGGCGTAGGAGCGGACGGCCTGTTCGAAGATGGCCAGGTCGAAGCTGTGGGAGTGCAGCCGCGCGTGGGTCCGCAGCGACAGCAGCGTGTAGACGAAGAAGAGCCCGCCGGCCAGGGTCCACACCCACCACGGGATCGCGGGCGCGGCCTTCCGGGACGGCTCCGCCTCCGGCCGCCCCGTGGGCCCCGACTGCTGAGGTGGGAGCGCGGTGGTGGCGCCGGTGGGGGGTGCTTGCATGGCGGGCCTTTCGGACGCGGGGGCCGACGCCCACAACGTGCCAGCCGCCCACGGCCCCCCGGCCGGAGCCGGGCTCCGTACGACCGGAGTCCCTACGAATGGGCGCAAACCACCTGAAGATCATCTCTGCACTGTGTGTATACATCGAGGGTATACACCGCATGTATAGTCGTCCGCATGTCCATCAGTCACGCACTCCTCGGCCTCCTGGAGGCCGGTCCCCGGCACGGTTACGACCTCAAGCGGACCTTCGACGAGAGATTCGGCCACGACCGGCCCCTCGCCTACGGGCAGGTCTACTCGACCATGTCGCGGCTGCTGAAGAACGGCCTCGTCGAGGTCGACGGAGTGGAGAGCGGCGGTGGTCCCGAGCGCAAGCGGTACGCCATCACCGACGCCGGCGTGACCGACGTCGAGGGCTGGCTCGCCCAGCCCGAGAAGCCCGAGCCGTACCTCCAGACCACCCTCTACACCAAGGTCGTACTGGCCCTCCTGACCGGCCGCAGCGCCCAGGAGCTGCTGGACACCCAGCGCGCCGAGCACCTGCGACTGATGCGCATCCTCACCCAGCGCAAGCGCAAGGGGGACCTCGCGGACCAGCTCGTCTGCGACCACGCCCTGTTCCACCTCGAAGCGGACCTGCGGTGGCTCGAACTCGCCGCCGCCCGCCTCGACCAGCTCGCCCAGGAGGTACGCCGATGACCCCCGCCGGCACACTGCTCAGCGCCACGGACCTCCGCAAGGCGTACGGGAGCACCAACGCCCTCGACGGCGCCGAATTCTCCATCCACGCCGGCGAGGTCGTCGCCGTCATGGGCCCCTCCGGCTCCGGCAAATCGACCCTGCTGCACTGCCTCGCCGGAATCGTCACCCCGGATTGCGGCACCATCACCTACGCGGGCCGCGAACTCTCCGCCATGAACGACGCCGAGCGCAGCGCCCTGCGTCGCGGCGAGTTCGGCTTCGTCTTCCAGTTCGGCCAGCTCGTCCCCGAGCTGACCTGCGTAGAGAACGTCGCCCTGCCGCTCCGCCTCACGGGCGTCAAGCGCAAGCAGGCCGAACGGACCGCCCTGGAGTGGATGGAGCGCCTCCAGGTCGACGACCTCGGCGGCAAGCGGCCCGGCGAGGTCTCCGGCGGGCAGGGCCAGCGCGTGGCCGTCGCCCGCGCCCTCGTCACCAGCCCCCGGCTGATCTTCGCCGACGAGCCCACCGGCGCCCTCGACTCCCTCAACGGCGAGCTCGTCATGCAGCTGCTCACCGATGCCGCCCGGTCCACGAACGCCGCCGTCGTCCTCGTCACGCACGAGACCCGGGTCGCCGCGTACTCCGACCGGGAGATCGTCGTGCGCGACGGCAAGTCCCGCGACATGGAGCGCGCGGTATGAGTGACGGCAAGCACAGCGCTCCCGGCAGCCCCGGCCGGCAGGGCATGGTCCGCGTCTGGCTCCGCGACCTCGGACTCGGCGCCCGCTTCGCCCTCGGCGGCGGCCGGGAGGGCTGGACCCGCACCCTGCTCACCGGTGTGGGCGTGGGCCTCGGCGTGGCCCTGCTGCTGGTCACCAGCGCCATACCGAGCGCCATGGGCGCCCGCGACGACCGCGGTTCCGCGCGTGACACGGCCACCGCGCCGACCGCCGGACGCGCCGGGCCCGACACCGTGCTCACCGCGCGCGCGGACCAGACGTACCGCTCGTACGGGGTCGACGGGCTGCTCGTCCAGCCCGAGGGCGCCGACCCGGCGCTGCCGCCCGGCCTGAAGAAGTACCCCGGACCGGGTGAACTCGCGGTCTCCCCCGCCCTCGACAAGCTGATGAAGACCACCGAGGGCAAACTGCTGCGCGAGCGCCTCGACGGGGAGATCGTCTCGACCATCGGCGACTCCGGCCTGGTGGGCCCCGGCGACCTCTACTTCTACGAGGGCAGCGACCAGCTGGCCGCGGTCGCCGACGGGGCCGTCGAGAGCCCGTACGTGAAGCGGATCACCGGCTTCGACAACAGCTACGAGTCGGAGTCCCTGGACCCGGTCCTGGCCCTCCTCGTGGTGCTCGTGTTCGTCGCGCTCCTGATGCCCGTCGCCGTGTTCATCGCCGCGGCCGTCCGCTTCGGCGGCGACCGGCGGGACCGCCGGCTCGCCGCCCTGCGCCTGGTCGGCGCCGACGGCAGGATGGTCCGCCGGATCGCGGCGGGCGAGGCGCTCGCCGGATCGCTGATCGGCCTGGCACTGGGCACCGGGTTCTTCCTTGCCGTCCGTCAGCTCGCGCCGGTCTTCAGCATGTACCAGCGCAGCGTCTTCCCCGCCGACCTCGACCCGACGCCCTGGCTGGTCGCGCTCGTCGCGCTCACGGTGCCCGCCGCGGCCGTCGCGGTGACCCTGTTCGCCCTGCGCGGCATGGTCATCGAGCCGCTCGGCGTGGTCCGCACCGCCACCCCCGGCCGGCGCCGGATCTGGTGGCGGCTGCTGCTGCCCGTGGCGGGCATCGGCCTGCTGGCTCCGATGATCGGCCGCGGCAACGACGGCGGGGCCTTCAACCAGTGGCAGGTGTCCGGCGGCGTGGTGCTGCTGCTCGTCGGGGTCACCGCCCTGCTCCCCTGGATCCTGGAACGCGTGGTCGGCGGCCTCGGCGGCCGCGGATCGGTCTCCTGCCAGCTGGCCGTGCGCCGGCTCCAGGTCACCAGCGGCAGCGCCGCACGCCTGGTCAACGGCATCGCGGTCGCGGTCGCCGGAGCCATCGCCCTGCAGATGATGTTCGCCGGCACCTCGGGCCAGTACACGGAGGAGACCGGCCAGGACCCCTCGCGCGCCGCGCTGTCGGTCCTGAGCCGCAGCTCCTCCCCCGAGCGGCTCGACGTGCTCGCCAAGGGCCTGGCCGCCACCGAGGGCGTCACCGGGGTGCTGGCGCTGACCTCCGTCTCGGCGGCGCGCGCCGCCGAGGTCGAGACCGCGGACGTCTCGCTCGAGATCGGCTCCTGCTCGGCCCTGTCCGAGCTGGCCGTACTGCCCTCCTGCAAGGACGGCGACGTGTTCGTGCTCGCCCCGGCCCCCGGCGCCGAGGTCAACCGCGACTCCTCCGCCGCGGCGGGCGAGAAGCTCTTCACCGGGAACGTCTGGGGTCGGACCGACGGTCCCCCGCCCGTCCCCTGGACCGTCCCCGCCGGCGCGAAGACGGTGGCGCCCCGCAAGGACCCGGTCGGCGGCCTGCGAACCGGTCTGCTGGTCACCCCGGCCGCCGCCCCCAAGGGCCTGGGCTCCAACGCGTACGCGCAGGTGTACGTGAAGCTCGACCCGAAGGTGCCCGACGCCTTGGAGCTGGCCCGCAATTCGGCCTACAAGGCCGAGCCGATGGCCGTCGCCATGACCCTCCAGGCAACCGCCACCAGCGGCCGCTTCGCGGGCATCCGCACCGGCCTGTTCATCGGCGCGACCTGTGTCCTGATGCTGATCGGCGCCAGCCTGCTGGTCTCTCAGCTGGAGCAGCTGCGCGACCGCAAGAAGCTGCTGGCCGCACTGGTCGCCTTCGGTACGAAGCGCTCCACCCTCAGCCTGTCCGTGCTGTGGCAGACCGCGTTGCCGATCGGCCTGGGCATCGGCCTGGCCACGGTGGTGGGGCTGGCGCTGGGCGCGGTCCTGATGCGGATGGCGGCCATGAACGTACGGATCGACTGGGGTTCGGTCGCCGCGATGGCGGGCATCGGGGCCGGGGTCGCCATCGTGGTGACCCTGCTCAGCCTGCCGCCGCTGCTGCGCCTGATGCGTCCGGACGGGCTGCGCACGGAGTAACTCCCGCGCGCACGCGGCCCCGTACGCCCAGGCCAACGCCCACGCCCACGCCCGCTCAGTCCGTCAGCCAGACGGGGAGCGGGCGTACGGCTTCGCGCAGCGCGTCGGCGACGGCGCGGAACTCCTCCTCGCGGGCCGTTCCCGTCCGCATGGCCAGCGCGATCCGCCGTGAGGGCGCCGGCTCGGCGAAGTACCCGGTGGCCAGGTATTCGTTGCGGGTGGTCTCCAGCCGCAGAGCGGTGCGCGGCAACAGCGTGACGCCGAGCCCCCCGGCGACCAGTTGTACGAGGGTGGACAGTCCGGCGGCGGTCGTGGTGACGTCCGCGCCGGCGGTGCGTCCCGCGTCGTGGCAGATGTCCAGGGCCTGGTCGCGCAGGCAGTGCCCCTCGTCGAGCAGCAGCAGGTGCAGGTGGCGCAGCTCCTCGCGCGGGATGTCCTTGCGTCCGGCGAGCGGATGCCCGCGCGGCGCCAGCAGGACGAAGTCCTCGTCGAAGAGGGGCAGTTCGGTGACGCCGGGGACCCCGAGCGGTACGGCGAGCAGCAGCAGGTCGAGCCGTCCGCCCGCCAGCCCCTCCAGCAGCGAGGCCGTCTGCTCCTCGTGCACCTGGAGGTCGAGGCGGGGGTAGCGCCGGCGGAAGAGCCCGAGCACGGTCGGCAGCAGGTACGGCGCCACGGTGGGGATCACGCCGAAGCGCAGCACCCCGGTGAAGGGGGCCCGTACCGCCTCGGCCTCCTCCAGCAGTCCGCCCATGGCTTCGAGCACGGCCCGCGCCCGGACCGCGATCCGCTCCCCGGCGGGCGAGAGCAGCACCTTGCGCGTGGTCCGCTCCAGGAGCCGCACCCCGAGCGCCTCCTCCAGTGCGGAGACGGATCCGGAGAGCGCCGGCTGGCTCATGCCGATGGCGGCGGCCGCGTCCCTGAAGTGGAGGAACTCGGCCACGGCGACGAAGGCCCGCAGTTGCGCGAGCGTCGCCTGCTTCGCTCCCCTGTTACCCACAGCCACTGATAACCACCTCCGATCACTGTTCTCCACACTAGCTATTTCCGCAATCAATGCAGCTGTGTCAGCATGTGAGATACGTCCAACCCCGCCGGAAAGCCCTCAAAAAGGTCACTTTCCTGTTCGCAAGGAGAGCACGTGCTCACTGTCGGCGACAAGTTCCCCACCTACGATCTGACCGCTTGCGTCTCGCTGGAGTCCGGAGCGGAGTTCGCGCAGATCGACCACAAGACCTACGAGGGCAAGTGGCGCGTGGTGTTCTTCTGGCCGAAGGACTTCACCTTCGTCTGCCCGACCGAGATCGCCGCCTTCGGCAAGCTCAACGAGGAGTTCCTGGACCGCGACACCCAGGTCCTCGGCGTCTCCGGTGACTCCGAGTTCGTCCACCACGCCTGGCGCAAGGACCACGCCGACCTGCGCGACCTGCCCTTCCCGATGCTGGCGGACTCCAAGCACGAGCTCATGAAGGACTGCGGGGTCCAGGGCGAGGACGGCTTCGCCCAGCGCGCCGTCTTCATCGTCGACCAGAACAACGAGATCCAGTTCACGATGGTGACCGCCGGTTCCGTGGGCCGTAACCCCAAGGAGGTCCTGCGGGTGCTCGACGCCCTGCAGACCGACGAGCTGTGCCCCTGCAACTGGAACAAGGGCGAGGGCACCCTCGACGCCGGCGCGCTGCTGGCCGGTGAGTGAGCGATGTCCCTCGACTCCCTCAAGTCCGCCATACCGGACTACGCCAAGGACCTGAAGCTGAACCTCGGCTCGGTCATCGGCAATCAGGACACCCTGACGCAGCAGCAGCTGTGGGGCACGGTCCTGTCCTGCGCGATCGCCGCCCGCTCCCCGCGCGTCCTGCGTGAGCTGGAGCCGGAGGCGAAGGCCGCCCTGTCGCCGGAGGCGTACACCGCCGCCAAGTCGGCCGCCGCGGTCATGGCGATGAACAACGTCTTCTACCGCACCCGCCACCTGCTCTCCGACCCGGAGTACGGCAACCTGCGCGCGGGCCTGCGGATGAACGTCATCGGCAACCCGGGCGTGGAGAAGGTCGACTTCGAGCTGTGGTCGCTCGCCGTCTCCGCGATCAACGGCTGCGGCCAGTGCCTGGACTCGCACGAGCAGGTGCTGCGCAAGGCCGGTGTGGACCGCGAGACGGTCCAGGAGGCCTTCAAGATCGCCTCGGTGATCCAGGCCGTGGCCGTCACCCTCGACTCCGAGGCCGCCCTCGCGGGCGAGTGACGACCGGCGGTACGCGCTCCAGGGCCCCCGCATCCGACACCGGCCGCGGGGGCCCTGCACGCTTCCGGCCGGCCGGCCGGACACCGCGGGCCCGGCCTGATCCGAAGGACGGGCCCTAGTGCTGTGGCCGGGAAGGTGTGCCGGGTCGCGGTGTCCGGTGCGGTGCATCGCAAGGCGGAGGGCCGAGGCTCGTACTGGACGTACTTGCCCGGTCCGACAACGCAGGGGGCACCTCCCAGCGGTAGCTGGGGGAGAGGTGCCGTGCCGGGCGCCGCGACACGGTGAACCTTTCCGGTCACAGCACTAGCGTCGCAGCTTTTCCATCAGCGCCCGCGCGTCCTCGATCAATGCCGCGTCGACCGCGTCCCCGTCGACGGCCGAGCCCTCCTCGTCGCCGAGGAACCATTGCACGGTCAGGGAGAAGACCGCCCCGCCGTCCAGCACCATCAGCCGCACCCCGCCGAACCCGTAGTACCGGTCGATCACCGCCCGCTCGCCCAGGCCCGGCACCTCGCGGCGCTCCGCGGGGTCGATCTGCGCATAGGGACTGTTCCCGGGGCCGGTGGCGAACTCCGGCACCGGATCGGTCCGCTTGTGCAGCTGGACCTGCACCTCGGCCCCGTACGAGACGGAGTCCTCCTCGTACGTCATCCGGGCGCGGCAGTACGCCCAGTCCTGCACGGGGCTTACCCCCTCACTGTCCTCCGATCCCTCGAAGGTCCGGCCGATGGTCTGGCCCAGCGTCTTGAGCGGGGATTCCTCGCACAGTTCGGCCGAGTGCCGGTAGTCGATGCGCGGGGTACCGGTGAAACGGTCCTGCATCGCCAGCGTGCCCGCCCAGACCGCCGAGGCCGCCAGCACCCCGCCCAGCGCCCACCGCCACGGGGCGCGCGGACCCCGGGCGTGCTCGCGCGGAAGGTCCGGCTCGGCCTCCTCCACCGGGTGCGCCTTGTCCCAGCCCCCGTCGATCTCGGGCTCGCCTATCATCCCCGTGTCCCCCGTCTTCCCCGTGCCCCCGCGCCCCCGCGCCCGCCGCACCTACCTGCGCAACGCCTTCATCAGGCCGTGCATATCGTCGATCATCGCAGCCTGTACCGCGTCGGAATCGGGCTTCGGCGGATCTTTTTGGGTGCCGTCGCCGGCGCCCGGCTCGCTCTCGCCGCCCGTCCACGCCGACACGTCCATGGTGAACACCGCTCCCCCGTCGAGCACCGTGAGCCGCCAGTTGCTCCCGTGCTGCACCTCGGAGATCAGCGCCCGCTCTCCCAGCCCCGGCACCGAGCGGACGTCCGGATCGCTCATGCCGATCCAGCCCCCAGCTCCGGGGTCCGAGCCGAACTCCGGCGCGGGGTCGCTGCGTTTGTGCAGCGCCATCGAGACCTGGGCCCCGTACGCGAGCCAGCGCCCGGGCCCCTCCGACTGGGCGGGCTGCGTGTTCAGCAGGCACATCGCCCGGTCCACGCCCGGGTGCTCCCATCGCCTCGGGCTGGAGTCCCACTCGATGATCTCCCCCAGCCGGGCCACCCCGGGCAGTTTCGCCTCGTCGCACAGGCTCAGGGGCAGTGCGTACCGCAGCGGCGGGCTGTCGTCCTGCGGGGCCGCCGCCCACCAGGCGCCCGCCCACAGGGCGGAGGCGAGCAGGGCGCCGCCGAGCGCCCACCGCCAGGGGCTGCGGCCGGGCCGCCGCCACGGGGACCCCTCGTGCGTCCGGGGCCGGGGCCCCTGCGGGCCCTGGGGCTCCGGTACGCCGGGCGCCCCGCCGTCGAACTCAGGCTCCGATATCACCCTTACGTGTCTCCTCCGGATCGGGAACCACGCGGCCCAGGGCCGTCGCACCGTGCGGCCCGGGGCCGACCGGGGAGTGCCCGTGGTGGAACTGTTCGCGGGAGTAGGCCCTCAGGTAGCCGACCACCGTGTTGGTGACGGCGACCAGCGGAACCGCGACCACCGCTCCGCCGATGCCGGCGACCAGACCGCCCGCCGCCACCGAGAGCACCACCGCGAGCGGGTGGACCCGTACCGCCCGGCCCAGGATGAAGGGCTGGAGCACATGGCCCTCGATCTGCTGCACGGCCAGGACCACCAGCAGCACCATCAGCGCGGTGAACGGCCCCTGGGTCACCAGGGCCACGACCACGGCGAGGGCGCCGGAGATCACCGCGCCGACGAGCGGGATGAAGGCGAACAGGAAGATGAAGACGGCGAGCGGAACGGCCATCGTCACGTCGAGGAAGTAGAGGCCGAGTCCGATGAACACGGCGTCGATGAGGGCCACGAGGACCGTGCCGCGCACGTACGCGGTCAGGGTGCGCCAGGCGCGCGGACCGGCGCCGGCGACGCCGGGGCGGGCGGCCGCCGGGAGCAGGCCCGTGGTCCAGATCCAGATGCGCTTGCCGTCGTAGAGCAGGAAGAGCGTGGAGAACATCGCGAGCAGCATGCCCGTCAGCACTTCGACGAGGACCGTGACGCCTTGCAGGCCGGCGGAGGTGATCTGCTCGGTGTTGGTGCCGATGGTCTCGCTGAGGTTCTTGGCGATCTCGTTGATCTGCTTCTCGGTCACGTGGAACGGACTGTCCAGGACCGCGAGTTTCAGGTCGTTGATGCCTTCGCGCAGCCGGTCGGAGAGCTGGTCGAGGTTGTCCATGACCTGCCAGACCACGAACCAGCCGACCAGGCCGATGACGACGAACCCGAGGATCGCGGTGACGGCCGTGGCCAGTCCGCGGGGCATGCCGAGGCGGCGCAGCCGGACCACGAAGGGCTGGAGCAGTGCGGTGACGAGGAGGGCGGCGGCGAAGGCGAGGACGGCCAGGCGGACTTCGCTGATCACCCGCATCAGCACCCAGAGCATCCCGGCGAGGAGCAGCAGCCGCCAGCTCGCTTCGGCGGCGACGCGCACACCCCACGGGATGACGCTCACCGGGTCGGGGCGCCGGGGGGCGGCGTAGTCGACGTGTTCGGCGCCCGGGGCCACGGGGGGCCGGGAGGTGGTGGCCGGGGACTCCGGGGTGGCAACGGCGGTTGCGGTCGTCCCGGCCGCGCCGGCGGAGACGCCGGAGCCGGGGTCGGGAGCGGCCTCCGAGCCGGTCCCCGCGCCGGCGCCGGTGGCGGGGGGACGCGACGGCAGGTCGCCGGAGGTCTCGGCCTCGACCTCGGCGCGCCGCTCCGCGAGCCGGGCCTCCACGTGGGTCAGCCTTTTGCCGAGTCGTCCGAGCCAGCCTGTTTTCGCCATGTCGTTTCCTTCCCCCCGCTCTGGTCCGTATGCCGGGCCATTACCTCGAAAGACCGTACACGCGAGGAGCCCCGCACCGTAGGACGGTGCGGGGCTCTTCGAGGTTGAGGCGCGCGGGCGCGGTCTCGCGACCGGGCTAGTACCAGTTGTTGGCCTGGTGGAAGCTCCAGGCGCCGCACGGGCCGCCGTACCTCTTGTTCATGTAGTTCAGACCCCACTCGATCTGCGTGGCGGGGTTGGTGCGCCAGTCGGCGCCGGCCGTGGCCATCTTCGAACCGGGCAGGGCCTGGACGAGACCGTATGCGCCCGAGGACTTGTTCACCGCCTGGTAGTTCCAGGTGGATTCCTGGTTGATGATCTTGGAGAAGCACTGGAACTGCCCCGCCGGGACCATCTGCTGGGCGATCGCCTTGACCTGGGCAACCGTGTAGGAGGCCTGGGGCGCGAAGTCGGATCCGTCGCGGGAGGCGGAACGGCTGGCAGCCTGCTCCTTCTCCTCACGCTCCTTCTTCGCCTTGTCGTCCGCGGCCTTCTGCGCGTCTGCCTTCTTGGACTTGGCGTCCTGGGCGGCCTGGATGCGGGCCGCTTCCTCCGCCGAGCGCTTGGCGTCGACATCGGCCGCGTGGGCGATGGAGTCCGCCTGCTGCGTCAGGGAAGCGTTCTGGACCTCAGCCTGCTCGCCGACCGGGATGTCGGTGAGGAGCGTCGTCCCGGACGCGGTCGTCTCAAGATCGTTCGTGGGGTCGCCAGTGGCGACGCCCACGACTGCGCCAACGGTGGTGACCGCCGTGGCCGAAGCCACAGCGAATCCCCGGACCGAGATCCGGCTCACACGGTGTCCTTCCAGCAGCGTCCGCAGTGACTGCGCGGCAGCAATAGTGCCCCTCGACACTGGCTTCCATGATGGTTCGGTCACTGGAAGCGCGGGCCCGTGGGCAACTCCCTTGCGGGAGTGCCGCGTGATGCTCCGGGCGGCATACGGCGATCGACTGTGGAGTTAGCAGTACTGCTTGTACCTCACGGGAGATACCGGGGGTCCCCCCGGACGAAGTCTGGGGGCGTGCCGTATGCGGGGCCTGACGGAAAACAGACTCTGCCGGACCGCGACACCGCAGGGCAATTATCCGTTGCGTGGGAAAGGTCACACCAGTCAGGTCGCCGCTGTTTTCTTCAAACCCCTGTGCGTGAAGGCGCCGCCCGGCTAGGCTCTTCGGCCTTTGCCGGACGGCGCCAACTCGCCTTCCCGCTATGGGTGTTTTACCTGCTTTGCGACCCGTGGGGGCCGCCCGGGCCCTACAGGTTCTCCAGCATCTCGGTGACCAGCGCGGCGATCGGGGAGCGCTCGGAACGGGTCAGCGTGACGTGCGCGAAGAGCGGATGCCCCTTCAGTTTCTCGACCACGGCGACGACTCCGTCGTACCGGCCGACCCGCAGGTTGTCCCGCTGGGCCACGTCGTGGGTGAGAACCACCCGCGAATTGGCCCCGATACGGGACAGAACGGTCAGCAGGACATTGCGTTCCAGCGACTGGGCCTCGTCCACGATGACGAACGCGTCGTGCAGCGAGCGGCCGCGGATGTGCGTGAGCGGCAGGACCTCCAGCATCCCGCGGTTCAGCACCTCCTCGATGACGGCACGCCCGGCGACCGCCGAGAGGGTGTCGAACACCGCCTGGGCCCAGGGGCTCATCTTCTCGGAGGCGTCCCCGGGGAGGTAGCCGAGGTCCTGGCCGCCGACCGCGTACAGCGGCCGGAAGACCATCACCTTCTGATGCTGCCTCCGCTCCAGTACGGCCTCCAGCCCCGCGCACAGCGCCAGCGCCGACTTTCCGGTGCCGGCCCGGCCGCCCATCGAGATGATCCCGATCTCGGGGTCGAGCAGGAGGTCGAGCGCGATCCGCTGCTCGGCGCTGCGGCCGTGCAGCCCGAAGGCCTCCCGGTCGCCCCGTACGAGCTTCACGTTGCCGTCGGCCGTGACCCGGCCGAGCGCCTTGCCGCGCTCGGACTGCAGGACCAGACCGGTGTGCACGGGCAGTTCCGCGGCCTCCGGTACGTAGAGACGCTCCTCGGAGAAGAGGAGGTCCACCTGCTCCCCGGAGAGCGCCAACTCGCTCATGCCGGTCCAGCCGGCATCCGTGATCGCGAGCTCGGCGCGGTACTCCTCGGCGATCAGCCCCACGGAGGAGGCCTTGATGCGCAGCGGGAGATCCTTCGAGACGACCGTGACGTCGTAGCCCTCGGCCTGGAGGTTGCGGGCGACCGCGAGGATGCGCGAATCGTTGTCCCCCAGCCGGAAGCCCGCGGGCAGGACGCTCTGGTCGGAGTGGTTGAGCTCGACACGCAGGGTGCCACCGAGATCGCCCAGCGGGATGGGTGCGTCGAGGCGGCCGTAGCGAACCCGGAAGTCGTCGAGCAGGCGCAGGGCCTGCCGGGCGAAGTAGCCGAGCTCGGGATGGTGCCTCTTTGCCTCCAACTCGGTGATCACCACGATCGGGAGCACAACCTCGTGCTCCTCGAAACGGGTGATCGCATTGGGGTCTGCCAGCAGGACGCTGGTGTCGAGGACATAGGTCCGCCTGTCGGGCAGGCGGCTCTTAGTGCTGGTCACCACGGAAGGACGTACCCCCTCGGATGAGGTCGGGCCATGAAGACCGGACCGGTCATCGGCACCCCTGCGCGGGCCGACTTCCGGCCCTCCACTCCGACCGTGCGAACCGCACGTACGTCCTGGTGCAAAGGGCCTCCCGGGCGGACGGCCCCATGCCGTCCGCTGAGACTCGACACCCGTTGATCGGGCATCGACCTGCAAGGGGTATTCCCCGATTGGGTCCAGCCATGCCACGGCATATGACGGACGCTCGGTGAATCCCTGGTGAAGGGCTCGCGCGGAGGGCCCCCGGAGGCGGGCAGGGCGTACGGGAACACGGGGACGGCGCGCCGCGGAGGAGTCCGGGCGCGCCGTGAGGTGCCGAGGGGGCTTCAGAGAACCGCAGGTCAGATGCGGTACGAGGGGCCCACGGGGCGGATCAGCTGCCGTAGCGCCGGTGACGGGCGGCGTAGTCGCGCAGGGCGCGCAGGAAGTCGACCTTGCGGAAGGCCGGCCAGAAGACCTCGCAGAAGTAGTACTCGGAGTGCGCGCTCTGCCACAGCATGAATCCGGACAGCCGCTGCTCGCCGCTGGTGCGGATCACGAGATCCGGGTCGGGCTGGCCGCGCGTGTAGAGGTGCTCCGCGATGTGGTCTATGTCGAGGATCTCGGCGAGCTCCTCGAAGGAGGTGCCCTTCGAGGCGTGCTCCAGCAGGAGCGAGCGGACCGCGTCGGCGATCTCCTGGCGGCCGCCGTAGCCGACGGCGACGTTGACGAGTATCCCGTCGACGTGCCGGGTCGCTTCCTCGGCCTCCTTCAGGACGCTCTGGGTCCCGGCGGGCAGGATGTCGAGGTTGCCGACGTGGTGGACGCGCCAGCGGCCGTCGGAGGCCAAGCCCCGGACGGTGTTCTCGATGATGTTGAGCAGCGGGCGGAGCTCGACCTCGGGCCGGTCCAGGTTGTCCGTGGAGAGCATCCACAGGGTGACGACCTCGACGTCCGTCTCGGTGCACCAGCCCAGCATCTCGGAGATCTTGTCGGCGCCGGCCTGATGGCCCTGCACCGTCGTGCCTCCGGAGGCCTTGGCCCAGCGGCGGTTCCCGTCGAGAATGACACCGATGTGCTTGGGTGCCGCATCATGGTCGATGCGGCCTTCCACCCGGCGTGCGTAAAGCCTGTACACCAGGTCGCGCAGCTTCACGATCTTCCAGCCCCTCCGAGCGATGCCCCCGTGCGGAATGCGGTCCCCCAAGTCCGCCACAGTACTGCGCGACGGGATCCGGCACCCAACTCGGTCCTGTCACAAGTCCGTGATAGGGAGGACAACGTGACTGAAAACAATCCCTATCGGGCAGAGCCCTCGCGCTACGACTCCATGGAGTACCGGCGCACCGGCCGCAGCGGCCTCAAGCTCCCCGCGATCTCCCTCGGCCTCTGGCACAACTTCGGCGACGACAAGTCGCTGGAGTCCCAGCGGGCGATCCTGCGCCGGGCCTTCGACCTCGGCGTCACCCACTTCGACCTGGCGAACAACTACGGGCCGCCCCCCGGCTCGGCCGAGCTCAACTTCGGAAAGATCTTCGCGCGGGACTTCGCGTCCCACCGCGAGGAGCTGGTCCTCTCCACCAAGGCCGGCTACCTCATGCACGAAGGCCCCTACGGCGAGTGGGGCAGCCGCAAGTACCTGCTCGGGTCGCTGGACGCGTCGCTGAAGCGGATGGGCGTCGACTACGTCGACATCTTCTACTCGCACCGCTTCGACCCGGACACCCCGCTGGAAGAGACCATGGGTGCGCTCGCGTCCGCGGTCCAGCAGGGCAAGGCGCTGTACGTGGGCGTGTCCTCCTACACCGCGGAGCAGACCGCCGAGGCGGCCCGGCTGCTGCGGGAGATGGGCGTGCGCCCGCTCATCCACCAGCCCTCCTACTCCATGATCAACCGCTGGACGGAGGACGACGGCCTGCTGGACACCCTGGAGGAGGCCGGCATGGGCTGCATCTCCTTCGTGCCGCTCGCGCAGGGGCTGCTGACCGGGAAGTACCTCAAGGGCATCCCCGAGGGCTCGCGGGCCACTCAGGGCAAGTCCCTCAACCCGGACCTGCTGTCGGACGAGGTCGTGCGCCGGCTGAACGGGCTGAACGACATCGCGGCGCGGCGCGGGCAGACGCTGGCCCAGCTGGCGCTGAACTGGGTGCTGCGGGACGAGCGGATGACCTCGGCGCTGATCGGTGCGTCGAGCGTGCGGCAGCTCGAGGAAAACGTGGCTTCCCTGTCCGGCGCACCGCTGTCGGAGCAGGAGCTGAAGGAGATCGATTCCTTCGCGGTGTCCACCCCCGGCGCCAACATCTGGGCCCAGCGGGGCTGACCTGCGACTTCGCCCAACGCGGCGCGGGCACAAAAAACGGGCCGGTCCGTGGGGGGGATACGGACCGGCCCGAGGGGGGGGTTCCACCATAACCCTTCGTAAAGCGTGCTGCGTGCATTGCCGCGAAACGATTACCCTCCGGAACCGGCCGGGAGCGCTGCGGTGAGTCGAAACGGCCCCACAGCCCTTGTGGGGCCCGGCCGCAGGCCCGTACGGACCATCGGACGCCCTTCCCTCCCAGGGGGGACCCCGGGCGGTGCACCGCCTTGACGACGGGGCTCGGCCGGACGGGCCCCCGGGCCCCGGCTCCCGGCCCTAGGGTGGCCCGCATGGGGACCAGGGAGCAGTGGTACAACGGTGGGGCCGTGCTCTGCGTCGGCCCGGAGGCGCCGGCGGCGGGGGTGACTCCGGAGGCGCCGTTGGGGGTGGCTCCGGAGGCGCCGTACGAGGTGGCACTGCAGGCGCCGTACGAGGTGCCGCTGGAGGTGGCCGCCTCCTACCGGGCCCGTACGCGCGGACTGCTCGGGCGGGACGGGATCGAAGGGGCGATGCTCCTCACCCCGGCCGCGAGCGTGCACACCTTCCGGATGCGGTTCGCCATCGACGTGGCCTACCTGGACCGCCGGCTCCGGGTCATCGCGCTGACCACCATGACCCCCGGGCGGCTCGGTCTCCCCCGGCTCCGCGCCCGCCACGTCCTGGAGGCGGAGGCCGATGCCATGGCCGGCTGGGGCCTGCGCGTCGGGTCCTCCCTGCGGGTGCGTCTCACCTCGCGCTAGGCGCCACCGCGCCCCGGCGGTAGGTTGAGGCGGTTGAGCTGGGGTGGCAGGGGAGCGGCATGACCGAGAACGCGCGCATCAAGGCGCTTGAGCAGATCATGCCGGCGACCCACGGAGCCGACGAGGACATCGACTGGCAGGCGGCCGAGGCCGTCTGGGGCAGCCGGTTCCCCGCCGATTTCATCGCCTTCATGGGCCGCTACGGCGCGGGCTCGATCAACGGCGAGGCCAGCGTGCTGCTGCCGTTGCCCAAGCCCGGCCTCCAGTGGGACCCCGCGGAGATGGCGGAGGAGACGGCCAACGCCCGCCACGTCTGGGAGTCGCAGGGCGGCCGGGCCGCCTTCGACGTGGACCCGGAGTCGATCCTCGCCTGGGGCGTCACCGGCGGCTCCGACATCCTGTGCTGGCTGACGGCCGACCCCGACCCCGACCGCTGGCCCGTCCTGGTGGTCGGCCGGCACACGGCCGACTCCTTCGCGGTGTACCCGTACGGCATGGGCGAGTTCCTCTTCCTGCTGTGCTCCGACGAGTTCGACATGAGCCCGGTCAGCATCACCTTCTGGGACGGCGGCCACCTCAGCTTCGTGCACTGGCGCAAAGCCCAGCGGCGCTGGCAGGAGGGGCGCAACCCCGAAACGGGCGAACCCGATCCGTACGCGGGTGACTTCGCGGACTGAGACTCCGCCACTCCCCCTCCCATCTCCGCTCCCCCTCACGCCCGTTTCCGGCCTGCCCTGTGGCCGGAAACGGGCGTTTCGGCATGTCTACGCGCGTCCGAATTGTTGATCACATATCGGAAAACACCATTCGGAAATGCCCGAGTTGGAGCTTTGACCACAAATGCCAACCCAATGGAACCAGCCACTCCCTCGCGGGAGAGAATTCCGACCAACGGGCCACTGAGGGACACCGCAGCCCGGAGTAACTCATAAGTAACAACGGGACTCAAAAGAAAATCAGGGGAATACACCCGTGCGACGAAGAAACTTCGGGGCGGCCGCCACCACGGTCGCGCTCGGTCTGCTGATACCGCTGGCGGGCTGCGGCAGCTCCGGCGGAAACGCTGATGACAGCGGCACCATCCGCCTCGTCGCCGCCGAATACGGCGACAGCCCGGCCACCAGTTCCAAGGCTTTCTGGGACAAGATGACGGCCGAGTTCACCGCCTCGAACCCCGGCATCAAGGTCGAGGTCCAGCTACTGCCGTGGGCCGACATCGACAGTGAAGTCTCCCGCATGGTCAAGGCCGGCGACGCCCCGGACATGGCCCTCATGGGCAGCTACTCGGACTTCGCGGCACAGGGCAAGCTCTATTCCGCGCCCGAGCTCCTCTCGGTCAGCGCGGAGGCGAACTTCCTCCAGCCCCTCGCCGACGCCGGATCCGTCCGCAACACCCTCTACGGCCTGCCCTTCGTGGCGAGCAGCCGCCTCCTCTTCTACAACGAGAAGCTGCTGACCGACGCCGGGGTCATCGGCAAGGACGCCAAGAACGGGTGGCAGCCCAAGACCTGGCAGGACCTGAAGTCCGCCGCCAAGGCGCTCAAGGAGAAGGGCGTGAAGTTCCCGTACGCCATGCCCCTGGGCCCGGAGGAGGCGCACGCCGAGGCGATGATCTGGGAGCTCAGCAACGGCGGCGGCTACGCCGACAACAGCGGCAACTACAGCCTGGCCTCCGAGCAGAACATCGAGACCTTCAGGTGGATCAAGGCCAACCTGGTCGTACCCGGGCTGCTCGGCCCCACGCCCCCGTCCCAGCTCAACCGCGCCGACGCCTTCGCCGCGTTCGCGCGCGGCGAGGTCGGCATGCTCAACGGCTACCCCTCGCTCGCCCACGAGGCGCGTTCCAAGGGGATCACGGTCGGCGCCGTCACGATGCCCGTCTCGGACATGCTGGGCTCAGGAGAGCTCCCGCCGAACGTGGGCGTGGCCGACTGGATGATGGCCTTCAAGCAGAACGGCCACCGCGAGGAGATCGGCAAGTTCCTGGACTTCGTCTACCGGGACAAGAACCTGTCGGACTTCGCCGGCCGCTACCACCTGCTGCCGTCCACCGTCTCGGCCTCCCGCACCATGGCCGGCTCCTCGGGCATGGACGAGAACGACCAGCAGTTCCTCACCGCCCTGCGCAGCGCGCAGCTCTACCCGGTCGACGACCCGTCGTGGATGACGATCAGCGACACCATCAAGCGCAACATCGGGCGCGCCGTGGACCCCGCCGGCGACCCGAAGGCCGTCCTCGAGGAGATCGCCGCCAAGGCGAACGAGGCCAAGAAGGGCTGACGTGCGACAGCACGCGCACGAGCACCTGGTCGCACGGACGGAAAAGCCCCCGAACGCCCCTGCCGAAAAGGGACCTTCGCCCCATGCCGCACCCCCACCCCTTGCGGCATCATGGCTGGTACGGCTCTTGATCCAAGGCCGCGGCCCAGTCGCCCGCGAGCGCCCACAAGGCGCGCGAGGCGGCCGGCCCACCTCCTCCGGGCACGCGATGCGACGCACCACGCCATGCGGCCGGACGGACGACTCGGACCCCGATGAACCGGACGCGGCCGCCACACGGTCCGGCCATGCCGTCGACGTCCGGGGTGGGCATCGCCACGTGACACAGCCCTAGCTGGCGCCCTGGTTCTCCGGGGTGAACGCCGTGCGGTGCTGCTCGCAGCTGGAGTCCCAGGCCAGGGAGCCGGTGAGGGTGCCGTAGCCGGTGCGGGTGACCGACCATTCCACCGTGTACTTCCCTGTGTCGCACGCGATGCGCTTGCCCCCGGGGACCTTGGCGCGCGCCGTCGCGGGCTGGTTCTTGAGCTCCTGGTGCACCTTCGCCACTTCGGCGCGGCGGGAGTCGCGCAGTACGGCGTGCACGACGATCAGCTGCTTGCCGTCCTTGGTCGTCAGCACCTTCTTGACGCCCTGCGAATCCGCCACCGACCACGCGAACTCGTAACCGGGCTGCCAGGCCAGGGTCTTGGCGTCCGGGATCTGGCGCTCGTAGGACTCCGCGCCCTTCGGTCCGGGGCGGGTGATCGTCTTGTACTGGATGCCGGGGTGGAAGCGGAACTGCGCCTCCACCTTGTGCATGTCGTCCTTGGTCCACATCGACTTCATCGCCTTCTCCCCTCCGCTCGGGTCCTGGAGGTACGCCGTGCCTTCCGCGGCGGTGGCCGCGCCCGAGAGGACGGGGGCGAGGGCCGCCGCGGCGGCGGCGAGGACGAGGGCGGTGGTACGGGTGCGCTTCATGCCCGGACCAACGGGACCCTCCGGCGGGCCGGAACGACGCCGGGCGCGCTTTCACCCGTACGGGATCGGGCGGCGCCGGGGCCGGCGCGTACCCGTCGCCGCCGGACGGCACGTCAGGCGCTGGGGCCGGTGACCACCGGGAAACCGGTGGGCCGGCCCTGCTCCTTCAGCCAGTCCAGGACCTGGTCGAGGGCTTCGACGCTCTGGGTGCGGTCGCCGCCGCCGTCGTGGAAGAGGATGGTCGGGCCGTTGCCGATCTCGGCCTTGACCGCGCCCACGATCGCGGCCACCCCCGGCTTGCTGAAGTCCTTGGTGTCGATGTTCCAGCCGAGCGGGCGCATGCCGTCGGCGGCGACCAGGGCCCGGCTCTCGGGGGTGAACGCGCCGCCGGGGGCCCGGTAGTACTCCACCTTGGCCCCGCCGCCCGCCGCGTCCTCGATCAGCTTCTTCGCGTCGAGGATCTGCTGCTGCTGGTAGGCGAGGGGCTTCTTGTCCATCCCGGTGTTGTGGTCCATGGTGTGGTCGCAGAGCCGGTGGCCGTCGGCGACGACCTTCTTGACCAGGTCGGGGTGGTCCTTGGCCTGCGGTCCGATCATGCAGAAGACCGCCTTCACCTCATGCCTCTTCAGCACCTCGAGCACTTTCGGGGTCCACTTGGGGTCGGGTCCGTCGTCGACGGTGATGTTGACCGCGTTGCCGCCGCTCTCCGACGCGTGGGCTATGCCGTCCGGGACTTGGCCGCCCGGCATCCCGGGCGCCTGCGGCTCGCCGTCGCCTCCCTTCGCGGGGTCGTCCGACTGCCGGGAGACGTTCTGACGGTTGATGTCGTGACCCGGGTCGGCGAGCACCGTCACCCCCCACGCCGTCGCGGCCACCGCCGCCACCGCCCCGGCTACGGCGATCCGCGTCTTCGTGCCCCGCATCTGCGTGCGCGCCATGAACCCCATGTGCTGTCTCAACTCCCCTTGTCGACATCCGCCGTGTGAGCTCGCAATGATCAGGACGTCAGTCGGGGATACGAGGTTCCAGCCGAATGGACCATAAATTCCTGGTTGTAGGACTTTGATCCTCCATCGTCCCGATTCCGTCCCGACTGAAACCGGGGGCGATCGGACCGGCCTCATACCGGACGGCCGATCCCAAGACCCCCTCTCCAGTTGGGCGACGGTGCTTCCGGCGGGCAACACGACCGTGGGCGTGGGCCAGCCGCCCTCCCTCACCTTCGACCACCCGGTGAAGAACAAGGCCGAGGTCGAGCGGCGGCTGAAGGTGACCACGAACAACGACACCGAGGGCGCGTGGGGTTGGGTGACGGAGGCACTCACCCACGCTGAAGCGCGACGGCGAGGCTACGCCCAGGCCAAGACCGGCGACGTCTTCGAGGTAACGGGCATATCCAGCCTCGCCGGCGTTTGAGGCGCGGGGTACGGGGCGGAGACCCGCAACCCCCAGCCCCGCCGGCGCTTGAGGCGCGGGCCCGGGCAGACCCCGGTTTCGGGAAGGGGCGGGGCGGGGTGGGGGAAGGCTCCGCGCAGCGGGCCCGGCACGCGGCCGGGGCCGCGGCGGGGTCCGGGGGCCGCCCGGACACGCACACGCAGCGGGCCCGGCCCGATGGATCCGCAGATCCACCGGGCCGGGCCCGTCATTCGCCAGCGCGCGTACGCGCAGCCCACCCGCTCCAGGTCAGTGAGCGACCACAACGGGCTCCGGAGCCGAAGCTTCCTTCCCCGCCCCACCGCCGGAGGCACCCGCCCCGCGCAGCGGAACCTCCTTCACGAACCAGGCGGCCACGAAGCCCAGTACGGCGATACCCGCTCCGAGCAGGAACGCGGAGTGCGTCCCGGCAGCCACCGCGTGCTGGTACGCCTCCCGTACGACCTCCGGAAGCTTCGCGAGGCTCGCCGCGTCCAGCTGCGCCGAGCCGGCCTTGACCGCGGCCTCGGGGCCGAGCCGGTCGGTCATGGTGCTGGTGACCTGGCCGGTGAAGAGGGAGCCCATCAGGGCCACGCCGAAGGAGCCGCCGAGCGTACGGAACAGGGTCGCGGAGGAGGACGCGACGCCCATGTCCTTCATGTCGACGCTGTTCTGCGCGACCAGCATCGTGATCTGCATCAGGAAGCCGAGTCCGGCGCCGAGGACGGCCATGTACACGCCGGACATCAGGCGGCTGGTGCCGGTGTCCATGGTGGCGAGCAGGAAGAGCCCGACGACCATGAGCCCGCCGCCGAGGATCGGGAAGATCTTGTACTTGCCGCTGCTGGTGGTGATCCGGCCCGCGATCAGCGAGACGACCATCATCGAGAGCAGCATCGGCAGGAGCAGCAGGCCGGAGTTGGTGGCCGAGGCGCCCTGGACCGACTGCTGGAAGAGCGGCAGGTAGAGCACGCCGCCGAACATCGCGAAGCCGACCAGGAAGCCGATCACGGACATGAGGGTGAAGTTGCGGCTGCGGAAGATGTGCAGCGGCATGACCGGCTCGGCGGCCTTCGTCTCGGCGTAGAGGAAGCCCGCGAGGGAGACGACGGCGACGGCGATCAGGCCGATGATCTCGACGGAGCCCCAGGCGTACTCGGTGCCGCCCCAGGTGGTGAGGAGGACGGTGGAGGTGATCGCGGTGGTCAGCAGTGCCGCGCCGAGGTAGTCGATCTTGGGGCGTTCCCCTTGATCCTTCTTCGGGAGGTGCAGGACCGCGGTGACCATGGCGAGGGCCACGGCGCCGAGGGGGAGGTTGATGTAGAAGGACCAGCGCCAGCCCATGTGGTCGGTGATGGTGCCGCCGACCAGCGGTCCGCCGATCATGGCGAGGGCCATCACGCCGGCCATCATGCCCTGGTACTTGCCGCGCTCGCGGGGCGGGATCAGGTCGCCGATGATCGCCATGACGCCGACCATCAGACCGCCCGCACCGAGGCCCTGGATCGCGCGGAAGCCGATGAGCTGGCCCATGTCCTGGGCCATGCCGCTGAGTGCGGAGCCGATCAGGAAGATGACGATGGAGACGAGGAAGGAGCCCTTCCGCCCGTACATGTCGCCGATCTTGCCCCAGATGGGGGTGGAGGCGGCGGTGGCCAGCGTGTACGCGGTGACCACCCAGGAGAGGTGTTCCAGGCCGCCGAGCTCGCCGACGATCGTGGGCATGGCCGTGCCGATGATCATGTTGTCGAGCATGGCCAGCAGCATCGCGATCATGAGGGCCATCAGGACGACCCGCACGCTGCGCGGCTTCACCTCCCCCGAGGTGTCCGTGTTCTTCGTCTTCTTCACCATGTTCCACTCCCCTGGCGCATACGCACCGGCCGTGGGACTTACTTGCCGACCGGCTAGTTCACTACACTGGGGAAGGTAGACCCGTAACTAGCCGGGCGTCAAGTAAGCAAATAGGAGCGTCATGTCCAGCAGCAGTCCGCAGCAGCGCCGCGGCAATACGCGGCAGCGCATCCAGGACGTCGCACTGGAACTCTTCGCCGAACAGGGGTACGAGAAGACGTCGCTGCGCGAGATCGCAGAGCGGCTGGAGGTCACGAAGGCGGCGCTGTACTACCACTTCAAGACCAAGGAAGACATCATCATCAGCCTGTTCGAGGACCTGACCCGGCCCATCGACGAGCTGATCCAGTGGGCGGAGGGGGAGCCGCGCTCGCTGGAGATGAAGCGGGAGGTCCTGCGCCGCTACAGCGAGGCGATGGCGGGCGGCGCCTCGCTGTACCGCTTCATGCAGGAGAACCAGGCCTCGCTGCGGGAGCTCAGCATCGGCGAGACGGTGAAGAAGCGCCTCTTCGCCCTGGTGGAGCTGCTCCGCACGGGCCAGGAGGACGCCCCGCTGACCGACCAGGTCCGGTGCGTGAGCGCCTTGTTCACCTTGCACGCGGGAATGATGTTCCTCCAGCACGTGGACGGGGACCCGGAGGAGACCCGCCAGGCCGCCCTGGAGGTCGCGACGGACCTGATCGTCCAGGCCCACCAGCGCCCGTAGGCGCAGCGGCCGGGACGCCCGTTCACTCGATCAAGCGAACCCGGACCATGAATCATTACTCTCCGTAGTCAAGGCGGCTACTTTTGGTGATGTGCGCTGTGGAAGGGCCGCGGCGCCCGAGCCAAAGGCACCGCCATGATGCGTTTCGCCCTCGCCACCGCCGCCGCGACAGCCGTCCTCACCGCCGCGCTCGCCCCCCAGACCCACGCCCAGGCTGCCGCCCCTCTGTCCTACGTGGCCCTCGGGGACTCGTACAGCGCCGGCTCCTTCGTGCGTCCCTGGAACACCGACGGGTGCGGCCGCTCCGAGCAGGACTACCCCCACCAGGCCGCCCGGCGGCTGAAGTTGCACCTCACCGATGTCACCTGCTCCGCCGCCGAGGTCAGAGCGGGGCTGCTGGGCCCGCAGTCCGAGCTGAAGGGGCCACCGTCCGTGCCACCACCGGGGGGCTGGACCGCCAAGCCTCCGCAGATCAGGGCCGTTACGGCGACCGCCGATCTCGTCACGGTCGGCGCCGGCGGCAACTCCGTGGGTTTCTCCGAGATCGTCGAGACCTGCGTCAAGCGTGGCCTGGCCTCTTTCGGTACGGGCACCCCGTGCGCCGATCACTACGCCCGGGGCAGCGGCGCCGCCGGGCTCGACGCCCGGTTCACCGCACTGGAGGCCGACTTCGCGGCCCTGCTGAAGGAGATCCGCACGCGCGCTCCGCGCGCCGGGGTGGCGGTCGTCGGATATCCGGCCGTCGTGGACGGGGCCGCGGGCTGCGCCTGGGGGTCCTGGCACCAGCTCGGAACCGTCGCCAAGGGCGACATGCCCTGGCTCGACACCCTGGAGCGCCGGGTCAACACCCTCTTGCGGGACCAGGCCCGGCGGGCCGGCGCGGCGTTCGTGGACACGTACTCATCCAGCACCGGGCACGGAGTGTGCGCGAGCGGCGAGCAGCGCTGGATGTACGGGATCAAGGACAACCTCACCGGCCCGGGCGCCCAGAGCGACCCACCCTCCGAGCTCTGCCGCTCCATCCCGGCCCGCGGCGAAGCCTGCACCGTCCTACACCCGAACCTCCACGGCACCACCCACCAGGCGGACCGCGTCACGGAGACCTTGACCGCCCTGGGGGCGGCCGGCCACTGACACGGGAGGCGAGCAAAACCGGGGCCGGCGTCGCAATCGACGGCGCTCCCCGCCCGCGCCGACCTCGCGGCGGCCACCGTCGAATGCCCGGAGGCCCCGGCCGCGTACGACCGCATGCTGGAGGTCACCTCCGACCGCCTCCCCGTCCACGAGGCGCCGCGCTCCCTGGGCTGAGGGTCAGCCGGGGTTCCGGGACTCGCGCCAGTGGGTGAGTTCGGCTTCGACGTCGAACTCCCGGAGGTTCAGCGGGGGTCCGGGCGGGGGCATGCGCAGGGCCTTGCGGATCTTGTCGTTGATTTCGGTGAGGAGGTCGCGGGCCCGGCGTTCGGTGCGGGCCGCCTTGAGTGCCTCGCGGGCGTCCTCCGCCTCCTTGCGGAGGGCGAGGGCCGGCGGGAGGACAGCGAAGCCCTCGCGGTGCAGTTTGCCCTTGATCCACCACAGCTCGTCGTACGGGGCGTCGAGCGAGGCGAGCGGTTTGCCGAAGCCGGGGAGTTCCGCGAACTCGCCGCGTTCGTCGGCCTGTCTGATCTGGCGGTCCACGAAGGATTCGAAGCTGACACCAGGCGGTTTGCGCTCGGTCACATTGCCTCCTCGGAATCCCTGCCAGCCTACTGTCGTCCGGCCCGCACCGGCCGGGTCGCGTCGGGCGGCACAGCTGCCCGACCGGGGCGGGTGGTCGGCCTCGTGCAGGGCGTCTCGACTGCGACCAACTGGCCTTCCGGTCGGCTGGGCCGGTCTCATCAGCAGTCGCGGACTTGTCGAATATCGATATGTTCCCCTATCTTGAGCATATCGAAAATCGATAGGAGCAATGTGGTGAACATGAGACTCACGAGGACGCTGGCCTCGGCGACCCTTGCGCTGGCGATGCTCTGCGGGCTCGCCTTCATCGGCACGGGGGCTACGCACATGCTCGACGACGGGGCGGTCTGCGTACAGACGGGCTTCTGGGCAAACAGCTCGCTGGAGCACGATCTGCCGATCGGTGACGGGGTGAAGGCGTCCAGCAGTGCCACGCGCCTGTGCCAGGACAGCCCCTCCGTGGGGCAGCGCGCCGCCGACCTCGGGGGCGAGCTGCCCTGGCTGCTTTTCGGCGCCCTCGCACTGTTTCTCTTCTCCCGGCTGCTGAAAGGCGTGCTGCTGCAGGGGCCGTTCACCGATCCGGTGTCGCGGCGACTCTCCGTTCTCGGCTGGTTCGTCACCTCGGGCACGCTGCTGACCGGCCTCGTCGTGGGCTGGTCTCAATCCTGGCTCGTCGGGAGCATGGCGCCGATGGTGGGTTCCGGGCCGACCCTCTCCGGGCCGCTGGTGCTCGTCCTCGCCGGCCTCGCCGCAGTGATCATGGGGAGGATCATGCGGGAGGGCGTGCGCATGCGAGAGGACCTCGAAGGCACCATCTGATGCCCGAAGAGGAACGCCATGCGATCCGGATCCACCTGGACCGGCTTCTCGCCGAGCGCGGCATGACACTGACCGAGCTGTCCGCGCAGGTGGGCATCACCGTCGCCAACCTGTCCGTACTCAAGAACGATCGGGCCAAGGCCATCCGCTTCTCGACCCTGTCGAGGATCTGCGAGGTCCTCCGGTGCCAGCCGGGAGACCTGATGACCCACGACCCCGCCACCCCGGCCCGCACCGACCGCACCGACCGCGGATCCACTCCGTAGACGGCTGCCCACGCTCGACGCGAGCAGCCTGGAGGACCGGTTACGCCACCCCGTCAATCTGCGCCTTCAAGTGCGTGAAGGCTCCCTGACGACCCGTGCGGCCTAGGGTCGCAGGCGCCGGTCCGACTCATCGATCGGGATGTCGTTGATGCTGGCCTCGCGGCGGCGCATCAGGCCCGCGGCGTCGAACTCCCACTGTTCGTTGCCGTGGCTGCGCCACCACTGGCCGCTCGCGTCGTGCCACTCGTACTCGAAGCGCACCGAGATGCGGTTGCCTGTGTAGGCCCACAGTTCTTTGCGCAGCCGGTACTCCAGCTCGCGCTGCCATTTGTCGGCGAGGAAGGCGCGGATCTCGGCGCGGCCGTTCAGGAAGCGGTCGCGGTTCCGCCAGGCGGAGTCCTCGGTGTAGGCGAGGGCGACGCGTTCGGCGTCGCGGCTGTTCCAGGCGTCCTCGGCGGCCTGCACCTTGGCGCGGGCGGACTCCTCGGTGAAGGGCGGCAGGGGCGGTCGCACGGAATCGGTGGCAGTGGCGTTGGCAGCGACATTGGCAGTCATGGGATGCGCCTCTCGACCGGGTCGGGTGACAGGTGGGGGAGAACGGGCGTTCTCGATGGGAGCGAGCCTAGAGAACGAGCGTTCTCGGCGCAAGCGTTTCTGGTCTACGCTGCTTTCATGCCCGCCGCCCCGATGAACGACGTAGAGGCCCGCACGCGCCTGCTGGACGCCGCCGAGTCGCTGTTCTACGCCGACGGCATCCAGGCCGTGGGCATGGACCGCATCCGCGCGGAGTCGGGCATCCCGCTCAAGCGGCTCTACCGCCTCTACCCGGCCAAGGAATCCCTGGTCACCGCCTACCTGGAACGGCGCGACCGCCGCTGGACGGCGAGCCTGCGCGCAGCGGTCGCGGGGCGGGCCGACCCCGTCGGAGCCGTCTTCGACTGGCTGGCCGAGTGGTTCTGCGAGCCGGACTTCCGCGGCTGCGCGTTCTTGAACGCGTACGGGGAGCTGGGCACGGGCCCCGCCGGGGTGCTGGACGCCGTACGCCGGCACAAGGCGGAGCTACGGGCGCTGCTGGCCGAAATCGCCGGTCCGGGCCGGGAGGATCTGGCGGAGCAGCTCCTGCTGCTGGTCGAGGGCGCGACGGTGGTCGCGGCCCTGGAGCCGGGCCCGGGGGCGGCCGTACGGGCGCGCGAGGCGGCGTACGTCCTGGTCCGGGCGGGCGCGGGGGCGGGCCGAGCGGTCGGCTGAGGGACCGGCGGGAGGGGACTGGGCGTAGGGACCGGGCGAAGGGACCGGCGCAGGGACCGGGCGGAGAGGGTCGACCCAGGGGCTGGCGCAGGGGCCGGGCGGCGGGATCGACGCAGGGGTCGGCGAAGGGACCGGGCGAAGCGATCGACGCCGGGGCCGGTCGGAGAGGTCGGCGCAGGCGCGGCAAAGGACCGGCGCAGGGCCCCGCGGAGCTGCCGACAAAGGGGCCGGGGGAGGGATTTACGCGGCTGCCGAGTGATCGGTTGCGCGTTGCGCGCAGCCGGGTCGCATTGTCAGCTTTTAACTGGCGTTGGGCTTTTTGTCCACCGGGAGACCGCATTCGGCGGTCGCACCGGTTCCGTCGCCTTTCCTCGCGGAGGAAACACCCTTGTCTGCTTCCCGCTGCACGTCGGCCGCCCTGGTTGTCGCGGCCGTCACCGCGACCTGCCTGCTGCCGGTCGCGCCGGCTTTCGCCGCCGGCTCGCCGCACATCCGGTTCTCCCAGCCGTACGTCCCCTCCATCGCCGCGGGAAAGACCGGCCGCGTGGTGATCGTGGCGGAGACCGGTGGCGATCCGGCGCTCAGCAGCAGCTTCCGGATCACGGCGCCGGAGCGGACGACCTTCCCCGAGGCCCGGTTCTACTGGAACGGCGACCGTGCGGGTGCCCCCTGTACGCGTTCCGGCGACGCGCGGCAGCTGACCTGCGACGCGGGGACCCGCGCGGGCTTCTCCTTCCCGGCGCAGAGCGACACCCGGCTGGGCGTACTCGTACGGGTGGACGCGAATGCCCCCGAGGGCACGACGCTCGACGGTGGCGAGTGGTCGGCCGGTCAGGGCTCCTCCGCCCCGTACGCGGTCTCCACCCCCGTGTCGGGCCCGAAGGGCGACCGGGGCGACGACGGCCACGACGGCCAGCAGGGGCACGAGGGCAAGCCCGGCCACCACGGCAAGCCGGGCCGCCCCGGGCCCAAGGGCGACCAGGGCGAGCGGGGCGAGAAGGGCGACCGCGGGCACATGGGTGACCGCGGCGAGAAGGGCGAGCGCGGCGAGAAGGGCGACCACGGGCCGAAGGGGCCCCAGGGCCCCAGGGGTCCGAAGGGCTCGAAGGGTGACACCGGGCCCCAGGGGCCGTCCGGAGGCCCGCAGGGCCCGAAGGGCGACACCGGGGCACCCGGGCCGAGGGGCGAGACGGGCCCTGCGGGAGGCCCGAAGGGCGATACCGGCGAGGCCGGGCCCAAGGGCGACACGGGCAACACCGGATCGGTGGGGCCGGCCGGGGTTCCCGGACCGGGCGGACCGCAGGGCCCGAAGGGCGACACCGGTCCGGCCGGCGGCCCGCAGGGCGAGAAGGGCGACCGCGGCGACACGGGCAACACCGGCCCGGCCGGACCGACCGGATCGCGCGGACCCGGCGGACCCAAGGGCGACAAGGGCGACAGGGGCGTCAAGGGCGACCGGGGAACCGGCGGGCCCAAGGGCGACAAGGGCGACAAGGGTGACAAGGGCGTGAAGGGCGACCGCGGACCCGGCGGGCCGAAGGGCAACCAGGGCCCGAAGGGTGACCAGGGCAAGCCCGGCAACTGCAAGTGCGGCAAGGACCACGGCGGCAAGGACCATGGCGGTAAGGAGCACGGCGGCAAGGGCACCAAGCCCGGCAAGCCGACGGCCCGCATCGTCAGCCACAAGCTGCACGTCCGCACCGGCCCCGGCACCCACTACGGGAAGACCGGCGTGATCAAGCACGGCACCGAGGTCCAGGTGATGTGCAAGACCAACGGCACCACGGTCGAGGGCAACTCGCTCTGGTACAAGCTCGCCGACGGCCGCGGCTGGATCGCCGCCCGCTACGCCGAGAACCTGAACCGCATCCCCACCTGCTGACCGGGGACCGGACCTGGCGGGACCCGACCTGACGGGACCTGCCGGGACCTGACCCGACGATGGGGACCGGTCCTGACGGGCCCGGACCCCACCCCCAACCCTTCGGTGCGCATCGAGGCCCCCCGAGCCCCGGTGCGCACCGGAGTCGTTTCCGCCCCGGGACCGCCGCCCAGCCGCCCTGCCGCCGCACCACTCCGCCGCCCCGCCGCCCCGCCGAAAAGAAATTCCGCAATCCCCGTCGATCGATGTCGAGAACCCGTGACCGGCTCCGTCTCCTCGATGAAGGCGGCCACAATGGGCCGCCCAGCACCGAGGAGAGCATCATGGCCAAGTACCTGCTTCTCAAGCACTACCGCGGCGCCCCGGCTCCGGCCAACGACGTGTGCATGGACAAGTGGACGCCGGACGAGATCACGGCCCACATCCAGTACATGCACGACTTCGCGGCCCGGCTGGAGGGCACCGGAGAGTTCGTCGACGCGCAGGCGCTCGCCCCCGAGGGAACCTTCGTCCGCTACGACGGCGAGGGCCGCCCGCCGGTCACCGACGGCCCCTTCGCGGAGACGAAGGACCTGATCGCCGGCTGGATGGTGATCGACGTGGACAGTTACGACCGCGCCCTCGAGCTGGCCGGGGAGCTGTCGGCCGCCCCCGGGGCGGGCGGGAAGCCGATCCACGAGTGGCTGGAGCTGCGCCCGTTCCTGGCCGCGCCGCCCACCATCACCGAGTGAGCACCCCGATGGACGGGGCCCTGCTCCGGGGTCTCACACCGGGCGTGCTCGGGATCCTCGTCCGCCGCGGAGCAGACTTCGCGGCGGCCGAGGACGCCGTACAGGACGCACTTCTCGAGGCGGTCCGCGTCTGGCCGGCCGACCCTCCGAAGGATCCGAAGGCCTGGCTGGTCACGGTGGCCTGGCGCCGGTTCCTCGACGCTGCCCGGTCGGACACCGCCCGTCGGCGGCGCGAGGACCGGGTGGACGAGGAGCCGGGTCCCGGCCCCGCGCCCGCGGTGGACGACACGCTCCAGCTGTACTTCCTGTGCGCCCACCCCTCGCTGAGCCCCTCCTCCGCCGTCGCGCTGACCCTGCGGGCGGTCGGCGGGCTGACGACGCGGCAGATCGCCGGGGCGTATCTCGTCCCCGAGGCGACCATGGCGCAGCGCATCAGCCGGGCCAAACGCACCGTCTCCGACGTACGGTTCGACCGGCCCGGCGATGTCGCCACCGTGCTGCGCGTCCTCTACCTGGTCTTCAACGAGGGCTACTCCGGCGACGTGGACCTCGCCGCCGAGGCCATCCGGCTGACCCGCGGGCTCGCGGGCTCGATCGACCACCCCGAGGTCGCGGGACTGCTCGCCCTCATGCTGCTCCACCATGCCCGGCGGGCCACCCGGACCGCTCCTGACGGCAGCCTGATCCCGCTCGCCGAACAGGACCGCGGCCGCTGGGACACGGCCCTGATCGCCGAGGGGATCGCCATCCTGCACCCGGCGCTGGCCCGCGACCGGCTGGGCGAGTTCCAGGCCCAGGCGGCCATCGCGGCCCTGCACGCCGACGCGCCCACCGCCGGGGAGACCGACTGGGTGCAGATCGTGGAGTGGTACGACGAGCTCGTGCGCCTGACCGACAGCCCGGTCGTACGGCTCAACCGCGCGGTGGCCGTCGGCGAGGCCGACGGACCGCGTGCGGGCCTGGCGGCGCTCGCGGTGCTGGACGCGTCGCTGCCCCGCCACACGGCTGTGGCCGCGTACCTCCACGAGCGCGACGGCGACCTGACCACGGCGGCCCGTCTGTACGCCGAGGCGGCCCACCAGGCCCCCAACCTCGCGGAACGCGATCATCTGACCCGTCAGGCGGCCCGCCTGAACTCCGCCCGCCGGCCCGGCTGACGGCGGTCCGGCCTGGTGTCCGGAAACGCACTCCTCCGTCCGTGGCCGCTGTTAACCTCGCCCGGCATTGATCAACAAAGGCAAAAGCGGGGGAACATGCGAACGGGGAAAGCACTGGCCGGCGTCGTCCTGTCGGCCACCTTGGCGGCCGGTTGCGGCGGCTCGGGCGGCACCGGCGCTACGGATGCCACGGACGGCAAAGGCGCGACCGGCGCCTTCGGCGAGACCGAAGGGGCCAAGCCGACGGTCAAGCTGAGCGTGCCGCCGCAGTACGACGGGTCCAAGGGCTGGGACGAGACCCTCGGTTGGGTGCCCGAATCGGTGGGCACCCTGCCGGTGACATCCGTACCCCACAGCGATCGGGTCGCGCTGCTGTACGCGTCCGCCGAGGGGTACACCGTGCAGGCCAAGGCCGCCGACGGGAAGGTCGGCTGGAGCTCCGCCCCGTGGAAGGCCCCGACACCTGTCGGAGCCACCGAGGGGGGCACCTCGTCCGACGAGCAGGCGGAGATCCCCGACCTGAGGGACGTCGAGCTGGACGGCCGCGGCTACGTCGTCGCGTACGCCCACGGGATGAGCGGCAAGGACGCACTGCACGAGGGCACCGAGGTGGTGCGGCTGGCGGTGTTCCCCGCCGACGCCTCGGGCACGGGGGTCAAGCCGCTGCGGGAGGTGGACGTCCCGGTGTCGGGGTCACCGCGCCAGGTCCAGGTCAGCGCGGAAGGCGGGCGGCTGCTCGTCGCGTACGGGGAGCGCGGACCGTACCCGCGCTCCGCGGCCGTCGTGGACGTGACCACCGGTTCCGTCACCCCGTACAAGGACCCGAACGAGCTCCTGCCCCAGTGCACTCGGGCCACCCTCTGCCAAAGGAGCCGCGTGATGGCGGTGAGCCCCGACGGCCCCCTGGTCTCGATGGGCCTCGGGTACGGCTTCGGCGTTCCCGGTCGCTGGTTCAGCGACACGGTCCGCCCCGACGGGGTCCAGCCGAAGACCTCCTTCCACGAATACTGGAACGGCAGGGCCTACGGGGTGGCGTCCGGCCGCCTCCTCGCCTCGTGGGACAACGGAGGAAAGGACGGGGCGAACCGTCCTCCCACGTGGTCGGTGCACGACGTCCGGACCGGCGCGCTCCTGGCCCGCATGGAGTGCGCGTACGAGGAGACCCCCACCATCCTCGACCAGTCCCCCGAGCACCCGACCATCGCTTCCCCCTCGGGCCGCTACCTCGCGGCCGGCCCGGTCGCTTTCGACCTGGAGCGGAAGCAGGGGATCTGCGTGGGGGGCGACGGCAACCGCAAGACGATCACGCTCGCCTCGATCCGCGACGACGGGGCGGCCTACGGAGTGGTCGACAACGCCGAGGCCCCGGCCTCCGAAGCGGTCGTCGCCCAGGTCGACCTCAACTCCGCTTCCGGCGACCCGAAGGTGCTGGGCGCGGGCGTGGACATCCCGCTCCTGACCGGCGTGGGCGGCGGTGGCCTCTTCCTCGCCCGCGACGACAACAACAACCTGCGGGTCTCACTCCGTCGAGGCCACTGACCCGGCCAGGTACCCGGCGGCCCCCGCCACCGGCAGACTCGCCCAGGTCCGCGTACCGCCACCGGGCTCCCTGGACTCCCCGAACCCCCACGCCCCGCCGCAGTCCCGGACCACGGCGGACATCACGCGCAGCGCGGCCCGTCGGCGGGCCTCGCAGTGGGCGGCGAGGCGGGGGTGGGTGTGGGTGACGTGCCCGTCGTAGACGGTGACGCGGAGCGCGGACTCGCGGTGGCGGAGGGCGAGGTACAGGCTCCGGCCCGGGTCCAAGTACCAGGAGGTGGCGATGAGTTCACCGACCACCTGGACCGCGGCGGGGATGACCCGGTCGAGCCGGTGGGCGTGCAGGACGGACCGTACGGCACTGCGCGCGATCTGGGCGCTGTACGGCTCCCCGGGCACGGTCAGGCTGCACGCCAACCCGTCGGGGTACGGAGGCTCGGCCGCGTCCGGTACGGGCGGAGCCCCCGGACAGGCGGCGAAGTGACTGGGGGCGGGCGGGGTGAGGGGGCTGAGCATGACGGACTCCCTTTGCCGTGACATGTGGATGACGTGACGTGGGGTGGCTCTCGCGGTGGGAGCAGTGGCTTGTCGCCGCAACACGTGCGCCTACGCGTCTGCGCATGCCGCGGCGATGCACTTCCAACTCCCTTGTGTGAGCGGCGCATTACGAACTGTAGCGATCCAGGTGGACTATTGGCCACCTATCTACGGAGATTGGTCCCCCCGTGGATACTGAGTCGGGTCACACGGCACACTGCACCCATGCCACCAAGGACCTCACCGACCGAACGGCAGAAGCGACTGGGCTACGAGCTGCGCAGGATGAGGCTGGCTGCAGATGTGTCCGCCGAATCCGCCGCCGGCCTTCTCGGCCTCGACCGTTCCAAGATTTCGGCGATCGAGCAGGGCAACCGGGCCATCAGCGAGGAACGACTCCGGTCATTGGCCTGCCACTGCGACTGCGCGGACGAGCAGTACATCGACGCGCTGGTCGCCATGGCGCTCCCGCAGAAACGTGGTTGGTGGGAGCGCTATCGAGGCTCGCTGTCGGCCGCGATGCTCGACATCGCCGAGTTGGAAGTCCACGCGACCCAGATGAGGTGTGCACACTCGGTGCACATCCCAGGGCTGCTCCAAACCAGCGATCACGCTCTCGCCGTCTTCAGGTTCGTCGTCCCCGGCCTGCCGGAGCAAGAAGTCGCCCTGCGCCTTGCCCACCGATTGGAGCGCCAGCAAGTACTGGAGGGCGATTCGGCCCCCGAGTACATCGCCGTCGTGCACGAGGCCGCGCTGCGGATGCGATTCGGCGGACGTCAGGTCGCCCGGGCCCAATTGGAGCACCTGCTCCACGCCTCCGAGCGAGACAACGTCACCCTGCACGTCCTGCCCTTCGAGGCGGAGGGGTTCCCCGGGGCAGGGCAGACCGTCAACTATGTGAAGGGACCGGTCGCTCAGCTCGACACGGTCCAGATCGACAGCACGCACGGCGCCGACTTCCTGCACACCACGGCGCAACTATCCAAGTACCGCGCCCAATTGGACTGGATGGAACGGCTCAGCCTGCCGCCCGCCCCATCAAGGGACCTCATCCGCAACCTTGCCCGCGAACTCTGAGGAGGAGAACGATGGCTGCCATCGATTGGGAAGACGCCTTCTGCGGCGAAGGGGCTAGCTGCTACCGGATAGGGGTGGACGGGGACGGCAACAGCTACATCGCCCTCTCCGGCCAGGAGGACACGTACCTCACCGATACCCGCGAGGCCCTGAGGCAGATGATCCGGGACATCAAGGCCGGCAAGGCCGACCACCTGCTGGCGGAGTGACTCCCCGCCCACCGGAAATGCCTGCGTCCGAGCGGGTTCGCATCCTTATATTGGTGCGAGATACGCCAGGGACAAGGGACAGGAGGTGGGGCCGGTGAAGCTTGCCGAGGCACTTGCGGAACGCAAGGACACGACACGACGCGTGGAACAACTACGCGCACGCGTGGTCAGCAATGCCCGCTACCAGGAGGGCGAGCCGCCCGCCGAGGACGCGGCTCAACTGCTGGCGGACGCGGGTGAGGCGCTGGACACCCTCGAGGCCCTGATCCGGCGGATCAACCGGACCAACGCGGCGATCGACATGGGTACCGACGGCACCCTCACCGACGCGCTCGCACGGCGGGACGTACTGCGGCTGCGCCACTCCGTGGTCACGGCCGCGGCGGACGCGGCGGCGGGTACCGGTGAGCGGGGCTACGGCAGGCAGCTGCGGTCCGAACTGGTGACGCTCTCCGCGCTGCCGGTCGCGGAGCTGCGCGGCCAAGCCGATGTGCTCGCGCGGGAGATCCGCGAGATCGACGTACGCATCCAGCGTACGAACTGGGAGGCCGACCTGCTGGACTGATGAACGGTCCCGGCAGGACGGGGCCGTGTGGAGCAGGTAGTCGCTTCGGAGGCGAGCACAGACCGGGGGCCGGCGGTTTTCCGGCCCACCCCCTTGGCGCGTGAAGAGCAACGCTGGGGTTCGATTCCCCTGTCACAGTGCAGCTCAGTACGGCGTACAAGTAACGGTGCACAACACACGGCACATCACCACGTGCAGATCCGAAGCGGTGAGGGCGGGTTCGGGGATTCCACACGGCCTCTTCCGGCGGTCACGGTCGACATCGTCGACGGTGACCGCCGGTTCGCTTTGAGCGCGCCCTACTGGCCCGAACCGCGCGGGAAGGTGATCTCAACCCGGCGGTTCTTCTTGCGGCCTTCCTCGGTGCCGTTGTCGGCAATCGGGTAGTCCTCGCTGTAGCCGCGCACATCGAACTGGACGGACGGATTGGTAACCGTCTTCGCCAGCTCGGCCTGAACGGCATCGGCGCGCTTCTTGGAGAGCTCCTTGCCGTGCTCGTAGCTTCCCTGGTCGTCGGTGAACCCGAAGACCCGAACGGCGGTGGCCTTCTGAGAGTTGATCTCCTGCGCGATGGCCTGGATACGGGCGGAGGCCTGAGCGTTGAAGACCGCGCTGTCCTCCGGAAACATCACCTCGGACTGGAGGGCCATCATGACGGTCTGGTTCGTCTCTTGACGGCGTTCCTCACCGCCGAGGTCCTCGACGACTTCGACCATGTCCAGCACCTTGGAGGGGGCGAGCGTGCCGCCCTGGGGGAGCTTGAGACCCGGAGAGTCCGCCTTGATGGCCACGGGCGGGGAGGCGGAGACCTCCGTACCCGGAGGCACGGAGGGCGTGACGTCGTCGGCGTAGGCGCTGGTCGCGCCGATGAAGTGGGCGCCGGCGATGACGAGACCGGCGACGGCTGTGGCTGCGGTGGTGCGGCAGTGTTTGGTCATGGGGTCACCCAGATATTTTGATGGTGGCCGCGGTAAAGGACGGCAGGCCGAACACGATCTCGGTCGTGGTGGTCGGCGGTGCGGGGTATTGGGCGAAGAAGGGAACGCTCTCGCCGACCTTGATGGTCGTAAGGCCGGTCGTGCATGCGCACCTGCCCTCTGTGTCTCGCAGCACGTAGTAGCGCTTCTTGCCTGCGGTGTCGACGACAGTTGCCCCGGCGATCGACCCTGGGCTGGCAGTCTTCTCGTCACCGCGCCACGTAGCCATCTGCGCGAACGTTGAGGACCCCGTGTTCTTGATGAGGCCGCTGACTGTCAGGTATCCGTCTTGGTCGCGCGCAGCCGAATTGATCTCCATCAAGACACCGGACGGCCCTTGCGCCGTGGCGATCACCTCAAGAGGAGCCGACCCCTTCGCCTCAGAGGATGCGGGCTTGGGAGAGCCACTCTCTTGGCTCTGAGGAGTGGCGGACTTCTCCGGCTCCTTCGTCTTCTCGGCGCCTCCGCCGCACCCGGCCAGCGCAAGGGCCAAGACCGCCGCAACCGCAACGGCCGCTCCCCCGCGGACCTTCACCTTCTGCCGAATGCCCATGTACGCCGTTTCCTTGTCTCTCGTTCGCTGTCAGTCGGCCAGTCGCACGCTGAAGAGTTTCCTCGCCAGCTTGGACAACGACCCTGGGTTCGACGGATCCATCGTGATCACCGACCCGTCCCTGCACTGAATACCAACAGGCACCGGCACCGCGTCGCCACCTTCAGGCGGCGTAGGTGACGGGGTGGCTGCCGGTTGCAGGGAACAGCGCGGTTCGATCAGGGCCGTCGCCGTGGCGTGGCCTTGCATGGTCTCGCTCCCCGGGATGACCGATTCCCCGACCGTTCCGTTGGTGGTCACTGTGACGGTGAACTCCGGGATGTCGAAGTCACATTCTGCGGTGGCCTCGTTCGAGGCAGCGAAGGCCTGCGCCTTGGCGCAGGGCTCGCCGCCATCGAAGCGAATGCCCCTGAGGATTTCCCCCCACTGCTCCGGTGTGAGAGTGAGGAGATCTCTCCCCACGAGCACGTGGTCCCTGGTCTCACGGGCGGCCGCGAGTGCCGCCGCGTCGGCGGCACCTTGCGCGTCACTACGGGTTGCCCCCGCCATCCCGACCACGACGAAGGCCAGTGCTGCGAAGAGCAGGCACGCCACCATCGCGATGTAGAAGGGGAAGACCTGCCCCCGGTCACGCGAGCCCGCCGCGATCATCAGCCTGTAATGTCCGCCAAGACCTGCGTGATGGCGTTCGCGATGCTGGCTGCGAGGCCGGTTCCGATGATCGCCGCGATGATCAGCGCAATGATCACGATGATCCCCAGATACTCGAAGACCGTCTGGCCCTCGTCCCCGCCCCGCTTCATCCGGTTCTGCCGTTCGACGATCGCCTTGAGCAGCTTGTTGTTCTGCATGAGGGTCCTCTCCAGGGCCGGCGCCGATGTCGATTCGCGGACGGTACGTCGACACCCCAGCAGTTGCAAAGGGTCCCGGGACCCAATTACGGACCCACTGCGCACTCTGTCTACCCATGGCCAGCCACCCCGGGACGGGCGGTTCCCAGCCAACGGGCTATCGCCTCGCTGCGCGTGGCGGTCTGGAGCTTCGCGAAGATCCGGTTGATGTGGTTCTTGACCGTCTTCTCACTGATGAAGCAGGTGGCCGCGATCTGCTGGTTGTTCATGCCGGAAGCGATGAGATCCATGACCTCCTCCTCACGTGAACTCAGCCCGAACACACTGTGGTTGGGAAGGCGCTCCGAAGACTGTCCCACAGTTCGTTGCGGATGCGAAGAGGCCCGGAGTTCCGCGAGTACCGCGCTCGCCGCCGTAGGGCTGAAATGTGCGCGGCCCGCATGGACGTCGCGGACGGCGGCGACGAGGTGGTCCGGCGTGAATTCGCCGTGCACCAGGTAGCCGCCCGCGCCCAGCAGCAGGGCTTCGCGGACGATCTCCGTCTCCTGGCTGTATGTCAGCATCAGCACCGGTGCGAGCCGTACGAGGTGGGGCAGGGCCGAGATGCCGTCGACGCCCGGCATGCGGACGTCCAGCAGGACCACGTCGGGGGCGTGGAGCCGGGTCAGGTGGAGGGCTTCGCGGCCGTCCGCCGCATCCGCTGCCACCTCGATGTCCCTGGTGGTGGCCAGGAGGGCCGCCAGGCCGGCCCGTACGACCGGGTTGTCGTCGGCGATCAGGACGCGCAGGGGGGGCGTCAGCACGGACGGCGTCATACGGGCCTCCCCGCCGTGAGGGCCGCCAGTGGGAGGGCCAGGCGGACCTGGGTGCCCGGCCGTCCGGCGGGGCGGGCGCCGATGTGGATGCGGGCGCCGATCGCGGCCGCGCGTTCCGTCATGCCCAGCAGGCCGAAGCGGCCCGCGCCCTGGAGGGCCGGGAGGTCTACGCCGCCGGGCAGGCCGCGTCCGTCGTCCTCGACCACGAGCAGCAGGTCGGCGTCGTCGACGGTCGCCTCGACCGTGATCCGGGTGGCGCCCGCGTGGCGGCGGGCGTTCTCCAGTGCCTCGGCCGCTACCGCCAGCAGGTGACGGACCACCGGGGAGGGCAGCACCGGCAGGGTGCCGCTCACGTGCAGCTCGGCGGTGTCGGGGTCTATGCGGGCGCGGAGTTGGGAGGCCAGCGAGACCCCCGGGGCGTCCAGGTCCCGCCGCAGGTCGGCCAGTACCTCCCGGGACTCGGCGACCGCGCGACGGGCGGCGCCGGCCACCAGGGCGGCCTGACTGCGGAGCTCCGCCGGGTCGGTGGTACGCGTCAGGGACTGCGCGGCGAGGTCCAGGCCGTGCAGGGTCTTCGATACGGAGTCGTGCATCTCGCGGGCCAGGTGGTCCCGTTCGGCCTGGACCGCCTGGGCCACCGCGAGGCGGGCCCGGGTTTCCAGCAGGGCCTGGCCGGCGGTCCCGAAGCGGAACAGCAGGTCGCGCAGGCAGGCCCCGGCCGCGCCCGCCAGTACGCAGAGCGTCGACAGCATCAGCCCCTCGGCCACCCATGCCACGGCCGCCGCCTGGATGCCCGCGTAGACCGCCGCGCCGCGCCAGCCGTACACCAGCCCGGCCAGCAGCGGAGTACACGCCGAGGCGAGGCCGAGCGGGGACTCGGGCGTCGCCGCGAACAGCAGCAGCCCGCTGAAGGCCCAGTCCACCGCCAGCAGCCAGCGGTGGCGCAGCAGCAGCGGACCGAAGCGCTCCCAGTCACGGAACAGGACGTAGGAGACCATGAAGGTGAGCAGGATCGCGCCGGCCACCAGGTACGTCGGCGCCCCGCGCGGGGTGCGGCTCAGCACCAGCGGAGTCCCCAGGGCGATCATCACGAGGCGGAACGCGAAGACCTGGCGGCACAGTGCTTGAAGGGCGTTGACCTGGAGGGCGATCGGCAGCTGCACCGCGGGGCGTGCGGACGGCCGGTCCCGGGCGGCGGCGAACGCCGTGGCGTCCAGTGAGGTGGCCATGACTCAGCCGCCCCCGAACAGGAGGCCGAAGTCGACGTCCGCGCCGTACACGAACCCGCCGATCAGCAGGATCATCGTCCCGGGCAGCATGAACGTCGTGACGGCGAAGGTCGCCCGCGGAACGGCCCTGGCGGCCCGGCGGCGGGCGTTCTGGGCGTCCGTGCGCCGCATGTCCTCGGCGATGGCGATCAGCGTGTCCACGATGGGGGAGCCCAGCTCCTCGCCCTGCTGCAGGGCGGTGACGAACTGCGCCACCTGCTCGGAGTCGTTGCGCCGGCGCAGCTCGTCGAAGGCCTGGCGGCGGCTGACACCCATGGTCATCTGCTGGAGGGTGATCCGGATCTCGTCGGACCAGGGGCCCTCGTACTTGTCCGCGACCCGTTCCAGCGCGGGCCGGAAACCGATCCCGGCGCTCACCACGACGGCCAGCACGTCCAGGAAGTCCGGGAGCGTCCGCTCGATGTGGTCGCGGCGGATCCGGATCGCCGACCAGAGCCCGGCCTCGATCCAGAACAGGCCGAAGGCGACCATGAGCAGGGCGAGGATCAGCCGGCCGTTGATCAGCATGGCGAAGGCCCCCACGCCGCCCAGGAAGGCGTAGACCGCGCGGCGGGCGGCGTAGCGGTCGATGGTCAGGCCGGAGGGGTTGCCCGCCGTGTCGATCTGGCGGCGTTTGCGCGCGACGCGGTCCGGGCCCATCAGGCGCAGTACCAGCGGTGCGTAGCGGATCCCGACGCGGTCGATGAGCGAGCCGACGGCCGTCGTGCGGGTGGCGCCGACTTCCAGGGCCAGCATCAGGTCGCTCGGCAGTTTGGTGTCGGCGCGGTAGAGCCGGATGCCGTGGAACACACCGAAGACCGACAGGGCCACGGCGAGGGCCAGGAGCAGCGCGATCATTCCGGCCTCCTCAGACGGCGATCTTGGACAGGCGGCGGATGAAGAGGAAGCCGAGCGCGAAGAGCCCGAGGGCCACCAGCACGGCGGTCTGCCCGATGACGGACCCCGTCATGCGGTCCAGTGCGCCCGGCATCATCGAGTCCACCAGGAGCAGCGAGCCGACCCCCATCACCGGCACCAGGTACGCGGTGGCCGTCACCTGGGACAGCTGTGTACGGACCTCACGGCGGGTTTCCTTGCGCTGTTCCAGCGTCACCGTCAGGTTGCGCAGGCTCCCCACGATGGCGCCGCCCGCTCGGGCGGACAGGACGAGGGTGGAGACGAGGACGACCAGTTCCCGGGAGGGCAGCCGTTCCTCGATCTCGCCCAGGGCATCCTCCATGGAGTGCCCCACGGCGAGCCGGTCGGCCACCCGTGTCAGTTCCTCGCCGGCCGGTGCGTCCAGCTCCTCGGCCGCCATGCCGATGGCCGTGCGCAGGGCCAGGCCGGCCTGGGTGGCGTTGGCGAGGATCCGGGCCAGGTCGGGGAGCTGGTTGATGAACCGCTCGGTACGCCGGGCGCGCTGCCAGTTGAGGAAGGCGTTGGCCCCCCACAGAGCGATCAGGCCGGCCACCGGGCCGAAGAACGGGGCCAGGAAGGAGGCCGAGACCAGCCAGATCCCGGCGACCGTGGCCAGCATGTAGACGAAGTACTCGCCGACGGTGAGGTCCAGGCCGGTCACCGCGAGTTTGGTCTCGATGGCGCGACCCAGCCTGGTCTTGCGCAGGCGCCGGTCCACGCCCCGGAAGCGACGCGTGCGGCCGAGGGGTTCGGGCAGGCCGGTCGCCGAGAGGCGTTCGATGAGCGCGGCGCGCTGGGCGCGGCCCGTGGCGTAGGCGTGGATGCCGAGGACCGCCAGTACGCAGGTCAGCAGCGTGGCGCCGAGGGCGAGGAGGATCAGCGGGTTCACAGGGCAGTCCGGGTGGTACGAGCGGTGAGGGGACCGGTGAGGGGATCGGTGAAGGGGGCGTCCTCCGGTGCGACCCCGAAGGCCTGCGGGATCGGCTGGTTGTTCATGTAGAGGCGGTCGGCGAGCCAGCGCGGCAGCGGGTAGTACTCGAAGCGGCCGTGGACCCGGCCGTCCGCGCTCATGGGCATGGCCGCGAAGCGGCAGACCGTCGTGATCCGGAACGGTTCGCGGCCGTGCGAGTCGAGCAGCGAGATCTCGGTGATGCGGCGGGTGCCGTCACCGAAGCGGGTCAGCTGGACGATGATGTTGACGGCGCTGTTGATCTGGTCCTGGAGGGCCTCGAAGGGGACCTCCACCTCGGACATCGAGGCGAGGGTCTGCAGGCGCATCAGGGCGTCGATCGCACTGTTCGCGTGCACGGTGGCGAGCGAGCCGTCATGACCGGTGGACATCGCCTGGAGCATGTCGAGCGTCTCGCCGCCGCGGACCTCGCCGACGATGATGCGGTCGGGGCGCATGCGCAGGGAGTTGCGGACCAGGTCCCGGATGGTGATCTGGCCCTTGCCCTCCACGTTCGCCGGGCGGGATTCGAGTCGGATGACATGCGCCTGCTGGAGCTGGAGCTCCGCGGAGTCCTCGATGGTGATGATGCGCTCGCCCTCCGGGATCAGGCCGGAGAGGGCGTTGAGGAGGGTGGTCTTGCCGGTGCCGGTGGCGCCGGAGACGATCACGTTCAGCTTGGCCGTCACGAGGCCCGACAGCAGGAGCAGCATCTGTTCGTCCAGCGAACCGAGTCCGATCATCTCGGCCAGGGTGAAGGCCCGGGGGAAGCGGCGGATCGTGAGGGTGGCGCCGGTCAGGGACAGCGGCGGGATGATGACGTTGACGCGCTCACCGCTGGGCAGGCGGGCGTCGACCATCGGATTGGCCTCGTCCACCCGGCGGTTGACGGTGGACACGATGCGCTCGATGGTCTGCATCAGCTGCTCGTGCGAGGCGAAGCGCAGCGGGAGCTGCTCCACGCGGCCGGAGCGTTCCACGAAGATCTGGTCGGGACCGTTGACCATGATCTCGGAGATGGTGGGGTCTTCGAGGAGCGGTTCGAGCACGCCGAGGCCGAGGGCCTCGTCCACGACCCGGCGGATGAGCTGGGCGCGCTCGGCGGTGGAGAGGACCGGGCCCTCGCGGCTGATGATGTGGCCGAGCACCCGCTCCAGGCGCGCGCGGCGCTCGGCGGGCGCGAGCGCGGACATCTCGGCGAGGTCGATCTCCTCCAGCAGCTTCGCGCGGTAGGAGGAGACCAGGCGGCCGTCCTCGCGCGGGTTGTGCCGGTCGTCGGGGGTGTTGACCCTGGAACGCAGGCTCATGGTCCGGTCACCTCAGGGTCGTCGTTGGGCATGACGGCGGTCCGGGTGACGGTTTTCTGGCCCACCCCGGGCACAATCGAATCGATCGTGAGCCGCACCGTCGCCCGCACCGCGTCCGGGGTCTTGTTCACGTCGACCACCGCACCGGCCACGAGGCTCGGCCTGATCGCCGCCAGGCCGGCCTGCGCCCCCTCGCCCGGCTCGCGCGCTTCCACGCGCGCCGCCGTACGCGCGGCCGTCTGGGCCTGCTGGACCACGTACGCGGACCAGCCCAGCTGAATACCGCCGAGCCCGACCAGGAGCAGGATGGGGAGGAACCCGATGTATTCCAGCGCGACTTGGCCCTTGTCGCGACGGCCTTCGCGAATGGTGCGGGTGGTGCGGGTGGTGCGGATCCGGTTCATCTCACTCCTCCTTCTCCTCGTTCGGGGAGCCGCCCGTACCGATGATGGGGACGCCGATGTTGAACCCCGGGAACAGGATCGGGAGGTTGAGACGGACCTCGGCCTTGAAGAGGTTCCCCGACTTCCCGCAGCTCGCGGGGGGCATGGTCCAGGCCCCGGAGATGTGCTCCCCCGCAGCCTCCTGACACGCGCCTACGCCGTGCACCGCCCCCACCCGCGCCGCCTCGTCCGCCGCGTTCCCGGCCAGGGAGTAGGCGTAGCCGATCAGTACGCACTCCCAGACCGCCACCACGGTCAGCAGGATGTAGGGCAGCATGCCGACGAACTCGAACACCACCTGCCCCTGATCCCCCCGGCACCGGACCCGGCGGCGTCCAAGACCCGCCACCCCTCAGCCCTCCCGCCCGCGCCGCAGCCAGGGCCCGAGCGTGCCCCGGTCGCCGCCGCGCAGTCGGGCCACCGGGCCGGAGCCGCGTACGGCCAGGGCCGCTCCGGGCTGCTGCGGGGAGGCCGCGGGGTCGGCGTCGGGAGCGGCCAGGAGGCCTAGTTCCCCTGCCACCGCCCACAGGGCCTGTTTCACCGTCGAGCGGTTGTCCAGGTCCTGGACCCGGCCCGCGTCCACTACGGCCTGGAGTTCCTTGAACGCGGCCGGGACGGGGGTGCGTACCGCCCGGGTTTTGGTGATCTTCTCGATCAGGGCGGGCTGTATCTCGGTCTGTTTGCTCCAGCGGTTGACGACCATGGTCGTTTCCTCGGCCTTCCTGACCTGGAGCCGTTCCCACATCCGGACCATCCGCTTGGCCGCCCGTACCGCGACCACGTCCGGGGTGGTGACCAGGACGGCCACGTCCGCCAGTTCGACCGCCGCCGCGTTGGCGCCGGTGACCTGGGTGCCGCAGTCGATGACGACGAGCTCGTAGCGGGCGCGCAGGGCGGCGATCACGTGCCGGGCGGCGCGGTCGTCGACCTCCTCGCCGCGTTCGCCGTCGGCCGGGGCCAGCAGCAGGGCCAGGCCGGTGCGGTCGTCGTAGACGGCGTCCTGCAGGACGCGCGGGGAGATGTCCTGGATGCCGGCGAGGTCGGCGATGGAGCGCCGGAACTGTACGTCGAGGTAGGAGCCGACGTCGCCGGCCTGGAGGTCCAGGTCGACCAGGGCGGTGCGCCGTCCCGCGGCCGCTGCGGCCAAGGCGAACTGGACGGCGGTGAAGGTGGCGCCGACTCCGCCCTTGGCGCCGGTGACCGTGACGACCTTGCCGCCCGGGCCGGTGGGGAGTTCCGGGCCCCGTCCCAGGTGGCGGCGTACGCCCACGGACCACTGGGCGGCGCCCTGGACGCGGGCGGCGAGCTCCTCGTAGGTGAGGGGCAGGCCGATCAGGCCGCGGGCGCCGGAGTCCATGACGGCGGAGAACAGCGCGGGGCTCGCGTCGGAGGTGACGAGGACGACGCCGACCGCGGGGAAGCGCAGGGCGACCTCGCGGATGAGGTCGAGGGCCGGGAGCGGGGCGATCCGCTCGTGTACGAGGACCACCTCGGGCAGCTCGTCGATCGACTCGGTGGCGAGCCGGGCCAGCATGTCGAGGAGGAAGGTGGAGTCGGGGACCGGGGCGGCCGGCTCGGCGCCCGGGAGCTGGCTGAGGAGCGTGGCGATGACGCGGGCGGCCTCGGGGTCGCCGACCGCGGGGATGATTCGGGTGGTCATCGGCGCCTCACCTGTCCCCTTCGAGGGTGTAGAAGTGGTCGTTCGGGTTGGGCGAGGAGTTGGTGCCGGGGGCCACCAGGGCCAGGCGCACGTGCACGGCGAAGGACTCGGCGTAGGCGACGCGCTGGGTGTCCTTGGTGGTCAGGGCGAAGGTGATCGGCACGGCTTCGGCGGGGCCGTCCTTGTCGCTGTCCTTGTCGAGGGGGGTGAGCTTGCCGACGTTGATGACGCGGGCGTTGGCCACCATGACCACGGAGACGTCGGGGTCGGTCTGCTTCTTGCCCTTGAAGGTGCCCAGGATGTTGACCTTGGCGCCGGGGGTGACCTTGCCGGCCACGCCCGTCGAGGCGTCGATCATGATGGCGATCTCCTGCTCGCCGGCCTGGAGCTTCGGCTTGTCGACGAACATGTCGATCTGGAGCAGCGAGCCCTTCTTCAGGGTGGTGAGCGCCAGCTTGTCCTTGAGGACGCCCAGGTCGGTGACGGCGGTACCGGACAGCCACCGCTGGGGGACCGTGACCTGCTCGAACTGGGCGGCCGCCAGAGGGGTGTACGGGGCTATGTCGCCCTTCACCCGGTAGGCGACGACCTCGGCGCCTACCTTGGAATTGACGTCGCCGATCACCACGAGGACTCCGCCGAAGGCCGCGAGGGCGCACAGGACCGACAGGATCAGCAGGATGACGCCGCGGCGCTGGCGTGAGTTCATGGCCGTACTACCTCGCCGTTCTTCGTTCGTTCGGGCCGGTCATCATCGGAGTCCGGATCTGGGGCGGGAGCCCGCGGCTGTCTGCGCCGGGGGCGGGGGCGGTGCGATGAGCGGGGCCGCGCAGAACCCGCAGCGGTCTCCGATGAGTTCGAAGCCGCACCAGCGGCATTCCTCGCGGCGGACCGAGGCGACGAGCTGGTAGAGGACCGAGGGGTCCGGGATGCCTGCGGCGAACTCGACCAGCTTGGGTGTGGCCCACCAGGCGGGCGAGTCGGCCGGCAGCGGGTTCTCCATCACCCCCTGGACCTTCCAGGCGGGGGCCAGGTCGGAGGCCACCCAGTCGCCGGCGAGCTGGCCGCGGGCGAAGGTGAGGTGGGTGGCGAAGTCCGGGCCCGGGGGGAGCGTCGCGCCGCCGCCGTGCGTACCGCCGGACCCCGACCCCAGTTTGACCAGGTGCGGGGTCGGATGGGCCAGTACGGCGAACTGTGCGCTCGGGGACCAGGACTTGGCGTGCGCCTTGAGCCCGACCGGTACCCGGTCCAGCTTGGCGACCGAGCCGAGCAGCGCGCCCGCGTAGACGTAGTGCGAGAGCAGCCGGGCGGCGGAGGCGAGGACTCCGGGGCTGAAGTCGCAGACGCTGAGCTGGCGCAGCTGACGCGCCAGCAGCGCGGTTCCCAGCGGCGGGAGGTCGACGTCCACGAGTGCGATCCGGTCGGTTTCCAGGATGGCCCGGACGGTGTGCAGACGGCGGACGGCGGAGGTCCGCAGCCAGGCCGGTACGAGGACCACGAGGTGGCCGTGGCGCTCCAGCAGGGAGGCCGTCTGGGCGAGCGCGCCCTCCAGGTCGAGCTCTTCGGGCGGCGGCAGTACGGCGGCGGCCGGGGTGTGCCGGTCCGGGGCGGGCAGCACCAGATCGGCACTGGTGACAGCAATGGCGGTCGGCATGCGCATCCCCCCGTTCACCCGGCAATCCACGGGTGTTCCCCTGACCGTGGTGCGTGCGCGCATACTGCGCGACCGCAAACGATCAACACCTTTCCCCCTTGCCCCAGCACCATATCCGCGTCCTTCCTGACAGGGCAGGGCCTTGTCGATTCCCGTGCCACGGGCACGTGTCACCAGGGGCGGGAATATCTGGACATCTGGGATCGGAAAGCGGTGTGCGGGCCGATCGGTTCAAGCCATATCGCAAACACCCTTGACATGGGCATTGGACTAGACCAACTTGGCCGCTGAGCACCCCACTTGCTCGCTGACGCGCCCTCATGTCCCCACTCCCCCCACCGGAGCCCACGTGAACCGCATACGCTCCCTCGCCATCCCGCTCGCCGTCACCCTCGCCGCCGGCGGGCTCACCGCCCTCGCCGCGGGCACCGCCCAGGCCGCCGACGTCAACGTCGTGCGCAACGGCGGCTTCGAGTCCGGCCTCGCCAACTGGACGTGCACCGCCGGCAGCGGCGCCACCGTCTCCTCCCCCGTCTTCGCGGGGGCCGCCGCCCTCAAGGCCACCCCGGCGGGCCAGGACAAGGGCCAGTGCAGCCAGGTCGTCACGGTCAAGCCGAACTCGACCTACACGCTGAGCGAGCAGGTCAACGGCTCGTACGTGTACCTCGGCGCGACCGGGACCGGCACCCAGGACGTCTCCACCTGGACCCCCGGCACCGGCGGCGGCTTCCAGAAGCTGTCCACCACCTTCACCACGGGACCGAGTACCACCCAGGTCACCGTCTACACGCACGGCTGGTACGGCCAGCCGGGCTTCGTCGTGGACGAGTTCAGCGTCTTCGGCCCCGACGGCGGAGGCGGCACCGATCCCTCCCCGACCATCCCCGCAGCCCCCGCCGGCAGCGCCGTTTCCGGCCAGAGCGCCAGCGGGCTCACCCTTTCGTGGAACACGGTCGGCGGAGCGGCCGGGTATTACGTGTATCAGGACGGCGTCCGGGTCAAGACGGTGACCTCGGGAACCTCCGCGCAGATCACCGGGCTCGCCGCATCGACCTCGTACTCCTTCCAGGTGAGCGCGTACAACGCGGCCGGCGAGGGGACGAAGGGCGCGGCCGTCACCGGCACCACCACGAGCGGCGGGGGCGGCAACCCGAGCCCGTCCGTGCCCAAGCACGCGCTGACCGGGTACTGGCAGAACTTCAACAACGGCGCGACCGTCCAGAAGATCTCGGACGTGTCCGCGCAGTACGACATCATCGCCGTCTCCTTCGCCGACGCCACGACCACGCCCGGCGGCATCACCTTCAACCTCGACTCGGCGGGACTCGGCGGCTACACGGTCCCGCAGTTCAAGGCCGACATCGCCGCGAAGAAAGCGGCCGGCAAGTCGGTCATCCTCTCCATCGGCGGCGAGAAGGGCACCATCTCGGTCAACGACTCGGCGTCCGCGGCCAACCTCGCGAACTCCGCGTACGCGCTGATGCAGGAGTACGGCTTCACCGGCATCGACATCGACCTGGAGAACGGCCTCAACCCGACCTACATGACCCAGGCGCTGCGCGCGCTGGCGGCCAAGGCCGGCTCCTCCTTCGTCCTCACGATGGCCCCGCAGACCATCGACATGCAGTCGACGCAGGGCGGCTACTTCAAGACGGCGCTCGCGGTGAAGGACATCCCGACCGTCGTCAACATGCAGTACTACAACAGCGGGGCGATGCTCGGCTGCGACGGCAAGGTGTACTCCCAGGGCTCGGTGGACTTCCTCACCGCGCTGGCCTGCATCCAGCTCGAGGGCGGGCTCGACCCCTCACAGGTGGGCATCGGGGTCCCGGCCTCCCCCAGCGGCGCGGGCAGCGGCTACGTCGCGCCGACCGTCGTGAACAACGCGCTGGACTGCCTGGCCAAGGGCACGAGCTGTGGAACCTTCAAGCCGTCGAAGACCTACCCGGGTCTGCGCGGCGCGATGACCTGGTCGACCAACTGGGATGCCAAGGCGGGTAGCGCTTGGTCCAACGCGGTGGGTCCCAAGGTCCACGGCCTGCCGTAGCAGGTAGGTGTGGGGGGATGGCCGGTGCCGGCCTGTTGGCTGATTTCGGATTCTTGACCCGAACATGCCACGAGAGCACGCTGTGCGCGTCCGCACGGCTACCCCCACACTCCCACCCAGGAGAACGCATGCGGCTCCACCACCGCCGAAGGGCCGCCGTCACGGCGGCCCTTCTCGCGCTCGCGCTCGGCGCACCCGCCTACGGCCTGAGCGCGACGGCAGCCCCGCCGCCCACCCCCTCGACCGCCACCCAGGACGAGTCGATCGTCCAGTACGAGATCCAGGGCCCGGCCTCGGCGGCCGAACGCACCGCCCTGCTCCGTACCGGCGTCTCCATCGACGAGGTGGACGCCCGCTCGGTCGTCGTCAGCGCCGACACGATGCAGGCCAGAGGCCTGCGCGCACTCGGCTATGAGCTCACCGCCCTGCCCGGACCGCCGGACCGCTCCGACGGGCGCGCCATCGCCGCCGGGATCAACGACTTCCCGACGAAGGACGCGCTCTACCACAACTACGCCGAGGCGAACGCGGAGATCGACCAGCGCATCGCCCAGTACCCCTCGATCATGAGCAAGAAGGTCATCGGGAAGTCCTACCAAGGCCGGGACCTGATCGCGATCAAGATCAGTGACAACGTGGCCACGGACGAGGCCGAGCCCGAGGTGCTCTTCACCGCGCACCAGCACGCCCGTGAGCACCTGACGGTCGAGATGGCCCTCTACCTGCTCAAGGAGTTCGGCTCCAAGTACGGCACCGACTCCCGGATCACGAACGCGGTCAACGGCCGCGAGATCTGGATCGTGCCGGACCTGAACCCCGACGGCGGCGAGTACGACATCGCCTCCGGCTCCTACCGTTCCTGGCGCAAGAACCGGCAGCCCAACGCCGGCTCCTCCTACATCGGCACGGACGAGAACCGCAACTGGAACTACAAGTGGGGCTGCTGCGGCGGCTCCAGCTCCAGCAAGAGCTCCGAGACCTACCGGGGCGCGGCGGCCGAGTCGGCGCCCGAGGTGAAGGTGGTCTCGGACTTCGTGCGCAGCCGCGTCATCAGCGGCAAGCAGCAGATCACGGCCGCCATCGACTTCCACACGTACAGCGAGCTCGTGCTGTGGCCGTTCGGGTGGACGTACAACGACACGGCGCCCGGGCTGACCGCCGACGACCTGGCCGTGTACAAGAAGATCGGCACCAGCATGGCGGCCAGCAACGGCTACACGCCGGAGCAGTCGAGCGACCTGTACATCACCGACGGGACGATCGACGACTGGCTGTGGGGCAGCCAGAAGATCTTCGCCTACACCTTCGAGATGTACCCGACCGGCTCCGGCGGCGGCGGCTTCTACCCGCCCGACGAGGTCATCGACCGCGAGACGGCGCGCAACAAGGACGCGGTGCTGCAGCTGCTGGAGAACGCCGACTGCATGTACCGGTCGATCGGCAAGCAGGCGCAGTACTGCCCGTAGCGGCTTCCGCCGCATGAGCCGGGGCGCCCCACCGCCAGGGGGGCGCCCCTTTCACGTGTGGTGCGCCCCCTCGGCTGCGGCCCCGCCCCTTCGCTGGGGGCCGGTCAGTCCTTCGACGGGGCCTCGGCGTTGCGCCAGATCGTGAGGTCGACGGTGATGTACCTGCTCGCGTCCTTCGCTCCCGACTTGCCGCGGAACGTCGCCAGCGCGATGTGCCCGGCCTTGCTCAGCATGCAGACCTGCGATCCGTCCGTGAGCTGGTCCATGCCGATCTTCTCGGTGAAGCGGGTCACCGCGCGGCAGGTCTCCAGCGAGCCCTTCTCCGAGTTGTTCAGCAGGACGAGCTTCCCGTTCGCGGTGCCGAACCTCTCTTCGCCGAAGAGGCTGTCCCGGTAGTAGTAGAGGTCCGCGTCCCCGTAGGACACTCCGGCCCCGGTCGGCTCCTCGGCCGGGCGCGGCGGATTGTCGGCGAACATCAGCTGGTGGTCCTCGGGCACGTCGATGCCCTTGTACGAGACCGGCTGCGGGTCGGGCCGCTTCTGGGCCCCCGACGGGGCTCCGGTGCCGGCCGTGGCGCCGCCGGACCCCTTGGCGCCGCCCTTGTCGGAGTCGTCCGGCAGCAGGGACCCGAGAACCACGAGTCCGATGAAGCAGGCCACGATGACCCCGGTGGCGATCAGCCCGGTCCGCTTGCGGGGGGCCGGGGGCGGCGCGAAGCCCTGGGTGTGGAAGGGCGGCGGCGGGTTGTAGCCCGGGGCGGTGTAGTTGGGCTGCGAGTACGTCGGCTGGGAGTACCTGGGCTGCTGGTACGAGGGCTGCGGGTACGAGGGCTGCGGGTACGCGTACGAGGGCTGCGCGGACGGCGGCGGCGTCTGGTAGCCGGGCGGCACCGCGCCCGGCGCGGACGGCGCCGACACGGCCTGGCCAGGACCGGCCTTCGGCGGCGCCGTCTGCGTCGGAGCGGCCTGCTGCTGCTCCGAGGCCAGGGCGGTCGGCGTGTACGGCTGCGGCGGCGGGGTGGGGGCCGGGGCCGGCAGCTGCTGCAGCCGCTCGGTGAGGGAACCGGCGACCGCGCGGGGCAGCCAGTCCTCCCCCTGCCGCAGCGGCTCCGCCGAGGCGGCCTGGCACAGCTCGATGATCTCGGTCAGGGTCGGGCGGTCGGCCGGGTCGCGGCTGAGGCAGCGGGTCACCACGGGCCGCAGCTCGTCGGGCAGTGCGCTGAGGTCGGGGGCCTCGTGCACGATCCGGTAGAGCACCGCGTGCGAGGGGCCGTCGCCGTAGACGGAGGATCCGGTCGCCGCGAAGGCGGCGATCTGGCCGAGGGCGAAGATGTCGGTGGCCGGGGTGATGGTGCCCACCGAGGCCTGTTCGGGCGCCATGAACGCCGGGGTGCCGACGCTGACGCCCGTACTGGTCAGGGCGGTGGAGTCGGCCGCGCGGGCGATGCCGAAGTCGATGACGCGGGGGCCGTCGGAGGCGAGGAGGACGTTGGCCGGCTTCAGGTCGCGGTGGACGATGCCCGCGCCGTGGATGACGGTCAGGGCCTCGGCGACCCCGACCATCAGCAGCAGCACGCTGCGCACGGGCAGTGCACCGTGCAGGCCCACGGCGTGCGAGAGCGAGGGGCCGGGAACGTAGGCGGTGGCCAGCCATGGCTGCGAGCCCTCGGTGTCGGAGTCGATGACCGGAGCCGTGTAGAGGCCCTGGACCCGTTCCGCGGCCCGCACCTCCTGCTGGAAGCGCCGCCGGAATTCGGGGTCCTCGCTGAACTCGGCCCGGATCACCTTGATGGCGATGGGCCGCCCGCCGGGCGTGTACGAGAGGTACACCTTGCCCATGCCGCCGGCGCCGAGGACCGCCGTCAGGCGGTAACCGCCCACGACGGCCGGATCGTCCGCCGCCAGCGGTTGGAAGAAGCCGGCCGAAGGTGCACTGCCCATGAGAAACCATCCCTGCTAGCGGCGGACCGGCCCCGCCTGCGCCCCGAAGTCACCCGAGAGCGTACCCAACTCGCTTCAGACCGCAGGGTCCAGGACCGCAAGAGCGTCGATCTCGATCAGCAGGCCGCCCGGGAGGCCCACGTACACGGTGGTGCGGGCGGACGGGACCTCCTTCAGGTTCTGCTCCTCGAAGTAGGCGTTGTAGATGCCGTTCATCTCTTCGAAGTGGGTGGTGTCGGTGAGGTAGACGCGCAGCATCATCACGTCGTCCCAGGTGGCCCCGCCCGCCTCCAGCACGGAGCGGACGTTCTCCAGCGTCTGGAGGGTCTGCTCGCGCAGGGTCGGGCCGGCCGAGGTGGGCTCCTGCCCGTCCACGTGCGGGAGGAAGCCGACCTGGCCGGCGACCTGGAGGATGTTGCCCTTGCGGACGCCGTGCGAGAACTTCGCGGGCGGCGCGGTGTGGGTGGCGGGGGTGATGGCGATCTTCTCGGTCACGGTCTGCCTTCTTCCTGTGCGGGGCCCGAGCCTGAGTACTCGCGGCCGATGGTATCGGCGGACTCCCGTACGAGCGGGAGCAGTTCGAGCAGTCCCTCGGTGGAGAGGACCACTCCGGGGGCGGAGACGGACATGGCGGCGACCACACGGCCTCCGGGCCCGCGGATGGGGGCGGCCAGGCAGTTCAGGGCCTCCTCGTGGCCGCCCAGGTCGGTGGCCCACCCCTGGGCGCGGACGAGTTCCAGCTCGCGCAGGTAGGCGTCGGCGTCAGGCGTGGAGCGTGCGGTGTAGGCCGGGTACTCGATGCGCCGTGCGAGGGCCCGGCGCTCCTCCTGCGGCAGGTCGGCGATCAGCAGCTTCGCCACGGCGGCGACGGTGAGGGGGACGGGCCGGCCGATGCGCGAGTACATCCGCACCGGGTAGCGGCTGTCGACCTTGTCGACGTAGACCACCTCGTCGTCCTGGTGGAGGGCGAGGTGCACGGTGTGCCCGGTGACCCGGTTCAGTTCCAGCAGGTGCGGATGCGCGATGTCGCGGATGTCGAGGTTCTCGATGGACTCGGCGGCCAGGGCGAAGAGGGCGGCGCCGAGCCGGTAGCGTCCGTCGCCCTGCCGGTAGACGAAGCCGTGTTCCTGGAGGGTGCGCAGCAGCCGCAGTGCGGTGCTCTTGTGCACGCCGAGCAGCTCGGCGACCGCGCCGAGCCCGGCCGGGCCCTTGGCCAGGGCAGGCATGATCCGCAGCGCCCGCTCCACCGACTGGCTCACGCCGTGCACCTCCGGGTCCGTGGGCCCCGTTGACCCGCCGTCATCCGGGATGTTAGACAGCATGCAGCGACGCACGCAACGGCCGTTGCGGTGCATGCAACAGCAAGAGCCGCAAACGTCGTAGAAGTCGTAGAAGTAGAAGTAGAAGTAGAAGTCGTAGAACCAGCAGCAGACGCAGCGCACGCCACGCCCCGGGAGGCACGCACATGCCCAGCGACCCCGTCCAGGCCCTCGCCCAGGAGCCGGTCGACCACCGGTTCAAGGGCCTCCCCCCGGACGCGGGGCAGGCGGGCCTCACCGTCGGGCAGCTCACCGCCGAGCGGCGCAATCTGCACACCGGCGGGTTCACCACGCCCGTGCTCACCCTCGACGCCGAGGCCCTGAGCCACAACCTCGCCGCCCTCGGCAGCTACGCCGAGCGGCACGGCCTCGCCTTCGCCCCGCACGGCAAGACCTGCATGGCGCCGCAGCTGTTCCACCGTCAGCTGGAGCACGGCGCCTGGGGCATCACGGCCGCCGTCCCCCACCAGGCCCGTGTCTACCGCGCCTTCGGCATCCGGCGCATCTTCCTCGCCAACGAGCTCGTCGACGCCGCCGCCCTGCGCTGGGTCGCCGCCGAGCTCGCCGCCGACCCCGATTTCCGGTTCGTCTGCTACGTGGACTCCGTGCGCGGGGTCGAGCTGATGGACCGGGCCCTGCGGGGCGGTTCCGTGCGCGTCGACGTGGTCGTGGAGCTCGGTGCCGGCGAGGGCGCCCGCACGGGGGCCCGTAGCGACGAGGACTGCCGGGCCGTCGCCGACGCGGTGGCGGGGACGGACACGCTGCGCCTGGTCGGCATCGCCGGGTACGAGGCCGAGGTCCCCGGCGCCGACCCGGACTCCGTGCACGCGTACCTGCGCCGGCTCACCGGCCTCGCCGTCGAGTTCGACAAGTCGGGCCGGTTCACGGGTACGGAGGAGATCGTGGTGAGCGCGGGCGGCTCCGCCTGGTTCGACGCCGTCGCCGACGTGTTCGCAGAGATTCCGGAGCTGTCGAAGCCGGTCCTGAAGCTGCTGCGCTCCGGCGCGTACGTCTCCCACGACCACGGCTGGTACACCCGTCTCACCCCCTTCAACCGGATCCCCGAGGAGGGCGGCCTGCGTCCCGCCTTCCGGCTCTGGGCGCAGGTCGTCTCCCGCCCCTCCCCCACCCAGGCGTTCATCAACGCCGGCAAGCGCGACATCGCCTACGACCTGGGCCTGCCCGAGGTGGAGCTCGTACGCGATCCCCTCAGCGGCGCCGAGCGCCCCGCCCCGGGTGTCCGCGTCCTCAAGCTCTCCGACCAGCACACCTGGCTGGAGACGGACGGCGCCGAGGACCTGGACGTCGGCGACTGGGTGGCGCTCGGCATGTCCCACCCGTGCACGATCTTCGAGAAGTGGCCGCTGATCCCGGTGGTGGAGGCCGACGGCACGGTCACCGAGTACGTCCGGACGTTCTTCTAGAACCATGGACCTGGTCATTCGCGGGGCCCGCGTCGTCGACGGCACGGGCGGGCCCTCGTACACCGCCGACGTGGGCATCCACGAGGGGCGCATCGCCGAACTGGGCCGGATCGCGGGCGGCGGACGGCGGACGCTCGACGCCCACGGTCTCGTCCTCGCACCCGGGTTCATCGACATGCACGCCCACAGCGACCTCGCCCTGCTCCGCGATCCGGACCACAGCGCGAAGGCCGCGCAGGGCGTGACCCTCGAAGTCCTCGGCCAGGACGGCCTGTCCTACGCCCCCGTCGACGACCGCACGCTGGACGAGGTGCGGGCGGCCATCGCCGGCTGGAACGGCACGGGCGAGGACATCGACTTCGACTGGCGGACGGTCGGCGGCTACCTGGACCGGCTCGACGCGCAGGGCATCGCCGTCAACGCCGCCTACCTCGTCCCCCAGGGCACCGTCCGCGCCCACGTGGTCGGCTGGGGCGACCGGCCCGCGACCCCGGCCGAGCTGGACCGGATGCGCGGCCTGGTCGCCGAGGGCCTCGCGCAGGGCGCCGTGGGCATGTCCTCCGGGCTCACCTACACCCCGGGCATGTACGCGTCCGGCGCCGAACTGACCGAGCTGTGCCGGGTCGTGGCGGCCTACGGCGGCTACTACTGCCCGCACCACCGCTCGTACGGCCGCGGCGCCCTGGCCGCCTACGCGGAGATGGTCGAGCTGACCCGCGAGGCCGGCTGCGCCCTGCACCTGGCGCACGCCACGATGAACTTCGGGGAGAACCAGGGCCGGGCGGGCGAGCTGCTCGCCCTCCTCGACGGGGCGCTGGCCGGCGGCGCCGACATCACCCTCGACAGCTACCCGTACACCCCGGGCTGCACCACCCTGGTCGCCCTGCTGCCGAGCTGGGCGAACGAGGGCGGTCCCGAAGCGGTCCTCGCGCGCCTGCGCGACGACGCCGTGGCCGAGCGGATCCGGTACGCGCTGGAGGTGGAGGGCGCCGACGGCTGCCACGGGGTGCCGGTCGACTGGTCGACGATCGAGATCGCCGGGACCACCGATCCGGCCTTCGGCGCGTACGTGGGCACGCGCGTCCCCGACTGGGACACGGCCCGGCGGCTGCTGCTGGGCGACCGGCTCGGCCCGAGCATCCTGCAGCACGTCGGGCACGAGGAGAACGTACGGGCCATCATGCGCCACCCGGTCCACACGGGCGGCTCGGACGGCATCCTGCAGGGCGCGAAACCGCATCCACGGGCCTACGGCACCTTCCCGCACTATCTCGGGCACTACGTGCGCGAGCTGGGCGTCCTCTCCCTGGAGGAGTGCGTCGCCCACCTCTGCGGCCGCCCCGCCGCCCGCCTGCGGTTGCCGGACCGGGGACTGGTGCGCGTCGGCCACCGGGCCGACCTCGTCCTCTTCGATCCGCTGACGGTCGCGGCCGGGTCGACGTACGAGCATCCGCGCGCACTGCCGACCGGGATCCCGCACGTCCTGATCGACGGGCGTTTCGTCGTGCGGGACGGCCGCAGGACCGACGTCCTGGCCGGGCGGGCCGTCCGTCGCACCCCGCACCGAGGCCGCTAGCCGTTCACACTTCCCACCTACGATGAACGACATGCTGGCCTTCGTCCCCGCCGCCCTCTTCCTCGTCCTCTTCGGCGTGAGCGTCCGGGAGGACCGCAGGCTCTTCCGCAACGCGGTCTACCTGGGCCTCACCCTCATCTTCCTGTCGATCGGCCTGCTCACCCTGGTCCCGGGCCTGCCCCACGACCTCGCCACGGTCATCGTCGCGCTGGTCTTCCTGATCCCCTCCCTCGGCACGGTCGCCCTCTCCGTGTTCCTGATCGGCAACGGCCTGACGATGGTCCGCAAGGAGGGCCGCAGCCCGGGCAACCTGCTCTCCTTCATGGCGGGGGCGGGGATCATCGCCCTGATCCTGTTCGTCCTGACCGTGGCCAACCAGGGCTCCGCCGTATGGGACGCCGTGGCCGTCGGCGTGGTCCTCCTGACCGGGTACGTCTCCTTCCTCTTCCTGTGCTTCCTCGCCTACGCCATCCTCTACGGCCGGACCAAGGTGCGCGGGGACGTCGACTACGTGGTGATGCTCGGCTGCGGCCTCACCGGCGGCGACCGGGTCCCACCGCTGCTGGCCTCGCGACTGCGCAAGGGACGGGCCATCCACGACGCCCAGATCGCCCGGGGCGGACGCGTGCCGCTCCTGCTCACCTCGGGCGGCAGGGGGAACGACGAGAAGGTCGCCGAGGCGCGGGCGATGGCCGACTGGCTGATCGCCGAGGGCGTGCCCGAGCAGCACCTGCGGCTGGAGGACCGCTCCCGCACGACGGAGGAGAACCTGCAGTTCAGCCGGACGGTCATGGAGGCGGACGACCCCTCCTACCGCTGCGTCGTGGTCACCAACAACTTCCACGCCTTCCGCGCCGCGATGATGGCCCGCAAGGCCGGCGTCAACGGCCAGGTGCTCGGATCGCCGACGGCGAAGTACTTCTGGCCGAGCTCGACGATCCGCGAGTTCGTGGCGGTGTTCTGGGAGCACAGGGCCGTGAACGTCGGCATCTGCGGCTCGATCGTCGCCCTGTCGGTGGCGATGGCCCTGTCGGTCTGACGGCCGAGGTGCGTTCATGGGGGCGCCGCCGCAGGATGGGGCCAGGGGGACACCGCAGGAGGTAGCCATGGACAGTGGATCGGACCAGCAGCCCAAGCGCCCCGCGCACCTCTACACGGGTTCGGAGCACCCCTTCGACCCCGAGGACCTCGTCATGGCACGCGGCCAGGACGTGACCCCGGAACGGGTCGAGAAGGCCCGCAAGCTGATCGAGAAGGAGGGCGCGAGGGCGCTCGAACGCTACCTCCCCTAGCCGGTCAAGCCCCGGACAAGCCTCGCCCGGGGCCCCTCCCGCTTTGCGGGCGGAGCCCCGGGAACCGGCGAGAAGGCGGGGCGGGAACCGCTCCACGGAGCGGCCCCGCCCCGCCTCCCCATGTACGCGCGAACCCCTGCGCACCGACCCTTCACCCTGTGGGTCCCGGCTAGCCGAAGTCGTACACCGTGACCGGCACGCCCTTCGCGCACAGCTGCTCCAGGACCAGCGGCTCGATGCGGGACCATTTGCCGCCCGCGAGCCCGCAGCCGATGCGCGGCATGTGGACGGAGGCCTCGAGCTCGGCGGCGTGGGCCGCCAGGAGCGCGAGGCAGTGCTCGATCGCCTCGTAGCGGACGGGCGGGCCGCCGCTGCCGGTGCGCATGCCGCGCTGGCCGACCATGTTGGCGACCCAGGTGTCCGGGCGGACCTGGACGAGCTGGACCGCGCCGAGCGCGAAGTCGTTTCCGCTGCGCGCCCGGTGCCAGGCCCGGTACGCGGCCTCCGGCTCGCTCCAGCGCTTCGAGAGCGCGAGGACGAAGCCCTTTCCCCAGCCTCCGAGGTCATTGCAGACGTGCGCGATGATCTTCGGCCCCCTGGCCTGCGGACTGCTCGCGTCTCCAGCGATGATCTTCAGCTCTGACATGCCCGGAAGGTACCCGGCCCCTGTGACACCGCCGGAAGGCACCGGCCCGCCGAGGCTTGCGACCCCACCCTTCGGGACGTAGGTCCACAGTCTGTCCGACCATGAGTTTATGCGGTTTTAACCGTGTTACAACTGGAACATCGCGCTGCAAATGGCGCATTTTCCTTAGCTGTTGCCCAGCCCACACAAGCGCTGCCCGCCTTGGCAACACACCCGTTTCCTCTGGAGGAAGCAACGTGAGTACAGCCGAGCAGACGGCCCCGTCTGCCAAGAAGAACTCCGCCGCGATGGCGGTCATGCAGCGCCTCGGCCGCAGCCTCATGCTGCCGATCGCCGTGCTGCCGGCCGCCGCGCTGCTGATGCGCTTCGGCCAGGGGGACATGCTGGGCAGCGCCTCCCTGCCCGGCTGGTGCAACGAGATCGCCAAGTACATGGCGGCCGGCGGCAACGCCGTCTTCAACAACCTGGCGCTGCTCTTCGCCGTGGGCATCGCGGTCGGCTTCGCGAAGAAGGCCGACGGTTCCACCGGCCTCGCGGCCGTCGCGGGCTACCTCGTCTTCTCGAACGTGCTCGGCACCTTCACCGACGGCAACGTGCCGCAGATCGAGAAGGTCGTCGACCACCAGGTCGCCCTGGTCGACGCGCCGGTCAACGCCGGCGTCCTCGGCGGCGTCGTCATGGGCATCGTCACCGCGCTGCTCTACCAGAAGTTCTACCGGACCAAGCTGCCGGACTGGGCTGGCTTCTTCGGCGGCCGCCGCCTCGTCCCGATCCTGTCCTCCTTCGCGGGCCTGGCCATCGGCATCGTCATGGGTCTGATCTGGCCGGTCCTCGGCAAGGGCATCCACGGCTTCGGCGAGTGGCTGGTCAACTCGGGCGCCGTCGGCGCGGGCATCTTCGGTGTCGCCAACCGCGCGCTCATCCCCGTCGGCATGCACCACCTGCTGAACTCCTTCCCCTGGTACCAGGCCGGCGAGTTCGACGGCAAGCACGGCGACATCGCCCGCTTCCTCGCCGGTGACCCGAGCGCCGGACAGTTCATGACGGGCTTCTTCCCGATCATGATGTTCGCCCTCCCGGCCGCCTGCCTCGCCATCACCCACTGCGCGCGCCCCGAGCGCCGCAAGGTCGTCGGCGGCATGATGTTCTCCCTCGCGCTCACCGCCTTCGTCACGGGCATCACCGAGCCGATCGAGTTCACCTTCATGTTCATCGCCCCGGTCCTCTACGCGATCCACGCGGTCCTGACCGGCGTCTCCCTGGCGCTGACCTGGGCGCTCGGAATGAAGGACGGCTTCGGCTTCTCGGCCGGCGCGATCGACTTCTTCCTCAACCTCGGCATCGCGTCCAACCCGTGGGGCCTGGCCGGCATCGGGCTCTGCTTCGCGGCGCTGTACTACTTCATCTTCCGCTTCGCGATCACCAAGTGGAACCTCCCCACTCCGGGCCGCGAATCCGACGAGGAGCTCGCCGAGATCCTCAAGGCCGAGGCCAAGTAGCCGTGCCCGCGCAGCGCACTCCCGGACAGGCAATGCCTTGCGGAGAGCGCCGGGACCTGATCGCCGGCGCGGTACGGGCCAAGGGCCGCGTACGGGTCGCGGACCTCGTACGGGAACTGGGCGTGAGCCGGATGACGATCCACCGGGACCTCCAGCACCTGGACGCCCAGGGCCGGATCCGCCGGATCCGCTCCGGAGCGGCGACGACGGCCGGGGCGGCCGCCACGGCCGCTATGGACTGAGTTCCACCCCGAAAGCGGGGGCGGGACACCACTGACCGACGGTGGTGGCCCGCCCCTTTTCGCGTTCCCGCGCGCACCCGGGAGCGGACGGGGTGACGAGCGCAACACCCGGTCCGGCCCCCTCCTCCTCCCCACTCATTACGCAGGCCGGAGCGGCGGACCGGCCCCGGTTTCCAAGGGCGTGCGGCACTCGCGCCAAGCCTTCGCACGAAAGGGGACATATCGGTCCGCCGTCCACCCCTCCCCTCCGGTTCAAATAGCGGGGCGCGCCCGCACCCGGCCCCGTAAGCTCCCGTCATGCAGGTGATCCAGTCAACGAAACTCGCCAATGTCTGCTACGAGATCCGCGGACCCGTCCTCGAAGAGGCGATGCGGCTCGAAGCAGCAGGTCATCGCATCCTCAAGCTCAACACCGGCAACCCCGCGGCCTTCGGCTTCGAGTGCCCGCCGGAGATCCTTGAGGACATGCTCCGCAACCTGGGCAACGCCCACGGCTACGGGGACGCGAAGGGGCTGCTGTCGGCGCGCCGCGCGGTCATGCAGCACTACCAGACCAAGGGCATCGAGCTGGACGTCGAGGACATCTACATCGGCAACGGGGTCTCCGAGCTGATCCAGATGTCGATGCAGGCGCTGCTCGACGACGGCGACGAGGTGCTCGTCCCGGCGCCGGACTATCCGCTGTGGACCGCCTCCGTCAGCCTGGCCGGCGGCACCGCCGTGCACTACCGGTGCGACGAGCAGTCCGACTGGATGCCGGACCTCGCCGACATCGAGCGCAAGGTCACCGACCGCACCCGCGCGATCGTGATCATCAACCCGAACAACCCGACCGGCGCCGTCTACGACGACGAGATGCTGCGCGGGCTGACGGACATCGCGCGCCGCCACAACCTGATCGTCTGCTCGGACGAGATCTACGACCGGATCCTCTACGACGGCGCCACTCACACGAACACCGCCGCCATCGCGCCGGACCTGCTGACGCTCACCTTCAACGGGCTCTCCAAGAACTACCGCGTCGCCGGCTACCGGTCCGGCTGGATGGCGGTGTGCGGGCCCAAGAAGCACGCCTCTTCGTACATCGAGGGTCTGACGATCCTGGCGAACATGCGGCTCTGCGCCAACATGCCCTCCCAGCACGCCATCGCCACCGCGCTCGGCGGACGACAGTCGATCAACGAACTCGTCCTGCCCGGCGGGCGGATCCTGGAGCAGCGCGACACGGCCTACGACCTGCTGACGCAGATCCCCGGCATCACCTGCGTGAAGCCCAAGGGCGCGCTGTACCTGTTCCCGAAGCTGGACCCGTCGGTCTACAAGATCAAGGACGACCGGCAGATGGTCCTCGACCTGCTGCGCGAGGAAAAGATCATGGTCGTGCACGGTACGGGCTTCAACTGGCCCGAGCCCGATCACTTCCGGATCGTGACCCTGCCCAACGCCAAGGACCTGGCCGACGCGGTCACCCGCATCGGCAACTTCCTCGACGGCTACAGCCAGCCGTAGGCCCCCGGCCCCGCGTGCGGCCCCCGTGAGCAGACCTTGTGAGTGCGGGGCCGCTGACGGGGGCCGCACCGTTTACGCCGACACACCAGATTAGGATTCAGCTCAACTTTAGAACGCATCCAATGTAGGATGGTCTCCTGACCACGCAGGAGGCGCCCTCATGTACGAGCCGATTCGCACCAAGGCAGTCGACCCCCGCATAGGCGTCCACCGCAGCGACTACCCCCGCAGCAGCCGCGCCGAAGCCCTGGACATCCAGCTCGCCGGACATCTCGCCGCGCTGCTCACCGTCACCGACGAGCTCGGCCTCGACGAAGCCGCCGCCGTCATCGCCGCCCAGGTGACCCGCCTGCGCGGGGCGCAGCCCGCCCGCGCGCCCCGGCACTCCGGCCAGGAGCGCGACGCCGAGACCACCGCCTCGCTGCACCAGCGCGCCCACGACCTCGCCGCCCGCGCCCTGCTCGTCGCCGCATCCCGCGCCGACACCACGGTCGCGATCCTCGCCGCCGAGCGCATGGACGCGCACGCCGCCGCGCTCGACCTCGTCGGCGCCCACTGACGGCCCCGGTCCGGGGCCGCGGAGGCTCCGGACCGGGTGCCATTACCCTGCGGGGCTGAAACCGCGACCCGCCTCGGCCCGGCCCGTGGGGCCCGGACCGGCCCCCGTACGCCGTGCCGGCGGCCCCGCTACGGGGCAAGGGTGAAATCCGCCGCCGCGATACCGCACCAGGGGACCGTGGCCGGGGGCCACACCGGCCCGAGGACATCGGCATGCTCTGCCGCACCCGCGCGTACGCCCGGAATCCGCACCAGCACCTGCGGTCCCATGACCGCCGGAGCCGCCGAGCCGGACACCCCCGCCGCCGGAGCCACCACCGGATCCGCCACCCGGTCCGCAGCCGCACCCGGCGCGCGATCCGGAGTCCCGGCCGAGCCCGAGGCCGCAGCCCGCTCCGGAGTCGGGGGCGACACCTGATCCGGTCCTGAGGCCGGAGCCCCGGCCGAGCCCGAGGCCGCAGCCCGGGCCGAACCCGAGGCCTGCCCCCCGTCCAGGTCCCGAGTCGGATGGTCGCGGAACTCCACCGTGACCACGTACGCGCCCGGCCCGGGGAAGCGGTTCACCGCCTCGACGGAGGCGACCACGCGCCGGCTCGCCGGATCGATTCGGCAGCCCGAGATCCGTACATCGTCCCGTGCGGACCCGGCCGGCCGCGCGGCCGGCGCCCCGCCTGCCCACACGTACAGCCCCAGCGGGGCGAAGACCAGCAGTCCCGCCACGAACACCAATGCGACCAGCCAGCCCTGCCACTTCAACGCAACTACGCCCATGCCACGATCCTCCCGGCCACCCGCCCCGGTCACCAGCACCCACGGGCCCACACAGCATTTCGAAGTGGGACCGCCTGGTCACCTTCCGTTCATTCAACTCAGCGCGGAATGTGGGTTTCCGCGAGCACGCTGCACCCGTGAGACGCATCCTAGGAATCGCCCTGGCGGTCCTCCTGGTCGGCGGCGTCATAGCCGCCATCGCCATCGGGGGAAAGAAGCCGGAGGGCACGGCAACGAAGACCGTGCGTGGCGTCATCGGTTCGGAGAAGTCCGAGTTCTTCCGCGACCCCGACGTCGTCAAGGCCCTTGCTGACAAGGGCTACACCGTGAAGACCGAAACCTCGGGTTCCTGGGCGATGGACCAACTCGCCCTGAAGGAATTCGACTTCGCCTTCCCCAGCAGCAATGAACCGGCCAAGGAGATCGAGGCCGCGGCCGGCGTGAAGGGCGCCCAGAACACCAAGCCCTTCTTCTCCCCGCTCGTCGTCATCGCCCGGGCCAACGCGGCCGAGGTCCTCACCGGCCACGGCCTCGCGAAGATGACGGGCAAGAACTCCGGCACCCTCCTCCTCGGCCCCTTCCTGAAGGCCGCCGCCGAGGACGAGACCTGGCAGGGCCTCCAGGGCGGCGCCACCGCCCACCCCGAACTGGCCGGCACGGTGTTCATCAAGACCACCGACCCCGCCACCTCCAACTCGGGCGCGCTCTTCCTCGCCACCGCCTCGAACGTCGCCAACAACTCGACCGTGGTCTCCGACGACGCCGGCATCGAGCGGACCGCGCCCCTGATGCGCAAACTGATCTCCGTCCAGGGCGCCCTGGAACAGAGCACGGACGACCCCTTCCGGTCCTTCATCAGCGGCAGCGGCGAACCGCTCATCCTCGCCTACGAATCCCAGGTGGCCAGCCTGCTCCAGCAGAAGCAGACGGCCGGGGACATCGCCACCATGGTGGTCCTCTACCCGGACACCACGGTCAACTCCCCGCACACCTTCGTGCCGATCAGCGAGAACGCCAAGGGCCTCGGCCCCCTGCTGGCCACCGACCCGAAGCTGCGCGCCCTCGCGATCCGCCACGGGTTCCGGCCGCAGGAGGGGGTGGCCGAGTTCACCGCCGCCACCGCGCCGCACGCCGCGTACCTCAACCCGGGGCTGACCGGCATCCGCCAGGTCGGCGCACCCACCGTCCAGATCCTGATGGCGCTGGCCGCGCGCGCCAAGGGCTAGGGGGACCACACCATGTCATTGACACCGCCCGAGGACACGCCGCTCATCCTCACCGCCCCTGCTCCCGTGGCCCCCGTCAAGCGGGAGCAGGCCTCCGGCCTGGTACCGCTCCAGGACGGGGTGCGCGAGGAGATGGCCCGCCGGGCCGGGGAGTACGTCGGCTCGCTGGCCGGCATCGACAGCCGCTCCCCGGACTTCGCGCAGCGCATCGGGGAGATCTCCGGCCTCGGCTCCGCCGACATCCGCGGCGCCGCCCAGCAGTCCAACCGGATGCTGGAGCGGGCCGTACGCTCCCTCGCCGCGGACGGCGGCGGCGACGCCCAGGCCCGCGTCGCGGGCTCGCTGGTCGAACTGCGCCGCACGGTGACGGACTTGGATCCGGGCGAGAGCTCGGCCAAGGGGTTCGGCAAGCTCTTCTCCAAGCTGCCCGGCGGCAACAGGTTCCGCGACCACGTGGCCAAGTACGCCTCCTCGCAGACCACCCTCAACCGGATCGTCGGCGCACTGCGCGGCGGCCAGGACGAGCTGCGGCGCGACAACGCGGCCCTGCACACCGAGCGGGCCCGCCTGTGGGAGACCATGGGCAAGCTCCAGGAGTACGCGGTCCTCACCGAAGCCCTGGACGCGGCCGTCGAACAGCGGATCGCCGACCACGGCGACCCCGGGCAGGCCGACGCGCTGCGCGCCGACGTGCTCTTCCCCGTACGGCAGAAGCACCAGGACCTGCTGACCCAGCTGGCCGTCTGCGCGCAGGGCTACCTGGCGATGGACGTGGTCCGGCGCAACAACGAAGAGCTGATCAAGGGCGTCGACCGGGCCGCGACCACGACGGTGTCCGCACTGCGGATCGCCGTGATGCTGGCGCAGGCGCTGAAGACCCAGGGCGAGGTGATCAAGCAGATCGACACCCTGCGCGACACCACCGAGAGTCTGATCCGCGGCAACGCGCAGATGCTGTCCACGCAGAGCGGGGAGATCCAGCGGATCGCCGCCGACCCGGCCGTGGGCGCGGAGACACTGCGGACGGCCTTCGCCCAGATCTACAAGACGCTCGACACCATCGACACCTTCAAGACGCAGGCCACCGAGAACATGGCCGCCACCGTGGAATCCCTGACCGGCGAACTCCGGCACGCCTCCGCGTACCTGGCGCGCACCCGTACCGCGAGCGCCCTGGAAGGCGGCGACCGATGAACATCCTCAGCGCTGTGATGCGCAGACGCCCGGCCGCCGCGGTGGCGCTCGCCGCGACCCTGCTGGGAGCGAGCGCCTGCACGTCCGGGGACTCCCCGCGGAAGCCGGAGCGGTCGGCGTACAAGGAGGGCACGCTGCGCGTACTGGCCTCCAGCGAGCTGTCCGACATGGACGAGGTGCTGAAGGCGGCGAAGGCGGCCACCGGGGTGGGCGTGGAGCTGACCATGTCGGGCACCCTCGACGCGGTCGAGCAGATCGTCTCCGGCACGGCCGACGGGAAGTACGACGCCGTCTGGCTCTCCTCCAACGACTACCTGCGGCTACGGCCCGAGGCCGCGGGCAAGCTGTCGAGCGAGACGCCGGTGATGTCCTCGCCCGTCGCCCTCGGCGTGAAGCCCGAGGCGCTGGCCCGGCTCGGCTGGAAGCCCGGGGCGGTCACCTGGTCAGCGGTCCACGAGGCCGTCACCGGCGGCAAACTGACGTACGGGATGACGGATCCGGTGCGCTCCAACTCGGGTTTCTCCGCACTGGTTTCGGTGGCCTCCGCGCTGTCGGGCGCGCAGGCGGCGCTGACCGGCGCGGACGTGGCGAAGGCGCAGCCGAAGCTGAAGGAGTTCTTCACCGGACAGAAGCTGACCTCGGGTTCCTCGGGCTGGCTGGCGACGGCGTACACCCAGCGCGGGGACGTGGACGCGCTGGTGAACTACGAGTCGGTGCTGCTGTCGATGAACCGGGACGCCAAGACGGACCTCACGGTGATCCGGCCGGTCGACGGCGTGGTCACGGCCCACTACCCGCTGACCCTGCTGACCTCGGCCCCGCCCGGGGCCCGCGAGTCGGGGCGCGCGCTCACCGAGTACCTGCGCGGCGCCGAGGCCCAGAAGGCGATCACCGAGCAGACCTTCCGGCGGCCCGTCGCGGCCGGGGTGGGTCCGGCGTCCGGGCTGGACGCGGACAAGCGCCGCGAGCTGCCCTTCCCGGGCACCCGGCCGGTCGCGGACGGGCTGCTGGCCAGCTACGAGAACGAGCTGCGCCGGCCCTCGCGCACGGTGTACGTGCTGGACACCTCGGGGTCGATGGCCGAGGAGGACCGGATCGGACGACTGAAGTCGACCCTCACCGACCTTACGGGGAGCGGGAGTTCGGGCACCGGGCAGCGGTTCCGGGACCGCGAGGAGGTGACCCTGCTGCCCTTCGGGGACAAGGTGAAGAAGGTCCTGACGCACGTGGTCGAGCCGGGCAACCCCGGACCCGCCCTGGACGCGATCCGGGGGGACGTGAGCGCGCTGAAGCCGGAGGGCGGCACGGCCGTGTACGGGAGTCTGAAAGCGGCCTACCACCACCTGGGCCGGGGCAGCGAGGACGCGTTCACCTCGATCGTGCTGATGACGGACGGGCAGAGCGGCGACAAGGTCAAGGACTTCGACCGCTTCTACGCGCAGCTGCCTGCGGCCCAGAAGCACACACCGGTCTTCGCGATCCTGTTCGGCGACTCGGACCGCAGGGAACTCGTCCACATCACCGAGCTGACCGGCGGTCGGCTCTTCGACGCCACCGACGGCAACGGTTCGCTGGACGGCGCCTTCGAGGAGATCCGTGGCTACCAGTAGGCCGGCCGAAGGGGCGCTGCGCTACCTGGAGTCGAAGAAGAACCTGACCGGCAGCGCCTGCGGGGTCCTCGGGCTGGGCCTGACCCTCACCGGGGTGGCCGGCCCGTACTGGCCGGTGGTGGTCGCCGGGCTGTACGCGGCGGGCGCGCTGATCGCCCCGCCGGACCGGCCCGCTCCCCCGACGCCTCCGGTCCCCGCCGAGCAGCTGGGCTTCGTACGGGAGGACTTCGCGCGGCTGCGGGAGTACCTCGGCGAGGTGGACCTGCCGGAGGAAGCGGCCGCCGCACTGGCCGGGCTGCTGGAGCTGTACTCGGCGATGCTGGAGCCGGGCTGGGTGGCGGGGGTGCTGGCCGCCGACGCGGAGGCGGTGCACGCGCTGACCCGGGCCATCCGCACGGACGTGCCGGAGTGCGTGGACACCTTCAACCGGACCCGCTGGTGGACCCGGCTCACGGCGGGCGGCGAATCGCCCGAGCGACACCTCGAGCGGCAGCTGTCGCTGCTCCGGGAGGAAGCGGAACGCATGACGGCGGACCTCCGTGAAACGGAGGCCCGCCGTCAGCAGACGCACACGACCTATTTGGAAGGTCGCAGGGAATCCTAGGTCGGGGAATCCCGCGTCAACCCGTGGCCGGGGACAGCCGGCCGCAGGAGTTCGGTGGGGCCGGGGTCAGCCCAGGCGCTCGACGAGCGCTTCGTACTGGTCCCACAGCTCCTTCGGCGTGTGGTCGCCGTAGGTGTTCAGGTGCGCGGGGACGAGCGAGGCCTCGTCGCGCCAGACCTCCTTGTCGACCGTGAGCAGGAACTCCAGGTCGGCGGCGGGCAGGTCCAGGCCGTCGGTGTCCAGGGACGCGACGGTCGGCAGGATGCCGATGGGGGTCAGGGCGCCCTCGGCGGTCCCCTCGAGGCGCTCGACGATCCACTTCAGGACGCGGCTGTTCTCGCCGAAGCCGGGCCACACGAACTTGCCCGCGTCGTTCTTGCGGAACCAGTTCACGTAGTAGATCTTCGGGAGCTTGGACTGGTCCTTGTCCTTGGCCACGTCGACCCAGTGACCCATGTAGTCGCCCATGTTGTAGCCGCAGAACGGCAGCATGGCGAAGGGGTCGCGGCGCAGTTCGCCGACCTTGCCCTCGGCGGCGGCGGTCTTCTCGGAGGCGATGTTCGATCCGATGAAGACGCCGTGGTTCCAGTCGAAGGACTCGGTGACCAGCGGCACGGCGGAGGCGCGGCGGCCGCCGAAGAGGATCGCGGAGATCGGGACGCCCTTGGGGTCCTCCCACTCGGCGGCGATCGTCGGGCACTGCGAGGCGGGGACGGCGAAGCGGGCGTTGGGGTGGGCCGCCGGGCTGTCGCTCGACGGGGTCCAGGCGTTGCCCTTCCAGTCGATCAGGTGCGCGGGCGCCTCTTCGGTCATGCCCTCCCACCAGACGTCGGAGCCGTCGGGGGTGAGCGCGACGTTGGTGAAGACGGTGTTCGCGTACATGGTCTTCATGGCGTTGGCGTTGGTGTGGTCGCCGGTGCCGGGGGCCACGCCGAAGAAGCCGGCCTCGGGGTTGATCGCGTACAGGCGACCGTCCTCGCCGAAGCGCATCCAGGCGATGTCGTCACCGACGGTCTCGACGGTCCAGCCGGGGATCGTGGGCTCCAGCATGGCCAGGTTGGTCTTGCCGCAGGCGCTGGGGAAGGCGGCGGCGATGTACTTCGACTCGCCCTGCGGCGGGGTGAGCTTGAGGATCAGCATGTGCTCGGCGAGCCAGCCCTCGTCGCGGGCCATGACGGACGCGATGCGCAGGGCGTAGCACTTCTTGCCGAGCAGGGCGTTGCCGCCGTAGCCCGATCCGTAGGACCAGATCTCGCGGCTCTCGGGGAAGTGCGAGATGTACTTGGTGGTGTTGCACGGCCACGGCACGTCGCTCTCGCCCTCGGCGAGCGGAGCGCCGAGGGTGTGGACGGCCTTGACGAAGAACCCGTCGGTGCCGAGTTCGTCGAGGACGGCCTGGCCCATGCGGGTCATGGTGCGCATGGCGACCGCGACGTAGGCGGAGTCGGTGATCTCGACGCCGATGGCGGAGAGCTCGGAGCCGAGGGGGCCCATGCAGAAGGGGACGACGTACATCGTGCGGCCCTTCATGGAGCCGCGGAAGATGCCGCCTTGCGCACCCTCTCCGGCGAAGAGCGCCTTCATCTCGGAAGGGGCCTTCCAGTGATTGGTCGGGCCCGCGTCCTCCTCCTTCTCGGAGCAGATGAAGGTCCGGTCCTCGACGCGCGCGACGTCGGAGGGGTCGGAGGCGGCGTAGTACGAGTTCGGGCGCTTGGCCGGGTCCAGCTTCTTGAAGGTGCCCTTGAAGACGAGCTCCTCGCAGAGGGCCTCGTACTCGGCCTCGGAGCCGTCACACCAGATGATGCGGTCCGGCTGGGTGAGGGCTGCGATGTCACCGACCCAGGAGACGAGCTCCTCGTGCTTGGTCGGGACTTCGGAAGTGGTGCCAGCCGCGATGTCGCGCGCCACGATCGCTCCTTGTTGAGGGGTTTGACAGGTGTTGCCCCGTGGGGGCCGCGACCCGGACGCTTCGCGCTCCGCTCATCCGGTGTCGACCGCACTCATCTGATCATCCGGTGCGTGTGCGCATATGTCCAGAGGGCCTCTCACGTGAGCATCGCCACTCCGGTCAATCTTCCGTAAAGCGCACTAACGGAAACCTACGCAACCGTAGGTAGCATGGCCGGTATGACTTCTGACGCCGCTGCCGTGGCCGCTCCGGTGGTCGAACTCGCCGATCAGGAGGCCAAGCCGCTGATGCGCGGCTGGCTCCACACCGGCATGTTCCCCGCCGTCGTGATCGCCGGCCTCGTCCTGATGGCCCTCACCGACTCGACCCGGGCCCGGGTGGCGTGCGGGGTGTACATCCTCACCGCCTGCCTCCTCTTCGGAGTCAGCGCCGTCTACCACCGCGGTACGTGGGGCCCGCGCGGCGAAGCCATCCTGCGGCGGCTCGACCACGCCAACATCTTCCTGATCATCGCGGGCACGTACACCCCGCTGACCGTGCTGCTCCTGCCGGACTCCACCGGCCGGACCCTGCTCTGGGCGGTCTGGATCGCGGCCACGGCCGGCATCGCCTTCCGTGTCTTCTGGGTCGGCGCCCCGCGCTGGCTCTACACCCCCTGCTACATCGCCATGGGCTGGGCGGCGGTCTTCTTCCTCCCCGACTTCATGCGCACCGGCGGCATCGCCGTCCTGGTCCTGGTCATCGTCGGCGGCCTCCTCTACAGCGTCGGCGGCGTCATCTACGGGATGAAGCGGCCGAACCCCTCCCCCCGCTTCTTCGGCTTCCACGAGGTCTTCCACTCGCTGACGCTCGCCGCCTTCGTGGCCCACTACGTGGGCATCTCGATGGCGGCCTACTCGCACTAGGCGGTCCTCCAGACTGGGAGCACGTACGCGACAGGGCCCCGGCGCGATGCGCCGGGGCCCTGTCGCACGCTCAGCCCCTTCAGGAGCGGACCGCTCCCAACTGCTCCGCCAGCTCTGCCGGATCGGCCGTGGGCCGCGCGCAGACGAAATGCCGGCACACGTACGCCGTCGGAAGGCCGTCCACCAGCGTGCGCTCCACCAGCAGGGGGAACTCCCCGCCGCTGCCGTCCGCCGCCCACGGCAGTCCCGTCGCCACGACCGCCCCGGGAGCCGTCCCCAGCAACGCGACCCGATGCAGCTCCGCCCGCGCCGGATCCTCCATGTGGCCGACCACCGCGACCTCGCGCGGCCCGTCGACCAGCGCCTCGGCGACCGCCAGCCCGTGCCCGATGAAGCGCGGCGCGCGCGGCCCGAGCGCGTGCACCACGGCGAGCGCCCGCTCGGCCGCCGTACGGTGCGGCTCCGAGCCGGTGTGCGCGGCGTAGGAGAGCAGGGCCCCTGCGGCGGCGGTCCACCCGGAGGGGGCCGCGGTGTCGGTCGGGTCCTGCGGCCGCCTGATCAGCCGCTCCGCATCGTGCGCGGTGTCGTACAGCGAGCCGTCCTCGGCGGTGAACCGGTCCAGGACCAGGTCCACGAGGAAGCCGGCGAACTCCAGCCAGACCCCTTCACCGGTGACCGCGGCCAGCGCGAGGAATCCCTCGGCGACGTCGCCGTAGTCCTCCAGCACCCCGGCGTTGACCCCGACACGCCCGTCCTTGCTCGTCCGCGCGAGGCGGGCCCGCCCGTCCATGTGCACCCGTACGAGGAGGTCGGCGGCCTCCGTCGCCCGCTCGATCAGGTCGGGCCGGTCGAAGAAGGCCCCGCACTCGGCCAGCGCCGCGATGGCCAGCCCGTTCCAGGCGGCCACGATCTTGTCGTCCCGGCCGGGCGCGGGCCGCTTCCCCCGCTCGGCGAGCAGCCGCTCCCTGATCCCGGCGAGCCGCTCGGCGTCGATGTCCGGCCCCTGAGCCGGGAGTTGCAGCACGGACATCCCGTGTTCGAAGGTCCCCTCCTCCGTCACCCCGAAGCAGGCGGCGGCCAGGTCCCCGTCCTCCTCACCCAGCACCTCCCGCAGCTGGGCGGGGGTCCAGGCGTAGTAGACCCCCTCCACGTGCGCACCGCTCTGCGGGTCCTCGCTGTCGGCGTCCAGGGCGGAGGCGAAACCACCCTCCTGGGTGCGCAGTTCACGGACCATGAAGTCGGCGGTCTCGACGGCCACGCGCCGCGCCAGGTCCGACCCGGTGGCACGCCACAGGTGGGCGTAGACCCGGCACAGCAGCGCATTGTCGTAGAGCATCTTCTCGAAGTGCGGAACGACCCACTCCCGGTCCACGGAGTACCGCGCGAACCCGCCCCCGAGCTGGTCGTAGATCCCGCCCCGGGCCATGGCCTCACACGTGTCGGCGGCCATCTGCAGGGCCCCCTCCGACCCGGTCCGGGCATGGTGGCGCAGCAGGAACTCCAGCACCATGGACGGCGGGAACTTCGGCGCCCCCCCGAATCCGCCCCGGGCCTCGTCGTACTCCCGCGTCAGCCCGAGCAGCGCCTGCGCGAGCTCCTCGGGACCGGGAGTACCGGCCTTCCCGTAGTCCAGCTGCCGCCCCGCGAGGTCCCGTACGATCCGCTGCGCGACCTCGGCCACCTCCTCGGGCCGCCCGACCCACGCGGTACGCACCCCTTCGAGCACCTGCATGAAGGAGGGCATCCCGTGCCGGGGCTCGGGGGGGAAGTAGGTCCCGAAGTAGAAGGGCTCGGCGTCGGCGGTCAGGAACACCGTCATCGGCCACCCACCCTGCCCGGTGGCGGCCTGCACGGCCTCCATGTAGACGGAGTCGATGTCGGGCCGCTCTTCGCGGTCGACCTTGACGTTGACGAAGTGCTCGTTCATGTAGGCGGCGACTAGTTCATCTTCGAAGCTTTCCTTGGCGAGTACATGACACCAATGGCAACTGCTGTAGCCAACGCTCAGCAGAACGGGCACCCCCCGCCCCCGTGCCTCCGCGAACGCCTCGGGCGACCAGGGCCACCAGTCGACGGGGTTGTCCGCGTGTTGCAGCAGATACGGCGAGGTCTCGTTCGCGAGGCGGTTCGACATGGGGCCATCCTGCCGCACCGCCCAGCGTGCGCCTGGTTACGGGGCCGTCAGGCCGCCGGTTCGGCGGCCTCTATGCGGTCAGCCCATTTCCATACCGGGGAGAACCATATATTGACCACATGCGCACGAGCCGTCGTACAGGAGCAGCAGCCCTCGCCCTGGGCCTGGGAGCGGCAGTCGCGATCGGCGGCTACTTCGCGTGGGCTCCCGACGTGACCGTCGAGGCTGCGGCGCACGCTGGCGATCCCGCATGCTCTTCCGTCGTGGCACGCCTTCCCGGGGAGCTCCAGCAACTGAGCAGGAGCAAGGTCTCCGCGGCTGGTGCAGCGGCGTGGGGAGACGGCTCGGTGGTCCTGCGTTGCGGGGTTACCCCCGTTCCGCCCACTACCGACAGCTGCATGACGGTCAATGGCGTGGACTGGGTGCTGGACGAGAAGACCGCCACCGAATCAGCCGGCGCCATTCGGAAATTGGTCACCTACGGTCGAATTCCGTCCGTCGAGGTTTCCTTCACGAATCCCGCACAGTCCGCCGGCGACGTCTTGATCCGATTGAACGAAGCCGTGGAGCAGATCCCTCAGGCCGGGAAATGCATCGGTCTCGCAGATCTTGATTAGACAACGCGTTGCGGCATGGCGTCCACGACCCGGTCAGTCCCGTAGCAGTGGAGCCAGGTCGTCGGTCCAGGTGTCGCGGGTTTGGGTCCAGGTGGCGGCGCAGTCGGCGCGGGGCGGGGTGGCCAGGTTCTTGTGGCGGGCGGGGAACGCGCCGTAGACCGCGCAGCGGTGGGATTGCGCGCGGGTGGCGTCCGGGGCGTGTTCGTCCGTGGGGTCGGGGGTGGGGTCGGCGGCGGCGAGCAGGTCGTAGGCCCGGGCCGCGGCCAGGAGGGTCTCGTCGCCCTCGGGATCGTGTAGGAGCAGGGCCACTTGGGCGAAGCGGTCGGCGGCGTCCTCCTCGGCCCGGGCTCCGTCGTCCGGGAGGCCGAGGGCGTCGATGAGGGCGTGGCCGGCCTCGTGGTAGAGGGTCTCGCGGACTACTTCGGCGAGGTCCTCGTCGTCGTGGGCGGGCAGCTCGCGCTGCTCGGTCAGGTCGTCGTAGCAGAGCTGGATGCGGTGGGTTTCCGGGTCGTAGCCGCTGCCTTCGCCGTGGCAGGACTTGGCGAGGACGGTGACGAGGTGGGGAAGTTCGACGTACGCGTTGAGGTCGGTGAGGGTGAACTCCGCGAGGTGCCGGTCCTGGAGGAAGCGGGCGTTCAGTTCGTCGGCCGGCGCGGGCTTCTCGTAGTGGAGCCAGAAGCCCCGCTCGGGTGGTTGTTCCTCCGGCAGGATTTTACATCCGGGCACCGCCAGCAGCAGCGCCGTCATCGCCGCGCACAGTCCCGGAGTCCCCCACCGTCTGTTCACCAGGTCACCATAAACGTCCGGTTGCACGCCAACTCCCTCTGAACTAGCTCAGATTCCCTCGCGCTCGCGAGCGTCCCGAAGGACACTTGGGTCACCATGCCGGAGCTCTCTGAGGGGGATCCCGATGCGGGACAGTCATCGCGGTGAGGCCGAGCGGCTGCTGGGACGGGCCGTGGAGGAGGAGTCCCGGCGGGGAGCGGGCGGGGCGGCCGGGAGTGCGGAGGCAAAGGCTGCGCTGCTGGCGCGCGGCAAGCAGGCTCTGGACGCGCTCGCGGAGAGTGCGTCCACCGAGTACGAGGCGTACACGCGCGCGCTGGACGAGGCTGCGGCCGGGGACGAGTCGCTCGGTGAGGCGTTCCGGCGTGCGAACACCTCGACGGCGCTGCTGGTGACGGCGGTCGCGGCGGCGGCCGCGGTCGGGGCCGACCTGGCCTTCGGTGTGGCGGTCGGTACGGCGCTGACCGCGGGCACCGTCGTGGGTGTCGCCGGGGCGACGGCGACCGTGGTCAAGGTGACCGCCCTGCACCTGCCCGCGGCGAACCGGCGCGCCGGGGAACTGGGCCGCCCCGGCGGTGCGGAGCAGCTGAAGCTGCAGTGGCTGTCGGCGCTGGAGGTGCGCGGGATACGGCCCTTCCTGGAGCAGCAGCGCAAGGTGGCCGCGGCCCCGCACAAGGTGAACGGGGTCGGGAAGGGCGGCTCCGGCCTCCAGTTGCGCGGCGCCAACCGCAGTGCGGAGGCCCGGCGGCGGAGCATGCTGGAGCAGAGCTTCGGGCAACTCCCGTCGCTGGACGCCACGTTCGTGGGCCGTAAGGCCGAGCTGGCGCGGATCGCCCAGTGGGTGCACAGCGCCCGGGCCAGTACGGAGACCCGACCGGTGGTCGTGGTGCTGCACGGGGAGCCCGGGGTGGGTCGCACCACGCTCGCGCTGCATGTCGCGCACGCGCTGCGGGACCAGTTCCGGGGGGCCTGTGTGGTGGACCTGCGGGGTGGCGGGGCCTCCGAGAGTCCGCTGCCGACCCGCGAGGCGCTGTTGCACCTGATGAACCGGCTCGGCGCCCCGCGTGAGCAGCTGCTGTTCCGCGAGGGCTCGTCTGCTGAGCAACAGGTTCGCAGGCTGGGCGAGTTGTACCACCAGCATGTGCAGGGCACCCCGGTGGCGGTGGTGCTGGACGACGCCGTGGACTCCGCGCAGGTACGGATGCTCGTGCCCGAGCGTTCGGAGAGCCTGGTGCTGGTCACGGCCCGGGAGCCGCTGGAGCTGCCCGCCGATCTGGCGGCCTGGGTGTACCAGCTGCCGGTGACGCGGCTGGCGCAGGAGGCGGGCGCCGAGCTGGTCCGGGCGGCGGGAGCCGCGGCGGCGGGGGCGCAGTCGCCGGGAGCAGCGGACCCGGGAGGGGCCGCGGCCGGGGCCCCGTACCCGGAGGAGGAGACGGTGCGGGGGCTGCTCGCGCTCGGTGCCGGTCTGCCGCTGGCGCTGCGCGTGCTGGCCGCCCTCGGCGGGGCGGCCGCCCCGCCCCCGGTGGCCGGCGGCTCCCTGGAGGCCGCCCTGGACCTGGCCTACGCGGCGCTGCCGGAGGAGCGGCGTCGGCTGCTCCGGCGGCTGACCCTGGCGGGCCGGGCCTCGCTGGGCGCGGCGGCCGCGGCGGCGTTGATCGACGCGGACCAGGTGGAGGCCGGGCGGCTGCTGCGCGAGCTGGCGCGGGCGGGGCTGCTGGACCACGTGCGCGGGGACCGGTTCCGGATGCACGACGCGGTGCGCGCGTACGCGGCGGCGCGCCTGGCGCGGGACGAGGACCGGGCCGAGGCATCGGCGGCGCACGAGCGGCTGATCCGTACGTACGCGCAGCTCGCCGACTCGGTGATCCGGATGGTCGACGGGAAGATGTCCACGCGGGCCAATGCCCTGTCCAAGGCGAGCACCGTCGGCGGGCACGGGTTCGCCTCCCTGGATGCGGCCCTGCGCTGGCTGGACGACGAGTCGAGCTTCATCACGGCGGCGCTGCGGCACTCGGAGGGGGTGGACCAGCAGGCGGTACTCGATCTGCTGGGCGCGCTCTGCGACTTCTGTCTGCTGCGCGGGGACCTGTACCGGCTCGGTGAGATCAACGAGCTCACGCAGGCCGTGGACCAGGGGCTGCTGGTCCGCTCGGTGCAGTGGCGTACGGGTATCGCGGCCCGCCAGCTCGGTGAGCTGGACAAGTCGCGCACCACCCTGACCTCGCTGGTCGACCAGTACAGGGAGGCCGACCAGGAGGCCGGCGCGGGCATGGCGCTGGTCTCGCTGGGCATCACCCTGCACCACCAGGGCAACCTTCCCGAGGCCGCGGCCCGCATCCGCGAGGCGCTCGCGCTCCAGGCCTCGGACGAGCTGGCGGGTGACCGGGCGTGGGGGCTGCACGCGCTCGGCGCCGTGGAACGCGACCGTGCGCACCTCGCGGAGGCGCTGCGGCTGCTGCGCGAGTCGCTGGTCCTGCACCGTGAGAGCGAGAGCGTGCACGGCGAGGCCTGGGCGCACCTGCAGCTGGGCCAGGTGTACCTGCGGCTGGGCGCGGTGCCGCTTGCGGAGGCGGAGCTGCGCCTGGCGCTGGAGCTGTACGGGCGCACCCGCGACGACCGCGGCCAGGCCTGGGCGCTGACGCAGCTGGGGCGGGCCCGGGTCGTCGACGGGGATCCGGGGCCGGCGCTGGAGCGGCTCCGGGACGCGCTGGCCCGGCACCGGGAGGCGGAGGACGCGCGCGGCGAGGCGTGGACGCTGTACTACCTCGGGCAGGCGCTGGAGGAGGCCGGGGAGCGGGACCGGGCGGTACGGGAGCTGGAGCGGGCCCGCACGATGTTCTCCCGGATGCGGGACGTGTACGGGCTGGCGCACGCCCGCCACCATTCGGGCCGGGTCACGCGCGACCAGCGGGCGGCGCAGACGGGGAACCTGAAGAACTCGGGGTTCGCCCGCCAGCTGCTGGTGGACGCACGGGCGGACTTCCGGCGGATCGGGCTGGCCCACGGTGAGGCGTGGACCTGTCTGGAGCTGGCGGTGGTGGACGCGGGCAACGGCCGGGTCGCGCAGGCGCTGGGCCTGTGCGAGGAGGCGGTGCGTCTGTTCATCTCCTACGGGGACCGGCGCGGGGAGGACTGGGCGCGTTTCCTGCGCTGCACGCTCCTGCCGTACGCGCTTCCGGGGGCCCCGGAGGAGGCGCGGACGGAGCTGGCGCGGCTGTCGGCGGCCCCGCACCCGATGCGGGACGGGCGGCTGGAGGACTGTCTGGAGTCCTACGCGGTGATCCTGGGGCGGGGGGTGGACCCGGCGGAGGGCTGGCAGGCGTGGCGGCTGTCGCTCGTACCGAACCTGCACTCGCGGGAGATCATGGGCGTCCCGGTTCCACTGCCTTCGGCGTAGGCCGCGCGTGGCTCAGGCGTAGGGCGCGCGAGTGCCCGCCGCCCCGCGGTGCACGGCGGGGCGGCGGTCGGGCGAAGGTCCCTTGCGGGCTCCCCTACGGGGTGCGCGGGCTCTCTGCCGGGGAGGGCTCGGGGGCTTCCTTGAAGTCGACGCGGCCCATGTGCCGGCTCATCGACTTCATCAGGCCCCACACCCCGAGGGCGAGGGCGGCGAACACGAGGAAGCCGAGGAGGCCCGGGGTCACCTTGTTCTTGTCGAAGGTGTCGCCGGCCAGCGGAAGGAGCTGGACGATTGCTGCTTGCGTAGCGCTCATAGCTACGCATTCTCCCGGATGCCCGCGAAGAGGTCGGACTCGGGGAGGGAAGTGTCCACGAGGGACTTCACGAGCTCGTACTCCTCCGTCGGCCAGACCTCCTTCTGGATCTCCATCGGGACGCGGAACCAGCCGCCGTCGGGGTCGATCTGCGTGGCGTGGGCGATGAGTGCCTTGTCGCGGATCTCGAAGAAGTCGGCGCAGGGCACGTGGGTGGTCAGGGTCCGCTCCGTGCGCTCGAACTCCTTCCACCGCTCCAGCCACTCCCCGTAGGGGGATTCCAGGCCGCGGGCGAGCAGTGCCTCGTGCAGGGCGACGGTGCGCGGCTTGTTGAAGCCCTGGTTGTAGTAGAGCTTCTGCGGCTGGTACGCCGGGCCGAACTCGGCCTCGGGGTACTTCTCGGTGTCGGCCGCGTGCTCGAAGGCCACCATCGAGATCTTGTGGGTCATGATGTGGTCGGGGTGCGGGTAGCCGCCGTTCTCGTCGTACGTGGTGACGACCTGCGGCCGGAAGCCGCGGATCTTCTTCACCAGGCGGCCGGCCGCCTCGTCGATGTCGTCGAGGGCGAAGCAGCCCTGGGGCAGCGGGGGCAGCGGGTCGCCCTCGGGCAGCCCGGAGTCGACGTATCCCAGCCACTCCTGGTCGATGCCGAGGATCTCGCGCGCCTCGTCCATCTCCTTGGCGCGCACCTCGTGGATGTGCTCCTCGATGTACTTGTCGCCCTGGAGCTTGGGGTTGAGGACGGAGCCGCGCTCACCGCCCGTGCAGGTCACGACCAGCACGGACACCCCCTCGGACACGTACTTGGCCATGGTGGCCGCGCCCTTGCTCGACTCATCGTCGGGGTGGGCGTGGACGGCCATCAGTCGAAGCTGCTCGGTCAAGACAGGATCCTCTTTGAGTCGTCAGGGCGGGCGCCTTCTATAGTGACCGAATCGGGGGGTGGAAAAATTCCGGGGGGTCACCTCGGGATTCCGGTGTTCGCCCACCTCGAAGGGAACGATCGATGAGCGCGGTGCGCGAAGAGCTGCCCGAGGGCCGCTACGGCCGGTCGGCGGACGAGCGTGCGGACCGCAGGCTGAAGATCATCGGATCGGTTCTCGGGGTCGCGCTGCTGGGTGTGGTCGGCTGGATCGGCTGGGACTACGTGGCCGGGCAGAGCGTGAGCGCCGAGGTCATCAAGTTCAAGGTCGTCTCCGACACCGCGGTCGACGTGCACCTGGAAGTGCGCAAGGAGGCCTCGGTCACCGGGGTGTGCACGCTGAGTTCGCAGGACGAGGGGCACGGCGAAGTGGGCCGGGCCGACTTCACCTTCGCGGAGAACACGAAGCGCGTGGACCGGGTGGTCACGCTGAAGACCACCGCCCGCGCCACGATGATCGAACTGGTGGGCTGTCGCCCCGCCGGCTCCGCGGGCTGACTCGACGCAGTTCACACACCTGGCGTCCTCCCCCTTTTCTTCCCGAATTGTTAGGCTCGTGGTTTCGTCCGCCGCTGGCGGCTTTGCAGTCCCCTGTACCGACGAGGAGCAACCCGTGACCCAGACGAGCGAGAGCGTCACCTGGCTGACGCAGGCGGCGTACGACCAGCTGAAGACCGAGCTGGAGTACCTCTCTGGTCCCGCGCGCAGTGAGATCACGGTCAAGATCGCCGCCGCCCGCGAGGAGGGCGACCTCCGCGAGAACGGCGGTTACCACGCGGCCAAGGAGGAGCAGGGCAAGCAGGAGCTGCGCATCCGCCAGCTCACGCAGCTGCTGGAGAAGGCCAAGGTCGGCACGGCCCCCGCCTCCGACGGTGTGGTGGCCCCCGGCACCCTGGTCAAGATCGCCTTCGACGGCGACGAGGACGACACCATGGAGTTCCTGCTGGCCTCGCGCGAGTACGCCTCCTCGGACTTCGAGACCTACTCGCCGCAGTCCCCGCTGGGCAGCGGTGTGATGGACAAGAAGATCGGCGAGGACGCCCAGTACGAGCTGCCGAACGGCAAGCTGGCCTCGGTCAAGATCCTTGACGTCAAGCCCTTCACCGGCTGATCACCCCCCTTCTTTTACCAAGCACGACGCCCCGCCGGGCTGCTGCCCGGCGGGGCGTCGTGCTTGCTGTGGGGCGTCGTACTTGCCGTGGGCGTCGTGCTTGCCGCGGGTCGCAGTGGCGGCGCCGGCCCCGGTGGTTGCCCTACGCCGTTGCCGAGCGGTACTTGCGTACCGCCAGGGTCCGGAACACCACGATGATCAGCACCGACCAGATGATGGAAGCGATGACCGGGTGCTGCATGGGCCAGGCGTCGGGGACCGGATAGCCGTCGGGGAGGTTCCCGAAGAGCTGGCGGGCCGCCTGGACGGTGGCGCTGAAGGGGTTCCACTCCGCGATGTGCCGCAGGAACGTCGGCATGTTGTCGGAGGGGACGAAGGCGTTCGAGATGAAGGTGAGCGGGAAGAGCCAGATCAGCCCGCCCGAGGTGGCCGCCTCCGGGGTGCGCACCGACAGGCCGATGAGGGCGCCGATCCAGGAGAACGCGTAGCCGAGCAGGAGCAGCAGCGCGAAGCCGGCCAGTACCTCCCCGATGTTGGTGTGGGTGCGCCAGCCGACGAGCAGGGCCACGATCGCCAGGACGACGAGCGTGAGGGTGGTCTGCACGAGGTCGGCGAGGGTGCGGCCGGTCAGGACCGCGCCGCGGGCCATGGGCAGCGACCGGAAGCGGTCGATGAGGCCCTTGTGCATGTCGTCCGCGATGCCCGCGCCCGCGCCGGCCGTGGCGAAGGTGACGGTCTGGGCGAAGATGCCCGCCATCAGGAACTCGCGGTAGGCGGCGGGCGAGGTGTTTCCGCCGACGGCGATCGAGCCGCCGAAGACGTAGCTGAAGAGGACGACGAACATCACCGGCTGGATGACGCCGAAGATGATCATCTCGGGGATGCGGGACATGCGGATGAGGTTCCGCTTGGCCATCACCAGGGAGTCGTTGACCCCCTGGACGATGCCGCCGCGCGGGCGGGGTGCCTTCAGATCCGGGGTCGTGGAGGTGAGGGTCACTTCGCCGCCTCCTTACGGGCCTTGCGGCCGCCCTTGGGCTTCGCCTCGGCGGGCGCCTCGCCGTTCTCCTCTGCGGCCAGTTCCGCCGCGTGGCCGGTCAGGGAGATGAACACGTCGTCCAGGGTGGGACGGCGCAGGCCGATGTCGTCTATCTCGATGCCGCGCCCGTCGAGTTCGCGGATGACCTCGGCGAGCAGCTTGGCGCCGCCGGAGACCGGCACGGTCAGCTTGCGGGTGTGCTCCTCGACGGTGGTCTCGCCCTTGCCGAAGCCCGCGAGCACCTCGCGGGCGGTGGCCATGCGTTCGCGGTCGTGCACGACGACCTCTACGCGCTCGCCGCCCGTCTGGGCCTTGAGCTGGTCGGAGGTGCCGCGGGCGATGACCTTGCCGTGGTCGACCACGCAGATGTCGTGCGCGAGGTGGTCGGCCTCCTCCAGGTACTGCGTGGTGAGCAGCAGGGTGGTGCCGCCCGCGACGAGCTCCTGGATGATCCCCCACAGCTGCTGGCGGTTGCGCGGGTCGAGGCCGGTGGTGGGCTCGTCCATGAACATCACGGGCGGGCTGACGACGAGGGCCGCGGCGAGGTCGAGGCGCCTGCGCATGCCGCCGGAGTACGTCTTGGCCGTGCGGTCGGCGGCGTCGCCGAGGTTGAAGCGCTCCAGCAGTTCGGCGGCCCGGACCTTCGCCGCCTTGGAGCTCATCTGGTAGAGTTGGCCGACCATTTGGAGGTTCTCGCGGCCGGTGAGGTACTCGTCGACGGCGGCGAACTGGCCGGAGAGGCCGATCGCGCGCCGGACTTCGTTGGGGTGCTTGAGGACGTCGATGCCCGCGACGACCGCTTTGCCGCTGTCGGGCTGGAGGAGGGTGGTCAGGACGCGCACGGTCGTGGTCTTGCCCGCACCGTTGGGGCCGAGCAAGCCCAAGACCGTACCTTCGGGGACATCGAGGTCCACCCCGTCCAGAGCCCGTACGTCGCCGAAGGTCTTGACCAGGCCTTCGGCGTAGATGGCGCCTGGCATGTGACTCCGCTCCCTTACTGGGAAGGGGCTTCCAACCCGAGGGTTGCGGTCCAGCCCGAACCGATTCCTTACGGAACAGGCAGAAGCTACCACCACTCGGGGAAGCGATTCCTTCCTCGACTGAAACTCGGATTATTGGGCAAATCGTACGATCGTCTGGTCGACCCCGCCCGATCGGCAATAAAATATCGCGTCATATCGCGTCTCGCCAGGGAGTTCAGCCGATGACCTTGTACCCGGCGCCGTGCAGCGCACGCGCGACCTGCGCGCAGTGCTCCGGCCCCTTCGTCTCCAGGTGCAGCTCCACCTCCACCTCCGTGAGCCCCAGCCTCGGGTCCGTCCGTACGTGGCTCACGTCCAGCACGTTCGCATCCACCACTGACAGTTCCCCCAGCAGACCTGCCAACGCCCCCGGCCGGTCGGTCACCCGCAGCCGCAGCGACAAGTAGCGGCCGGCGGCCGCCATGCCGTGGCGCAGGATCCGCTGCAGGAGCAGCGGGTCGACGTTGCCGCCGGACAGGACGGCCACCACCGGGCCGTCCCCGTACAGTTCGGGCTCGCTCAGCAGCGCGGCCACCGGGCTGCACCCGGCCGGCTCGACCACCATCTTCGCCCGCTCCAGGCAGAGCAGGAGGGCGCTGGAGAGCGCGTCCTCCGACACCGTACGGACGTCGTCGAGCAGTTCGCCAATGATTTTGAAGGGGATGTCCCCGGGGCGGCCGACCTTGATGCCGTCCGCCATCGTGTTCGGGTTGTCGATGGACACCGGGTGCCCGACCTTCAGCGAGGGCGGGTACGCGGCCGCCCCCGCCGCCTGCACCCCGATCACCCGGACGTCGGGGCGCAGCGCCTTCACCGCGACCGCCACCCCGGCGGCGAGCCCGCCGCCGCCGATGCCGACCAGGATCGTGCGGACCTCGGGGCACTGCTCCAGGATCTCCAGGCCGACCGTGCCCTGGCCCGCGATGATGTCGCGGTGGTCGAAGGGGTGGATGAACACCGCGCCCGTACGGTCCGCGTAGTCCTGGGCCGCGGCCAGCGTCTCGTCCACGACCTCCCCGTACATCCGCACCTCGGCGCCGTAGTCCTGGGTCGCGGCCACCTTCGGCAGGGGCGCCCCGACCGGCATGAACACGGTCGAGCGGACCCCGAGGAGCGAGGAGGCCAGCGCCACGCCCTGCGCGTGGTTGCCGGCGCTGGCGGCGACGACGCCGGCGGCGCGCTGCTCGGGGCGCAGGCCGGCGATCCGCACGTAGGCGCCGCGCAGTTTGAAGGAGCCGGTGCGCTGGAGGTTCTCGCACTTGAGGTGGACCGGGGAGCCGGTGAGCGAGGAGAGGTACCGGCTGCCCTCCATCGCGGTCACCCGGGAGACGCCGGAGAGCATCTTCTGGGCCCCCCGGATGTCGTCGAGGATGACCTGAGGGACGGGCTGCGGCACGCGGTAGTTCATTCGGCCAGTCTCGCAGCCGGTCCGCCGCGCGTTCCGCTGTGCTGGGCGGGACGGGTGAGCGGGCCGGGCCGCCGGGGGTGCGGGAGGGCCTGGCGGCGGGATACGGGAGGTGCGGGCGTCAGCGGGCGGGAAGAGCGGGCGTCAGCGGGCCCGGAAGGTCGGACGGGAGGGGTCGGCGCCCGCGGGCGGGAAGGCGGCCGCCGCAGGCGCGGGAGAGGCGGGCGGCCGGGGTGCGGGAGAGGCGGAATCTCGCCATGCGGGACGGGTCGTGGTCCCCGTTCCACCGCTGCCGTATCAGTTCTCGTACGAGGAGTACGAGCCGTCGCACGGCCGCGTACTCTGTCCCCCATCCTTGTCGGCCCCATGCGAAGAGAGCCCACGGCCATGCCCTCCACTCCGGCCAGTTCCGACCTGCCCGCGCCGGCCGGCGCGCCCGCCGAAGCCGCTCTCCTCGACGCGCTCCAGCACCAGGTGGCGGTCTTCGCCCGGCGCGCCGAGCAGACCCGCCTGGGCGGGGTCGGCCAGGCCCGCAACTCCATGGACCGGGCCGCGTACCTGCTGCTGAACCGGCTCGACCTGGAAGGCCCGATGGGCGTCAAGGCGCTCGCCGGCGGTATGGGCATCGACTCCTCCACCGTCACCCGCCAGGTCGCGCCCCTCGTCGACAGCGGCCTGGTCAAGCGGACATCGCACCCCGAGGACGGCCGGGCCGTGGTGCTCGCGCTGTCCCCGCGCGGGCTGGCGCGGCTGGAGGAGGTCCGTTCCTCGCGGCGCGAGCTGATGGCCCGGGTGACGGACGGTTGGATCGAGGAGGAGCGCGAGTCGTTCACCGCTCTGCTGACCCGTTTCAACGTCTCGCTGTCCGAGCTGATGTCGGCCGGCGCCGAGCCCGGTTCCGAGGCCGGCCCCGCCTCCTGACGCCCGACCCCTTCCGGGTCGGTCCGCCTGGCCGCACTATGTGGATTGTGGACCACGGCCCGGGCCCCTACGCGGAGTTCGAAGCCTTCGTCGCGGGTGCGGCGGGGCGGCTCCTGCGCGTCGCGATCCTGCTGACGGCGGAGCCCGCGACGACCGCGGCCGACGCCCCGGCCGCCCGCGGACTGCTCGGCGGCGCGCTGGCCCGTACCTACGCGAACTGGCGCAGGCTGCGCGGGGACGACCCGTACGACTACACGCGCCAGGAGCTGTGCGCCGCCTTCGCGCGCACCGGCCGCCGCCACCACGGGGGCAGCGGGGTGCTCGCGCGGCTGGGTCCGCTGGAGCGGCTCGTCGTGGTGCTGCGGCTCTACGAAGGGGTCGCGGAGGAGGTCACGGCGGCGCAGCTGGGGCTGGCGCCCGAGCGGCTGCGCGCCCTGTGCGACCGGGCCGTGGGCGAACTGCGCTCCCGCCCCGGCGCCGATCCCGGACCACGCCCGGACAAGCGCGGGCAGGAGGCGGCATGAGTCCCGCCGATCCCAGGGAAGCCCAGGTCAAGCAGCTGTTGGAGGGCCCGTACCCGGCGGTGCCGCCCGATCTGGCGGCGGGCGCGGCGGCCCGCGGCGACCGGCTGCTGCGGCGTCGCAGGGTCGTGCACCGGATCGGCTGGGTCCTGCTGTGGGCGGCGGTGGTGGCCTTCGTGGTGTGGGCCTCGCTGACCCGGGCGTGGACGCCGCCGTCGAGCGAGGTCTCCCCGCCCTGGTAGGCGGCCGGCGGGTACGCGGCCCCGCCCGGAGCCGGGGTCTGCGGCTCGGGACGGGGGCGCGTGGCTTCGTACGCCCGCCGGTGGTGGTGCGCAGGGGCGACCCTGCGACCGGCCGGCCAGCTGGCGGGCCGGCCGGCGGAGTTGCTAACCCAGCGCCTGCGTCAGGTCGGCCAGCAGGTCGTCGATGTTCTCGATGCCGACCGACAGGCGGACCAGGTCGCCCGGCACCTCCAGGGCCGAGCCGGCCACCGAGGCGTGGGTCATGCGGCCCGGGTGCTCGATGAGGGACTCGACGCCGCCGAGGGACTCGCCCAGCGTGAAGATCTTGGTGCGGTCGCAGATCGCGACCGCCTCTTCCTCTCCGCCGGTGACGCGGAAGGAGATCATGCCGCCGAAGTTGCGCATCTGCTTGGCGGCGATCTCGTGGCCCGGGTGCTCGGGCAGGCCCGGGTAGAGGACCTTGTGGACCTTGGGGTGGCGGGTCAGCAGTTCGGCGATCTTGCCCGCGTTCTCCGCGTGCCGGTCCATGCGGACGGCGAGCGTCTTGATGCCGCGCAGCACCAGCCAGGAGTCGAAGGGTCCGGCGACGGCGCCCATGGCGTTCTGGTGGTAGGCCAGTTCCTCGCCCAGCGCCGCGTCGGCGGCGACGAGCGCGCCGCCGACGACGTCGGAGTGGCCGCCCATGTACTTGGTGAGCGAGTGCACGACCACGTCCGCGCCGAGCGCGATGGGTTGCTGGAGGTAGGGGGACGCGAAGGTGTTGTCCACGACCAGCTTGGCGCCGGCGGTCCGCGCGATATCGGCGACGAGCGCGATGTCGGTGATGCCGAGCAGCGGGTTGGACGGGGTCTCGACCCAGATGACCTTGGTCTTCGGGGTGAGGGCGGCGCGTACGGACGCCGGGTCGGAGGTGTCGGCGACCGACCACTCGACGCCCCAGCGGGAGACGACCTTCGCGAAGAGGCGGAAGGTGCCGCCGTAGGCGTCGTTCGGGATGACCACGTGGTCGCCCGGGGAGAGCAGCGTGCGCAGCAGGCAGTCCTCGGCGGCGAGCCCGGACGCGAAGGCGAGGCCGCGCCGGCCGCCCTCCAGCGCCGCGAGGTTCTCCTCCAGCGCGGTACGGGTCGGGTTGCCGCTGCGGCTGTACTCGTAGCCGCCGCGCAGTCCGCCGACGCCGTCCTGCTTGTACGTGGACACCTGGTAGATCGGGGGTACGACCGCGCCGGTCAGCGGGTCCGCCGTATTGCCCGCGTGGATGGCGCGGGTCTCGAAGCTCTGGTGCTCGTGGCTGTGGTCGCTCATGGCCCGATGCTATGCCCCGTCCGGACCTGGCGCGGCCCCGCCCGCGGGGTGCCCGGCGCGGGTCCGCCGGGAGACCGTTTCGCATCCTCCTTTGCCTCCTCCTTGCCGCCTATTGGCCTTTCCCGGGGTGGGTCTGGTTCGCTGGGGGGATGGAGATTCTGTGGTTCCTGCTCGCGATGGCGCTGCTCTTGGCCGCCGTCGGACCGTTCCTGCGGCGCAGGCGCGGCGGACTGCGCCTGGTCGCGCCCGGGAGCCCGGACGCCGCCGACCCGGCGGACTACGGATTCGCCCTCCAGGAAGAGCTCGACATCCGGATCCCCGGCCCCGACCAGGACCTGATGGACGCCCTCGAGAACGTGCGGCGGACCGGGCAGTGGCAGGCCGCCTCCCAGCTGCTGGCCGGCACCGCCCGGGAGGGTGAGGTGCGCTGGCAGCGCGTCCAGGCCTTCGCCGGCTCGGCGGCGCTGGAGCTGGCCCGGGAGCCCAGGGCGGGCGCCGGGTGGCTGAAGGCGTGGCGGCTGGAGGCCCCGAAGGACGCGGGCGGTGCCCAGGTCCACGCGGAGCTGCTGGCGCAGCAGATGTGGCGGCGCCCGGAGGGCATGAGCGAGGCCGATGTCCGGATCATCGCGGAGGAGGCCCGGGAGTCCTGCGCCAAGGCCGCGCTGCTGGCCCCGGGCGACCCGGTCCCGTACGTCGTCGAGCTGGGCGTCGCCCGCATGCTGCACTACCCGGAGCCCGAGTACGACGCACTGTGGGCGAAGATCATCGACAGGGCCCCGCAGCACATGGGCGCGCACCTGGCGGCGCTGAACTACTGGTGCGAGAAGTGGCACGGCTCCCGCGAGAAGGCCGACGCCTTCACCCACCACGCGGCGGCCCGCGACCCGCAGGGCTCGCTCCTCGCGGCGCTCCCCCTCTTCGCGCTCTACGAGCACATCCCCGACGTGGTCCTGATCCGCAGCTTCCACCAGAGCGCGACCGTCACCCGGGCGGTGGAGGGCGCCCTGTACGCGGTCCACAGCGCGCGTCCCGACGACCCGATGCTGGCGCACGTACGCCACCTCCTGCTCCTCTTCCTGGTCGGCGGCGAACGCTGGGCCGAGGCCATGGACCAGATCCGCCACATCGACGGCTACGTCGGCGCCCTCCCCTGGTCGGCCGACCCGGACCCGGCGGCCTCGTACGCGGTCTACCGCGCCCTGGCCGTCGCGGGCTACGAAGCCAACGGCGGCTCCCCGGCGACGCTGCCGCACTGACGGCGACGGAGCGGCGGCCGGAGGGGGAATCCCGGCCCGTCGTTCCCCGTTATCGGTAGACCACGAGGAGGCCATCCATGTTTTCGTACCGCCGCACGCCCGAGCTCCCCACCCGCGAGGAAGCCCTGACCGGCCGCGCGGAGCCGCTTTTCGCACTGCCCGCCGTACACACCGTGCTCGGCAACCCGCTCGCGGGCCCCTACCCCGCCCACCTGCACGTCGCGGACTTCGGCCTCGGCTGTTTCTGGGGTGCCGAGCGCAAGTTCTGGCAGACCCCGGGGGTGTGGACCACGCTCGCCGGGTACCAGGGCGGCTTCACCGAGAATCCGACCTACGAGGAGGTGTGCTCGGGCGGCACGGGTCACACGGAGGTCGTCCGGGTCGTCTTCGACCCGTCGCTGGTCTCCTACGAGGCCCTGCTGAAGCTGTTCTGGGAGTCCCACGACCCCACCCAGGGCTTCCGCCAGGGCAACGACGTCGGCACCCAGTACCGCTCGGCGGCCTACACCCACTCCGCCGCCGACCAGGCCACCGCCGAAGCCTCCCGCGAGGCCTACCAGCGCGTGCTGACCGGCTCCGGCTACGGCAAGATCAGCACGGCCGTACTGCCCGCGGCGGAGCGGCCCTTCTGGCCTGCGGAAGCGCACCACCAGCAGTACCTCGACAAGAACCCCGGCGGCTACTGCGGCATCGGCGGCACCGGTGTCTCCTGCCCGGTCGGCGTGGCCCGCGGCGACGGCTGAGGGTCCGGGAGACGGAGCCCCCGGGGGCTCCGTCGTGCGCGGGGGCTCAGGCCGGCGTCACCCGGGCCCGCGCCCACGAGGTGTGGCCGAAGGCGGAGTTCGCGTTCGCGTCCTCCACCACCAGGTGGAGGAGCCCAGGTCGCCGTAGCCGAGGTCGTCGGCCAGGATCACCACGAGGTTCGGCGGTGTCTGCGGTTCGGCGACGGCGGCTGCCTGCGCGGGCGGGACGAGCTGCGGGAAGGTCGCCAGGCCGGTGGCGGCGGCCGCGGAACCCGCGAGGAAGTGGCGGCGGCTGGGCATGGCGGAATCGGCTCCCCGGTGGCGATGGCCGGTAGGAAGATCGTCCGCGCGGACGGGCATCGGGACCATGCACGGGGCACGAAGAACGCGTGACGGCCCCCTGGGGCGAGCGGTGAGCTCGCCCCAGGGGGCCGACGGCGTGAGGCCGGGACGGACGGCGCGGACGGCTCGGGGCCGGGTCCGACCGTCAGACGGTCCAGGTGGTTCAGGTGGTTCAGGTGGGGTTCAGGCGGCTCAGATCGTCGAGGTGTCGATGACGAAGCGGTAGCGGACGTCGCCCGACTGGACGCGCTCGTAGGCCTCGTTGACCTCCTCGGCGCGGATCACCTCGATCTCCGAGCCGAGCCCGTGCTGGGCGCAGAAGTCGAGCATCTCCTGGGTCTCGGCGATCCCGCCGATCATCGAGCCGGCCAGCGTCTTGCGGCCGCCGATGACGGAGAACAGATTCAGCGAGACCGGCTCCTCCGGGGCACCGACGTTCACCATGGCTCCGTCCACCTTGAGCAGCCCCAGGTAGGCGTCGAGGGGGAGCGGCGCGGAGACGGTGGAGACGATCAGGTCGAAGCGTCCGGCCAGCTGCTCGAAGGTGGTCTCGTCGTTGGTGGCGTAGAAGTGGTCGGCGCCCAGCTTGAGGCCGTCCTCCTTCTTGCGCAGGGTCTGCGAGAGGACGGTGACCTCCGCGCCGAGCGCGTGGGCGATCTTGACGCCCATGTGGCCGAGGCCGCCGAGGCCGACGATCGCGACCTGCTTGCCCGGGCCGGCCTGCCAGCGCTTGAGCGGGGAGTAGAGGGTGATGCCGGCGCACAGCAGCGGGGCGGCGACGTCGAGGGCGAGGCCGTCGGGGATGCGGACGGTGTAGTTCTCGTCGACGACGATGTGCGTGGAGTAGCCGCCGTACGTGGGCTCGCCGGTCTTGTCGAGGCCGTTGTACGTGCCGGTCATGCCCTTGGCGCAGAACTGCTCCTGCCCGGCGAGGCACTGCGCGCACTCGCGGCAGGAGTCGACGAAGCAGCCGACGCCGACCCGGTCGCCGACCGCGAACCTGGTGACGCCCGCGCCGACCTCGGTGACGACACCGGCGATCTCGTGGCCCGGGACCATGGGGAAGATGCCCTCGCCCCAGCCGTCGGTGGCCTGGTGGATGTCGGAGTGGCAGATGCCGGCGAACTTGATGTCGATGAGGACGTCGTGTGCGCCGACCGGACGGCGCGGGACGGTGGTGCGCTCCAGCGGGGCCTTGGGTGCGGGAGCGGCGTAGGCGGCGACCTGGGTGACGGACACGGTGGGGCTCCTCGGAAGACTGCGGTGATTCGTTTCTGCCAATCGTCACCCTGCCCGATCCGGGTCCCGTCACCCATCCCCCTGTCCTGCGTAGGAACGGTGAACCTACCCTTGGCGGGGTCAGGCTCACCCACCCGGCCGACGCGCCCGCGCGGCGATACTGGGGTAATGGACCAGCTTGATCAGCGAGCCGAGCTCGGCGAATTCCTGCGATCCCGGCGTGCCCGGCTGCGCCCCGAGGACGTGGGCCTGCCCGACTACGGGCGCCACCGCCGGGTACCGGGGCTCCGCCGCGAGGAGCTGGCACAGCTGGCCGGGGTGTCGGTGGCGTACTACACCCGGCTGGAGCAGGGCCACGGGCAGAACGTGTCGGCGGAGATCCTCGACGCCATCGCGCGGGCGCTGCGCCTGGACGGCACGGAGCGCGCGCACCTGAGCCACCTGGCCGGCCCGAGGTCGCGCAAGCGCCGCCAGGCCCCGCGCGCCGAGAGGGTGCGGCCGGAGCTGCGCACGCTGCTGGACGCGATGGACGGGGTTCCGGCGTACCTGGTCGGCCGGCGCCAGGACGTCATCGGCTGGAACGGGCTGGCCGCGGCGGTCTTCGGCGACTTCGGGACGCTCCCGGCGCAGGAGCGCAACCTGGTGCGGCTGGTGTTCCTGGACCCGGCGACGGCGGAGCTGTACGCGGACTGGGAGTGCCGGGCGTGCGAGGTGGTGAGCAATCTGCGCATGTACGCCGGGCAGTATCCGGACGACGAGCGGCTGTCCGCGCTGGTCGGCGAGCTGTCGGTGAAGAACGAGGAGTTCCGCCGGCTGTGGGCGGCCCACACGGTGGCGGACAACAAGACGCACGGCGTCAAGCGGCTGCGTCATCCGCTGGTCGGCGAGCTCCAGCTCTCCTTCGAGACCCTGGCGCTCCCGGACGACCCGGCGCAGTTCCTGGTCACCTACCACGCGCCCCCGGGCTCCCCTTCGGCCGACGCCCTGCGCCTCCTGGCCTCCTGGTCCGCGTCGCCCGCCGCCCCTGACCGCACCCCGGACCGTGCCGCGGACCCCGCCCCGGAGTCCGCGCCGCCCCGCGACGTCCCGGCCTCCGGTCCGTGAGGGCGGCCACCGCCCGTCGCACCGTCCACCGCGACACGGTGAACCATCCCGGTCACAGCACTAGAGCTTCAGCTGGAAGTACCCGGCCGGGCGTTCGCGCCGGTAGCCCAGGGAGGCGTTGACCGCGAGCATCGGGGTGTTGTCGTCCGCCACCGAGGTGGCGATGGTGCGCAGCGAGGGGTGGAGGGCCGCCGCCTCGGCGAGCATGCGGAGTTTGACGGTGCGGCCGAGGCCGTGGCCCCGGTGGGCGGGGACCACCACCGTGTCGTACTGGAGCCCGCGCGGGCCCGCCGGGTCGGGGAGGACCAGTTCCGTGTAGGCGGCCACCTCGCCGTCGGGGGTGACGGCGGCGACCGTGGTCAGCGCGCCGCCGCGGGCCAGGATCAGCCCGTGGGCCGCGTGCAGGCGCTCCGCCGTCCAGGTCTGGATCCGCTGGTCCAGGTCCCCGCTCGGCGCGTCGTCCATCGCCCCGTGGGCGACGGCCACCGCCTGTGCCCAGTCTTCGGGGACCGGTCCGGGCCAGCAGCGCAGCTCGTAGCCGGCGGCCGGGCCGGCGGCCGGGAGGTTCCGTACGCCGGGCACCTCCTGTACGTACCAGGCCATCGGCAGGACGTTCTCGAACCCCAGTGACTCCGCGAACGCCTGGCCCGGTCCGCCGAGGTCCACCTCGGCGGAGACCGAGGTACGGCCCTGCGCGCGCAGCTCCTCGCGGACCCGCTCCCACAGGGCCGTGCCCTCGCCGCGCCGCCGCGCGTCCGGGCGTACGGTCAGCTCGTCCAGGAACGCGGTGTGGTCGTTGCTGCCGTCCGCGAAGAGGACCAGGGAGGCGATGGCGCCCTCCGCGGCCCAGTGCACCGCGCGGCCCCGCGCCGATGGCACGCGCAGCCGTCCGGCCACCTCCGTCCGGGAGGGCGGCGGTGTCCCCGGCAGGTCGGCCGTCCGGGCGGAGGCCAGGACGGCCCACCAGTGGTCGACCTCGGTGTCGGTCGGGGGCACGGAGAGCGGGGTGATCGTCATGTTCCGGACCCTAATCCGGAGCGCGGCGGCGCGCTCAGGCGTTTTCGGTGACCGTGACCCTTCCCCGGCGGATCGTCGCCACCCGCGGGGCCCGCTTCGCGAGCGCGCTGTCGTGGGTGACCATGACGAAGGTCAGGCCGTGTTCCTTCCACAGCCCTTCGAGCAGTTCCATGACCTCGTCGCGCATGGACTCGTCGAGGTTGCCGGTCGGCTCGTCGGCCAGCAGCACCTTCGGCCGCTTCACCAGCGCCCGTGCGATGGCCACGCGCTGCTGCTGGCCGCCGGACATCTCCCCGGGCAGGTGGCTCATCCGCTCGCCGAGGCCTACGGAGTCCAGTGCCTCGGCGGCGCGGTCGCGCCGCTCGCGGGCCTTGAGGCCGAGCGGGACGAGGGCCGTCTCGACGTTCTCCTGTGCGGTGAGCGTCGGGATCAGGTTGAAGGACTGGAACACGAAGCCGATGCTCTCCGCGCGGACCCGGGTGAGGCGGGATTCGGAGACGGTGGCGAGGTCGAGTCCGTCGAGGACGATCTGTCCCGCCGTCGGGCGGTCCAGGGCTCCGAGCATCTGGAGCAGGGTGGACTTGCCGCCGCCGGTGGGGCCCTGGATGACGAGGCGGCCGCCGTCCTCGATGGTCAGGTCGACGCCGGCGAGCGCGTCGATGGATTCCTTGCCGCGCCGGTAGCGCTTGGTGACACCGGTGAGTTGGTACATCTGGTTCGTTCCCTCGGGTTGCGGGGCGGTGGGACGGGCGCGGACGGGCCCTTGGGCGGGCGTGCGGACGCGGGCGGCCTATTCGACGCGGCGCAGGGCGTCCGCGGGTCGCAGCCGGGAGGCGCGCCAGCCGCCGAAGCCGCCCGCGATGAGTCCGCCCGCGACGGCGAGGGCGACGGCCAGTGCGATGGTGGCGAGCGAGACGGGCGCGGTGAGCGCGATGTCGAGGGCCTTGCCGGCGGGCTGGCGCGCGGAGCGCATCATCCCGCCGCCCCCGCCGCCCGGGCCCTGTGTCCGGCCGGCCCCGCCCGCGAGCTGCGCGGTCAGGTTCGGGCTGATCGCGGTGATGGCGTACGCGGCCCCGAGCCCGAGGCCGATGCCCAGTGCTCCGCCGATGAGGCCGTTGACCAGGGCCTCGCCGGCGACCTGGCCGGTGACGCGGCCGCTCTTCCAGCCGAGCGCCTTGAGGGTGCCGAACTCGCGGACGCGCCGGGACACCGCGGAGGAGGTCAGCAGACCGGCGACGAGGAAGGCGGCGAGGAGTACCGCGTACGAGAGCCAGGTGCCGACGGTGGAGGCGAGGGAGGCGGCGGTGGAGAGCGATCCGGAGACGGTGTCGGCCAGGTCGGCCGAGGTGGTGACGGTGGTGTCCGGGACGTTCTTCTGGATGGCCTCCTTGACGGAGCCGATCGCCTGGGAGTCCTTGGCCTGGACGTACACCGTGGTGATCTTGCCGGGGGTTTCGGCGAGGGTCTGGGCCTGCTTGAGCGGGACGTAGACGTTGGCCGCCGCGTCACCGCTGTCGACGGTGGCTATCCCGATCACCTTGAACTTGGCACCCTTGACGGTGACTTCGGAGTCCACGGCGAGCTTGTTCTTCGTGGCGTAGGCACTGTCGAGGACCGCGACGGCGGCGTCGGACTCGCCGGCCGCGAAGGTGCGGCCCGAGGTGATCTCGGAGGTGGTGAGCGGGCCCAGCCCGGTCCGGGTGACGTCCGCGCCGTAGACGGAGAAGGAGTTGACGTCGAAGTCCGCGCCGCCGCCCTCGACCGTGCCGTTCGCGGCGCCCGAGCCGCCCGCGGCGCCCGGCTTGGCGCCCGTGGCGCCGCCCTCGGCGCCCTGCGAGCGCTTGAACTCCCCGCGCTTGAACTGCCCGTTGACCTTCATCACCTGGAGGCTGAGGCCACCGACGGCCTGCGCGACACCGGTCTGGCCGGACACCTTGTCCACGATCGCGGCGTCGAGCGTCTCGAAGCCCTGCGGCATCACGAGGTCGCTGCTCTGCTCGGCCTCGGCGTTCGTGTCGCCCTCGCCCTTCGCGTCGAACCTGAAGCGGGGCCGGGCCGCGGCGTCACCCTCGGCCGGCGGGGTCTGGGCCTTGGTGACGGTCATGTCCGTGCCGAGGCCGTAGAGCGACTGGAGGACCTTGTCCTGGGCCCGCACCATGCCGGCCGACACGGAGGTGACGACGATGACGAGGGCGATGCCCAGGGCGAGTCCGGAGGCGACGACGAGCGCCGCCTTCCTGCGACGGCGCAGCTCGCGCCGGAGGTAGGGGAAGAACATGGGGCCGAAGGTAGGCAGCGCCCGTGATGGCCGGATAAGCCGACGATAAGAGTCGGATGAGAACGCGAACGGCGGGGAGCCCCCTGGCCGGGGCTCCCCGCCGTTCGTCGCGGGGTTCTGTTCTCGTTGGCGCCGGTGGACCGCCACCCGGGCGGGTGGACTCCACCGGCGCCGGCCGCGCTGCTACCGGTGCGTCAGGCGGCCGCGCCCGCCTTCCAGTCCGCCCAGCTCATGTTCCAGCCGTTGAGGCCGTTGTCGGGCTTGATGGTCTTGTCGGGGGAGTTGACGACCGTGACGACGTCTCCGATGAGGGAGTTGTCGTAGAACCAGGCTGCCGGCTGGTTCGGGTCGTTCGCACCCTTGGCGTCGTTCAGGCCGACACAGCCGTGGCTGGTGTTGGCGGTGCCGAAGATCGAGTCCGCGCCCCAGTAGTTGCCGTGGACGAAGGTGCCGGAGTTCGACAGGCGCATCGCGTGCGGAACGTCCTTGATGTCGTACTCGCCCTTGCCGTCGTCGTCCGTGAAGCCGACGGTGGCGCCGTTCATCCGGGTCTCCTTGAACTTCTCGGAGATCACCATCTGGCCGTTGTACGTCGGGTTCTCCGGGGAGCCGGCCGAGATCGGGATGGTCCTGAGGACCGCGCCGTCCCGGGTGACCGTCATCTTCTTCGTCTTCGCGTCGACCGTGGTGACCTGGTTCCGGCCGATCTTGAAGGTGACGGTCTTGCTCTGCACGCCCTGGATGCCCGGGCCGCCCTGGACCCCGTCCAGCGCCAGCTTCAGGGTGACGGTGGAGCCGCCCTTCCAGTAGTTCTCCGGGCGGAAGTCCAGGCGCTGGGTGCTGAACCAGTGACCCACGACCTCCTGGCCGCTGCTGGAGCTGACCGTGATGCCCGCCTGGACGGCCTTCTTGTCCTTGATCGGCTTGTTGAAGGTGATCGAGACCGGCATGCCCACGCCGACGGTCTGGCCCTCGTCCGGGATGAAGGAGCCCACGAAGCTGTTCTCCGGGGAGACCGTGGTGAAGGAGGCGTTCTCGTGCGCCTCGCGGCCCGCCTCGTCCTTCGCGGTCGCCGACAGCGCGTACTTGGTCGAGCGCTTCAGAGCGCCCTGCGGCTTCCAGCTCTTGCCGTCGGCGGCTATCTTCCCCGCCACCACCGTGCCCTCGGAGCTCTTCAGCTCGACCTGGGTGAGCGTGCCGTCACTGACGGCCACGGCGGCCGCGTCGTTCAGGCCGATATTGGTCGCGCCGTCCTTGGGCGTGATGGCTATCTTCGCCTTGGACGCGTCCTTGGCCGCGGCCGCGTCCACGTCCGCCTGGGACTTGGCCGATGCCTCGCCGTTGGCCTTCGGCTCACCGCCGCCCCCCGCGTCGTTGCATCCCGCGAGCACCAGTACGCCGCCGAGTACGGCGGATATGGCCACCAGGGACCTTCTCCGCCGCTTGCTGTCCGTCCTCACACGCCACTCCATCGTTGCCTGAACCCCGAACTCCCCGGGCAGGGGGCATGACCCCCCTGCCTCGTCCTGACAACGCATTACACCCCAAGGTGCTGCCACATCCGGTTCGAATGTGGTCAACCCCACCGTCAGGCGTTGTCAGTCTCTTCGTCGCTGTCCCCATCTTCCTCGTCGAGGTCCCACTCCATGGACTCGGGGTCGTATTCCACGGGCTCGCTGCTCCACGAGGCCTGTGCGAGCTCCACACCGGGGATGTCCGCGACCAGGTCGGTGGGGTCCACCAGGTAGGCCAGGGCCTCCGACTCGTCCTCGCGGACCGCCGCCTCGGCGTGGCCGCGCTCCTCGTCCGGCATGAACTCGTCGGCCTTGATGTGCGCGAGGGCGGCTCCGGTGAGCGCGTCGACGTCCGGTACTTCAAGCACCAAATCCACCCGAAGGCGAACGTATCGTGAGGTCTCAGAAGGGTTCATACGACGGAGAGTAATCCCGCGACAGCCCCGACTTTCCCACGACCCGCCCCTTTCCGTAGCATCACCGCACGGGGTCAATTCGCTGCTGCCACAAGGGGGATCGCACCGTGTCCGCACGCCGATCAACAGTCACCGCTCTCGGAGCGACCACCCTGCTCGCCGTCCTGTGGTTCGTCCCCTCGGCCAACGCCACCGCACCCGGGCACGCGAAGACCGGGGCCGGCGCGCCCGCCGCCGCGAACACCCGGATACAGGCCGCCTCGGCGACAGGGCCCACCCTCGCGCTCGCCGACACGGGCGGCGTCGACACCACGCCGTACCTGCTGGGCGGCACCCTCTGCCTGGGCGCCGGAGCCGGCTTCGTGGCCTTCTCCGTACGCCGCGCGCGCACGGCGTAGCGGCGGCGGACAGACGAAAGGGTGCGGGCCGGGGGCATCCCCCGGCCCGCACCCTTCTACGTACCGCGTGTGCTGGACGTACCGCCGCTACGGGACCCGCTCAGGCGAGGGGTCCGGTCACGGCCTCGACGGCGTCCACGAGGGCGCCCGAGCGGACGAAGGCGTCCGCCGCGGCCAGGTCGGGCGCGAGGAAGCGGTCCGGCCCGGGACCCTCCACACCCGCCGCGCGCGCCGCCGCGATGGCGGCCCGGCTGGCCGGCGCGGGGGTGAGCCCGTGGCGCAGCTCGATGGCGCGGGTGGCCGCGTACATCTCGATCGCGAGGATCCGGGTGAGGTTGTCGATGGCGGTACGGAGCTTGCGCGCGGCCGACCAGCCCATCGACACGTGGTCCTCCTGCATGGCGGAGGAGGGGATCGAGTCGGCGGAGGCCGGGACCGCGAGCCGCTTCATCTCGCTGACCAGGGCGGCCTGCGTGTACTGGGCGATCATCAGACCGGAGTCCACGCCGGCGTCGTCCGCGAGGAACGGCGGCAGGCCGTGCGAGCGGTTCTTGTCGAGCAGCCGGTCGGTGCGGCGCTCGGCGATGGAGCCGAGGTCGGCGGCGGCGATGGCCAGGAAGTCCAGGACGTACGCGACCGGGGCGCCGTGGAAGTTGCCGTTGGACTCCACGCGGCCGTCGGGCAGCACCACCGGGTTGTCCACGGCGGCGGCCAGCTCGCGGGAGGCCACGAGGGCGGCGTGCGCCATGGTGTCGCGGCCCGCGCCGGCGACCTGCGGGGCGCAGCGCACGGAGTAGGCGTCCTGGACGCGCGGGGCGGACTCCTCCTGGAAGTGCCCGGTGAGCCCGGAGTCCTTCAGGACGGCGGCCATGTTCGCGGCGGAGGCGCCCTGACCGGGGTGCGGGCGGATGGCGTGCAGCTCGGGCTGCAGCACCTTCTCGGTGCCGAGCAGCGCCTCCAGCGTCAGTGCGGCGGTGATGTCGGCGGAGGTGTACAGCTTGCCGAGGTCGGCGAGGGCCATGACCAGCATGCCGAGCATGCCGTCGGTGCCGTTGAGGAGGGCGAGGCCCTCCTTCTCGCGGAGTTCGACGGGGGTGATCCCGGCCTCGGCGAGCAGTTCCCCGGCCGGCCGGACGGTCCCGTCGGGGCCCTCCGCGTCACCTTCGCCCATGAGCGCGAGGGCGCAGTGCGAGAGCGGGGCGAGGTCTCCGGAGCAGCCGAGCGAGCCGTACTCGTGCACGACGGGGGTGATCCCGGCGTTGAGCACGTCGGCCATCGTCTGCGCGACGGACGGGCGGACGCCGGTGTGCCCGGAGGCGACGGTCTTCAGCCGCAGGAACATCAGCGCGCGCACGACCTCCCGCTCGACGCGCGGGCCCATGCCGGCGGCGTGCGAGCGGACGATGTTGCGCTGGAGCTGCGCGCGCAGCTCGGGGCTGATGTGGCGGGAGGCGAGCGCCCCGAACCCGGTGGACACCCCGTAGACGGGCTCGGGCTTCGCGGCGAGGGCTTCCACGATCTCGCGGGCGCGGGCGAGCGCGGCGAGTGCTTCCGCGGAGAGCTCGACGCGGGCGTTGCCGCGGGCGACGGCGATCACGTCCTCGGCGGTGGTCCCGGACGTTCCCACCACGACAGTGTGCATATCCATATTCAGCACACTACGGACTGAATCTCTTCATGTCACTCCCTCGTGACGCGCCACTCGCACGGCCCCTCTCGACGCCACGTGCGGCGCCGCTCCCGGGGGCCGGCCCCCGGGGCGGGTTCAGCCCGTCCGGCGCTTGAGGGCCGGGCCCGGGCAGCACCCCGGCGCACGGGCTACGCGCGCCCCCGGAACCGCCGCCGCTCCCCCGGCCCCCCGGGCTCCGCGTCGGCCAGCCGGACCACCGCCGTGTCCCGCCCCGCCACCACCGGCTTCGCCGACCGCGCCGCCTTCGCCTTGTACTGCGCCGCGTCCGCCAGCCGGAACAGCCGCCGCGAGGACTGCACCGGGCCGATCGGGTCCCCCGTGGACGCGACCCCGCAGGCGACCCCCTCGCCCAGCTCGAGCTCGGCGGCCCGCAGGCACACCTCCTCGGTGACCCGTACCACCTCGTCCGCCGAAGGCCCCACGCTGACCAGGCAGAACTCGTCGCCGCCCAGCCGTGCGACCAGCGCACCCGGCAGCATCGCCCCGCACAGGCTGAGCACGGAGCCGAACCGTTCCAGCAGCCGGTCGCCCATGGCGTGGCCCAGGGTGTCGTTGACCCTCTTGAGGCCGTTCAGGTCGCAGACGACCAGACTCACGACGGTCTCGGCCCCGCTCCGCCGGTGCTCCTCCAGCGCCTCGTCGAGCCGCATGTCCACGGCCCGCCGGTTGGCCAGCCCGGTCAGCGGGTCGGTGAAGGCGAGCCGCCGGGCCTCCTCCAGCCGGTCGCTCTGCGCGAGCCCGGCCGCGATCACCGCCGCGAGGACGGATCCGAACTCCGCGTCGTCCTCGTCGAAGTCCGCCATCCCCTCGTCCCGGGCCACGTACAGCTCTCCCCAGGCACGCCCGTTCAGCACGATCGGGGCGACCACACAGGTGCCGCGCCCGCGCCGCCGCAGCGCCTCGCCCCTGCGTCCCGGCCGGCTGCCGGCCGCGCTGTCCACCCAGGCGTGGGGCCCGCCCCCGCCGACCCAGCGTTCGTGCAGGAACTCCGTGATCTCGGGGAAGTCGTGCACGGGGTACGACTCGTCCTCGGGGAACTCCTCCTCCCCGGACCTGCGCTCGCCCTCGTTGACGAGCACGCGCAGGCGCCCGCGCTCCCGTTCCCACGCGGAGATCGCGGCGAACGATCCGTCCATCGCCAGCCTCGCCCCGCGCGCGGCGGCCCGGACACTGTCCCGCGGCTCGCACGCTGCCGCCATGGCCTGCGCGAGGCCCACAACGGCTCGAAGCCGCCCGTTGACACCCATCACCCCAGGTTAGGGAGTTTTATCCGCTTTAGTGATAATTAGCGCGACATTCGGTGGTATCAAGATCACGCGCGGTCACGATCCGGGGTGCGCCCGCGGGCCCACACAGGGCCCAGGGGCTCCAAGGGGGTCAGACCCCCGGCCACCGCGGCTTCCGCTTCTCGTTGAACGCCGCCACACCCTCGGCCCGGTCCCCCGAGAAGGCCACCGTCCGCCACGCCGCGTCCTCGATCTCGAGCCCGGCCGTCAGGTCCATGCCGTGCCCCAGCCGCAGCGCCCTCTTGGCGGCCCGCAGCCCGACCGGGGAGTTCGCGGCCATCGCCGCCGCCATCGCCAGAGCGGCCTCCCGGTCCGACCCCGCCGGGACCACGGAGTCCACCAGGCCCAGGGCGAGCGCCTCACCGGCCTCCACCCGCCGGGCGGTGAAGATCAGCTCCGCGGCCCGCGCCGCCCCCACGCGCCGGGGCAGCAGCTGTGTACCGCCGCCTCCGGGGATCACCCCCACCGACACCTCCGGCAGGCCCACGACCGCCGTCTCGTCGGCCACGATGACATCGCACGCGAGGGCCAGCTCGAAGCCGCCCCCCAGCGCGAACCCGTGCACCGCCGCGATCACCGGCATCGGGAGTTCCAGCACTCCCCCGTACGCGCCCCGCGTGGTCGGCCGCTGGCGCAGCAGCTCGGCGTCCGAGAACGAGTTCCGCTCCTTGAGGTCCGCGCCCACGCAGAATGCCCTCTCGGCGGTCGAGGAGAGCACGACCACCCGTACCGAGGGGTCCGAGGCCAGCTGCGCACACGCGGCGACGATGCCGCGCGCCATCTCCGTCGATACGGCGTTCATCGCCTTGGGCCGGTCCAGGACCAGCTCGGCGACCCCGCCCTCGTGGCGGCGCACGGCCACGAAACCGAAGGACCCCAAGGATTCCGAGGATCCCGGGACCGCCGCGGATTCGGAGGACTCAGTGGATTCGTACACAGGGCGACCCTCCGGGTTAACGAACGTTACCCGGGGATCTTAGGGCTCCGCCGCGTCAGCGACCAGGGCTCCACGACCCCGAGCCCGCGCACCGGCCGCTGCCACATCGGCTGGAGCGCGAAACGGTAGGCGCCGCCGCCCTCCTCGTTCTCCGCTTCCTTCTCCGACACCGGCGCCGCGCCCGTGCGGCCCAGCTCCTCGGCCATCGCGCCGTCCACCAGGACCGCGTCCTTCGGCGCTATCGACGTCAGCCTCGAGGCCAGGTTCACCGTGGTCCCGAAGACATCGCCCATCCGCGTGGTCACCGTCCCGAAGGCGATCCCCACGCGCAGCTCGGGCATCTGCGGATCGGCGCTCATCGTCTCGATCAGCCGCAGCGCGATCTCCGCGGCCGTCGCCGCGTCGTCGGCGCAGTACAGCACCTCGTCGCCCAGGGTCTTGATCAGCCGGCCGCCGTGCGCCGCCACCAGGTCCGCCGAAGTCGTCTCGAAGGACTCGACCAGCTCGCCGAGCTCCTCCTCCTCCAGCCGCCGCGTCAGGCGGGTGAAGCCCACCAGGTCGGCGAAGCCCACCGCGAGCCGCCGGTCGACCATCTCCTCGTCGTCCGCCACCTGCACGACCCGGCCGGTCGCGGCCGCCAGCTGGCGCCGCCACACGTAGACGAGGAACTCCTCAAGCTCCGGCAGCAACAGCTCGACCAGCGGGTACGTGACCTCGGTACGGGTCATTCCCGGCTCCGGCGGCTCCGTCAGCCCCTCCAGGAAGGAGTCGATCTGCCACTCCGCGAGCCGGGCCGTGGTCTGCCCGGTGGACCGGGCCACCTGCACCGCCATCGGCTCGCTCAGCAGCCCGGCCTCGACCAGGCCGGCGAGCCGGCGCAGCGCCAGTACGTCCGCCTCCGTCAGGGCCTTGGCCTGGCCGATGTCCGCGAAGCCCATGGCCCGCCAGAAGCGGGAGGCGAGCTCCATCGAGACCCCGGCGCTGCGGGCCGCCTGGAACGGCGTGTACCGGCGCTCGGCGCCCAGGATCAGCTGCTCCAGCCGGATGGCGAGCGGATCGGCCGTCGGCTGGGCCGTGTGGTCCACCTCGTGGTGGGGAGTGTGCTGCTCGCGCCCGATCGGGGCGGCGTGGACTCCCGAGCCGCCGGAGCCGCCCGCACCGCCCGCCGCCTCTGCGGGGGCGGACGCGCCGGACTGAGGGTCGTCGACGGTCAAGGGCCGCCTCCTGTCCATTCCGTGCGCACTGCCGAACCGGGTGATCACCGGGAGGACCGGGATCGCCTAAACCATACGGCAGGTGTGCCGTAGCTCACTCCCCACGCCGTCACCCGGGGCGGGCCGCCCGGCGGGCTAGTGGATGGACCGCAAATGGATGACGTCCCCTGCCCCCACGGCCTCGTGCGCCTCGTCCGCCGTCCTTACGACCAGCCGTCCGTCCGTGTCGACCGCTTCGGCCGTCCCGGTGAGGATGCGCCCTCCGGGCAGCTCCGCCCGCACGTGCCTGCCGAGGGTGGCGCAGCCCGCCGCGTACGTCTCCTGCAGCCCGCTGGCCGCCGGATCGCCGCCGGCCGCGCGCCAGCGCTCGTACCACTGCTCCAGGGAGCGCAGTACGGACCTGAGCAGCGGGTCCCGGTCGGTGACGGTGGCCTTGGCGAGCATCAGCGATCCCGCCGTGGGCACGGGCAGCTCGTCCTCGGTCAGCGTCGCGTTGATCCCGATGCCGACGACGACCCCGTCGCCGACCCGCTCGGCGAGGATCCCGCCGGTCTTGCGCTCGTCCCCGTCCACGGTGACCAGCAGGTCGTTGGGCCACTTGAGGGCGGTGTCCACCCCGGCGGCGCGCGAGAGCCCGGTGGCGGTGGCCACCCCGGCCAGCAGCGTCAGCCACCCCCACCGCTCCTGCGGCACGTCCGGCCCGGGCTTGAGCAGTACGGAGAAGAACATCCCGGAGCGCGCGGGCGCGACCCAGCTCCGGTCGAGCCTGCCCCGCCCGGCGGTCTGCTGTTCGGCGACGAGCACGGCACCCTCGGGCAGCTCCGCGGCCCGCGCGGCGAGATCGCTGTTGGTGGAGCCGGTGGAGTCCACCACCTCCACCGAAGTCCACAGCCCGCCCGGAACCACGAGGGCCCGCTGCAGCGCGACGGCGTTCAAGGGCGGCCGGTCCAAACTCGACCAGCGGCCTGCGGAAGCTCCGGTCGAAGCCCCGCCTGATGCATCTGATGGCGTCATGCAACCCAGATTAGGTGTGTCAAACGCCGCACCGCCGAGCGCCATGCCCGCCGATACGCTACGCACCAGTAGCTAGTAAAAACCAAGTAAGTCACCAGGCAGTTGACACCACGCAGGGAGCCGCGACCCCGATGTCACAACCGTCAGAGCCGATCGACATGCACACCACCGCGGGGAAGATCGCGGATCTGCAGCGCCGCATCGAGGAAGCCACGCACGCCGGGTCCGGGCGGGCGGTGGAGAAGCAGCACGCCAAGGGCAAGCTGACGGCGCGTGAGCGGGTGGCCCTGCTGCTGGACGAGGGGTCCTTCGTCGAGCTGGACGAGTTCGCCCGGCACCGGTCGACGAACTTCGGGCTGGAGAAGACCCGTCCCTACGGGGACGGTGTGGTCACCGGCTACGGAACCGTCGACGGGCGGCCCGTCGCCCTGTTCTCGCAGGACTTCACCGTTTTCGGCGGGGCCCTCGGCGAGGTCTACGGCCAGAAGATCATGAAGGTGATGGACTTCGCGCTGAAGACCGGCTGCCCGCTGATCGGAATCAACGACTCCGGCGGCGCCCGCATCCAGGAGGGCGTCAGCGCGCTCGGCATGTACGGCGAGATCTTCCGCCGCAACGTGCACGCCTCCGGCGTGATCCCGCAGATCAGTCTGGTCGTCGGCCCCTGCGCCGGCGGGGCCGTGTACTCCCCGGCCATCACCGACTTCACCGTCATGGTCGACCAGACCTCGCACATGTTCATCACCGGCCCCGACGTCATCAAGACGGTCACCGGCGAGGACGTCGGCTTCGAGGAGCTGGGCGGGGCGCGCACGCACAACAGCACGTCAGGCGTCGCACACCACATGGCGGGTGACGAGAAGGACGCCATCGAGTACGTGAAGTCGCTGCTCTCCTACCTCCCGTCGAACAACCTCTCCGAGCCCCCGGCCTTCCCCGAGGAAGCCGACACCGAGGTCTCCGAGACCGACCGGGAGCTCGACGTACTGATCCCGGACAGCGCGAACCAGCCGTACGACATGCACAAGGTGATCGAGCACGTCCTCGACGACGCCGAGTTCCTGGAGACGCAGTCGCTGTTCGCGCCGAACATCCTCACCGGCTTCGGCCGCGTCGAGGGGCACCCGGTCGGGGTCGTCGCCAACCAGCCGATGCAGTTCGCCGGCTGTCTGGACATCGACGCCTCCGAGAAGGCGGCCCGCTTCGTGCGGACCTGCGACGCCTTCAACGTCCCGGTGCTGACCTTCGTCGACGTACCGGGCTTCCTGCCGGGCACCGACCAGGAGTACAACGGAATCATCCGGCGCGGCGCCAAGCTGATCTACGCGTACGCCGAGGCGACCGTCCCCCTGATCACCGTCATCACGCGCAAGGCCTTCGGCGGTGCCTACGATGTGATGGGCTCCAAGCACCTGGGCGCCGACCTCAACCTGGCCTGGCCGACGGCGCAGATCGCCGTCATGGGCGCGCAGGGAGCCGTCAACATCCTGCACCGCCGTGCGATCGCCGAGGCCGAGGAGGCCGGTACCGCCGAGGAGACCCGGGCGCGGCTCATCACCGAGTACGAGGACGCGCTGCTGAACCCGTACACGGCCGCCGAGCGCGGGTACGTCGACGCGGTGACCATGCCGTCCGAGACCCGGGCGCACGTGGTGAAGGGACTGCGGCAGCTGCGCACCAAGCGGGAGTCCCTGCCCCCGAAGAAGCATGGCAACATCCCCCTCTAGGACGCTAGGACGTTAGGAGGCAGTCCCGTGGTGATCAAGGTCGTCAAGGGGAACCCGACCCCTGAGGAGCTGGCCGCCGCACTGGCGGTGGTCCGGGCGCGCGCGGCGGCACTCGCGTCGGTGCCGTCGGACGCGGCGCGCGTGGACGACGCGTGGGCGGCCCCGGGCCGGGTGGCCCGGCGGACGCTGCCGCGCCCCGGGCCGGGCGCGTGGGGCCGTACGTACTGGCCCGGCTAGCACGAGGCCGTGCGGCGCGAGCCGCGCGAAGATGACGTGAACCGCCTGTGGCGCCTGAGTACCCGTACTCAGGCGCCACTCGTGTGCTCGGGGCCAGGATCGAGGCATGCTCTGGTCAGACCCGAAGAACGAGCCGCCGCAGGACATGCGCGACGCCGCGGCGATGGTCCGGCGGATGACGGTGATCGTCGTCATCGCGATGGTCGTCGTGGTGTACGTACTGGGCGTGGGCGGCTTCTGAGCCGCCGCCGGGCCCCGCCGCCGGGCCGCGGACCCCACCGCCTGACCCGCCCGGGACCCGCCGGGGGCCGGGCCTGGCGCCCCTACGATGTCAGGCATGACTGCTGACCCCCGCCACGCCCTCGTCCTCGCCTCCGCCTCCCCCGCCCGGCTGAACCTGCTGCGGCAGGCCGGGCTCTCCCCGCACGTGATCGTGAGCGGATTCGACGAGGACTCCGTCAACGCCGATTCCCCCGCCGACCTGGCGCTCGCGCTGGCCGAGGCGAAGGCGGCCGTCGTGGCGGCCCTGGACGAGGCCGCGGGCGCCCTGGTGATCGGCTGCGACTCCGTGCTGGAGCTGGACGGCGAGGCGCTGGGCAAGCCGGCGGACGCCGAGGAGGCCACGGCCCGCTGGAAGTCGATGCGCGGGCGGGCCGGGGTACTGCGGACCGGGCACTGCGTGATCGACACGGTGAGCGGCCGCCGGGTTTCGGCCACGGCGTCGACGACGGTCCGCTTCGGCGAGCCGACGGACGCCGAAGTCGCGGCATACGTGTCGAGCGGGGAACCGCTGCACGTGGCAGGGGCGTTCACCCTGGACGGGCTGTCGGCCCCGTTCATCGACGGCATCGACGGGGATCACGGCAATGTGATCGGAATCTCCCTGCCGCTGCTGCGCTCGCTGCTGGCCGAACTGGGCGTTTCGATCACGGACTTGTGGGCTTGACGTCCCCGAACTTGCCGAAGTCCCCGAAATCCGCGAGCGGGTGGCCCGGCGGCGTGTCCCGGATCTCGGGCCCGTCGCCGGGGGCGTCCGGGCCGTCCGCGCCCCGGCCCGCGCCGTCGGCCCCGGCCGCGCCCTTGGCCGCGTAGAGCGTCAGGCTGAGCACCAGCAGGCAGAGGATCAGCATCATCGCCGCGAAGGCGCCCCAGCCCACCAGGCCGACGACGAGAGCGCCGAGCACTCCGTGGGTGACGGCGGCGCTCACAAGGAGCACGCGCGCGAAGGTGCCCGGGGCCCGGTCCCGGACCGCGGACATGACGAGGAACACCGCGCAGGCCAACAGGAAAGCGGCCATGCCCGCGCCCAGCGCATAGGTGGCTTTGGACATGACGTCCGGATCGGCGCCCGCGATGGACATCGACTGGTTCGCGGTGGTCCGGCCCAGCACGAGGTGGACGAAGCCGAGCACCGCCGCCTCCACGACGAGTACGACCGCGGTCGCTCCGGCCACGGATCTCCGCAGCACCACGCCACCCACACCAGCCACGACGCCCCCACCCCGTATGCACAAGCCCGTTCGACGCCTGGAGGCTACTAACGGGTAATCCTCGGGACAAGGGGCCGGGACCGCTTCGTTACGGTGAGGCTGCCGCACGGGGCCGCCCCGCTCCGGAGGCGCGCCCGCGCGAGGAGCGGATGGGCCGTTCGTAGGGATTCGACAAAGAATCACCCCGGCCCGCTGACCGGGGGAACAGAGACCCCGGACACGCGGCAGGGTTACTGTGCAGTCGGGGATCCCCCTGACATGGGGCGCCACAAGGGTTTTCTCGACTCCGAGTCGACTCGGATAACAGTCCGTGTGGGCAAGGTCACCACCGGGAAAGGGTCGAAAGGCCGTGTGGGCTGTCCCTAAACTCAGCTTGTTCCAAGGAGGGAGCCATCGTGCGCAAGGTGCTCATCGCCAACCGTGGCGAAATCGCAGTCCGCGTTGCTCGGGCCTGCCGGGATGCCGGAATCGGGAGCGTAGCCGTCTACGCCGATCCGGACCGGGACGCTCTGCACGTCCGGGCCGCCGACGAAGCCTTCGCGTTGGGCGGTGACACCCCGGCCGCCAGCTACTTGGACATCTCCAAGATCCTGCAGGCCGCAGCCGATTCCGGTGCGGACGCCATCCATCCCGGATACGGCTTCCTCTCCGAGAACGCCGACTTCGCGCAGGCCGTCACCGACGCGGGCCTCATCTGGATCGGCCCGCCCCCGCAGGCCATCCGCGACCTCGGCGACAAGGTCGCCGCCCGCCACATCGCACTGCGCGCCGGCGCACCGCTCGTCGCGGGCACGCCGGACCCCGTCTCGGGTTCCGACGAGGTCGTCGCCTTCGCCAAGGAGCACGGCCTGCCCGTCGCGATCAAGGCCGCCTTCGGTGGCGGCGGCCGTGGTCTGAAGGTCGCCCGCAACATCGAAGAGATCCCCGAGCTCTACGACTCCGCCGTCCGCGAGGCCGTCGCCGCCTTCGGCCGCGGCGAATGCTTCGTCGAGCAGTACCTCGACAAGCCCCGCCACGTGGAGACCCAGTGCCTGGCCGACTCCCACGGCAACGTGGTCGTCGTCTCCACCCGTGACTGCTCGCTGCAGCGCCGCCACCAGAAGCTGGTCGAAGAGGCCCCGGCCCCGTTCCTGACCGACGCCCAGAACGCGGAGCTGTACGCCGCCTCCAAGGCGATCCTGAAGGAAGCCGGCTACGTCGGCGCCGGCACCGTCGAGTTCCTCGTCTCCGCCGACGGCCTGATCTCCTTCCTCGAGGTCAACACCCGCCTGCAGGTCGAACACCCCGTCACCGAAGAGGTCGCCGGCATCGACCTGGTCCGGGAAATGTTCCGCATTGCCGACGGCGAAGAACTCGGTTACGCAGACCCGGTCCTGCGCGGCCACTCCTTCGAGTTCCGCATCAACGGCGAAGACCCCGGCCGCGGCTTCCTGCCCGCACCGGGCACCGTCACCAAGTTCAACGGCCCGTCCGGCCCCGGCGTTCGCCTCGACGCGGGCGTCGAGAGCGGCTCGGTCATCGGACCGGCATGGGACTCCCTGCTCGCCAAGCTCATCGTTACGGGTGCCACCCGCGAGCAGGCCTTGCAGCGGGCGGCCCGCGCGCTGGCGGAGTTCGAGGTGGAGGGCATGGCCACCGCCATCCCCTTCCACCGCGCGGTCGTCGCCGACCCGGCCTTCACCTCGGACCCGTTCACGATCCACACCCGCTGGATCGAGACCGAGTTCGTCAACGAGATCCCGGCGTTCGTGGTCCCCGCCGCGGACGACTCCGAGGACGAGCCGGGCCGCGAAACGGTGGTCGTCGAGGTCGGCGGCAAGCGCCTGGAGGTCTCCCTCCCGTCCTCCCTGGGCATGACCCTGGCCCGCACCGCCGCCGCCGGTGGCGCCAAGCCCAAGCGCCGCGCCGCCAAGAAGTCCGGCCCGGCCGCCTCCGGCGACACCCTGGCCTCGCCCATGCAGGGCACGATCGTCAAGGTCGCCGTCGAGGAAGGCCAGCAGGTCAACGAAGGCGACCTGATCGTCGTCCTCGAGGCCATGAAGATGGAACAGCCGCTGAACGCCCACCGTTCGGGCACGATCGTCGGTCTGTCGGCGGAGGTCGGCGCGTCGCTCACCTCCGGCGCGACCATCTGCGAGATCAAGGACTGACGTCCTTGTCCGGGTTGCCCGGGGGCACCGCCCCCGGGCAACCCGCCGCGGGCACGCTCGTCCGCTGCGCGGGGCGGAGTTCCCTACCCGCCCTTCCACCGTTCCCTGGGCTCCGCCCAGACCCGCGCCTCAAGCGCCGGCGGGGCTGGATAAATCCAGCCCCGCCGGCGCTTGAGGCGACCATGTTCAGCTAGCGGCGCCGCATGTCCGCGACTCTGGCCCTCTCCCCCGCCTGCTGTTCATGCAGGGGCGCACCCGCACTACGCAGCTGGGCCGTGGGGCCGCCCCGCCGCTGGACGGGGAGCGGGGACTCCCGGCGCGGACGCCGGCCGGCCATCCCCTCACCGCCGCCGGAGGCACTGGCCCCGCCCGCCACGGTGATCTGCACACCCTGGTCGGCCAGGGCCTGCAACTCCGTACCGGCCCGGTCGTCGTGCGCCGGCGGCTCGTCCGTGACCAGCCGTGTGATCACATCGGTCGGCACGGTCTGGAACATGGTGTCCGTACCGAGCTTCGTGTGGTCGGCGAGGACCACCACCTCCGCCGCGGCCTGCACCAGCGCCCGGTCCACGCTCGCGGAGAGCATGTTGGACGTGGACAGCCCGCGCTCGGCGGTGAGACCGCTGCCGGACAGGAAGGCCCGCGAGACCCGCAGCCCCTGGAGGGACTGCTCGGCACCGCTGCCGACCAGCGCGTAGTTGGACCCGCGGAGGGTTCCGCCCGTCATCACCACTTCCACCCGGTTCGCATGGGCCAGCGCCTGTGCGACGAGCAGGGAGTTGGTGACGACGGTGAGTCCGGGCACCCGGGCGAGCCGGCGGGCCAGCTCCTGGGTCGTGGTGCCGGCGCCGACGACCACGGCTTCGCCTTCTTCGACGAGACCGGCCGCGACATCGGCGATGGCGGTCTTCTCCGCCGTCGCGAGATGGGACTTTTGCGGAAAGCCGGATTCCCGCGTGAAACCGCCCGGCAGTACCGCACCGCCGTGCCGGCGGTCGAGGAGTCCTTCTGCCTCCAGCGCCCGCACGTCCCGCCGTACGGTCACTTCGGAGGTCTGGACGACGCGGGCGAGCTCCCGGAGCGATACCGCTCCGTTGGCCCGCACCATTTCGAGGATCAATTGGCGACGTTCTGCAGCGAACACGAAACTGACAGTAACCCCAACGACCATCTGCTTTCAGCTCTTTGCGCTGGAATTCCGAAGTTGTCCATACCGTGCGGCAACTAGTGGTATACGCGGTCGGCCCGCCGCGCACCTGCTCCGCGACGGGCCGACCGGCCGTTCCAAAACCCTTGCGCACAAGGGCCGTTATCGGTATCTACGCCTCGTCGGCGGCCTTGCGCGTGTGCAGCTGGCGGGCGACCTCGGCGATCGAACCGGACAGCGAGGGGTACACGGTGAACGCGTTTGCGATCTGCTCGACCGTCAGGTTGTTGTCGACGGCGATCGAGATCGGGTGGATGAGCTCGCTCGCGCGCGGGGAGACGACGACTCCGCCCACGACGATCCCGGTGCCGGGCCGGCAGAACATCTTCACGAAGCCGTCGCGGATGCCCTGCATCTTGGCGCGGGGGTTGCGCAGCAGCGGGAGCTTCACGACCCGGGCGTCGATCTTGCCGGAGTCCACGTCGGCCTGGGTGTAGCCGACGGTGGCGATCTCGGGGTCGGTGAAGACGTTCGACGAGACCGTCTTCAGGTTCAGCGGGGCCACCGCGTCGCCGAGGAAGTGGTACATCGCGATGCGCCCCTGCATGGCGGCCACCGAGGCCAGCGCGAAGATCCCGGTCACGTCGCCGGCCGCGTACACGCCGGGCGAGGAGGTACGGGAGACCTTGTCGGTCCAGATGTGCCCGGACTCCTTGAGCTTGACCCCGGACTCCTCCAGGTTCATGTTGCTCGTGTTCGGGATCGCGCCGACCGCCATCAGGCAGTGCGTACCGCTGAGGACCCGGCCGTCGGAGAGGGTGACCTCGACCCGGTCGCCCACCCGCTTGGCGGACTCGGCGCGCGAGCGGCCGATGACGTTCATGCCGCGGCGGCGGAAGACGTCCTCCAGTACGGCGGCGGCGTCCGGGTCCTCGCCGGGGAGCACGCGGTCGCGGGAGGACACGAGGGTCACCCGGGAGCCGAGGGCCTGGTACGCGCCGGCGAACTCGGCGCCGGTCACGCCGGAGCCGACCACGATCAGCTCCTCCGGGAGCTCTTCGAGGTCGTAGACCTGGGTCCAGTTCAGGATCCGCTCGCCGTCGGGCATCGCGTCGGGGATCTCGCGGGGGTGTCCGCCGGTCGCGATGAGCACGGCGTCGGCGGTGAGGATCGTCTCCGAGCCGTCGGCGGCGGTGACGATGACGTCCCGCGTGCCGTCGATGCCCTGCGGGCCGCCGAGTTTGGCGCGTCCCCGCACGACCCGGGCGCCGGCCCGGGTGACGGAGGCGGTGATGTCGTGGGACTGGGCGAGCGCCAGACGCTTGACGCGCCGGTTCACCTTGCCGAGGTCCACGCCGACGACGCGCGCGGCCTGCTCGATGTGCGGGGTGTCGTCGGCGACGACGATGCCGAGTTCCTCGTACGACGAGTCGAAGGTCGTCATGACCTCGGCGGTCGCGATGAGAGTCTTGGAGGGCACGCAGTCGGTGAGTACCGACGCTCCGCCCAGACCGTCGCAGTCCACGACGGTCACCTCCGCGCCGAGCTGGGCCCCCACGAGGGCCGCCTCATACCCGCCGGGGCCGCCGCCGATGATCACGATCCGGGTCACGAAAACTCCGCCTCACGTCTACCCGGCCGGCTGCCGCCCCGGCCGGGGCTTCCGGGGAGTCTCCCCGGGAGATGCATTGCGTGCCCCATTGTCCCGCACTCATCAAGGTGCTTCACGCCCGGTCCCACCATCCGGGACGGCGGCCCCGTACGCGGCCGGGAGCGCGGCCGGGTCCGCCCCTCCCGTACCCTCGACCTCATGTCGCTCTACGCCGCGTACGCCGGCAACCTCGACCCGCGGCTGATGACGCGCCGCGCTCCGCATTCGCCGCTGCGCGGCACGGGCTGGATCAACGACTGGCGGCTGACGTTCGGCGGCGAGCAGATGGGCTGGGAGGGCGCGCTGGCGACGATCGTCGAAGCGCCGCGCCACCAGATCTTCGTCGCGCTGTACGACGTCGCACCGCTGGACGAGGACTCCCTGGACCGCTGGGAGGGCGTCGGGCTCGACATCTACCGGCGCATGCGGGTGCGCGTGCACACGCTGGACGGCGAGGAAGCGGCCTGGGTGTACGTCCTCAACGGCTACGAGGGCGGTCTCCCCTCTGCCCGCTACCTCGGTGAACTCGCCGACGCGGCCGAATCCGCGGGCGCCCCGCACGACTACGTGATGGAACTCCGCAAGCGCCCCTGCTGAGCCCAATCCGGCCAGGCCGGGGCCCGTCCCGGCGACAGCTGGGGCGCGGAGCCCCGGGAGCGGCGCCGCACCTTCCCTCGAACACCCATCCGGGACGTTTCGGCGGAAACGACAAGGCAACGATCCGAACACCGTGAGCTGCGCCATCTACGCGCGTAGGCAGAGAGCGGCTACGCTCTTCCGCGTGAACGCATCTGTTACCGACCCCTTCGCCGCCGCCGACGCCGCCGCCGCCCGTCTGCGCGAGCTGACCGGCTCCGAGACCCACGATGTCGCCCTCGTGATGGGCTCCGGCTGGGCCCCCGCCGCGGAGGCGCTCGGCGCCCCCGAGGCCGAGTTCTCCGTGACCGAGCTGCCCGGCTTCCCGCCGCCCGCCGTCGAGGGCCACGGCGGCAAGATCCGCTCGTACAAGATCGGCGAGAAGCGCGCGCTGCTCTTCCTCGGCCGGACCCACTACTACGAGGGCCGCGGCGTCGCCGCCGTCGCCCACGGCGTGCGCACGGCCGTCGCCGCCGGCTGCAAGACCATCGTCCTGACCAACGGCTGCGGTGGTCTGCGCGAGGGCATGAAGCCCGGCCAGCCGGTCCTGATCAGCGACCACCTCAACCTCACGGCCACCTCGCCGATCGTCGGCGCGAACTTCGTGGACCTGACCGACCTGTACTCGCCGCGCCTGCGCGCGATGTGCAAGGAGATCGACGAGACCCTCGAAGAGGGCGTCTACGTGCAGTTCCCCGGCCCGCACTACGAGACCCCGGCCGAGATCAACATGATCCGCGTCATGGGCGCCGACCTGGTCGGCATGTCCACCGTGCTGGAGGCCATCGCCGCCCGTGAGGCCGGAGCCGAGGTGCTCGGCATCTCGCTGGTCACCAACCTGGCGGCGGGCCTCTCCGGCGAGCCGCTCAACCACGAAGAGGTGCTCCAGGCCGGCCGCGACTCGGCCGCGCGCATGGGCAAACTGCTGACCCAGGTCCTCGCCCGGATCTGATCGGCCACCGACCGTACGAGAGGTAAGGCGGAAGTAGTGCAGGACGTGCAGGACGATCTGATCACCCGGGCCCGGGCATGGCTGGCCGAGGACCCGGACCCGGACACGGCGGACGAGCTCGCGAAGCTCATCGACGCCGGTGACACGGCCGAGCTCGCGGACCGCTTCTCCGGCATGCTGCAGTTCGGCACCGCCGGGCTGCGCGGCGAACTGGGCGCGGGCCCGATGCGGATGAACCGCAACGTGGTGATCCGGGCCGCGGCGGGCCTCGCGGCCTACCTCAAGGCCCGGGGCCACGACGGCGGCCTGGTCGTCGTCGGCTACGACGCCCGCTACAAGTCGGCCGACTTCGCCCGCGACACCGCCGCGGTGATGACCGGCGCCGGGCTGCGCGCGGCCGTCCTGCCCCGCCCGCTGCCGACGCCCGTCCTCGCGTACGCCATAAGGCACCTGGGCGCCGTCGCCGGCGTCGAGGTCACCGCGAGCCACAACCCGCCCCGGGACAACGGCTACAAGGTCTACCTCGGCGACGGCTCGCAGATCGTCTCCCCGGCCGACGCGGAGATCGCCGCGCAGATCGACGCGATCGCCGCGCTGGCCGACGTACCGCGGGCCGAGGGCGGCTGGCAGGACCTCGGCGACGAGGTCCTGGAGGCCTACCTGGCGCGAACGGACGCCGTCCTGACCCCCGGCTCCCCGCGGGGCGCGCGGACCGTCTACACGGCCATGCACGGTGTCGGCAAGGACGTGGTCCTGGCCGCCTTCGCCCGCGCCGGCTTCCCCGCCCCGGTCCTGGTGGCCGAGCAGGCGGAGCCGGACCCGGCCTTCCCGACGGTCGCCTTCCCCAACCCGGAGGAGCCGGGCGCGATGGACCTGTCCTTCGCGAAGGCCGCCGAGGTCCGCCCCGACATCGTGATCGCCAACGACCCGGACGCCGACCGCTGCGCGGTGGCCGTCCCGGACGAGGCCTCGGCCTCCGGCTGGCGGATGCTGCGCGGCGACGAGGTCGGCGCGCTGCTGGCCGCACACCTGGTGCACAAGGGCGCGCGCGGCGTCTTCGCCGAGTCCATCGTGTCCTCCAGCCTGCTGGGCCGGATCGCGGAGGCCGCGGGCGTGGGCTACGAGGAGACCCTCACGGGCTTCAAGTGGATCTCCCGCGTCGAGGGCCTGCGCTACGGGTACGAGGAGGCGCTCGGCTACTGCGTGGACCCCGAGGGCGTCCGCGACAAGGACGGGATCACCGCCGCCCTGCTCGTCACCGAACTGGCCTCGGAGCTCAAGGAGCAGGGCCGTACCCTCACCGACCTGCTGGACGACCTGGCGATGGCCCACGGGCTGCACGCCACCGACCAGCTTTCGGTCCGCGTGGAGGACCTGTCGGTCATCGCCTCGGCGATGGCGGCGCTGCGCGCGGAGCCCCCGGTCTCGCTGGCGGGCCTGCGGGTCGCCTCGGCGGAGGACCTGAGCCGGGGCACCGCGACCCTCCCGCCCACGGACGGGCTGCGCTACCAGCTGGAGGGCGACTACAAGGCCCGGGTGATCGTCCGCCCGTCCGGTACGGAACCCAAGCTGAAGTGCTACCTGGAGGTCGTGGTCCCGGTGGCGGAGGCCTCCGACCTGGCCCCGGCCCGCGCACGCGGCCGGGAAGTCCTCGACGCGGTCAAGAAGGACCTCGCCGCGGCCATGGGCATCTGACACCCGCCCCCAGGCACCAGGCACCATCGGCCCCCCGAGCACCGCTCGGGGGGCCGCGCCGGTTCCAGCCGTCCGGGGCCCGTCCGGGCAGAGCCTCAGGAAGGCGAAGGGGCCGGACTCGCCGTGGGGCGCACCACGTCGCCCAGCGTCGTGACCGACTCCGGGCGGGAGCGGACGGCGTCCGTGCACTCCCATGCCCTCGGCGGATCCGTGTCCGGGCCGCCCAGGACCACCGGCCCCGGCCCCGGCCCCGGCGACACCACGTCGCTCGCCGCGAGCGTGCACACCAGCTGGGACAGCGCCACCGGCGGCAGGTCCTCCGGCTTGCGGCTCAGCCGTAGCGTGCCCGCCGGATCACCCGGCCGCGGCGCCCCGGCCGTCAGCCCGGCCGGGACCTCCGTCGTGAAGCCGGCCTCCCGGTCCTCCGCGGACAGCTCCCGCTGGAGCGCTTCCAGCAGTGCTCGGCCGACGAGCAGCGCCGCGTCCCGCGAGGGCCTCTTCTCCGGCACCTGCACCACCCGCTGGACGCCCACCAGCTGCGCCCCGCAGACCAGTTCCACCGTGGCCCGCACGCCCTGCACCCCGCCCGTTCCGGCCGAGGCCGACGTACCCGCCGGGGTCTTGCACGACACCCTGGAGGGCGCCGCGCCCACGTCCACCGGCACGGTGGTCGCCCGGATCCCGCACCCCGACAGGAGGCCCACGGACAACAGGCTCAGGGCCGCCACCGCGGCCGTAGCGCTACGCCTCGTCATCGGCGATCACCTTCCCCACGTCCACCGGCAGCCGCAGCGTGAACAGCGCACCGCCCTCCGCCCCGTTCTCCGCGGTGATGTCGCCGCCGTGGATGTGCGCGTTCTCCATCGCGATGGACAGGCCGAGCCCGCTGCCGTCCGACTTCGGCCGCGACGCGCTCGCCTTGTAGAACCGGTCGAAGACGTGCGGCAGTACGGCCTCGGGGATGCCCGGTCCGTTGTCCCGTACGGCCATGACCAGCCACTCCCCCTCCACCCGGATGGAGACCCGGACCGGCGATCCGCCGTGTTTGAGGGCGTTGCCGATGAGATTGGCCAGGATCACGTCGAGCCGCCGCGGATCGAGCCGCACCATGATCCCGCGCTCCGCGTCGAGTTCGACCGCGTCGAGCCACGCCCGCGCGTCGATGCACGCCGTCACCTGGTCGGCGACGTCCACGTCGTCGAGCACCAGCCGCGCCGTTCCCGCGTCGAAGCGGGTGACCTCCATGAGGTTCTCCACGAGGTCGTTCAGCCGCCTGGTCTCGCTCACGACCAGGCCCACCGCCGGTGCGATCATCGGATCGAGGCCGTCGACCTCTTCCTCCAGCACCTCGGCGACCGCCGTCAACGCCGTCAGCGGCGTGCGCAGTTCGTGGGACATGTCCGCGACGAAACGCCGGCTGGACTGCTCCCGCGCGCTCATGTCGGCGACCTTCTTCTCCAGCGCCTCGGCCGTCTTGTTGAAGGTGTGTGCCAGGTCGGCGAGTTCGTCCGTCCCAGACACCTCCAGCCGGTGGTCGAGCTCCCCTTCGCCGAGCCGCCGCGCCGCGTCGCCGAGCCGCTGCACGGGCCGCAGCACCGTACGGGCCGCGGCCTGCGCGAGGAGCGCGGAGCCGAGCAGCGCGAGCCCGGTGGCGATGGTCAGCGACCAGGCCAGGGCGTTGAGGTCGTCGCGTTCCTGGGCGAGGGACTTGTACATGTAGCCGGTCGGCCCGCCGCCGACGATCCGGGTGCCGCCGACCAGGTACGGGTTCCCGTGCGGCTTCGTCCGCTGCCAGTACATGTGGTACTCGGCGTCGTTGGCCGAGGTCGTCTTCTGCCGGTCGTCGACGGCGTGCTGGAGGGACTTCGGTACGTCGGCCAGCGAGAAGGCGTCGGGCCCGGCCGCCCCGGCCACCTTCCGGCCGTCCTTCTCGTCCACCAGGAGCACGCTGTAACCGGGGCTGCTGCCCGCCATCATCTCGGCGGTGTGCTGCAGTTCCTCCTGGGTCGGGTCGGCGGGCAGCGCCGCGGCCCGGTCCTGCATCTCCTGCCGGAAGTCGCCGAGGGCGGCGTCCTGGGTCCGGGTGAGGACGGCCTCGCGGTTGAGCCAGTACGCGATCCCGGACGCGGAAACGGCGGCCGTCAGCGCGACCAGTGCGAACACCACGAGGAGCCGCAGCCGCAGGCTGGTCCAGCGCCGGCCCGCGAACAGGGCTCTGATCACTGAGGGGAGTCCAGTCGGTAGCCGACACCCCGGACGGTACGGATCAGCGTGGGCGACGAGGGGATTTCCTCGACCTTGGCGCGCAGCCGCTGCACGCAGGCGTCGACGAGGCGCGAGTCACCGAGGTAGTCGTGCTCCCACACCAGCCGCAGCAGCTGCTGGCGGGAGAGCGCCTGGCCGGGCCGTCGGCTGAGCTCCAGGAGCAGCCGCAGCTCGGTCGGGGTGAGCTGGAGGTCCTCGCCGTTCTTGGTCACCGTCATGGCGGAGCGGTCGATGACCAGCGAGCCGAAGACGGCGGAGTCGGTGGCCTCGCGCTCGCCGCGGCGCAGCACGGCCCGGATGCGGGCGTCGAGCACCCGCCCCTGGACGGGCTTGACGACGTAGTCGTCGGCTCCCGACTCCAGGCCGACGACCACGTCGATGTCGTCGTTGCGCGCGGTCAGCAGGATGATCGGCAGCTGGTCGGTGCGGCGGACACGCCGGCACACCTCGAAGCCGTCGATGCCGGGCAGCATGACGTCGAGCACGATCAGGTCGGGCCGCTGCTCGCGCAGCAGTTTGAGGCCGTCCTCGCCCGTCGCCGCGGTGGCCACACGGTGGCCCTGACGGGTCAGGGAGAGTTCGAGGGCCGTGCGGATGGCGTCGTCGTCCTCGATGAGCAACAGGAAGGGCACGGGCTCATTCTGTCCCATCGCTCCGCGGGACTTCGACCGCCCTGCACGTGCAATCCGGGCGTCGTTGCGGAACCGTCCCCGCCGGGCCCCCTGTGACAGGCCTGTGACAGTCGAAGGACACCGCGGTTATGTCGGGCGGGCAGTCTTCTTGGCAACGGACCAGACAGACTCCACGACGGGGGGCGCGAGATGAACACGCTGCACAGCATCACCACCAGCGCGGTTGTCACGCGGCTGCACGATGTGAACCGCCGCACGGCAATCCGTACGGTGACGGCCCCCGCCCGGCGGCCGGCGCACGTGGTGGCCATCGACGCGAAGACCTACGAGCGCCCCTCCGTCCCCGCCCAGCGCACGGCGGGCTCCCCGGACTCCTCCAACGAAGCCGAGTTCACGGCCTACGTCCAGGAGCGGCGGGCCGCCCTCTACGCGACGGCCTTCCACCTGACCGGCGACCGCTACGAGGCCGAGGACCTGCTGCAGACCGCGCTGTTCTCCACGTACCGCGCCTGGGACCGCATCAGCGACAAGGCCGCCGTCGGCGGGTACCTGCGGCGCACGATGACGAACCTGCACATCAGCGCCTGGCGCCGGCGCAAGCTCAACGAGTACCCGACGGAAGAGCTGCCGGAGACGGCCTCGGACACGGACGCCATGGGCGGTACGGAGCTGCGCGCCGTGCTGTGGCAGGCACTCACCCGCATCCCGGAGCCGCAGCGCACGATGCTGGTGCTCCGCTACTACGAGGGCCGCACGGACCCGGAGATCGCCGAGATCCTGGGCATCAGCGTCGGCACGGTGAAGTCGAGCATCTGGCGTTCGCTGCGCCGCATGCGGGAGGACGAGGCGCTGAGCTTCGGCCGCGACGACGCGGAGTCCTTCGAGGACCTGGTCGCGTAGACGACCACACAAAAGCCATCGGGCCAGGGGGCCCGTCCCACGGGGGTGGGACGGGGGCCACGGGGGAAAAAGGCGGGATCATGCGGCCGGGGGTCCGCAGGATCCCGCCTTTTCACATCCGGAGCCCGGCGCCGGCCACACCAACCCAACCCCGCCGGCGTTTGAGACGACCCTTCAGCCCCGCCCGGGCCAAACCCAGCCCCGCCGGCGTTTGAGGCGCGGGGGTCCGGGGGCTGGTCCCCGGCAGCGGCGCGAAGCCGAAACGCCCCGGTCAGGCGGGAGCGGCCGCGCGATGACGCCCGGCCGCCGCAGCGGCGAGCCGCCCGAGGGCCTCGTCACGACCACAGGCATGCGCGCCCAGCGCGATATGCCGAGCCACGATCCCCCGCTCGGCCCGCATCAGCCGCCACCCCCGCCGCAAAAGCATCAGCACCGACTTGCGCCCCTCCCGCAGATCACGGGCCAGCCGCCGCCGGAAGGTCGTACTGGGCCGCCCGCGCAAGCAGATCGCGTCGGCCAGTAGCCCGAGCTCCTGGCACCGCCCCACGACGTCCGCCGCGAAGATGCCCTCGGCTATGAACAGCGGGGTACGGGAGATGTCCAGCGCCTCCGTACCGGTCCGCGAGGAGGTGGCGATGTCGTAGACGGGAACCTCGGTCCGCCCGGCCGCGCACAGCGCGACGATCGCGGCCACGGCGGCTTCCGCGTCCCAGGACAGCGGGGAGTCCCAGTCGATGTCGGCGCTGCCCTCGACGAGCGGGAGGGTGGGGTCGTCACCGTCCTTGTAGAAGTCGTCCAGGCGCAGCACGGGCAGCCCTGAACGGGCCGCGAGCGAGGACTTGCCGGATCCCGAGGGTCCGGTCAGCAGGACGACACGCGTCGGCGAAGGAGAGGAACGGCTCACGGGAGACAAGTGTGAACTATTACCTCGCGCAGGGGACCTACCCAAAGGCCCGTTGGTATCCAGGATCACACCTCCACTACGCTGCGTGCGCACGCGACCACGACTCCGTACGAGCCCACAGGCGGGAACCCATGGCACGTCACGCAGCCCCCAAAGCGCCCCACCCCAAGGCGCTGCGCACCGCAGGCCTGACCCTCTCGATGGCCGGCGCGGCCCTCGCGATGGCCGCCGGCGGTGCGCAGGCGGGGGAGCTCTCGGTTCCGGCGGCCCTGTCGGGAGTGGCGGATCCGATCGCGAACCTCAAGGTGAATCCGCTGGCCAACACCGGGGTGGACCCGCTGGACAACGGGGTCGCCACCCAGGTCGCGGATTTCCCGTCGGTCGGCACGGGCATGGTGACCGGCAGCCTGACCCGCGGCTCGTCGATCGGCCAACTGCCGACCGCGGCGGCCTCCTCGCTGCTCGGCCCGTTGCTGCCGGGCGCCGTCCGGTAGCTCCCGCGGGCACGAAGAGGCCCCGACAGCGCGGGGGACGCTGCCGGGGCCGGTCTTCGGGGGGAGGGTCCGCTAGTACGAGGAGCCGCCCGCGCCCAGCGACCCGGTCGGGTGCCAGACGGTCTTGGTCTCCAGGAACGCCGTCATGCGCGCCGTCCCCGGGTCCGCGCTCCAGTCGTCCACAGGCTGTGGACGCAGGACGCGCTTGAGGTTGTCCGCGGCCGCGATCTCCAGCTCCTTGGCCAGCGCCTCGTCGGCGCCCGCCAGATCGATCGCGTTGACGTCCTGGTGGGATGCCAGGTGCGGGCCCATTTCTGCGGCCTTGCCGGACAGGATGTTGACCACGCCGCCGGGCAGGTCGGAGGTGGCCAGTACCTCGCCGAGGGAGAGCGCCGGGAGCGGCGCCTCCTCGGAGGCGATGACGACGACCGTGTTGCCCGTGGCGATCACCGGGGCGATCACGGAGACCAGTCCGAGGAAGGACGAGGTCTGCGGGGCGATGACCGTGACCACGCCGGTCGGCTCGGCGGTGGAGAGGTTGAAGAACGGGCCGGCGACCGGGTTGGCCCCGCCCACGATCTGGCCGATCTTGTCGGTCCAGCCCGCGTACCAGACCCAGCGGTCGATCGCCGCGTCGACGACGGCCGCGGCCTTCTGCTTGGACAGGCCCTCGGCCTCGCCGACCTCGCGGACGAACTGTTCGCGGCGGCCCTCCAGCATCTCGGCGACGCGGTAGAGGATCTGGCCGCGGTTGTACGCGGTCGCGCCCGACCAGCCGCCGAAGGCCTTGCGGGCGGCGACGACCGCGTCACGGCCGTCCTTGCGGGAGGACAGCGGGGCGTTGGCCAGCCACTTGCCCTTCGAGTCGCTCACCTCGTACACCCGGCCGCTCTCGGATCGCGGGAACTTCCCGCCCACGTACAGCTTGTAGGTCTTGAAGACGCTCAGACGCCCGGCGGCGGAGCCGCCCTTTTCCACACTTCGCTCAGACATCGAGGTAGCCCTCCAGGCCGTGACGGCCGCCTTCGCGCCCGAAGCCCGACTCCTTGTAGCCGCCGAAGGGCGAGGTCGGGTCGAACTTGTTGAACGTGTTGGCCCACACCACACCCGCGCGGAGCTTGCTCGCGACCGCGAGGATGCGGCTGCCCTTCTCCGTCCAGATGCCGGCGGACAGGCCGTACTGGCTGTTGTTGGCCTTGGCGACGGCCTCGTCGGGCGTACGGAAGGTCAGTACGGACAGCACCGGGCCGAAGATCTCGTCGCGGGCGACGGTGTGCGACTGGGAGACGTTCGTGAAGAGCGTCGGTGCGAACCAGTAGCCCGCGGAGGGCAGTTCGCAGGGGGCGGACCAGCGCTCGGCTCCCTCCGCCTCGCCGGTGTCCGCGAGGGCGGCGATCCGGGCGAGCTGCTCGGCGGAGTTGATCGCACCGATGTCGGTGTTCTTGTCGAGCGGGTCGCCGAGGCGCAGCGTGGTCAGCCGGCGCTTGAGGGAGTCGATCAGCTCGTCGTGGATCGACTCCTGGACCAGGAGGCGCGAGCCCGCGCAGCAGACCTGGCCCTGGTTGAAGAAGATGCCGCTGACGATGCCCTCGACGGCCTGGTCGATGGGGGCGTCGTCGAAGACGATGTTGGCGCCCTTGCCGCCCAGCTCCAGGGTGACCTTCTTGGACGTACCGGCGACCTGGCGCGCGATGGCCTTGCCGACGGCGGTGGAGCCGGTGAAGGCGACCTTGTTCACGTCCGGGTGCTCGACGAGGGCCGCGCCCGCGTCGCCGTACCCGGTGAGGATGTTGACGACACCCTTGGGCAGGCCCGCCTGGCGGCAGATGTCGGCGAAGAAGAGCGCGGAGAGCGGGGTCGTCTGGGCCGGCTTGAGGACGACCGTGTTGCCGGTGGCGAGCGCCGGGGCGATCTTCCACGCGAGCATCATCAGCGGGAAGTTCCACGGGATGACCTGGCCGGCCACGCCGAGGGGCCGCGGGTTGGCCCCGTAGCCGGCGTGGTCGAGCTTGTCGGCCCAGCCCGCGTAGTAGAAGAAGTGCGCGGCGACGAGCGGGAGGTCCGCGTCGCGGGTCTCCCGGATCGGCTTGCCGTTGTCGAGGGTCTCCAGGACGGCCAGCTCGCGGCTGCGCTCCTGGATGATCCGGGCGATGCGGAAGAGGTACTTGGCGCGCTCGGAGCCGGGCAGCGCGGACCACTTCTCGAAGGCCTTGCGGGCGGCCTTCACGGCGCGGTCCACATCGGCGGCGCCGGCCTGCGCGATCTCGGCGAGGACCTCTTCGGAGGCCGGGGAGACGGTCTTGAAGACCTTGCCGTCCGCCGCGTCGGTGAACTCGCCGTCGATGAAGAGCCCGTAGGAGGGGGCGATGTCGACGACGGAGCGGGACTCGGGGGCGGGTGCGTACTCGAATGCAGATGCCATGGCGATCAGTCCACCGTCACGTAGTCGGGACCGGAGTAGCGGCCGGTGCTCAGCTTCTGGCGCTGCATCAACAGGTCGTTGAGCAGGCTGGACGCTCCGAAGCGGAACCAGTGGTTGGTCAGCCAGTCCTCGCCCGCGGTCTCGTTGACCAGGACCAGGAACTTGATCGCGTCCTTGGTGGTCCGGATGCCTCCGGCCGGCTTCACGCCGATCTGGATTCCAGTCTGCGCCTTGAAGTCGCGGACGGCTTCGAGCATGAGGAGCGTGTTCGCGGGGGTCGCGTTGACGCCGACCTTGCCGGTGGACGTCTTGATGAAGTCGGCCCCGGCCATCATGCCGATCCAGGATGCGCGGCGGATGTTGTCGTACGTGGACAGCTCGCCGGTCTCGAAGATCACCTTGAGTCGGGCCGCGCTGCCGTCGGGGCGGACGCAGGCCTCCTTGACGGAGCGGATCAGCTCGTAGGTGTCGAGGTAGTGGCCGGCGAGGAAGGCGCCACGGTCGATGACCATGTCGATCTCGTCGGCGCCGGCGGCCACGGCGTCGGCCGTGTCGGCGAGCTTGACGGGCAGGGCCGCGCGGCCGGCCGGGAAGGCGGTGGCAACGGAGGCGACTTTGACGTCGGCGCCGTTCAGGGCGGCCTTGGCGGTGGCCACCATGTCGGGGTACACGCAGACGGCGGCCGTCATGGGCGTGGTGCGGTCGGTCGGATCGGGGTTGGCTGCCTTGGCGGAGAGCGCCCGGACCTTGCCCGGGGTATCCGCGCCTTCCAGCGTCGTCAGGTCGATCATCGAGATGGCGAGGTCGATGGCGTACGCCTTGGCCGTCGTCTTGATCGAGCGGGTGCCGAGGGAGGCCGCACGGGCCTCCAGGCCGACAGCGTCGACGCCGGGCAGCCCGTGCAGGAAGCGGCGTAGCGCACTGTCGGACGTCGTCACGTCAGCGAATGCGGTGAGGGTGGTGGGCATGGTCACCACATGAGCATATCTACGCGCGTAGCGACCTGTCACCCCCTCCCCTCGATTCATTCGGAATCGGACACCCCGTTTGCTGTTACGCGGCCATGACAGGGAGCAGATCGTTCGCACGCACAAGATCCGTAAATTCTTTCTCAGCAGCCCGCCACACCTGACCCGGTGAACCAGACCGAACAGACTCAACGCGGCATGCGACTCTCTTCCACTTTCCTCACCCACGCTTCTGGAGTCGTTATGCGTACCGCCCTCCGCACCTCGATCGTCACCGCCGCGCTCGCCGGCGCTCTGCTCGCACCCGCCGCCGGTTCCGCGTTCGCCGCACCTGTTCCGCACACCGTGGCAGGGACGACGGCAGCGGCCGCGTCTGTCGTGAAGGTGGACATCGGCGACAACCTGATGGCGCACATGAGCAACTCCGCGGCCCAGGGCCCGCGCGTCGCCATCCACATCGTGGTGGACGGCGTGACCCAGCCCAAGACGATGACGACCCTCGACCGCTCCCACACGGTCTTCTCGCGCCAGGGCACCACCTTCACCCTCACCAAGGCCCTGACGGCCGAGCCGGTCCTCACCGTGGTCGTGGTGACGGCCGAGGGCGGCACCACCAAGTCCTACCCGCTGCCGAAGGGCACTGCCACCTCGCCCGCGTCCTGCGTCTCCGAGGTCAAGACGGTGCGGCTCGGCGAGTACCAGGCCGCAGACCTGACGATGTCCCCCAAGGGCCCGAAGGCCGTGGTGAACAACCTGGAAGGGGCGCCCTTCACGGTGACCCTGGACCGCACCCACCCCAAGAGCCCGAAGTCGGACTCCGTGCGCATCGACAACCCGAGCGGCGCCAAGCCCGTGTTCCGGTGGAAGTACCAGGTCGAGGAGTCTTCGTTCAAGAGCGCCTCCTTCCCCGCGCTCCCCAAGGGCTGCAAGCTCGACTACCAGATCACCGAGGAGCAGGGCTCGAAGCCCGCGCCGAAGCCGAAGCCGAAGACGGGCACGCAGACCACCGTCGTCCCCAAGGGCCCGGTGGCCGCGGGTGCCGAGCTGTCGGTCGTCGCCGACACCGACAACACCACCACGGCGGCGGCCGGCGCCGGTCTGGTCGCGGTCTTCGGTGCGCTCGGCGCGAGCGTGTTCCTGCGCCGCCACCGCGCCCAGGGCTGACACCACCCCGTCCAGATCTCGACTCGCCTCCGGCGGGCCACCCTCGGTGGCCCGCCGCGGCCCGTTTCGCCGGAGCCTCCCATGAACCGCCGCACCGCCGGCCCGCTGATCGCCGCCGCTCTCCTCGCCACCGTGCTGACCGGATGCGGCGGTGCCACGCCCGCCGCCCCGGCCGCGGCCTCCGCACCGCCCGCCGTCACCCCCACCTCCGCTCCGCCGGCCCCGGCCCCGGCCGCCCCGAAGCCCGCCTCCGCGCCGGTACGCGTAAGGATCCCGGCAGCCGGGGTCGACGCCTCGCCGCTGCTGTCGCTCGGTCTGGCCGCCGACGGCACCGTCGAGGTGCCCTCCGTGGCCGACGGGGACAAGATCGGCTGGTACGACAAGGGCGTGACCCCCGGGGAGACCGGGCCCGCCGTGCTGATCGGCCACTTCGACACCGCCCGCGGCCCGGCCGTGCTCAAGGACGTCTCCAAGGTCCGCATCGGCGACGAGGTGACCGTCTCCCGCAAGGACGGCAGCACCGCCGTCTTCCGCGTCCGCGAGCTGGAGCAGGTCGACAAGCAGCGGTTCCCCACCGACAAGGTCTACGGGGACACCGCCCGACCCGAGCTCCGCGTGATCACCTGCGGCGGTGAGATCACCGACGGTCACCGCCCGGACAACATCATTCTGTATGCCGATCTCGTGGGGTGAGACGGCTTGAGGCAGAATCGGCCGCATGAGCAGCGAGCAGCCCACTGACGAGCCGGCGTACGACGACCGGGTCTACCGCTCCCCGATGGCCACGGTCACCGGGGTGGTGCTGCTGGCGCTGCTCGGGTGGCTCTGCGGGGACGCGGTGGTGCGGGGCTCCGGGAACGTCCCGTGGATCGCCCTCGCCGTCGCCCTGTGCCTGGCCCCGGTCATCGTGGCGTTCACGGTCCGCCCCGCGGTCTTCGCCAACGACGACCGGCTGCGGGTGCGCAACCCCTTCCGGATCATCGAACTGCCCTGGGCCGCGGTGGACACCGTGCGGGCCCGGTTCTCCGCCGAGGTGCTGGCCGAGGGGGCGACGTACCAGCTGTGGTCCGTGCCGGTCTCCCTGCGCGAGCGCAAGAAGGCCAACCGCCGCCAGGCCGGCCGGATCGGCTCGGGCGGGAGCCAGGGCAGGACTCCGGAGGAGGAGGTACGGCGGGCGGCGGCGGACACGACCGTGAACGAACTGCGGGAACTGCAGGAGCGCTGCGCCTCGCGGCCCGGCGCCCAGGGCCCCGTGAAGGTCTCCTGGTCGTACGAAATCATCGCGCCCGCGGTGATCGGCGCCCTGATCCTGATTGTGCTGCTCGCCACCGGCTGACCGGCGGTTTCCCCGGAACCACGGGCACCGGAACCCGCGTCTCCACTGGCGTGCACCGTCTCAAGGGCAACCGTCTCAAGGGCAGCCGCGCCAAGGGCAGCGGCAGGGCCGCCGTACACCCCCGGATCCGGCTTCTCGCCGGGGTCCTGCTGGCCTCCCATCTCCTCCTCGTCTGCTGGCTGATGCTGCGCCCACTGGACGTGCCGTGGGCGGCGGCGGCCAATCTGACCCCGCTGGAGGGGATCAGGGCGGACCTCTCCTACGGTCCTCTGGAGGCCGCTCGCCGGATCGGCGGCGGGCTGGCGCTGCTGGCCCCGCTCGGGGTGCTGCTGCCGCTGATCAGTGGCCGTGTGGAGCTTTCGCCGCTGGCCACCTGGTCCTCGCCGGCCCGGACCGCCGCGGCGGGCGTGCTGGTCTCGGTCGGCATCGAGATGCTCCAGACGGCGGTCCCGGGGCAGGTGGTCGATGTGGATTCGGTGCTGCTGAACACCCTCGGCGTGATGCTCGCGCACCTGGCCGTGGTCCCGGCCCTGCGGGCCCGGCGGCGGCGTTCTCAGGGGGCGACCCCGAGAATTACCAGGGTCGCGCTCGGCCCCTGGACCGACGTTCTGTCCTCTGTTCAGCGGGAGTATTGAGGCATCGCGGGAAAGCGTCCCGCGAAGCCGCACATCGACACAACCGACAGAACCGACAGAGGAGAGACCATGAGCGCCCTTGCCCGCCCCCGTGACGGACGATGGATCGGCGGAGTCTGTGCCGGTCTGGCGCGCCGGTTCGGAATATCCGCGAACACGATGCGGATCATCTTCGTCGTTTCGTGCCTGCTGCCCGGCCCGCAGTTCCTCCTTTACCTGGCGCTGTGGGTGCTCCTGCCGAACGAGAAGTCGAGCACCTCCTCCGCCGCCACCGGCTGGTAGCCGGCCGGACCGGGAATTCAGCCGGCGGCGCCGACCTTCTGGAGCTGCTTGTCGGCCACCTCGTGCGGGACCTGGGGGGTCTGACGGCCGCCCGCGACGTTGAGGGCCATGAGACGCACGACAGTGTCCCCTTGGCGTACGACGACCAGGTGCACCTGGGCGGTGACGCCCTCGGCGGACGCGGTCGTGGTCCAGCTGACGCTCTCGTCGCCGCCCGTCTTGTACTCCGCGGCCTTCACCTCGCTGTACGCACCGCTCTGCTTCTCGACGGTGGCGTTGAAGCCCGTGGCACAGGCGGCCACGGCGTTCTTCAGCCGGGCGATCAGCGCCTTGGCGTCGGACTCGGCGTAGGAGCTGACGGAGGCGGAGACGGCCAGGCCCATCCGCTTCTGGGAGCCGATGCCGCGGTTGACCGTCTCGCGCGCCGCCGGGTCGGGCTTGTCCCCCATGATGTCGGCGAGCGGCTGGCAGGCCTTGCGGTCCGCCTGGGGCTGGCCGTCGGGGGCGTTCGGGTTCTTGCCGCCCGCGGAGATCTGGTAGCCGGGCAGGTCGCCCTGTTCCAGGGCGGAGCGCTCGAGCCGGCTGGAGGCGCCCGTACCGCCCGTACCACCGGCGTCGCCGGTGCCTGCGGAGCCGGGGGCTGCCGTCGACCCCGAGGAGCCGGCCGACGCGGACTGGCCGGGTGCGCTCGCGGAGCCCTTCGGGTCCGGGTCCTTGCCGGACGAGGGCGTGTTCGTACCGCCGCATCCCGCCATCGCGGCCAGCAGGGCGGGGAGCAGTACGGCCGTGGCCGTTCGTGCCTTCATGCGCATGATCGAAACCTCATACCCAGGGTGTCGGCGGGCAGTTGGCGGTGATCCTGGCACACGCGGCGACGCGGCACACACCTGGTCGAAGAGGCGTGCGCCGCGTGGTCGTGCGTACGAATCACGTACGGGTCGCGTACGGATCCGTCGGGGAGCCGGAGGGGATCAGGCGCCGAGGCCGCTGGTCGGCAGGCCGCCGAGCAGTCCGGTCACCGAGCCGAGCGCGGCGGCCGGGTCGGTCGCCTCGGGGGCCTGCTGGCCGTCTTCGGGGCTGACGTGCTGCTGGCTGGTGGCGCCCTGGACGGCGCCCGTGACGGTGCCCAGCGCGTCAGTGAGACCGACGGCGGGGACGGCGGCCGAGGCGGTGCCGGCGGCGACGGCGGCGAAGGCGGCACCGAGAGCGGCGACACCGAGGGTCTTGGCAGCTGACTGCTTCATGAAGAATCGTCCTTGCGACGGGGAATTGAGCGGCTCTGCAAGCTAGTCACTTCAAACCCTCTCCCGCAAACATCATTAAATACGAGAAAGCGCCCGGGAATTGCTCCTCCCGGGCGCTTTCAGTCCGTCAAGCCTTGCCCTAGGCTGAAACAGAACCGCTGGTGGAAGCGGTCTGACGGAACAGCCATTCCGACTTCAGCTCCGCATAACCAGGCTTGATCACGTCGTTGATCATGGCCAGCCGTTCATCGAAAGGAATGAACGCAGACTTCATCGCATTGACAGTGAACCACTGCATGTCGTCGAGGGAGTAGCCGAAGGTGTCGACCAGGTGCTCGAATTCGCGGCTCATGCTGGTCCCGCTCATCAACCGGTTGTCGGTATTGACGGTCAGCCTGAAGTGCAGTTTCCGCAGCAGGCCGATCGGGTGCTCGGCGTAGGAGAGCGCCGCACCCGTCTGCAGGTTCGACGTCGGGCACATCTCCAGCGGGATCCGCTTGTCCCGGACGTAGGACGCCAGGCGGCCCAGCGTCACGGAACCGTCGGCGGCGACCTCGATGTCATCGATGATCTTCACGCCGTGGCCGAGCCGGTCCGCGCCGCACCACTGCAGGGCCTGCCAGATGGACGGCAGGCCGAAGGCCTCGCCCGCGTGGATGGTGAAGTGGTTGTTCTCGCGCTTGAGGTACTCGAAGGCATCGAGGTGGCGGGTGGGAGGGAACCCGGCCTCGGCGCCGGCGATGTCGAAGCCGACGACGCCCTTGTCGCGATAGCGGTTGGCCAGTTCGGCGATCTCCAGCGCGCGGGCCGCGTGCCGCATCGCGGTCAGCAGTGCGCCGACGCGGATCCGGCGGCCGTTGGCCTTCGCACGGCGCTCACCCTCGCGGAAGCCCTCGTTGACCGTCTCGACGACCTCTTCGAGGCTCAGGCCGGCTTCCAGGTGCTGCTCGGGCGCGTAGCGGATCTCGGCGTAGACGACGCCGTCCTCGGCGAGGTCCTCGGCACACTCGGCGGCCACCCGGAAGAGGGCCGCCTTCGTCTGCATGACCGCGCAGGTGTGGGCGAACGTCTCCAGGTAGCGCGGAAGGGAACCGGAGTCGGCCGCTTCCCGGAACCAGATGCCGAGCTTGTCGGCATCGGTCTCGGGAAGGTTCTCGTAGCCGACCTCGCGGGCCAGCTCGATGATGGTCCCGGGGCGCAGTCCACCGTCGAGGTGGTCGTGCAGGAGCACCTTCGGGGAGCGGCGGATCTGATCCGGGGTGGGCAGGTTGGGGGTCTCGCTCGTCATCTGGGCACTCTAGCTCCTACGCGCGTAGAGCGGTGAGACGGTGCCCACCCCCGATATGTAACAGTGACCGCGCGGACGGGTGGCGTACACCTCGGCGTCTGAGACTGTTCCGTCATGGCACAGCATGCGCCGCCGGCGCGCGGGGCCCGCCTGGGGCGGGCGGCCGGCGCGACCGGCTCGGTCTCAACGGTCAGTGGTGTGGTGCTCCTTCTCCCCGGAGCGTCCAGATTGTCCCCCGGTCCGGTGCGCCCGCTGGCCCGGGCCCTGGCTCGGGCCGGCGCTGCGGACGGGCTGGTCACGCACCAGGTCATCCACGGCGCGGGCACCCGGGAAGGGGACGCCGAATGGGCCGCGGACGAGGTGGTCCGGCTGTACGGGGACGTCCCGGTGTGCCTGGCCGGCTACGGCGCGGGAGGCCGGGCGGCGCTCGCCGCGGCCGGCCACGAAGCCGTCAACTCCGTTCTGGCGCTCGCCCCTTCGCTCCCCGAGCAGTCCGCGGCGGACACCCCCGAACCGGTGAAACAGCTCTCGGGCCGCCGGGTCCTGATCGTGCACGGCACCAACGACGCGCGCAGCGACCCGGAGTTGTCCTTCCGGCTGGCGACCCGGGCGAAGAAGGCGAACCGTACGACGTGCCGCTTCGAGGTGCACTCCGACGGGCACGGCCTGCGCGAGCACCAGGCCGAAGTCGTGGCACTGTCCGTGGACTTCGTACTGGGCTCCGTGTTCTCGGGCCCCTACTCCCGGCCGGTCACCGACGCGCTGGCGGCTCCCCCGCCGCTGGGCCTGCGGATGCCGCTGGCCTCCGGCTACGGGCGGTCCCCGCGCCGCTGACACGGCGTGGACGCGGCGCAGGGCGACGGACCCGGCGAAGGCAGCGGGCGCGCCGGAAGGCAGCGGGCGAGGGGCTGCGAGTGACCGCGAGCGCCCGCACGGGATGTGAGGGGACCGCGGGAGGCCCCGGGGCGCGCCGAGGAGCCGCGGCCGCGGGCGCCCTGATGCCGCGGTGGTCGCGCGGGGCCGCACGTGCCGGCCGCGCCGCCCCCTCCCGGTCGGATGACACGGGCGGGCCCGGCGCGACCACCTTGGGCACACGCCCGCGCGAGGGCGCTGTGCCAGGCCGGCGAAGCGCGGACTCAGGATGCCCGCGCCCTCCCCCGAGAACGCCGTGGTACCACTGTGCCGGTTCGGCCTATCCTCACGAAGATCGGAGGGCATCGTCTTGGTGCCTTGCGGGAACACGAGGGGTTTACGAATCGGCGCAATCCGGGACGAATATGCATATGCCATCGGATGAAACGGACCAACTGAGCTCCGTGGCCCGGCGTCTCTACGGGTACGCGGCCGAAAGGCACGCCTTTTCCGAATCGGAAGCCGGCGAGGCCCTCGGTGAATCCGTCGGCGCCGCCATCGCCGAACTCGCGGCGGCGCACCTGATCCAGCCCCGCCCGCGTCCGGACCCCGCCACCGCGGACGGTTGCCCCGGCGGGCCGGTGGGCGTGTGCTGGAGCGCGGTGTCCCCACAGGCCGCGGTGGCCCGGACACTGGCCCCGCTGGCCCTGCAGGTGCGTGAGGCCCACGACGAGATGGACCGGCTGCGCGTCCGGCTGGAGAAGCTGCTCCCCGAGTACGAGGCGGGCACCGACCTGCGCAACCGCGGCGGGGCGAACGCCCTGGAGCTGGTCACCGACCCGGCCGCGCTGCAGATCATGATCGGGGAGCTCATCGCCTCTGCCGAGTCCGAGGTGCTGACCTGCCACCCGGGCGGCGGCCGCCGTCCGGAGACCCTGGAGGGGGCGGTGGTCCGGGACGAGGCGATGCTGGCCCGGGGCGTGCGGATGCGCACCCTCTACCAGCACACCGCCCGCTACTCCCGCCCCACGGCCGCCTACGTCGAGCGGGTGACCGCGCTCGGCTCGCAGGTCCGTACCGTCGGTGACGGGCTGATGCGGATGATCCTCGTCGACGGGCACACCGGGCTGATGGAGGTGCAGGACGACATCAAGGCCGCACTGATCGTGCGCGAGCCCAACGTCGTCCGCTTCATGGAGCAGACCTTCGAACGCTGCTGGGCGGAGGCGGAGCCCTTCAGCACCACCGTCGGTCCGGACCAGGCCCGCTCCATCTCCGACGAGCTGCGTCAGACCATCGTGCGGCTCCTGGCGGAGGGGCTGGAGGACAAGGTCATCGCCCGCCGGCTGGGCATGTCGGAACGGACCTGTCAGCGCCACATCGCCGAGATCATGCGGGCGGTGGGGGCCAAGTCCCGCTTCCAGGCCGGGTTCCTGCTGTCGGCCACGGCGGCGGCCTCCGCGGCTTCCCGCGCCCCGCTCACGCCCCCGGCTGCAGCTCCGGAATCAGCCGCCCCCGACGGGACAGCAGGAACCGCTTGAACTCCGCCACCGGCGGTGTGTCCGGATGCCCCTCGCGCCAGGCCACCCCGATCTCGCGGACCGCACGCGGGGCGGTGACCGTCAGCTCCACGACCCCGGGCCGGGGCACCGCGGGCGGCGGCAGCAGCGCCACGCCGAGACCGGCGGCGACGAGCCCGCGCAGGGTCTCGGCCTCCTCCCCCTCGAAGGCGACCCGGGGCGTGAACCCGGCCTCCGCGCACAGGTCGTCGGTGATGCGGCGCAGTCCGTAGCCGGGCTCCAGGGTGACGAAGGTTTCCTCGGCGGCCTCCGCGAGGCGGATCCGCTTGCGCGCGGCGAGCCGGTGGTCGTCGGGGACCACCAGGCGCAGCCGCTGCTCGTCGAGGCGCCGGGTCACCAGACCCGGGGCGTCCGGCAGCGGCGAGGTCAGGCAGAGGTCGAGCTCGCCGGCCCGCAGCTTCTCCAGCATGGCCTCGCCGTAGTTCTGGACCAGGGAGAACCGCACGCCCGGATGGTCGGCCCGGAAGGCCCGGATCAGGCCGGGCACGGTCTCGGGGCCCAGGGTGTGCAGGAAGCCGAAGGCGACCTTGCCGAAGGAGGGGTCCGCGTCCTGCTGTACGGAACCGGCGGCGCGGGCGATCTCGGCCAGCGAGCGTTCCGCCGAGGCGAGGAAGGTGCGGCCGGCGGTGGTGAGCGCGACCGTACGGCCCTTGCGGGCGAACAGCGTGACACCCAGGTCCTGTTCGAGGCGGACCATGGCCCGCGACAGGGTGGACTGCGGAACACCGAGCTCGTGCGCGGCGCGGGTGACGTGCTCGTGCCGGGCGACGGCGACGAAGTACGCGAGGCGCGGGGCCAGCACATGTGTCACTGCCATGTCTTCTTCGTAACGACTCATCGATAGGCACCCATCTGACCTGTGTTGATGCAGGGCTGGATTGATTATCGCGAATTCGTGCATTGGACGCATGAAAACGACGGCTCTACCGTCGTCACCATGCCTCCCGCTCATACCGGGGCACCCGTCATCCCGGGTGCCTCCACCCCGTCGTTCCCCGCCTCCGCACCCGAGGCGCACGAGCCCGGCCGTCCCGGCTACCGCCGCCTCAGCCTCGCGCTCTTCGCCGCCGGACTGGCCACCTTCGCCCTCCTCTACTCCACCCAGGCGCTGCTGCCCGCGATCTCCGACGGGTTCGGCGTGACGGCGGGTCAGGCCAGCTGGACGGTCTCCGCGGCCACCGGCGCGCTCGCCCTCTTCGTCCTGCCGCTCAGCGCGCTCTCCGAGCGGTTCGGGCGGACCCGGATGATGACCTGCTCGATGGTGCTCGCGGTCGGCGTCGGCCTCCTCGTACCCTTCGCGCCGAACCTGGAGTGGCTGATCGCGCTGCGCGCCGTCCAGGGCGCGGCGATCGCCGGCATCCCGGCCTCCGCGATGGCGTACCTGGCGGAGGAGGTCAAGCCGAAGGCGCTGGTCGCCGCGATCGGCCTGTTCGTGGCGGGCAACTCCATCGGCGGCATGAGCGGCCGCCTCGTCACGGGCTGGGCGGCCCAGGCCTGGGGCTGGCGCGGCGGTCTGCTGGCCGTCGGCCTGATGTCACTGGCCTGCGCGGTGGCGTTCCTGGTCCTCCTCCCCCGGGCCCGGTTCTTCAGCCCGGCCTCGCTGAACCCGCGCGCGGTGGGACGTACCGTCTCCGGCCATCTGCGCGATCCGCTGCTGCTGCGGCTGTACGGGATCGGCGCGCTGTTCATGACCGTGTTCGGGGCGGTCTACACGGTCATCGGCTACCGCCTGGTGGACGAGCCGTTCTCGCTCGGGCAGGGCCTCATCGGCTCGATCTTCCTCGTCTACCTGGTCGGTACGGCCTCCTCGGCGGCGGCCGGGCAGCTCGTGGCCCGGCTGGGCCGGCGCGGCGCGCTGTACCTGGCGGTGACCACGACGGCACTGGGCCTGTTCCTCTCCCTCGCGGACTCGCTCACCTCGATCCTGCTGGGCCTGGTCCTGATCACGGCGGGCTTCTTCGCGGGCCACGCGGTGGCCTCCGCGGCGGTGAGCCGTACGGCGAAGACGGGCCGCGCGCAGGCCTCGGCGCTCTACCAGTCGGCGTACTACGCCGGCTCCAGCGCCGGTGGCACGCTGGGCGCCCTCGCCTACCACTCGGCGGGCTGGGCGGCCACGGTCACCCTCGCGCTGCTCGCGGTCGCCGGAGTCGTCACGATCACCCTGTACGGGTCCCGCGCGGCCCGTACGGCCCGGATCGCGGCGCTGCCCGCCCGCTGATGAAGGGCCCGGGGGCCGGGGGGGCCACCGACCCGGATGGCATGATCGCCGGTCATGGCCATAGTCAACGTTCACCTCATCCTCGGCAGCACGGTCAGCCTGGTCTGCCCGGCCCGCGTGGTGGAGGCCGGCGCCGACGGCCTGCTGCTGTGGGTGGCCCCGGGCACTCCGCTCTGGCGCGCCACCATCCCGCCCGGCACCCATCTGCGGGACCTGCCGACGGAGGGCTCGTACCCGCTGCGGGCGGACCGGTGGCGGCACGCGGGCGCGCTGATCCTGCAGCCGGCGGGGGCGGGGCACGCGGTGTGGTGGAGCTTCACGGAGGAGCAGGAGTTCCGCAGCTGGTACGTGAACCTCGAATCCCGCACCCGTACCCGGGACGGCGCGGACGTCCACGTCACCGACCAGGAGCTGGACATCACGGTGGCTCCGGACCGCGCGTGGGAGTGGAAGGACGAGGAGGCCTTCGCCGCGAAGACGGGCCACCCGGTGTACTGGACGGCGGCCGAGGCCGCCGCCATCCGTGCGGAGGGGGTCCGCGTCACCCGGCTCATCGACTCGGCCTCGTACCCCTTCGACGGCACCTGGTGCGACTTCCGCCCACCGGCGTCATGGCCCGTCCCGGACCGCCCGCCCCTCCCCCTCGGCCCGGTCACCGCCCCCTCGGGGGCGCTCGTCCTGGGGAAGGCGAGCTGGATCGGCCACCGGCAGGACGGCAGTCGGCCCTGGTCGGAGCGCGCCCTGGCCGCAGCGGCGGCGGGCGGCGGCCACATCCACGAGGGCGAGAGCGCCGAGCCCTTGGCCTGGGGGTACGAGGCGATAGCCGTCCCGGCCGCCCTCGACCGGCCGCTGCCGGTACGGGCCTGGACCTCTCCCTCTCCCTTCGACGGCGAGCCGGTGCTCTCGGCCCTGGAGGTGGAACTCGGCCTCCAGTGGGACCGGGACGCGCACGGCGACGGCCCGGTCCCCCTCGGCGACCTCCCGGTCGACCGCTGCGGGACGGTCCTCGGCGACGCGCGGGCGCTGGACCGCTTCGAGGGGCTGTCCGGAGAGTCGGTGGACGGGCTGGCCGACGTCACGTACTGGGGCAGGTACTGGGAGGAAGCCCACGCGGTGTTCGGCGGGGAGCTGGTACTCCCGCATCCCGGCGGTACCGGTCCGCACGGCTTCCTCGACATCCCCCTCGCCGAGGCACGGGCCCTGAAAAGGCGGATCGAGGACTGGGTCCGCGAGGGCCCGGGCAACGGCCTGATGGTCTCGGTGGACGCCCACACCGACTTCCACCGCTTCAAGCGCGCCGGATGGAGCCGCCCGCTGCTGGCCGGAACCATCGAGGTCGGCGGCTGCCGGGTGCTCGGCCTCGGGTGGGACCCCGGGGACCACTCGATGCGGCACCGCGGGGAACGTGCGCACGGGCAGGTGTACCCGGTCACCCTGGAGGAGCGGGCGGGCGAGGCCGTCCTGCGCTGGACCGTCCCGGCGTACGTGCCCGACGAGGATGCCGCGCTCTGAGATGACGGTTCGCGAACTTCGGCCGGAAGGCCGCGGTGGAGGGGGGCGGCCTGGCCTGGCTCTTCCCGGACGGTGTGGGTGGCTTCCACGACGGTGCGAGCGTGCCGGTGCCGCTCGCGCTGGAACTCCTGCGCGGCATGCTGCGCGAGCACGGCGCCTCGTGCCGGCTGGAGGCGCAGGCTCAGGCGAACGCGGACGCGGACTCGGTGGGTGCCTTCGCCGTGCACGTCGGGTGGGACCAGTACGTGCCCTGCCCGGCGGCCGTGGCCCGCACCCGGTAACTCGGGCTCTTCGCGGAGACCATCGAGGCCTCGCCGTACGACCCCTCCCAGGACGGCGAGTACGAGCTGCGCCGCGCGGACGAGGAGTTCTGGGAACGGGTGCGGGCCGCCGAGGCGTGCGGTGCGGCGGAGCTGGTCGACGAGAACCCGATCGCGGGGCTCTCGCCGGTGCCCGGGCCGCCGCGCTGCTGCCGGTCTACGCCCACGAGCACGACCCCCTGTTCACCGGTGTGCTGCCGGACGCGGACGGGGTGGTGCGGGCCCGGTGGCAGGTGTAGCGGACGGGGCGCCGCGTGCCGGGCTGCGGTTGTCAGACCCCTCGGGTAGTTTCCGAAGGACCGGGAACTATCAGGGGGATCAAGGGACATGACCGAAGCCACCGACCTCGGACCCGAGCTGGATGCGGCGCTCGACCGCTACCGCGTCGAGCTCACCGGGTACTGCTACCGCATGCTCGGCTCCTCCTTCGACGCCGAGGACGCGGTGCAGGACACGTACATCCGTGCCTGGCGGAGCTTCGAGAAGTTCGAGGGGCGTTCCTCCCTGCGGTCGTGGCTGTACCGGATCGCCACCAATGTCTGCCTGGACCTGCTGAACGCGGGGAACAAGCGGGCCCGGCCCATGGACCTGACCGCTCCGCAGCACCAGGCGTCCGCCGTACTGAGCGAGCGGCCCGAGGTGACCTGGCTGGAGCCGGTGCCCGACGGGCGGGTGCTGCCGCAGACCGCCGATCCGGCGGAGATGGCGCTGGCCAAGGAGTCCGTACGGCTGGCCTTCGTCGCGGCGCTGCAGCACCTGCCGGCCAAGCAGCGGGCGGTGCTGATCCTGCGCGAGGTGCTGGCCTGGAAGGCCGACGAGGTCGCCACCCTGCTGGACACCACCGTCGCATCGGTGAACAGCGCCCTGCAGCGGGCCCGCGCGACGCTCGCCGCCACCCGCATCCGCGAGAGCGAAGCCGCGGACCCGCTGGACGCGGACCAGGTGAAGCTGCTGGGGCAGTACCTCGCCGCCTTCGAGGCGTACGACATCACCCGGCTGACCGCCCTCCTCCACGAGGACGCGGTGCTGTCGATGCCGCCGTTCGACCTGTGGCTCCAGGGCCACGAGGACATCGCGGCCTGGCACCTGAACCAGGGCATCGGCTGCAAGGGCTCGCGGATGCTCCCGACCACGGCGAACGGCATGCCGGCCTTCGGCCAGTACCGGCCGCGCGAGGACGGGCAGCCGGGCTGGACCCCCTGGGCGCTCCAGGTCCTGGAGATCTCAGACGGGAAGATCGTCGGGCTCAACGCCTTCCTCGACACCGCCCGGTGGTTCCCGCTCTTCGGGCTCCCCGAGCAGCTCGACGAGTCCTACGAGGCCCAGCAGGGCGCGTAGGGAGGGCCCGGCCCCGATGACCCGGAAGGGCCGGGCGGCGGCGGTGAGCCGCAGCCGGGCCAGTGCCTCTACGGCGGCGAGGCCCGGCGCCGTGACGCCTGAGGCGTCGCAGACCACGGCCGCCGCCCCGTCCTCGTAGAGCCTGGCGAGGCGCGTGCAGAGCAGTAAGGCGTCGCGGGCGGTCGGGCTGGGGCCGGGCAGTACGAGTCGGGTGGTCTCCACATGAGGGTGACTGCCCGACCCGCACGAACTCATCGGTGCCGATGGGTCCCGGCTACGGAGTGATCCCCTCGATGATCTCCACCTTGAAGCCCTCGGGCCAATCCGTCTCCTCCCAGAGACGGACGGTCTGCTCCCCAGCCGTCGTCGCTCTGTGGTTCGTGTCGGACGGTGAGTGCGCTCATGGGTGTGCTCCTCAATCGTTCGTCACCGGTCCCAGCGTGCAGAACGGGACCGGTGGGCGTCCACCGGTCCCGTTCGCCCGAAAGGGAAGCCGCAGGTCAGGCGATGCGGTCCAGCACGATCGGCGTGGCGGAGAAGGGCGTGCCCGCCGGGGCGATGTCGGCGATGCCGTCCAGTGCCGCCAGGGCGTAGTCGAACTTCTCCGGGGTGTCCGTGTGCAGGGTCATCAGCGGCTGGCCCGCGACCACCGTGTCGCCCGGCTTCGCGTGCAGCTCGATGCCCGCGCCCGCCTGGACCGGGTCCTCCTTGCGCGCGCGGCCGGCGCCCAGGCGCCAGGCGCCCACGCCCACCCCGTACGCGTCCAGACGCGTCAGGACGCCCGAGGCGGAGGCGGTGACCACGTGCTGCTCGCGCGCGACCGGCAGCGCCGCGTCGGGGTCGCCGCCCTGCGCCGCGATCATCCGGCGCCACACGTCCATCGCGGAGCCGTCGGCCAGGGCCTTCGCCGGGTCGGCGTCCTTGATGCCCGCCGCGTCCAGCATCTCCCGGGCCAGGGCCAGGGTCAGTTCGACGACGTCCGAGGGGCCGCCGCCTGCCAGGACCTCGACCGACTCGCGGATCTCCAGGGCGTTGCCGGCGGTGAGGCCGAGCGGGGTGGACATGTCGGTGAGCAGGGCGACGGTCTTGACTCCCGAGTCGGTGCCCAGGCCCACCATGGTGCGTGCCAGCTCGCGCGCGTCCTCGATGTTCTTCATGAAGGCGCCGGTGCCGACCTTCACGTCCAGGACGAGCGAGCCGGTGCCCTCGGCGATCTTCTTGGACATGATCGAGGAGGCGATCAGCGGGATCGCCTCGACGGTGCCCGTCACGTCGCGCAGCGCGTAGAGCTTCTTGTCGGCCGGGGCCAGGCCGTCGCCGGCCGCGCAGATGACGGCGCCGGTGGTGTCCAGTACGTGCAGCATCTCCTCGTTGGAGAGCAGGGCGCGCCAGCCGGGGATGGACTCCAGCTTGTCCAGGGTGCCGCCGGTGTGGCCGAGGCCGCGGCCCGAGAGCTGCGGTACGGCCGCGCCGCAGGCGGCGACGAGCGGGGCCAGCGGCAGGGTGATCTTGTCGCCGACTCCGCCGGTGGAGTGCTTGTCCGCGGTCGGGCGGGAGAGGGAGTCGAAGTTCATCCGCTCGCCGCTCGCGATCATCGCGGCGGTCCAGCGGGCGATCTCGGTCCGGTTCATGCCGTTGAGCAGGATGGCCATCGCCAGCGCCGACATCTGCTCGTCGGCGACCACGCCGCGCGTGTACGCGTCGATGACCCAGTCGATCTGCTCGGGGCTCAGTTCACCGCGGTCGCGCTTGGTGCGGATGACGGAGATGACGTCCATGGAAGTGCTTCCTTCTACGCGCATAGAGAAGAGGAGAGGGGTTGACGACGGCCCCCCGCCCGGCAGGGCGGAGGGCCGTTGTCACGGCTATCTCAGGTGGTCCGGCCCGAAGGCCTGCGGCAGCATCGCGGAGAGCGGCAGGACGCCTTCCGGTGTCTCCACCTGGAGTCCGGGGCCGCCGAACTCGAACAGCAGCTGGCGGCAGCGCCCGCACGGGACGAGGATCTCGCCCTTGCCGTCCACGCACGTGAAGTGCGTCAGGCGGCCGCCGCCCGTGGCCTGGAGGGAGGAGACCAGGCCGCATTCGGCGCACAGGCCGAGGCCGTAGCTGGCGTTCTCGACGTTGCAGCCGACGATGGTGCGGCCGTCGTCGACCAGCGCCGCGACGCCGACGGGGAAGCCCGAGTACGGGGCGTACGCCCGGGACATGGCCTCCCGAGCGGCGTCGCGCAGGGCGTCCCAGTCGGGGGCGGCCGTCACTTGCCCTGACCCTTGCGGTACGGCATGCCGTCCGCCTTGGGCATGCGCAGGCGCTGCGCGGACAGCGCGAGCACCAGCAGCGTGGTCAGGTACGGGGCGGCGTCCACGAACTGGCTGGGCACCGCGTCGGTGAACCCGTACCAGAGGAACAGCAGCACGGCGAAGACCGCCGAGATGCCGGCCGGGACGTAGCGCTTCTTGTAGAGCTGCCAGGCCACGACCAGGACGAGCAGGATCGCGATGAGCAGCAGCATCGCGTGGACGTTCTCGGCGCCGCCGCGCAGCTTGAGGCTGTCGGTGAAGCCGAACAGGCCGGCGCCCAGTGCCATGCCGCCCGGCATCCAGTTGCCGAAGATCATCGCGGCGAGGCCGATGTAGCCGCGGCCGCCGGTCTGGCCCTCCTGGTAGATCGGGCTGGCCACGATCGACAGGAACGCGCCGCCCAGGCCCGCCAGAGCGCCCGAGACGATCACGGCGATGTACTTGTACTTGTAGACGTTGACGCCGAGCGATTCGGCGGCGATGGGGTTCTCGCCGCAGGAGCGCAGCCGCAGGCCGAAGGTGGTGCGCCACAGCACCCACCAGGTGCCGGGGATCAGCAGCAGCGCGACGACGGTCAGCAGCGACAGGCCGGTGACCAGGCCGCCGACGACGCCCGCGACGTCGGAGACGAAGAACCAGTGCTTGCCCTGGAGGGTGGCCATCCAGTCCGACAGCCCTGGCACGGTGATCTCGTAGATCGGCTCGACGCGCGGGGACTGCTTGGAGGAGCCGCCGGGCGCCTCGGCGAACGTGAAGTTCGACAGGTACTGGGTGAAGCCCAGGGCCAGGATGTTGATGGCCACACCGGAGACGATGTGGTTCACGTTGAAGGTGACCGTGATGATCGCGTGCAGCAGGCCGCCGATGGCGCCGCCGATCAGGCCGGCGATGACGCCGGTCCACGGGCCCCACTGGTAGCCGGCCCATGCACCGAACCAGGTGCCGAGGATCATCATGCCTTCGAGGCCGATGTTGACCACGCCCGCGCGCTCGGCCCACAGGCCGCCGAGTCCGGCGAGGCCGATCGGGACGGCGAGGGAGAGTGCTCCGGAGACCTGGCCGATGGAGGTCAGGTCGTCGGCGCCGCTGATCACGCGGACCAGCGAGACCAGCGCGAGGCCGCCCGCGATGATCAGCATGATCCAGGGCAGGGTGAGCTTCTTGCGGCCGCCCTGCTTCTTGGGGGCGGCGCTCGTCGCGGAAACGGTGCTGGTGCTCACGCCGCGACCTCCTTGTCGGTCTTGATGGCGCCGCCGGCGGCGAGTTCCTCGCCGACCTTCTGCTGCTGGCGTCGGATCCCGTAGCGGCGGACGAGCTCGTAGGAGACGACCACCGCGATCACGATCAGGCCCTTCATGATCGTGCCGATCTCCTTCGCGTACCCGGCCGTGTCGAGCGAGGCCGAGGCCTTGTCGATGAAGGCCATCAGGAACGCGGCGAAGAAGATCCCGACCGGATGGTTGCGGCCGAGCAGCGCGATGGTGATGCCGGTGAAGCCGACACCGACCGGGAAGGACAGGCTGTACGTGTGGCTCTCGCCCAGCAGCACCGGCATGCCGGCGAGGCCGGCGACGGCGCCGGAGATGAGCATCGAGGTGATGATCATCTTCTTGGCGTCCACGCCGGAGGCCTGCGCGGCGGATTCGCTGGCGCCGGTGGCGCGCAGGTCGAAGCCGAAGCGGGTGCGGCCCAGCACGAACCAGTAGACGATGCCCAGCGCGAAGGCGAGGAAGGTGAAGCCGTAGATCTCCAGGCCGTCACCGAGGGAGACGGCCGGGAACCAGCCGGACTTGGCGATCTCGCCGGTGGTCAGGTCGTTCGAGCCCTCGGGCTGGACGCCGAGGTTCTTCGGCAGGATCAGCCAGGCGATCAGGCTGGTGGCGATCGCGTTCAGCATGATCGTGGAGACGACCTCGCTGACTCCGCGCTTGGCCTTCAGGATGCCGGCGATGCCGGCCCAGGAGGCGCCGACCAGCATGGCGACGAGCACGATCAGCAGGATGTGCAGCGGGCCGGGCAGCGAGACCGCGGCGCCCACGACCGCCGACAGCATCGCCGCGAGGCGGTACTGGCCGTCGACGCCGATGTTGAAGAGGTTCATCCGGAAGCCGACGGCCACGGCCAGGGCGGCCAGGTAGTACGTACCGGCCTGGTTGACGATGAGGACCTGGACGTCCTCGTAGCCCGCGTTCTCCACCATGAGCCGCAGCGGTTCGATCGGGTCCACACCCGTCGCCGCCAGTACGGCCATGGTCAGCACGAAGGCGGTGACCAGCGCGAGCGCGGGCCCGGCGAAGCCGAGGAGCAGCCGGTCCTTGTCGAGTTTCTTCATCGGGCCTCGTCCTCCGGGGAGTCGGTACGGGCGTCCGTGCCGGCGTCGGAGCGGTTGTCGGTGGCTTCGGTCTCGTCGACGGGTGCTTCGAGGTGACCCGAGGCGGCGCCCGTCATGGCGGTGCCGAGTTCCTCGGGGGTCACGGTCGCGGGGTCGGCGTCCGCGACCAGGCGGCCGCGGTAGATCACGCGCAGGGTGTCGGACAGGCCGATGAGCTCGTCCAGGTCGGCGGAGATCAGCAGGACCGCCAGGCCTTCGCGGCGGGCCTCGCGGATCGCGTCCCAGATCTGCGCCTGCGCGCCTACGTCCACACCGCGGGTGGGGTGGGCGGCGATGAGGAACTTCGGGTTGTGGCTCATCTCGCGGCCGACGATCAGCTTCTGCTGGTTGCCGCCGGAGAGCGAGGCCGCGGTGACCTCGATGCCGGGCGTGCGGACGTCGTACTCGCGCACGATCCGCTCGGTGTCCTTGCGGGCGGCCTTCGGGTCGAGGATGCCGCGCTTGGAGTTGGGGGCCTCGGTGACGTGGCCGAGGATGCGGTTCTCCCAGAGGGAGGACTCCAGCAGCAGGCCGTGGCGGTGGCGGTCCTCGGGGATGTAGCCGATGCCGCCCTCGCGGCGCCCCCGCACCGAAGACTTGGTGATGTCCTTGCCGTCGAGGGTGATGACGCCCGCGTCGGGGGTCATCATGCCCATGAGGGCCTCGATGAGCTCGGTCTGGCCGTTGCCCTCGACGCCCGCGATGCCGAGGATCTCGCCCTTGTGGATCGTGAAGGTGATCCCGTCGAGCAGCAGGCGCCCGGCGACCGCGCTCTCGCGCAGGTTGGCGTCCGGCAGGCCCGGCGTGCGGGCGGTGTCCTCGGTGGCGACGGGCGCGCCCCCCTCGGCGATGGTCAGGCGCTCGACCTGGAGCATCGCAGTGGTGGTCACCGTGGACTCGCGGGTCTCCGGGGAGGGCAGCTCGGAGCCGACCATCAGCTCGGCGAGCTGCTTGGTCGTGGTGGTGCGGGGGTCGGCGGTGCCGACCGTGGTGCCGCGCCGGATGACGGTGATGTCGTCCGCGACCTTCAGGACCTCGCCCAGTTTGTGCGAGATGAAGATGACGGTCAGGCCCTCGGACTTGAGCTCTCGCAGGTTGTCGAAGAGCGCGTCCACTTCCTGCGGCACGAGCACGGCGGTCGGCTCGTCGAGGATGAGGATCTTCGCACCGCGGTAGAGGACCTTGAGGATCTCCACGCGCTGGCGGTCGGCGACACCGAGGTCCTCGACCAGGGCGTCGGGACGTACGCCGAGGCCGTACGCGTCCGAGATCTCCTTGATCTTCTTACGGGCCTTCGCGCCGATGCCGTAGAGCTTCTCGCCGCCGAGGACCACGTTCTCCAGGACGGTGAGGTTGTCGGCGAGCATGAAGTGCTGGTGCACCATGCCGATGCCGCGGGCGATGGCATCGCCGGGGCTGCTGAAGGAGACCTGTTCCCCGTCGATGGCGATGGTGCCCTCGTCCGGCTTCTGCATGCCGTAGAGGATCTTCATCAGCGTCGACTTGCCGGCGCCGTTCTCACCGACGAGGGCATGGACCGTGCCCTTGCGGACGGTGATCGCGATGTCCTTGTTGGCGACGACGCCGGGGAAGCGCTTGGTGATGCCGTGCAGTTCTACGGCGGGGGGCGGGCTGGACGCGTTGATGACGCACTCTCCTTGGCGCGGAAGGAGCTGAAGGCAGGGAGGGACAGGGCGGGGAGAGAAAGTATCGCGTCCACGATGCTTCTACGCGCGTAGCACTGTCGAAAGTGAAAACTTGCGGCCAACCGGCCACAAGATCACATGAAACCACGTGATACGGGCCGGGGCCCGGGAGCGATGGAGACCGCTACCCGGACCCCGGGGACCACGCTTACAGCAGGTCAGACGGTGCCTTACGGCGCGGTCTTGACCTCGATCTTCTTGGCGATGATGTCGGCCTTGGCCTTCTCCACCGCGGCGACGACGTCAGCCATCGCCTTGTACTTCGGGTTGGAGTCGGCCAGGCCGACGCCGTCCTTGTCCAGGCCGTAGCGGACCTCGCCGGACTCGGGCTTGCCGTCCTTGACCGACTTGATCAGGTTGTAGACCGAGTCGGAGACGTCCTTGGTGACCGAGGTCAGGATGAAGTCCTTGTACTTCGACAGACCGGCCTGGTTGTACTGGTCCGAGTCCACGCCGATGGCCCACTTGCCCTTGGCGGCGGCGGCCTCGATGGCACCGGAGCCGGCCAGACCGGCGGCCGAGTAGATCACGTCGGCGCCCTTGTCGAGCTGGCCCTCGGCCGCGGCCTTGCCCAGGTCGGGCTTCGTGAAGCCATCCGTGTTGGGAGGCTGGGTCAGGTACTGAGTCAGCACCTTGGCGTTCGGGTTCGTGGCCTTGACGCCCTGAACAAAGCCCGCCTCGAACTTCTTGATCAGCGGAACCTCGACACCGCCGATGAAGCCGACCGTGCCGGTCTTGGACGCCTTGGCGGCGGCGACGCCCGCCAGGTAGGAGCCCTGCTCCTCATTGAAGACGAGGTTGGCTACATTCTTCCCGGTCACCGAAGTGTCGTCGATGATGCCGAACGTGGTGTTCGGGTACTTCTCAGCGACCTTCTTGATGGCCGGCGCGTAGGCGAAGCCGACGCCGATGACCGGGTTGTTGCCCTTGCGGGCCAGCTCGGTGAGGCGCTGGACCTTGTCGGCCTCACCCTCGCCGTCGGTGGGCTCCGCCTGGGCGCCCTTGATCTGCAGGTCCTTCTCGGCCCTCGCGAGACCGTCATAGGCGGCGTCATTGAAGGACTGGTCGCCGCGGCCGCCGACGTCGTACGCAATGGCGGCGGACTTCTCCGCAGAAGAGGACGGCGAAGACGAGTCCGAGGACTTCTTACCGCCACAGGCGGTGGCCGAGAGGGCCAGCGCGGAGGCCGCGAAGCCCACTGTGGCGATCCTGATGATCCGGCGCAAGGGGAGGCTCCTTCAAAACCTGACCGAAGCGCCACGGTCGGCGCTGGTTTTGCGGCGATCGTAACGCGCGTAGATGTCAGTTAAAGGCCTGTTCATGAGTCGTTACCGGATCGACGCGCACACTCTGCCGGATGGCTACAGAACGCGTTGGATGGAACACGCTGCGTACGGCGCGCGCGAAGGCGCCCTCAGCCACGCGACCTGAGAGGCGACCGCAACACTGGCGGCAACCCGGACACCCACGTTTGAACATCAGGAAATTCTCGCATCTCTCGCACACCGTGAACGTATGCGGATTTCAGCAATCCGGAAATCAGCCCATGGAGCATTCAATTCGAGCCAGCACGTCGCAGATTCACTGAAGGTCTGGCTAATTCCACACCTTTGGAGCATGACTCACGTCACACTTGGGAAATTTCAATTGACGACGCCTCGTAGCATCATGATCAGATGGAGTAACCAAAAGGTCGACGAATTCAGCGCAGAGGCCTGCCATTTGGCGTAGGTTCCTATTCACACCAGAATATCCTCGCACGTCGGCTCAATCGTTCGGATTACCTGGGGGGTAGAAGAAAGAATGAAGAATAGAATTGTTGCCCAGCTGAGCTCTGTCGTCATTGCCGCGATTTCACTGACTGTTGCGACACCAGCCGTCGCAGCCGGTCCGACGCCAGGACCCTCTGGCGTGAACTCGAGCTGCAACCTAACGAAGACCAACCGCGCACCTTGGGGCGGGTCGGCGTACTGCAGCGGACTGCCCTGGGGGGACAAGTTCCGCGTGAAGCTCACATGCGTCACCTACCGCGGCCAAATCTTCACCGTCTACGGCCCCTGGAAGAAAACCAACAACACATCCAGTGCGATCTGCGCAACGGACCCGAACGTCGGCGTTTTGACTGTAGGTACCGAAGAAAACGCGTGAAAGCGCTAGCCGACCCCACCGGAACGAACCATGGAGGAAGAGAATGTATAGGGTAAAGATGGCGGGATTCATCGGGATAGCGATGGCCGCGACTTCTCTAATTTCTGCTCCCGCGGCATCAGCCGCAACTAGCGGAACCGCCAGCTTTAGCTGCACAACGTGGTCGTCAGGCCGGACCGGCTACGCGAAATGCACCGGCATGATCCCGATCCTCGAGCGTTTCCAGGTCAAGGTCACGTGTATTGACAGCCGGGGTTCGCAGGCAGTAGTCAGGGGACCTGCCAGGGAAAACGGTCAGACATCGGCGGCTTCGTGCCCCGACAGCCCGAACGTGGGCATCTACAAGCTCGGCTACCAGCGGTGGAAAATCGGCATAGGCGACTGATTCTCACGGTTGGAGGGGCCGGCCTGGGACGTGTCCCTGCCCGGCCCCTCAAGGTCAGTGGCCGTCCGAGACCCTGGCGTGGCGTCCTTCGAGGGGGAGGCCGTCGAGCAGCGCGGCGGCCGTGAAGAACTCCACGCCGACCGCGATCGCGGCCTCGTCCACGTCGAAGTCGCCCCGGTGCAGATCCCTCTTCGCCGTGTCTCCGGGCGTACGGACACCCAGGCGCGCCATGGCTCCGGGGACGTGCTCCAGGTACCAGGAGAAGTCCTCGCCGCCGAGGCTCTGATCGGTGTCCTCGACCGAGTCGGCTCCGCGCCGGGCGCTCATCGCCTCGCGCAGCAGCTCGGTGACCGCCGGATCGTTGACGACCGGGGGCACTCCGCGCACGTAGGTGATCTCGTGCTTGGCGCGGTGCATCGAGGCGATCTCGTCGATGACCGCGTGGATCTGGTCGGGGGCCTCGTGCCAGGAGTTCAGGTCCAGGCAGCGAACGGTTCCGGACAATTCCGCGTGCATCGGGATGACGTTGCAGGCGTGCCCGGCCTCGATCCGGCCCCAGGTGATGGACATGCCCGAGCGGGCGTCCATCCGCTTGGCCAGCACGGCCGGCAGGTCGAGGGCGAGCCGGGCGGCGGCCGTCACCAGGTCGGTGGTCAGATGCGGGCGGGCGGTGTGCCCGCCGGGACCTTCGAGGGTGACCTCGAGGCGGTCGCAGGCCGAGGTGATGGGCCCGCTGCGCAGGCCGATCCGGCCCGCGTCGACGCGCGGGTCGCAATGCACCGCGATGATCTTGCCCACGCCGTCCAGCACCCCGGAGTCGATGGCCTCGGTGGCGCCGCCGGGCAGCACCTCCTCGGCGGGCTGGAAGATCAGCCGTACCGGCCGGGGCAGCGCGCCCCGGCGGTCGAGCTCGGCCAGGACGAGGCCGGCGCCGAGCACCACGGCGGTGTGCACGTCGTGGCCGCAGGCGTGGGCGCGGTCCGGGACGGTCGAGCGGTACGAGACGTGCGTCTTGGCGTCCGGGATGGGCAGGGCGTCGATGTCCGCGCGCAGTGCCAGCATCGGGCGTACGCCGCCCTCCCGTCGCCCACCACCACCCTCAACGGAGCTACGCGCCCCTTCGTCCCACGTGCCCACGTCACAGATGAGCCCGGTGCCCGACTCCAGCACCTTCGGCCGCAGGCCCGCTTTTTCCAGCCGGGCCTTGATCGCCGCCGTGGTGCGGAACTCGTGGTGTCCCAGCTCGGGATGCATGTGCAAGTCCCGGCGGAAGGCGATCAGTTCGGCACGCAGGTGGTCCGGAAGCTTGCCGGGCAGCTCGGGCCGGTCGGGCGCGGCGGGCTGGGCGGGCTGGGACTCGCGGGACATCAACTGGTTCACCCGTTGAAGGGTAGGCCCACCCATGGGTCAACTGGCTGGAGATCACAAAAAGTTCATGCCGTTAGGGGAAAGAAACCCGGCCTCTGGACGCATGACCGGATGACGGCGCGGGTAAACTCGCAGGCCCACTCAAGCGTTCATCCGGCCGTCGGAGCCGCCTGAGCAGGAAGTCTGTGGACATCGCGGGCCGCGGCGGTGACCCCGGCGAGGAATCCCCGGGCCCGCTCCGAGGCCGCGGGGGTGAGCCAGCTCGGATCGACATCGCATACCGCCACGGTCACCCCGGTGCCGATCAGGGCGTAGGGCAGTGTGTGGACGACCGTGGACGGAAAGCTGACGATCGTCCGGCCGACCGGACCCCGCCGGGCGATCAGCTCCAACGGCAGGTCCGGACGTACGATCTCCAGCCCGGTCGCCTCGCTCAGGGTGCGCAGCTTCTCCGGGGATTCCCGGCGGTGGGCGAAGTAGCGGGTGGCGCCGTGTTCCAGGGTCAGGGCGCGGACGGCTTGCAGGTAGCGGCCCGGGTCGACCACGCCGGTCTCCACCAGCGAGGTCCCGACCAGGTCGGTGCCCTTGGTCAGGCGCGGCGGGCCGAAGCGGGCCCGGGTCCACGCGAAGTCGTTGAGCCGTACGGTCATCGCGCCGTGGGCGGTGACCGGCATCGAGCTGAACACCTCGACGCGGCGGCGGCCGGCCGGGCCGGGGGTGAACCGCCTGCGGGCCGTCGCCGAGACCGGTGCGTACGCCAGCTCCCGAAGCCGGCCCGGGAGGCCCCCGCCGCCGACCCGGTGCCAGCGCACGAGGCGCTCGCCGCGGGCGGTCTGGGCGACGAACTCCATGGTGGCGGTGCCGTCGTCGACCACGACGAGCTCCTCGGCCCGGACCAGGGTGAGCAGGAGCTGCACGTAGCGGGAGAACGGGTCCCCCACCACCACCCGCTCGGCCGCCCGCACCTCCCGCGCGAGGGCTGCGAGCGCCTTGAACGGCGCGAACCGGCCGCCGCGCGCCTCCTTCCACCGCACCTCGTGCCCCTCGTCCCGGGCCAGCCCGGCCATCCGGCGGAGCTGGCCCCTGGACATCGGGTCGGTGGGCGGGAGTACGACGATCCGCAGGCCCGGCCCGGCCGCCGGGCCGGTGGGCCGGGCGTCGGAGCCTCCGCCGCGGGCCGGCTGGCCGGGGACGGCTCCGAGGAGCCGGCCGCCGCCTTGGGCGTGGGCCCACTCCAGGACGTTGAGGAGCTGGACCGGGCTCTCCACGAAAGCCAGGGTGCGGTCGGGGTCTGAGGGGGTCACCACGTACTCCTCGTCGGATTCGGCCCCGCCGGGGTTCTGGGCGCGGGGCCCGGGGCGCAGCCCCGGGACGGGTCCGGGCAGCGCCCGGGGAACGGTGGAAGGGAGGTGGGGGACTTGCCGCGCGGAGCCGCACACCCGCGTCCGCGGCGGGCCGGTCACACCGTGGCGAGCTCCCCCTGGACGCGGCGGAGCTTCTTCATGGGGCCGAGCTCGGAGGCGTAGACCCGCTTGACGCCGTCACCCAGGGCGGTCTCGATGGTGCGGATGTCGCGGACCAGGCGGGTCAGGCCGCCCGGCTCGACGGAAGCGGCCTGGTCGGAACCCCACATCGCGCGGTCGAGGGTGATGTGGCGTTCCACGAAGGTGGCGCCGAGGGCCACGGCGGCCAGGGTGGTCTGCAGGCCCGTCTCGTGGCCGGAGTAGCCGATGGGGACGTTCGGGTACTCCTCCCGCAGGGTGTTGATGACCCGCAGGTTGAGCTCCTCGGCCTTGGCGGGGTAGGTGGAGGTGGCGTGGCAGAGCAGGATGTTCTCGCTGCCGAGGACCTCCACCGCGTGCCGGATCTGCTTCGGGGTGGACATGCCGGTGGAGAGGACCACGGTGCGGCCGGTGGCGCGCAGGGCGCGCAGCAGCTCGTCGTCGGTCAGTGAGGCGGAGGCGACCTTGTGGGCGGGGACGTCGAACTTCTCCAGGAAGGCGACGGCCTCGGTGTCCCAGGGGGAGGCGAACCAGTCGATGCCGCGCTTGGCGCAGTGCTCGTCGATGGCCCGGTACTCGCTCTCGCCGAACTCCACGCGGTGGCGGTAGTCGATGTAGGTCATCCGGCCCCAGGGGGTGTCGCGCTCGATGTCCCACTGGTCGCGGGGGGTGCAGATCTCGGGGGTGCGCTTCTGGAACTTCACGGCGTCGCAGCCGGCCTCGGCGGCGGCGTCGATGAGGGCGAGGGCGTTGCCGAGCTCGCCGTTGTGGTTGATGCCGATCTCGCCGACGACGTAGACGGGCCGGCCGGGGCCGGCGGTGCGGGAGCCGAAGGCACGGAGGCGGGAGGCGGGGTTGACCGTCATGGCAGGGCTGTCCTTAGGAGCGTGGGGTGTACGCGCGGATGCGGGCACGGGAGCGGGCACGGGGGTGAGTACGGGTACGAGGGCGCGGGCGCGGGCCAGGTCGTGGGGGTCGTCGATCTCCAGGACCCGGGCGGGGTCGGTGGCGACCGGGACGGTCCGCCCGAAGAAGCGGTGGCGGGCGGTCCGGAAGCCGGCCGCGTTCATGGCGTAGGCGGCTCCGGTCTCCAGCAGGTCCTGGGGGCGGTCCTGGCGGCGGGGGCGGTGCGCGGTGTCGTGGTTGACGCCGGTCCCGGAGCCGTCGGGGGCCGCCCGCCAGAGGAATCCGTGGAAGGGGGCCGCGGTGAGCGCGGAGTCGGCGTCGCCGGACGCGACGGCGGCGGCGACGGACTCCACGTCGCAGGCGGTGACGAAGGGGCTGGTGCACTGGACGAGGAGGACCACGTCGACGGTGTCGCAGTGCATCTCCTCGAAGGCGTCGAGCGCGTGCAGCAGGGCGGCCTCGCTGGTGGCGGTGTCCCCGGAGATCCCGGCGGGCCGGCGCAGCACCTCGGCCCCGGCCCCGCGGGCGGCGGCGCCGATGGCCTCGGAATCGGTGGACACCAGGACGTCGGTGACGGTCCCGGCCCCCAGGCAGGCCCGGACGGCCCGCACCACGAGGGGCATCCCACCGACGTCGGCCAGGTTCTTCCCGGGCACCCCCTTGGACCCCCCGCGGGCGGGAATCACGGCGAGCACCCTGGGCACGGCGCGGGCCTCGCCGCCGGCTCCGGCGGCGGAGGCGTTCCTACCGGCTCCGGCCGGGCGGGGGCTCACAGCTCCCCCAGGCGGCGGATCACCGGTGCGACGCGCTGGACGCCGTGGCGGTAGGCGCCCCGGGCCGCTTCGCGCAGGTGGGCCCGGAGCCGGCGGCGCAGGCGCGACTTCCCGGCGCCGGTGCGGACGGCGCCGGGCAACGGGCGTCCGTCCGGGCCGAGATGGTGCCTGGCCAGGATTCCGGGCAGGTATCCCGGCGCGGTGTCCTGCGTGTAGTAGGGCGCCACGGCCGGGAGGCGGGCCCGGGCCAGCAGCTCCGCGAGGCGAGCCCGCGCGGCGGCGTAGGGGTCCCGCCCGGCGGCGGTCGCGGCCGGTGTGGCCGCCGCCGGGGCGCCCACACCGGTGGCCGCGCCGGTAGCCGCGTCGGTGCCCGAACCGGTGCTCACGCCTGTGCCCGAGCCGGTGCCCACGCCTTGGGCCGCCAGCCAGTCCGGATCCCCCTTCGGGAGCAGGCCCGCGTCCAGCTGGGTCCAGGAGGCCAGGCAGCCGGAGCCCAGGAAGTGGTGGTTGCCGAGGCTCTCGCGGACGCCGAGGTCGGTCAGGACGGCGGTCGGGATGCCCCGGTGGAGGGATTCCAGGGCCGCCGTGGAGGAGACGGTGACCAGCAGGTCCGTGCTGTCCAGGACCTCGCCCATGTTCCCGTACCCCAGACGGCAGTTGGAGGGGAGGCCGCCCGGCAGCCGCTCCGCGAGGCGCTGGTACGGGAGCTCCTCCAGGTGTGTGGTGTGCTCCCCGGGCCGGCTGCGGAGTTTGACCAGCACCTCGCGCTCCGGGTGCAGCCTGGCGTGTTGCGCCGCGCGCCCGAGCAGGTACGCGCGGTCCGCGCGGGTGTCCGGCACGGACGGCTGGACCGCGAAGACCACCCGGTGGGCGGTGGCGCCGACGGGCTCGTACGGCTTTCCGTCGAGGAAGGGGAGGGCGGTCTCCACGACGGCCCCGGCGGCCGCGCCGACACCCTCGTACACCGAGCGGAACCGCCCCGCGTCGTGGCGGGAGTTGGCGAGGACGAGATCGGCCCCGTGCCGCAGCAGCAGACCGTCGGCGAGTCTCTCGTAGACGACTCCGACGTACCCGGTGACGAACACCGGCCGCGCACCCGGCTCCGGCCACAGGGCCCGCGCGCCGTGCAGGACCGCCTGCACGGCGCCGCCGACCAGGGCGAGGACGACCACGTCGTACGACTGCCTTCCCGGCGCGGACAGTTCGGAGAGGAACCCCGCGCAGGTCACCTCGGTGAGCCGGTCCGCCCGGACCCCGACCTCGCCGAGCTGGCGGGCGGTGGGCGTGGCCCGGCCGCGGAGCAGGTATCCGGTCAGGTGAAGGGAGTCCGGCTCCGGGACGAGGCGGCGCGCGGTGAGCGCTCCCCATTTCCAGCGGGTGTCGGAATCGGCGAGTACGGCCACGCGGAGGGCGGCCCGATGGGCCGTGCGGTTGCTTGCTGGCACCCGGCAGAAGCTATTCCGGCTTTCCGGTGATCGGCCCAACGAGCGCACAACAGCGGGTTAACAACCCGTCGACGAAATGCGAAAGCGTCCGGGTTAACGCCCCCGCCGTTCGTCGTTCACATGGAATCCGCGTCCGGGCCACAGTGAATGCCGAACGGCGCCCTAATGTCTCGCAGGTGCTCAAGCTCTCTGTTGTCGTGCCGTTCTTCAACGTGCAGACGTATGCGCCGGATGCCCTGAAAAGCCTGGAACTCAACGCTCGGGACGATTTCGAGTTCCTGCTCGTCGACGACCGCTCGACGGACGGGACGCCCGCGCTCCTGGAACGGGCGGCCCGCGAGCTGCCCGGCGCCGTGCACCTCAGACACGAGCGCAACGGCGGGCTGGCGACGGCCCGGAACACCGGTCTGGACGCGGCCCGCGGCGAGTACATCGCCTTCCTGGACGGGGACGACTGGCTGGCGCCGGGCCATCTCGCCCGTACCCTGGCCGCCATCGAGGCGCTGAACTGCGACTTCGTCCGGACCGACCATGTCCAGTGCACGGGCAGGACGCGCAGTGTGCAGCGCGTCCCCTACGGGCCGGAGTCGGTGGTGGCCGATCCGCGCACCGGCATCCTGCCCGCAGACCGCGCGACCTCGGTCGACTACCCGTACGCCTGGGCGGGGATGTACCACCGGCGGCTGCTGGACCGCGGGCTGCTGCACTTCACGGACGGTCTGCGGACGGCGGAGGACCGGCCGTGGATCTGGCGACTGCACCGGGAGGCGGAGTCCTTCGCGCCGGTGGGCCTGCCTGGAATCTTCTACCGACGTGGGGTTTCCACCTCGCTGACGCAAATCGGGGACGATCGTCAGCTCGATTTCATTCGGGCATTCGATCAGGTTCTTCTCGAGACAGCCGCCGACCGGGAATCCGATCTCCTTCTCCCGAAGGCCGTCCGAACATACTGCGCAATTATCGCTCACCACATCGGGTCCATCGAAAGGTTCCAACCACCCGTGGCCAGAAAACTCCGCTCGATGAGCGCGGCCGCACTCGGCAGAATGCCCCGGCAGGTCCTGGACCAGACTCTGGACACGATGGACGCCGACCGCGCGGCCCTGCTCCGCCGGCTGCGACGGCGCGCCACGGCCGGATCCTCCCCCGCGGCCCTCGACGCCCCCTCGGCCCCCGCCGGGGTGACGGCGTGAGCGTGACCCAGATCTTCCAGGCCTCCACCCTCTACGGCACGGCCACCCTCGCCGCCGCCCTCGACGCGGGCCTCTTCCCTCCCGCCGGCCGCCGGATCCTGCTGACCAGCAACCACTCCGTCACCGCCGAGATCACCCCCGGTTTCACCAGCGCGCCCGGCTTCGGCGCCCTGCGCTCCCGCTTCGACACGGTCCTCGACTGGAACGCGTTCATCGCCCCGCAGCACCCCGGCAGCTGGAGCCCACGCGCCGACGACGTCCCCCTGTGGGAACGCCAGTTGCGCGCCTCCTGGGACCTCGGCACCGATCGCGTCGAGCTGATCGTGGAATCCCTGCAGGTGCCGCCCGCCCCGAGCCTGTGCCGGCTCTTCCCCGGCGCGGCCGTGGAGGTCTACGCCGACGGGCTGATGAGCTACGGCCCCACCCGCTCCCGCATCGACCCCGGGATCGGGATGCGCATACGGCGGATGCTGCACCTGGACCTCGTACCGGGCCTGGAGCCGCTGCTGCTGACCGAGTTCGGCGTACGGGCCGAGGCGATTCCCGCCGCTGCCTTCCTCAAGGTCATCGGCGAGCTCGAGGCGGCGGTGGAGGCGGCGGCGGAGGCTCCGACGGGAACACCGGCGGCGTCCGCCGAGCCCCCCGCGCTCCTGCTGGGCCAGTACCTGTCCGCGCTCGACCTCGTGCCGGCCGCCGAGGAGGAGGAACTGCACGCGGAGATGGTCCGGGGCGCGCACGCGCTGGGCCACCGCGAGCTGGTGTTCAAACCGCACCCCAGCGCCCCCGCGGCCTACTCCCGCCGGGCGGAGGAAGAGGCCGGGCGGCTCGGCGTCCGGCTCACCGTGCTGAGCACCCCGGTGCTCGCCGAGACCCTCTACGCGCGGCTGCGCCCGGCCCTGGTCGTCGGCTGCTTCTCCACGGGACTGCTGACCGCCGCCACCCTGTACGGGCTCCCGGTCGCCCGGACCGGCACGGGGGCCGTGCTGGCGCGGCTGTCCCCGTACCCGAACAGCAACCGGATCCCGCTCGTGCTGGCCGACGTCCTGCTGCCCGACCTCGCGGACCCGGCGGCCGTACGCTCCTGGACACCGCCGGGGCCCGACCGCGTCGCGGCCGAACTGCAGGGGCTGCTCACGGCGGTGGGCTTCACCATGCAGCCCAAGATCCTGGCGCGGCGGCGCCCGGAGGCCGAGCGCTGGCTGAGCGCGAACCTGACCCCGGACACCTGGCGCTACTTCACCCGCCGCCGGCTCACCGGCCTGGGCCTGCCGGGCGGCATCCCGGCGCAGTTGTCCTTCCTGCCCCGCAGCCGCGCGGCGCGCCGCGTGGCCCGGCTGTTGCGCAGGGCGGTCCGCTAGCCGACCGGCGCTCCGCCGGCCGACGGTCCGCGCCACGGTCCCGACGGCCGTACGGGGAAGCGGTCCGGTCAGCTGACCGCGAGCTTCGCCGCGAAGCCCAGGAACAGCACGCCCGCCGCCGAGCTGGCTCCGGCGGCGAGCCGCTTGCGGCTCCGGAAGGCGGCCGCCAGGCGGTTCCCGCCGAAGATCAGCGTGGTCAGGTAGAGGAAGCTGCCGATCTGCAGCAGGCCGCCCAGCAGCAGGAAGGACAGCGCCGGGTAGGCGTAGGACGGGTCCACGAACTGCACGAAGAACGACATCAGGAAGAGGATGGCCTTCGGGTTGAACACGCTGATCAGCAGCGCGCGCCGGTAGGGCCGCTCCGTGTCCACGGCCTGAGCCGCGGGGGCCGCCGGGGCGTCGGCCCCGGCGCGCTCGCGGCGGGCGCGCCATATGGTCCACGCTCCGCGCAGCATGCCGATGGCGAGCCAGGTCAGGTACCCGGCGCCGAGCAGTTTGACGATGCCGAACAGCATCGGGCTGGTCTGCAGCAGGGCCCCGGCGCCGACCGCGGCCAGGGTCATGAGCAGGGCGTCGCCGGAGAACACGCCGAAGGCCGCCCTGTACCCCGTGCGCACCCCGCCGCGCGCGGCGACGGACAGCACGTAGAGCGAGTTCGGACCCGGCAGCAAAATGATCAGCACCAGGCCGGCGAGATACGTCGGAAGATCTGTGACACCCAGCATGTGCAGGAGTGTCCCATGAGTACGCACCTGTCGCGCCACTCGATTTCACAGAATGGAATCCGCCCTGGTCACCCGCCTGGTCACCAGCCCGAATCAGCCGGGACGTACGTCCCCCACACCTCCCGCAGCACCCCGCACACCTCTCCTACGGTGGCCCTGGCCCGTAGCGCCTCCCGCATCGGATAGAGCATGTTCTCCGTGCCCGCCGCCGCCTCCCTGACCGCCGCCAGCGCCTCGTCCACGGCCGCCCCGTCGCGCCCGGCGCGCAGCGCGGCCAGCGCCGCCCGCTGCCGGTCCTCGATCGCCGGGTCCACCCTGAGCGGGTCGTAGGGATCCTCCTCGTCCAGCGCGAAGCGGTTGACCCCGACCACCACCCGCTCGCCGCTCTCGGTCTCCCGGGCGATCCGGTAGGCGTTGCGCTCGATCTCCCCCTTCTGGAAGCCCGCCTCGATAGCGGCCACCGCCCCGCCCATCGCCTCGACCCGGGCCATCAGGGCGAGCGCCGCCGCCTCCACCTCGTCCGTCATCCGCTCCACCGCGTAGGACCCGGCGAAGGGGTCGACGGTGTGCGCCGCGTCCGTCTCGTACGCCAGCACCTGCTGGGTCCCGAGCGCGAGGCGGGCCGACTTCTCGGTGGGCAGCGCGAGCGCCTCGTCGAAGGAGTTGGTGTGCAGCGACTGGGTGCCGCCCAGCACGGCGGCCAGGCCCTGCACGGCGACGCGTACCAGGTTGAGTTCCGGCTGCTGCGCCGTCAGCTGCACTCCGGCGGTCTGGGTGTGGAAGCGCAGCATCATCGACCTGGGGTCCCGGGCCCCGAACTCCTCGCGCATGACGCGGGCCCAGATCCGCCGGGCCGCGCGGAACTTCGCCACCTCCTCCAGGAGGGTGGTGCGGGCGACGAAGAAGAACGACAGCCTCGGCGCGAACGCGTCGACCTCCATCCCGGCGGCCAGCGCGGTCCGTACGTAGGCGATCGCGTCGGCCAGCGTGAAGGCGATCTCCTGCGCGGGCGAGGCCCCGGCCTCGGCCATGTGGTAGCCGGAGACGGAGATGGTGTTCCACTTGGGGATCTCCGCCCGGCAGTAGCGGAAGGTATCGGCCGTCAACCTCAGGGAGGGGCCCGGCGGGAAGATGTAGGTCCCCCGTGCGACGTACTCCTTCAGCACGTCGTTCTGGATCGTGCCGGTCAGCCGGACGGCCTCGATCCCCCGTTCCTCCGCGACCAGTTGGTAGAGCAGGAGCAGCAGCGCGGCCGGCGCGTTGATCGTCATGGACGTGGACACCCGGTCGAGCGGGATCCCGTCGAACAGCACCCGCATGTCCTCGACCGAGTCGATCGCCACGCCCACCTTGCCGACCTCGCCGTGCGCGAGCGGGGCGTCGGAGTCGTGCCCCATCTGGGTGGGCAGGTCGAAGGCCACGGACAGCCCGGTGGCGCCGCCCTGGATGAGCCGGCGGTAGCGGGCATTGGACTCGGCGGCAGTGCCGAAGCCGGCGTACTGGCGCATGGTCCAGGGCCGTCCGGGCCGTCCCGTGTACATCGTCGGGTAGACGCCCCGGGTGTACGGGTACTCCCCGGGCTCCCCCAGTTCGGTCCCGGGGTCCCAGCCCGCGAGGTCCTCCGGGCGGTAGACGGGCGCGACCGGGATCCCGCTCTCGTTGTGACGCTCCATGTGACGCGCTCCTTCGTGGGTCCGCGGGGCCGGTCCGGGGCTGATAAAACGTCCCCGCGGCGGCCGCGCGACGGCCGCTGGTCACAATGGCGCAACATCACGGCACTCCCTGCAACTGTCCACGCCCACGTCGCATCACCTAGATACACACGTAGAAATCGGGGGACCGCAATGCACCGCCAGAAAGCAATAGTCCGCGCACTGGGCCTGGCCACCGCCGTCGCACTTGCCGCGACCGCCTGTGGGCCGCAGGGGACGGAGTCGACGGGCTCCAGTTCCTCCGCACCCGCGTCGCCCACGGCGGTCGCCTCCCCCGAGACCTCACCCTCCTCGGACGGCAAGCCCGGCGATGCCTCGCCGTCCGCCTCCGCGTCCAGTTCCGCGGCGCCGTCGCCTTCGGCCTCCGCCTCGCCCTCGCCCTCGCCGACCGTGAAGCAGGTCATGGCGAACGGCGACGACAGCGAGCTGGTCCGCGAACTGCAGGCCCGGCTGCGTCAGCTCAAGCTGATGTCGGTCGCTCCGACCGGTTTCTACGGCTCGAAGACGACCGCGGCGGTCAGGTCCTTCCAGACGAAGAACGGCCTGTCCGCCACCGGCGGCGTGGACGAAGCCACCTGGAAGAGGATCCAGAACCTCACCAAGAGGCCGACCGCCGACGAGCTGCGCCCGCCGACCGTCAACGAGCCCGACGCTCCCGACGCTCGCTGTATGACGGGCCGGGTGATGTGCATCAGCAAGGAGAGCCGCACCCTCGCCTGGATGATCGACGGGAAGGTCGTCTCCACGCTGGACGTGCGCTTCGGCTCGGAGAACACCCCGACCCGCGAGGGTGAGTTCAAGGTGGACCGCAAGGAGCGCACCTGGACCTCGACGCTCTACCACACGCCGATGCCGTACTCGATGTTCTTCAGCCGGGGCCAGGCCGTGCACTTCTCGGCGGACTTCGCCGCCCGCGGCTACGCCGGTGCCTCGCACGGGTGTGTGAACGTCCGGGACAAGGCCAAGCTGGCGACGCTGTTCGACGCGGTCCGGGTCGGCGACAAGGTCGTCGTCTACTGGTGAGCCCGCAGTCGGCCGGACATCGGCGGCCGGCCATCGAAGGCCGGACATTCGCGGTCGGACACCGGGCGCCGGACACCGGACGTCAGCGGCCGGCCATCGAAGGCCGGATGCCTGCTGCCGGGCGGTGTGGGGCCGGAAGTTGAGGGCGCGGGCGGGATCGGGGGAACGAATCCCGCCCGCGCCAGTTGCGCAGAGCCCAGGGGTACGGGGGGAACCCCGGCTCATGCGCAGCCGATGACCAGTCGGCTCATTACGTACTGCGCCACCGGTTCCAAAAGTGTTACTGCGCGGTGCGAGCCATTTCAGGCCAGTGTCCGATAACCGGTCCCGTGCCCGCTCCGGCACCCGTTTCCGGTACCCGTTCCCGCCCTCGGGCGGGGGCCTCTCTCAGCGGCGCTCGCCCGCGCCGGGGAGCAGCGGTGGGGCCGTCTTGGCCGGGGCCAGGTCCAGCGAGCGCGACGGGGAGCCCGGCGCGTCGCCGCTCGGTCCTCCGCCGGTGGCCACGTCGAGCACCACCTGGCAGTAGCGCGGGACCCGCAGCAGTCCCTTGGCCAGGCGTACGAGCTTCTCCCGGCGTTCCTCGTCGAGCCGCCCCGCCCGGTAGTCCCGGCACAGCTGCACCGCGCCGGTGCGGCCCTCGCGGTCCCCGTCGGAGGTTCCGGCCGTCTCCCCGTCGGAGCCGCCCTGGAGGGAACGGTCCCTGCCGTCCCTGCCTCCGGTGGTGCCGCTCACGGAGGGTTCCGTGCCGGCGCCGCCGCTGGGCCCGTCGCCGGGGCCGGTCGTCGTACGTCCGTCCGCACCGGGGGTGTTGCCCGGGCTCGGGCTGCCGCTCGACCCCTTGCCGCCGGGCGGCACGGTGGTGCGAGGCGACGAGAAGGGCTTCGCGTACGCGTCGTCCTGGAGCGCCTCGGAGGAGGATCCGGCCGTCACCGAGACGGCCGGCACCTGGCCGGCGGAGTCCCGGGTGTCCTGGTCCAGCAGTCCGGCGCCCGCGGCGGCCGCCAGGCCGCCCACGGCGACGCCGGCCACCGCGGCCGCGAGGGCGAAGCGGACCGGCCGGGCCCGCCGGGAGCGGGACGCGCCCGTGCCGGGCGGCGGGACGAGCTCGACCACGGTGTCCCGGGACCCGAACAACTCGGCGTCCGAAGCCTGCGCCTGGAGTTCCCCCTGGAGTACGGAGCCGCGCGCCGCGCGGAACGCGGCCACGGCGGCGGCCTCTCCGCGCAGTTCCCCGGGCAGAGCGCCGGGGTCCGCGGGCGGCGGCTCGGCCAGTACGTCGAGGGCGGCGCGCAGCCGCTCGGCCCGGACTCCGGCGAGGTGCCCGGCGTCAGGTGCGGCCGGTTCTCCGCGCAGCATCCTGTCCGCCGCGGCTCTGTTCAGCCACCTGTCGCGCTCGTCGGCCATCACATGTCCTTCTGCGTCCGCCAACGTGAATGCGTCACACCGGTTTGTTCTACGAGGCCTCCGCCCCTGGCTCGCTGCGCCGGTACGGCGTCCAGGTCCCGCCCGCCCCCGGCGCCCCGTGCGCGACTCCCGTCATTATCGCCCAGGCCGCGCACCCGACCGGAGCCGATACCGGCATCGGGGTCGGAGCCGGGCTCGAAGCCGTCGTCCGCGTCGAGCAGCTCGGCCAGTTTCTTCAGGCCCCGGTGCGCGGCGGTGCGTACCGCGCCGGGGCGCTTGCCCAGGGTCTCGGCCGCGCTCTTGGCGTCCAGGCCGACGACCACCCTCAGGACGACGGCCTCGGCCTGGTCCTGCGGGAGCTGGGCTATGAGTTCCATCGTGCGGGAGGTGGAGAGGGACTCGATGGCCTCGCCGGCGGTGTCGGACTCGGCGGCGTGGCCCGTCAGCTCGGTCTCGTCCCCGCCGACGGCGGGCCGACGCCCGCGCATGCGGATGTGGTCGAGGGCGCGGTTGCGTGCGATGCGGGCGGCCCAGCCGCGGAAGCGGTCGGCGTCGCCGGTGAAGGAGTCGAGGTCGCGGGCGATCTGCAGCCAGGCTTCGGAAGTGACGTCCTCCGCCTCGCCGTCCCCGACGAGCGTGCGGACGTACCCGAGCAGGCGCGGGTGCACGGAGCGGTACACAGAACGGAACGCGAGCTCGTCGCCGTCTTGTGCCGCGAGCACCGCGGTGGTCAGCTCCGCGTCGTCCCCCAGCAAAATCCCCAACCCGTTCACAGTCCCGTGTGTGTGGCGCAAATCAGCACGTTACGGCTTTCAAGCACCTTCGTCCACGAGTTGTACAACGAGCAACCATCCCTGCGCGGAGCGAGGTGTGACACAAAACGCACCGACGACGCTGACAGGGGTGCGGGCTTGTCGCACGAGTCCGCGACGGATGGCGGCCGGGGCCTCTCCTGTGGGGGGTGGCGGCCTCGGTCGCCCTCCCCTTCTCCAGCCCCCTCCGGGGCCATCATCCCCCGGCCTTCCGTGAGTGCTCCCGGCGGCCCGGCACCAGGTCCCACGCGCACCCCCGTCATCCTTTCGGCTCACTTCCGGGTGAAATCCCGGAATGAATACGACACACCCGGCCCCTCGTCGATAGCGTGGCGGGACACCCGCGCCACGCCACGAGGAGCCCCCCGCTGTCCAGCCACCTTCCGGCACAGGCCCGCGGAGGCTCCGACCCATTCCACGGCTCAGGGCTCGCGCGGTTCAACACCCTGTCCCCCGAATCCGCCCACTCCGCCCTGTTGCACTGCTGCGGCAGCCGGCGCTGGGCCCACCGGGTGGCCGCGCACCGCCCGTACCCCGACTTCGGCGCGCTACTCGCCGCTGCGGACGAAGCCTCGTACGACCTCTCTCAAGCAGACCTCTCCGAGGCCCTGGCCTGCGAGTTCCCGCCGGAGCTGGAGCGCGGGGCCTCGTACGCCGCGCTCCTCGCGCTCGACGCGGCCCACGCGGAGTACGAGCGGACCTATCGCCACGCCTTCGTGATCTGCCTCGACGGGCACCCTCCGGAGGAGCAGGCGGACCAGCTGCTGGCCGCGATCCGGCGGCGGATGGAGCTCGACGTGGACGAGGAGCGGGCGATCTCCGCGGACGAGCTCCGCCGCGTCGCGCAGGCCCGGCTGTCCGACCTGACACATTGGCTGACCTCGGCAGATGGGGTATCTGCTGCCGAATTCGGGCTATTCGCCCCTGTGGGATAGTCCGTCCGTGCCTGTTTGATCACACCGGCGGCCCCCGCGCAAGGGAACCGACAAAGCGTCGCTACGATGTCCGGGGCCGGAGGACCGTACCCGGCCGGGCCCGACCGACAAAGAAGCCGGCTGGCCCCCGCCCCGCTTCCGGAGGGTTTTCCGTGCCGGCTGGAACGCTGTACCGCGGCCGGGAAGGTATGTGGTCCTGGGTGGCTCATCGAGTCACCGGCGTCCTCATCTTCTTCTTCCTGTTCGTACACGTCCTCGACACCGCTCTCGTCCGCGTCTCTCCCGAGGCGTACGACGATGTCGTGGCTACCTACAAGACCCCGATCGTCGCGCTGCTGGAATACGGCCTCGTCGCCGCAATCCTCTTCCACGCGCTCAACGGTCTCCGTGTCATCGCCGTGGACTTCTGGTCCAAGGGACCGCGCTACCAGAAGCAGATGCTCTGGACCGTGGTGGGCATCTGGGTCGTGCTGATGGTCGGGGCCCTTTACCCCGTCCTCGGACACGCCTACCTCGAACTGTTCGGGAAGTGACACGCATGTCTTCTGACACTTCTCCCGCCAACCTCACCAAGGGCATCGGCGACGTGGAGGCAGTCTCCCTCTACGACGCCGACAACCCGGCGCCGTACATCGAGGCCCCGCGCAAGCGCACCAGCAGGACCCCGCGCTCGACGCGCGGCAACTTCGAGATGGTCGCGTGGCTCTTCATGCGCCTCTCGGGCATCGTGCTGGTCGTCCTGGTCCTCGGTCACCTGCTGATCCAGCTCGTCCTGGACGGCGGTGTGTCCAAGATCGGCTTCGCCTTCGTGGCGGGCCGCTGGGCGTCCCCGTTCTGGCAGGGCTGGGACCTGCTGATGCTGTGGCTCGCGATGCTCCACGGCGCGAACGGTCTGCGTACCGTCATCAACGACTACGCGGAGCGCGCCAACACGCGGCTGTGGCTCAAGGGCCTGCTCTACACCGCCACCGTGTTCACCATTCTTCTGGGCACGCTGGTGATCTTCACCTTCGACCCGAACATCCGCTAGGCAACGGGGCTGAGGCGAAACCAATGAAGATCCACAAGTACGACACCGTCATCGTCGGGGCGGGCGGCGCAGGCATGCGCGCCGCCATCGAATCGACGAAGCGCAGCCGCACCGCGGTGCTGACCAAGCTCTACCCCACCCGCTCCCACACGGGCGCCGCGCAGGGCGGCATGGCCGCCGCGCTCGCCAACGTGGAGGACGACAACTGGGAGTGGCACACCTTCGACACGGTCAAGGGCGGTGACTACCTGGTCGACCAGGACGCCGCCGAGATCCTGGCGAAGGAGGCCATCGACGCGGTCCTCGACCTGGAGAAGATGGGCCTGCCGTTCAACCGCACTCCGGACGGCACCATCGACCAGCGCCGCTTCGGCGGGCACTCCCGCAACCACGGCGAGGCGCCGGTCCGCCGGTCCTGCTACGCCGCGGACCGCACCGGCCACATGATCCTCCAGACGCTGTACCAGAACTGCGTCAAGGAGGGCGTGGAGTTCTTCAACGAGTTCTACGTCCTGGACCAGCTCCTGGTCGAGGAGGACGGCGTACAGAAGTCGGCCGGCGTGGTCGCGTACGAGCTCGCCACCGGCGAGATCCACGTGTTCCAGGCGAAGTCCGTCATCTACGCCTCCGGCGGCACCGGCAAGTTCTTCAAGGTGACCTCCAACGCGCACACCCTCACGGGTGACGGCCAGGCGGCCTGCTACCGCCGCGGCCTGCCGCTCGAGGACATGGAGTTCTTCCAGTTCCACCCGACGGGCATCTGGCGCATGGGCATCCTGCTGACGGAGGGCGCCCGCGGTGAGGGCGGCATCCTGCGCAACAAGGACGGCGAGCGCTTCATGGAGAAGTACGCGCCGGTCATGAAGGACCTCGCGTCCCGTGACGTCGTCTCGCGCTCCATCTACACCGAGATCCGTGAGGGCCGCGGCTGCGGTCCGGCCGGTGACCACGTGTACCTGGACCTGACGCACCTGCCGCCGGAGCAGCTCGACGCGAAGCTCCCGGACATCACCGAGTTCGCGCGTACGTACCTGGGCATCGAGCCGTACACGGACCCGATCCCGATCCAGCCCACCGCGCACTACGCCATGGGCGGCATCCCGACCAACGTCGAGGGTGAGGTCCTGCGCGACAACACCACCGTCGTCCCGGGCCTGTACGCGGCCGGCGAGGTCGCGTGCGTCTCGGTGCACGGCGCGAACCGCCTGGGCACCAACTCGCTGCTGGACATCAACGTCTTCGGCAAGCGCTCGGGCATCGCGGCGGCCGCGTACGCCCACTCGCACGACTACGTCGAGCTGCCGGAGAACCCGGCGCAGCAGGTCGTCGACCAGGTCGAGCACCTGCGCGCCTCCACGGGCAACGAGCGGGTCGCGGACCTGCGCCTGGAGCTCCAGGAGACGATGGACGCCTGCGTGATGGTGTTCCGCACCGAGCAGACGATCAAGACCGCGGTCGAGAAGATCGCGGAGCTGCGCGCGCGGTACAAGAACGTGTCCGTCCAGGACAAGGGCAAGCGCTTCAACACGGACCTGCTGGAAGCCATCGAGCTGGGCAACCTGCTCGACCTGGCCGAGGTCATGGCCGTGTCCGCGCTCGCGCGCAAGGAATCCCGCGGCGGTCACTACCGCGAGGACTACCCGAACCGCGACGACGTCAACTTCATGCGCCACACCATGGCGTACCGCGAGGTCGACGACAACGGTCAGGACTCGATCCGGCTGGACTACAAGCCCGTCGTCGTCACCCGCTACCAGCCGATGGAGCGTAAGTACTGATGGCCACCCCGACCCTGTCCAAGACGGACGAGATGGAGGCGGCCGCCGCCGCCTCACCCTTCATCACGGTCACGTTCCGGATCCGCCGCTTCAACCCCGAGATCTCGGACGAGGCGCAGTGGCAGGACTTCCAGATCGAGATCGACCCGAAGGAGCGCGTGCTCGACGGTCTCCACAAGATCAAGTGGGACCTCGACGGCACGCTGACCTTCCGCCGGTCGTGCGCGCACGGCATCTGCGGCTCCGACGCGATGCGGATCAACGGCAAGAACAGGCTCGCCTGCAAGACGCTGATCAAGGACATCAACCCGGAGAAGCCGATCACGGTCGAGGCCATCAAGGGACTGACGGTGATGAAGGACCTCATCGTCGACATGGAGCCCTTCTTCCAGGCGTACCGGGACGTCATGCCGTTCCTGGTCACCAAGGGCAACGAGCCGACGCGCGAGCGCCTGCAGTCCGCCGAGGACCGCGAGCGCTTCGACGACACCACCAAGTGCATCCTGTGCGCCGCGTGCACGTCCTCGTGCCCGGTGTTCTGGAACGACGGCCAGTACTTCGGCCCGGCGGCGATCGTCAACGCGCACCGCTTCATCTTCGACTCGCGTGACGAGGCGGGCGAGCAGCGGCTCGAGATCCTGAACGACAAGGACGGCGTGTGGCGTTGCCGCACGACCTTCAACTGCACCGACGCGTGCCCGCGCGGCATCGAGGTCACCAAGGCGATCCAGGAAGTCAAGCGGGCGCTCATCACCCGCCGCTTCTGACCTTTTCGACGCGCCTCTCGCAGCGCTCGGCCCTAGCGGGCCTCCCGCGCTTCGAGGCGCTGCGCCGGACTCCGTCCGGCGGTAACGGCTGAGTCCGTCTGCCGTACGAGGGCCCCGCGCCCGGTGTTCGCACCGGGCGCGGGGCCCTCGGCACATCGGCTCCGCGGATCGGGCCGGTGTCCCCGGATCGGGCGGGTGACCCCCGTTCGGCCTACTCGCCCGCCGACGGCTGTGGAATTATCGGGCGCATGAGCGAGCAGCAACCCAATCCGTACAAGAGCGGTTCCGGCCCGGGCGGCCAAGGGGACCACAACGCCACTCCGGGCCAGCCGAGTTACGGCTACCCGGCGCAGCCCGGCTACGGCTACCCGGCCGCGGGCCCGCCGCAGCCCGGCTACGGCTACCCGGCGCCGGACCAGTCCGGCTACGGCTACCCGCAGCCGCCGGCCTACCAGCCGACCATCGGCGGGCCCGGCATGCCGGCCCCGATGCCCGCGGCGCCGCCCGGGGGGTACCCGGCCGCCGGGCTCTCCCTCGGCGACATCACCATCGCCGGGGACCAGATCATCACCCCGTCGGGCAACATGCCGCTCAGGGGCGCGATCTGGAACGCCTCGGACTTCTCCCGGACCGAGGAGAAGATCCCGGCGCACGCGATCGTGCTGGCGGTCATCTTCTTCCTGTTCTGCCTGCTGGGCCTGTTCTTCCTCCTGATGAAGGAGCGCCGTACGACGGGCTACATCCAGATCACGGTCAACAGCGGCGGCCGACACCACTCCACGATGGTCCAGGCCGTCGACCCGGGCACGTACATGTGGGTCATGGGCCAGATCAACCAGGCACGCGCGCTGAGCATGTAGCACGGTCCGCGGCGGAACCCGGTGGCGCGACCGCGGCCCGGTCGCGCAAGATCACCGGATGATCCTTTCTCATGATGTGGACGGCCCCGCGGGCGCGCCGGCCGTCGTACTGCTCCATTCCTCCGTATGCGACCGGCGGATGTGGGAGCCGCAGTGGGAGGCGCTGGCCGCCGCCGGATTGCGGGTGGTGCGGCCGGACTTCCGGACCTGCGGGGACTCTCCCGCCTCCGAGGTCCCGTACAGCGACCACGAGGACGTACGGGAGCTGCTGGACCACCTCGGGATCCGGCGGGCCGCCCTCGTCGGCTCCTCCTACGGCGGCAAGGTGGCCCTGACGCTCGCCGCGCTGCACCCGGACCGGGTGAGCGCGCTGGCCCTGCTGTGCCCCGTACGGCCCGGTCACCGGCCGGGACCGGCGCAGTTGGCGTTCGGGGCCGCCGAGGACGCGCTGCTCGATGCGGGGGACCTGGTGGGGGCGGCCGAGCTCAACGCCCGCCAGTGGCTCGGCCCGGAGGCCTCCCCCGAGGCGGGGCGCCTCGTACGGGACATGCAACTGGGCAACTTCCGGTCGGAGCCGGCCGCCACCGGTGACCACGAGCTCCCCGAGCCCGCGGTCGACCTGTCGGCCCTCACCGTGCCCGTCCTCGCCGTCAGCGGCGCGCACGACATCCCCGAGTTCCGCCGCATCCCGGCCGACCTCGCCGCCCTCATCCCCGGCACGGTCCACGTCGACCTCCCCTGGGCGGGCCATTTCCCCTCCCTGGAACGCCCCGCGGAGACCACCCGGATGCTGCTGGAGTTCCTCCCCCGCGCCTGACCGGGCCGGGTGGCCGCGCCGCCCCGGACCCGCGCGGTGCCTCGCGCGGGCGTCGGGGAAGGCGGCCCCGCGCATTCGCTTGAACCTGTTCAAAAATGGGTCTAGAGTCGGCGCTGTCAGCAGTTGAACACGTTCAAGGGGGCTGGGGACCATGGACCTCACCGTTGTCGCGTACGTCATCTACCTGTTCATCAGCATCGGACTCACCGTCTGGGTGGCCCGCACGCTCAGCCACAACGGCCGCGTCTTCATCGGCGACGTCCTCCAGGGGAACGAGAAGCTCGCGGACGCCGTCAACCAGCTCCTGGTGGTCGGCTTCTACCTCGTCAACATCGGCTTCGTGACCCTCTACCTGCGGTCGGGCGAGGAGATCACCGCGGCCCGCGGCCTCTTCGAGGCACTGTCGGTCAAGCTCGGCGTCGTGCTCCTGGTCCTCGGCTTCATGCACCTCGCGAACGTCTGGGTGCTGAGCAAGATGCGCCGCCGGGGAATCATGGAGCGCCAGCAGACCCCGCCGGTCGCCCCCCAGGGGTGGACCGCGCCCGCCGGGGTCTGATCCCCCGTGACCACCACCGCTACCCGGCACCTGACGGTGCTCTACGACGCGAACTGCCCGCTCTGCGTCCACATCCGGCACTGGCTGCTCGGCCAGCGCCGGCTGGTGCCGCTACGGCTCGTCCCCGCGGCCTCCTTCGAGGCGCAGCGGCGGTTCCCGCAGCTCGACCACGCCTCGACGCTGAAGGAGATCACCGTCATCTCCGACACCGGGCAGGTGTGGACCGGGACGGATGCCTTCATCGTCTGCCTGTGGGCGCTGGCCGAGCACCGGCCGAAGGCGAACTGGCTGGCCACCGCGGCCGGCCGGCCCTTCGCCAGGGCGGCCGTGTACACCGCCTCCACCTGGCGCGAAGCCGTGCGGGACGGCTCGGCGGACCTCGCGGAACCGGCCTGTGCCGACCATTGCTCCACGCCCCGATAGGCTCGTGCACCGTGACTGATCAGAAGGCTCCCAAGAGCGAACAGACCCGTACGCTCATCCTCGAAACCGCGCTCCGCCTCTTCCAGGAGCGCGGCTTCGACAAGACGACGATGCGTGGGATCGCCAAGGAGGCCGGAGTGTCGGTCGGCAACGCCTACTACTACTTCGAGTCGAAGGAACACCTGGTCCAGGGCTTCTACGACCGGATCGGCGCCGCCCACCTGGCGGCGGTCCGGCCGATCCTGGACCGGGAGGGCGATCTGCAGAAGCGGCTCGCGGGCGTACTGACCAGCTGGCTGGACATCGCGGCGCCGTACCACGAGTTCGCCTCGCAGTTCTTCAAGAACGCCGCGGACCCGGAGAGCCCGCTCAGCCCGTTCTCCCCGGAGTCGGAGTCGGCACGCAAGCAGGCGATCGACATGCACCGCGAGGTGCTGGCCGGGGCGAAGACGAAGGTCCCCGAGGAGCTGGCCGACGTACTGCCGGAGCTGATGTGGCTCTCGCAGATGGGCCTGGTCCTCTACTGGGTCTTCGACCGTTCTCCGAACAGCGAGAAGACCCGGCGGCTCGCCGACCGCGGCGCGCAGCTGACGACCAGGGGCATCGTCCTGGCCCGGTTCCGCGTACTGCGGCCGCTGGTGCGGGAGGTGCACGAGCTGTTCGCGGACTTCCTGCCGGGGATGGCGCAGAGCGCCGTGTCCCGGCCGGGCCGCAAGCGGGCCTCGGACCCGGACCCGGCCGCGGACCCCGGTTCTACAGCCAGTTGAGTTCCCACAGGCGCCACACGCCGGTGCCGTCCGAGAGGTGCTGCCCGCCGGTGACGCCCTCGCGCGACATCACGTAGTCCTTCTTCTGCCAGAGCGGGAGCATCGGGACCTGCTGCGCGACCAGCTTCTGAAGGTCGCGGAAGTCGTTGGCGGCGGCGCCGCGGTCCGAGAAGGACTGGGTGCGGGTGATGAGGTCGTCGACGGCCTTGTCGGTGTAGCCGTTGTTCATCGAGGAGTCGGCGCCGACGAGCGGGGCGAGGAAGTTGTCCGGGTCCGGGAAGTCGGCGATCCAGCCGATGGTGTAGGCGTCGAACTCGCCCGCCGCGTAGGCCTTCTGGAAGTCGCTCCACTTCTCGACCGGCTTGACGGTCACATGGAACAGCCCGGTCAGCTCCAGCTGCCTCTTGAGCTCCTCCGCCTCGGCCACGGTCGCGCCGCGCGCGTTGACCCCGAGGGTGAGGGAGACCGCGGTGTTGATCCCGGCGTCCTTGAGCAGCTTCTTCGCGGTGAGGCCGTTCGGCGAGGGCCACGCGTCGAAGAACGGCGTGCTGTGGGCGGCGATGCCCGCCGGAACGAGCGAGTAGAGCGGGGTGACGGTGCCCTTGTAGATGTCCCCGGCGAGCTTGGCGCGGTCCAGGACGGCGGCCACGGCCTGCCGGATGGCGGGCTGGGCCACCGGGGAGCCGGGGCGGAGGTTGAAGACCATGCTGCGGATCTCCGTACCGCCCGAGGCCTGGTACCGGGTGTCCTCCATGCCGGGGTTCAGGCCGGCCAGGACCGCGGGAGGCATGTCGCGGTGGGCGACGTCGATCCCGTGGTCGGCCCAGGCCTGCTCCAGCTGCGCGGAGTCCTTGAAGTACCGCACGGTGACGGCGCTGTCGGAGATCTTGCCCTGGCCCTTGTACGAGGAGTTGGGCTCGAGCTCGGCGCTCTCACCGGCCTTGTAGTCCTCGAGGGTGAAGGGGCCGGAGCCGTCGACCTTCTCGTCCTCGCGCAGGCCCTTGGCCGGGTACTTGCCCTTGTCCACGATCGAGGCGGCGCCCGTCGCGATCTTGAACGGGAAGGTGGCGTCCCCGGCGGAGAGGTTGAAGGTGACGGTGCGGCCCTCGGCCTTGACCGACTCCAGGGTGTTGAACAGCGGCCCCGGACCCTGGTCGGAGTTGATCGCCTTGATCCGGTCGAAGGAGTACTTGACGTCCTCGGCGGTGACCTGGCGGCCGGAGGAGAACTTCACGTCCGGGCGCAGCTCGCACTGGTAGGTGGTGAGCTTGTCCCCGATGAAGTTGCAGGTGGAGGCCGCGTCGGGGACCGGGGCGTCCGAGCCGGGCTTGATGGTCAGCAGCGACTGGTAGACGTTGCTGAACAGGGCCCAGGAACCGGCGTCGTACGCCCCGGCGGGGTCGAGGGAGGAGACCACGTCGCTCGTTCCGACCCGGACCGTCTTCCCGCCGCCGACACCCTGCGGCAGCAACTGCCAGGTGCCGACGCCGACCACGCCGAGGACCAGCCCGGCCGCGATGACTTTCGAGCGGACAGACCGCAACATCCTTGACTCCACCCCATGTGGCCGCGCACCGCTGCGCGAGACCAGTTATCCGATTATCGGTCATCCCATCATGGAATTTCGGCCTCGGGAAGGCCGATTAACGGTGTGTCATTGGCGGTTCGGGCGGTTCAGGCCTGATATGAGGCGAGTTCGACGACTGTGATGTCCGACGGCGCGCCGACCCGGACCGGCGGCCCCCAGGCGCCTGCGCCCCGCGAGACGTACAGCTGGGTGTCCCCGTAGCGCTCCAGTCCGGCGACGGTGGGATTGGCGAGCTCGGCGACGTACTCGCCGGGCCAGAGCTGGCCCCCGTGGGTGTGGCCTGACAGCTGGAGGTCGACCCCGTGCCGGACGGCCTCGTCGATGACCACCGGCTGGTGGGCGAGGAGTACGGCGCTGCGGGAGCGGTCCCGGTCGCCCAGGGCCGCCTGGAAGTCGGGGCCCTGGCCCTCGCTCTCGCCCGCGATGTCGTTGACCCCGGCGAGGTCGAAGTACGGGAGCGGGCGGCGGGCGTTCTCCAGCGGGGTGAGCCCGAGCTCGCGGACGTGGTCGACCCACTGCTGGGCGCCGGAGAAGTACTCGTGGTTGCCCGTCACGAAGTACGAGCCGTGGCGGGCGCGCAGGCCGCGGAGCGGCTCGGCGGCGGGGCCGAGGTCTTCGACGCTGCCGTCGACCAGGTCGCCCACGACGGCGATGAGGTCGGGCTGCGTGCGGTTGATGGTGTCGACGATGCGCGTGGTGTGGGCGCGGCCGAGGATGGGGCCGAGGTGGATGTCGCTGACCACGGCGATGCGGAAGCCGTGGGCCGCCCGGGGCAGCTTCGCGAGGGGGACCTGGACCCTTTTCACGCGCGGGCCGCGCAGGACGCCGTACGTGCCGTAGCCGACGGTGCCGACCGTCGCGGCGGCGGCCGTCCCGGCAACGACGCGTGCGAAGCGCCGGCGGCTGACGCCGCTCCCGGCGGCGCCGGGCCCCGTGGTCCGTGCCCCGGTTTCGGGATCGCGCGGGGCGTCCGCGTCGGACCCCGGTCCGGCGGAGGCCGCGGGTTCGGCCGTGAGCCCGGCCACTGCCGCGAGGGTGGCCTGCGGGGCGGTCGCCCTGCCCGCTCCCGCGCGCCGCGCCGGAGCGTGGGGCTCCGCCGCAAACTCCGTGGGGTCCGGGCCGGAGGCGGGCACGAGCAGGGGCTCCGCTCCGGGCGCGGCGGGGCCGTCGGCCCCGGTGCGCCGGGCCGCCGCGTCCGACCGGCGGAGCCACAGCGCCCGCACGGGCTCCGCCACCAGCATCGCCAGGGAGAGGTAGAGCAGGACGGCCAGCCAGAGGTAGCCCGGCCAGGCGACCGTGCGCTCCAGCCAGAAGGGGGCGCCCGCGCGGCCCGCGACGAGGGCGGCCACGGACAGCAGCGGGAGCGCGAAGGCCAGGGCGGTGCCCGCCCGGCGGATCCGGCCGCCCGGGGCGGTGGTGTCGCGGATCAGGCGGATCCAGAGCCAGCGGTGCACCAGGACCAGGAGGGCCAGTACCAGCAGCACCCCGGCCACGACGAGGAGGATCGTCACGCTCCCGCCTCCGTACGTGATTCACGCCGCAGAGCCCGCACTCCGCGCAACCCGATCACTCCGACGGCCGTCCCCAGGAGAAAGGAAGCCACCGCCAGGAGAAGGTGGACCCAGAAGTAACCGGTCGGGTCTCCCGCGTCGTCGAAGGCCAGACCGCTGCCGTCCTTCAACAGGTTCCGGACGAAAGACACCCAGATGAACCAGCTCCACACCCCGAAGGCGAGCAGGAACCAGGAAGCGGTGCGGCTGAGTCTCATGGGTTCAGTATCGGTTTCGTCCCCAGGACGGACACGCCGGGGTGGGCTGTCCCGGCGGTGGTTGCGGCGGGTTGGCCGGTCCGTGACGCTAAGCACAGCATCGGGATGTACTTTCACCTGCGTGTCTGCCAAGAAGACCGCGTTGACGGTCCTTTCCGCCGCACTGCCCGCTCTGCTGGTCCCGGCGCTGCTGGCCTCGCCGGCGTACGCCGCGCCGTCACCGACGCCGCCCGCTGACGGGAAGGGACAGCCGCCCAAGGCGCCCAAGGCGCCCGCGCCGCCCGCGTCGATGTCGACGGTCGGCGGCGCTTCGCTCGGACAGCCCGGTACGCAGGTCAGCCTGCTGCCCGGCGCGCCGGCGCTACCCACGAGCCTGACGGGCCGTTCGTGGATCGTGGCCGACGCCGAGACCGGCGAGGTCCTCGCCTCGCACAACGCGCACTGGCGGCTCCCCCCGGCCTCGACCATGAAGATGCTCTTCGCCGACACCGTGCTGCCGGGCCTGCCCAAGGAGCAGCTCCACAAGGTCACCGAGCAGGAGCTGTCCGGGGTCGGCTCCGGCTCCAGCCTGGTGGGCATCAAGGAGGACGCCGAGTACAGCGTCCACGACCTGTGGCTCGGGGTGTTCCTGCGCTCCGGGAACGACGCCGTGCATGTCCTTTCGGCCATGAACGGCGGCGTCGAGAAGACCGTCAAGGACATGCAGTCGCACGCCGAGGAGCTCCAGGCCCTCGACACGCACGTGGTGTCCCCGGACGGCTACGACGCTCCGGGCCAGGTCTCCAGTGCCTACGACCTCACCCTCATCGCCCGCTCCGGACTGCAGAAGCAGGACTTCCGGGAGTACTGCGGCACGGCCAGCGCGAAGTTCCCCGGCCGGCAGGACGCGGGGAAGCCGCGCGAGACCTTCGAGATCCAGAACACCAACCGGCTGATGACCGGCGCCGGCGGACTGCCCCCCTACAAGGGGATCGCCGGGGTGAAGAACGGCAACACCACGATGGCCGGCTCCACCTTCACCGGCGCCGCCCAGCAGGGCAACAAGAAGCTGCTGGTCACGGTGATGAACCCGGGGACCGGGGGCGTCAACTCCGTGTACGAGGAGACCGCCGACCTGCTCGACTGGGGCTTCGCGGCGGTGGGCAAGGTCAAGCCGGTGGGTGAGCTGGTGCCGCCCAAGAGCGCGGACACCTCATCCCTCGGCTCCCCGGCCCAGTCCCACGAGAACAACCCGTCGGCGTCCGGCGCCGACTCCGGCGGCGGCGTGGGCACCGCCTTCGGCGTGGCGGGCGGGGTGCTGGCCGTGGTGGCCGGCGGGGCCTACGCGGTCAACCGGCGCTGGCCGCAGGGGCGCGGCCGCCGGGCTCGCGGCCGGGCGTAGCGGAGCCTGCGGGGTCCGGGGTCGGGTCCGGGTCCGGGGCGGGCTCCGGGTCGGAGCCGGGCTCCGCGTCCGGGTCCGGTTCCGGGTCCTCCACGCCGTCCCCGTCCGCGTCGTCGCGGCTCGCGGTCCACGCCGCGCAGAACAGCAGCAGCTTCGCCGTCAGGTTGATCCAGATCAGCAGCGCGATCGGCACGCCGAAGGCCCCGTACATGCTCTTCGTGGCGACCTCCCGCATGTAGCCGCTGAGCAGCAGCTTCAGCAGCTCGAAGCCGGCCGCGCCGAGGAGGGCCGCCTCGATCAGGCGGCGGCGGGGCGGCTCGACGCCCGGGAGCAGGGTCAGTACGTAGAGCAGGAGGAGGAAGGCGGCCAGCACTCCGACGAGGAAGGCCCCACCCCGCAGCAGGCCGCCGCCCGCGCCCTCGCGCGGTACGCCCAGCCAGTCCCCGGCCTTGCCGACGGCGCTGGAGCCGAAGACCGAGGCGGCGGCCGAGCACACGCCGACGCCGCCGAGGCCGATGAGGACCAGCGCGTCCTTGCCCTTGCGGACGATGGGGTTGCCCTGGTCGTCGTCGTCCTTGTCCCACACCGCCCGCAGGCAGTCCCGCATCGAGCCGACCCAGCCGATGCCGGTGAAGAGGAGCAGGCCGGCGGCGACCAGCCCGACCGTGCCGGCGTTGGCGACGAGGGCGTTGATGTCCAGCTGGTCGGAGATGCCGGGGACCTGCTCGGCGAGGTTCTTCTGGAGCCGGTCGAGCTGGTCCTGGGTGAGCAGTCCGGCGCCGATCGCGGCGGCCACGGTGATCAGCGGAAAGAGCGCGAGGAAGCTGATGAAGGTGATGGCAGCGGCGAGGCGGCTCCAGTGCACGCGGTCGAGCCGCTCGTACGAACGCCACAGGTGCGTCCGCATCAGGGCGGACACAAGGGACCCGATCAGCGGGAGTTTCGTCAGCCAGTCCATACGGTCACCGTAAATGAGCTGTCGTAAATAGCCGGGATTGCCGCTTGCGGGGACTACGGTCGTCGATTGTGACTTTTCGCCCGACGGCTCGGCCGTTCCATGCCCTGGTCCTGCGAAGGATCAGCTTCCGGCTCCGGTTCCTGCGTCAGGAACGGCGTACGGTCGCCTCGCCGGCGCCGGCCGGCGCACTGCTGTCGGTGACCGAGCCGAGCTGCGCCGGCACACCGCTCGCGCCGCTGCCGAACGGATACTCCCGCAGCTTGCGCCAGACCCCGTCCGAGCCCTGCTCGTAGAGGGCGAAGCCGGAGCAGATCCACTCGGCCGCGTAGTCCGCGAGCTCGCTGTACGCCCGGTCCATCGCCTCCTCGGAGATCCCGTGGGCGACCGTGACGTGCGGGTGGTACGGGAACGAGAGTTCCCGGTCGAGCGGCCCCTTCGGGTCGCGGACCTGGCCCTGGAGCCGGGTGCAGTCGGGACCGCCCTCGACGACCTGGACGAAGACCACCGGCGAGAGGGGACGGAAGGTGCCCGTGCCGGTCAGCCGCATCGCGAAGGAGCGGCCGGCGGCCGCGACCGCGGCCAGGTGGGCGCGGACAGCGGGAAGCCGGTCCGCGGCCACCTCGGTCGGCGGTACGAGGGTGACGTGCGTGGGAATGCCGTGCGCGGCGACGTCCCCGAAGCCGGCTCGCAGCTCTTGGAGGCTGCTGCCGTACGGCTCCGGGACCGCGATCGAAACGCCGAGCGTTACGGTCCCCACGTGTCTCTCCTCCGCCTGTAGTCCTGTGCGTCGTCTGTGCGCGGCGTGTGCGCCGCGCGGGTGCTGCCGCCCCAGTGTGGCGGCAGCACCCCCCAGATCGCCAGGGCCCACTTTCTCTTCGGTGCCCGTCAGTGCTTCGCGGGGAGGAAACCGAGGTGGTCGTACGCCTGTGCCAGGGTCTCGGCGGCGACCGCCCTGGCCTTCTCCGCGCCCTTGGCCAGCAAGGAATCCAGGGTCTCCGGGTCGTCCAGGTACTCCTGGGTGCGCTGCTTGAAGGGTGTGACGAAATCGACCATCACGCCGGCCAGATCGGTCTTGAGCGCGCCGTAGCCCTTGCCCTCGTACGCGGCCTCCAGCGCGGGGATGGACTCGCCCGTAAGAGTGGAGTAGATCGTGAGCAGATTGCTGACGCCGGGCTTTTCCTTGGCGTCGAAACGGACCACGGCCTCGGTGTCGGTGACCGCGCTCTTGATCTTCTTCTCGGTGGCCTTGGGCTCGTCGAGGAGGTTGATCAGGCCCTTGGGGGAAGACGCCGACTTCGACATCTTGATCGCCGGGTCCTGGAGGTCGTAGATCTTCGCGACCTCCTTGACGATGTGCGCCGCGGGGAGGGTGAAGGTCTGGCCGAAGCGCTGGTTGAAGCGCTCGGCCAGGTCGCGGGTCAGCTCGATGTGCTGACGCTGGTCCTCGCCGACGGGGACGGCGTTCGCCTGGTAGAGCAGGATGTCGGCGACCTGGAGGATCGGGTACGTGAACAGGCCGACGGTGGCGTTGTTGGCGCCGGACTTGGCGGACTTGTCCTTGAACTGGGTCATCCGGCTGGCCTCGCCGAAACCGGTGATGCAGTTCATGACCCAGCCGAGCTGCGCGTGCTCGGGCACGTGGCTCTGGATGAAGAGGGTGCAGCGCTCGGGGTCGAGACCGGCGGCGAGAAGCTGTGCGGCGGAGAGCCGGGTGTTCGCGCGGAGATCCTTCGGATCCTGCGGCATGGTGATCGCGTGCAGGTCGACGACCATGTAGAAGGCGTCGTGCGTCTCCTGCAGGGCGACGTACTGGCGGATGGCTCCGAGGTAGTTCCCGAGGTGGAACGAACCGGAGGTGGGCTGGATGCCGGAGAGCGCGCGAGGACGATCGAAAGCCATGGCTCCATTCTCTCAGGTGCGGTGGCGGGCTCGGGCCCGCCGCTGGCCTGAACCGGACGGGTCGCTCCGCGGGTTGCCGCCGCCCGTACGGGTACCGGACGGTAGCGACCCGTCCGGATCCTGCCTCGGCCGAGCGACCGCTTTCCCCCGCTCCCGCCGGAGCCCGCCGCCCTGGGGCTCCGTGGGCGGAGCCCCAGGGCGGCGGGCCGCGGGTTACGAGAGGGGGAGGCCCGGGGCCGGGAAGGCGGCCATGAGGTCTGCGACCTCCGCGCGGATGGCGGCCAGGGCCGGCTCGTCACCCTTCGCGGCGGCGGAGACCGCCCGGGCCATCCAGTCGGCGACCACCGGCATGTGCTCCGGCGCCAGCCCCCGCGAGGTCAGCGACGGCGTGCCGATCCGGATCCCCGAGGGGTCGAAGGGCTTCCGCGGGTCGAACGGCACCGTGTTGTAGTTCACGACGATCCCCGCCCGGTCCAGCGCCTTCGCCGCGATCTTGCCCGAGACCTCCTTGCCGGTGAGGTCGATCAGGATCAGGTGGTTGTCGGTACCGCCGGAGACCAGGTCGAAGCCCCGCCCGACGAGCTCCGCGGCCAGCGCCTTCGCGTTGGCCACGACCGCGTGCGCGTACGACACGAACGAGGGCTGCGCCGCCTCGTGGAGCGCCACCGCGATACCGGCCGTCGTCTGGTTGTGCGGCCCGCCCTGGAGGCCGGGGAAGACCGCCTTGTCGATGGCCTTCGCGTGCTCCTCGCGGCACATCAGCATCGCGCCGCGCGGCCCGCGCAGGGTCTTGTGCGTGGTCGTCGAGATCACGTCCACGTGACCGGCCGGCGAGGGGTGGGCCCCGCCCGCGATCAGGCCGGCGATGTGCGCCACGTCGGCGACGAGGACCGAGCCCGCCTCCTTCGCGATCGACGCGAACGCCTCGAAGTCGATCGTGCGCGGGAGCGCCGTACCGCCGCAGAAGATCAGCCTGGGGCGCTCGGCCAGCGCGAGGTCGCGTACGGCGTCGTAGTCGATGAGGCCGGTGTCGGCGCGGACCCCGTACTGCACGCCCCGGAACCAGGAGCCCGTCGCCGAGACCCCCCAGCCGTGCGTCAGGTGACCGCCCATGGGCAGCGCCATGCCCATCACCGTGTCGCCGGGCTTGGCGAAGGCCAGGTAGACGGCGAGGTTGGCGGGCGAGCCGGAGTACGGCTGCACGTTGGCGTGGTCGACTCCGAAGAGGCCCTTCGCCCGCTCGACGGCCAGCGCCTCGATGCGGTCGATGTTCTGCTGGCCCTCGTAGTAGCGGCGGCCCGGGTAGCCCTCGCTGTACTTGTTCTGCAGCACCGTGCCGGAGGCCTCCAGCACGGCCGCGGACACGTAGTTCTCGCTGGGGATGAGGCGCAGGGTCTCCGCTTGGAGGGTTTCCTCGGCGGCGATGAAGGACGCCAGCTCGGGGTCGGTGGCAAGCAGGGCGGGGTGGTGGTGGTTCGCGCTCATGGCGGCTCCTCCGGGGTCGATGTCAGATCTCGTCCCCGCGAGGCCCAGGCGAGCGGCCCTGTATGCGGTCGTGCGCGCACGACTCCCCCGGAGTCCGTTCTCCGTGCGCCAGTCGCCGTGCGTACCCGACACCTTAGCGGGCACGCCGCGAGAAAGGTTTCTCCGTCCGCGCTACGAGCGAGGATGGAGGGTGACGCCACCCTCGTCACCGGCCTGACGGACGATCGGAGACCCCGTGTCGACAACTGCAGATGCCATCCGCTCCGCCGACGCGCACAGCGCGCACAACTACCACCCCCTGCCCATCGTCGTGGCCACGGCAGAAGGCGCGTGGATGACCGACGTGGAGGGCCGCCGCTACCTCGACATGCTCGCGGGCTACTCCGCCCTGAACTTCGGCCACGGCAACCGACGTCTCCTCGACGCCGCCCGCGCCCAGTTGGAGCGGGTCACCCTGACCTCCCGCGCCTTCCACCACGACCGTTTCGCCGACTTCTGTACCGAGCTCGCGGCGCTGTGCGGCAAGGAGGCGGTGCTTCCCATGAACACCGGCGCGGAGGCCGTGGAGACGGCGGTGAAGACCGCGCGCAAGTGGGGTTACGAGGTCAAGGGCGTACCGGACGGCCACGCCAAGATCGTGGTGGCGGCCGACAACTTCCACGGCCGGACGACGACCATCGTGTCCTTCTCCACCGACCACGAGGCCCGCGACCACTTCGGCCCGTACACCCCCGGGTTCGAGATCGTCCCGTACGGGGACCTCACCGCGCTCGCCGCCGCCGTCACCTCCAACACCGTCGCCGTGCTCCTGGAGCCCATCCAGGGCGAGGCGGGCGTGCTCGTACCGCCCGCCGGATACCTGCGGGGCGTACGGGAACTGACGCGCGAGCGGAACGTCCTGTTCATGGCGGACGAGATCCAGTCGGGCCTGGGCCGCACCGGCAAGACCTTCGCGTGCGAGCACGAGGACGTCGTCCCCGACGTGTACATCCTCGGCAAGGCGCTGGGCGGCGGGGTCGTGCCCGTGTCGGCGGTGGTGGCCGACATGGACGTGCTCGGCGTGTTCAAGCCGGGCGAGCACGGCTCCACCTTCGGCGGCAATCCGCTGGCCTGCGCGGTCGCCCTGGAGGTCATCGCGATGCTCCGCACCGGCGAGCACCAGCAGCGCGCCACCGAGCTCGGCGACCACCTGCACCGGGAGCTGAACCTGCTGGTGGGCGGCGGCGCGGTGAAGGCCGTACGGGGCCGCGGGCTGTGGGCGGGCGTCGACATCGACCCGTCGCGCGGCACCGGCCGGGAGATCTCCGAGAAGCTGATGGGGCTCGGGGTGCTGGTGAAGGACACCCACGGGTCGACGATCCGGATCGCTCCGCCGCTGGTGATCTCCAAGGAGGACCTGGACTGGGGGCTGGACCAGCTCAGGTCGGTCCTCGGCGCCTGACCCGCCGACGGGTCTCCCGGCCGCGGCACCAGGCGGCCGGGAAGGCCGCCGGGACTAGAGGATCACGTGGGGCAGAAAGCGGGCGTACTCGTCCGTGACCGGCCCCGCCGATTCGCGGATGCCGAGTCCCGCCGCCTCGTCCTCGACGACCCACGCGCCGAGCACCACCCGGTTGCCGTCGAAGTCGGGCAGCGGGGCGAGGCCCTGGAAGACGTAGGTCTCGTCCTCCTCCGGTACGAACGGCTCGCCGCCGACCGGGTGCAGGGTGACGCCCGCGCCCTCGCGCCCCAGCAGCGGCTTCGCGGCGTAGCCGGTCGTTCCGGCGAGCTCGCGCGGGCCGTCCAGGTAGGCGGGCAGCAGGTTCGGGTGCTCCGGGAAGAGCTCCCACAGGACCGCCAGCAGCGCCTTGTTGGAGAGCAGCATCTTCCACAGCGGCTCGATCCAGGCGGTGGTGCCGGAGCCGCCGCCGTGGTCGTACGTGCCGAGGACCTGCGGGGCGAACTCGTCCGTGGCCAGCCATTCCCACGGGTAGAGCTTGAAGATCGCGCGGATGAAGCCGAGCTTCTCGTCGACGAACCGGCCGGACAGGCCGTCCCAGCCGATCCGCTCCACCGACAGCTCCCGCGTCTCGATGCCGGCCTGCTCCGCGGTCTCCTGGAGGTAGGCGACCGTCATCAGGTCCTCGCCGAGCTCGTCGGTCTCGGAGTGCGCGAAGTGCACCGGTCCGGGCGGCAGCAGCTCCGCCTGGCGGCGCCAGGCCTCGACGAGCCGCTCGTGGAGGGAGTTCCACTGGTCGGCGCCGGGGAAGCGCTCCTCCATCCAGAACCACTGCGGACTGGCCGCCTCCACGAGGGAGGTGGGGGTGTCGGCGTTGTACTCCAGCATCTTGGCGGGGCTGCCGGTGCCTTCGTAGCGCAGGTCGAAGCGCCCGTAGAGCGAGGGCTGTTCGGCGCGGCGCCGCCAGGACTCGGCGATGAGCGCGGCGAGCTTCGGATCGGTGATGCCGAGGTCGGCGAAGCGGTCGTGCTCGACGATGTGCGCGGCCGCGGCCAGGCACATGGCGTGCAGTTCCTCGACGACGTTCTCCAGCGCCTCGACCTCGGGGAGGGTGAAGGAGTAGTACGCGCTCTCGTCCCAGTAGGGGCGCAGGGAGTCGTCGGGGTAGCGGGTCAGGGGGTAGATCAGCCCCTGCTCCTCGACGGTCTTCTGCCAGTCGGGGCGGGGCTCGATGGTGTGGCGTCGCACGCGGGATCAGCCGCCCGAGGAGCTTTTGTGGCTGCCGCCGATGCCGCCGCGGGTGACGGCCGACTTCTCGAAGCTGCCGCCGCTGACCTTGTTCCGCGCGACGGAGCCGCCGTAGTAGTAGGCCCCGCGGCCGCCGCTCTTGCACTCCTTGGTGTTCAGCTTCTCCAAGGTGGCGCGGTCCGCGCAGCGCTTGTCGGGCTCGTTGCTGCTGCCGCAGGCGACCAGGGCCGCGGCGAGCAGGCCCATACCGCCGAGCGCGACGGTGCCGGAGCGCATGCGGCGCTTGGTGCGCGTGGTGTCGGTGCTGCTGCTGTCCATGGACTGTTCGCTCCCCCTGGGTGGCCGGCTCCGGACAGACTAGAACGGCCGCCCGGGCCGACGGAATCCGGCCGACGCGGGATCCGTGACCTAGAGTCGGTTCGTGCTCATTGGGATGATTTGCGCGCTCGGTGCGGCGGTCTGCTTCGGCACGGCGTCGGTCCTGCAAGCGGTGGCGGCGCGGGCGGCGGAGCCGGGAACGGGCTCCGGGGTCGACACCGCCCTCCTCCTGCGGGCACTGCGCCAGTGGCGCTATCTCGCCGGCCTCGGGCTGGACGGGGTCGGCTTCGTCCTCCAGATCATCGCCCTGCGGCACATCCCGATCTACGCGGTGGGCGCGGCGCTCGCGGCCAGCCTCGCGGTGACCGCCGTGGTCGCGGCGCGGCTGCTGCGGGTGCGGCTGAGCCGGACGGAGTGGGGCGCGGTCGCGGTGGTGTGCGTGGGGCTGGTGATGCTGGGGCTGGCCTCCGGGGAGGAGGGCACCCTGGAGGGCACGCTCGCGCTGAAACTGGGACTGCTGGCGGTGGCGGGGCTGGTGCTGGTCGTCGGGGCCGTGGCGGGCGGGCTGCCGGACCGCAGCCGGGCACTGACCCTGGGCCTGGCCGCCGGGACGGGCTTCGGGGTGGTGGAGGTCGCGGTCCGGCTCATCGACGACATCTCGCTCTCCACACTGGCGAACCCGGCGCTGTACGCGCTGCTGCTCGGCGGCGGCTCCGCGTTCCTGCTCCTCACCTCGGCGCTCCAGCGGGGCTCGGTGACGGCGGCGACCGCCGGGATGGTGCTGGGCGAGACGATCGGGCCTGCGGTGGCGGGCGTGGCCTGGCTGGGCGACCGCACCCGCGACGGCCTGACCTGGCTGGCGGTCGCGGGCTTCGCGGTGGCCGTGGCCGGAGCCCTGGCCCTGGCCCGCTTCGGCGAGCCCCCTGCGGACGCCGGGGCCCCGACCGGGCCGTCGCCCGGGTCCCTGACCGGGCCCTGACCGGGGTCCGGCCTGCCCCTGACCGGGGTCCAGGCTGTCCCTGACCGGCCCTGGCCGGAGCCCGGCCGAGCCTGGCCCGGTCCTGCGGCCCCGGGCGGTCCGGTCGCTACGGGAGGGACGCCACCAGGGCCGCCAAGGTGGGGGTCCAGGCGCTCTGCGACGGGGTGCCGAAACCGACGACCAGGGCCTCGCGCGGGGGCATGGCCGCTTGCGGGTGGCGGAAGAACGAGAGCGGTGGCAGGCCCAGGTCCTGCCAGGCGGCCGACCGCAGGGCCGCCCGTTCGCCGCCCGGCGGGAGGTCCAGTACCGCGTGCAGGCCCGCGGCGATGCCGGAGACCACCGCACGGTCCCCGACGGCCGCCACCAGCTCGTCGCGCCGCCGCCGGTAGCGCAGCCGCATCTCCCGCACGTGCCGGTCGTACGCCCCCGACCGGATGAACTCCGCGAGCGTCAGCTGGTCCAGCGCACTGGAGCTCCAGTCGGTCCGGCCCTTCGCGGCGAGCACCTCGTCCATCAACGGCCGGGGCAGCGCCATCCAGCCCATGCGCAGCCCCGGCGCCAGGGACTTGCTCGCGGTGCCCAGGTACACCACCCGGTCCGGGTCCAGCCCCTGGAGCGCGCCGACCGGCTGGCGGTCGTAGCGGAACTCCCCGTCGTAGTCGTCCTCCAGGATCAGCCCGCCCGTGGACCGGGCCCAGTCCACCGCCGCCGCCCGCCGACGGGGCGTCAGCGCGGCCCCCGTCGGGAACTGGTGCGCCGGCGTCAGCAGGACGGCCCCCGCTCCCGAACCGGCCAGCTCGGTGGTGCGGGCCCCCTCCGCGTCCACCGCCAGCGGCCGCGTCCGCAGGCCGGCGCCGGTCAGCAGGTCCCGGTGGAAGTCCAGCCCGTACCCCTCCACGGCCACCTCCCGGACCCGCCGCGCCCGCAGCATCCTCGCCAGCAGCAGCAGGGCCTGGCCGAACCCGGCGCACAGCACGATGTGCGCCGGGTCCGCGTACACCCCGCGGGCCCGCGCCAGGTACCCGGCGAGGGCCTCCCGCAGCTCCACCCGGCCGCGCGGGTCCGCGTACCCGAAGGCCTCGTTCGGGGCCTCGGTCAGCGCCCGCCGGGCCGCCGCCAGCCAGGCGGCGCGCGGGAAGCCGCCCAGGTCCGGGGAACCGGGCTTCAGGCTGTACGAGGTCTGCGCGCGCACGGGGCGCCGTACGGGAACGGCCACCGCGGGATGCCGTACCCGGGCCCGCTCCGCGACCCGGGTCCCGGAGCCCCGGCGGGCCGTCAGCCAGCCCTCGGCGACGAGTTCGGCATAGGCCTCGGCGACGGTGTTGCGGGCGATCCCGAGGTCCACGGCGAGCGACCGCGAGGAGGGCAGCCGGGCCCCCGGGGCGAGTCGGCCGCTGCGCGCGGCCTCGCGCAGCGCCTCGCTGAGCCCGGCCCGGACACCGCGCCCGGGAGCGGGTTCCAGATGCAGGTCAGCGCTGAAAGTGGCCCTTGATTCCGTCATGGATATGGACCATATAGGCGGGCCGCCTGCCTCATAGGCTGGTTCCATGACCCACACGAACGGCATGGACAACACCGACAACACGGACGCCTCGAAGAAGGCGGCCGAGCGCACCCCCCGCATGCAGCTGGCGAAGCTCGCCCCGGAGTTCTACAAGGCCGCCGTGGCCCTGGACGCGGCTGCCGTCAAGGGGCTGGACCCGGCCCTGGTGGAGCTCGTCAAACTGCGCGCCTCGCAGATCAACCACTGCGCCTTCTGCATCGACATGCACTCCAAGGACGCTCTCGCTGCGGGCGAGGACGTGGAGCGGCTGCTGCTCCTGGCCGCCTGGGACGAGTCGCGGCACTTCTACACGGAGAAGGAGCTCGCGGCGATCGAGCTGACGGAGGCCGTGACCGTTCTGACCGACGGTTTCGTTCCCGACGAGGTCTACGAGCGGGCCTCGCGTCACTTCGAGGACGAGGAGCTGGCCCAGGTGATCGCCCTGATCGCGGTGATCAACGTGTGGAACCGCATCGGTGTCACCACGCGCCTGTCCCCGGGGCACTACACCGCGGGGATGTACAAGTAGCAGCCGGTCCTTTCCCGCGTCAGCCGCCCGTGGGGCGGAAGGCGTCCAGCGCGGCCCTGTGGTGCGCTTGGGTGAGCGTCCACCCGGCGGCCGGACCGGCCGTCAGGACGGCCCACTTCTTGCCGTCCTCCGCGACGAAGACCCGTTCCACGCTGCGGCGCCGGCCGTGTGATTCCGCGCTGTCGTACTCGTAGACGAGCTCCCCGCCCTCCGGGGCGTCCGGGGCCGGGCCGACACCGATCTCCTGGTAGCCGGTGGTCTGGGCGCGGAGGTAGGAGGAGGCGCCCTGGACGGCCGCGAGCGGGGTCAGTTCGGGCTCGCTCACCTGGAAGATCTGGATCAGGGCGGTGCGGTCGGGAGAGCGGTAGAAGACTCCCGCGGGACCGTCCTCCCGGACCCACCCGGCGGGAACGGCGACGGTGAACCCCTTCGCGTCGCGCACGGTCTCGCGTGCGGGGTCGCTGCCGCTCGGGCTGGGGGTGGGGGATGCGGTGCCGGCGCCGGTCTGCGACTGGGAGGGGGTCCCGGTGGCCGAAGGAGCCGGTGTGCCCGGCCCGTCGCCGCTCGGCGGAGCGCTCGAAGCCGTCGGCCCCGCGTGCGCGGGCTCGCCCGAGTCCCGCTGCACGAACCACACGGCGGCCGCGCCGATCGCGAGCGCGGCCACCGCTACGGCCGCCGTGGCCGGCGTCAGCCACCGCCCCCGGGGCCGCTCGGGCCGGGGCGGATCGGGGTACGCGGGCAGTACGGGCTGCGGATACGGACGGGGCTGCGGTGCGTACGGGTCCTGCGGCGACACCGCAGGGCCGTACCCACCCGGCCCGGACTGCGGCCCGGACTGCGGAGCCGGCCCCGGGTCGTAACCGGGGGCCGGAGCGGGGCCGACAGCCGGGTCGTAGGCCGGAGCGGGCCGGGGACCGGACGCCGGAGCCGGGCCCGGGATCGGGTCGTAGCCCGGGGCCGGGCCGTAGCCCGGGGCGGGTGCGGGGTCCGGGCCGGGAGCGGGTGCCGCAGCCGGGCCGGGCACCGGGTCGTGGCCCGGAGCCGGACCGGGAGCCTGATCCGGATCGTGGCCCGGAGCCGGAGCCGGGGCCTCCCCCGGGTCGTGCCCCGGGGCCGGGGGCTCGGTGACCCAGCGTTGGGCGGCGGGGTCCCAGCGGGGGGTGTTCTGGGGGTGCGGGGGCACGGGTCAGCCTCCCAGGGAGGTCAGGAGGCCGGCCAGGGCCGTGGCGGCGCTGACCGAGTCCACCAGCGGTGCCCACCGTTCCAGGGCGCCTCGCAGCCGGGGCAGCAGGCCGGGGGTGATCTCCACGGCCCCCTCCAGCCCCTCGGCGACCCCGTCCAGTTCGGCGTCGAGCGCCGCCCTGTCCTCGCCGCGCGGCAGCCTCACGAGGGCCGCGCGCAGCTCCAGTACCGCGTCCAGCAACTCCTGCGGCCCCACGGTGTCCGCCCCCGCGCCCCCGTGGTGGACGGTGTTGATGTTGTCGCCGCCGCCGATGCTGAACGCGCTGCCCGTGACCTGGCCGATCCGGACCGCGGGCTCCCGCCCGGCCGCGCCCGCACCGTTACCCGTACCGTCGTTTTCAGTTGCCACCGGTGCTCCCCCTGACCTTGGTGCTGTTGGTGTTGTTGCCACCGCCGACGCTGAAGGAACTGCCGTTCACCGACTGGATGAACACGCCGCCCTCGGCCACGTGGACCGCGCGCTGCGCGAACTCCTCCGTGTGCCAGCCCGCTTCGTGCAGTGCGACGACGACGCCCCCGACGACGCGGTCCTGAATGGTCTTCAGGAAGCGGTCGAGGTCCATCAGGTGGAACAGCGAGCCGTTGTCCTGGGAAGCCAGCTCGCGCACCGACACCCACGGTCCCTCGGGCCGGGCCCCGCCGTGCCCGCCGGTGGCGATCCGCCACCAGCTCGCCAGACCGCGGCCCAGTGTGGTGGCGGAGGCCACGAGGGAGCCGGGGGTGTGGCGCAGGGCCCAGACGGCCTTGCCGAAGCCGTTGTTGTTGCGGTAGCGCTGGGCGTCCGCGTCCGCGTTGTGGAATGCGGTCCGGACGGGCAGCAGCACGTGCGGCGCCACCTCGAGCATCATCATCCCGCCCTGCGTGTGGACCCGTACGAAGACGGTGACGACGAGGTTCTCGTCCCAGCCGCCCACCCGTACGCGCAGGAAGTGCCGGCGGCGCTCGCCGCCCTCCTCGATGGAGGCGGCCCGCTGCTCGCCGAACTGTCCGTGCACGACCTGCGCGGTATCCCGGTGCGGAAGGCCGCTCGCGGGCAGGAACACGCACTCGTCCAGGACCAGTTCGCGCATCCGGTCGCCCACGGCATCGGCCTGCGCCGGGGAACCGTGCGGGGAGGGCACCCGCAGGCGCTCCAGCAGCGGCACGATCCGCGCCAGGATGTGGGCGTTGGTGACCGGGACCGGCTTGCGGTCGGGGCCGAGGTCCTCGCGCGGGCGCAGCTCCACGGACAGCTGCCAGGGCCGGAAGGAATCACCCGCCCCGCAGAACGGGTCGTTGACGTCGTACATGATCATCGGGGCGTGCTGCTCGGCCCTGATGCGCTGGCGGACCCGCTGGAAGCGGGCCCCGGCGCCGGCCTCGGCCGGGTCGTTCGCGTGGTCGGCGTAGCGGTGCTCGGAGAGGTCGCCGGCAATGGTCCGGAAGACGTGACCGCGCTGGAGTCCCACGACGGTGACCACACCGGCGAAGACCACCGGCGGCCACCAGAATCCGGCGACGACGAGACCCCCGCCCCCCGGCGAGAACGGCACGAAGACGCTCCCACCCACCTCGTCCAGGCCGCCGGCAGGCGCGAACCCGCCGAATCCGAGGGCGAGCAGGATGACGGCCAGCACGCACCAGGCGTAGATCCGCAGGATCACGGACAGCACGCGCAGCACCGCTCCGCCGCGGGGGCGCAGCCAGTCGGCCAGGCTCAGCAGCAGGAAGGGCAGGATCAGCGCCGCGAGAGCGCCGCCCGTGAGCAGGGAGCCGACGAACCAGGCCCCGAGGACGCCGGCGGCCCAGCCGAGTTCGGCGCGGCGGGCGCGCAGCGCGTGGGCGAGCACCCGGGAGGCGTCGTAGCCGTAGGAGGGGGCGACTATCCGTTCCTCGTGGACGTACAGCTCGTCGATGACCCGGTCGCGGTACCCGGCGTCGAGATACGTGCCCGCACAGAGGAAGCGGCCGGCCTCGCTGAGGGAGGGGTGCACCGGAGGGCGCCCCGCGGAGGGATCGGACCAACTGCCGCCGGGCTGCTGGGGAATCGGGATCTCGGTCACCGACCGACCCTAGGGGGCCCCTCCATACGGCGACAGAACGATTCACGCCAAACGCCCCGGCCAGGTTTGGCCGGGGCGTTTCGGTGTTCGTACCTGTTCGTACCTCTTCGTACGGCGGCCTGCGCGGCCGGGCCGTACGTGAACGATCAGATCAGGCCGAGCTCGCGCACCGCGTCGCGCTCCTCGACGAGCTCCGCCACGGACGCGTCGATGCGCGCACGGGAGAACTCGTTGACGTCCAGGCCCTGGACGATCTCGTAGCGGCCGTCCTTGGTGGTGACGGGGAAGGAGGAGATGATGCCCTCCGGGACGCCGTAGGAGCCGTCCGACGGGATGCCCATGGAGGTCCAGTCGCCCGCCGCGGTGCCGTTGACCCACGTGTGGACGTGGTCGATGGCGGCGTTGGCGGCCGAGGCGGCCGAGGACGCGCCGCGGGCCTCGATGATCGCCGCGCCGCGCTTGGCGACAGTCGGGATGAACGTGTCGGACAGCCAGGCCTGGTCGTTGACCAGCTCGGCGGCGTTCTTGCCGGCGATCTCCGCGTGGAAGATGTCCGGGTACTGGGTCGCCGAGTGGTTGCCCCAGATGGTCAGGCGCTTGATGTCGGAGACGGCGGCGCCGGTCTTGGCGGCCAGCTGCGAGATCGCGCGGTTGTGGTCCAGGCGGGTCATCGCGGTGAAACGCTCGGCCGGTACGTCCGGGGCGGCGGCCTGCGCGATGAGCGCGTTGGTGTTGGCCGGGTTGCCCACGACCAGGACCTTGATGTCGTCCGCGGCGTTCGCGTTGATCGCGGCGCCCTGCGGCTTGAAGATGCCGCCGTTGGCGGAGAGCAGGTCACCGCGCTCCATGCCCTTGGTACGGGGGCGGGCGCCGACCAGCAGCGCGACGTTGGCACCCTCGAAGCCCTTGTTCGGGTCGTCGAAGATGTCGATGCCGGCGAGCAGCGGGAAGGCGCAGTCGTCGAGCTCCATGGCGGTGCCCTCGGCGGCCTTCATGCCCTGAGGGATCTCCAGAAGACGGAGCTTGACCGGCACGTCCGCGCCGAGCAGGTGGCCGGAGGCGATGCGGAAGAGCAGCGCGTAGCCGATCTGGCCGGCGGCGCCGGTGACGGTGACATTCACAGGAGTGCGGGTCATGGCCTTCTCCGTTAGACAGCTGGCGGTGGGGCGTCCCTGCCCCATGTGCTGGGAGGACGCCGCTCCCCGGCCCGTTAAATCTTGACGTGAAGAGACATCCGCCGTCAGGCTATCCGACCTTGGAGCACCCCAATCCCCCGGCCCGTGTGGCGCGGGGCACACGGAACGCCCCTGAGGGCGCCCGGGGGTGCGTCGGCGGAGGTCAGCGGACCGTGAAGCGGACCGCGGTCTCCAGGAACGGGATGTTCAGCAGCGGCTTGGGCTCCATGACCAGCGCGAGCAGGGTGATGGCCACGCCCAGCAGGCCGTACGTGACCATGTCCGTGAAGCGGGAGCGCACCGCGAGCATGCCCACGGAGGGCAGGGCCCGGCGCAGCACCGACGCCGCGATCAGGGCGATGCCGATCATCAGGCAGCCGACGCGCGGGTGACCCACGGCGGTGGCCAGCAGCCCGGCCGCCGTCGCGGCGAGCACGGCCAGCATCGGCCACTGCCGGGCCGGAGCCGGCGCGTCACCGGGCGCGGCGCGGCCGCCGCCCTCGGGACGCGCGGTGTCCCGGGTGATCGAGGGGAACCGCCGGGACCTGGCCCCGTCGGCCGCCTCGGCGGCCTGAGCCTTCGCACCGTCCCCGTCACCGCCCTTCCGGGCCCAGCTCGGAACCGGGCGCTGGGCCCGGACCGGAGCGGAGGCGGCGGAAGCGGGCTCGGGCACGGTACTGGGCTCCGGCTCGCGCTCAGCCGGCACGGGGAACCGTCCGTTCGGCGGCCTCGACCACGTTGACGAGGAGCTGCGCCCTGGTCATCGGGCCGACACCGCCGGGGTTCGGGGAGATCCAGCCGGCCACGTCCGCGACCCCGGGGTGCACGTCTCCGACGATCTTGCCGTTCTCGTCGCGGCTGACGCCGACGTCGAGCACGGCCGCGCCCGGCTTCACGTCCTCCGGCTTGACCAGGTGCGGCACACCGGCCGCCGCGACGACGATGTCCGCCTGGCGCAGCAGTCCGGACAGGTCGCGCGTGCCGGTGTGGCACAGGGTCACGGTCGCGTTCTCGGACTTGCGGGTGAGCAGCAGGCCGATGGACCGGCCGACGGTGATCCCGCGGCCGAGGACGACCACGTGCGCGCCGTTGATCTCCACGCCGTGGTGGCGCAGCAGCTGGACGATCCCGTACGGGGTGCACGGCAGCGGGCCCGGCTCGTTCAGGACCAGCCTGCCGAGTGACATCGGGTGCAGGCCGTCGGCGTCCTTCGCCGGGTCCATCAGCTCCAGGACGCGGTTGGTGTCGATGCCTTTGGGGAGCGGGAGTTGGACGATGTAGCCGGTGCACTCCGGGTTGGCGTTCAGCTCCCGCACGACCTCCTCGATGTCCTCCTGGGAGGCCGTCGCGGGGAGTTCGCGCTGGAGGGAGGCGATGCCGACCTCGGCGCAGTCCTTGTGCTTGCCGTTCACGTACCAGCGGCTGCCCGGGTCGTCGCCGACCAGCAGGGTGCCGAGGCCCGGGGTGATGCCCCGGGTCTTGAGCGCCGCCACGCGGGCGGTCAGTTCGGACTTGATCGCGGCTGCGGTGGCCTTGCCGTCGAGAATCTGGGCGGTCATGGCCCCATCCTCCCGGATGGAGCGGTCAGGGATCCAGTCGTGGCGGCCGAGCGACCTGTCCGGCTTCGTTGCACTTGCACAACAAGTGCCCGGCGGGCCGCGTCGCGGCTGGACAATCCGGGTCCGACGGGACGACGATGCGGGGAAAGAGTGCCGCGGGCAGTGCCGGGGGGCGGGCCGCACGACCAGCAGTGTTTCCTCCTGGCGTGCCGTGCGTCCCCGCACTTCCACGGAGGAACACCCCAGATGAGCTTCGGCGACCCGAACAACCCGTACGGGCAGCAGCCGCAGGGCGGCCAGCCCGGTTACGGCTACCCCCAGCAGGCCCCACAGGGCGTCCCGGCCCAGGGCGGCTACGCCTACCCGCAGCAGGGCCAGGCGTACCCGGGCGTACCCGGCTACCCGGGCTCCCCCATGCCGATGCCCGGCGGGGTCAAGGGTGCCCGGGTCATCCTCTTCATCCTCGGCGGCCTCCAGGCCCTGGGCGGCCTGGCCGTCGGCGTCGGCGGCGCGTTGTTCGCCACGGCGCTCTCCGGCTCCGGCTCCAGCTCCTCTGCGAGCGACGCGGGCGCCGTCGCGGGCGGCGTGTTCGTCATCGTCGGCATCTTCCTCGTCGGCGTCTCCCTGTGGCCGATCCTGACGGCCGCCAAGCTGGGCAAGGGCCGCGGCGGCGTCCGGGTCTCCGGGATCATCTTCGGGTCGATCCAGACCCTCTTCTCCGGCGGCAGCCTGATCATCAGCATCGTGACGCTCAGCAGCTTGCACGACTCCGGCGTCACCCCCTTCATGTTCTCGATGCTCCCCGCCCTGCTCTCGTTCGGCCTGGGCCTGTGGATCCTCATCGGCCTGGCCAACTCGGCCGCGAGCGTCTACTTCCGGCGCCCCCTGTACTAGGACCGGCGCCCGTACGAGCCCGCGTACCGCCCGGGTGCCCGTACCACCCGCGCACGGCGAAGGCCGCGTACCGCAGCAGTGCGGTACGCGGCCTTCGCCGTGCGTGCGGGTGAGCGCCGGACTCAGTGGAAGAAGTGGCGGGTCCCGGTGAGGTACATCGTCACGCCCGCCGCCTTCGCGGCCTCGATCACCAGCTCGTCGCGCATCGAACCGCCCGGCTGGACCACGGCCTTGATGCCGGCGGCCGTCAGGATCTCCAGCCCGTCGGCGAAGGGGAAGAAGGCGTCGGACGCGGCGTACGAGCCCTGCGCGCGCTCGGCGCCCGCACGCTCGACGGCCAGCTTCGCGGAGTCGACGCGGTTGACCTGGCCCATGCCGACGCCGACCGAGGCGCCGTCCTTGGCCAGCAGGATCGCGTTGGACTTGACGGCGCGGCAGGCCTTCCACGCGAAGGCGAGGTCGGCGAGCTCGTCGGCGGAGAGGGCCTCGCCGGTGGCGAGCGTCCAGTTGGCCGGGTCGTCGCCCGCCGCCTGGAAGACGTCACTGTGCTGGAGCAGCACGCCGCCGGAGATGGGCTTGAGGTCGCCCGGCTGGTGCGGGTGGCCCTCCACCTTCAGGACGCGGATGTTCTTCTTCTTCGCCAGGACCTCCAGGGCGCCCGGCTCGAAGTCGGGGGCGACGATGACCTCGGTGAAGATCTCCGCGACCTGCCCGGCGAGCTCGACGCTCACCGGGCGGTTGACGGCGATGACGCCGCCGAAGGCGGAGGCCGTGTCGCAGGCGTGCGCCTTGCGGTGGGCCTCGGCGACGTCCTTGCCCACCGCGATGCCGCACGGGTTGGCGTGCTTGATGATCGCGACGCAGGGCTCTTCGTGGTCGTAGGCGGCGCGGCGGGCCGCGTCGGTGTCCACGTAGTTGTTGTAGGACATCTCCTTGCCGTGCAGCTGCTCGGCATTGGCGAGCCCGCCCGGCTGGCCGTCCGTGTAGAGGGCGGCGGCCTGGTGCGGGTTCTCGCCGTAGCGGAGGGTCGACTTGCGCTCCCACGCGCCGGCCAGGAACTCGGGCAGTACGGCTTCCGGCTCCGGGGCGTACGCGTTCGTGAACCAGGAGGCCACGGCGACGTCGTACGCGGCGGTGTGCTGGAAGGCCTCGGCCGCCAGGCGCTTGCGGGCGGTGAGGTCGAAACCGCCGCCCTGGGCGGCGGCGAGCACGTCGGCGTAGCGCGCCGGGCTGGTGACCACGGCCACCGAGGGGTGGTTCTTGGCGGCGGCGCGGACCATCGAGGGGCCGCCGATGTCGATCTGCTCCACGCACTCGTCCGGGGTCGCGCCCGACTGGACGGTCGCGAGGAAGGGGTAGAGGTTGACGATCACCAGGTCGAAGGGCTCGACTCCCAGCTCGGCGAGCTGGTTGCGGTGGTCCTCCAGGCGCAGGTCGGCGAGGATGCCGGCGTGCACGCGCGGGTGCAGGGTCTTGACCCGGCCGTCCAGGCACTCGGGGAAGCCGGTCAGCTCCTCGACCTTGGTGACGGGCACTCCGGCGGCGGCGATCTTCGCGGCGGTGGAACCGGTCGAGACCAGCGAGACACCGGCCTCGTGCAGGCCGCGGGCCAGCTCTTCCAGCCCCGTCTTGTCGTAGACGCTGACGAGCGCGCGCCGGATCGGGCGCTTCGACGCGGCGAGGTCTTCGCCCTCTGCGGTCACGGTCTCTGCGGTCCCTGCGGCCTCTGCGGCGGTCACTGGATTGTTACCTTTCGTCCCTCGATGCGGTAGCCGTGCCGGGCCAGGCGCCCCACGACGTCGACGAGCAGCTCGCGCTCGACTTCCTTGATCCGCTCATGGAGAGCGGCTTCGTCCTCTTCGTCCCGGACCTCGACCACACCCTGAGCGATGATGGGACCGGTGTCCACGCCCGCGTCCACGAAGTGGACGGTGCAGCCGGTGACCTTCGCGCCGTAGGCGAGGGCGTCCCGTACGCCGTGGGCGCCGGGGAAGGCCGGGAGGAGGGCGGGGTGGGTGTTGACGAACCGGCCGCCGAAGCGGCCGATGAACTCCGGCCCCACGATCTTCATGAATCCCGCCGAGACCACGAGGTCCGGCGCGTGCGCGTCCGTGGCCTCCGTCAGGGCGGCGTCCCACTGCTCACGGCTCCCGTACGCCTTGACCGGGCACACGAAGGTGGGGATCCCCGCCTTCTCCGCGCGCTCCAGGCCGGCGATGTTCTCGCGGTCGGCTCCCACGGCGACGACTTCGGCGCCGAAGCCCTCGGGTCCGCCGGGGTGGGCGTCGATGGCGTCGAGCAGTGCCTGGAGGTTGGTGCCGGATCCGGAGACCAGCACGACCAGGCGGGAGGCGGCCATGGGAGGCCCTTTCTCGTCGAGCGGGGGCGCCTCCCGGCGTGAACCGGGGGCGCGTCGTTCGTCTTGTGCGATCGCATGAAACTTCGGGTCGCCGAGATACGGCGGACCCTACGAAGCCACCGACCGCCTGCAACGATACCGGCACACCGGACGGCCCCCGAGGGACGGGGGGACGGGTGGGCGGTAGCGTCTGGCGTACACGCCGTAAACAGGCCTTCGACGTCCCAGCGACGTCCACGACACAGGGGATGAAACACACCCGATGCCGGACCGCCCCCAGCCCGACCGCTCCACCGACGACAACCCCTTCGCGGCGCCCCCGGAAGGCCGGCCCGACCAGCTCTGGGAGCCGCGCGCCGGCGGTGACGGCGGCGACAAGCAGAACCCTGGGTCGGGGCCGGGCGAGGCGCCCGGGTCCGGGCCGGTGCGCTGGGACCCCAAGGACCCGATCCAGCGGCGGGCGCGGTACGCGCTGCTGGCCGGCATGTGGGGCTTCTTCTTCGGGGTCTTCGGCATCCCCTCGATGGGGCTGCTGCTGGGCGCGCTGGCCCTGTACTGGGGGATCAGCGCGCTGCGCGGGGTCCCGGCGAAGCCCTCCGGGGACGCCGCGCAGGACGCCCCGGCGGCGGATTCGGGTACGGGTGCCGGTACGGGTACGAGTGCGGGTGCCGGTACGAGTGCGGGTGCCGGTCCGGCCCGGGGTGGGCCGGCCTCGCTGGGCGCCGCCGCCCGGCCCCAGCGCACTGCGGCGGTGAGCGGCCTGGTGACCGCTTCGCTGGCGATCCTGCTGGCGGCGTCCTCGTACGCGGTGCAGCTCACGTACAAGGACTTCTACGTCTGCAAGCAGGACGCCCTCACCAAGCCGGCCGAGCTGCAGTGCAACGACCTGCTGCCGGACAACTTCATCGGCAAGATGCTCCGGGTCCAGCGGTAGCCACTCGGTCCGGGCGGCCTTCGGCCCGGGCTACCCGGCCGGTTCCTGCGCGACCCGCTCGGCCGGCCCCGGGTCCGTCCCGGCAGGCTTCCGGCGGGCCAGTACGCGGGCGCCGGTCACGGGCGGGACGAGCGGGGACGGGAGCTGCCGGGGCTGGAGCGGAAGCCCCGGAAGGGGCGACTCGGATACGGACCCGGGCCCGTTCTCCCCGGCGGTCACCAGCGGCGGCGGCTCCGCGGGCAGCGCGGGGAGCGGGATCGGGGTCAGGTCCAGCTTGAGGCCGGGCATGACCAGGACGGGACGCTTCGGCGGCGCGGACACCGGCCGGGGCGGTTCCTCCGGGACCCGTGCCGGGGGCGGCCCCTCGCCCTCCGCGGGCGTGGCGGAGAAGTCCGGGATCAGGGTGCCCGCCGCGCGGCGCAGGGCCGCCCAGCGAACCTCGCGCACGCCGCTGTCGTGCCAGCCGTCCTCGGCATCGGCTTCTGCCAGGCCCTTCGCGGGCCGGTTCCGCAACGCGTGCACCGTCACCGCCAGCGGGACCGCGAGGACCAGGGTCCAGATCAGGGCCGCCCCGCCCGTCTGCCACCACACGGGGCCGAAGGCGGCCAGTGCCCGGGAACCGAGCGGGCCCGCCGAAGCCGCGGCGAGAGCGGTCGTCGCCAGTGCGCACACCAGCGCCCCCAGCGCCGCCGTGAGCGCGGTTTCCCCGTACGAGACCTCGCGTGCCCGGCGTACCGCGAACCAGCCCACCGCCAGCCCGGCCACCACCGGCACCACCCCGACGGCCCAGGTCAGCGGCGTGCCGGCGCCCTCCGCGGGCAGAGCCGCGAGCAGCGGGAACCGCGGCAGCGCGGGCGAGCCGCCGAAGCCGAGCGGGGTCGCCGTGGCTCCGGTGCCGAGGGCGAAGCCGGGGCCGAGGGTGTAGGCGGCGCCCCAGACGACGGCGTTCGGGATCAGCGTGAGGGCGAGCAGCAGCACCGCGAAGCGGCCCGACCAGACCCCGGTCAGCGCCCCGAAGGAACCCTGCACTTCCGCCGCGTGCCAGGCCAGCGAGGCACCGACCAGCAGGGCTCCGCCGCCGAGGAGCACCAGCACCCCGCCGGCGCCGGCCCGTAGCGCGAGGGCGTAGCGGGGCCGGGCGAGCCGGCCGGGCAGCTGCCCGAGAGGCCTTCCCCGGGACTCCCAGACCCCGCCGGCCGCGGCGAGGGCGGCGACGATCGGCAGGTGCCGGGCCGCGCTGAGCGGGTCGGCGGGCATCGGACCGGAGGCCGCGTAGACGACGGCCAGGGCGCCGACCCCGAGGTAGCCGCAGAGCACGGCGGAGAACACCACGGCCGCGGGCAGCGGCTCCGCGCGCCCGTCCTCCTCCCCGGCGCTGCCGAGCCGGGCGGCACGCCGGATGAGCAGCGCGGGCAGGGCGACGAGCAGCAGCGGGGTCAGGCCGACGGGGGCGGGCACCCCCGAGAGGGTGTCGTAGCGGACCAGCTCGGTCCCGTGGGCGAGCAGCCACAGGCCCGCGGCGAGGTGCAGGGCGCCGCCGGGGCCGCTGTCGGGGTAGGGGGAGCTGATCCACAGCACGATGACGAGCACGGCGAGGAAGCCGAGCCCCAGTACGGCGGCGACGGCGCCACCCACGACACACGCGGCGGCCGCCGGGGAGCGGCGCCGTACGGGGGCCCTTGGGGGCGTGGGCAACGAGGTCCCGCGTTCGGTCACTTGGGTCACCCCGCCATGGTGCCAACGACACGCGCTATGGGCGGGTAACAGGCGAATGACCGTGGTGTCGCTCAATATACGTTTATGTACTTTTTCGCTCAGGGCGTCCGGGTCGCGGGGAGTGTGGCATGACACAAAGCGTCACGGAGCTGGGCCTCCCCACCCCGAAGGAACGTCGACGCCTGCGCGAAGCGGCCGATCTGACACACGAAGAGGTCGCGGCGGCGGTGGGCGTCACGTCGAACACGGTCCGCTCCTGGGAGACCGGCCGCACCCACCCCCGGGGCCGCAAGCTGGAGGCCTACTCCAAGCTCCTGACCCGCCTGTCCGCCGACCAGGCCCCTGATTCCGCCCCGGCGGACCGTCCGGGCCCGCCCGGCGGACCGGCCACCGCGGACAGTCAGGGCCGCTCCTACGGCTCGACCCCGGGCCCGGATGGCGCAGCGCGCGCCGGCGGCGGGAGCGGCGCCACGGGCGCGGGTCCCGCCGGCGCAGCACGCGCCGGCGAGGCCGACCGTACGGGCGCGGGTGACGGCGGCGCAGCACGCGCGGACGGCGCCGGCGCCGTAGGTCGTGCGGAGCAGGGGGGCGGCCGCTCGGAGCAGGACGACAAGGCGGTCACCGGGCCGGGTACGGAGCGTGTCGCCGCTGCCGGGCACCGTGCGAACCGAGCTGACGGTGAGACAGCGGGCACCGGCGCCGTCGATGCGCCCACCCGGCCCGCCTGGGCCAACGGCGCCGCCACACCGGAGGTCGGCCCGGCTGCCGCAACCGGCGCCGCCGGAGCGGACGCGGACGCGGCGTCAGCCGCGAGCCCCCCGCCGGGCAGCCGGCCGGGCAGCGCCACGGACCGTGCCGATACAGCAACCGACCCCGGACCCGCGGACGCAGACGCGCCGTCAGCCGCCGACGCCCCCGAGGAACGGTTCGGGCTGCGCCTGATCCGCGGACTCACCCGGCCCGTCGGGGCGCAGACCCGGCCCAAGGCCGCCGCCAAGCGCGCCGCGAAGCCCCCCGTCGGGGCCCCCCGGCACGAGACCAAGGCCACGGCCAAGGCCGGAGCCACCGCCTGTGGAGGCAATGGCGGAGGCAGCCACGCCGCCCTCCGCTCCGGCGGCCCCCTCCCTTCGAACACCAGTACGAGCATGGCCCCTGACACCGACTCGGACTCCGGGCAGAACACCGGCCCGGACACCGGTAAGGCAGCCACACCGGGCACCAAGCCGGGCTCCGGGAAGGCGGCCTCGCCGGATACCGATCCCAGCACCGGGAAGGCCACCGGCCAGGGCGCCACCTCGGGCACGGGCTCGGGCACCACCTCGGGCACCACGTCGGGCACCACCTCGAGCACCGGCAAGGCCGCCGGGGCGGACCCCGGGGCGGACTCGGACCCGGCAGCCGCCGGGCGGGATGCCGCGCCGGACGCCGGGGAGGGTCCCGAGGCGACCGAACCGCCCGCGGAGACCGCGTCGGCGACCTCCGCCTTCGACTCCCTCTACGACCGCACCGCCCCCGCCCTCACCCGCCAGGCCTACCTCCTCACCGGCCGCCGCGCCCTCTCCCACGAGGCCGTGGAGCGTGCCTTCCAGCAGGCGTGGGCGCGCTGGCCCGAGGTCGCCACCGACCCCGACCCGGTCGGGTGGATCCGCGCGGCGGCGTACGAGTACGCGCTCTCCCCCTGGCACCAGCTCCGGCGGGCCCACAAGCACCCCGACAAGCCGCCGGCCGACCCCGCGGACCGCGTCCTCATGGACGCGATGCTCGGGCTGCCCGCGGCCCACCGCCGCACCGTGCTGCTCTACGACGGTGTCGGGCTGGACCTCCCCGACACCGCCGCCGAGACCGAGGCGTCCACGCCAGCCGCGGGCCGCCGGCTCGTCAACGCGCACGCCGACCTCGCCGACCAGCTCCCCGACCTGGCCGACGTAGCGCCCGAGAAGCAGTCGGCGGTGCTGCGCGAGCGGCTCGGCACGCTGAAGCCGGCCGGCCCACTGGAGCCGCGCGCGGCAGCCCTCGTACGGGTGGCCGGCGAACACCGTGCCCGGCTGTGGACGCGTGCGGTGGTCGGGGTGTCCGCGGTCATCGTCGCGGCGACGGCCTATACCGCCGTGACCGCGCCGACCGAGTACGAGCCTCCGCGCGCCCCCGGCGCGAACGTGTCGGGCGTGCCCCCGCACGGCGGCCCGCAGCGGCTCACGGACGAGGGCCGGCAGCTCCACGACAAGCTGCTGTCCGATCCGGCGGCCGGACCCTCCCGGATCGCGCCGAGCCTCGACTAGCCGGGACCCGGTCACGGCAGTGGCCGGCGGGGTCCCGCGGGTACGGAAACGGGCGTGGGCCGCCCCCCCCCCACGCGGGGGGGCCCCCCCCCCCCCCCGGGGGGCCGGCCCACGCCCGTACGCACGAACCGCCGAAGCGACTACTGCGCGGCGTTCAGGATCTCGCGCGCCAGCTTCGCGGTCTCGGTCGGCGTCTTGCCGACCTTCACGCCCGCGGCCTCGAGGGCCTCCTTCTTGGCCTGTGCGGTGCCAGAAGAACCGGAGACGATCGCACCGGCGTGACCCATGGTCTTGCCCTCGGGGGCGGTGAAGCCCGCGACGTAGCCGACGACGGGCTTGGTGACGTGCTTCGCGATGAAGTCCGCCGCGCGCTCCTCGGCGTCGCCGCCGATCTCGCCGATCATGACGATCAGGTCGGTGTCGGGGTCCGCCTCGAACGCCTCGAGGGCGTCGATGTGCGTCGTGCCGATGACCGGGTCGCCACCGATGCCGACGGCGGAGGAGAAGCCGATGTCACGAAGCTCGTACATCATCTGGTAGGTCAGGGTGCCCGACTTGGACACGAGACCGATGCGGCCGGGCTTGGTGATGTCGCCCGGGATGATGCCGGCGTTGGACTGGCCGGGGGTGATCAGACCCGGGCAGTTCGGGCCGATGATCCGCGTCTTGTTGCCCTTGCTGGTGGCGTACGACCAGAAGGCGGCGGAGTCGTGCACCGCGATGCCCTCGGTGATGACGACGGCCAGCGGGATCTCGGCGTCGATGGCCTCGACGACGGCGGACTTGGCGAAGGCCGGCGGGACGAAGAGAACGGAGACGTTGGCGCCCGTCTTCTCCATCGCCTCGGCGACGGAGCCGAAGACCGGGACCTCGGTGCCGTCGAAGTCGACGGTGGTGCCGGCCTTGCGCGGGTTCACGCCGCCGACGATGTTGGTGCCGTCAGCCAGCATCAGCTTGGTGTGCTTCATGCCCGTGGCACCGGTCATGCCCTGGACGATGACCTTGCTGTCCTTGTTGAGGAAGATAGCCATGTGAGTCTGTGACCTCTGCCCTTACTTCGCAGCCGCGAGCTCGGCGGCCTTGTCGGCCGCGCCGTCCATGGTGTCCACGCGCTGGACCAGCGGGTGGTTGGCGTCCGAGAGGATCTTGCGACCCAGCTCGGCATTGTTGCCGTCGAGACGGACGACGAGCGGCTTGGTGACCGCCTCGCCCGCCTTCTCCAGCAGGGCCAGCGCCTGGACGATGCCGTTGGCGACCTCGTCACACGCGGTGATGCCACCGAAGACGTTGACGAACACGGACTTGACGTCCGGGTCGCCGAGGATGATCCCGAGACCGTCGGCCATGACGGCGGCGGAGGCGCCACCGCCGATGTCCAGGAAGTTGGCGGGCTTGACGCCGCCGCCATTCACCGACTGGTACGCCTCGCCGGCGTACGCGACGACGTCGAGGGTGCTCATGACGAGACCCGCGCCGTTGCCGATGATGCCGACCTCGCCGTCGAGCTTCACGTAGTTGAGGTTCTTCGCCTTGGCGGCGGCCTCGAGCGGGTTCGCGGCCGCGTGGTCCACGAACTCCGCGTGACCCGGCTGGCGGAACTCGGCGTTCTCGTCGAGCGAGACCTTGCCGTCGAGCGCGATGACGTCGCCGTTGGCGACCTTCGCGAGCGGGTTGACCTCGACGAGGAGCGCGTCCTCGGCGATGAAGGTCGCCCACAGGGTCACGAGGACCTCGGCGACCTTCTCGGCGACCTCGGCCGGGAACTGCGCCAGGGCCACGATCTCGCGGGCCTTCTCGATGGTCACGCCCTCGTTGGCGTTCACCGGAACCTTGGCGAGCTTCTCCGGGGTCTCCTCCGCGACCTGCTCGATGTCCATGCCACCCGCGACCGAGGCCATGGCCAGGAAGGTGCGGTTGGTGCGGTCGAGGAGGTAGGAGACGTAGTACTCCTCCAGGATCTCCGGAGCGGTCTCGGCGATCATCACCTTGTGGACCGTGTGGCCCTTGATGTCCATCCCGAGGATGTCCGTCGCACGGGCGACGGCCTCGTCCGGGGTGGCGGCCAGCTTCACGCCGCCGGCCTTGCCGCGGCCGCCGACCTTCACCTGCGCCTTGACGACCGACTTGCCACCCATGCGCTCGGTGGCCTCGCGGGCTGCCTCAGGCGTCTCGATGACTTCACCGGCCAGCACCGGTACGCCGTGCTTGGCGAATAGGTCCCTCGCCTGGTACTCGAACAGGTCCACGCGCGTCCGTCCCTTGTCTTCGTCTTCAAAGATTCGCAGTGATTCGCGGTTGTCTGCTATCTGCGTGGGCGTGCCGCGGAGGGCAACGTGACGTCGCTGTCACAAGGAAGGCGCACACGGTGACCGTGGACGCGGCATGTCCGTCCCGCAGGTTATCCCCGTGGGACGTAGGTCCCTAAATCGCAGATCACACCTGAGCGGTGATACCTGTCACAGATCACCTCACGGTTGAACTGCAACTTCGTGCGATCTGCCGATGGCGCCCGCCGCGCAGCCGCTCCTACGGGCCCCCCGGCGGGCGGCGGGCGGAAGCGGACCGGGGGCGGCGCGGGAGCGGGCCGCCCGGTCACGGGACGGGCAGGGGCCGCTTCTCCAGCGCGGCGGCCATCACCTCCGGGAACAGGTCCGGGGTGCAGGCGAAGGCCGGGGCGCCGAGCGCGGCGAGGGCGGCGGCGTGTTCGCGGTCGTAAGCGGGCGCGCCCTCGTCGGACAGGGCGAGCAGCGTCACGAACTCCACGCCCGCCGTCTTCATCGCCGCGACCCGCTTCAGCATCTCGTCGCGTATGCCGCCCTCGTAGAGATCACTGATGAGGACGACGACCGTGTCGGCGGGACGGGTGATTTTCGACTGGCAGTAGGCGAGCGCGCGGTTGATGTCGGTACCGCCGCCGAGCTGGGTGCCGAAGAGCACGTCGACGGGATCGTCGAGCTGGTCGGTCAGGTCCACGACGGCGGTGTCGAAGACGACCAGCCGGGTCTCGATCGAACGCATCGAGGCCAGCACCGCCCCGAAGACGGAGGCGTAGACGACGGAGGCCGCCATGGAACCCGACTGGTCGATGCAGAGGACCACCTCCTTCTTCACCGCCCGCGAGGCGCGGCCGTAGCCGACCAGCCGCTCCGGGACGACCGTGCGGTGCTCGGGCAGGTAGTTCTTCAGGTTCGCCCGGATGGTCCGGCCCCAGTCGATGTCCGCGTGCCGGGGACGGCTGATCCGGGCGGACCGGTCCAGGGCGCCGGTGAGGGTGGCCCGCGTCCGGCTCGCGAGCCGCTTCTCCAACTCCTCGACCACCTTGCGGACCACGGTGCGGGCGGTCTCCCGGGTGGTCTCGGGCATGGCCTTGTTGAGGGAGAGCAGGGTGCCGACGAGATGTACGTCCGGCGTCACCGCCTCCAGCATCTCGGGCTCCAGCAGCAGCGCGGACAGTCCGAGGCGCTGGATCGCGTCCCGCTGCATGACCTGCACCACGGAGGTGGGGAAGTACGTCCGGATGTCCCCGAGCCAGCGCGCCACGCCCGGCGCCGACCCCCCGAGCCCGGCCGACCGCTCCCCCGTCCCCTTGCGTCCGGCGCCGCCGTTGCCCCCGTACAGCGCCCCGAGCACGGCATCCATCCCGGCGTCCGCCCCGCTGAGCGCGCACCCGGTCCCGTCCGCCTCTCCCCCGCCGAGCACCATCCGCCACCGGCGCAGCCGCTCCTCGCCGACCACCGCGGCACTCCCCGTCCCAGCCATCTGCCCGTCTCCTTCCGTCGTCACCACCGCCAACCACCGTCCCGCCCCGCGCCCCGGCGCTCCCGCGGCCCCGGACCGGTCCACCGCCCGGTCAGGCCGGCGCCCCCGCCAGGAGGAGCCTGACCAGGTCCACCACCGCATCGGCGCGGACCGGATCCAGCTCCGCACCGAAGCCGGCCGGCGCCGCCGATCCCGACCCCGGCCCCGCTCCCGCCGATCCCCCGCCCGGGCCCCGCCGGACCAGCTCGCCCAGGCTCCGCTTCACCCCCGCCTCGTACGCCCCGAACGTCCTCCGCAGCAGCGGCAGTACGTCGATGAACGCCCGCTCCGGCACCGACACCAGCCAGTCGTCGATCAGCGCCAGCAGCCGCTCGTCGTGGACGAGCAGCGTGCCGCCGCCCGAGCCCCCGCCCGCGAACCCCTCGATCCAGCCCGCCGCGTCGGCCGGCGCGCACGCCGAGGACAGCGAGAGTCCCATCAGGCGCGCGGTCTCCTCGGGCGACAGCCGCCCGTCGTCGAGCAGCAGCCGCGCCGCCCGTCCGCGTATCAGCCCGGGGACCGTGTCCCGCCCGGCCAGCGTCCGCAGCACCGCCGACCAGCGCTCCCGCAGACCGTCCGGTTCCAGCAGTGCGACCGCACCGTGTACGCCGTCCACGTGCCCGCGCAGCTCCGCCGCCGCGTCGGCGTCCAGCCCCGCCGCGCAGGCGGGTGGCAGCGCCACGCATATCCGCTCCGCGAGTCCGGCCGCCACCGTCCCGAGCGCCGCCGCGTCGGTGCCCCGGACGTCTCCGTAGCGCAGCGAACGGGCCAGCGCGGGCAGCGCCTTGGCCAGGCCCGCCACATCGGTGTCCAGCGCGGCCCGGTCGGCGAGGGCCCGCAGTACGGCGGGCAGTGCCCCGGAGAGCCCGGCCAGCAGGCACCGCTCGGCCAGGGCGGTGACCTCGCCCAGCTCCCCGGCGCCCGCCGCGTCGGCCTCGGCCCTGGCGGTGGCGGCGCCGAGGACGGTGGTCCCCCAGATACCGGCTTCGGCCACCCGTACCGCCAACTCCGGCTCCCAGCAGAGCCGCCAGGTTTCCCGGAAGGTGCCCGTGCTCCCCCGGGAAGCCGTCGGGACGCCCCAGTCGATGCCGAGCAGCCGCAGCCGGTGCAGCAGCAGGGATTTGGCCGCGTCGGTGTCCTTGCGCAGGTCGAGCTCCAGTTCCCGGTCCTGCGCCTCGGCCTTGAGCCGCAGCGAGCGCTGTTGCCGGGTGAGGTCGCGCTGGAGCGGTACGACGGGCGCCGCGTCGGGGACTTCGCCGAGCACGTCTCCGACGACGAGCCGGTCCTCGATCAGTGCGATCGGTATGTCGGAGCCGTCGCACATCACCGCCCGGACCGCTTCCAGGGTCTCCGTCAGCCCCGGCACCGGCCGGCCCCGCATCGCGGCCAGGGTGTCGGCGAGCCGGACCGCTTCGATGACGTGGGCCGGGGACACCTGCCGGTCCTCCGCGCGGAGCAGGCCGGCGACCTTGGTCAGCCAGCGCTCGACGGGCCGGTCCCGGGCCGCGAAGAGGTGGGCGTACCAGCCGGGCGAGGTGATGCCCGCGCCGTACCCCCCGGCCCGGGCGAGGCGCCGGTGGGTCCAGGGGACCCAGGTGGTCTCCACCTTGACCTTGGGCAGCCCGGTGAGGAGCGCCTTGTCCGCGGCAGCGCTGGTCTTCGTCCGCAGGGCGGGGACGTGCCAGGCGCCGCAGACGACGGCGTACGCGTCGCCGAACTCCCGGCGCGCGGCCCGCATCCGCTGGCGCATGTACGCCTCGCGCACCAGGTCCCGGTGGTGGCCGCCCGCTCCGTACTCCTCGCGCAGAGCGCCCATGGCCTCCCCGAGCGCCGCGAACACGCCCAGCGGGTCGGCGGCAGGTCCCGTACCGCCGCGGTGTTCGACGACGTCCTCCCACCACCGCTCGGGGTCCTCGTACCCGGCCGTCCCGGCCAGCACGGCCAGCGGGTCCAGCCGTACGGAGCCGGGCGCCGCTCCGCTCCCCTCCTCGGCGCCTTCCTCGCCCCCTTCCCCGTCGAGGCCCTCGGCCCCCTTGTCCGCCCCCTCCCCGCTCCCCCGCATGGCCAGTGAGTGCGCGGCCGGGAGATCGATGAACCTGACCGGCACGTCCCGCTCCTGCGCCCACCGGATGGCGACCCATTCCGGGGAGAACTCGGCCATCGGCCAGAACGCGGCCCGGCCGGGGTCGTCGGCCGCGTGGGCCAGCAGGGCGACGGGCGGCCGCATCGCCGGGTCGGCGGCCAGTGGCAGCAGGACGTCTGCCTCCGGCGGCCCCTCGATCAGCACCGCGGCCGGCCGCGCCGCGTCCAGGGCGGCCCGCACCGCACGGGCCGAGCCGGGCCCGTGGTGCCGTACGCCCAGCAGCAGCGGACCCATGTCCGGGCCCGGAGTCCCCGGGCTCATGCCGTCACCTCACGGCAGGCCCGGTAGAAGTCCTTCCAGCCGTCGCGCTCGCGGACCACGGTCTCCAGGTACTCCTGCCAGACGACCTGGTCGGCGGCCGGGTCCCGCACGACGGCCCCGAGGATCCCCGCGGCCACGTCGGAGGCGCGCAGTACGCCGTCCCCGAAGTGGGCGGCCAGGGCGAGACCGCCGGTGACCACCGAGATGGCCTCGGCGGTGGACAGGGTGCCGCTGGGTGACTTGACCTTCGTCCGCCCGTCGTCGGTGACTCCGCCGCGCAGCTCACGGAAGACGGTGACGACGCGGCGGATCTCCTCCAGGCCCTCCGGGGCGGCGGGCAGGTCGAGGGCGCGGCCCATCTGGTCGACGCGGCGGGCGACGATGTCGACCTCGGCCTCGGCGGTGGCGGGCAGCGGCAGGACGACGGTGTTGAAGCGGCGGCGCAGCGCGCTCGACAGCTCGTTGACCCCGCGGTCGCGGTCGTTGGCGGTGGCGATGAGGTTGAAACCGCGTACGGCCTGCACCTCCTGGCCGAGCTCCGGTATCGGGAGTGTCTTCTCGGACAGGATGGTGATGAGGCTGTCCTGGACATCGGCGGGGATACGGGTGAGCTCCTCGACCCGGGCGGTCATGCCCTCGGCCATGGCCCGCATGACCGGGCTCGGTACGAGCGCTTCGCGGCTCGGGCCGTGGGCGAGGAGGCGGGCGTAGTTCCAGCCGTAGCGGACCGCCTCCTCGGGGGTGCCGGCGGTGCCCTGGACGAGGAGCGTGGAGTCCGCGCTGACGGCGGCGGCGAGGTGTTCCGACACCCAGGTCTTGGCGGTGCCGGGCACTCCCAGGAGCAGTAGCGCGCGGTCGGTGGCGAGGGTGGTGACGGCGACTTCGACGATTCGGCGCGGGCCGACGTACTTGGGTGTGATGACGGTGCCGTCGGCGAGCGTGCCGCCCTGCAGGTACGTGGCCACGGCCCACGGGGAGAGTTTCCAGCGGGCCGGGCGGGGCCGGTCGTCGGCGGCCGCCAGGGCTTTCAGTTCGTGCGCGAAGGCGTCTTCGGCGTGCGGTCGCAGCGCCTCGTCGGTGGTCTCGTTCCCGGTCGTTGCCATGGTCCCCCTCCAATGCTCAGCAGCCGCTTCCGACTGCTGACACCACGATGCACCCGACCACTGACAACGGGCCCCGAAAGAGGCGTTGTTGCAGGTCAGAGCGATTGTCAGTGGGAGTCTCTACGGTGGGACACATGACTGAGCACGGGGTTCGCTGGACAGCGGAACAGGTACTGGCTCTGGCTCCTGACGGCGCCTCACGCAAGGCGGGGGCCAGACTCGGCGGGGCGGGGCCGTGGTCACAGACCGGAGGTTCCGCTTCCGGTGCGGTGTGGGGGTTGTGCAAGGGCAGCGGCAGCAAGCCGTACCGGACGGTCGTCGACCTGTCCGGGCCGGCGTACAAGTGCTCCTGCCCGAGCCGGAAGTTCCCGTGCAAGCACGCACTGGGCCTGCTGCTGCTCTGGGCGGCGGAGGGACTCGACGCCCCGGCGGGCAATCCGGCCGGGGCTCCGGCCGGCGATCCGACCGGCGCTCCGGACTGGGCGGGCGAGTGGCTCGCGGAGCGGGCGGCGAAAGCCGCGCGGCCCGCTGCCGATCGCTCCGGCCGCTCCGGGCCGGCGGACGCGGAGGGGGCCCGCAAGCGGGCCGAGCGGCGGGCGGCCAGGATCGGAGCGGGCGTCACCGAGCTGGAACAGCGGCTTGCCGACCTGGTGCGCGGCGGCCTCGCCGGCCAGGAGCGGGCGGGATACGCGGGCTGGGAGGAGACCGCCGCCCGGATGGTCGACGCCCAGGCGCCGGGACTGGCCGCACGGGTAAGGGAGTTGGGGACGATACCCAGTTGCGGCACCGGCTGGCCCGCCCGGATGCTGGAGGAGGCCGCGCTCCTGCACCTGCTGGACCGGGCCTGGCTGGGGGTTTCCGGACTTGCGGAGCCGCTGGCCTCGACGGTCCGCAGCCGTCTGGGACTGCAGCCCCAGACGGAGGGCGAGGCCGTACGGGACCACTGGCTCGTGCTGGCCCAGTACGACACGGCGTCACCGGACGGCCGTCTCACCACCCGCCGGATCTGGCTGCGCGGGCTGGCGAGCGGGCGGCCTGCCCTGGTCCTGGACTTCGGCCCGCCCGGGCGACCGCCGGGGCTGGCACTGCCCGTCGGACTGGCACTGGAGGCGGAAGCCCGCTTCCGGCCCGGATCGGCGGGGCTGCGCGCGGACCTCGGGGAGAGGTTCGGGCCGGCCTCGCCGAGCCGGACCGCGCCGACCGGCATGAGCACGGGCGCGGCACTGGAGGCGTACGGCGCGGCACTGCGCGAGGACCCCTGGCTGGAGTCCTGGCCGGTGGTGCTCGGCCCGGTGGTGCCGATACCGGGACAACGACAAGGGGGACGACAGGGGGATCAACAGGACTCGGCGGCATGGCAATTGGCGGATGCGGAAGGGACGTCCGCCCTGCCCGTGCCCCTGACCGGGTCCGGGAGCCGGCCCGGGACCGGGCTGTGGCAGCTGGCCGCTCTTTCGGGGGGCGGGCCGCTGACGGTGTTCGGAGAGTGCGGACACCGCGGATTCACCCCGCTGACGGCCTGGCAGCCGGACTCACCGGAGCCGGTGGTGCTGGGCTGAGCGGGCGCAGGGGAAGGCGGCGGCGCGGGGGCGCCGACGTAATCGAAAAACGACTGAGCCGGGGGGCTTTCGTGGACGACAACCACGCCAGTTGAGGCCGTAGGCACGGCCGTGTGCCACAGGGAGATCGAGCTGCTCCGGTCCCGCGGAGGGGGCGGGACCGGAGCACCGCACACGGCACGCCACACGAAGGAAAGAGGGAGGGGATCCGATGGGCACGACGACGGACACGACACCGGAAACGACGGGCGGAACGGCGCACGGGGCGGTGGGAAGGGCCTACGGGGACGCGGGCTGGGAGGAGTTGGTGGCCTCCGCGCTCCTGGGTACCGAGCGGCGCCGGGGCAGCCCCGAAGCCCTGCTCGGGGCCGCGGCCGTGCAGACGGTACGGCGCCGGGCCGGGCTGAGACCCGCCGAGGCGGGTCCCCGGCCCGGGCCCGCGCCGCACGACCCGCGTCCGGAACCGCCGGAGCCTGCCCGGCGGCGGCTCGCACAGCTGTTGGCGGGCCGGGCGAGTACGGGCGGTGGCAGCGGGCGGCGGGGGGCCGCCCCGGACCTGACGGAGCTGCTGCCGCAGTGGCTGGCCGCCGCCGGGCAGTACGGGTACCGGGCGCCGTCCTCTCTGCTGCCCGCACTGCTGGACGTCGCGCGGGCCCGAAGCGACCTGCGGCCACAGGCGCTGGTCCTGGCCGGGGCGCGCGGTCTGTGGCTGGCCCGGCTCAATCCGGATTGGCGGTTCGCACTGCGCGGGGGGTCGGGGGGCGCCGGCGAACTGCCCGACGCGAAGGACGCGGAAGGGGTGGAACGGCTGTGGCAGGAGGGGCTGTTCGCGGAGCGGGTCGCACTGCTCGGCCTCGTACGGGCCCATGAGGCGGCTGCCGGGCCCCGGCTGCTGGCGACCACGTGGAGCACCGAGCGGGCCGAGGACCGGCTGATGTTCCTCGATTCCTTGCGGGTGGGGCTGTCCGCGGGTGACGAGCCGTTCCTGGAGGGTGCGCTGGGCGACCGCAGCCGCAATGTCCGGGCGACCGCCGCCGAACTGCTGTCGGCGCTGCCGACCTCGGCGCTGGCCGGGCGGATGGCGGAGCGGGCACTGGCCTGCGTCGGCCCGGAAGGGGTGACACCGCCGGCCGAGTGCGATGCGGGGATGCTGCGCGACGGCGTGGTCAAGCGGCCGCCGGCCGGGCGCGGGGAGCGGGCCTGGTGGCTCGGGCAGTTGGTGGAGTCCGCACCGCTGTCGTGCTGGCGGGAGCGGTTCGGGGGGCTCGGGCCGGCGCAGATCGTGGCGCTGCCGGTGGCCGAGGGCTGGGCGGAGGAACTGCACGCGGCCTGGTGCCGGGCGGCGGTGCGGCAGGGCGACCCCGCGTGGTCGCAGGCCCTGCTCGGCTCGGCGTCCGCACCGCCCGCGGCGGGCCCGGCGACGGCGTCGCTGGCGGAGCGGGCGAAGCTCCTGTCGATCCTCGGCGAGGAGGAACGGGCTTCGTGGATAGCGGAGTTCATACGCGCACACGGGCTGTCGGAGGCGTTCCAGCTCCTCGGGGTGTGCGTGGTGCCGTGGGCGGGGGCACTGGGGCGGGCGGTGGTCGAGGCGCTGGACTCCGCGCGGGAGGCGGGCGGCTATCCCTGGAGCTTCAGCGGGGTGATGGGGCTGGCGGAGCGGTGCCTCGATCCCGGGGAGGCGGGGCGGCTCGATGCGTTGGCGGCGGAGCCGGTGGAAGAGGGGGGTGCGGCGGCCTACTGGGCGGAGGCCTTTCAGCGGCTGGTCGCCACCCTTCGGCTTCGGGCGGCCATGCACGCGGAGCTGACTCCGCCGCGCTGATCCTGCGCGGGCGGCCCTGGCCGTGAGCGGGCAGCCTCGGACGTGAGCGGGCAGCCCTGGCCGTGAGCGGGCAGCCTCGGACGTGACCAAGCTGTCCTGCGGGGCTGCCCCCTGCCCTCCCTTGGCCCGTTCCCAGGGCTTCGCCCTGACCCGCCGGGCCCGGGTCGCGACCGCGGCCCCGGGGGCTCCCCCCGGACGCCGCGCCTCAAATGACGGTGGGGCTGGGTTGCCCTCTGGGCAACCCAGCCCCACCGTCCCGGGGCCGACTCCCGGAAACAGCGATGACGGCGCCGGCTACACCGGCTGGCGTACGTGGGCGCGGACCCAGTCGACGATCGCCGTGGTCGTCGCGCCCGGGGTGAAGATTTCGGCCACGCCCTTCTCCTTCAGCGGAGCGATGTCCGCCTCCGGGATGATGCCGCCGCCGAAGACCTTGATGTCCTGCGCATCGCGCTCCGCGAGGAGTTCCAGGACGCGCGCGAACAGCGTGTTGTGCGCGCCCGACAGGATCGACAGTCCGATCGCGTCGGCGTCCTCCTGGATCGCGGTGTCGACGATCTGTTCGGGGGTCTGGTGGAGGCCGGTGTAGATGACCTCCATGCCCGCGTCCCGCAGGGCCCGCGCGATCACCTTGGCGCCTCGGTCATGGCCGTCCAGGCCCGGCTTCGCCACCACCACACGGATCGGACCGGTCACACCCATCGCACTGCCTCCCGAGTGAACGAACGTTAAGTACAGCATCGCGCACACCCCCGTTTCGCGGTCAACCACGAGGGGGAAATCACACGTGGGATGGCGTGCCGCCGCTCCGCGCCGACAGCCGCACGGCACGGAGCGGTCGGACGCCTCCCGTGACGGCAGTAGGGGGGAGGCCGCCCATGGGGCTGTCCATGTCCGGAGCCGCGTTGCGGGCCGGCGTACTGGAAGCGATCGTGCTCGGCGGGCATCTCCTGCTCTACCCGACCGGAGTACTGCCGGAGCGGTCCGCCGCCGCCCCGCACGAGCGCGGGCACGAGCGCGGGCGCGAGCGCCCGCCGGTGCTCCTGCTCCACGGGTTCACCGACAACCGCTCGGTCTTCGTCCTGCTGCGCCGCGCCCTGGGGGCCTGCGGCCGGCGGCAGGTGGAGACCTACAACTACTCCCCCTTCACCCGCGACCTGCGCGTCACCGCCCGGCACCTCGCCCGCCGCGTCGAGGATCTGTGCGAGCGCACGGGGCAGGACCGGGTGGATCTGGTGGGGCACAGCCTCGGCGGACTGGTCGGCCGCTACTACGTCCAGCGCCTCGGCGGCGACACGCGCGTCCGCACGCTCGTCACGCTCGGGACCCCGCATTCGGGTACCCGCGTGGCCCCCTTCATGGACGCGCACCCCCTGGTCCGGCAGATGCGCCCGGATTCCGAGGTGCTCACCGAGCTGCGCGCGCCCGCGCCGGGCTGCCGAACCCGATGCGTGGCGTTCTGGAGCGAGTTCGACGAGCTGATGGACCCGGCCGGGACGGCCCGTATCGAACACCCGGACCTGCTCGTGGAGAACGTACAGGTCACAGGTATCGGACATCTCGCCCTGCCCGCGCACCCCACGGTCATCGCGGCGGTCCGGCGCACCCTCGACGGACCCGCGCCGATCGCACGCCCGCACCCCGGCGCCGCTTCCGTCGCTTGACCGGCAACCGATCGGCATCCCCACCGGCACTCCAACCGGCACTCCAACCGCCACTCCAGTCGAACACGTTTCGAACTCAAGGCCAAGGGTCGGTTTTCAGGGGGCCGAAAGACGGCTGAATGCCCGGTTCCGCTGAGGACAAATCCCGCCGAAGATTGTCGTTGCGTGTAACCGCCGGGTACAGTCACGCCACTGCTCTCCTCCGAGGACCCCACATTCCTCGGCCACCCAGGCCCCCCGCTGCCGAGGCGAAAGAGAAGTTGGTGAACGACCGCCCCACGTCGGGCCAGTACCCCGATTTCGGGTATGACGGCCTCTCCACCACCACTTTCGCTGGCGGTTCAGGGTTCACACCCTATGAAACGCAGGGTCAGGGCTACAACTACGGCGCCGCCTACGGTTCTTACGACACCGGCTCGTACGACACCACGGCTTGGACCGCCCCCCAGAACGGCTACCCCCAGCAGCCCGTAGACGGCTACGACGGCTATCTCGCGTCCGTCCCCGTCCAGGGCGGTGTCTCCCTGGACTACCAGGCCACCGCCTTCGGATACGACACCTCCGCCGAGCAGACCGGCCACTGGTCGGTCCCGGGCTACGGGACCGAGACCGGCACCTACGACGCCACCGCCTGGAACACGGCCTCCGAGCAGACCTACGCGTATGCCGGTTACGAGCAGCAGGGACAGGTCCACGGCCAGGTCCCGGCTCAGGAGCAGGCCCCGGAGCCGGCCCAGGAGCAGCAGTACGCCTACGACTACGGGTACGAGGCCTACGCCGAGACCTCGCCCGAGGCGGCCTACACCGAGACCGCTGTCTTCGAGTTCCTCCCCGCCGACGGCACGGATGCCGAGGTGCACGAGCTCCCCACCCAGGCCATGCCCGTCACCCCGGCCGCACCGGCCGAGCCGCGCCCCTCGCGCCGCGCCGGCTCCAGGTCCGCTTCCGGGTCCGGCTCCAAGTCCGTCGCCAAGGCGAGCGCCGGCAAGGCCGGTGCCAACACCCGCCGCCGTTCCCCGGCCAAGCGTTCCGCGCTGCTGACCGTGGCCGTTCCCTCGGCGTGCGTGATGGGCGTCGCGGGTGTCGCCGCCGCCTCCGTGGGCGGCCTCACCGGTACGGAGAAGCCGTCCGAGGAGACCACCACCCTGGCCGCGCCCGACCCGGCCTCCATCAAGCCGGTCGCGGCGAACAGCAAGCTCGACACGCAGCTCACCGCCCTCAGCGCCGACGCCGGCGACTTCGCGGACCGTGCGAGCCGCACCCAGGAACGCATCGACCTGCGCCTGCGCCAGGACGAGGAGAAGAAGAAGAAGGCGGAGGAGGCGGCGGCCAAGGAAGCGGCCCGCCCCAAGTTCGCCCTCCCCGTCTCCCGGCACGGCCTCAGCGCCGGCTTCGGCCAGGCGGGCGTCAACTGGATGTCCGTGCACACCGGCATCGACTTCCCGGTGGGCTACGGGACTTCGGTCATGGCCGCCACCGACGGCACCGTGCGCAGCCAGTTCAACAGCGCCTACGGCAACATGGTGATACTGACCGCGCCCGACGGTACCGAGACCTGGTACTGCCACCTCAGCAGCGCCAAGATCCGGTCCGGCAAGGTCAAGGCCGGCGATGTGATCGCGTACTCCGGCGACACCGGCAACTCCACCGGCCCGCACCTCCACTTCGAGGTGAGGCCGGGCGGCGGCTCTCCCGTCGACCCCCAGGCGTGGCTGCGCGCCCACGGCCTGAACCCGAACTAGCACCGAGAACCGAGCGCCCCGGGCGGCGTCGCCCGGCCCGGGCCGCAGCCGGCCCCGGCCCGACCGCCCCGCGGGTCACGCGGTCCCGAAGTCCCACGGCCCCGAAGTCCCGCGCGCTACAGCTTCTGCACCGGCGCGTACCGCAGCAGGAGCCGCTTCGGCTTCTCGTCCCCGAAGTCGATGGTGGCCTGCGCGTCCGCGCCCGCTCCCCTGACCTCCATGACCGTGCCGAGCCCGAACTGGTCGTGCGTGACCCGGTCCCCGACCACCAGCGCGATGACCGGCTTGTCGGAGGCCCGCCGCGTGGCGAACCCGGACGGGCCCGACTTCGTACGCGACGAGGACAGGAAGGACTCCGGCGAGGTGCCGAACGAGGACTTCGACCCGCCCGAGCCCCCGGACCCGTACCCCGAGCCCGAGGTCCGCATCGGGCCCGCCGGCTTCTGCGCCGCGCCCGTCCGCTTCCACTGCAGGTACTCGGCCGGGATCTCTTCCAGGAACCGCGACGGCGGGTTGTACGAGGGGGTGCCCCAGGCGCTGCGCATCGAGGAGCGGGTCAGGTACAGCCGCTCGCGCGCCCGGGTGATGCCGACGTAGGCGAGGCGCCGCTCCTCCTCCAGTTCCTTGGTCTGGCCCAGCGCGCGCATGTGCGGGAAGACCCCGTCCTCCATGCCGGTCAGGAAGACCACCGGGAATTCGAGGCCCTTGGCGGTGTGCAGGGTCATCAGGGTGATGACCCCGTTGCCGTCGGTGTCCTCGTCCGGGATCTGGTCGGAGTCGGCAACAAGCGCGACCTGCTCCAGGAACTCCGCGAGGGTTCCTGGGCCCACCGGCGGGGCGCCGTTCTCGGCGGCCTCCGCCGCAGCCGCTTCCCGCGCCTGCTCGAACTCGAGTGCCACGGCGGCGAGTTCCTGGAGGTTCTCGATGCGCGTCTCGTCCTGCGGGTCGGTCGACGCCTGGAGTTCGGCGAGGTAGCCCGTCCGCTCCAGGACCGCTTCCAGGACCACCGCCGGGCCGGCGCCCGAGTCGACGATGGTGCGGAGCTCCTCCATCAGCACGTTGAAGCGCTTGACGGCGTTGGTCGAGCGGGCGGCCATGCCGAAGGCCTCGTCGACCCGGCGCAGCGCCTGCGGGAAGGTGATCTTCTCGCGCATGCCGAGTGCGTCGATCATCGCTTCCGCGCGCTCGCCGATACCGCGCTTGGGTACGTTCAGGATCCGCCTGAGCGGAACGTTGTCCTCGGGATTCGACAGGACGCGCAGGTACGCGAGGACGTCGCGGACCTCCTTGCGCTCGTAGAACCGGACGCCGCCGACGACCTTGTAGGGCAGTCCGACGCGGATGAAGATCTCCTCGAACACGCGGGACTGGGCGTTGGTCCGGTAGAAGATCGCGACGTCGCCGGCCTTCGCGTCGCCCGCGTCCGTCAGCCGGTCGATCTCGTCGGCGATGAACTGCGCCTCGTCGTGCTCGGTGTCCGCGACGTAGCCGGTGATGCCGGCCCCGCTGCCGGCCTCGGTCCACAGGTTCTTCGCGCGGCGGTTCTCGTTGCGCTCGATGACCGCGTTGGCCGCGGACAGGATCGTCTGGGTGGAGCGGTAGTTCTGCTCCAGCAGGATCGTCGTGGCGTCCGCGTAGTCCTCTTCGAACTGGAGGATGTTGCGGATGGTCGCGCCGCGGAAGGCGTAGATCGACTGGTCGGCGTCACCCACGACGCACAGCTCGGCGGGGGGCAGGTCCGGGTAGCCGGTGCCGACCAGCTCCCGCACCAGCGTGTACTGGGCGTGGTTGGTGTCCTGGTACTCGTCGACCAGCACGTGCCGGAAGCGGCGCCGGTAGTGCTCCGCGACGTCCGGGAACGCCTGGAGCAGGTGGACCGCGGTCATGATGATGTCGTCGAAGTCGAGGGCGTTGGCCTCGCGCAGCCGCCCCTGGTACATCGCGTACGCCTGGGCGAGGGTCTTCTCGAAACCGTCGACAGCCTGCCCGGCGAAGGCGTCCTCGTCGATGAGCTCGTTCTTCAGGTTCGAGATCTTGGCGCTGAAGGCCTTCGGCGGGAACTTCTTCGGGTCCAGGTCCAGGTCGCGGCAGACGAGCGCCATCAGGCGCTTCGAGTCGGCCGCGTCGTAGATCGAGAAGGACGAGGTGAAACCGAGCCGCTTCGACTCGCGGCGCAGGATGCGGACGCACGCGCTGTGGAAGGTGGAGACCCACATGGCGTTCGCGCGCGGGCCGACCAGGCCCTCGACACGCTCCTTCATCTCACCGGCGGCCTTGTTGGTGAAGGTGATCGCCAGGATCTGGCCGGGGTGCACCCCGCGGGCGCCCAGCAGGTGGCCGATGCGGTGCGTGAGCACGCGCGTCTTGCCGGATCCGGCGCCGGCGACGATGAGCAGCGGGGAGCCCGCGTGCACCACGGCGGCGCGCTGCTCCGCATTCAGCCCGTGCAGGAGCGCGACCGGGTCGATGACGGGCCTGGGGGCGCCGTCCCGGTAGTACGCGTCCCCGCGCCCCCCACTGCCGTCGGCCACGTCGAACCGGCCCCCGAAGAGGTCGTCCGCGTCCGCCTCGGGGGCGGCGTGGTCCTCGGGCGGCGGTGGGACCTCTTCGGAGGAGGAGAGGTCGGCCAGGAAGCTGTCGTCAAAGAGGCTGCTCATCGCATTGACGAGTTTAGAGGGCGGGACCGACAGCCGGTCCCGCCCTCGGAAAATTGGGCGGCATATGCCCTGCGGACCGTGCCCGCCCCCTTCCTGGGCGCCCCCTCCACCGCTAGCGTGCTCCGCCAACCGGAAGGAGGTGCCGGCCCGTGTCCACGTACGGATTCCCCTCGTCCCACCCCTCCCCCCACCACCGCCAGCCGCGCACCCGAAGACATCCGAACGCCCCCGCCGCGGTCGTCACGACCGCGGCACTGTCCTCCTTGGGGCTGCTCCTCCCCCACCAGGCCGCGGCGGCGCCCGCCGCGCCCCGCCCCTCGGTGGAGGAGGTACGGACCCGCGTGGACGAGCTGCACCGGCAGGCGCAGGTCGAGGGGTATTTTTCGAAGCGGGACGGCTACGACGGCAACGTGGTCGTCTTCGCCCGCCCGACCGCGGTCCGCGGATAGCCACCACCTACGCTCGACGCCATGAACGTACTCGTCAGCGTCTTCCTCGGCCTGCACATCATCGGGATCGCCTCGCTGCTCGGCGGCTTCCTGACCCAGATGAAGGCGATGAGCGCCGGCACCGCCCGCTTCGTGCCCGCGATGCTGCACGGCGCGCTGACCATGCTCGTCACCGGTGTCCTGCTGGTCGGCTTCCGCGAGATGGACGGCAGCGCCGTCAACAACATCAAGATCGGCGTGAAGCTCGCGATCCTGTTCGTGGTCCTGGCGATCGTCTACGTCAAGCGCGACGAGGAGCACGTGGAGAAGGCCCTGTTCGGGGCGGTCGGCGGACTGACCGTGGTCAATATCTTCATCGCCGTTCTCTGGCACTGACACCGGACGGCCATGGATGGACGCCCGACCAGCCAGGTCCGGTCGCGTCCGGCCACTTTCGATCATCTCGACATCTGACCGTTACCTTCGGGTCTAACGTCCTCCTCCAAGCACCGACGGAGGAAGGACGTGAGGCCCTCGTGGCCAGTCATCGAAAGCCCAGGCAGCGCCCGCTCTCAGGCGGCACGGCACGGAGCAGCGTACGTACCACCGCCGCCACCCTCGCCCTCGCGGGCGCTGCCACCGCCACCGCGTTCGAAGGCACCTCGCACGCCGATCCGCAGCCGACTCCCTCGCAGGTGAAGGCGGAGATGGACCGGCTCTACGAGGAGGCCGAAGCCGCGACGGACCAGTACAACGGGGCGAAGGAGAAGGCCGACGAGGCGCAGCGCGCACTCGGCGGGCTGCGGGACGAGACCGCCCGCAAGACCGACCAGCTCAACACGGCCCGCAGTGCGCTCGGTTCGCTGGCCGCCACCCAGTACCGCAGCGGCACGCTGGGCGCCGCCGTACAGCTGGCGATGTCCGCCGATCCGCAGGAGTACCTGGACCGGGCCGCCCTCATCACCCGAGCCGGGAACCGCAACGCGGCCGAGATCTCGTCCGTGCGGCGGGGGCTCGAGGAGGTCGGAGAGCTCAAGGAGCAGGCCGCCGGACGCCTCGCCGACCTGCGCGCCCGGCAGGGCGAACTAGCGGGCCACAAGGCCGAGATCGAGGGGAAGCTGACGGCCGCGCGGCGGCTGCTGGCCAAGCTGACGGCCGAGGAACGGGCGGCCTACGAGGCGCAGTCGGCCGGCCCCGCCCCGAGCGGCCCCGCCCGCAGCGGCCCCGCCACCCAGGCTCCGCCGCCCTCCGACGGCTCGCGCGCGGCCCGCGCGGTGGCGTTCGCGTACGGGGCGATCGGCAAGCCGTACGTGTGGGGGTCGACGGGCCCGGGATCGTTCGACTGCTCGGGCCTGACCCAGGCGGCCTGGCGGGCGGCCGGGGTGTCGCTGCCGCGCACCACCTACACGCAGATCAATGCGGGACAGCGGATCTCGCGCGACGCGCTGGCCCCCGGCGACCTGGTGTTCTTCTACTCCGGCGTCACGCACGTCGGCATGTACATCGGCAACGGCCAGATGATCCACGCCCCGCGGCCCGGATCCACGGTCCGCGTCGCGCCGGTGGACTCGATGCCCTGGGCAGGAGCCTCCCGGCCCGCCTGAGCGCACGCCCGGTTCCGGGCCGGGGCCCCGGCCGCGCCACGGGTTCTTGACCGCCTTGCTCAACCACTCGAAGGTCTGCGGCAGTTGCTTGGACCACGCGCCGAGGTTGTGTCCTCCGGGCACCTCCTCCGCGTGCACCTGCGTCGGGCTCTGCCCGAGGGGCCTTGAGGTCCAGGGCGGACAGGTAGCCGTCCTGTTCGGACCCCGACATCCGAGCACGCTCTTCAGGTGGTGCGCGAGGCGCTTCCGCGGGTCCTGGGCGACCAGCGAGGAGGGTTCCCGGCCCGGATCGTTGTAGCCGGACAGGGAAACGCCCGCGCTGCAGCGGTCGGGGTGCGCGATTGCCCCAGGAGGTGTAGAAGTCCATCTCGCGGTTCATCCCGGTGAAGACCAGCGCGATGGCGGTGACCTGGGTGAACACCACCATCGAGGCGCGGGTGGCGACGCGCACGGCGGCCGGGCCGCGAGCCCTGCTCCACAGCAGCAGGGGGAGGAGGACCGCGACGGCGCGGTCAGCACGATCGCCGTGGCGAAGAAGGGGGTCCCGGTCAAGCTCATCACGGCATGGAAGAGGGCCGTGCCCGGCGCCCCGGGCGACCGGGGCGCCTGCGGCCTCCATCACATCGCCGCCCCGGCCGTGGTCAGATCAGCCGGCGGGCCGTCGCCCAGCGGGTCAGCTCGTGGCGGTTGGACAGCTGGAGCTTGCGCAGTACCGCCGAGACGTGGGATTCCACCGTCTTGACCGAGATGAAGAGCTGCTTGGCGATCTCCTTGTACGCGTACCCGCGCGCGATCAGCCGCAGCACCTCGCGCTCGCGCTGGGTGAGGCGGTCGAGGTCCTCGTCCACCGGCGGGGCATCCGTCGAGGCGAAGGCGTCGAGCACGAAGCCCGCCAGCCGCGGCGAGAACACCGCGTCCCCGTCCTGGACGCGGAAGACCGAATCCACCAGGTCCGTGCCGGTGATCGTCTTGGTGACATAGCCGCGGGCGCCGCCCCGGATGACCCCGATGACGTCCTCGGCGGCGTCCGACACGGACAGCGCCAGGAACCGTACCGGGTCCTCGACCGCGCCCATCAGCGGGGCGCAGCGGCGCAGCACCTCCACGCCGCCGCCACCGGGCAGGTGCACGTCGAGGAGCACCACCTCGGGCCGGGTGGCGGTGATGACGGTGACGGCCTGGTCCACGTCGGCCGCCTCTCCGACGACCTCGATGCCGGTCCGCTCGGTCTCGCCGATCTCGGCCTGCACCCCCGTGCGGAACATCCGGTGGTCGTCGACGAGCACCACCCGGACCCGCCTGGTCTCGCCGCCGGTGATCGCGCTGTCCTCGGTCATGCTGCTTTCGCCGCCCTCTCCATCTCCAGCTCGACTTCCGTGCCGCCGTCGGGCGCGGACCGCAGCCGCGCGGTCCCGCCGTTGCGCTGCATCCGGCCGATGATCGATTCTCGTACGCCCATCCGGTCGTCCGGTACCGCGTCGAGGTCGAAGCCCGGTCCGCGGTCCCGTACGGACACGAACACCTTCTGGCCCTCCACCTCCGCGTACACCTGGACGGGGCCGCCGTCGCCACCGTACTTGGCGGCATTGACCATCGCCTCGCGCGCGGCCTGCATCTGTGCGGACAGCCTCTCGTCTAGGGGGCAGTCGCCGACGACGACCACCTCGATCTGGACCCCGTGGTGGTCCTCGACTTCGGCGGCGGTCTTCTTCACGGCGTCGGCCAGTGTCGTCGGCTCCTCGCCCTCGTCCTTGCCGGTGCCCTCGGGCTTGTACAGCCAGTTGCGCAGTTCCCGCTCCTGGGCCCGGGCCAGGCGGCGCACCTCCCCGACGTCCTCGGCGTTGCGCTGGATCAGGGTGAGGGTGTGCAGCACGGAGTCGTGGACGTGGGCGGCCACCTCGGCGCGCTCCTGGGCGCGGATCCTCATCAGGCGCTCCTCGGAGAGGTCCTGGGTCATCCGGATCAGCCAGGGTCCTGCCAGGAGGGCGACGCCGACGAGGACGGCGAGGGTGGCGGTCAGCACGTTGCCCAGCTGGGCCGCGGATCCGCGGACCACGATGAAGACGGTCAGGCCCACGCCGACCAGGGCGACGCCCGCGAGTGCGCGGGCGAACTGCAGGAGCCGGGCGTGCCGGCCGGCAGCGGCGTTCCAGTGGGCGCGGCGGGCGTTGTCGGCCTGGCGCCAGACGAGGACCACGCCGGCCCCGACGAGCAGGGTCGGCCACACGTACCGTCCGGAGCTGCCGCCGACCTGGACCTTGGAGATGAAGATGCCCGCGCCGACGCAGAGTGCGATCAGCGCGACGATCTGGCCCCGCTCGGGCTTGCGCAGCCGGCGGGTTCCGTCGGGGAGGGTGTCGAAGTAGGAGCGGTGGCCGCTACGGCCCCCGACGCCTAGCGGTACGAAGACCCAGAACGCGGCGTAGAGCAGTACGCCGAGGCCGTCGCCCCACATGAACAGGCCGAGGAAGGTGAGCCGGACCCAGACGACGGGCAGGCCCAGGTGCCCTGCGAGGCCGCGCGCGACTCCGCCGAGCATCCGGCCGTCGGCGCTGCGGTAGAGCTTGCGCTGCGGCGTCTCGTCGGAGTCGGGTGCGTACGGCGTGCGGGGAGCGGCTGCTACGGGCATGTCACCGATGGTCACACGCCCCCGGTGCCCGGGACATCAGGGCAGCCCCCCAGTTCTCTCGGGGGGATATCAGGGTTGCGCCAGGGTAGATCCGGATGCCCGCGGCGCCGGCGGACCCCCACCATGTAGGCATGACCGAAGTACACGATTCCCCGCCGCCGGACGCAGGAGCCGGCCCGAGTGCGGCCGGCGCGAGTGCGGCCGGCACGAGCACCGGCTCCGGGCCGCCGCTCGCCGAGCGCCCTCCCCTGCGCCGCGCCAAGCGCGACAAGGTGCTCGCGGGCGTGTGCGGCGGCCTGGGACGGTACTTCGATCTCGACCCGCTGATCTTCCGGATCGTGCTCGGCGTCCTGACCGTCACCGGCGGCGTCGGTCTGATCTTCTACGGCTTCGCGTGGCTGCTGCTTCCCCAGGAGGGCGAGGACGACAGCGAGGTGAAGAAGCTGCTGACGGGCCGGGTCGAGGGGGCGACGCTGGCGGCGGTCTTCGCCGCGCTGGTGGGCTGCGCCCTGTTCCTGTCGATGCTGGACAACGGCGGGCTGGCGGTCTTCTCCGTCCTGGTGGTCCTGGCGCTGGGCGGCGCGGCGTACTGGTCGCAGCGACGGCGGAGCGCTGCCGCCGGCGCCCCCGAGGAGAAGGCCTCGCCGGGCGCGGAGTTCGTATACCCGGCGGCGACCCGCACCGGGCACCGTACGGCGCACAGTCCGGCGCCGCCCGAGACGCAGGCGCCGCCGACGCCCGGCGGGCCGTCCTGGTGGCGGGACCCGCTGGTCAAGGACGGCACCACGGGCCCGGTCGGCTCGACCGGGTACCTGTGGGGCCCCGACGACTCGGTGCCCGCCGGCCCCGGCCGGGACCAGGCCGGGGCCCCGGAGTCGGGGAAGCGGGTCCGTAGGGAGCCGCGGGGCGGGATCGGCGGCCGGGTGTTCGTGCTGGCCCTGCTGGCCGGGGTCCTCTCCACCGCCTCGGTCTGGGAAGGCAGCACCCTGAGCCACGCGCTGCAGGTCGGCTTCGCCGCCGCCCTCGCCGTCTTCGGCCTGGGGCTCGCGGTGAGTTCGGTCAAGGGCCGCACCGGCTTCGGCACCGTACTGCTCTCGGTGATCACGGCCGGACTGCTGGCCGGGGCGGTCGCGCTGCCCAAGGAGATCGGAACCCACTGGCAGGAGATCGTCTGGCGGCCGGCCGCGGTGGCCGACGTACGGCCGCAGTACACGGCGGACACCGCGGTGGCCACCTTGGACCTGAGCCGACTGGACGTGCCCAAGGGCACCACCCTGCCCGTCCACGCACGGATCGAGGCGGGACGGCTCAAGGTGATCCTGCCGAGGGAGGTCACCGCGCCGACCGAGGCCGAGGTCCGGCTGGGAGACATCCAGATGCCCGGCGACCCCCGGGGTTCGATACGCATCAAGGACGGCGGCGAGACCCGGACCGAGACCCTGCAGCCCTCCCCGGGCACCGAAGCGGGCGGCACGATCGAATTGCACCTGAGCACGGGTGTGGGACAGGTGGAGGTGGCTCGTGCGGCGTCATGAGTTCCAGCCGGGACGGCTGATCGCGGGACTGGTCCTGCTGGCTGCCGGGGTGCTCTATCTCCTCGCCGCGGACGGCCAGGCCGATCCGCCCTGGTTCTTCGTCCTCCTGATGACGGCGGGCGGCCTCGCCTTCGCCGCCGTCACCGGGCTGGTGACCTACGCCGTGCGCCGCGACCGGCGCGAGCGGATCAGCGAGTCCAGCGAGAGGTAGGGCGCCCCTGCGAGGACCAGCGGGGTCCAGGCCACGAGGTAGATCAGGTCGTTGCCGTAGTAGTAGGGGGTCACCGCCCAGGACACGGTGAGCCACAGGCTGAGCGAGATCAGGGCCCCGCCGACGGACGCGATCCGGGTCAGGAGTCCGGCCAGGACTCCCAGGCCGACCAGGAGTTCCCCGATGGCCAGGGCGACGGCGAAGCCGACGGGTGCCTTCAGGGACAGGTCCACCAGGGCCGGGATCGCCGAGGTGTCGCGCACCCCCCGCATCAGATCGCCGATGGAGCCGTCGCCGGTGGCGGAGAGGAACGCGGAGTCGGTCAGCTTGTCCAGGCCCGCGTAGACGAAGGTAACGCCGAGGAAGATCCGCAGGGGCAGCAGCGCGTGGCGGGCGGCGAGGGCGCGCAGGCCGCCCAGGTCACGCGGACCTGAGGGCTCGTCGGCGGGGGCGGCGGAGGGGACGTCAGTTCGGATCACGCGACATGTGTACCCGCTTCACTCCGCCACGTCGATGGTGCACCGGTTGGATTCCACCCCCGCGGCGGTGACGACCTGGATCTCGATGCGCCCCGGTTCCACTTCCGCCGGGACCGGCACGGTCAGTACGGCGTCGGAGGGGTTGGTGAAGCCGCCCGCCACCGGGACCAGCGGTACGTGCACATGGATGACACCCACCCGGACCACCAGTCGGGCCAGCATCTCCGGCGTCTGAGCCCCGGGCGGGACGAAGCCGACTCCGCGGATCTCGATGTCGTCCCCGGGGCGGATCGCCGCGTCCAGATCCCCGGGCTCGCGTCTGCGCACCACCGACAGCACGAGCGGCCGGCTGCCCTCCGCGTACTTCGCCGCCAGGTACACGGCCGCCGACAGGGCCACCAGCAGCGCCAGGGCCCACGGCAGCCGCGGCAGCCGGTCCGGGAACCGGGCCAGCGAGACCGCCGCGAAGCCCAGCACCACCGTGGAGACCAGCACGTACTGGGCGTCCGGGAAGGAGCCCCGGCCCGCGTCGTCCGTGAGCAGGTCGGCCCCGGTCGGCCGGTCGGCCGGCAGCTTCTGCAGCCGCTGCCCCATGATCCGTACGGAGACCACCCGGCGGACCAGCACCGCGACCGCCGAAGTCAGCCCGAGGACCGCCAGCAGCGGCAGCGCCCGGTCGAGCGCGAGCCCCTCGTACAGCGCCTGGCGCTGCGGTCCGGGCGAGGAGGCGGCGAGACGCAGCGCGGGCAGCAGCGTCGCGAAGGCGGTGAGCACCAGCCAGGCGCTCGGTACCGTCTTCGAGGTGGACAGCCGGTTGTCCTCGCCGACGAGCGGGGCCAGCAGTCCGCCCCGGAGCGTCTGCGCGCGGGCCGCCACCGTCAGCAGGGCGGCCAGCACGAGTGCGGCCAGCAGCCCGGCGGTGCGCGCCGTGGACCAGCCGGTGCCGAGGGCGGCGGCGACCTGGACCACCAGCAGCACTCCCGCGGCGATCCACACGGCGAGGACCGCCCGCCGGGAGAACAGGTAGAGCCAGGAGGTGCCCGCCTCCCGGCCCCGGTCGGCGACCGTCCGGGCCGACAGGGTCAGCTCGTCGGAAACCCACTGGCGGGAGGCGCCGAGGGAGTGGGCCACTGCGGCCGGCACCCCCTGGCCGGAGGCGAACTCATCGCGCTTCTCCAGGAACGCGGCGACCGCGCGTCGGTGCCCCTCCCGTGCGCAGTCCTCGCAGGTACAAGCTGCGGTATGGGTACCTCTGGACATCTCTTGGACAGCCACGAACGTGCCGCCTCTCTGAACTACGGTGCAATGCCAGCGAATTGTGCACCACTGCGGCAGTGTTCCGGATTGCGCACGATGTCAGAGCAGGTGATTAACCGTTCATGATGTTGACGCCACACCTTCCAGCAGCGGCTGGCAGTTCACCCAGGCCGCCAGATCGGACCCGAACCGCTCCCGGGTCGCGAGCGCGCTGTGGTGGCTGATGAGCACCGCTTTCCCGGCCGCCCGCGCGATCAGCTGGACCTGCGCGGCCCGCTCCGCGGCGATGAACCACCAGGCGGCGGCCTCCACCGAGTCGCCGACCGTCAGCAGCCCTCGGTTGCGCAGGACCAGCGCCTTGTAGGGTCCGAGCGCGCCCGCGATCCGTTCGGCGTCCGCGCCGCCCGCGGCATCGCCGCCCAAGAACGCGTCGAGCAGTGCGTGGTCCTCGTAGAAGGCGCAGGCCTCCTGGGTGACGGGGGCGATCAGTTCGCCGAGCGCGGCGAGCGCCCTGCCGTACGGGGCCTGCGTGCGGACGACCGCCACCACGGCGGGCCGGGCCCGGTGGACGGCCGCGTGCACGGCGAAGGCCAGCTGGTTGACCCGGCGCTCCCCCTGCCGGACCCGCCCCTCCCCGTCGACCAGCAGCAGGTCGTCGGGGCCGATCGCGCCGAAGGCCCGGCCGAAGGGGTTCACCCAGTAGCAGTCCTCGAACTCCGGGTCCCGGGCGGTGACGTGCCCGCCCACCCCGTCCTCGTACCCGAGCCGCCCCAGCAGCCGCAGTACCCCGGCGAGCCGTTCCTTGCGGTGCGCGCGCTCCTCCCCGGCGGTCGCGAACACCGGCGGCATCTCGAAGCCCAGCCGCTCGACGGGTACGGGCGGGGGTGCGGGTACGAGTGCGCGTGTGCGTGCCGGCTGCTCGGACATGGCCCTCCTTCAAGGTCGCGGCGCAAAGTACCGGCGACCGGCCGAAGAGGCCATACACGCGGCGAGGCCGCCGCTCCCTGCGCGGGAGCGGCGGCCTCGTCACGTACGGCGGTCGGGCGGGACTACTCCCACTCGATGGTGCCCGGGGGCTTGCTCGTGCAGTCCAGGACCACACGGTTGACGTCCGGCACCTCGTTGGTGATGCGGGTGGAGATCCGCGCGAGCACCTCGTACGGCATGCGCGTCCAGTCCGCGGTCATCGCGTCCTCGGAGGAGACGGGGCGCAGCACGATCGGGTGGCCGTACGTACGGCCGTCACCCTGGACGCCGACGCTGCGGACATCGGCGAGCAGGACGACCGGGCACTGCCAGATCTCGCGGTCCAGGCCGGCCGCCGTGAGCTCGTGGCGGGCGATGGCGTCGGCCTCGCGGAGCAGGTCCAGGCGCTCCTTGGTGACCTCGCCGACGATGCGGATGCCGAGGCCGGGGCCGGGGAACGGCTGGCGCTGGACGATCTCGGCGGGCAGGCCGAGCTCCTGGCCGACCATCCGGACCTCGTCCTTGAACAGCTGGCGCAGCGGCTCGACGAGCTCGAACTCGATGTCGTCGGGGAGCCCGCCCACGTTGTGGTGGGACTTGATGTTGGCGGTGCCGGTGCCGCCGCCGGACTCGACGACGTCCGGGTACAGGGTGCCCTGGACCAGGAAGGCCACCGCCGGGCCGTCCTCCTGGAGGATCTCCAGCTGCGCCGCCTCGAAGACGCGGATGAACTCGCGTCCGATGATCTTGCGCTTGGTCTCCGGGTCGGAGACCCCGGCCAGCGCGTTCAGGAAGCGCTCCTGCGCGTCGACGACCTTCAGCTGCACGCCGGTGGCGGCGACGAAGTCCTTCTCGACCTGCTCGGTCTCGCCCTTGCGCATCAGACCGTGGTCCACGTACACGCAGGTCAGCTGGGAGCCGATGGCCTTCTGCACGAGGGCCGCGGCGACCGCGGAGTCCACGCCGCCGGACAGACCGCAGATGGCGCGCTTGTCGCCGACCTGCTCGCGGATGGCCGCGACCTGCTCCTCGACGATGTTGCCGGTGGTCCAGGTGGGCTGCAGGCCCGCACCCCGGTAGAGGAAGTGCTCCAGGATCTGCTGGCCGTGCGTGGAGTGCATCACCTCGGGGTGGTACTGCACGCCGTAGAGCTTCTTCTCGTCGTTCTCGAAGGCCGCGACCGGGACGACGTCGGTCGACGCGGTGACGGTGAAGCCCTCGGGGGCGGCGGAGCAGGCGTCGCCGTGGGACATCCACACCGACTGGTTCTCGGGGGTGCCCTCGAAGAGGGTGGATCCGGCCTTGGAGACGGCCAGCGGGGTGCGGCCGTACTCGCGCGAGCCGGTGTTGTCGACGGTGCCGCCGAGGGTGACCGCCATCAGCTGGAAGCCGTAGCACATGCCGAAGACGGGAACGCCGGCCTCGAAGAGCGCGCGGTCGAGCTGGGGCGCCCCTTCCGCGTACACGGAGGACGGGCCGCCGGAGAGGATGATCGCCTTGGGGTTCTTGGCGAGCATCTCGGCCACGGGCATCGTGGCGGGCACGATCTCGGAGTAGACCCGTGCCTCGCGGACGCGGCGGGCGATGAGCTGCGCGTACTGGGCGCCGAAGTCGACGACGAGCACCGTGTCCGGAGCGCTGTCGTGGGTGGCGAAGGTGGCTTCTGGCACGGGGCAGGCCTTCCGGCGGAAGAGGGGGTTGTTTTGTCGATTCTAACGGGGGACGGACAGCCCTCTTTGTCTCACTGTCCGAACCGGCTTGGCACGGAGCGGGACAGAGGGTAATAATCCCTCCATGCGCAAGCAGCTGAGCTTCCTCTTTACCTATGGCACCGGCCGGTCCGGTCGCCATGGGTCATCGTGATGCTCGCTTGAGCCACTGACTTCCCAGAGCGCCCCGGTCCGACAGGACCGGGGCGCTCTGGCGTTCCCGCTCCGGTCGGACCCCATCGACAGGAGACCCGCCATGACCACGATCACCACCACCCCCGAGCAGCTGATCGCCGACTCCCGCGAGCGGATCGACTCCCTCGACGACCGGATCATCGGTCTGATCCAGGAGCGGATGGCCGTCTCGACCGTCATCCAGGAGGCCCGGATCGGCTCGGGCGGGCGCCGGGTGCACCTGTCCCGGGAGATGGAGGTCCTGGGGCACTGGAGCGACGCCCTCGGCAAGCCCGGCACCACGCTCGCCATGATCCTGCTGGAGCTGTGCCGGGGCCGGGTGTGACGGCGGTACGGGGCCTGCGGCGGCGGCCCGGCCGGTGGCCGTGACGCCTGTTCGTCACCCGTCCGGACCGTGACCGCCCCCAGCACCCTTCGTTGATGCGGATGACCGTGCCAGCCAGGTGCGGAACCGCAGCACCACGCGTGGCTTGGCTGGAGCGATGAGACGCACCCCTCTGCGGGGCGTGCGTCGTGGGACCTCGCTCCTTCATGTGACCGGACGGCAGGGGACAGCAGCCCGGTCACCACACAAGACGGCCGGCCCGGGGGACGCCCCGGACCGGCCGTTCTTCTGTTTCCCCGTCACAGACCTGCGCCGTTACGCGCGGCCGGTGGCCCGTCGGCGGAACACCAGGAACACAGCGCCGCCGGCGGCCACGAGCATCGCCCCGGCGATCAGGACCGGCCCGGCGGTGGAGCCGGTCTCGGCGAGGCCGCCGCTCGGCGTCTTGCCGTTACCGGTACTGGCGCTCGGGCTCGGGCTCGGAGTGGTGCTCGTACCCGGCGTGGCAGTCGGGCTCGTGGGAGCCGTCGGCGTGGGGCTCGCGGCGGTCGGAGCCGGGGTCGGCGTGACGCCCTTGCCGTTGATCACGAAGGCGGCCTTGTTGTTGGCGTGCTTCGGGTCCCAGCTGGGCGGCGTGGCACCCTCGGGGGACCAGGCGCCGACCGAGACGGAGCCGGTGGCGTCCACCACGACCTTCTCGATCTTCAGCTCGAACGGGAAGCCGAACTTCTGCTTTTCGCCGATGACGTGCGTGGTCGGGCAGAAGTAGCGCGGGGCACCCAAGTGCTTCTCGCGGTAGCCGCCATCGGCCGTGGTGGCCCTGCAGATCTCCGGAGCCTTGGTGACCTTCGCACCGGCCGGGATCACGATGTCCGCCATGGCCACGTCCTCGCCCGAGCGGAGGTAGGCGACCCAGGCCGGACCGTCGTTGCGGAAGCCGAGCTCCACCTTGACCGTCTCGCCCGCCTTGCCCTCGGCGGAGGAGGCAGAGCTCACCAGGTCGGCGGTGTTCTTCACCGCGAAGTCGAACTCGTGCTGGTTGTTCCACGGGTCCAGGTCCGCCGCGTTCGGCGCGGCCTTGGCCGAGCGTGCCTTGAGGCCCAGCTTCTTGCCCGTACGGGGCGTGGTGAACTTCAGCGTGGACTTCGGCTGGTCGCCGGCCTGGTGCACCCCGTAGAGCAGTCCCTCGATGAAGGCGTGCGGAGCGGCCTCGAGGGTCAGCGCGTCGGCGATCTCATAGACCTCGCCGGGCTTGACCACGTTGTCGAAGGTGCAGACCGTCGTGCCCCAGCCCACGTTCCAGGGCTGGCCGGCACTGTCGTCCTCGCTGTAGGCACAGTTGTCGTACTCCTCGACCAGGCCCATGCCGTGCGTGGTCTGCAGTTCCAGCGCCACGCCGTCGACGGACTCGGTGCCCGTGTTGCCGAAGACGATCGGAAGCGGCTGCGACTGGCCCGGGGTCAGTTTCGCCTTGAGGGCGGCCTTCTCCATCACCAGGTCCGGCCCGCCGACCTCGACCTTGGTCGTGGTGGGCTTGAAGGTGGCGCCCTCTGCCGCGCCGGTCATCGTCAGGTCGACGACCGCGCCGGTCTTACTGCCCTTGGCGGCGGCAAGGTCCAGGGACACGACCCCGCTCCCGTGCGTCCAGATCGCCCAGTCCTTGCAGGTGACCGTCGTCGCGGCGAGGGAGCAGTCCCCGGCCTGGTCCTGGTTGAGCTTCACGTCGACGACGCCCTTGAGGGCGCCCAGGTCGATCGTGTAGGTGCTCTGCCGGTCGAAGACGCTCCCGGTCTCGTTCTCGACGCGGAAGTCGACCGTGGTCGTCTGCGGCCGGCCGTCCTGCCCGGGGTGCGGGTGCAGGCCGATCTCCGCCGGGCTGGTGAGCGTGAACACCGGATCCGCGGCGTGCGCGGGGGTGGCGGCCAGACCGACGGCCACCAAGCCGGTTGCCGCCAGCAGGGAGATGCGCTTTTTCATACCGGTCCTGACCAGCGAAGGCCCTGTCCGGTTGTACCACTCACCCTGTGACGCACACCACATCCACATTCTCGGATTCCGGTACAACCATCGGGCCCGCACACCGGTCTCCCATGTACCTCGGTGGGTACCGCGCTCGGAGGGGGAGTGCGGTGCCCACCGAAGTCGTTCGTCGGCTATTCGGCGGGTGGCGCCGTGCGCCGCGGAACCTCCGGTACCGCCAGGAACGGCAGTCGCAGCGCCCCGAAGGCCTCCTTCGGCACCGCCGGACGGACCGGTTCCACCGCCGCCAGGCGGGTGTAGGCCGCCCCTTGCTCCGGACGCGGATCACGCTCGCCGTTGTTCGGCCAGTAGGACATCGCCCGCTCCGCTTGCGCGGTGATCGTCAGCGACGGGTTGACCCCGAGGTTCGCGGAGACCGCCGAGCCGTCCACCACCGAGATGCCCGGGTGCCCGTAGAGCCGGTGGTACGGGTCGACCACCCCCTCCTGCGGCGAGGCGCCGATCGGGCAGCCGCCGAGGAAGTGCGCCGTCAGCGGGGTGCCCATCAGCTCGCCGACGTTGCTGCCCGGGAACCCGTTGATCTCCTCGGCCAGCAGGGTCGCCGCCCGCGTGGCCTCCGCGATCTGTACGGGGTTGGGTGCGCCGTGGCCCTGGCGGGCGGTGAGCAGGCCCTTCCCGATGCCGCCGGGCTTGCGGTAGGTGGTCAGGGAGTTGTCGAGGGACTGCATGACCAGGCCGATGATGGTCCGCTCCGACCAGCGCCGGTTGGACAGCGAGCGCAGCAGCTGCACGGGGTGGCGGGCACTGCGCCCGAACCAGGCCCGGACCCGGTGCCCGGAGTAGGGGACCTGGAGGATCGTCATGAACCCCATGGCGTTGGAGCCCTTGCCGTAGCGCACCGGCTCGATGTGCGTATCGGCGTTGGGGTGCACCGAGGAGGTGATGGCCACGCCCCGCGTGAAGTCGGCGCGCTGTTCCTTGCCGGGGCCCGCGCCCTGCCGCTTGCGGTAGCGGCGGTCGTCGGTCTGCGCGCCTACGAGGCCTTCGGAGTTGGTCCGGGTCAGCTCGCCGAGCCTTTCCGAGAGGCGGGGCAGTTCGCCGAGGTCCTTCATCGTGTGCAGCAGGGTCTGGGTGCCGTACGTGCCCGCCGCGACGACCACGTAGCGGGCGCGCAGCACCTTGGCCTCGGCGCGGCGGCGGCCCCGGGTGGGGACGGTGCGGACGCGGTAGCCGCCGTCGGGGTCCTCGGAAAGGGCGGTGACGGTGGTCATGGGGTGGATGACGGCGCCGGCCCGCTCCGCGAGGTGCAGGTAGTTCTCGCCCAGGGTGTTCTTCGCGCCGTGCCGGCAGCCGGTCATGCACTCGCCGCACTCGGTGCAGGCCTTGCGGGCGGGGCCGGCGCCGCCGAAGTACGGGTCGGCGACCTCGTCACCGGGGCGGACCTTCGGCTGGCCCTCGGCGTCGTCGCCGTCTCCGAAGAAGACGCCGACCGGGGCCATGTGGAAGGAGTCGGCGACGCCCATCTTGGCGGCGGCCGCCTTGAGGTGGACGTCGGAGGGGGTCGTCGTCGGGTTGAGCCGTACCCCCAGCATCCGCTTGGCCTGGTCGTAGTAGGGGGCCAGCTCGGCCTGCCAGTCCGTGATGGACGCCCACTGCCGGTCCTCGAAGAAGGCGGCGGGGGGTACGTAGAGGGTGTTGGCGTAGTTGAGGGAGCCGCCGCCGACCCCGGCGCCCGCGAGGACCATCACGTTGCCGAGGAGGTGGATGCGCTGGATCCCGTACAGCCCGAGGGCCGGGGCCCACAGGTAGTTGCGCAGGTCCCAGCTGTTCTTGGGCAGGCTCTCGCGGGTGAAGCGGCGTCCTGCCTCCAGGACGCCGACCCGGTACCCCTTCTCGGTGAGCCGCAGCGCCGAGACCGACCCTCCGAAGCCCGATCCGATGACTATGACGTCGTAGTCGTACGACACTGCGGTGCCTCCCATGGGGAACGTACTGGTGCTGAGACGGCCTAGCGGAGCCGGAAGGCCTTCATGACCTTGAGGCTGCGGGTCATGAACGCCGCGTACTTCTCGTCGTCCATCCCGAGCGACGGAGCCATCGGCAGCAGCCGCTGGTGGGCGACGGTCTGGGCCTCGGTGTACTTGAGGATGCCCTCGGAGCCGTGGCGGCGGCCGAGGCCGGACTCCTTCATGCCGCCCATGGGCGCCTGGGCGCTGCCGTAGGCCGGGGCGTACCCCTCGTTGATGTTGACGGTGCCGGTGCGCAGGCGGGCCGAGACGGCGTGGCCGCGGCGCGCGTCCTTCGTCCACACGCTGGAGTTCAGGCCGTAGGAGGTGCCGTTGGCCTCCTCGATGACGTCGTCCTCGTCGGTGAACCGGTAGATGGAGACGACCGGGCCGAAGGTCTCCTCCCCGCACACCGCCATCGCGGTCTCGACTCCGTCGAGGATGGTCGGCTCGTAGAAGAGCGGGCCGATGTCGGGACGGGCGACGCCGCCGGTGACGAGGGTGGCGCCCTTGTCCACGGCATCGTCCACGTGCCGCTGTACGGCCGCCAGCTGGCGTTCGCCGGCCAGGGACCCCATGTCCGCGCCGTAGGCGAGGGAGGAACCGAGGCGCATGGCCTTCGTACGGGCGGCGAACCGGGCGACGAACTCGTCGGCGATGGACGCGTGGACGTACAGCCGCTCGATGGAGATGCAGAGCTGGCCGGCGGAGGAGAAGCAGGCGCGGACGGCGCCGGCGGCGGCCTTCTCCACGTCGGCGTCGCGCAGGACGAGCATGGCGTTCTTGCCACCGAGCTCGAGGGAGACCCCGACCAGGCGGGCGGCCGCGCCCTGGGCGACCTCGCGGCCGGTACGCGTGGAGCCGGTGAACGAAACGTAGTCGGCGTGCCGGACCACTTCGGGGCCGACGACCGGGCCCTCTCCGAGGACGATCTGGAACACCTCGGCGGGCAGGCCCGCCTCGATCATCAGATCGCGGGCCCACAGGGCGGTGAGCGCGGTCTCGGTGTCGGGCTTCATCACGACGGCGTTGCCCGCGGCGAAGGCGGGCAGGGCGTCGCCGATGGACAGTTCGAGGGGGTAGTTCCAGGGGGCGATCTGGCCGATGACCCCGCGCGGCTGGCGCAGCTCGGTGACCTTGGTGAGCGTGGGCATGGCGCCGGTGTGGCCCTTGGGGCGCAGGTACGAGGGTGCCTTGCGGCCGTAGTGCCGGGCGGCGATCGAGACGGCCTGGACCTCCTCGTGGGCGTGCAGGCGGGCCTTGCCCGTCTCCAGCTGGATGAGGTCGAGCACCTCGGTCTGCCGGGCCAGGACCAGGTCGTGGAAGCGCAGCAGTACGGCGGCCCGTGCGCGGACGGGCACCGCGGCCCAGGCGGGCTGCGCGGCGCGGGCCGCGCCGAAGGCGGCGGCCACGTCCTCGGGGGTGGCTTCGGGGAGCTCCGCGAGGCGGTCCCCGGTGAAGGGGCTGTGGTTGGCGGTGCGGCCGGAACCGACCACTCCGCGGGTCAGACGGGCGACCAGTTCGGGGGTCACCACGTCGGCGGCGCTCCGGGCGCCGGCCGGGGCGGGGGCGACCGGGTTGGTGGGCTGCGGGGCGTTGCGGAGGGGGGCCGGGGCCTGCGTGTCCGTCATGGCCGTGAGCGTATTGCGCCCGGGGGCGCTTTGGGTACCCGCCGGTAACCGGATTTTGCCATTTCTGCCAGTGATCGCTGGCGGGATGGCGTGAAACCGGGCGCCGGGAGGCGCCCGGGGGCCGGCGGGGGCCCGCGCTTCGGCTTCGGCTTCAGCTTCGGCTTCGGCTTCGGCTTCGGCTTGGCTGGGGTCGCGGTCTCAGCGGGCCGGGGCCGGCTTCCAGCCGCTGAGCACGATGTCGAACTGCGCCCGGGTCTTCTCCCAGTCCACGGCCGGACCCGACATGTACACCGCGTACTCGGTGCCGTCCGGCGCGTAGTACATCTGCTCGATGGCCCGCCGGGGTCCGGTGAACGCCCCGCTCTTCTCCGTCCAGGCGAACGTCCACAGGGCGGCCTTGACCTGCCCCCGGAACGTGTTCGGGTGCAGTGTCTCGCGCACGTAGTCGGAGCGCTTCTCGACCTGCTTCTCCAGGTCCAGCAGGTGCGCGTACGGGTTCTCGAACATCGGCTTCCTGTCCACCGCGAGCCGGATGAAGTGCTTGCCGCCGTCCCGCGTGTAGTCGATCTGCGACCCGTCCACCCGGCGCGTCCAGCCGTCCGGGACGAAGAGGGTGAAGCCCTCCTTGTCGACCACCTTCTGCCAGCCCGCCGGCGGGGACTCCTCCGCCTGGCCCTTGGCGGCCCCGACGCCGGTCGAGCCCTCGGGCGACGTGTCGAGCGCGCCGGCCGTCCGGCCCGGGACCGCGCCGTCCGTGTTCGAGTCACCGGTGTACTTCAGGATCCCGAACACCCCGCCGCCGCCGAGCAGCGCCGCCACCACGGCGACGGCCGCCGCACGCCTGATGCGGCCGGGGGCGCCGGTGTCCCGGCGGCCCGGGTCGCCGGGTCCGCCGGGTCCGGCCTCGGACCGCGTGGTGAACGCCGGATCCGGCCGCGGCTCCTCGCCCCGACCCCGCGGCGGCCCGTAGCCCTGCGCCTGCCTCTGCCCCTGCCCTTGCACCTGCCCCTGCTCCGCGGGCAGCGTGGCCGTGTCCGTGTCCGGCAGCTCGTTCCGTGCGGCGCCCAGCTCCTCGGAGCCCAGCGCGCGCGTGGGTACGTACGCCTGCGCCGACTTCGGCTCCCGGCCCTCCATCGCCTGCATCAGCATCTGCTCGGCCTCGACGGCCGACGGCCGCTTCGCCGGGTCCTTGCGCAGCAGCGCGATGATGACCGGGGCCAGCGCGCCCGCGTGGGTCGGGGCGGGCGGCTCCTCGTTCACCACGGCCTGGAGGCTGGAGATGGGCGAGGTGCGGCGGAACGGCGAGCGGGCCTCGACGGCCGTGTAAAGGGTCGCGCCGAGGGCCCACAGGTCGGAAGCCGGGTCGGGTGACCCGCCGGTGACCCGTTCGGGTGCCAGGTAGTCGATGGAGCCGACGAGTTCACCGGTACGCGTGATGGAGGAGTCGCCCTCGATCGCGGCGATGCCGAAGTCGGCGAGCATCACCCGCCCGTCCTTGGCGAGCATGACGTTGCCCGGTTTCACGTCCCGGTGCAGTACGCCGACCGCGTGCGCGGCACGCAGCGCGCCGAGCACGTGCAGCCCGATCCGGGCCGCCTCGCGGGGTTCGATCCGGCCGGCCGCCTTCGCCGCGTCCGCGAGGGAGGGACCGTCGATGTACTCCATGACGATCCAGGGCCGGTCGTCGTGTTCCAGTACGTCGTGGACGGTGACGACCGCCGGATGCTGGATCCGGGCCGCGGCCCGGGCCTCCTTCTGCGTCCGGGCGTGCAGGACGTCCCGGTCGGCCTGGGCGACGTACAGCCCCGCCGTCAGTTCCTTGACGGCGACCGTCCTGTGCAGCAGCTCATCGTGCGCGCGCCACACCTTGCCCATGCCGCCCCTGCCGATGGGCTCCACGAGCCGGTACCGGCCCGCGAGCACCGCACCCGCACCCGCACCTGTCTGCTGTTCCACGAATCCCCGCCGCCGCTCTGTGCACTTCCGGTCAGACTACGGAGATCGCGGGCAACGGTGGAACCTCTCGGAGGTGGTTGGGCCGCACTGTGACGCAATCGCCGTACTGATACCTCGTCAGCCGCCGCTCTTGTAGCTGCTCGTCGCCTGCTCGAAGGTCTCGGTGACCTTGCCCTCCTGGTCGAGCGGACCGGTGACGAGGACGATGTGGTACGAACCTCCGAGCGCGACGACGAAGTTGCGGGCCACGACGGAACGGCCGTTGCCGTCGATCCAGGTGTACCGGCCTGTGACGCGGAGCTGGTTGCCGACCTTGGTGGACTTGATGTCGCCGACGCTGGACCAGGTGGAGGAGCGGTACGGAGCCAGTTCGGGCTCCTTGTCCTTCTGGTAGGTGGCCGGGTCGGGGTTGCCCGCGACCTTGTCCCGGCCGGGGACGACGGTCAGCGCGAAGTCCCCCTCCGTGTAGCGGACCTGACCGGACTCGTTCATTCCGCGGCGCTCCCAGCCGTTCGGAACGTTGATCGCGAAGTGCTCGGCGTCCTGCTGGGCCGTGTACCCCTCCGGAGCCGGGGTGTTGGTCTGCGGAGCGGGCTTGGAGGCGGGAGGGGTGGCGGAGGGGCTCGGGGCCTGACCGGACCCGCTCGGCTTCGGGCTCGGGCCGGGGCTGCGGCCGTGCGACTGCGTCGCGGCGGGCGGCTTCATTCCGGCGGCCTTCTGCCCGCCCTGCGTATCCGCGGAGCGGGGCATGAAGAACAGGGCGTAGGCCACGGCCCCCGAGAGCAGGACGAGGATCCCGAGCAGCAGGGAGCGCCCCAGCGAGCGCGACTTGCGGGGGTGTTCGGCGCTGCGGTGGCGGCCGTGCAGGTCGGCCCGCCGCCGTACGACGGGCAACCGGGCCGGATCCGGTTCGGCCGCCGGGAGCAGCATGGCGACGCCGCCGTCGGGTTCCGGGGCGGACCGCACGAGGGAGCGCAGCCAGCCGCGGAGCTCCTCGAAGTCGGGTCGCTCGGTCGGGTCCTGCCGCAGCAGGGACTCCACGATCGGGCGCAGCGGGCCGCACTCCTCGGCGAAGGCGGGGGGCTCGGCGCAGACCATCTCGACGAGCTCGGCGACGCTGTCCTCGGGGTAGGGCGCATGGCCCTGTACGGCCCGGTACAGCAGCGCGCCGAGCCCCCAGAGGTCGGTGGCCGGCCCGACGGGCGCGGCCAACTGCCACGGCCCGTGCACGGCCTGCGCCTGCTCGGGAGCCCACCTCTCGGTGACGGCCCCCACCACGGCCATCCGCGTCTGCCGGGCCCGCTCGGCATCGAGCCCGCTCCGGGGCCCGCTCCCCCAACCGGGCGCGCCGGCGCCGGGGCGGCCCTGGCCGTACCCGTCGGCGTTGGAGCGGTCCGGGCCGAGCGGGGGCTGCTGCCCGTAACCGGAGCCACCCCGCGCAACGGCCTGGCCGAAGCCCGCAGGCTCCGGGCGCTCCGGCCCCGGCGCGGGCTGCCCGTAGCCGGGCCGCCCGTACTCCGGCCCGGGAACCGCCCGATGCCCCGTACCGTCCTGCGGACGCGCCTGGGTCGGCGCCGCCGGCCCGGGGGCCTGACCTCGGCCGTAGCTGTTGTCGTAGCCGCTGTCGTTGCGGTAGCCGTTGCCGGAGGGCATCCCGCCAGGCTGTGCGGGTCCCGGCGCAGCGGGCTGCTGCGGGGCGGTGGTCGCGCCCTGGCCGTCGTCGGAGGACCGGGGTGTGCCGCCGCCCGGGGTTTCCGCCTGGTGGTAGCCCTGGGGAAGGGCGAGTTGCGCCGGCAGCGCGGCGCGGGCCGGCGGCTCCGGTTCGGCCGGCGGCAGGGCCTGGCGGCGCGGGGTGGCGCCGTGCCAGGTTGCGCCGCTGCCGGGGCCGCCGTACGGGTACGAGTACCCCTGCGGCAGCTTCGACCCCGCCGGCCTCGGCTCCACCGCCGACCCCGGCTCCTGCTCCGGCGCGGGTTCCGACCCGGCCTTGCGCTGCTCTGTGATCCGCGCGGCGGCCTGAGCCCCGGCCCGGTACGCGGCAATGGCCCCGGCCCGCGCGGCGGCCGTCAGATCGGGCCGGTCGCCGGGGCTTGCGGAGGCACTGGGAATGCCGGGGGCACTGGGAGTGCCGGGGGCTCCGGAGGCGCTGGGAAGGCTGGGAGTGCCGGGAGCACCGGGGGCGGTGGGGCTTATCTGATCCCGGTAGCGCGGCCCGGTGTCGTACCCCGGAGCCACCAACGGCGCATACTCCTGCACGCTCCCGGCCCCCTGCTGCGCGGCCGTTCCGGCACCGGCTCCGCCGGCCAGCCCGGCCGCGTCCGCGGAGTCGCCCCCGCGCTCGGCCCCGTACCCGGCGTCCGCTCCCGGACCGCCGCCGTACCCACCGCCGCCGTACCCGCCGCCGGTCACGGGCTCCGTGGCGAACCCGGCACCACCAGCCGGTGCACCCGGCAGCGCTACGGGGCCCGCTCCGATCCCCCTGCCGCCCTCAGGGGCGCCGGAGCGACCGGTTGCCGGCGCACCCCCCGGGACCGGCCATCCGGCCGACCCCGCGGCGGAGTGGACCGTCCCGTCCTGCGGAGGGACCGGGTCGTACCCGCACAGGGCGTCCTCCGCGGCTCCCGCGGCCAGCCCCGTCAGGACGACCCTGCCGTCCTCGCAGATCAGTACCGTCCGCATGGTGATGTTGCGGTGCGTCCACCCGTGCGCGTGCAGCACCCGCAGCGCGGTCAGCACGTCCGCAGCCACCTCCGCCGCCCGGTACGGGCTCAGCGGCTCGTCCGCGATCAGCGCCGCCAGCGGTCTGGCCGGTACGAGTTCGCTCACTATCCACAGCGACCCGCCCTCCGCGAACACGTCGAAGACCTGGTCCAGCCGCGGATGGTCCGGCACGGACGCCGCCGCCTGCGCCGCCTCGATCGCCCTGCGCACCGCGGGCAGTTCGCCGGGAGGAACCCCCCGGCCCCCGGCGGCGGACGGGCCACCGCGCGTGCCGTCGAGCAGCTCCGCGTCGACGACCTCCGGCAACGGCACCTGCCGTACGAGGACTTCCTGGCCGCTGCGCGTGTCGAAGGCCCGGGTCTCGATCAGTTCGTAGGCATCGGACGGCGGCAGCGGCAGACGGTAGCGCTCGGCCAGGATCCGGCCCGCGTAGTCCTCCACATCGCCTCCCCCGAGAGCTGTGGGCCCGTCCCCCAGGCCCCCCTGACACGATACGACGCCCAGGGCGCCCGCGTCCCGGCCCTGGCGAGGCTGACCCGAGCCCGCTCGGGACGCGGGTCAGCCCAGTGGCTGGAAGGTGTCGAACGCCGTGGTGCGCAACTGCGTGCACTCCGCCGCGTCCCACTGGTCCGCGAGGCAGGTGATCATGATGGCGTAGCCGTGCTTCGCGTCCATCCTGAACCCGCGGTCGAGCACCCGGACCCGCACGCCCCGCTGGTCCCGCTCGAACTCCCAGTCGGCGACGGTCGGGTACCCGCGGTACTCGACCGGTTCGAGCCGCAGCAGCTTGTAGTTCTTGCTGTTGCCCGCCACGACCGGGGCCAGCTCCAGCCAGGCGGCGCGGGCGTCGTCGCGCGGCTTGCTGTTGAAGTCGATCTGGATGCGCGGGAAGCCGCCGTCGCGGCTGTAGATGACCCCGTCATCCTTCCCTATCGTGTCGGTCTGCTCGAAGCCTTCGGGCATGCCCATCGCGAAGTGGAACTTCGGGTCGTTGATCTGGACGTACCCGGGCGGGAGCCCGGGCAGGGCGCCCCCGGGTGTGGAACCCTCACCCTGGCCGGGATTGGTTCCGGAGCCCTGCGACTGGCCGGGATCCGGCGAACCGGCGCCCCCGGTGGACGGCTCGCCGGCCTTCGGTGAGGGCGACGGAGTAGCCGAGGGCGAGGAACCGGGTCCGGGGCTCGATGCGGCGGAATGGCTGCCGCCCTTGCCACCCTTGCCGTCCTGCGGGGCACCGTCCTTGTCGTCGTCGCCGCTGACGGCGTACGCGACCAGCGAGCCGATGACGACGAGCGCCACGACCACTCCGGCTATCGCGAGCGCGATGGTGCGGCGCGGCACGACGTCGGTGAGCGGGGCCGCGACGGGCGCGGAGCGCGGCGACGGGGCTTCGGCGGCGGTCGCGGCCGAAGCCGTGGCGGCGGCCGCGGCGGCGGCGCGGGCGGCCGCCGCCGTGCGGGCCGACTTCAACGCAAGCCGGGCGCGCTCGCGCTGCTCGCGCTCACGGCGCTCACGTTCCTTCTTCTCCACCTTCTCGGCGGCCTTGGCCGCCTTGTCGGCGGCCGCCTTGTCGGCGGCGTCCTGGGCCTCGGCGAGTGATATCTGCCGGGTTTCCTCGGCGCTCGGGGCGGCTACGGGGGCCGGCGGCTCGGGCGCGTCGATCACGGCGGTGAGCAGCGCCCGCGCACGGTCGTCGTCGAGCCGGTGGGCGGGGTCCTTGACGAGGAGGCCGTAGATGACCTCGGTCAGCGGGCCGGCGTTCTTGGGCGGTTCGACGGGCTCGGTCATCACGGCGGTGAGCGTCGCGAGCGCCGACCCCTTGTCGTAGGGGGGAACCCCCTCGACGGCGGCGTACAGCAGGCCGCCGAGCGACCACATGTCGGCCGGCGGGCCGGGTCGCTGGCCTCGGGCCCGCTCGGGCGAAATGTACGAGGGGGCGCCGACGAGCATGCCGGTGGAAGTGACGGAGGGGTCGCCCTCGACCTGGGCGATGCCGAAGTCGGTGAGGACCACGCGGCCGTTGCCGTGGTCGGCGAGGAGCACGTTGGAGGGCTTCACGTCCCGGTGCAGGATGCCCTGGCGGTGGGCGGCACGCAGTACGTCGAGCACGGCGAGGCCGACTTCCGCGGCGCGGCGGGGGGACAACGGGCCGCTTTCGCGGATGAACTCCGCGAGCGAGGGGCCCTCGATGAGCTCCATGACGATCCACGGCCGGCCGTCTTCGTCGACGACGTCGTAGACGGTCACCGCGCCGCCGCTCCGGATCCGGGCGATGGCCTTCGCCTCGCGGAGGGTGCGGGTGATGAGGCGGCGCTTCTCGTCATCGTCGACGCCGCTGCCGAAGCGGAGCTCCTTGACGGCGACGGTCCGGCCGAGGGTCTCGTCCTCGGCGCGCCAGACGGTGCCCATGCCGCCCTTGCCGAGAACGCCCCCGAGCCGGTACCGGCCCGCGAGCAGCCGCCCCTCGTCCTCGGCGCCCGCCACCGCCTTGGCGGCGGCGGCCTTGACAGCTGCGGCCACCTCGTCGGCCTTGCTCACCGCGATGGGCTTCACGCCCTCGGCCCCACCGTCCGCCCGCCCGGCAGCGCCCTTCCGCAACTCGGCCTTCGCACGGACGGGCTTCGCGTCCTCGGGCTCAGCCTTCACACCGGCAGGCTTCGCGTCCTCGGGCTCAGCCTTCACACCGGCAGGCTTCGCGTCCTCGGGCTCAGCCTTCACACCGACGGGCTTCGCGTCCTCGGGCTCAGCCTTCACACCGGCAGGCTTCGCGTCCTCGGACTCAGCCTTCACACCGGCAGGCTTCGCGTCCTCGGGCTCAGCCTTCACACCGACGGGCTTCGCGTCCTCGGGCTCAGCCTTCACACCGGCAGGCTTCGCGTCCTCGGACTCCGCCCCACCGGCAGCCTTTGCACCGGCAGGCTCCGCATCCACGCGCTCGGCCTTCGCAGCGGCAGGCTTCGCGTCCGCCGGCTCCGGCTCCGCACCAGCGGGCTTGGCGTCCTCGGGCTCAGCCGCACCGGCTGCCTTCGCCGCAGCAGGCTTCGCCGCGGGCTTGCGCGCGGCGGGCTTCCCCGCAGCCGGCTCCGCCGCGGAACCCGCGGGCTTCGCGGGCCTGGCCGCAGCACGCTTCGCCCCGGCGGGCGCGGCCTTCGAGGCCCCGTCCGCGGCGGGCTTCGCGGCTCCCGCCGCCGGCGTCTCGGCAGGAGACTTCGGGTCCGTCGGGGGCTCCGCCGGAGGCACCGGCGATCCCGTCCCGACAGACGGCTCCGACGACTCGGTGTGCTCCGGCTTCGACATTCGTCCCCTCTGCGTTCGTGCCGCCTGCTCCGGTTGCCCTGGCAGCGGCCGGGGTGCCCGGTAACCCGCCCCGGCAGAACCCACATTGTCCCTTACTCCGCAACGGACGGGAGCCCCGGGTCCGCGGTTCCGTCCTCGACGTCGCGGAGTTACAACGGGACGATATCCGGCGCCCCCAGCCTCGCGGCGTCCGCGGTCTGGTCGTCGGGCTGCCGCTGCGATTCCCGCTCCGCCTGGACCCTCTTCTCGTAGTGCTCCACTTCCTTCTCGATCTGCTGCTCGTCCCATCCAAGAACCGGAGCCATCAACTCCGCACATTCCCGCGCCGATCTGGTGCCCCGGTCGAAGGTCTCGATCGAGATCCGCGTCCGCCTGGTCAGCACGTCGTCCAGGTGCCGCGCCCCCTCGTGCGAGGCCGCGTAGACCACTTCGGCGCGGAGGTAGTCGTCGGCGCCCGTCAGCGGCTCCCCGAGCGAAGGGTCTTCCGCGATCAGCGACAGCAGTTCCTCCGTCAGCGATCCGTACCGGTTCAAGAGGTGCTCCACGCGGACCACATGGAGCCCCGTCCGCGCGGCGATCCGCGCCCGGCCGTTCCACAGGGCCCGGTACCCCTCGGCCCCGACCAGCGGAACGTCCTCCGTCACGCAGGGCGCGACCCGCTGGTCCAGGCCGTGCACCGCCTCGTCCACCGCGTCCTTGGCCATCACCCGGTACGTCGTGTACTTCCCGCCGGCGACCACCACCAGCCCCGGCACCGGGTGCGCCACCGTGTGCTCGCGCGAAAGCTTGCTCGTCGCGTCCGACTCCCCGGCCAGCAGCGGCCGCAGCCCGGCGTAGACCCCCTGGACGTCGTCCCGGGTGAGCGGGACGGCCAGCACCGAGTTCACGTGCTCCAGCAGGTAGTCGATGTCCGCGCGCGACGCCGCGGGGTGCGCCTTGTCCAGGTCCCAGTCGGTGTCCGTGGTGCCCACGATCCAGTGCCGGCCCCACGGGATGACGAACAGCACCGACTTCTCGGTCCGCAGGATCAGCCCGGTCGAGGAGTGGATGCGGTCCTTCGGGACGACGAGGTGGATGCCTTTCGACGCCCGCACGTGGAACTGCCCGCGCTCCCCGATCAGCGCCTGGGTGTCATCCGTCCAGACCCCCGTGGCGTTCACGATCTGCTTCGCGCGGATCTCGTACTCCCCGCCGCCCTCCACGTCCTGCACCCGCGCGCCGACGACCCGCTCGCCCTCCCGCAGGAAGCCGACGACCCTCGCCCTGTTGGCGCACTGCGCCCCGTACGCAGCGGCCGTCCGGACCAGCGTCGCCACGTACCGCGCGTCGTCCATCTGGGCGTCGTAGTACTGCAGGGCGCCCACCAGCGCGTCCTTGCGCAGCGCCGGCGCGATCCGCAGGGCGCGCTTGCGGGAGAGGTGGCGGTGCGTCGGCAGCCCTCGCCCGTGCCCGCTGGAGAGCGACATGGCGTCGTAGAGCGCGACGCCGGAACCGGCGTAGAACCGCTCCCACCCCTTGTGCTGCAGCGGGTAGAGGAACGGCACCGGCTTCACCAGGTGTGGCGCGAGCCGCCCCAGCAGCAGGCCGCGCTCCTTCAGCGCCTCGCGCACGAGGGCGAAGTCGAGCATCTCCAGGTATCTGAGCCCGCCGTGGATGAGCTTGCTGGAACGGCTGGAGGTGCCCGAAGCCCAGTCCCTAGCCTCCACCAGCCCGGTCGCCAGGCCTCTGGTCACCGCGTCGAGGGCGGTACCGGCGCCCACGACACCCGCTCCGACCACCAGCACGTCCAGTTCCCGCTCGGCCATCCCGGCCAGCGCCTCGGCGCGCTGCACCGGCCCCAGCGCGGCCCGCCCACCACCTCCCCCCGTCCCCATGCCCGAACCCGCCGCTGCGCCCGTCCCTGCCCCAGTCCCAGTCCTCACGGCTGCCTGCCTCCCGTTGACGCGGGTCGCCCCGTGCGCCCTGTGCGGCCATCCCACCTGGTGTGGGTGATCCCGCTCACATCGCCCGTTCATGATTCTGACCGGCCGCATCCACATCAGCCACCGCCTGTGGATAACACGGCGGTGTCCAAAACCCCCGAATACGACATATCTGTCATATATACGCCTAGTCTGACATTGCGCCAGCTCTCCGCATCCACAGGACTTGCGCGCTCCGCCCCCTCATGCATGTCAGGGAAGGGAAGGGACGGCACCCCCATGCCCGCAGATCTCGCCGTCATCGGACTCGGCCATCTCGGCCTCCCGCTCGCCCAGGCAGCCGTGGCCGCCGGGATCGAGACGGTCGGCTACGACAGCGGTCCGGCGACGGACTCCACCCTCACAGCCGCCGAGGTCCGCCGCATGTCGGCGGCCGGCTTCCGGGTCACCACCAACCCCGCCGAACTCGGCAGGGTCCGCACCGCCGTCATCTGCGCCCCCACCCAGCTCGGCGCGGACCGCGCACTCGACCTGTCCGCGGTCGGCGAGGCGGGCCGCACGCTCGCCGCCCGGCTGCGCCCGCACACCACCGTCATCCTCGAATCGGCGGCCCACCCGGGCGTCACCGAGGACTACCTGCGCCCGATCCTCGAATCGGGCTCCGGGCTCCGCGCAGGCCGGGACTTCCACCTGGCCTACTCCCCCAGCCGCCTGGACCCCGGCAACCGCACGCACGGCATCGCCAACACCCCCAAGGTCATCGGCGGCCTCACCCCCGCCTGCACCGAGTCCGCGCACGGCTTCTACGCCCGCCTCACCGAGAAGGTGGTGCGCGCTCGGGGCCTGCGCGAGGCCGAGACCGTACAGCTCCTGGAAACCAACTACCGGCACGTCAACATCGCCCTCATGAACGAGATGGCCGTGCTCTGCCACGACCTCGGCGTGGACCTGTGGGACGTCATCCGGTGCGCCGAGACCAAGCCGTACGGGTTCCAGGCCTTCCGCCCCGGCCCCGGAGTCGGCGGCCACGGCGTCCCCCTCGACCCCAACTACCTCCCCCACACCACCCGCACCCCGGGCCACCCGCTGCGCATGGTCGGTCTGGCGCAGGAGATCAACGACCGGATGCCGCAGTACGTCATCCAGCGCAGCGCCGCCCTGCTCAACGAGCACGGCAAGTCCGCCCGCGGCGCCCGTGTCCTCCTCCTGGGCGTCACCTACAAACCGGACCTCGCCGACCAGGAGGGCTCCCCGGCGCGCGAGATCGCCAGCCGCCTCCTCGACCTCGGCGCGCTGATCAGCTACCACGACCCGTACATCGCCGGATGGCGCGTCAGGGACCAGCCCGTCCCCCGTGCCGAATCGTTGTACGAGGCCGCCGCCAACGCCGATCTGACGATCCTGCTCCAGCACCACCGCACCTACGACCTGCAGGGCCTGGCGGTGAAGGCCCAGTTGCTGCTGGACACCCGGGGCGCCAGCCCGGTGGGCGCCGCACACCGCCTGTAGCCGGCCCCGCGCGCACGGCGAGCCCGGCCGAATCCCCTCCACGGATGTCACAGGCTGCTGCTAGCCTGCGGCGACTTATCTCGCGCATACACCCACGTCAGTCGTGCGGGTCCCGTGTGCCCAAAAATCCCTGGGGGGGATTTCTTCATGAGCCAGCAGTTCCAGCAGCCCGCGCCCGACTCCACGACGCCCGCGGCCGACACCACCGCCACCCCGGCCGGCTACCCGGGCCCGTCCGGCGCCGACTTCCTGGCCCAGGCCCCGGCCCCAGCGCGCACCGGCAACGTGGGTCTCGGCATCGGCGCGGCCGTGGTCGCCGCCCTGGTCACCGCCGCCATCTACGGCACGATCATCGGCCTGAGCGAGTACCAGATCGGCTTCGCGGCCGTCGCCGTCGGCGCCGCTGTGGGCTTCGCCGCCGGCAAGCTCGGCGGGGGCAACCCGCTCCTGCCCGTGCTCAGCGCCCTGCTCTCGCTGGCCGCCGTCTTCGCGGGCCAGATCTTCGGCATCGCCATGATCGGTGCGGACGAGCTCGGCGTGAGCACCCTCGACGTGCTCAACCTCGGCTTCTCCCTGCTCGTCGACGCCTGGAAGGAAACCTCGGGCCCGATGACGTACCTCTTCCTCGCCATCGGCGGTTACACCGCCTTCCAGTCGGCCCGCAAGGCCGCCTGACCCCTCGGCTCCACCCGAGCACCGGCCCCGGACTCCGCCCAGGACTCCGGGGCCGACCCGTCTCCGGCGCGGCCGCGAGCAGACACGTCCATGATCACGCGGTGGCCGGAAACCCCTGTCCTGCGCCAGGTCCCCGGCCATATGATCCGCGCGTGTCCCCTCCCGAGCCCCGCCCCCCGCGCCACCCCCCGGCCGCCTGGTTCACCGCCGTGCTGTGGGTGCTCGGTGTCCCCGGGATGATCATCGGTGGGTCGGTGATCCTGCTCGGCGCCGCCCTGGGCGACGAGCACGGCCAGCTCGCCGGGGACGAGGGACGCTTTCTGCTCCGCTGGCTGCTCGTCGCCGGCGTCTTCCTCGTCCCGTGGAGCATCTGTGTGAACCGCCGGACCAAGGGCAAGATCTGACACCCAGCCCCGCCTCCCGCCGCGAACGGACCGGACGCGCCCGAGGCCCCGCTCCCCCCCCCGGGGCCCCCGGCCGCCCGCGGGAC
>NZ_JAPNLJ010000005.1:280858-314855 GCF_026627445.1 Streptomyces sp. H27-H1
GCTGACCCGTCCCGCCCGACCTCCCCCCCCCCGGGGGGGAGCCGGGCCTCCGGCGGTACGAGACGGGCGTCAGCGGCTGTGCTGCGAGTCCGCGACGGTGACCTCGACCCGCTGGAACTCCTTGAGCTCGCTGTAGCCGGTGGTGGCCATCGAGCGGCGCAGCGCGCCGAAGATGTTCATCGAGCCGTCCGGGGAGTGCGACGGGCCGGTGAGGATCTCCTCGGTGGTGCCGACCGTGCCGAGGTCGACCTTCTTGCCGCGGGGCACGTCCTCGTGGACGGCTTCCATGCCCCAGTGGTTGCCCTTGCCGGGCGCGTCGGTGGCACGGGCCAGCGGGGAGCCCATCATCACCGCGTCGGCGCCGCAGGCGACAGCCTTCGGGATGTCGCCGGACCAGCCCACGCCGCCGTCGGCGATGACGTGCACGTAGCGGCCGCCGGACTCGTCCATGTAGTCGCGGCGGGCCGCGGCCACGTCGGCGACGGCGGTGGCCATCGGGACCTGGATGCCGAGGACGTTGCGCGTGGTGTGCGCGGCGCCGCCGCCGAAGCCGACCAGGACGCCGGCCGCGCCGGTGCGCATCAGGTGCAGGGCCGCGGTGTAGGTGGCGCAGCCGCCCACGATGACCGGGACGTCGAGCTCGTAGATGAACTGCTTGAGGTTCAGCGGCTCGGCGGCGCCGGAGACGTGCTCCGCCGACACGGTGGTGCCGCGGATCACGAAGATGTCCACGCCCGCGTCGACGACGGCCTTGGAGAACTCGGCCGTGCGCTGCGGGGAGAGCGCGGCGGCGGTGACGACACCGGAGTCGCGCACCTCCTTGATGCGCCGGCGGATCAGGTCCGCCTCGATCGGAGCGGAGTAGATCTCCTGGAGACGGCGCGTGGCGGTCTCCTCGTCCAGCTCCGCGATCTCGTCGAGCAGCGGCTGCGGGTCCTCGTACCGGGTCCACAGGCCTTCGAGGTTCAGCACGCCGAGGCCGCCGAGCTCGCCGATGCGGATGGCGGTCTGCGGGGAGACGACCGAGTCCATGGGGGCGGCCAGGAACGGAAGCTCGAAGCGGTAGGCGTCGATCTGCCAGGCGATCGAGACCTCCTTCGGGTCCCGGGTACGGCGGCTGGGGACGATGGCGATGTCATCGAACGCGTACGCCCTGCGGCCGCGCTTGCCGCGCCCGATCTCGATCTCAGTCACGTGTGGTGGCCTTTCCTGTGGGTCTGCCCGCCCAGTATCCCCGAACCCCGGCGCGCCGCGTTCCGGTGACCGCTGTACGGACGCACGCGGCGGGCACGCCGGAGGGGCGGACCCGTGCGGGCCCGCCCCTCCGGTGGTGTTCCGGTCAGCCCTTGCGGCTGTAGTTCGGTGCTTCCACCGTCATCTGGATGTCGTGCGGGTGGCTCTCCTTGAGCCCCGCCGAGGTGATCCGGACGAACCGGCCCCGGTCCTGGAGCTCCGGCACCGTGCGGCCGCCGACGTAGAACATCGACTGGCGCAGGCCGCCGACGAGCTGGTGCACGACCGCGGAGAGCGGCCCGCGGTAGGGGACCTGCCCCTCGATGCCCTCGGGGATGAGCTTGTCGTCGCCGCCCACGCCCTCCTGGAAGTAGCGGTCCTTGGAGAAGGACTTGCGGTCGCCGCGGGACTGCATCGCGCCGAGCGAGCCCATGCCGCGGTACGACTTGAACTGCTTGCCGTTGATGAACAGCAGCTCGCCCGGGGACTCCTCGCAGCCCGCGAGCAGCGAGCCGAGCATCACGGTGTCGGCGCCGGCGACGAGCGCCTTGGCGATGTCGCCGGAGTACTGCAGGCCGCCGTCACCGATGACCGGCACCCCTGCCGCCTTGGCGGCGAGCGCGGCCTCGTAGATCGCGGTGACCTGCGGTACGCCGATGCCGGCCACGACGCGGGTGGTGCAGATGGAGCCGGGGCCGACGCCGACCTTGATGCCGTCGCAGCCTGCGTCGATGAGGGCCTGGGCGCCGTCACGGGTGGCGATGTTGCCGCCGATGACGTCGACCGTGGAGTTCGACTTGATCTTGGAGACCATGTCGCCGACGAGGCGGGAGTGGCCGTGGGCGGTGTCGACGACGATGAAGTCGGCGCCCGCCTCGATCAGGGCCTGGGCACGCTCGTACGCGTCGCCCGCGACACCGACGGCCGCGCCGACCAGCAGTCGGCCGTCCTTGTCCTTGGCGGCGTTCGGGTACTTCTCGGCCTTGACGAAGTCCTTGACCGTGATGAGGCCCTTGAGGAGGCCGGCCTCGTCGACGAGCGGCAGCTTCTCGATCTTGTGGCGGCGCAGCAGCTCCATGGCGTCCACGCCGGAGATGCCCACCTTGCCGGTGACCAGCGGCATCGGGGTCATGACCTCGCGCACCTGGCGGCCGCGGTCCGACTCGAAGGCCATGTCGCGGTTGGTGACGATGCCGAGCAGCTTGCCGGACGGGTCGGTGACCGGGACGCCGGAGATCCGGAACTTGGCGCAGAGCTCGTCGGCCTCGCCCAGGGTCGCGTCGGGGTGCACCGTGATCGGGTCGGTGACCATGCCGGACTCGGAGCGCTTGACCAGGTCGACCTGGTTGGCCTGGTCGGCGATGGAGAGGTTGCGGTGCAGAACGCCGACGCCGCCCTGGCGGGCCATCGCGATGGCCATCCGGGCCTCGGTGACCTTGTCCATGGCGGCGGAGAGCAGCGGGACGTTCACGCGGACGTTGCGGGAGATGAGCGAGGACGTGTCGATGGCGTCCGGCGACATGTCCGACGAGCCGGGCAGCAGGAGCACATCGTCATATGTGAGGCCGAGTGTGGCGAATTTGTCGGGCACTCCGTCGGCGTTCACAGTCATGACACCTTCCAAGATGGTCTTGCTCAGCGCGGATGTCCATGCTAACGGGATCCCGAGGCGTCTCATTCCACGACCAAGATCAAGCCCAAGGTTCATGGTTTCCTACGAGATGAAACTCATAAAAAACACCCCCAAAGCCCCACAAGCCCCATACGGGCCCACTGCCGTTCCGGCCTATTGCTCCGCGAGCGCGCGGAGCCGGCTCAGCGCGCGGTGCTGGGCCACGCGCACCGCCCCGGGGGACATGCCGAGCATCTGCCCGGTCTCCTCGGCGGTGAGCCCGACGGCCACGCGCAGCACGAGGAGCTCGCGCTGGTTCTCCGGAAGGTTGGCCAGCAGCTTCTTGGCCCAGGCGGCGTCGCTGCTGAGCAGCGCCCGCTCCTCCGGACCCAGGGAGTCGTCGGGCCGCTCCGGCATCTCGTCGGAGGGCACGGCCGTACTGCCCGGATGGCGCATGGCGGCCCGCTGCAGATCGGCGACCTTGTGCGCGGCGATGGCGAAGACGAATGCCTCGAAGGGGCGCCCGGTGTCGCGGTAGCGCGGCAGCGCCATCAGGACGGCCACGCAGACCTCCTGCGCCAGGTCCTCCACGAAGTGGCGAGCGTCACCCGGAAGTCGCGAGAGGCGGGAGCGGCAATAGCGGATGGCGAGGGGGTGCACGAAGGCGAGCAGATCGTGCGTGGCCTGTTCGTCGCCCTCCACCGCGCGGCGTACGAGCGCGCTAACGGTACTGTCGCCGCTGCTTCTGGCGGCGCGGCTTCCGCCTGTGGTCGCGGGTGACCCCGGGGCCTCGTCGTCACGCATCGATCCATGGTGCCTTGGCGCCGGCGTATTCGCGGCACCGAGGCCCGTGTTGTGCGTCGAAGCGTTATGCGTCGACGGATTGTGTGGGGTGGGTGCACCGGAACTCATGCTCTGGCCCCTCCCCTCCCGCTCGGCCGAATCGTCCCCGCGGCGACATCTCCAGGATGCGCCACACCCTCAAGCATGCGGCATCGCGCCCGAAGCGACACGTCCCCCGGATTGTGCACCGTCAATCCCCGGCGCGCACCAGCGTGCGGAGGATCGGTCGGCGGGAGATTCCGGGGCGGCCGGGACCAGGGGTCCGGGGCCGGGCGGGCCGGCCTGCCCGCGGCACCGCCGGCCCGTGAGGGCCGGCGGTCGCACGGTCAGCGGACCAGGCCCCAGCGGAACCCGAGCGCCACGGCGTGCGCCCGGTCGGACGCGCCGAGCTTCTTGAACAGCCGGCGGGCGTGCGTCTTGACCGTGTCCTCGGAGAGGAAGAGCTCGCGCCCGATCTCCGCGTTGGACCGGCCGTGGCTCATGCCCTCCAGCACCTGGATCTCCCGCGCGGTGAGGGTGGGCGCGGCGCCCATCTCGGCCGAGCGGAGCCGGCGCGGGGCCAGCCTCCAGGTCGGGTCGGCGAGGGCCTGGGTGACCGTGGCCCGCAGTTCGGCGCGCGAGGCGTCCTTGTGCAGATAGCCCCGGGCGCCGGCGGCGACCGCGAGGGCCACGCCGTCCAGGTCCTCGGCGACCGTCAGCATGATGATGCGGGCGCCGGGGTCGGCCGAGAGCAGCCGGCGAACCGTCTCCACACCGCCGAGCCCGGGCATCCGTACATCCATCAGAATCAGGTCGGAACGGTCGGCACCCCAGCGGCGGAGGACTTCCTCGCCGTTGGCTGCCGTCGTCACACGCTCGACGCCGGGCACGGTGGCAACCGCGCGTCGGAGCGCCTCTCGGGCGAGCGGGGAGTCGTCGCAGACGAGGACGGATGTCATGACCGCCCCCCGCAGCTGCTGATGCGCGTCACCTTGAGCCTCCAGGCTGGTACGTATCGTCACCTGTGCGGTCGATGCTCCCGGACACCTGTCCGAGAACTTCTTGGTTCAACCGCCTTCGCACTCTCAACGATGGTCACTCGAAAGAGTTACGGGTCGGACGGACACCTTCGGCACTCTACGTGAGGAACCGAACACGAGGCTGGCACCACTCGCCGCGTGTCCTCCGGATGACGGTATGCCCTATTTGGCGGCTTTCCTTCCGTTTGGCGCATGTCTGAGGCTAGATTCCCAATGAGTCATATTTACATCTACTACGACAGTAGGTGTGGAGACATGGACCGTATCCGCCTCAGTACCGGCACCAAGAGGACTACCAATGGCAGATTTCTCCCGCCTCCCCGGACCGAACGCCGACCTCTGGGACTGGCAGCTGCTGGCTGCCTGCCGCGGGGTCGACAGCTCCCTCTTCTTCCACCCGGAAGGCGAGCGGGGCGCGGCCAGGAGCGCGCGCGAGGCCTCGGCTAAAGAGGTCTGCATGCGATGCCCGGTGCGTGCGGAATGCGCCGCGCACGCACTCGCCGTCCGCGAGCCCTACGGGGTGTGGGGCGGCCTGACCGAGGACGAACGCGAAGAGCTGATGGGTCGCGCCCGCCATCGCCTGATCCCGGCGACGAGCGCGATCGGACCGAGCACGCCGAGCGCTCCGCACTGAGCGGGCTTCACACGAAACGACCGAAGGAACGTTTCTTCGAATAACGGCACGCACAGCGTGCCGTGCACCGGACCGAGCCACCGCCCGACCGGCCGTACCGCCGTACGGTCCCTCGTGTGGCGGCCCCGTCCGGCCACCCGGCCCAGCGGCCGGTCGGCCGGACGGGTACCGGCCGGGCCGGCTCAGCGCCGGGCGGCACGCTCCAGCTCGGCCAGGGTCGCGGCCACCGCCGGAACCCGGGCCAGGTCGGGCAGGGTCAGTGCGACGACCTCCCGCTCGACGGCCGGTTCCACGACGAGGGTGCTCACGCCCTTGGCCCGTACGGACTCCACCGCGAGCTCCGGCAGCACCGCGACCCCGAGCCCGGCCCCGACCAGGCCGACCACCGCCGGGTAGTCGTCGGTGGCGAAATCGATGCGCGGGGTGAAACCGACGCTCTCGCACACCTCCACCAGATGGCGGCGGCAGCGCGGACAGCCCGCGATCCAGGGCTCCCCGGCCAGCTCCGCCATGCCCACCCGCTCCGCCCCCGCCAGCCGGTGGCCCTCGGGCACCAGTCCGACGAGCCGGTCGGTCAGCAGCGGCCGGACCACGAGGTCCTCCCACTCGGCCGCCGATCCGGAGGCGCCGCCGTAGCGGAAGGCCAGCGCGAGATCGCAGTCGCCCTCGCGCAGCATCTCCACCGAGCGCGGCGGCTCCGCCTCGACCAGCGAGATCCGGGTCCCCGGATGCTCGGCGCGCATCGCCGCGAGGGCGGTCGGCACCAGCGTGGAACTACCGCTGGGGAAGGAGACCAGCCGGACCCGGCCGGCGCGCAGCCCGGCGATGGCCGCGACCTCCTCCTCGGCGGCCGTCAGCCCGGCGAGGATCCCGGCGGCATGCCGGACCAGCGCCTCACCGGCCTGGGTGAGGCGCATTTCGCGCCCGGTGCGGATCAGCAGCGGGGTGCCGGCGGACTGCTCCAGCGCCTTCATCTGCTGGGAGACGGCCGGCTGGGTGCAGCCGAGCTCGCGGGCGGCGGCGGAGAAGGACCCGGTTCCGGCGACAGCGCGCAGAACTCGGAGATGACGTGCCTCGATCACCCTTCGAGCATAAGGGACGCTTTGATTCCGACGCCAATAACCTCGGGCTGCTTTGAGATGGTTCGGCTAGCGTGAACCCATGCATCTGATCTCCGTGAACCTGGGCCGTGCGACGGCCGTCGACTACACCGACGCCGAGGACGGCCTGACCGGTCACGGCAAGATCCCCGCGCCGGGCCCCGTACGGGTCTTCGCGCCGGGCCCCAAGGGCGTCGGCGCGAGCGGCGTCCAAGGGGACGAGGTCTGCAACCTGCGCCATCACGGAGGGGACCACCAGGCCGTGTACGCGTACGCCCGCGAGGACCTGGAGTGGTGGGAGAGCGAGCTCGGCCGCGAACTGCCCGGCGGGACCTTCGGCGAGAACTTCACCACCTCCGGCATCGACGTGAACGGCGCGCTGCTCGGCGAGCGCTGGCAGGTCGGCCCCGACCTGCTGCTGGAGGTCGCCTCGGCCCGCATCCCGTGCCGGACCTTCCAGGGCGCGCTCGATGAGCGGGCCTGGGTCAAGCGGTTCACCCGGGAAGCCCGCCCGGGCGCCTACCTGCGGGTCGTCCGGGAGGGCTCCGTCTCCCCCGGCGACACCATCGAGGTCGTGCACCGCCCGGAGCACGAGGTGACGGTGGCGTTCTGGTTCCGGGCGTTCACCACGGAGCGGAAGCTGCTGCCTCGCACCCTGGCGGCCGGGGCCGCCCTGGAGCCGCAGGCTCGGGACAAGGCACTGGCCCACGTGGAGAAGTACGGGAAGCCGGGCGACTAGGTTGCGCGTATGACGACTGCGTTGATTACGGGATCCACGGCGGGCATCGGCGCCGCCTTCGCCCGGCGGCTCGCCGCCCAGGGGCACAACCTCGTCCTGGTGGCCCGGGACACCGAGCGGCTCGGCGAGCAGGCCACCGAGCTGCACGACCGGCACGGCATCGAGGCCGAGGTGCTGGCCGCCGACCTCGCCACCGAGGCCGGCATCACGGCGGTCGAGGAACGCCTCGGCGACCCCAAGCACCCGGTGGACCTGCTGGTCAACAACGCGGGCTTCGGCAACAAGGGCCGGTACCTCGAAGTCTCCATGGCCGACGAGCTGACCATGCTGAAGGTCCACGTCGAGGCCGTGCTGCGGCTGACCTCGGCCGCCGCGGAGCCGATGCGCTCGCGCGGCCGCGGCGGCGTGATCAACGTGGCCTCGGTGGCCGCCTTCCTGCCGCGCGGCACCTACGGGGCGAGCAAGGCCTGGGTCGTGCAGTTCACCCAGGGCGCGGCGAAGGACCTGACGGGCTCGGGCGTACGGCTGATGGCGCTGTGCCCGGGCTTCGTACGGACCGAGTTCCACGAGCGGGCCGGCATGGGCACGGACAACATCCCCGGCTGGATGTGGCTCGACGCCGACAAGCTGGTGGCGGCGGCCCTGGCGGACCTGGCGCGGGGCAGGACCGTATCGATCCCGGACCCGCGGTACAAGGCCCTGATGGGCGTGGTGAAGCTGACCCCGAGGGGGCTGCTGGGCGGGGTCTCCTCGCGTACGGGGCGCAAGTACGGGCCGCAGTGACCAGCGGGTAAACGAGGCGTATGAGTCAAATCTCCCTAGACTGAATGTGTCCCATCCAGCGCGGGAGACGCCATGACATTCGTACAGCTAGTTGATTACGAAACCAGTCAGCCCGAGGCGGTCAACGATCTCCTCGACCGCTACGTGGAGCAGACGCAGGGCAGGCGCACCGTCCTCGCCAGCCGCGTCGCACAGGACCGCGACTCCAAGACGCACTACTTCGACTTCGTCGAATTCCCGTCGTACGAAGCCGCCATGAAGAACTCTCACCTTCCGGAGACGGACCGGATGTTCCAGGAGATGGTGGCTCTCTGCGAAGGGATGCCCAAGTTCACCAACCTGGACGTCGTACGCGACGAGCACCTCAACACCCTGCTCGTGAACCGCATGTACGACGAGGTCGCGATGAAGGGCGACATGTCCGTCATCGACGAGATCTGCGCGGCCGACTACCACGACCACGACATCAGCAACCCCGTGGACAAGATCGGCCGCGAGGGCATGCGCGAGGACGTCATGGCGTGGCGCAGCGCTTTCGACTTCACCTTCACCCGCCATGCCCAGATGGCACAGGACGACCACGTCACGACCCTGTGGACCTGGACCGGTACGCACAAGGGCGAGTTCATGGGGATCGCCCCGACCGGCAAGACCTGCTCGATGACCGGCACGACGGTCTTCCGGTGCGAGGACGGCATGCTCAAGGAAGGCTGGTGGCACTACGACGCCATGCGCCTCATGAGGGAACTCGGCGCGATGTAGCCGTAGGGCCGCGGCGAAAGGGGAAAGCCCCGGTCACCACCGCTTGGCAGCGGTGACCGGGGCTTCGCCTTTAGCTGCTGACCAGGTCAGTGGCTGTGGCCGTGACCGTGGCCGTGACCGGCGTCGCCCTCGTCGTCGGCCGGCTTCTCGACGACCAGGGTCTCGGTCGTGAGCAGCAGGGACGCGATGGAAGCGGCGTTCTCCAGCGCGGAGCGGGTGACCTTGACCGGGTCGATGACGCCGGCCTTGACCAGGTCGCCGTACTCGCCGGTGGCGGCGTTGAAGCCCTGGCCCTTGTCGAGCTCGGCAACCTTCGCCGTGATGACGTAGCCCTCGAGGCCGGCGTTCTCGGCGATCCAGCGCAGCGGCTCGACGGCGGCGCGGCGCACGACCGCGACACCGGTGGCCTCGTCGCCCGACAGGCCGAGGTTGCCTTCCAGCACCTTCACGGCGTGGACGAGAGCGGAGCCACCGCCGGAGACGATGCCCTCCTCGACCGCGGCGCGGGTCGCCGAGATGGCGTCCTCGAGACGGTGCTTCTTCTCCTTGAGCTCCACCTCGGTGGCGGCGCCGACCTTGATGACGCAGACGCCGCCGGCGAGCTTCGCCAGGCGCTCCTGCAGCTTCTCGCGGTCCCAGTCGGAGTCGGTCGACTCGATCTCGGCCTTGATCTGGTTGACGCGGCCGAGGACCTCTTCGGAGCTGCCGCCACCATCGACGATGGTGGTGTTGTCCTTGGAGATCGTGACGCGGCGGGCGGAGCCCAGTACGTCCAGACCGGCCTGGTCGAGCTTGAGGCCGACCTCCTCGGCGATGACGGTGGCACCCGTGAGGGTGGCCATGTCCTGGAGCATCGCCTTGCGGCGGTCACCGAAGCCGGGCGCCTTGACGGCGACGGCGTTGAAGGTGCCACGGATCTTGTTGACGACGAGGGTGGAGAGCGCCTCGCCCTCGATGTCCTCGGCGATGATCAGCAGCGGCTTGGAGGCACCGGCCTGGATGACCTTCTCGAGCACCGGCAGGAGGTCCTGGATGGAGGAGATCTTGCCCTGGTTGATCAGGATGTACGGGTCATCGAGGATGGCCTCCATACGCTCCTGGTCGGAGACCATGTACGGGGACAGGTAGCCCTTGTCGAAGGCCATGCCCTCGGTGAACTCGAGCTCCAGGCCGAAGGCGTTGGACTCCTCGACGGTGATGACACCGTCCTTGCCGACCTTGTCCATCGCCTCGGCGATGAGGTCACCGACCTGCTGGTCCTGCGCGGAGAGCGCGGCCACGGCGGCGATGTCGGACTTGTCCTCGATCGGACGGGCGGTCGCGAGGAGCTCCTCGGACACGGCCTTGACCGCGGCGTCGATGCCCTTCTTCAGGGCGGCCGGGGAAGCACCCGCGGCGACGTTGCGCAGACCCTCGCGGACCAGAGCCTGGGCCAGGACGGTGGCGGTGGTGGTGCCGTCACCCGCGACGTCGTTGGTCTTGGTCGCGACTTCCTTGACGAGCTGCGCGCCAAGGTTCTCGTACGGGTCGTCCAGCTCGACCTCACGGGCGATGGTGACACCGTCGTTCGTGATGGTCGGAGCGCCGAACTTCTTGTCGATGACGACGTTGCGACCCTTGGGGCCGATCGTCACCTTGACGGTGTCGGCGAGCTTGTTGACGCCGCGCTCGAGGGCGCGACGGGCGTCCTCGTCAAACTTGAGAATCTTCGGCATGGGAGCGGTTCAGCCCTCTCGTTGCTATCCCCGGCCGCTCACCGCGACCGCCTGTCTAGAACGAACTACGCCCCTCGCCGCCCGGCATCAGCAGGGGTGACCAGGGGCGTAGCTCAAAGCAAAACTTGAGAAGTGACTACTTCTCGACGATCGCGAGCACGTCGCGAGCCGAGAGGACGAGGTACTCCTCGCCGTTGTACTTCACTTCGGTGCCGCCGTACTTGGAGTACAGGACGACGTCGCCGACGGTGACGTCCAGCGGAAGACGCTGGCCGTCCTCGAAGCGACCCGGACCCACAGCGAGGACGACGCCCTCCTGGGGCTTCTCCTTCGCGGTGTCCGGGATGACCAGGCCAGAGGCCGTGGTCTGCTCGGCGTCGAGCGGCTGGACCACAATGCGGTCCTCGAGCGGCTTGATGGCAACCTTGGAGCTGGTGGTCGTCACGATCTGACCTTCCGCTTCGGAGATCCGGGATTAACTGTCTGGGGTGGCGACCAGGTCGATCCGTCGTCGCGGGAGCCGGACCTGCCTGTCGCTGTGTTGGCACTCACCAGGGGCGAGTGCCAGACGCGAGACTATTCCGGGGATTAGCACTCGGTCAAGCGGAGTGCCAATACGCGCCGCTGGTTTCGCAGCCCGGGCCGCCCGGGGCACCCCGGAATCCCTGCCCCCGGGGCATCCCCGGACCCCTGCGCCTCAATCGTCGGCGGGGCTGAAAAGACCGCCTCAAACGCCGGCGAGGCTGGATCCGGCGATTGAGGACCGGGGTCAGGGCCGGGCCCTGGGAACGACGGAAGGGCGGGGAGGGGACAGAGCCCGCGCAGGGCCCGGCACGCATCGTCGCCGAGGAGGCGGGGATCCGCGCCCGGGGGTAGCGGCCCGGGCGGAGCCGTCCGGTATGTGAGGCTTGGGGCATGCGGATTCTGGTCGTCGAAGACGAAGTGGGCCTCGCCGAATCGCTGCGGCGCGGCCTCTCCGCCGACGGCCACTGGGTCGATCTCGCCCACGACGGACACCGCGGGCTGGACCTGGCCCTCACCGGCGGCCCGTACGACGTCGTCCTCCTCGACCTGATGCTCCCCGGCCTCTCCGGCTACGAGATCTGCAGGCGGATGCGGGCCCACGAGGTCGCCACCCCGGTGCTGATGCTGACCGCCAAGGACGGCGAGTACGACGAGGCCGAGGGTCTGGACTCGGGCGCCGACGACTACCTGACGAAACCGTTCTCCTTCGTCGTCCTCGCCGCCCGCCTGCGCGCGCTCACCCGCCGCACCGCCGCCGGCCCCGCCCGGCCCAGCGTGCTGCAGGCCGGCGACCTCGTCCTCGATCCGCGCGGCCGCCGCTGCCGCCGGGGCACGTACGAGATCGAGCTGACCGCCCGTGAGCTCGGCGTGCTGGCCTGCCTGATGGAGCAGCCCGGCCGGGCCGTCGCCAAACAGGACATCCTCGACGAGGTCTGGGACACCCCGCACGGCATCGACCCGAACATCGTCGAGGTCTACGTCTCCTCGCTCCGCCGGAAGATCGACGCCCCCTTCGGCCGCCGCTCGATCCTGACCGTGCACGGCACCGGCTACCGGATGGCCCCGGACGGTGGCTGAGCCCCCGCCCCGGCTCCGGCCCGGTCCCCGCCGGCCCCGCCCCCGGCCCCGCCGCCTAGGCAGCCTCCGGGCCCGCGCCGCCGCGGCCGCGGCCCTCGCGATGGCCGCGGTACTGGCCACCGGCGGGCTGTGGCTCTACACCCTGCTGCGCGCCAACCTCATCGAGAACACCACCGGCCGCACCGAGCTCGCCGCCCGCAAGGTGGCCGGCCAGTACGACACCGGGAGCCTCCCGGCCGGCGGCCGGCTGCCCGGGCCCGAGGGAGGGGTGGACCTGGTCCTCGTACGGAACGCGGCCGGTACGGTCGTGGCCACCAGCGGGGACCTGAAGGACACCCCCGAGCTCACGGAGCTGCGCCCCGCGCCCGGAGAGGACATGCGCTCCGCCGTCCTGCCGCCCGCGCGCCCCGGCGCACAGCGGCGCGTGGTGGTCGCCGTGGCCGCGCCGGGACCACCGGGGGCGCACGACCCGCACACCGTCTACGCGGCGACCGTGCTCGGGGACGTCGACGACGCCAGCCGGGCCGTCGCGCTGGGGCTGCTGGCCGGCGCGCCCCCGCTGATCGCCTTCTCGGCGGCCCTGGCCTGGTGGGTGACGGGGCACGCGCTGCGCCCGGTCACCGCGATCCGCGGCGGGCTGGCGGCGGTGACCGGGAGCGAGCTGGACCGGCGGGTCCCGGACCCGGGCGGCGCCGACGAGATCGCGCAGCTGGCCCGGACCGTCAACGACACGCTCGACCGGCTGGAGCGCAGCGACGCCCGGCAGCGGCAGTTCACCGCCGATGCCTCGCACGAGCTGCGCAACCCCCTCGCGGCCGTCCGCTCCCGGCTGGAGGTGGCGCTGCGGGACCCCGACCGGGAGTCGGTGGCCGCCGCGCTGGCCGATACCGAGCGGCTCCAGGGCATCGCGGCCGATCTGCTCCTGCTGGCCCGCCTCGACGGCGGACCCGCGCCGCGCACCGAGCCGGTGGACCTCGCGCTGCTGGCCGCCGAGGACGCGGCGCGGCGCCCGGAGCCCCGGGTCCCGCTACGGGTGGACGCGCGGGCCCCCGTACCGGCTGCCGGGGACCCGGCGCGGCTGGAGCGGGCGCTGGCCAACCTGGTGGACAACGCCCTGCGGTACGCCCGTACCGGGGTCGTGGTCCGGGCCTCGGCCGAGGACGGCTGGGCGCTGCTGGAGGTCACGGACGACGGGCCGGGCATCCCGGAGGCGGACCGGGACCGGGTCTTCGAGCGGTTCGTCCGCCTGGACGCGGACCGGGGCCGGGCCAGCGGCGGCACCGGGCTGGGGCTGGCCATCGCCCGGGAGATCGCCCGGGCGCACGGCGGTGGGGTCCGCGCGCTCCCCGCGCCCGCCGGCGGCGCCCGGCTGGTGCTGCGCGTGCCGGGGCGCCCGGTTTCGGGAGCGCCGTCGCCCGGCCGCTCCTGAAGGCGCCTTCAGGACCCTCAGGATTCCTTCAGCCGGGCTCGCGCAGCATCGGTAGGCATGAGTGCCCACCGCAGGAAGCCCCAGGAACCGCAGACCCCGGCCCCCGTGTCCCGCGGCCGCCGGCGCTCCCGCCGGTCCCGGCTCGCCCGCACGCTGCCGGCGTCCGGCTGCGCCCTGGTGGTGCTCGCGGGCGCGACCGCCTGGTACCTGTACGACGACCTCGCCTCCAGCATCGGCAGCTCCAAGGCCTTGGAGGGCGCCGAGAAGTCGAAGTACGGCGATACGAACATCCTGCTGATGGGTCTGGACAGCCGCCGGGACCAGAACGGCGAGGACCTCCCGCCGGCGATCCTCGAGAAGCTGCACGCGGGCGCGAGCTCGGAGGTCGGCGGCTACAACACCAACACGCTGATCCTGCTGCACGTCCCCGGCAACGGCGGCCAGGCGCAGGCCTTCTCGGTGCCCCGCGACGACTTCGTGGAGTTGCACGGCGTGCCCGGTCACACCGGCAAGGCCAAGATCAAGGAGGCGTACGGGCGGGCGAAGGCCGAGGTGGAGGAGCAGCTCGCCGCCAAGGGGGTCACGGACCGGCGGCAGCTGGAGCGCGAGGGGCGCGAGGCGGGCCGCAAGGCGGAGCTCGAAACGGTCCGCACCTTCCTCGGCGTCCCGATCGACCACTTCGCCGAGCTGAACCTGGCCGGTTTCTACCATCTGGCGGATGCGCTGGGCGGGGTTCCGGTGTGCCTGAACCATGCCGTGAAGGACAAGAACTCCGGCGCCGACTTCTCGGCCGGGCGGCACACCCTGGACGGTCGTCAGTCGCTGGCTTTCGTCCGGCAGCGGATGGGCCTGACCATGGGCGACCTGGACCGTACGAAGCGGCAGCAGGCGTTCCTGGCGGGGGCGGCGTACAAGCTGAACCAGGCCGGGACCTTCACCGATCCGGTGAAGCTGATGAAGCTGGTCGACTCGGCGAAGCAGGACGTGGTCACCGATCAGGGGTGGGATCTGCTGTCGTTCGTGAAGCAGGCGAAGAGCCTGTCCGGGGGCGACGTGGAGTTTGTGACCCTTCCCATCGAACGCTTCGACAGGAACCATGGCGCAGAGATAAACGTCGTAGACGATATGAAGATAAAGCGGTTCATAGCCGAGCGGATCGGGCCCGGGGCCTCTGCGAGCGCGAGCCCGAGCGCGCCTGGCGCCGCTCCCTCCTCACCGGGCACGCCCGCACCGCAGGGTTCCTCCCCGGCCGCGTCCGCGCCGGGCTCGCCCCAGGGCTCCGCGCCGGCGCCCGCACCGTCCCGGAGCGGCAGCGGAGTTCCCGCCATCGACGCCGGCGGCGTCCCGTGCGTGGACTGAAACCCCTGACGTCGGCGGGCGTGCGCCGCCGGACGGAAGCCCTGCTGCTCGTCCTCGTGCTCGCCGTGACCGTTTCCGGGCACATTTCCGCCGGCCTGGCGATGAACGACGCGCTGCCGACCGGCCTCACCGGGTTCGTGATCAGCATGACGCTGCTCGCGCTGGTGGGGCACCTGGCCATCCGCAGATTCGCGGCGTACGCGGATCCGCTGGTGTTCCCGCTGGCCCTGCTGCTGACCGGGCTGGGGCTGGTGCTGCTGCACCGCCTCGACCAGGGGTACATCGAGCGGTACAACGCTCCGGCGACGGCGCCCGGGCAGCTGATCTGGTCGGTGGTCGGCGTCGCGGCCTGCATCGCGGTGCTCGGGCTGTTGCGCGATCACCGGCTGCTGCAGCGGTTCATCTACATCACGATGGTCGTCGCGCTGGTGGCGCTGATCGCGCCGGCCTTCTTCGGCGCGGACACCTACGGGGCGAAGCGCTGGATCAGACTCGGTGGGCTCTCGGTCCAGCCCGGCGAGTTCGTGAAGATCATGATCGCGGTCTTCTTCGCGGGCTACCTGGTGGTCCACCGCGATGCGCTGGCCCTGTCGGGGCGCAAGTTCCTGGGTATGCGGCTGCCGCCGATGCGTCAGCTCGGCCCCCTGGTCACGGTGTGGGTGGTCTCGCTGCTCGTGCTGGTCTTCGAGCGCGACCTCGGCACCTCGCTGATCTTCTTCGGCGTCTTCGTGGTCATGCTCTACGTGGCCACGGAACGCACCAGCTGGATCGTCTGCGGCCTGGTCCTCGCCTCGGCGGGCGCCTTCGTCGTGGGCTCGACGGAACCGCACGTCAAGGCGCGCGTGGCCGCCTGGCTGAACCCGTTGTCGTACTACTGGAAGGACCGGCCGCCGGGCGTCGTCTCGGACCAGTCGGCGCAGGCGCTGTTCAGCTTCGGCACGGGCGGCATCTCGGGCACGGGCCTCGGGATGGGCCAGCCCGAACTGATCAAGTTCGCGGGCCGCAGCGACTTCATCCTGACGACCGTGGGCGAGGAACTCGGCCTGGCCGGGGTCATGGCCGTCCTGATCCTGTACGCGCTCCTCGTGCAGCGGGGGCTGCGGATGGCGCTGGGCGCCCGCGACCCGTTCGGCAAGCTGCTGGCGGTGGGCCTGTCCTCCGCCCTCGCCCTGCAGGTCTTCGTGGTGGCGGGCGGCGTCACGGGGCTGATCCCGCTGACGGGCAAGGCCCTGCCCTTCCTCGCCGCGGGCGGCTCGTCCCTCCTGGCCAACTGGATCATGATCGCCCTGCTGCTGCGCATCTCCGACAGCACCGAACGGCAACGTGAGGCGGACGCCCGGGGCCCGGCGGAAACGACGATCACGCCGCTGGCCGGGTCGGAGCCGCACCCCGATCCGGTCTACAGGTAGTCCTCCACGCGGCCGATCCGGAAGCCCTGCTCCTGTATCCGCTGGAGCATCGCCGTCACCATCTGGGTCTCGGTCGTGCCCTTCATGTGCTTCGGGCCGCGGAAGTGCGCCAGGATGATGTCGCCCGGCTGGAGGCTGGAGCCCTCGGCGTACTGGAAGTCGTGGATCTGCATCGACGCGCGCCACAGCAGGACCTGCGTTATTCCGCACTGGTGCGCGGCCTTGAGGGTGTCGTCGTTGTAGTTGCCGTACGGCGGCCGGAACAAGGTCGGCTTCGTACCGAAACGCCTCTCCAGCCGCACCTGCTGACCACATATCTCCCTCTTCTGCTCCGCGAAGGACAGGGTCCGCATTTTCAGGTGCGAGAGGGTGTGGTTGTTGATCGTGCTGTTCGAGCCGTTGTCGCGGAGCTGCTCGAAGTGGCCGTAATCCACCGAGGCGATCTTGTCCGTCAGGAACATGCTGATCGGCAGCTTCAGGTCGGCGGCCATCCGCAGGAACTCGGGGTCCTTCTCCGCGCCGTCGTCGAACGTGAGGAAGACGACCTTGTCGTCCGCCGGAACGGGTATTCGATTCAGGATCGGGGCCTGGCCCGGCTTCCCCGGCGGGATGAGAGGTTTGAACACCGGCTTGGGCGCGTACTGGAGCGGGGCGCTCAGGCCCCACTTCTCGTACGCCCGGTCCCCCTCGGTCCCGCCATCGGGGGCCGCCGAGCCGGACGGAGACGGCTTGGCCTCCGTCGTCTTGGGTCCCATTCTTTCGATGGGGTCCACGCTGTCCCCGCACCCCGTCAGGGACAGCGCGAGCGCGCCGGCCGCCAGCGTCCCGGCTACGAACCGGCGCGCGTACTTCACAAGTAATCCTCCAGGCGAGCCACGGCATAACCCTTGTCCGTGACGGTCTTCATGACATGACGGATCATGTCAGTCATGCTGCCCTTCCAGTCTTCCTTGCCCCGGAAGTGCGTGAGGATGATGTCACCGGGGTGCAGGTCCTTGTCCCACTCCCGCCAGTCCATCCGGTTCGGGAAGGCCTCCTCGGCCCACAGCGGAACGGACTTGATGCCGCAGGACTTGGCCGCGCGCAGCGTGTCCTCGTTGTAGTTCCCGTACGGCGGGCGGAAGAGCGTGGGCCGCTTGCCGAACTGCTTCTCGATCGTGTCCTGCTGTCCGCAGATCTCCTGGCGCTGCTTCTCGTAGGAGAGCGCGGGCATGTAGCGGTGGTTGAGCGTGTGGTTGTTCAGCGTGACGCCCGCCGCCTGCATCTCCTTGAAGTACGGGTAGTTGTCCCGCACCAGGTAGTCGCTCAGGAAGGCGGTGTACGGGAGCTTCAGCTCCTGCATCATCTTCAGGAACTCGGGGTCCTTCTCGGCGCCGTCGTCGATCGTCAGGAAGACGACCTTGTCCTCCGTGGGGACGGTGGTGAAGACCGGCGGCAGTTCGTCTCCGCCCTCGACCTCGAAGCCTTCGCGGGTGGTGATCTCCGGCTTCTGCTTGGGCGCCTGCGGAGCGACGAGCGGGGGCTTGACCAGCCCCCACTTCTTCGCGGCGACGATCCGCACCTGCTGGAGGGCCTTCAGCTTCTCGGCGTAGCCGCCGAGCGCGCCTGCCGCACCGGCCTTCTCGGCGCCCGCCGCGGCCTTCGCCTTCGCGGCCTTGTCCGGGGTCTCGGACCCGCCGGCTCCGCAGCCCGTGCCGAGTGCGGCGACGAGCAGTGCGGCCATCGCGGCCGTACCCAACCGGCCGCGCGAGACTGCCGCGGCCCGGTGACCATGTAGCGTCTTATGTTCCTTTTGTCCGACTAGCTGCATAGTTGGGCATCTTTACAGCCGCTACGCACGCGCCCTGGCCGACACCGCGAGGGGAATCCGACCTTCCTCCGAGTGGCCCACCGTGGCCGACAATGGACCGGTGACCCCCGAAGACTTCGCCGCGCTCCTCGCCCCCGAGGGCCACGCCCTCCTCGACTCGCTGCGGGACTACGACCCCGCCCAGGAGCTCGCCGTCGCCACCCGGCTGCGCCGCGAGCACCCCGCCGCCCTGGTCTCCGCCGCCCTCGGACAGGCCCGGCTGCGGCAGCGCGCGGTGGCGAAGTTCGGGGCCGAGGACGCCGGGCGGATGTACTTCACCCCCGGCGGCGCGGAGATGGCCACCCGCGCCTCGGTGGCCTCGTACCGAGCCGAGCGGCTCGCCGCCCTGGGCGTACGGAGCGTCGCGGACCTCTGCTGCGGGATCGGCGGCGACGCCCTGGCCCTGGCCCGGCTCGGCATCCGGGTACTGGCGGTGGACCACGATCTGCTCACCGTCGCCGTTGCACGTGCCAACGCCGAGGCGCTGGGGCTGGCGGACCTGATCGAGGTCCGGGAGGCCGATGTGACGGAGATCGACACCGCGGGCTACGACGCCGTCTTCATCGACCCGGCCCGCCGGGGCGGGCGGGGCCGCATCTTCGACCCGGAGTCCTACTCGCCGCCGCTGTCCTGGGCGATCGCCACCGCCCGCGCCGCCGAGTTCGCCGCCGTCAAGATCGCTCCCGGAATTCCGCACGAGGCCGTGCCCGCCGAGGCCGAGGCCGAGTGGATCTCCGATCAGGGGGACGTGAAGGAGGCCGTCCTGTGGTTCGGGACGGCCCCCGGCGAGATCCGCGCCACCCTGCTGCCCGGGCCGCGCGTGCTGGCGACCTCCGATCCGCTGCCCGACCCCGAGGCCGGACCCGTGGGCCGCTACCTCTACGAGCCCGACGGCGCCGTGATCCGGGCCCACCTCGTCGCCGAGGTGGCGCAGCAGCTGGGCGGGCGGCTGATCGACCCGACCATCGCGTACATCACCGCCGACGAGCTGCGCGAGACCCCGTACGCGACCTCGTACGAGATCACCGACGTGCTGCCGTTCGGGCTGAAGAGGCTCAAGGCGCTGATGCGCGAGCGCGGGGTCGGCATCCTCACGGTGAAGAAGCGCGGCTCCGCGATCGAGCCCGAGGAACTGCGCAAGAAGGTGAAGCCGCAGGGGCCGAACTCCGCGACCGTGTTCCTGACCCGGGTCGCCGGGGCCCCCTCGATGCTGATCGGCTCCCCGACGAAGGGCTGATCACGGGCCGGGCGGTCGCCGTGTACTAGCGCCCCGGCGCCGTGGCCGCCGGGCCGGCGCGGAAGACCCGTAGCGCCCAGCGGTAGTGCGCGCCCGCCTTGCCGAGGCCCAGCAGGGCGGTGATCCACAGGATCATGCCGAGGCCCATGGTGTAGGCGACCTCTCCGTAGGTGTCCGCTCCGGGCCGGGCCGACACCGCCGACGCGAAGGTCACCCAGAGGCCGAACGCGCCCAGGACGAAGGAGGCCAGCAGCCAAATGAGGCTGCGCCCCGGCGCGCGTACGGCGGCGTCCACGGGCGGGTCCCGGTCCAGTTCCGCCCAGGCGCACATCAGCCGGCGCACCTGCCGGTCCCGTTTGGCGCCCCAGGCGAACCAGAACCCGGCCGGTATCAGCACCCCCACGCCGAGCACGGCGAAGATGAGGCCGAAGAGGTACGCGAGCGGCTCGTGCGTCTCGATGGCCATGAAGGCCATGCCGACGAAGGACCAGCCGAGGACGAAGACCGCCGAGACCGCCCAGAGGAGCATCAGCCGGCCGAATCCCAGACTGCGCCGCCCGAGCTCGCTCAGGAAGCGGGCGCGGTCGGCCCGTACGGTGTTCGCGTCGAGCCAGGCGCGCAGGTGCACGGGAGGGGGTGGCGGCGGCAGGTCACGGCGGGGCATGAGCATGACCATATCCGCTCTCCAGGGCGTCCCGGCGGGCCACCTGGCGGAGGATCAGCTTCCGTCGGCCTCCCCGACCTCCACCGATTCGAAGCGCCAGCGGTGGACCGCCCGCGTGATCAAATCCGCTGCCGGCTCCGGCAGTTCGGGCAGCTCGGCGCCGACCCCCTCGGCCGCCTCCCACCAGGTGATGACGAGGACCCGGTCGTGCGGGGCGCTGAACACCTCGCGCCGCACCGGATCTTGGGCCAGGACTTGCGAACGGGCCCACTCCAGCAGCTCGTTGCCCCGCCCGGGCACGGCCCGGGCCTCCCACATCAGCGCGACGGTGCTCACGAGTACAGGTTGTCCTTGCTCAGCTCGTGCACGTGGTCGTGATCGTGCGCATGGCCTTGGGCGGCGCCGTGGGAATGACCGTGGCCGCCGTCGTGGGAATGGCCGTGAGAATGCCCGGGAACATGCGGCTCCGTCACAGGCAGCGAAGAGTCCGCCGACAGGTCCCAGTCCGAGGGGGCCCTGTTGCGCTTGACCATCTCCGCGCCCAGCGCCGCCACCATCGCGCCGTTGTCCGTGCACAGCCCCGGCCGCGGCACCCGCAGGATGATCCCCGCGTCGTCGCACCGCTCCTGGGCGAGGGTGCGCAGCCGGGAGTTGGCCGCGACCCCGCCGCCGATCATCAGGTGGTCGACGCCCTCGTCCTTGCACGCGCGGATCGCCTTGCGCGTCAGCACGTCCACCACGGCTTCCTGGAAGGAGGCCGCCACATCGCGCACCGGCACCTCCTCGCCCGCCTTGCGCTTCGCCTCGATCCAGCGGGCGACCGAGGTCTTGAGCCCGGAGAAGGAGAAGTCGTACGCGGCGTCGCGCGGCCCCGTCAGCCCGCGCGGGAAGTTGATGGCCTTCGGGTCGCCCTCGCGCGCGAGCCGGTCGATGACCGGACCGCCGGGGAAGCCCAGCTGCAGCACGCGCGCGATCTTGTCGAATGCCTCGCCCGCCGCGTCGTCGATGGTCGCGCCGAGCGGGCGTACGTCGGAGGTGATGTCGGGGGCCAGCAGCAGCGAGGAGTGCCCGCCGGAGACCAGCAGCGCCATCGTCGGCTCGGGCAGCGGCCCGTGCTCCAGCTGGTCGACGCAGATGTGCGAGGCCAGGTGGTTCACCCCGTACAGCGGCTTGCCCAGCGCGTACGCGTAGGCCTTCGCGGCCGAGACACCCACCAGCAGGGCCCCCGCGAGGCCCGGGCCGGCGGTGACGGCGATGCCGTCGAGGTCGCGGGCGCTGACCCCGGCCTCCTTCAGGGCGCGCTCGATGGTGGGGACCATCGCCTCCAGGTGCGCGCGGGAGGCCACCTCGGGCACGACCCCGCCGAAGCGGGCGTGCTCGTCGACGCTCGACGCGATGGCGTCCGCGAGCAGCGTGGTGCCGCGGACGACGCCGACGCCGGTCTCGTCGCAGGAGGTCTCGATGCCGAGGACGAGCGGTTCGTCAGCCATGGGTCGTCTCACCTTGCAGGGGTTTGAAAGATTCGGGGTCGGGGTCTGCGGAATCGGCGTCTGCGGGGTCGGGGTCTGCGGGGTCGCCGGGTGCGGGGTCGGAAAGGCGGCGCATCACGAGGGCGTCCACGTTGCCGGGCTGGTAGTAGCCGCGCCTGAATCCGATCGGTTCGAAGCCGAAGCGCGCGTAGAGCTTCTGGGCCCGGACGTTGTCGACCCGCACCTCCAGCAGCACCTCGGCGCACTCGAACGCGGTGGCGGCGCGCAGCAGCTCGGTCAGCAGCCGGGCGCCGAGTCCGGTGCCCCACTGGTCGCGGGCGACGGCGATGGTCTGTACGTCGCCCAGGTCCCCGGCGGCGGCCAGCCCGGCGTAGCCGACCAGCCGGCCCGCCTCCTCCGCCACGACGTAGCGGCGGGTGGCGCCGGGGCCGCGGGCGTGGGCGAGCTCGGACCAGAACATGCCGGCGGACCAGGCGTCCTCGGGGAACAGCTCGTGCTCCAGTTCCAGCGCGGGCCCGATGTCCCACCAGCGCATCTCGCGCAGGACGACTGCTGAGGTGGCCGTCACTTGGGGGTGACCACCTTGTAGTTCTTGGGCACCTCGGCGTCGGGCCGGCGCAGGTAGAGCGGGGTCACGGGCAGGAACTCCGCGCCCGCCGCCAGTCGCTGGGCGGCCAGGGCGGCCAGCGCGGCGGCGCTCTGGTGCTCGGGGTCCCGCGCATCGGTGAAGACCTCCGGGTACAGCCGCGCGCCCTGCCCGACGGAGGGCAGTCCGGCGACCCGCTCGGCGATATCGCCCGGCCGGTCCACCGCGGGCTGGCCGACCCGGGTGCGGGGGTCCTCGTAGCGCGCCCAGTAGACCTCCTTGCGCCGCGCGTCGGTGGCCACGGTGAAGGGGCCCTCGATCCCGGCCGCGCCGGCCGCGTAGGCCAGGCCGTCGAGAGTGCACAGCCCGTGGACGGGCACGCCGAGGACGGAGGCGAAGGTGGACGCGGTCACGAGGCCGACGCGCAGTCCGGTGTAGGGGCCGGGGCCGACTCCGACGACGATGCCGGTGACGGCTTCGAGCTTGACCCCCGCCTCGGCGAGGACCTTGTCGACGGAGGGCAGCAGGAGCTCCCCGTGACGGCGGGCGTCGACCTGGTTCGACTCGGCGAGGACGGACTCGCCGTCGTACAGGGCGACGGTGACGGCGGGCGTGGCGGTATCTACAGCGAGCAAGAGCACGCGAACAGCCTACGACTCCGGGGCCCCCGGCCCTTGCGGCCGGTCTGCGGGCACCCCTGCTGCTACCTTCGGACCAGGTGTCAGGGTTTGATCGTCCGACTGACCATGCGGAGAGGTGGAGCAAGGTGGCACGCAGCAGCTCGGGAATCGTGGCCGGGCTCACCGTGGCGGCGCTCGCCGTCGTCGGGTTCCTCGGCTACCAGGCGTCCGCCACCGCTCCCGCGCACCCGCCGAAGGCCGCCGCGCAGAGCCCCGTACCGTCTCCGAGCGACTCCGGGCCCGCCAAGACGGACCCGGCGAAGCCGGCGGCCCTCCCGGCCGGCTCCGGCACCGGGACGCGCGTCGTGTACTCGCTGGGTGCGAAGCGCGTGTGGCTGGTGGGACCCACTGGGAAGCCGAAGTCGTTCGCGGTCGTGCCGAGCACGGTCAATCCGGCGCTCGGCAGCTACACGGTGGGCGGCCGCACGGGCGCGGTGACCGGCTCGGACGGGGTGCCGATCGAGCACGTCGTGCGCTTCGCGAGTCCGCAGGGGGTCACGGTCGGCTTCAGCGCCCGGGTGGACAACACCCTGCCGGCGCCCGATCCGGCCAAGAAGACCGGCGGTGTCCGCATGCTGCGCGCGGACGGCGACGCGATGTGGGCCTTCGCGACGATCGGCTCGAAGGTCGTCGTCGTCCCCTGACCCGCCCGGCCCGGCCGCACCACGCCGGATTCACTCGTTCGGGGACCGAGCCGTCCCCGCTTCAGGCCGCTTCGGACTCCGGGGCGGCCTGTTCGCTGCCCTGCGCCCCCTCCGCCCCCTCCGCCGCTTCCCGTACGGGATCGGGCTCCGGGGCGTGCTCGCGGGCGGGTGGTGTCGACACGGCGCTGGCAGCGGCGCCCGCGGCGAGCAGTGTCCTCATGGACACGGCGGACGGACGGGGGACGCCCGCTGCTCCTGTTGTCGACATGGCTGCCTCCTGGCCGGGGCCAGCCCGTACTTAGGTACGCCTAACCAGCCCTCCGTACCATGTGACCACGCGGCCCGCCGCCCGCGCAATATCTTCCCGACGACTTGTCGGTACGTTTCTCCCGGGAGGACGGCCACCCGCCCGGCCCGTCTACTCCGCCGAGGCGCCCGCGAGGGTCTCCAGACCCGACCCGGCGGACCAGCGGGTTCCGGTCCCGCGGACCATGACCTCGCGCACGTCGTCCAGGACCTCCTCATGGCCGACCGCCCGGCGGATCACCACGTGCAGCCGGTCCTCGGACAGTTCCTCGACCTTGCCGTCGCCCCACTCCACGACGACGACGGACTCGGGCAGCGAGACGTCGAGGTCGAGGTCCTCCATCTCGTCCAGCCCGCCGCCCAGCCGGTACGCGTCCACGTGCACCAGCGCCGGACCGCCGGTCAGCGAGGGGTGGACCCGGGCGATCACGAAGGTCGGCGAGGTCACGGCCCCCCGCACGCCCAGCCCCTCGCCGAGGCCGCGGGTCAGGGTGGTCTTCCCGGCGCCGAGCTCCCCGGTCAGCAGGACGAGGTCGCCGGGGCGCAGCAGCCCGGCGATCCGGCGTCCGAGGTCCTGCATGGCATCGGGCGAGCCGACGGTGAGTTGCGTTTCGGCGTCAGGCCCCGGAGCCCGGTCCTGCGCCTGGCTGCGCGGTGCTTCCCGCGGTACTTCTTCCATGCTCGCCAACGTTAGCCGCTGCGGACACCGTTCCGGTGCGCGCGAGCAGCCCGGTGAGCAGCGCGGTCACGGTGTCCGGGTGCTCCAGCATCATCAGGTGCCCGGCGGACTCCAGGACGACCAGCTCCACGGAGGGCAGCGCCTCCTTGATGGCCTGGCTGTGCTCGGGCGGGGTGACCATGTCGCGATCCCCGGCGATGACCGTGACGGGGATGTCCGCGAACCGCTGGAGCACGGCCGTCTTGTCGTGCGTCTGGAAGGCCGGGTAGAACTCGGCGACCACGTCGATGGGCGTGGCCTCGATGAGCCGCTCGGCGAAGCGGGCGACACCCGGATCGACGTCGCGGGAGGCGAAGGAGTACATCTTCACCATGCCGGCGAACAGGTCGGCGGTGGCCCGCCGGCCCTTTTCCACCAGCTCCACCTGGGAGCCGAGCGCCTTGAGCACCCCGGGCAGCAGGCGTCGTACCGCCCCGAAGCCCAGGGCGGGCAGCCCGTAGGTGACCTCGCCCAGCCGGCCGCTGGAGGTGCCGACCAGCGCCACCCCGGCCACTCGGTCCCGGATGAGGTCGGGGAACTCCTGGGCCAGGCCCATGATGGTCATACCGCCCATCGAGTGGCCGACCAGGATCAGCGGGCCCTCGGGGGCGGCTGCGTCGATGACGGCCTTCAGGTCGCGGCCGAGCTGTTCGAAGGTGACGGGCTCGCCGTCGGCCTGGGAGACGCCGCGCTGGCTGCGGCCGTGGCTGCGCTGATCCCAGTACACGGCGCGCACCAGGCCGCGCAGGGCCGCGCGCTGGAAGTGCCAGGAGTCCTGCGCGAGGCAGTAGCCGTGGCAGAACACCACGGTCGGCCGGGGCGGCGCCTTGCGGCGCAGCCGGCGGCGCTTGCCCTCCTCGGGCAGCTCGTCGACCTCGTAGTAGAGCGCGGTGCCGTCCTCGGCCCGTGCGGTGCCGGGGGCGCCGCGCAGGGATCCGTAGTCTCCGGTCGCGTCGAGCGCGAGCCGTGCCTTCACACGCAGGCCGCGGCCGACGGTGATCCGTTCGACCGCGACACCGGCCGCCGCTCCGGCGGCTATCACGCCGATGGCGGCGCCCGCCCAGCCCGCCTTGCGCCAGTTCTCGCTCACGCCGTCCTCATTCAGCCGTTGAGGTACACGCGGGGGACCCGGCCCCCGATACGGGTGACGATCTCATAGCCGATCGTGTGTGCCGCTCGAGCCCAGTCCTCGGCGGTGGGTTCACCGCGCTCCGCGTCCCCGAAGATGACGGCCTCGTCGCCGACCTCGGCGTGGCCTCCGTCCAGATCGACCACGAACTGGTCCATGGCGACGCGCCCGGCGACGTGCCGGATGCGGCCGCCGACGAGCACCGGGCCGAGCCCGGACGCCTGCCGCGGGATGCCGTCGGCGTAGCCCGCCGGGATCAGCGCGAGGGTGGTCTCCCGCTCGGTGACGTAGTGGTGGCCGTAGCTGACCCCGTGCCCGGCCGGCACGGTCTTGACCAGCGCGACGCAGGCCTTGAGCGCCATCGCGGGGCGCAGGCCCAGCTGGGCGGGGGTGCCCAGCTCGGGCGCGGGCGAGACCCCGTAGACGGCCAGGCCGCAGCGGACCAGGTCGAAGTGGGCCTCGGGGAGGGTGAGCGTGGCCGGAGAGTTGGCGATGTGCCGGACCTCGGGCTCGACGCCCTCCTTCTCCGCGTAGCCGAGCATGTCGCGGAAGGCGGTGAGCTGGAGCTGGATGGAGGGGTGGCCGGGCTCGTCGGCGCAGGCGAAGTGCGACCAGACGCCGGTGACCTTGACGGTCCCCTCGGACTGGGCGGCGACGGCCGCGCCCACCAGGGCCTCCCAGTCGGCGGGCTGGCAGCCGCCCCGGCCGAGACCCGTGTCGGCCTTGAGCTGGATCCGCGCGGTCAGGCCGGCGGCGCGGGCGGCCTCCCGTACCTCGTCGAGGGCCCACATCGCGCTGACGGACACGTCGATACCGGCCTCGACGGCCTCCCGCCAAGGACCACCGGGGGTCCACAGCCAGCACAGGACGGGGCCTTCGATCCCGGCGGCGCGCAGCGCGAGGGCCTCCTCGGGCGTGGCGGTCCCCAGCCAGCTCGCACCGGCCTCCTGGGCGGCCTTGGCGCAGGCCACGGCGCCGTGCCCGTAGGCGTCCGCCTTGACTACGGCCATCAGCCCGGACCGGGGCGCCCGCTCACGCAGTGCGCGCACGTTCGCCCGGACGGCGTCTAGATCGATCTCGGCGTACACGCGCGTGGGTGTCTCGTTCATCCCCACCAGTCTCTCAGAGCTCCGGCGGGCGGGCTGAACAGGCAGGGCCCGGAGGATCGCCTCCGCACCCGCTCCCCTTCCGGTCCCTCCTCCGGAACACCGGCGAAGCGGTGGAGGCGGCACGGCCGGGCAAATCCAGCCCCGCCGGCGCTCGAGGCGCGGGGGGTCCGGGGGCCGGCCCCCGGGAGCGGCGCCGCACGATCGCACCCGAGGTCCCGCCAGGCCTGGCGGGGCCCGGGGGCGAGCCCCGTAGAGGGGACCCCGAGGTCACGGGTGCCGGACCTCGCGCCAAGCGGCGGGCAGGGCCTCCGCCAACTGCTGGGCCAGGAGCGGGCCACCGCTGAGCCGGGCCGCCAGCCCGTGGAGGTACGCCGCCACGGACGCGGCGTCCCCGGCCCCCAGACCACCCGCCAGGAGGGACCCGCCCAGCCCGGCCAGCACGTCCCCGCTCCCGGCGGTGGCCAGCCACGGGCTCCCCGTCGGGTTCACCCGGACCGCCCCCGCCGCGCCGGAGGCGACCAGCGTCGTCGACCCCTTCAGCAGCACCGTCGCCCCGTACCGGGACACCAGCTCCCGCACGGCCCCCAGCCGCCCCGCCTCGACGGCCTCCCGGGCGACCCCGAGCAGCGCCGCCGCCTCCCCCGCGTGCGGGGTCAGCAGGGTCGGAGCCGCCCGGGCCCGCAGCTCCCCGGGGTCCAGGCCGCGGAGCCCGTCCGCGTCCACGAGTACCGGTACCGGCTGCGAGAGCGCCTCCCGTGCCTCCGGGCCGCCCTCGTCGCCCAGCCCCGGCCCGACCACCCACGCCTGGACCCGGCCGGCCCCGATGAGCGTCTCCGGGTACCGGGCCAGTACGGCGTCCGCCACCGCCCGCGGCCCTACGTAGCGCACCGCGCCCGCACCGCCCCGCAGCGCCCCTGCCACCGCGAGCACGGCCGCGCCCGGGTAGCGCGCGGATCCGGCGACGATCCCGACCACGCCGCGCCGGTACTTGTCGCTCGTCGCCGTCGGCTCCGGCAGCAGCCCCGCCACGTCGGCGTGTTGCAGGGCCTCCACCGCGGGCTCGGGCAGCACCTCGCCCAGCCCGATGTCCACCAGGCTCAGCGCGCCCGTCCGCGAGGCACCCGGGTCGATCAGCAGCCCCGGCTTGTACGCCCCGAAGGTCACCGTCACGTCGGCGGTCACGGCCGCTCCGGCCACCTCCCCGGTGTCCGCGTCCACCCCGCTCGGCAGATCCACGGCGACCACCACCGCGCCGGCCGGGATCCGCTCCACGAGCGCGGCCGCGGCCGGCCGCAGTGCGCCCCGGCCGCCGATGCCGACCAGCCCGTCGAGCACCAGGTCGGCCCGCTGCGGTACGTCCTGGGCGAGGCGGCCGCCGGCGGCCCGCAGCGCGGCCAGTCCGCCCGCGTGCACCCGCGCCGGATCCATGGCGACGGCCGTCACCCCGGCCCCGCGCCGGGCCAGCCGCGCGCCCGCGTACAGGGTGTCGCCGCCGTTGTCCCCCGGGCCGACCAGCAGCACCACGCGGGCCCCGTAGACGCGGGGCAGCAGCCGGACGCAGACGGCGGCCAGTCCGGCCGCCGCCCGCTGCATCAGGGCGCCTTCGGGCAGCCGGCCCATCAGCTCGCGTTCGGCGGCCCGTACGGTCTCCACGCTGTAAGCAGTACGCATGTCACCAGCGTGCCCGACGCGGACGGCGCGGGCCCTGCTCCCCGGCCGCCTACCCCTCGGCGATCACCACGGCGGAGGCGATGCCCGCGTCGTGGCTGAGCGAGATGTGCCAGGACTTCACGCCCAGCGCCTGCGCCCGCGCCAGGACCGTGCCGGACACCCGCAGCCTCGGCTGTCCGGTGCCCTCCACGTACACCTCGGCGTCGGTCCAGAGCAGTCCGCGGGGCGCGCCGAGCGCTTTGGCGAGCGCCTCCTTGGCGGCGAACCGGGCGGCGAGCGAGGCCGTCCCGCGCCGCTCGCCGCTCGGCAGGGTCAGCTCGGCGTCGAGGAACAGCCGCCCGGCCAGGCCCGGCGTGCGCTCCATGGCCGCACCGAACCGCTCGATCTCCGCCACATCGATCCCGACGCCGATAATCACAACAACAGCTCCAGCTACGCCACTACTACTCCACGGTCACGGACTTGGCGAGGTTACGCGGCTGGTCCACCTCGTTGCCCCGCGCCGTCGCCAGCTCGCACGCGAACACCTGCAGCGGCACGGTGGCCACCAGCGGCTGGAGCAGGGTCGGGGTGACCGGGATGCGGATGAGGTGGTCGGCGTACGGGACCACCGCCTCGTCACCCTCCTCGGCGATCACGATGGTCCGCGCCCCGCGCGCCCGGATCTCCTGAATGTTGGAAACGATCTTGTCGTGCAGCACCGAACGCCCGCGCGGCGACGGTACGACGACCACCACCGGCAGGTCCTTCTCGATCAGCGCGATCGGCCCGTGCTTGAGCTCGCCCGCCGCGAAGCCCTCGGCGTGCATGTACGCCAGCTCCTTGAGCTTGAGCGCGCCCTCCAGCGCCACCGGGTAGCCGACGTGGCGTCCCAGGAACAGCACGGTGTTCTTGTCGGCGAGCGACCGGGCGAGCGCCCGTACCGGCTCCATGGTCCCCAGTACGGTCTCCACGGCCGCGGCGATGTCCGACAGCTCCCGGATCACGGAGCGGATCTCGTCGCCCCACTTCGTGCCCCGTACCTGGCCGAGGTAGAGGGCGACCAGGTAGCAGGCCACCAGCTGTGTCAGGAACGCCTTCGTGGAAGCAACGGCGATCTCGGGTCCGGCGTGCGTGTACAGCACGGCGTCCGACTCGCGCGGGATCGTCGAGCCGTTCGTATTGCAGATGGCCAGCACCTTCGCACCCTGCTCGCGGGCGTGGCGCAGCGCCATCAGGGTGTCCATCGTCTCGCCGGACTGCGAGATGGCGATGACCAGTGTCCGCTGGTCCAGGATCGGGTCGCGGTAGCGGAACTCGCTGGCCAGCTCCGTCTCGCACGGGATGCGGGTCCAGTGCTCGATGGCCAACTTCGCGATCATGCCCGCGTGGTACGCCGTGCCGCAGGCCACGATCACGACCTTGTCGACCTCGCGGAGGACCGAGTCGGGGATGCGCACCTCGTCGAGGGTCAGCAGGCCGTTCGCGTCGATCCTGCCCAGGAGGGTGTCGGCGACGGCCTTCGGCTGCTCGGCGATCTCCTTGAGCATGAAGTAGTCGTAGCCCCCCTTCTCGGCCGCCGAGGCGTCCCAGTCCACGTGGTAGGCCCGCACGCTCGCGGGCGAACCGTCGAAGTTGGTCACCGTGACACCGTCGCGGCGCAGCTCGACGACCTGGTCCTGCCCCAGCTCGATCGCGGACCGCGTGTGGGCGATGAACGCGGACACGTCCGAGGCTAGGAAGTTCTCGCCCTCCCCCACACCCACCACGAGCGGCGAGTTCCGGCGCGCGCCGACCACCACGTCCGGCTGGTCGGCGTGCACGGCGACCAGCGTGAACGCCCCGTCGAGCTGCCGGCACACCTGCCGCATCGCCTCCGTCAGGTTCCCGCCGGCGCCTTCGAACCGCTCGGCCAGCAGGTGCGCCACGACCTCGGTGTCCGTCTCGGACTCCAGCCGGTGCCCGCGCTCGGCGAGCTCGGCGCGCAGCGCGGCGAAGTTCTCGATGATCCCGTTGTGTACGACGGCCACGCGCCCCGAATTGTCGAGGTGCGGGTGGGCGTTGACGTCGGTGGGCCCCCCGTGGGTGGCCCACCGGGTGTGCCCGAGCCCCGTGGAACCGGCCGGCAACGGGTGCCCGACCAGCTCCTTCTCCAGATTGACCAGCTTGCCGGCCTTCTTGACGGCGGCGAGCGATCCGTCGGCGAGCACGGCCACACCCGCCGAGTCGTAGCCGCGGTACTCCAGCCGCTTGAGTCCGGCAATGACCACATCGAGCGCCGACTGCGCTCCCACGTAACCCACGATTCCGCACATAAGCCGCAGGGTACGCCGTAGTTGGCTCCGGGCCCGGTACCTGAACAAGACGAAAAACCCGCCCCGGCGAAGTGCCGGGGCGGGTGTGACGCGCATTCGAGGAAACGGTCAGCCGAGCTTCTTCAACTGGGCCGCGACCAGGGCCGTCGGCTGCTCGGCCTTGCCGGTCAGGCTCAGCGCGGAGAAGACGGCGAGCGTGTTGGCCTTGCGCACGACCACGACCTGCGTGGACAGCATCTCGCCGTCGGCGTCGTGCTCGATCGTGTAGGCGAGCGCTTCGTCCCCGCCGGTGACAGGGGTACCGTCGGCGACCTTGGTGACCTTGGCCGTCTCGCCCGCCTGGGTGATCGTGTAGCCGCCGGCGCAGGCGCTGCCCGCGCTCTTGAGCGAGGCGAAGGCCTCCTGCGCGCCCTTGCCCTCGTACGACTCCAGGGTGACCGAGGTGGCGGTCGAACCGAGTGCGTCCATCGCCGCCTTCGCCTTCTCCTCCACGCTCGCCCCCTCGGCCGGCTGCTTCGGCTTGGCGACGGCCTTGACGCGTGCGGTACCGGTGGCGGCGCCGATCGCGGTCACGGACTGCGCCTTGGCCAGCGGAAGGCACGCGGCCTTGTCGCTCGCGGACCCTGCACCGGCCGCGACCTCCTCCGCCGTGACGGCCTGGAGGACGTGGTCGGGAAGGTCGGCCTGCGCCACGATCACGCCGCCGAGCTCGGCGTCGGTCCTGCCCTTGGCCGCCGGGGCCGCCGGAGCCGAAGCGGACGGCTTCGCGTCGGCCTTGTCGGAGCCGCCGCACGCGGTGGCGAGCAGGGCCAGGGACACGGCCGAGGCGCCGAGGACGGTACGGCGGACGAATGCGCTGCGCATGCTGGTGATTCCCCCCACAGGAAAGATCTACGGAACGGCAGCACGCCGAGGCGCCCCGAACCGGGGACGCGTGGTGAGCTGCGATGATCATCACGCTACGGGGCTCCGGGCCACAGCGCACGCACGTTTCACCCGCCGCACACATCGTGATCGCCACGAGACCGCAGGGGCCTCCAATCGATACCGTCCGGCGCACAACCCCACCCACCCCGGGCCATAAGACCCCCCTCCACGTGACCGACCACACCACCCACGGCGGCCCATCACCCCCGACAATGGCCGTGTGATCTCTTCGCCGCCACGAAGCACGCCGGACCGCGCAACGAAGCGCTCCGACGGATCGGAGCCCGCTACGCCCCCCGAGCACGCAGCGCACCCCACGCGCCGCCGGGGCCACGAGGCCTCCCCCTACGTCGATCTCACCCGCGCCGAGTGGAGCGCTCTGCGCGAGCGCACCCCACTCCCGCTGACGGCCGACGAGGTCGAGCGGCTGCGCGGACTGGGCGACGTCATCGACCTCGACGAGGTGCGCGACGTCTACCTGCCGCTTTCCCGCCTGCTGAACCTGTACGTCGGCGCCACCAGCAACCTGCGGGGCACCCTCAACACCTTCCTCGGCGACGCCGGCAACGGCCACGGCGCCCAGCAGGGCACCCCGTTCGTCATAGGGGTCGCCGGCTCGGTGGCCGTCGGCAAGTCCACCGTGGCCCGTCTCCTCCAGGCCCTCCTGGCCCGCTGGCCGGAGCACCCGCGCGTGGAGCTGGTCACCACCGACGGCTTCCTCTACCCGATGAAGGAGCTCCAGCGGCGCGGGCTGACCGCCCGCAAGGGCTTCCCCGAGTCCTACGACCGCCGGGCGCTGACCCGTTTCGTCGCCGACATCAAGGCGGGCAAGGACGAGGTCACGGCCCCCGTCTACTCCCACCTGATCTACGACATCGTCCCCGGCGAGCAGCTCGTCGTACGCCGTCCCGACATCCTGATCGTCGAGGGGCTCAACGTCCTGCAGCCGGCCCTGCCCGGCAACGACGGCCGCACCCGCGTGGGCCTCGCCGACTACTTCGACTTCAGCGTGTACGTGGACGCCCGCCCCGAGGACATCGAGCGCTGGTACCTCAACCGGTTCCGCAAGCTGCGCGAGACGGCGTTCCAGAACCCCTTCTCCTACTTCCGCAAGTACACCCAGGTCTCCGAGGAGGAGGCACTGGAGTACGCGCAGACGATGTGGCGGACCATCAACCGGCCCAACCTGCTGGAGAACGTGGCCCCGACCCGCGGCCGCGCCACCCTCGTCGTCCGCAAGGGCCCGGACCACAAGGTGCAGAAGCTGAGTCTGCGCAAGCTCTGAGGACCGCCGGAAGCTAGGGTTCGGCCATGCTGCATCTACGGATGATCATTCCGTCGGACCGGACGGACGCCGCGGTCCGGATCATCGAGGGGACGGTCGGCACCACCCATCTGGCGGTGCTGCCCGGCGCCGCCCGCGTCCCCCGGGGCGACATCGTGCTGTGCGACGTCGCGCGCGAGGCGGGGGACGAGCTCCTGCAGGAGCTCCGGGAGCTCGGCATCGACAAGGACGGCTCCATCTCGGTCGAGAACATCGACCTCTCCCTCTCCGACCGCGCCGACCGGGCGGAGGAGGAGGCCCCGGGCGAGGCCGCCGACGCCGTCCTGTGGGAGCAGCTGAGCGAGGCGACCCACGAGGAGTCCACTCTCAGCATCACCTACAGCGCCTTCATGATCATCGCGACGATGATCGCGGCCTGCGGTGTCGTCCTGGACAACGCCATCCTGATCGTGGGCGCGATGGCGGTCGGCCCGGAGTTCGGACCGCTCGCCGGCGTCTGTACCGGCCTGGTGAAGCGCACCCCCAGGCTGGCCGCCCGCTCGCTGTTCGCCCTGCTGGTCGGCTTCGCCGCCGCGATGGCCGCGACCACCGTCTTCAGCCTGGCCATGGACGCGCTCGGGCTGTTCCACGGGGGCATGCTGGACAAGCCCCGCCCCAACACCAGCTTCATCTGGCAGCCGGACCTGTTCTCGTTCGTCGTGGCGCTGCTCGCCGGCGTGGCCGGAGTGCTCTCCCTGACCTCGGCGAAGTCCGGCGCGCTGGTCGGCGTCGCGATCTCCGTGACCACGGTCCCGGCGGCCGCCAACGCGGCCGTGGCGCTCAGCTACGGCAAGTTCGGCCAGATGTGGGGCTCGATGGAGCAGCTGCTGCTGAACCTGTTCGGAATCATGCTGGCCGGCGTACTGACCCTGCTCTGCCAAAAACTCCTGTGGCGCACCCAGCGCGGCCACTGGCGGCGCACGTCACCCAAGACCTGAGCCCAAGCCCTGAGCCCAAGTCCTGCGCCCGGCACCGGAGTCCGGGCTCCACTCCCCCACAACGCCACCGGCCCCGGCGAAGGCCTCGGGCGAGACGCGGGCGGCAGCGCCGTGCGCCTCGTCCAGGACGATCTTGAGCCCGTCGAGGCGGTTGGGCAGGACACCCATGAGGTGGGCGACGTACTTGTCGAA
>NZ_JAPNLJ010000060.1 GCF_026627445.1 Streptomyces sp. H27-H1
CCTCCCGGCCGACCAGCAGGGGCACGGTCTGACCTCAGAAGTCGATGCTTCCGGCGTCGAAAGTGCTCACCTGCTGGCGGCTACGGAACCAAGCATTCCCCGGTTCCGCAGCTCCCATTAGGCGCTGACGGCCGCCGATGTCGTGATCGCCGAGGTGTCCGCGGATGGCGCGCTGACCCCGATGCCCGCCGCCGACCGCGCCTCGGTGATCGGCAAGCGGCCTGCCGTGGACTTGCGTAAGGGCGGCCTGCTCCTTGCCTCGCAGCTGAACCCGGGCTCAGGGCTGGGCGACGACAAGGCCCAGGTCGGTGTGCAGGTCAAGCGCGGCCAGGCCCCGGCAGGATCGCTGGTGCCTGGGGACAAGGTCCTGGCGGTGACCGTGCCCGGGCAGGGTGAACAGGGCAGCGGGAAGGAAGCCGAAGCTCCTCCGGTCTCGGTGAAGGCCACCGTCGTCTCTGTCAGCCGGCCGGATGCCTCCGGTGCCATCGTCATCAATCTGGCCGTCGCGACGTCGGACGGCCCGCTCCTGGCCACGCGTGCGTCCGCGGGCCGGATCGCTCTCGTCCGTGAAGCACGGAGCGCCTCGTGACCGTGACCGCGCTCGTCTCCGCGAAGTCCTCTGGTGTCACCACCACCGCACTGGCCTTGGCCCTCGCCTCCTCGCAGCCTTCGCTGCTTGCCGAGTGCGATCCAGCCGGAGGGACCATCCGAGCCGGCCTCCTGCAGGGCCGGGTCGACGCCTCTTACGGGCTTTATCACCTGGCGGCTGCCGAACGCGCCGGCGATGACGCGCTCGCGCACACCTTCGCCAGCCACCTGATCCCACTGGACGGTGCCGGCAACCGCAGGGTTCTGCCCGGTCTGACGGATCCGGCACAGGCCGCGGGGCTGAGCCGGACCTGGCCGGCCCTCTCTCAGGTGATGCGGGTGCTTTCCGACGAGGGCGGCTACGACGTCACCATCGACGCCGGCCGGATCGCGCTGGAGTCCGGCGCCCTGCACCCTGTCCTGACCCCGGCTCCCCTGCTCCACGGCGCGGACCTCGTCCTCCTTGTCGTACGCGGCACCAGCCAGTCGCTGTCTCTGGCCCGCTATGTCATTGACCCGCTGAAAGCGGAGCTTGAGGAGCGGGGCTCCGGCGCGGACGCCTTGGGTCTGCTGCTCATTGAGGAGGGCCCTGCCCGCGCCCACGAGATCGCCGAGACCCTGCGGCTGCCGGTCCTGGCCGCGCTGCCCTTCGACCCGGAGACGGCCGGCTACCTCACCCACGGCGGGCAGCCACCGCGCAACAGCAAGCGCAACCCCCTACTCCCCCGCGCGCGCACCGCCTCCGACAACTTCCGGGCCGCGGCTTCGCGCCGGCGTCTGCAACGCCAGTACCCGCAGCCGCCAGCGCCCGCGTACCCGCAGCTGTCGGGTGTGCTGCAGCGGCTGAGCCAGGGGGCGGCGCCCCGTGGCTGACACCCATCAGCGCCCCGGCCTGAGCGCGGGGCCTGCCGACATCACGAGCCTGCTCGCCGGACGCATCGGTCACGGGACACCGTCGGGGCCGCCGTCCGCGGCTCCGGCTGCCCGACACCCCGTACCTGCGGCCCGCCCTGCCCTCCCAGTGGCGTCCGCCGGTCCGGCTTCGGTGCCCCGGCTCGCCGAGCTGCCTGGCGAACTGCCAGTCGCATGGGATGTGATCGAGTCCCTGCAGGCCGACGTCTCCCAGAAGCTAACCGCGGAGGACCCCAACCGGCTACTGGACGGGGACGACCGCCGCGCACGGGCACGTTCACTGGTCAACGCAGCGGTCGCGCAGTGGGTGATCCTCTACGCCCAGGGCAACACCCCGCTCAGCTCCGACCAGGAACGCGCAATAAGCGATGCCGTCTTCAACGCGATGTTCCGTGGCGGCCGCCTGCAGTCCCTGCTGGACGAGGAGGGCGTCGAGGACATCATGGTCGACGGCCTGAAGGCCCACATCGAGTACTACGACCGCCCCCGCCGCACCATCGACAGGATCGCCGACTCCCACGACGAGCTCACCGCCTGGGTCAACCGGATGGCGGGCCTGTCCGGGCACGGCGAACGGTCGCTGACCCAGGCCACGCCCTCGATCGGGTTCCGGATGCCGGACGGCTCCCGCGTCACCTCGAGCCTGCTCACGACCCGGCCCTCGGTGGCGATCCGAAAGCACCGCATCCGCGATCACGGCCTGGACCAGCTCCTCGAGATGGGCTCCATCAACCCGATCCTGCGCGCCTTCCTGATCGGCTGCGTCATGGCCAAGCTGAACATCCTGGTCGTGGGGGACATGGGAGCCGGCAAGACCAGCCTTCTGCGCGCCCTGGGGCGCGAGATCCCCGCCGAAGAGCGCCTGGTCACCCTGGAGTCGGACCGCGAGCTCTACCTGGATGAACCCGGTCCGCCGGACAAGCCCGGCCCCCTCACATTCGCCTTCGAGGCCCGCCAGTCCAACGGCGAGGTCCGCGCCGGTGAGAGGACCGGCGAGATCACCATCTCCGACATGTTCGACACCGCGCTGCGCTACAACGCGACCCGGGTGATGGTCGGCGAGGTCCGGTCGAAGGAAATCCTCTCCATGCTGGACACCATGTCCGCAGGCGGCAAGAGCTCGATGTGCACCCTGCACGTGCGGCGGCCGCACGCCATCATCAGCCGTCTCGTCCAGCTGTGCACCAACGCCGGCATGCAGACGGAAGCCGCGCACCACCTCATCGCTTCGTCCGTCGACGTGGTCGTCTACCTCACCTACCTGGACGAGACCGCGCTCGGCGGCCGCCGCCACCGGTTCGTCTCGCACGTCCTGGAGATTCACGACGTCGTGGGTGAAGGTGGCCGCCCCTCCATCACCGAGATCTTCGCGCCGCAGGGGACCGAGCGGCGCGCCGTCTACCGCAACATGCCCTCCTTCGTCGACGAACTGGAACTCACCGGCAACTTCTACCGCCACTGGTTCACCCACGAGCCAGCAGCCTGGGGCGCCCCCCTGGAGCTGGTACGACGATGAACACACCCCTCAGGGAGATGCGGTGAACTCCAGCCAGCTCGCCCTCGTCGCCGCCTGCTGCGCCGCCGTCATGGTCCTCGCGCTCATCAGCGCCGTCCGTGCGCTCCGCGGCCGTGCCGTCGACCCGGGCAAACCCCCGAGCCGTACGGCCGGGCGGATCCAGCGGGCGAAAGCCGAACTGCCCCAGGCCTGGCAGAACCGCTGGCGTCACCTGTGCGCCGTCGCCGCCGTAGCGACGCTGGCAGTGTGGGCGTGGACGGGCTGGCCCGTCCACGGCCTCCTCGCCGGCGGGGCGGTCCTGGGCCTGCCCTACGTCCTGAACCCCGGAACCGCCGCCGTCCAGCGCATCGAACGCCTTGAAGCGCTCGGCCAGTGGCTCAACCACCTGGCCGGCGTACACCAGGCCGGAATCTCCCTGCCCCAGACCATCCGATCCTCCGCCAAAGCCGCCCCCGCACCGATCGCGCCGAGCGTGCGGGCACTCGCGGACCGCCTGCGCTCCGGCCTGGACGCCGAACGTGCTTACGCCCTGTTCGCCGACGAACTCGCCGACGGCGTCAGCGACCACGTAGTCCTGCTGCTCCAGACCCACATCGTCAACAAGGGACGAGGCCTGTCGACCGCACTGGAGTCCCTCGCGGTCACCATCCACCAGCAGGCCGCCGACGCCCGCGACATCGAGGCCGACCGCGCGAAGGTCCGCAAGAGCTCCCGCATGGTCTCCGTAGTCATCAGCGTTGTCGTCATCGGCTGCATGCTCAACCCGGCCTGGTCCGGCTGGTACCAGAGCCCGCTCGGGCAGGTCGTCCTCGCCGTCCTCGGCGGTCTCTTCGCCTACACGCTCCGCTGGCTGCGGAAGATCGCGCGGACCCAGCCTGACCCCCGCCTCATCGACCCGCTGCCCGCCGCCGCGCTCACCCTGACCGGAGGCACCCGATGATCCCGCTGACCGCGGTCCTTCCCGCGGCCGCGGCCGGCCTCCTGATCGGCCTGGCCGTACGCGCCCTCCTGCCGGCCCGCCAGAACCTGGCCTCCACGCTCGACCGCCTGGACGTCGCCAAGACCGGCGCACCGCTCCTCGCCTCGGCTGCCCCGTACGGCTCGGGCACGCTTCCCGAACACGTCGGAGCCAAGCTCCTCAGCGAACTCGGCGGGCGCCTCACGCTCCCCACCCGGGACCTGAACCTGCTGAGCATCAGCCCGGCCGAGCACCTCGGCAAGCGGGCCCTGTTCGCTCTGTACGGGCTGGTGGCGCCACAGCTGCTGCAAGCCCTGCTGGCTCTCGCCGGTGCCCCGCTGCCGTTCGTACTGCCCGCGCTCGTCTCCCTGGCCATGGCCGGCCTCTTCTGGTTCTGGCCCGGCAAGGAAGTCGCCCGCGACGCCGCCGCGGCCCGCTTGGTCGTACGGTCCGCGGTCGCCTCCTACCTGGAGCGCGTCGCGCTCGCCCGCATCGCCAACTCCGGCGCAGCCCAGGCCCTGACCCAGACCGCCGAGGTCGGTGACGGGTTCATCTTCGTCCGCATGCGCCAGGTCTTCCACCAGGCCGACCTCTCCGGCGTCACCGTGTGGGACGCCCTCAAGCAACTCGGCGACGAACTCGACATCCCCGAACTGACCCGCCCCGCCGACACCCTCGCCCTCGCCGGCGACGGCGCGGCCGTCTACACCACGCTCCAGGCCCAGGCCCGCCAGCTGCGCATCGCGATGCTGTCGGATGCCAAAGCCCAGGCCAACGCGGCGAGCGCAGCGATGATCCTGCCGGTCACCTTCGGCGTCATCTTGATGCTCACCTTCGTGATGATCCCCATCACGATCACCATTCTCGGAAGCTGAACCAGATATGAGGGGGAACCCACCCATGGACATCCAGATGCTGACCGTGTGGATCCGCAGCCACTACACAGCGCTCCGCACAGCCAGGGGCGACGCCGGCCAGACATCCACCGAGATGGCAATGATCGCCGGAGCGCTGCTGCTCGGCGCCGGCCTGCTGGTGGTGGCCATCCGCACCAAGCTCCTGGAGAAGATCGGCGTCATCAGCGGCGGCTGACCAGCACCGACATCAACAAGACGAGGGGACGGCACGGATGAAAGGCCCCAGCGTGAAGCGCTGGTACAGGTGGCGCAGACTTCGGGGCGACGGCGGCTTCGCCAGTGTTGAGTTCGCGGTCCTGGCCGTCGTCGTGCTCACGCTCATCTTCACCATCATCCAGGTCGGCCTGTACTACCACGCCCGGAAAGTCGCCCAGTCCGCCGCCCGCCAGGGCGTCGAGGCCGGGCGGCAGTTCGGCTCCGGCCCGGGCGCGGGCGTCTCCCAGGCTCAGTCCTTCCTGGGCCGCTTCGGCGGCAGCGTCCAAGGCGCGAGCGTCTCCTCCGAGGGGAGCTCCGCGGAGGAGATCCGCATTACCGTGCGCGGCCGCGTCGCCACCCTGGTCCCCGGCTTCACCCTGGACGTCGTTCAGTACGCCGATGCCCCCGTCGAACGCTGGACGGTGGCGCCATGACGATCAGGGTCTGGGTGCGGCGCCGCATGAGCGAGGTGGGAGGCGACCGGGGTTCCTACGCCCTGGAGACAGCGGTCCTTGCACCGGTGATGATCTCGCTACTCCTGCTGATGGTCGCCTTCGGCCGGGTAACGGACGCCGAGGGCGCCGTGGACGCTGCCGCGCGGGCAGCGGCCCGGGCAGCCTCACTCGAACGGGACGCGGGTGAAGCCCAGAGCCAAGGCCGGGCCGCGGCCAGCCGGAGCCTTGAGGGTGAGGGCATCACCTGCCAGGCCTCCAGCGTGAGCGTCGACACCTCCGGCTACGCGCTGGACACCGGCGTCGCCGCAAACGTGACCGCGACGATCGCGTGCACAGCCAACCTGTCCGACATCGGCCTGCCCGGCCTGCCCGGGTCCAAGACGCTCACCGCATCGTGGACCAGCCCGATCGATACGCACCGGGGGCGCCAGTGATCACCCTGGTTCACGGGCTTCGCAGACGGATTGCGGCAGCCCTCAACCCACCTGACCGTGACCGCGGGTCGATGTCCACGTTCTTCGCCCTGACCACCCTCGCGATCCTGATGGTCCTTGGTCTGCTCGTTGACGGCGGGGGCACGCTGAACGCTGCCAACCGTGCAGCATCCCTTGCTCAGGAAGCAGCCCGCACCGCAGGCCAGCAACTCGACCCCGCCCAGGCCATCGAGGGCACCGCCATCACCATCGACCCCGACGCCGCAGCAGGCGCCGCCCAGGACTACCTCGCCGCCGCCGGCGTCCAGGGCAGCGCCGAGATCACCGACGGCGGGCAGAGCCTCACCATCACCGTCAACGCCTCGTACACCACGCTCTTCGCCCAGCTCGTCGGCCAGAGCACGATCACCGTCACCGGCACCGCGAAAGCACACCTGCAGACCCAACCAGGAGGCTGAGCCGCACCATGGCCCACCGCACCCCCGCTCCACTGCGAGTCCTCGGCCGCCTCCTGAAGGCCGTCCTGGGTCTCGTGGTCCTGGCTGTGCTCGTCGCTGGCATCCCGCTGCTCCTGCTGAAAGTCGGCTACCAGCCGACCGAGCTGTCCGGCGGCTGGGACCTTCTGACCCGCCAGGACGACGGCACCCTCTTCCTCACCGCCCTGACGTGCATCGGGTGGGCGGCCTGGGCCTCCTTCGCGTTCTCCACGCTCGTCGAACTCGTCGCCGTGCTGCGCCGCCAGAAAGCGCCGAAGATCCGCGGGCTAGGAGGCCTGCAGTCGCTGGCCGGGTTCCTGATCGGATCCATCGTCCTGATCGGCCCGGCGGCCGCGGCCAGCGTGGCGGCCCCGCAGGCTGTCGCCGCGACCACCCACCACACGCTCTCCGCCGGACCCGGCACGCAAACTGCGGCGCCCACTGCGAGCAGCTCCACAGCGCCCGCGGCGCCGACGCACACGGTGACCTCCTCGACCGAGCTTGCCTGGGACCTCGCAGAGCAGTACCTGGGCGACGGGAAACGCTGGAAGGACATCGCCGCCCTCAACCCCGGCATCCCCGAACTCGTCGCCGGAGACCAGTACCTCCCCCAAGGCACCGTCCTCACCCTGCCCGCCGACGCACGCCTCGCCACCCCACCGGCAGCCGACAACTCCCCCGCCGCCGAACAGGCACCACCGGCACCGGACAAGCAGCCCTCACCCAGCACCGGAGCGGGCCTCTCAGAGCCCGGGCCGGGTCAGCCCGCAACCGAGACGGTCAAGCCGGCCGACACCCTCTCGGACATCGCCGACCGACACGGTGACCCAAACGACTGGCCGGCCCTGTTCGAAGCCAACCGCGGCAAGCCCCAGCCGGGCGGCGGCACCTTCACCGACCCCAACCTCATCTACCCCGGTCAGCAACTCGACCTCCCCGCGTCCTGGGCCTCCACCCCACGGCCCCCCAGCGCCGACGTCCCCCCGCCCGCCGCTGGTGCTCCCGCTCCGGACCCCGGTACACAGGTGCCGGCCCCGGTTGGCGATGAACACCCGGGCCAGGCACAGCAGCCGGCTCCTCCCTCGGCCGCCCCCTCAACTATTCCGTCGCCCACGCCGAGCCCTGGCCCGCCCAGCGTGCCGGCACCGGCCGCTTCGGCTGCGCCCACTGCACCAGCCGCGCCCCTCAGCAAGGCCCCGGAGCCCGTGGTCGCGGAGGTCGAGGACCCGGACAGTGCTGTGTCTGCCGGGGTGTGGATGGGGGCTGGAGCCCTGGCCGCGGCGCTGGTCGGAACGCTCACCGTCCGCCGGATCCTCCAGCAGCGCCGTCGACGCCCGGGCCGGCGCATCCCCATGCCCAAGGGCCGGGCCGCGCAGACCGAACAACACCTGCGCGCGGTGCAGCATCCCAGCGGCTTCGAACTGCTGGACCGTGCCCTGCGCAGCCTCGCCCTCAACCTTGCCGACACGAGCCGCGAGCTGCCCGCCATCGAGGCGGTCGTCCTACACGACGCGAAGATCGAACTGCATCTCACAGACGACAGCGCGCCGATGAAGCCCTTCACCTCAGCCGTTGGCCGTTCCGACTTGTGGACCTGTCTGGCGAGCAGCCCGCACTTGGCCGACGAGGAAGCACTGCGCGCCGCTGATGTCCCCTACCCGGCACTGATCTCAGTCGGCTGGGACACCACCGGCCATCTCGTCCTTGTCGACCTCGAACACGTCGGGGTCCTACAGCTGGCCGGCGACGCCGACTTCGCCCGGCACGTCCTGCAGGCCATCGCGGTCGAACTGGCCAATACTCCCCTGCCAGGTCACCTCGAAGTCACCGCACTCGCGGACACCGCACCCGGCCTGGACACCGCCGTGCCCGAACGAGTCGCCCGCACCCGGCTGCTCGCCGAGGCGGCCGCCGAGCTTGTTGGCCACGCCGCAGAACAGCGCCGTGCCCTGGAGAACGTAGGTGCGAGCAGTCTGCGTACCGCGCGGCTCCTGGAGGACGGCGGTGATTCCTGGACCCCGCTCATCCTCCTGGCACAGGACCTGTCCCACGAGGACACCACGGCCGCCTCACTCCTCGACACCCTCGCGGCACACCCCCGCGTTGCCGGCGCACTCGTCTGCTCCAGCACCCGACCCGAGCACGCCGGGGGATGGACTCTGACATGCAAGGGCCCGAACGACGTCGTCGTCCTGCCCGGCTCGGATCTGCCCGTGCGCCTGCAGGGACTGAGCGATACCCAATTCGCCGACGCCATCGAGCTGCTCACCGTCGCCGCGAGCGACATCGACGTCCCCGCCTCCGAGCGCACCGATGACGTTCTCGATGACCCTCGGGCCGTCGAGGATCTCCACGTCGGTGACCCGTCGGCCGGAGAGATGCCGACGGACGGAGATCCACTCGGGGCGGATCTGGATGGACTGCCCGGCGAGTACGCCGAGGGCGAGGTCGAGGCTCCGTTCACCACGCAGGCAGTGCCTTCCGGGCAAGCCGCTCCAGCAGTCGACGCAGGCCTGACTCTGCTCCCGGCGGCCAGGACCAAGGACGCTTCCGCGGACGATGATGCAAGCGCTGCAGAAGAGCCTGGTTCGACCGGCCTCACCCTTGCCGACGTCTATGCCGACGCAGACCTGGAACACCCTGAGGCTCCCCGCAGGACGACAAACGCGTGCGCTCCCCGAGCCACGGCAGCCGTGCACGTCACCCTCCCCGCATCGCCCCCGACGGCGATCCCGGAAGGCACCGCCAGAGACATCGCCGAGCCCACCGCTGTACCGGAGCAGTCATCCGGCCCTTCCGTGCTGCTCCTCGGACCAGTCCGTATCGACGGTGCCGGCGGCCGGATCGACTCCAGCCGCCTGACCGTCGCCACCGAACTCATCGCCTACCTCGCCCTGAACACCGGGATCGACCACCACGCGATCGACAACGCCCTGTGGCCCGGACACAGGGAGAACAAGAACATGCGCAACAAGACCGTCTCCCTCACACGCTCATGGCTCGGCAAAGACACCGAGGGCAACCCCCACCTGCGGCTCGTCCAGAAAACCGGTGACAGCCGCTACCGGCTCGGCACCACCGTCACCAGCGACTGGACCCGCTTCCAACACCTCACCCGCACCGGCATGGCCCACCACGACGAGGACGGTGACCTCGCCCTTCGGCGCGCCCTCGCCCTCGTCCGTGGACGCCCCTTCGCCGACACCCACCCGCAGCGCTACGCCTGGGCCGAGCCCCTGATCCAGGAAATGATCTCCACGATCGCGGACGCCGCCTACGAACTGTCCACCCGCCGCCGCGAGGCCGGCGACATCCCCAGCGCCCTGTGGGCCGCCCGCCAGGGGCTCCTCGCAGGCGAGGAGAACGAGCTCTTGCACCGCTGCCTCTTCCTGGCACACCACGCCGCAGGCGACCTCGGGGCTCTCCGGGAGGCTGCCGCCCGCCTCACGTACATCAACGAGCAGCTGGACGGCGGTGTTGACATGGAAGCCGAGACGGCCCAGCTTCTTCGGGATCTCCTGCCTCGCCCTATCGCTACTGCGGCCAGGGGGCAGGGGCGGTAGGAGATCCGAATGCTGATCTTGTGATCTATCGGCGGGTATGGTGCGCTGGTAGACGCGGCGGGGGGGCCCCCCCGCCGTATCGCTAGCTGGCCTTGATGCGCTCGAGGACGGCGTCGAAGACTCGCGGGGCCTGCTCGTCGACGAATGCGGCCAGGAGGTGCGTCAGAACGTCGTGGCGTGGGATACGGCCCCGCTTGAGTCGGTCTGCGAGTGACACGGAGCGCCGGTCCACATCTCGCTTGAGGCTCTCGGGCAGGGCGTTCGAGGGCTTGGGGGCCGGCGGCTCTGCTCCCTTTATGGCACCAGCCAGCGACTGGGCGATGACTTGCGCGTCATCGTCGTCGCTGAGCGCCAGGTCTCCGGGGAACAGCTTCACGGTCTCCCGTAGCCGTTTGGCGGTGACCTTTTCCGCGCCGACGGCCTGGACGACCATCTCGTACACCCCGACCGCTGCCTTCAGGCCGTGCTTGTTGTGGAACGGTACGAGCTCGCGTACTTGGCCCTCGGGAGCCTTGTAGCTACGGGCGGCGAGGACCTCGCCGAGTTCCCATCCGTCCCGCAGTTGGCTGCAGCGGGAGCGGCTGATCCCGTGTTCGATCTCCGACCATTCTTCGATCGTCTTGTAGCAACGCTCCGGCTCCAGCTTGTGCGGGAGCTTCCTGAACAGGCGGCCGGTGGCCACGGTGTCGAGGGACTTGCCCGCGATCCACGTTGCCGTGGAGAGCAGCTCGATGCCGGCCACACAGGCCTCGAGGCGTTTCTGCTCGTCTGCGGTGAGGTCACCGGTGCCCGCCGGGTCGACCGGGTCGGGGATCTTGTCCAGTCCGGGGCGGACGGCGGTGACGGCAGCGGCGATACGCTCGGCAAGGGCCTGCTCGGTAAGAGCCTCGCGCTCTTCATCGACTCGCGCGGCCGTCCGGGTCAGGCTGGTGGCGGCGTCGCTGGATGCTTCGTCGTCGTCCCAGCCGTCCAGCTCGAAGTCCTTCTCGCTCACGCGGCGGTCACCAGCCCGGCGTTGGCGGCGATGGTGCGAAAGAAGTCGGCGGTGTCCGTCTTGGGCCGGTAGAACACCACGGGAAGTCCCTTGTTCCGGGCTTCCTTGAGGGCTGCGGACCGGACCGGGACCTCTCCTAGCACCGGGATACGCGGGTGGTTCCGCAGCTGTTTGTAGACGGCGGCGTCGAAGTCGCCCATGGGCTTCATGACGCGACCGATGACCATGCCTAGGATGTCCAGGTCGTCGGCGGGGCGTCCCAGGTTGGCCATGATCTTTTTGTGTTGAGCGACCTGCATCTTGACGGCTTTCATCGCCCATTCGTCCACATCGACCATGATGATCGCTGCCGTCGCAGCCGCGGTCTGCGAGTCGGTGTCCGTATCCAGGGCGGGACGCATGTCGAGGAGGATGTCGTCGTACTCGCCCTCGAACTGCTTCAGCATCCGGGCGTAGAAGTGGTTGGCGGAGCCCGTCTCCCGAAGCCGTGAGGGCAGGAACGCCATATCCCGCCTGCAGCGCCGAGCCCGGATCGCGTTGCAACATGCCGAGTGGCTCGCACCCTTCGCGGATCGCCAGGCTGAGGCGCTCGACCTGATCCGGGCTGAGCCCGAATCACCCAAGTCCGCCATTTGCGTTGCACGGACCGGCTATGGGCCGAGGCAGGCAGCGCCCGCGGCCGGGATGCCGTCCGTGAGGTTCAGGGACATCGCCGGCTCAACCACCGCGAGGGCGCGTTCCGGCCAATGCAGGTGGAGAACCGGGCAGGACCAGACGGAATCGGCGTTGCTGTTCGTCCGCCCGTCCCATGATTAGCAGGCGGCTTTGTCCACGAGCACGTCCACCAGGGCGGGGTCATCCCCGCGTGCGCGGGGAGCAGGCTGTCGGCGGACTGGTGGTCAGGGCCGGCGAGGGGGCATCCCCGCGTGCGCGGGGAGCAGAGGTTCCCGTTCGTATGGGAGAGCTCCAGGTCGGGGTCATCCCCGCGTGCGCGGGGAGCAGGTCCGCCACCAGTACGCCGACGTGCAGGGCGTGGGGTCATCCCCGCGTGCGCGGGGAGCAGTCCCAGGGGCCTGGCCGTGGCCCGCGTACGTAGGGGTCATCCCCGCGTGCGCGGGGAGCAGTTCCGGGTTTCCGCCCCCTGGGTCCCCCGGTAGGGGTCATCCCCGCGTGCGCGGGGAGCAGGGAGAGGCCGCCCGAGCCTCCGCCCTCCTTGTGGGGTCATCCCCGCGTGCGCGGGGAGCAGCGCCGAGGCACTTGCGGACTTGGGGCGCCTGGAGGGTCATCCCCGCGTGCGCGGGGAGCAGGCGACGAGAGGCGCGACCAGAGGTGCGACCTCGGGGTCATCCCCGCGTGCGCGGGGAGCAGTACCGGCACCTGGACGCCGGCGACGAGGAGGGGGGGTCATCCCCGCGTGCGCGGGGAGCAGGCGACGAGAGGCGCGACCAGAGGTGCGACCTCGGGGTCATCCCCGCGTGCGCGGGGAGCAGGAGTAGCGGAGGTTCGGTGCGGTCAAGCCCGCGGGGTCATCCCCGCGTGCGCGGGGAGCAGCAGCGGTCGGGGTTGCGCCGGTACCAGTCGACGGGGGTCATCCCCGCGTGCGCGGGGAGCAGCTCATCGACGATGACCCCGACGCCGATGTGCTGGGGTCATCCCCGCGTGCGCGGGGAGCAGCCGGGGCCCCGTCCCGCTCCAGGTTCGAGACCGGGGTCATCCCCGCGTGCGCGGGGAGCAGGCCGAAGAGAGCATGCCCAACACCAAGGGCTTGGGGTCATCCCCGCGTGCGCGGGGAGCAGTCCAACGCCCTCGCGACATCCATTCGGCCGTCGGGGTCATCCCCGCGTGCGCGGGGAGCAGGACACCGTCGCCGTCGTGCGCGCCTTGGCCGAGGGGTCATCCCCGCGTGCGCGGGGAGCAGACACTGTCGGTCGCTTCCGCTCGGGCCGGCTGGGGGTCATCCCCGCGTGCGCGGGGAGCAGCACCGACCGCCGTTTCGCCCCCGCCCCAGGCCGGGGTCATCCCCGCGTGCGCGGGGAGCAGTCCTCGACGTCCTGTCCCGCCATCAGCCCGACGGAGTCATCCCCGCGTGCGCGGGGAGCAGGAGTCGGGAGGGCCGGTCAGCGCTCGCCTGCAGGGGTCATCCCCGCGTGCGCGGGGAGCAGTTGCCGTCGTCCAAGAGCAGCCCGACGTAGGCGGGGTCATCCCCGCGTGCGCGGGGAGCAGGGTGCCCGCCCACATCAGCTCTAGCACGGGGGAGGGTCATCCCCGCGTGCGCGGGGAGCAGGGGACCGTCGCCCTGGTCAGCCTCATCACCGAGGGGTCATCCCCGCGTGCGCGGGGAGCAGCTGCTCGCGAGGCCCGGCTCCATGCCGGGGTTGGGGTCATCCCCGCGTGCGCGGGGAGCAGCGCTCGGAGCTGGAGAAGCTCGACCCCGGCGAGGGGTCATCCCCGCGTGCGCGGGGAGCAGCGATGCCGTTCTGGGAGCGGAGCCCGCCGCCTGGGGTCATCCCCGCGTGCGCGGGGAGCAGATGTCTCACGTCGTCGAGCAGCTCTTGTCCGCGGGGTCATCCCCGCGTGCGCGGGGAGCAGTGGACGGCGGCCAAGGTCTGCACGACGAGGTCGGGGTCATCCCCGCGTGCGCGGGGAGCAGTTCGTGCTCCACGTCGCCTCGGAGCGGTTGCTGGGGTCATCCCCGCGTGCGCGGGGAGCAGACCAGAGCGGGTCAGAAGCAGGCAGCAAGGTAGGGGTCATCCCCGCGTGCGCGGGGAGCAGCCCACGTGGCCGCCGGCCGCCCCCACGCCGCCGGGGTCATCCCCGCGTGCGCGGGGAGCAGTGGTGGACCAAACTGGCCTACCGCGCAAGGGAAGGGTCATCCCCGCGTGCGCGGGGAGCAGCGACGACGCCTGGAAGAGCGACCCGGAGGCCCGGGGTCATCCCCGCGTGCGCGGGGAGCAGTCCCGGATCGCCCGCTTCACCTCGTCGCCGTCGGGGTCATCCCCGCGTGCGCGGGGAGCAGCAGCTCGCCGAACCCGACGCCGAGCCGGAGCCGGGGTCATCCCCGCGTGCGCGGGGAGCAGACCAACACGCTGCGCCACTTCCCCCGGACGCCGGGGTCATCCCCGCGTGCGCGGGGAGCAGGACGCCTGAGCGGCCGTCGCCCGCGCCGAGGTGGGGTCATCCCCGCGTGCGCGGGGAGCAGACTCACTGATCTGGGGTTTCTTCAAGAGTGAGGGCAGTTTTTACTCACTTCTTCAGAATCGGACATGTCAGACCAACCTCTCTATCCATTCCCGAACCGGCGCCTCTTGGATGCCTTGCTCCAACCCTTGGTCGCCGGCGGGGCCGCAGCCGCCGCACGCGGGTTGGGGCGGTGGATCAGAGTGACGCCCTCTCGGTCCGTCGGGTGCCATTTGTGGTCGTGGGTCTCGAAGGAGAAGCCCTGCTCGTTGTCCGAGCTGTAGGCGAGCAAGGCACGGCCGTTGCCCGCGTGCTGTCGTACCTCTGCCCACAGCGTTTCGCGGATCCGGGCAGACGGCCCTCCGATGAAGACTCCCGGTGAGATCTCCAGCAGCCAACGCGTGAGGAGACCGCGCAGCCCCACGGGGCACTGTGTCAGGACGATCACGGTCACCAGCTGACCTCCGCCTCCGCGTAGTTCCGGCCGGCCGGGACGGACATGTCGCGATCGGTCCTGAGCATGACTCGGTCCTGTCCCCCCAGTACCTCGAGGTCCTCCCCGTTTTCCATCTGCGTCTGCCCTGCCAGGAGCAGGTCCTTGATGTCCTGGACGCACCGGTCGAGCAGCCCGGCTTTGTTGATCCTGTCCCGGAGAGCGCGCCGCGTGCGTGAGCCAACGTCCTCGATCGAGTCCGCCGCAACGTCGAAGGCGACCGGAATGCCGATCTCCGTCTTGTACAGGTCGGCCACGTCCAGGACGAAGGACAGCTCGTGGCCCGAGTGTACGAACCCGAGGCCGGGTGAGCAGCCCAGCGCCGCCACCACCGCGTGGGCGATCCCGTACATGCACTGGGCCGCCGCCGTCACCGCCTGGTTAGGGGCGTCACCCCCGGCGAAGTCTCCGGGGATGTAGTGCCTGCCGTTCCACGGCACTCCGGTTCGGCGCGCTTCGCTGCGGTAGCACTCCTTGACGCGGTGGCCTTCGCGGCCGAGCAGTTCCTGCCGGCTCAGCCCGGAGGGGTCCTCCTCGGGGAAGCGCAGCCGGTACATCCGGCGGGCCACCTCCAGGCGTGTCCTGCGATTGGCCCACCGCGTCGCCTGCGCTTCCAGGAGGGCGGCCGAGCGGTTCAGGGAACGGCCGCCCGCGTAGTAGCGGACGCCTTGTTCGCCGACCCAGGCCACGGCGGCTCCGCTGTCCCCGAGCACGCTCATCGCCTGGTGGGTGATGCGCGTGCCGGGGCCGAGGAGGAGGGTTCCAATGGTCGCCGAGGGGATGTGGGTGGTGCCTTCGGCGTCCTCGGCCGTGATGGCGTTGTCCTCCCGGTGGACGGTGCAGCGCTCCAGGTAGATGAACGAGATCCGTTCCGCGACTCGCGTGAGCTCACGGGGCGACGAGGCGCCGCGCCGGGCTACGTCGGCCATGCCTCAACCGGCCTTGGCGAGGGTCATCAGTCCGCAGCCGTACGCCTTCGCCTTGCCGATCCCCGAGATCAGGGTGCGGGCTAGTGCTACGGGGTCTGTCACCTCGAGGCGGCCGTCGAAGGTGACGGTGACGAGGGGGACCTGGGTCCGGCGGTCGCCCCGCTCGTCGCTCTTCTCGAACCGGTGCCGGCGCTCGTCACGTACCGTCAGCTGGAATTCGTCGCCCTGCGGCAGGCGCCTGCGCTCAGGCGGGGTCTCCAGGACGCGGAAGCCCGAGGTCTCCTGCCGGGCGAGCAGCCACGCCATTTGATGGCGGGGGGTCACGTGTGCCGTCCGCTTCGTGGGTTCGCCGTCCTTGCGCCGGATGTGGTGCACGGGGTTGGCGGTGAGGCGGAAGGCCCAGGTGCTTCCGCTCTCCAGTCGGCGCAGGAAGTCCGCGTAGTCGTACGTATCCCAGGTCGCGGTGGTGGGCCAGCCGGCCTGCTCCACCAGGTGCGTGAGGTCGGGTCGTTCCTCGCTGACGATGTACAGCAGCACCTCGGCCTTGGCGTTTCGGTCCACCCGCCACAGCACGCGGGAATCGCCCGGCACGCCGGGCATCGAGGGCAGCGCCCCGGCGAAGGACGACATCACAGCGGCGTGCATCCGCTGGGGCGAGGCAAGGAGGCTGCGGCCACCGAGGCGTGCCGCGTTGATCCGAAAGCGTGTCAGGTGCATCAGGGACCGTCCAGGGGCGACAACAGGGCCTCGGGCTCGTGCCGGGGCACCGGGACATGGGCCGGGTGGTGTGACCGGCCCGGCCTGTGGTTCGGATTGGCTACGTCGACAGAGGCGGATACGACGCTGCGCGGGGCGTAGCGGCGGTGCCGCGGGTCGAAGCTGACCGGGTGGTCGTTGACGCTGTCACCGGGGCCGTCCGCGGTGGCGGCGTCGGCGAGGACCGTCAAGGTGACCGACTCCTCCCTGCGGCGCTGCTCGCGGTACCAGGGGGACGCCTGCCACCTCTCCGTCCTCAGCGCCGCAACGGGGTCGTCCGTCTCCCTGACTCCCAGGTCGAGAGGACCCTGGGGCGGGCAGGAGCGCCGCCCCAGGTAGGGCAGGTGGATCGGGGAACGTACGGCCTCGTGCAGTGCTTCGATCAGGCCGTCCGCCCCGGCGACGGCAGCGATGAAGACGGCATCCGCGAGGTAGAACCGGTGGGAGACCGGCATGGCCTTCTCGGTGTCCGCGTGGCGTGCCGTCTGGAAATCACGCAGGCGGGTTCCCGGCTGGTCGAGGCGAACGGCGAAGCGCAGCGCGGCAAGGTCCGAGAGGTCCGCGGTTCGGTCCCTGCCCAGGGCGGCGGCGAGCAACCCGCTCACCCCGCTTTTGGTGGGGGCCGTCTCGGTGGTGCGCCGGGCGAACCGGGCCGAGGCCCCCCACGACTGCAGGGGGCCCGCCAGGCGCAGGACCAGGACGCTCATCCGCGCTTTCCGAGTCGTCCCGCGACGGCTTCGCCGACTTCGGTGACGAGCGAACGGAGGCCGACCTCCTCGCCGAGGGGTGCCAGGGCTTCTGTGTGCTGTCCCACCCGGAGGACCCAGGTCCGGTCGGCGGTGGCGCCGAAGGCCGTCTCGACGGCGGGGATGTGTGAGGCCAGCGCCTCGCACGCGGCGCGTACGTTGCCGTTCCCGGTCTCCGCCTCGGTGACGGGCTGCTCGAAGGCACCCACGAAGCTGACGGGCCGGGCGGAGCGCAGCTTGACGATGACGGCGTCCGGGAGGGTGTGGTTGCCGAAGGTGTTGGACTTGCCGGTGGGCATCGACAGGGTGAAGCCCTCGATGAACGCCTCCACCGCGCGGCGGACCGGCTCGCCCGCGCGCTCGCCGTCCAGGAGTCCGGCGTCTAGGTTCCTGGCCAGCAGGTCGACGTCGAGGGCGGCGTAGCGGTACAGGGTGGCCGAGTTGAAGTCGACGGTGCCGATCATCCCGGCGCCGGGCTCGGCGCTGCTGTTGCGGTCGTCCACCGCCGTGAAGTAGTCCGACTCGACATCCACAGCGTGGACGCTGAGGGCGTGGGCGACTTGGGCGGCGGCATCGACGTTGATGTCGGCGGTGTCCGCGACCATGCGTCCGAACAGCGCGATGTCGACGGAGTGACGGCCGGCTGCAAGCTGTTTGGCCTTTGCCCTGACTTCCTTGTCCTTGATGAAGATCTTGGGATCGGTCTTCGCGCCGATGCCCTCGATCACCAGGCCTGCCAGGCCGTCGAGCTGGTGGGCGCTGAGGAACAGCAGGTAGGAGGACTGCGGAGCCTGGGCGTCGGCGGCTTCCTCACCTTTCTCGCCCTTGCTCCCGGGGTTGCGTGTCGGAGCCTCGATCTTGGCGCCCGTCGCGGCGGCGAGGATCTCGGCTGCCATCGGCCACACCTGTTCCTCTGTCAGAGAGGGCTCGTGTCCCATGACCCGCTCGGCCAGCGCCTCGACCACCTTCTTCGTGCGCACCCCCAGCTCGGAGGGGTCCAGCAGCGTCCCGAAAGCCTGCCTGGTCGACTTCTTCCAGGCCTGGCTGGAGACGCGCGACCTGCGTACACCGCCATACACTGCGCTTTTGGGGGCACCTGTGTCGTCGCGGTTCAGGTTGCTCGGCGGGACGGTCTGCAGGATGTGTACGTCGAGGATCGTGCGGTTCACTCGTCTTCCTTCATCTCGTTCGTGGTGGTCTCGGTCTGCGCCTGCGGAAGCGGCTCTGTGGGCAGCGAGCCGGATTTGGGCGCCCGGTACGCGTGAAAGCCCCGGCCCCAGGCCTGGCGGATCCGGGCCGGGCCTCCAGGCCGCTGCCATTCCTCCAGCTGCTCCGCGAGCAGCCCGTAGTCCAGGGGCACGGGGATCTCGTTCGCCCGGAACAGGACGACGAGCTCACGCAACCGCTGCGCCATCACAGCGAGCGTGCTCGCGGATCCGGCCCGTACGAACCGTTTGCGGATGCCCTCGTCGGATTCGGCTCCCGACATGAGCCTGCGCACGGCCGCTCCGACGGACGTTCCGTCCGAGCGGTGTGTGACCGCGGTCCGCTCGGACTGCTGGTGCAGGGCCCAGAGGGTGACCGCGATGTGCGCCGCGCGCTCTGCCCGTTCCGCGACTGCCTCACTGGCGGGCGCTTGCCCCCGGGCAAGGCGCTTTGCGTGGAACTCCTCGATTCCGAGCAGTCCCCAGAGCTCGGAAAGTTCCGTGGCTTGCCGGCCGATGCCCCGGCGCAGCTGCGCGAGTGTCCGCACGGCGTACGAACGGTTCTTGCAATAGTCCCTCTGCAGGGTCTCGATGTGCTGTGCGACGGCATGGCGCAGCGGGGAATACCCGTCCTTCTCGTCCGCCTGTACGGCGTTACCCGTCGGGGTGCTCGGGGAGAGTAGCGCCGGGGTCCTGGTCTGGGTTTCGGTCATGGAGTCGTCTCCTTGCTGATCTCGGCTCCTTCCGTACCGGGCGGGGGCTCCGTCCCGGTCGTCCGCTCGACCGGGAGGGCTTTGAACAACCGGCGCAGGAACATCCGCTCGGCTGCCGCGTGGTCGAGCCAGCCCCGCACGCCTGCGGCGGCCAGCTCCTTGTCCCCCGTCTCCTTGATAAGGCGGTAGGCGGTCCGCCGCCAAGCTGTCCTCGCGTCGCCCGGGTCCCGTGCGGGTCCCAGGTCGGCCAGCCACTGCCGGTAAGGTCCGTTCAACAGCCCGAAGCCGAGGTCGCGCATCGCGTCCCGCGGTGATTCCGTGTCCCGCCCGGAGGCTCGGGCGATGTCGGCCGCGAGATCGCCGAGGGCCCCAACGGCGGCATTGCTGTCCTCCACGGCCCCCAGGGCCTCGGTGGCGTACCGCTGGTCCTGCTCGTGCAGCAGTACGACAGCCATGGTCACGCTGTCGTCGACCAGTTCGTCGATGACCGACTGCTGGGTGCCGTACGTGGCGCCGATCAGGCGTGGCCTGATGAGCAGCTCCTCGGACAGCACACGCTCGTAGGTGAGTTCGGCGATCCATTTCAGTACGCCGGCTCGCAGGTACGGGGAGGGTTCGCCCCTCGGGGCGGGAACCTCCTGGCCCTGTGACATGAGCAGGGAGGCGAGGCTGCGCCACGCGGCCCGCGAGGGATCGTGTTCGCGCGGCATGTAGACGGGCGAGCTGCCGAGCTTCTTCTCCTGGGGCTTGCTGCGTCGCCAGGCGCTCATCGGCTCGTAGATGTGCTTGTTCTGGGGGGTGAGCGGGTCGCCGTAGGCGAGGACCACTCCGTGCACGCTCCGGCCGTCGTGGTGCAGGCGGATCCGTCGCGACTGCCACGTGTAGAGGTCCCGGGGGCCGCTTGGCCGGGTCTCCAGTTTTTCCTGTACGCCGGGCCCACACTGGTCCCGGCGCCAGGCCGGGGTGTCGTCTCGGATGGAGAGGCCGGTCGCGTCGGTGGCGACGAGGTTGAGCAGGAGGGTCTGGCGGAGGCTGTCGCCTTCCACGAATACGCCTCCCAGATTGCCGGCCCATGCCACGCCCTGCGGGTATCCCTTGCCGCCTTTCACCCTCGGATCGCCCACGGCCCCCGATTTGATGCCGGACGTGTCGAATGCCTGGGTGTGTACCAGCCAGCGCGCGGCTTCCGCGAAGGAGAGCCGGTCCGCGCCGGGGCTGCGCATGGTGAAGAAGGGCTCCCCGTTGGGGACGTCGGCGACGATCCGGTTGAGGGATGCGACCTCGTCCTTCTGGGTCCTGAGGTCGGGCACCTGGAAGAACGGCTGGGTGGGATGGAGGAGGTCTAACCTCTCCCGGTGGCGGTCGAGGTAGCCCGGAACGGAGGCGAAGGCATCGGGGCTGTTGTACAGCTCCTCCCAGGCGTCGAGGTCCGGGGGCCCGTCGACGGCGTCATGGAGGATCGCCAGGAGCAGCCTGATCAGAGCGAACTCCTGGGAGGGAGTGTCACCGACCAGGCGCCGCACTTCGTGGGCCCGCGCGAAGGCCTCCTTCAGGGACAGCTCCGTGGTGGTCCCGTCCCGTAACTGCACAGGCAGCCATGGGCGGGAGACCAAGTCGAAACTGGGCATGCCCTTCACCAACTTCACGTCCTTGGCCCCTGCTGGATGGATCTCCAGACCGTCGGCCACGCTGTAGCGGAGGTCGAAGCCTGCCAGGCGGGTCTGACAATCCTCGTCGAGGACGAGAATCAGCTCGCCGGCCAGCCAATGGCACTCCGGTTTCTGCCACTCGTCGGGGCAGAACTTCTCCAGCTCCTCGATCGCCCGGTCGATGACCCACGGCTTGGAGAAGTGGTATGGCAGGCGCAGCGCGCTGGCCGCGACGGCGCGCGCCGTACGGGGTGGCGGAACCGCGTCCACGGGTACGTCGAGGCCGCCCCGCCCTCGGTCCAGCCAGGGCAGCGTCGCGTAGGTACCGTCACCGCGCCGCTGGATGACAAGCACTTCCAGGCTCTCGTCACTGTCCCGCACCTGTGCACGTCCGGCCCGCGTACCGTCGGCGTCACCGACCCCGGCGTCGATCCAGCCGACCAGGGACCTGCCCGGCCTGCGCACCTTGTCGAGCCTGAAGACATCGGCGGCCGACTCCTGCTTGGCGACCCGGGTCTGGTGCTCGTCCTGGGCCTCTGCCATCGCGTCCGCCCAGGTGGCATGCGGGGCGTCGCACGTGTCCGCGTACGCAGTCTGCACGAGCGCACTGATGTGGTCCGGCAATATGACGGGGGCTTCCATGCCGTGCTCTTCGAGCACCGCAAGGGAACGCAGCAACGCATGGCGTCCGTAGACGGATACCGAGCCGGCCACGGGTGCCGGCGGAACCGCTTCCCAGTCGACTCCCGTGATCAGGCAGCGGGCAGTGCGCAGGAGAGCGGGGCGGAGTGACTGTCCCGGCCCGCGGTTGTGGCGGTGGAGTCTGCCCATCCGCTGGAGGAGAAGGTCGACAGGGGCCAGGTCGGTGACCAGGAGGTCGAAGTCGATGTCGAGCGACTGCTCGGCCACCTGGCTGGCCACGACGATCTGGGGTCCGGCGGGCCGGGGGCCGTCGGGGCCAAAGCGCGCCACGAGGTCGTCGTCCTTGAGCGCGCGGTCCAGGTCGAGGAAGCGGGAGTGCGCGACCGTCACGGCCTCGGGTCCGAAGCGCTCGCGCAGCACCTCGGCCGCCTGCAGGACACGATCGACGGTGTTGCGGACCACCAAGGCACAGCCGCCCCCGTGGAGTTCCCGCTCCAAGCGGTCCGCCAGTGCCCCGGGATCGTCGCCCAGCCGCTCCACCACTACCTCGGTGCGGCGCTCCGCACTGGCTTCGGGATGGGCGATGACGGATGCCCGGCCCGGTGCGACGGTGGTGATGATCGGGTACCTGTCGGTCTGCGCCAGCTCGGGGCGCGGGTCGTCGCTGCCGGCGTAGGCCTCGGCGAGTCGGCGGCGGCGATCCGCGGGGAGGGTGGCGGACAGCATGACGGCGGGAACCCCGTAGGCCCCAAGCCAGTGCAGAACGCGCTGGAGGTAGGTGTTCATGTAGGCGTCGTAGGCATGCACTTCGTCGATGACGACAACCTTGCCGGCGAGCGCGAGGTGGCGGAGGGCGAGGTGCCTGCTCTTGAGGCCGGCGAAGAGGAGCTGGTCGATGGTGCCCACGACGAAGGGGGCGAGCATGCCCTTCTTGCGGCCGCGGAGCCACTGGTGCGCGACGAGCTGGGCGGAGATGTGGGAGGTGTCCTCGCGGCGCGAGGGGGCCGTGGTCGAAACGCCGTCGGCATCGACGGCGGCAATGGTGCGGGCTCCGGCTCGCAGGTCCTTGGCAGATTCCTCGTTGAGCGCCCCTTTGGAGTGGGCGAGGTACACCGTGGGGTCCACGTCGCCGGGCAGAAGCCGCAGCCATCGACGGGTACGGCTGTACATGGCGTTCGAGGTGGCGCGAGTCGGCAGGGCTATAAAGCAGCCGCCGGCTCCGCTCCGGGCCGCGAACTCCTCGACGACGGCCAGGGCGGCCTCCGTCTTCCCCTCCCCCATGGGTGCCTCGATGATCATCAGCCCCGGCTCCTGCGCCTTCCTCGCCTGCCGGACGGCCTCCTCCTGGAGGGGACGAACGACGGGAAGACGGAAACGCGTGGCGAACAACTCCTGTGCCGTCCCCTCTGGCGGGAGCGGGGACCAGGGCCGAGGCAGGTCAAGACCACGCCATGCGGCATCGATCCGCTCCGCCTCGTCACGGTGCGGCCCTTCCTCGGGGAAGAGCAGGAAGAGATCGGGATTGCTCGCGATCCAGTCGGCAACGATGACCAGAGCGGACAAGACTGCCTGAACGGGCTGCGCCAACTTCACCGCTCGCCACTCATCCAACCGGCCCTGGACGCCGTATGCCCCGGCGCACGCATCGAGGAGTTCCTTCTGCACGGAGCGCCACACGACGTTGCTGGGCCCTTCCATGCGCAGGAGTCCGCTGTGCTGCCGGAGCTGGCGGAAATCCTCGTGCCCGGGCGGCAGGCCGTGGTGTCCCCCGACCGGAACGGCGAAGGACATGACGTTCCGGGGCGGCCAGCCCTGGCCCTCCAGCCACTCCTCCAGCAGGACCTGGCCGGCAAGGCTGTGCGGAGCGCGCCTTCGCTCCGTCCCGAACTGCTTGAGCGTGGGCATCTCCAGCCCCTCAGAGCTCATGCGGGCCGCGAGATCCTCCACCTGGCATGCGAAGGCGGGGGTTGCCTTACCGATGTCGTGGACCGCGGCGAGCCAGACAGCCAGCAGCCTCCCGTCCGCATCACCCCCCGGCATTGCGTCAGCCACGAGGTTCTTCACCTGCCGTGGAAGCCACTCGTCCCACAACCGGCCGGCCATGGCCGCCGAGTCGGCCATGTGCCGCCACAGCGGAAGCCACTTCCCCAATTCTCGAACGTCCTTGGCCCATACCCGGCGAGCGGCTGGCGTCAGCTGCTCGCTCCAGTGCGCCGGGCGAGCGACACTGTCCTTCATCCCATCCCCCAAACTGCAAACCGTGGCCTCTTGCCCTGTCCTCGGTCCGAATGTCGGCCCACCCGGGGAGGGAGGGCCCCAATGTTCTCCCCCGAACACCAGGGCCCTGTGCGTCGTGATCCAAGGCTGCGCCGTGTGCAGCTCCTACGCGATCCCTCGCCGGGGTGAAAGCCGAAGGACCACCACGACCACGACCACGATCACGGCGATCCGGATACCGATGTCGACCGGCAGTGTCGATCCCGCTCCTGCCGTCAGCACGGCAATGACGACGGGCAGCAACCAGGGAACTGGTTGCTGCCCGTCACTGACTGGAGGGTAGGGGGGAGTTAACATTGGCAGGTTCCTTTCGGGAACGTCTAGGTAGCTCAGGCCGAGCCCGCATTGCCTTGGCTCCACACCTGCAGGTGGGTTCGGCCTGAGTCGTCGATGATCCGACGGAGCCTAGAAACCTGAGGCCCCGTCAGGATTTTTACGGTACACGGCTGCCCCATGATCATGTCGGACCCTGTTCAGATAGCCAGGCAAGGCCGATTAGAAGCACAGTTGTACCGAGAATTTCTAACAGGACCTCAAGGGACTCCATCCCCGCAGAAACGGGGAGCAGATCTGCCGCTTAGACGCACAGGGGTCATCCCCACGTCAGTGGGGAACACGGCCGAACAACGGTAGTCGGCGCTCCTGACCACGATAGGGCTCGGCCTCTGCACGCGCAGCAAGTCCGGGGAACGCGACTGCGCTCCCCTGAGCCCCAGGAGCTCCCCACTGCTGATGAGGTGGGCACGCCGCGCTGGCCGAGGCAGGCGGAGAGCGCGCGGCGATGGAGCGGGAGCAGCTGATCATCTTTGGTAGCCACGACGGCTTCCTGATCCATCAGCGAGGCTTTGTCGAATCGCGTGGTCGCTCGTGCGCAGAGCTTCGGCCAGCTGGCCGCGCGAGTCTTTGGGCAGCGCTCCGGAGTCGAGTGCGCAGGAGACAATGAGCTCACGGCAGTCGGACGACTACCGTTGCTCGGTCCTGTCCATCCTGCTGCTCTGGCTGTTCGCCTGCTCGGGCTCCTCGCAGCCTTGTTCCTGACAGTGAACAGCCAGGTCGCGGACGGGCATCCGTGGATGAGTCCGGCACGGGTGGTCGGGATCGCCGGACTCGGCGCACTCGCCGAGGCCGACCGGCGCATGCTGAACCGCTCCCTGCCCCTCGAGTACACGACTGTGACGGCCGTCGGCGCCGTCGAAGCGTGCCGAGTGGTGCCGGAGACCGAGCAGGAGGAGGTACGCGGCCACTCACGCGGCTCTTCGATCTGCGCGGCCGTCGACGACCTCTGCGCAGCTATCGGGCGCCAGGCCGAGCTGAAGCCGAGGCGCACCGACCCGGTGCACAGGGCTCGGGTGCGCGCGGAGGCACTGGAGGCCGTACGCAACCTCCACGCGGCCAAGGCGCGGCTCGTCGAGGGCGACCAAGCTGCGCTCACCGACCTGTTCGCCATCCTCGGCTCGCTCCTTGCCGCACGGTGGCCCCGACGTACCTGAATCCGGGCTCCTTGGTCTCGGCGGAGCTGCTGACGGTGGAACCCAGCTGGGAAGGCCCGCCGCTGCGCAACGAGACGATCGGCGCGAAGCTCCTCGGCTACGGTCTCTTCATCGCCGGCCTTGTAGTGGTAGGCAAGCTGTGTCCCTCCTCCACCTCCCTGAGCCGCTCACCTGGGGCCTGCTCGTCCTCATGGCGAGCACCGGCCACCGCGGACTCAAGCGCTGGATCCCCGTACCGACCCTCCCCACGGAGCTCCTCCCGTCTCCGGCTCCATCAACTCCTGCCGAACCTTGGCCCGTTGCGGAGCGGGAGGGCACGCATGGGCGCCGGTGAGGCTCCTCCTGCTGATGGGTGGCGCTCGACACAGGGCCCGTCCCTTGGCTGAAGCCGAGCTGCTTTCTGCAGCATCCGGCGTCCGTATGGCCCGCGATTGCGGCCCGCCAGAGGGTTGAGATTTAGCGAATGCCCTACATGTCGGAATCTTCGGAAGGAATGAAAAAGGGTCTATGGCCGCTGTAACGTGCCAGGTCAGGCAGTCTGCTCCCCGCGCACGCGGGGATGACCCCGCGGTCTCGGGCCCGGCGAAAGTTCTGGACGACTGCTCCCCGCGCACGCGGGGATGACCCCCCGGACCCGGCCGCGCCGGCGCCCAGCACCAGCTGCTCCCCGCGCACGCGGGGATGACCCCCAGATCAAGACCCCCAAGCAGGCGCTTGCGGTCTGCTCCCCGCGCACGCGGGGATGACCCCCCCGCCCCCGCCCCGCACCCCCTAGGAGGCCTGCTGCTCCCCGCGCACGCGGGGATGACCCTCCGGAACGACATCAAGTCTTCCCTTACGCCGCCTGCTCCCCGCGCACGCGGGGATGACCCTCGGCCCGAAGTGGGAAATCCGCTTGGACGAAGCTGCTCCCCGCGCACGCGGGGATGACCCCTCGCCCGCCATTCCCTCCCTCATGGCCGCGGTCTGCTCCCCGCGCACGCGGGGATGACCCCCGTTCTCCTCGGCCGCCTGAATCAGCCGTGCCCTGCTCCCCGCGCACGCGGGGATGACCCCGGGCGGGTTGGGCTGCATCGCGGGGTCCTTCCCTGCTCCCCGCGCACGCGGGGATGACCCTGCTGAGATCAACACATCAACCACTCTGGGGCGCTGCTCCCCGCGCACGCGGGGATGACCCCACGGCGACCCACTCCGCCAGTGCCGGGGCGTCCCTGCTCCCCGCGCACGCGGGGATGACCCCATCAAAGAGCAGCATGCACACCTGTACCAGGACCTGCTCCCCGCGCACGTGGGGATAACCCATGGGGCATCCTGCGCCGCGTGTACCGTCCCGATGAGGACCAGGGGCACTGCTTCAGCGCGGTCCTTCTGGTCGTCCCGGGTATTACGGCGGCCCGGGGATTGGCCGATCTGGTCGAGCCCCACGCTACGGAGGCACAGCGTTTCCGGCCAGCGCTGCTGACACCGGTGGCATCATGCTCCGGCCTCCAGGCCGACCCGGCGGATCTGGTCGGCGCTCAGCCGTCGAAGCTCCGTGAGGAGAGCAGCCGTCTCGTACCCGGCTCCGCGATGCCGGGGGATACGTGTGCCCAGCCGGCCATCAGTTTCGGCGACAGGGCCCGCCATGGCGGCCAGGTCACCGACGGATATGCCCAGCACGACAGCGAAGTCAGCCAGCAGATCATGCGTCAGTTCCACTGTGCCGCCCCCGACCCCACCGATCGTGGCCGCGCTCACGTACAGGCCAGACAGCGTGTGCATGACGTGGACAGCACCCGTCCAGTACAGATTCCGGTTGGCGAGCATGTGCACGAGTACGGCGCCGAAGCCGGGCGGGTCCTGCCCGGACAGGCGCAGGAACCGAACCGGAACAGTGCGCGCCTCCTGCGGCAATGCCCGTACGAAGCGGATCACCTCGCTCCTGCGCTCCGGTGACAGCTCCGCGGTGCGCTTCACGAGAGAGGGGATCAAGGGCGCAGCCGTGGCATCCAGTGGGGCCAGGTCCTCCGGCACCGGTGCTCCGGCCATGGCGAAGAGGTCCGCCCCGTGGAAGCCGAGCGCGGGTGCGAGGCGCCGCAGGAAGGCCGCATCCGAAGGTGCGCCCTCCAGCAGGGACCGTAGCGTGAAGTCGTCGATCTCAGCCTGCTGTGCGACGAGGCGGAGGTCGAGCTTCCTGTGATCAGCCAGCCGCCGCAACAGCACGTCGAAGCCGGGGAGTTCTGCCATCCCGGCAGCTTATGGATCTCCGGCGGGTCGTGGGGCTCGTTGGGGTGGAGGCAGCCGGGTGAAGCCCCCAGGGGAATCGGGCGCGCACCGACGGGCTCTGTCTCACCACCTGTGAACCGAAGCAGCGCCGGTAACGGGATGACGTAGAGACCGCTTTTACTGTGCGTCGGCCCAGGCGCCGCTCTGTTGGGTGGCTCGACTTTTATCCGCGGACAAAAGTCGAGCCACCCAACAGACACCGGGGGTGTTGCTGGGCACCGTCCATCGGGTTGCATGGCACCGTGGCGATACGACCCGAGACCAAGAAGAAGAGGTCCACCTTCGGCATACCGAAAGAGATTGTCTTGCTGGCCGCTGGGGAGGGCGTGTGGCGGTACACGTTCAGCGCCGACGACGCGGGCGGCCTCGGCGGATGCGGCAGGGTGCCCGTGCGCTCCGACGCGACCGTTGAGGACGCTCAAGCCGTGATCTTCAGACAGCTGGCGGATCTCACCCGCACAGTGCACGGTGTTGAGATCGACGTCGCTTGGTCCTCTCTGGCACCGGACTCATGGGCGGGGCATGTCCGGCACGGTCCCGGCCGGCCGTTGCTGCCACCAGATGCCTGAAGGTTGCGAGAGATCCGGAGCGACACAGCGAGGACCACGCGTGCGCAGAGCGGATGGCAGTGAGGCTCAGGGTTTTGCCAGTTGCCGGACCGTGCCGGCTCCTACTTGAGCGTGATGGCTGACACGATGCACCACCCCCTCCCGGTGGGATGCCTTCGTCATGGGTGGGGTCGCGGCGGCTTCCGCTCCGGTCAGGCCTCCAAGCTGGGCGTTAGCCTCGACAGATGATTCCTGCTCCGCCTCTCAAGGTCATCACCCGTCACCGCGACGGGCAGATCCTTGCCTACGTGATCGACTCCAACAGATTCGGGAGGCTAGAGCCCGCGGCGGTGTTCCGGCCGAGGGCCGGCGACGAGGTCGTGGAGTCGGTAATCCGGCCCGATCTGGAGCGAGTCGTGTACACGACGCTGAACGGAGTCGTCTGCCTCACGCGCACCGGGGACCTGGTGTGGGCGTCGGATTTCGAGCTGCACTCCGACGTACGCCACGGCCACCGGCCCGGCTGTGCGCTGTCCCTGGACGGCCGGACCGTGTGGGCCTACCGGCCGGACGCGATGACGGGACGCGGGGGCGGAGACCAGTGGGTCGTGTACGACGCCGACAGCGGGGCGGTCCTCGCCCGCCGGGAGCTGGAGACGGTCGGGCACGGCGCCGGCCACCACGTGCACCCCGTGGACGGCAGCATCTACCTCGACATCGGTGAGGGTCAGGACGGCTCCGTCATTCTCCGGGGTACGGCCGGGGCCGACGGCGTAGTGGAGTTCGTGGCGTACCCGTGGTCGGACCGCTGCCTGATCGGCTTGGCGCCGGACGGGCAGCAGTTCATGACCGTCGACCACGGGCAGGCGGACGTCGCCTTCCACAGCCACCCCAGCGGCGACGTTCTCTTCGCTCTCCCTGTCGAGGCCTTCAGGTACGACCCGGAGGACACCTTCATGGAATGGAGCGGCGGCTACCTGACCCCGGACACGGCTGTGGTCACCTTCGGTGGTGAGACCGAGGACGGGGAAGAGTGGTTCCGCCACCACCTGATCGACATGCGTACGGGCACGTTCAGCGGTGGGATGTCCGTTGAAGCGGCCCACCCCTATGACCTGGAGCCCTTGGGCGACGGTTCGTGGCTCACTGAGGGGCCCGTCCGCTGGTCCGGTGATTCGTTGCGGGTTGCACCGCCGCACCCGGCAGGCTGATGGGTTCCGAGGCCATCCACCTGCCAGGGATAGAAGCGATGAGTACCCGGCGCTTGGCGACGTGGTTTCGTTCACGGGGTACGGGCACTGCACGTCGCCCAGCAGCAGACGAAAAGACGTTGGCTGGCCTGTAGTCGAGCTGCGACGATGCCGCTGTTCCAGGGTGGAGGGCCATTGTTCGTTTTCGTGTGTGCGGGGTGCGGTGCCGAGTTGACCGCCCCGTTGTCCCGGGTCCACCTCCCGGCTCACGCCCATCAGAAGTACGGAAACGGGGCTCAGCTCCCGGTGCTCATGCAGTCGGGGACCTACGCCGTGGAGCCGGAGCCCTGGGGGCCGCCGTGGCGAGAGTGGGAAGAGGTCGATCCGGACGAAGCAGCCGCGGGTGGTGTCTACGCTCCCCTCCACGCCCTGTCCGACGGGGCGCCGGGTGCGATCGTCACCGCACCCGGAGACGTCCGCGGCACCCGGCTGATCGCCGAGAAGCGCGGGGGTGCCTGCTGCGGTATCGACGGGGCCGACGGCCCCAACATGGCCTGTGAGGTATGCGGCCTGCTCGTGGCGACCAGGATCGACGACTGTTCGCTCTGGCAGGCGGTGTGGCTGGCCCCAAACTCCGTGCACCGTCTCCCCGTCGACGTCACCGCCACCGAACCGCTCTCCTGGACGGAGCTGACGGAGCGGACGGAAGGCATAGCCCCGTTCGAGCCGATCAGTACGTGGGGAGGACCACGTAGTGGCTCGTGCCACTACTGGTCGTGGAGCCCGCGATGGGAGGCGGCTGCCGGCCGGGCGCTCGCCCACCTTCTGGCGGCTTCCGAGGGACATCCCGTGACGGTCCCGAACGGCCTGACAGAAGAAGTGTTCCAACGAGCTCTCGACGCCCTGCTTCCCGCGGGACTGCAGGAGAGGTATGCCGTCCTCGCTGGGCCCGGGTTGCCGGCCCCCGACGAGGGCGCCGAGATCCTCCTCGTGCCGGTCCATCCGCAGACTGGTCAGACCTGGCTCCCCGCTGGTCCGGTTAGATCGGCATACCCGGTTCCGCTGGAGTTCGGGGTGTGGCTCTGGCTGGCCTTCCCCACTCCTCATCTACCTGTCCCAGCGGCGGGCCGTGTACCGGAAGGCGTCCTGCGCGACGACCCGCTTCCGCCACGCCCCGGATACCTCTTCCGCGCTGACAGGAAAACGTTTCAGCACACCCTGGTCCGGTTGCCGGCCGTCCGTAGTTCGTGGCTCTGTGGGATCGTTCAGGATCTCTCGAGGCACAGGCGCCCCGACATCTTCTAGCCCACCGTTAGGAGGCGCCCGGAACTGATCTCTCCGAGCTACTGCAGGAACCGAACGGCGTCGGGGCGACGTCCCTCCCGAAGTGGTGAATCGGCTCTCGTGCTGGTGGTCGCGATCGCCGGGAATCGGTGTGCTCGCCGAACCTGACGACCGTCGGCGCCGTCGAAGCGCGCCCCGCACGACGGAGCTCCTTCCGTCCCCTGCCGCAGTATTTCCGGCCCGTTCTGGGTCCGCAGCCGAGAGGGTGTGCGCGGGCGGACACCGATGAGGGGCCGTCGGTCGATCGGAGAGTTGGGCACCGCGAGGCGGTCCCTTGGCTGAGTGAGGGCCCGCCTGTGCAGCAGTCGAAGTCCCTGCATGGTGCGCAATATCTGCCCACCGAGGAGAGAAATGCAAAAAATTAGCGATATGTCTCATTCTTTGGAAGTGATGAAAATGCGCCTGCGGCCTCTGTAAAGTGCCAGGTCAGTCAGTCTGCTCCCCGCGCACGCGGGGATGAACCCCGGCGCGGCTGCCTACTCGGACGTCGTGGTGATCTGCTCCCCGCGCACGCGGGGATGAACCCTGAACCGAGTACTCCTGGAACGTCTCTAGGAGCTGCTCCCCGCGCACGCGGGGATGAACCCGCCGCGTCGCCCCACATGAAGTTCGTGGCCAGCTGCTCCCCGCGCACGCGGGGATGAACCCGGGACCGAGACCCGCGCGCAGGTCGCGGACAACTGCTCCCCGCGCACGCGGGGATGAACCCCATCGCGGTGAAGGGAAATCCAACATGTCGGACTGCTCCCCGCGCACGCGGGGATGAACCCCGCGAAGCCGAGGAGGCCCGTCGGCGGGCCGACTGCTCCCCGCGCACGCGGGGATGAACCCGGCCTACGCGAAGACGCCACGCTTCCCGAGGTCTGCTCCCCGCGCACGCGGGGATGAACCCGCCACCCCACGTCCCGTACCGGCGGCCAGAGTCTGCTCCCCGCGCACGCGGGGATGAACCCGATCTGTCCCGCATGCGGGACTCACTGCTTACCTGCTCCCCGCGCACGCGGGGATGAACCCTGGGCGTTGTAGCGAGCGAACACCGAGAGCTCCTGCTCCCCGCGCACGCGGGGATGAACCCGGGACTAACGACTGGCTGCTCGGATCGACTTGCTGCTCCCCGCGCACGCGGGGATGAACCCCCACTCGATCGTCTGCCATGTCGGCTCGAAGGCTGCTCCCCGCGCACGCGGGGATGAACCCCAGCGTCTCCACCGCGGATGCGGACGCTGCGACTGCTCCCCGCGCACGCGGGGATGAACCCTCGTTGGCGCTGGGCGGGCTCGGCTCCGGCAACTGCTCCCCGCGCACGCGGGGATGAACCCCCACTCGATCATCTGCCATATCGGCTCGAAGGCTGCTCCCCGTGCACGCGGGGATGAACCCTCGTCACCGTTATCGACCCCAAGCAGAACTCGCTGCTCCCCGCGCACGCGGGGATGAACCCTCGGACGCGGCGATCTCGGAGGTGAGAACCTCCTGCTCCCCGCGCACGCGGGGATGAACCCTGAGGAAGCGCCGTGAGCGACGGTGGGACCTGCCACAACCGTCGCCGTCCGCAAACGCCGCCGAGGAGCCTCCCCATGCACTGGACACTCGAAGTCGTCCCGGTCCCCGTCACTGACATGGACCGGGCGAGGGAGTTCTACGCCGCCAAGGTCGGCTTCAACCTGGACCTGGACGACGAGGTCGCGCCCGGTGTCCGCATCATCCAACTGACCCCGTCCGGCTCGCGATACTCGATCGCCATGCTCCAGGGAATGCCCGCCGTGCCCGGCACGAAGCAGATGTCCCCCGGCAGCCTGCACGGCCTCCAGCTGTGCGTCACAGACATCGAGGCCGCCCGCGAGGAACTGGTGGGCCGGGGCGTCGACGTCTCGCCCGTCCGACACGTCGGCGAGGCGGGTTGGATCGAAGGCGAGGACGGCACCTGGAACTCGTTCATGACCTTCGAAGACCCGGACGGCAACGGCTGGACGATCCAAGAGGCCCCCTCAGACCTCGCGGAGCGCTGAAGCACCACCCAACCGCCCGAGCCCGCCCTGGTCGCGCAGAGGTCAATGCGGATGTGTCCCCGGACTCCGAATCGGTCACTGGTCATGTTCCGGCGATGTCGTCCCTACGCAGCCCGGTGGGTGAGGCGGCGGCGCCGGGGGACTTAGGCGCGTCGGAGGAAGAGGCTTTCTTGCAAATCCGAATCGGCAGGCTGGGGCGGGGCGACAGGTCCTCAAGTTCGCGCCCCCGTGGAAGTCGGCGCGCACAGCTAAGGCCTCCTGGGCGGCTGCGGCCACGCGCGCAGGAATTCCTACAAAGCCCGTGCGATCAGCACCGGACCATGTCGCCGCCGCGTCCCTCGGCTCAACTCCCTCATGTGCAGTAACGCAGGCACCCTTCCGGGCGCCGAAAAATCCGCCAGTCGCCGCCTGAGCGCCTGCTGGCAACCCGGAGGTCGATCCATACCCGGCCACCCCAGTTCGGGCGCGTAAGGGCCTGTTCTGTAGGTCGGATTTTAAGCGATATGTAACCTTCGCGCAATTAGAGGACTTCGGAAGCGCATAAAGTGCCCTCCCCAGTTGGCCAGGGACCCTATGCACGATGCGGCAGCAAAAGTGCTGCCTTCGAGGCTGTGAGCAGTCTGGCCCGTCCCTCCGGAACCGGCGTCACTCGGCGAGGCCCGGCAGGACGATGGCGCTGCGAGGTGACTGATGCGATCCCGGCAGAAGGTGCCTACGCTACCGAACTCCTCAACTGCTGCCAGGGGACGCCGACAGATAGACCTACCGCGGGGTCCTGCTGCGCAGGTGGTGCGCCTCGATGCGCACCACCTGCCAGGGAGGTGTGCGTGCCGCACAGCGGCGCTCACCAGGGTGCGCTCAGCGGACAACGTCGCATGCAAGTCCCGTTCACGGCATGGCCGCGGGTGCGACCCGCCCAAGGTATTCGTCATAGTCGCAGCCGACGTCGGGGTCGACGACGGTCGGGCACATCACGGGATCATCCACCTCGCCGAAGAGGAAGACGGTAACCGCACAGCCGGTACCGGGGAACGTGAGCTGCAGGTAGGCACCACGCTCCATCGGGTTGCCCACCCCTGAACCGAACCGCCAGTTGCCGGAGGTCAGGTGCGACCCATCACCGCAGGATTCCGCCGCTGACAACTGAGCAAACTCCTCGCTGGTGAAGTTTCCGTTCGCGCGGAAGGTCAACATCGTTCCCTCCCGACTGCGCCACTCCCCTGCCATCTCGTCGGCTGAAAGCACCACGGCTTGGTACGCCGCAGCGTTGCAAGCAACCGTCGCCACACCGACGGCCACCGTCAGCCCCGCACGCCACCAGCCCCCATGTCCCACAACAACCCCCCACCCCCGCGACGCAGCCCGCACCCTCGGGCCCACACCATATATTTGAACACGCTCAGATATGCCGTTCGCCCCCAACCGGATCCCCAGCCCCGCCAACTACCGCTGCCTCGGACGGCTTGGGCACGCCCCGCGAGTACGCGCGCCCGCCAGTACGTCAATTGCGGGTAGGTGTGGAGTGATCCGGCGCGGCACGCGGACGACGGCTGACTCGAAGCTGTCCATCGGCCCTCCCTTCGTCGTGTGCAGGCGGGGAGACTCGGCAGAGCGCCCAAGGCAATGCTCAGAGCTTCTCCTTCCACTGCCACACACCTGCTATCCGGGCGAGGAGCCCTCTGCCTGTCGCCGCGCCTCGGCGATCGCACCCCGACGTGCTGCTGGCGGATAGCCGAGTTGGGCTGCCGCGTGGTCCGCGGACAATCCCGAGTCGGCATTCAACATCTCTGTGATACGAGCACCCCTGAGTCGGGCCAAGGCCTTCTGCGCAGTGGAGTAGGCGACACCGAGCTCAGCGATCACCTGAGCGGTTGTGACTGCGGGATCAGCCTCGAGGAGGGAGCCGACGAGCGAGGAGACTTCCCCACGCGGAACAACGTCCCCACTGCCTACGGGCCGGCCGGTGGCCGCCTGCTTGCCCGGCCGACGTCGCATGAAGGCGGCCACGACCCTACGCGGCCAGTGCTCCACTCCAGCAACGACAACGCTCTGGGCAGACACTGCCGAATCCGCCCGTTGATAGCTGTCCCAACTCCGCGGCTCGACGCCGAGCTCGGCGGCGGCCTCGTTGCGGTCCAGTAGGTCCTCGCCGTCACCGGCTGGCGGCAGCGCTGGGACTGGGCAGCCCGAACGGAAGGCTTCCGTCTGCTCCGCATCCCAAAGCAGGACCCGCCCGCCAGCGGAGCTGATCGGTGCAGGGTGTCCCGCGGCTGTGTACAGCTTCTGGTTGCGGTAAGTCTCGAAACTCATCCCGATCTCACGGGCAAGGTCTTGCCGGGTACGCACCAAGTCCCTCCGCCCAGCACGGATCATCGCTTCTCCCCCACTCTGCCATGAAAAAGATACAGCATTTGCGTCATCGACAGCGCACTCAACTTGTAGCCACTTCCCTGCTGTCCACTCCTAGCGAAGGTGGCGAACGGTGTAGTGCACGCGGAGAACCGTCTGGAGGCCGGACAGCTGGTCGCAACGACCCGGGAGGCCATTCGTTCCCTCAATTATGGGTGTCGGTGGTGTCACTCGCCCCAGACCGGGAGGGCACGGTCACCAGCGCTACGCGCACTCCCGGCCGACGATAATGAGCATGTCTTCGACTTCACTATCCGACTCCCCGGCCTGGCTCAGTACGCCGCGATACCAGGCGGAGCCCAGGTTCTGGTAGTCCTCACAGTTGCGCCCCCGGTCTTGGGGACCCCACTCGTCCCAGCAGCGGTTCCTGGGCAAGGCGTCTCCCAGGAGAGCTCGGAACGCTGGCCGCACCGCTGTAGTGGAAGAAGGCGGCCGGGACGGGGCATAGGTGAGTTCCGGGGCGGGGGTGTAGCGGCTCAAAGTAGGCGCACTTGAGCTAGGTGCAGGGATGGGAGTGGCTTCGACGGCATAGCCGCTGTCATCGGAGTTCACGACGGCCAGAAGGACAAGGCCGGCGACTCCAGCGACGATGGATCCGGCAACCCCACTCGCCATGCTTAACGGGACATCAGGCCGAATACCACCACTGCCTACTTGGTGCACACCGCAGCCCGTGGCGGCACACCCCCGCCAAGACCCATCACCCCGCATCGAGGGTTGCGCGACTTGGACTGCCAGGAGGCCTTGCCGCCCGCTGTCAACAAAGGCGGGCGCCGGCCACATCTATGCGCCGCACACCGTCCCGATGCTCAGCGGCGAGCTCGGCCAGGACCAGGCGCAGGATGTCGAGCGTGAGGTTCGTGGCGGGCCGGCCATGCAGGTGGCAAATCCTGCTGGCTCGGGCAACCAAGCACCGCCCCGCGCCCGACGGCCTTGCTCGTATGGCCGTAGAACGGGCGGATCTGACCGTGGCCGATCTGACCGCAGCCGACAGCATGCCGTGGACAACGACGCGGACGTGCCGGCCCAACGGTCGCGGCGCCGTGGGTCGGCGCAGCGGAGCGCGTAGGACGGCATCGGCCCACCAAGACGATCGACGTCGCCTTCGCGGTGACCAACCGAGCTGTGACCAGAGACGGATCGGCAGCCCGTCAGTCACCGGTCATGGCCGCGTTTCGGCCCGTGCCTGGATCGTGTCAGGAAAAGCGAGGGGTACCAGCGGCTGGCCGACGTCGATCGAGGCGCGCGTGTAGGTGTTTCAAGGCAACCGGTATGGGCTTGCCCTCAGCAAGACAGGTAAAAATCGAGGCAGATCGGTCAGAACGCCTGCGTGTACTGCTTGTCCCCCATCTCAAAGCAAGTAAGGTAACCGACATGACCGCCCCTTACGACTCGTCCGACAGGGAAAAGGTAGTCGCGAAACTGCCTCTGGCCCTGCGTCAGGAACTCAAGATCCGTGCAGCCCAGCTCAGTGTGGGCATTCAAGACGCTGTCACCGAAGGCATCCACGCATGGCGGAGCAACCCTGATGCCGCCACGCCTGTCGATACCTCGGGAGGCCAGTCCTTCGCCACCTACCTCCCCGCCGGCCTGTACGACGAGTTCAGGAAGGACTGCAAGTCCCGCTCCGTCGCCTACAACCAGGGCTTGGCCCAGTCGATCCGGCTCTGGCTCGACACGCACCAGATGCCGACGCTTGTCCGCCCCGCGCAGGTACGCCGGTTCGTCGTCTGTAACCAGAAGGGCGGAGTCGGTAAAAGCGCCATCAGCAACGGCCTGGCCCAGGCTCTTGCCGAGGCCGGCGCCCGCGTGTGCGTCATCGACTTCGACCCCCAGGGCCACCTCACAAGGCACCTGGGCCACACCCCGATGGGCATCAAGGAGCCGAGCCTGGCCAAGTACATGCTCGGTGAGGCCGACGGCGACATCTCAGACCTCCTCATCCCGATCGAGTACGAACCCTTTCTGGGCCGCCTGTTCCTGCTGCCTGCATGCAAAGACGCCTTCCTCCTCGATGCGAAGCTCGCCACCACGCGCAACGTCCGAGTCAAGGAGACAGCGCTCGAAAAGGCACTCGAGGAGCTGGAGAAGCGCTTCGACTACATCGTCATCGACTGCCCTCCGAGCCTTGGCTACACGATGGATACCGCGCTGTACTACGCGCGCACCCGCGACGGCGAAGACCCTCAAGCCTCAGGCCTGACCATCGTGGTGCAGGCCGAGGACACCTCTGCCGATGCCTACGACTTGCTCCTCGAGCAGATCGAGGACATGGAGGGTGACCTCGATGTGGCGGTCACCCAACTCGGCTTCGTCGTGAACCTGTACGACTCCCGCAAGGGGTACATCGCCACGTCGTCGCTGGAACAGTGGCAAGGTTTCGGCAACCCGCCCGTACTCGTCGTCATCTCCGACTTGAAAGAGCAGCGTGAGGCTGTCCGTCTGAAGCGGCCACTTCTCGAATACGCACCGGACTGCGAGCAGGCCATCGCCATGCGCGATCTGAAGAAAGCACTGACGAAGTGAGCAAGAAAGACCTCCTGGGCAGCGGAGCCTCCTTTTCGAGCGCACGCCGCCCGAGCGAACGCAGTGAACGTGGCCGTGCCAAGGCGATGGCCCAGGGGGAAATCCCCACCTACGAGCTCGCCAAGTTCCGCCTCGACCAGGTTGCTGCCACTCCCCTGAACCCGCGCAGGAACTTCGGCTCCCCCGAAGAACTCGCCCGGTTCGGCGAGGAACTACGCCAGGCCCAACTCGCAGCCTGTGTAGCGGTCTCCCGCGGCGCGTACCTGGCACTGTGGCCCGACCACGAAGCCCTCATCGGCTCGGCCGAGCACGTCTTGATCAATGGTGAACGTCGATACCGCAGTGCCGTTCACGTCGGACTCGAAAGTCTCGACTTCGTCGTGCGCGACGAACTCGCCCGGACCCGAGAGGACTTCATCGACCACCTCCTGTCGGAGAATCTCGACCGGGAGGACTTCGACGTGATCGAACGCGCCCGAGGCGTGGCCCAGCTGGTGGAGATCTGCGCCGAAGAGAAGGAATTCGGTTCGAAGTCACGCGCGGCCGCGCGCCTGGGAAAGTCACCGGCCTGGGTGACCTACCAGCTCTCCCTGCTCGCACTGCCGGCCGAGATCCAGGCCATGCTCAGCTCGGGAGACGTGGCCGAACGCGACGGGCGCGTCCTCGCCCGCGCCCTCAAAGACGATTCGTCACTGAGTGCCGCAGACCTCCTTGCCATGCTGAAGACTTCCAAGGAGCAAGAAGCCCGAGTCAAGGAACAGCAGCAGGCCATCCTTCGAACTGCGGCCGAGACGACGCCAGCCACTCGCAGCCCTCAGGGACCTGTTTCACTGCCCTCCCCCTCCCGCAGCATGGATCAGCCGTCGGTGGTGGCAGATCCCTTGACCGCGGTTAAAGGATTGCCCACTCCGGTCCCTGTGCCGGTCGCTATCCACGCCGCCCCGGTCCAGCAGGCTTCGGCAGCGACGGCATCACCCTCCGCACCTGCAAGGGTGCAACCCCCAGAAGCCAAAGACACGCCCAGGGACACCGAAGCCTCCTCAGCGATTGTCGAGACGAAGCCGGCTCCCACGCCGCAAGCCGTGGCCGAGGAAGAGAACTCCTCAGACTCAAGCTTCCTCGTCGATCTCCGCTCACTCCCCCGGGTCCCCTGGCACGACGGCGAGGCTGTCGCCAAGCTCGTCTTCGAGAAGATGGACAAGGCCCAATGGGCAGTCCTCTTGGAGAAGCTTCTCGAAGCCCACAGTTGACGTCTCCTCCCCACCCCAACCTTTAACCGCGGTTAAAAGTCGAGGCGGCGAGCACCGGGCGCACAGACATGAAGGGGTCCCACCAACTGCGGCTGGTGGGACCCCTTCTTTGGCTCTGCCGACGAGTTTCAGGAACGTCTGCAGCTCAGCGCGGCGATCGCTCGGTTCCACGTGAGAGTGATGTCGTCAAGTCCCGAGAACACCCCGATGCTTGATTCGGGACCGGACCCTGGTTGTGCCCTGCACGACGAAGGGGCCAGGTCGCTGGCTCCCCTCGCTCCATCGGACGGCAGACCCTCGATCAGCCTTGTCAGACGTGTGGGGCAAGATGGCGCTATCGGAGTCCTGGCGTCGGATCGACGCCTGGCTGGCCACGCACGTGGCCTCCGATTTCGCACTCCTCAATCCACCCGCAACACCAGCGGAGATTCGGCAGGCAGAACGGATTCTCGGCACCCAGCTGCCCAGCCATCTGGGGGAGTCCCTGCAATGCCACAACGGCGTGAGCGCCTGGACGACTATCCTGCCGGAGCAGTAAGTCCCCCTCTCAGTGACCGGCGTCGTGAACCATTGGCAGGCCCGCATGAAAGTCGCGGCGGACAACGACGGTCTCACCTCGCCCCTGGGGAGTCGAGCCTTGGTGGCACCCGCTCTGGGTTCCTTGGGCTGAAAGTGCCGTTGGCGCGGGCCAGCCTCGATCCTTCTGCGGCGTGATGACCTCGGTCGACTTGGCGTTTCGCCCTATTTGTCCCGTGTGGTCGGGTGTGGGGCCGTCGCGTAACGCTGCGGGTGCGCCGGGGTTCCACGTCTCCCGGGGTG
>NZ_JAPNLJ010000061.1:0-30877 GCF_026627445.1 Streptomyces sp. H27-H1
CGCGCTCGAGGACTGGATCAAGGTCTGGAACGACGAGGCCAGGCCCTTCAAGTGGACCAAGACCGCTGACCAGATCCTCGACCGGATCTGCCGCTACTGCGACAGGATCTCAAAACCAGATCACTAGGAGGCCTGGTCCGCCTGGCGGGCCGTCTGCTCCAGCCGGTCGCGGTACGCCCCCCACCAGCCCTTGTCGTCCGAAGGCTGGCTGGTGTTGCCCTCCTCCATCCCCACGGCGCCGTCGAGGAGTTCCCGCAGGATGTCGGCGTGCCCGGCGTGCCGGTGGGTGTCCGCGATCACGCGCACCACGGCGTGGTGCAGGGTCACCTCGTCCCGCCCGGCAGGCCACCACGGCACCTTGCCGACCGTGTCCAGCGCCAGCGCGTCGAGCGTGGCGTCCGAGTACGCCCACGCCCGCCGGTACAGCGCCACCACGTCCTCGCGCGTCTCCTCGGCGGTGGCCCACATGTCCGCGTTGGGCTCGGCATCGGCTTCCAGCCAGGGCTGCGGCTCGCCGGAGGGCCGCCCGAAGGTGTCGCAGAGGTAGCCCAGTTCCACGCCGGCCACGTGCTTGACCAGGCCCAGCAGATTGGTCCCGGTCGGGGTCAGCGGGCGGCGGACGTCGTACTCCGAGAGCCCTTCGAGCTTCCAGAGCAGGGCCTCGCGGGCCGATTGCAGGTAGAAGAGCAGCTCGGACTTCGGGTTCGGGTCAGGTGCGGTCATGCGGGCAGTCTGCCGCAGACGCATTCGCGCGTACGTACGTTTTTTGCGGGGACGCATAGCCAACTTCGCGGATCCGGGCGCTCGTCGGGGCATCAACCGTGACGCGCGTCCGGGCGCCCTTCCCCACGGGCGGACGTCAAGGGCGGACGGGTCCCGCCGCGCGGGCTCGGGCCCGGACGTGGTCCGGGTACCAGAGGGTGAAGCACACGGCGCCGATGATGGCCGCGAGCGGGATGATCCAGCTCGTCCACATGTTGTCCGGGTCGTGCAGGACGAGGCTGCCGTAGGCCCTCGAGGCCGCGTCGATGAGGAAGACCAGCCCCCAGACGCCGGTGATGACGTAGTTCGTGCGGGTGAACGCGGGGCTGTTCCAGAACTGCTTGTCGACCATCTCCCGCGCGTACTGGAGGGTGAAGGGCGTCCCGACGGCCATCCCTTAATTCTTGCGCGGGTATCCCCTGCTTTAGCGGGGGAAGGAGCGCATCCTGGGACCGGAGGCGCGGAGCGCCGGAGTGCTCTGCGCCTCCGTGGTGACGGTCAGACAGGCCGTTTCTGGCCTTCGATGTACTGGCGGACGATCTCCAGCGGCGCACCGCCGCACGATCCCGCGAAGTAGGAGCGGGACCAGAACACCGAGCCCATCCCGATCCGGTTAATCCGTCCGGTGTACTCGGCCCGCAGATAGCGGGAACTGACGCCCTTGAGTGAGTTGATCAGCTTGGACAGGGCGACCTTCGGCGGGTAGTGGACGAGCAGGTGTACGTGATCGGCCTCGCCGTTGAACTGCCGGAGTTCGGTCTCGAAGTCCCCACACACCTCCCGCATGATCGCTTCACAACGCTTGAGCATGTCGTCGTCAAAGACTCCCCGCCGGTACTTGGTCACGAACACCAAGTGGGCGTGCAGGCTGTAGGTCACGTGACGACCGGTACGGATATCGGGGTTTGGTTCCCAGCGCGGTGACATACTCCAAGCGTAGTCTGGTCAGCGAACCACACCGAAAGGGGGTGGGCCGGGTGATCCGTGCGTACAAGTTCCTCCTACGGCCCACCGTGGGCCAGTCGATCGCGCTCGGCGAGATGCTCCGCGATCACTGCTCGCTGTACAACGGGGCCTTGCGGGAACGCCGTGACGCCTACCGGCACGTGTCGAAGACGTCCGTCAAGTACGGCCAGCAGTCGGCGCAGCTCAAGGAGATCCGGGCGTTCGACCCGGAGCGGCACGGCCGGTGGTCGTTCTCCAGCCAGCAGGCGACGTTGCGCCGTCTCGACAAGGCGTTCACGGCGTTCTTCCGCCGGATCAAGTCCGGCGACACCCCCGGCTACCCCCGGTTCCGGGGCGTGAACTGGTTCGACACGGTCGACTTCCCCAAGGACGGGGACGGCTGCCGCTGGGATGCCACGCCGCACGACCCGGTCACCCGCGTCCGCCTCCAAGGTGTCGGACACGTCAAGGTCCACCAGCACCGGCCGGTCGTCGGACGGGTCAAGACCGTGAGTGTCAAGCGCGAGGGACGTAAGTGGTTCGTCGTGCTGACCGCCGAGCAAGACCAGCCCGAGCCCCTGCCCGCGGCCGGCTCGGTCATCGGCATCGACATGGGCATCGCGAACTTCCTCGCCGACTCCAACGGCGCCTTCGTCCCCAACCCGCGCCACGGCCCCACCAACGCGAACCGGCTCGCCGCCGCACAGCAGGCCCTCGCCCGGTTCCCCCGAGTGCGCCGCGATAAGCGGACCGCGAACCACCGGCGCGCAGTCGAGAACGTTGCCAAGCTGCACGGCAAGGTCCGCCGCCAGCGCCTCGACCACGCCCACAAGACCGCGCTCAGCCTGGTTCGCGAACATGACTTCATCGCGCACGAGGATCTCAAGATCCGCAACATGGTGCGCACTGTGGCGCCGAAGCCCGACCCCGGGCAACCGGGCGGCTTCCTGCCCAACGGGGCCGCCGCCAAGACCGGACTCAACCGCTCGATCTCCGATGCCGGATGGGGGGTGTTCCTCACGATCCTCACGAGCAAGGCTGAAAGCGCCGGCCGGGAAGTGATCGCCGTGGACCCCCGCAACACCTCCCGGCGGTGCCCCGAATGCGGGCACACCGCCAAGGAGAACCGGCCCACACAGGACAAGTTCCACTGCGTTAGCTGCGGCCACTCGGCACACGCTGACACGGTGGGCGCCCTGAACGTTCTACGGGCCGGGCTGGTCCGTCGCGAGCCTCAACCGGCATAGCGAGAAGCCCCCTCATTCATGAGGGGGAGGAGTCACCCAACGTACGACGCCTGCGCGCACCGCACGCGCCCAGCACCACACGGGAACCGTTCCCGCAGGTCAGGGGTCAGGTGCGGTCGCGGGCCGCGGTGAAGAGCCGTAGGAGGTATTCGCGGGAGAGAACCGCGAGCCTCGAAGCCCGCATCGTCCAGCGTCGGCGGGAGACGGGAAGGAGGTCGTGGAACGACGACCGTGTCAGGCGTTCGAACGGCATGGCCGGATCGTAGAACCACTGGATCACTGAGCGGCGCAGCGCGTCGGCGGTCGGCCGACGACGGCCCGGTGGCGCGCCGGAGGCCTCCAATCGACCCTTGGCCAGAGCCTGTTCGGGCAGGCGTAGGTCATCTGGGCGGCCCTCGGCTCGAGGGGGCGGGGTGCGCGGATCGAATCCCGCAGGGCAAAAGGGGTTCGCGGGGGCTGGTCAGGGCAGTTACCGCTGAGTAGATTACCGCCGGTAACAAGCCGCCGGAGCGAAGGGAACGCGCCGTGAACGCTGCCGAACCGAAGCTGGTCGAGCCCGTCAAGACCGTCATCGACGGGCGGGTGCGCGAGGTGTGGGTGCCCGCGCTGGCCCCGGTGCCGGTCAGCGGGTCCCTCGGGGACATCCCCTTCGACAACGCGCGGGAGGCCCCGCGGGAAGCCGTACTCGCCCGCAAGGAGCGGGACGGGAGCTGGCGGGACGTCACGGCCCGCGAGTTCGCCGCCGAGGTGCTCGCCGTCGCCAAGGGGCTGATCGCCGAGGGGCTGCGGCCCGGCGACCGCCTCGCCATCATGGCGAGGACCACCTACGAGTGGACCCTGCTGGACTTCGCCGGCTGGGCGGCCGGGCTGGTCACCGTACCGATCTACCCGACCTCCTCCGCGATCCAGGCACGCTGGATCATCCAGGACTCCGGCGCCGTCGCCTGCGCGGTGGAGGACACCTCGCAAGCCCGGCTCATCAGTGCGGAGCGGGCCAACCTGCCCTGGCTCAGCCACCTCTGGGAATTCGACACCGGGGCCCTGGCCCGGCTGGTCAAGGCCGGGGAGCACGTACCCGACGAGGTCGTGACGGCCCGGCGGGCCGGATGCGCGCCCGATTCCGTCGCGACGCTGATCTACACCTCCGGGACGACCGGACAGCCCAAGGGGTGCGTGCTGACGCACGCCAACTTCTTCGCCGAGGTGGACAACTCGGTGGAACTGCTGCACCCCGTCTTCAAATCGGTCAGCAAGGACCCGGCCTCGACCCTGCTCTTCCTCCCCCTGTCGCACGTCTTCGGACGGATGGTGGCCGTCGGGTGCATGCGGGCCCGGGTGAAGCTCGGGCACGCGCCGAGCATCCGCAGCGAGGACCTGCTGGAGGACCTGGCCGGCTTCCGGCCGACCTTCCTGCTGGCGATCCCGTACGTCCTGGAGAAGGTCTACAACACCGCCCGGGCCACCGCCGAGCGGATGGGCCGGGCCTCCTCCTTCGACCGGGCGGCGCGCATCGCCCGCGGCCTCGGCGAGATCGCGGTCGTGGAGGGTAAGCGGCCCGGGCTCGGACTGCGGCTGGGCCGGGCGGTGTACGACCCGCTCGTGTACCGGCGGATCCGGGCGGCGCTGGGCGGACGCGTGCGCTACATCCTGAGCGGCGGCTCCCCGCTCGGGCGGCGGCTCGCCGCCTTCTACACGGGCGTGGGCATCGAGGTCTTCGAGGGCTACGGGCTCACGGAGACGACCGCGGCCGCGACCCTCACCCCGCCGCTGCGGCCCCGGCTCGGAACGGTGGGCTGGCCGCTGCCGGGGACGGCGGTACGGATCGCCGACGACGGGGAGGTGCTGTTGTGCGGGCCGCACGTGTTCGCCGGGTACTGGAACGGCGTGGCGGCCGGCGGGCAGCAGTGGCTGGCCACGGGGGACATCGGGGAGCTCGACGCGGACGGGTACCTGACGATCACCGGGCGGAAGAAGGACCTGATCATCACCTCGGGCGGCAAGAACGTGGCCCCCGCACCGCTGGAGGACTGGCTACGGGCCCACCCACTGGTCGGCCAGTGCATGGTCGTCGGCGACAACCGGCCCTACGTCACCGCGCTCATCACCCTGGAACCGGAGGGGCTGCACCACTGGCGGCAGATGCGGAAGAAGACGACCGTGCCGATCGGGGAGCTCGTCGCGGACGAGGAACTGCGGGCGGACCTCCAACGCGCGGTGGACGAGGCGAACCGGCTGGTGTCACGGGCGGAGTCGATCCGGCGGTTCGTGTTGCTGGCGGGTGATTTCACCGAGGAGCGGGGACATTTGACGCCCTCGCTGAAACTGAAACGGGGGGCGATAGCCCGGGACTACGAACCCGAGATCGAGGCCCTGTACCGCCGGACGTGACGTGTCCCTCCGTCGGCGCAGGCGGGGGTGGACATGTCCAGCCTCGTGGCGATTGAGACGACCCTTCAGCCCCGCCGGCGTTTGAGGCGATCTTTTCCAGCCCCGCCCGGCGATTGAGGCGCGGGGGTCCGGGGCGGAGCTTCGGGGGAACGGAGGAAGGGCGGGTCGGGGACACTCGCCCGCGCAGCGGTGGTGGAGGGCGTCAAGGGCCCGAACGGGTGGTGGATCCCGGGCGCGGGGCGCGGGGTGTGCTTATGGTGGGCTGACTGGTTGGGGGAGCCGCCCGAGGAGGGTGCAGTGCCCCCTGACCCCGTTCCCGCCCGCGCCCGTACGCGCACAGGCGCCCGTACGCGCACAGGCGCCCGTACCCGCACAGGCGCCCGCACCCTTACCCGTACCCCCAACCGGATAGCCGTCGGGGTCATCGGCGCCGCCCTGGTCGTCGGGACGCTCGCCGCCACGCCGTCGGGCCCCGGCCCAGGCCCCGCCGGGGACGGTATCCGATGGGGGAAATGCCCCGAACGGCCCGTGCCGGCCGGGATGCGGTGCGGGACCCTCGACGTGCCGCTCGACTACGGGCCCGCAGCAGGCACCGGCACGGGTGCGGGCACCGCGACGGGCACGGGCATCGGCGCGGCCACCGCCAAGGCCACCGGCCCGGGCAAGGCCCGCCTCCGGATCGCGGTCGCCATGCTCCCCGCCACGGGCCCCGCCGCGAAACGCCTCGGCTCGCTCGTACTGAACTTCGGCGGTCCCGGCGCCCCGGGCGTCGCCACGCTGGCCGCCGATCCCGCCGCCTTCGCGGAGCTCAACAAGCGTTACGCCCTGGTCGCCTTCGACCCCCGGGGCGTCGGCCACAGCGAGCCCGTCAGCTGCGGGGGAGACCCGCAGGAGACGGGGGAGACCGCCGCGAGCGCCCCCGCAGGGCCCGCCGCCCAGCTCGCCGCCCTACGCGCCGCCGCCAAGCGCTGCGCGATCGACTCCGGCCCGGTGCTCCCGTACATCGGTACCGTCGACGCGGCCCGCGACCTCGACCTGCTGCGCCAGGCCCTCGGCGAGAAGAAGCTCGACTACCTCGGCTTCTCCTACGGGACGCGCCTCGGCGCCGTCTACGCGGCGCTGTTCCCGCGCCGCTCCGGGCGCATGGTCTTCGACGGGGTCGACACCCTCTCCGAGCCGCTCACCGAACAGGCCCTGGTGTCCGCGGCGGCCCAGCAGCGGGCGCTGGACAACTTCCTCGTCTGGTGCGCCCACCAGGACGGCTGCGTCTACGGCACGAACACCCGTACCGCCAAGGAGAAGGTCCAGGCCCTCGTCGCGCGGCTCGACGCCGAGCCGCTGACCGGCGAAGGCGGTCTGCGCTTCACCGGGCAGGACGTGGTCGCGGCCATCGAGACCGCCCTCTACTCGAAGAAGGCGTGGCCCGATCTCGCGGACGCGCTGGCCCTCGTCGAGCGCAACGGGGATCCGGTCGGGCTGATGCAGCTCGGCGGCCCGGCCGAGCCGCCCCCGCCGGACGCGGTGGGCGACACCGGCGCGCCGGTACCCGCCGACAACTCCGCCGCCGCGCTCGTCGCCGTGAACTGCGCCGACGATCCGGACCGCGGGAACGACAAGGCCTCCCCGGCCGACATCGCCCGGGAGCTGGCCGCGCTCCAGCCGCTCTTCCTCGCCGCCTCGCCGGTCTTCGGTCCGCACCAGCTGATGACGGTGCTGTCCTGCTACGGGCGCCCCGCCGGCACCGATTTCATCCGCAGGATCGACCGCCCGGCCGGAATCCCGCGGATCCTGCTCGTCGGTACGCGCGGAGACCCGGCCACCCCGTACGAGTGGACGGAGGAGACGGCGAAGCGGCTCGGCAACACCGTGATCCTGGACTACAAGGGCGACGGGCACACCGCGTACCTCGCCTCGCGCTGCGTGCAGGGCTACGTGGACCACTTCCTGATCGACGGCAGGCTGCCCGCCGGGACGCGCTCCTGCCCCGCCGGGGAGTGAGAAGCGCCCCCCGACGGGGCAACAATCGTCTACGCGTCAGCAGTTGGGGTGCGCCGAACGGCCCGCGAAGCGGTCCGAGAGCCAGTTCCCCGCCGCCAGGGACTGCGTGATGACACCGCTGACGTGCTCGCCGACCCAGATGGTGTCGAACTCGACGTTCGCACCCTTCGCGCACCAGTCGGAGCGCAGCTGGCGCCCGACCGCGTACGGGATGAGCTCGTCGCCGAGCGCGTGGTACTGGAACACCGGCGCGGCCGGGGCGGTGCGACCGAGCCTGCTCTGGTTCAGCCGGGCCTGCCAGTCCGGCTGCGCGAGCGGGTCGCGGGTGGTCAGGTCGGAGATCCGCTTGAAGGAGCCGGCGATGGCGTCGATGGCGACGCAGTTGTCCTTCATGGCGTCGACCAGGAGCTTCCCGGCCGGGTTGAGGTAGGAGTCGAGCTTGAGCTCCGGGTAGGCCGCGTCCTGGCCGGCTGCGGCCATGAAGATGAGGCCGGAGCCGTAGGAGCCGTTGTTGAAGTCGGCCACCTTGAGGAGATCGGCCGGAACCCCGCCCGTCGCGGTGCCCTTGACCTTCAACTCCGGTGCGTACGAGCCCTGCAGCTCGGCGGCCCAGCTGCTGGCCTGGCCGCCTTGGGAGTACCCCATGATGCCGACGGGCGTGTTGGCCGACAGCCCCGCCTCGGGGAGGCGGGTCGCGGCGCGGGCGGCGTCCAGGACGGCGTGGCCGGCGGAGGGGCCGACGGTGTACGTGTGGACGCCCGGGGTGCCGAGGCCCTCGTAGTCGGTGACGACGACGGCCCAGCCGCGCAGGGTGAGCTGCTGGATGAGGTTGGCCTCCATGGCGGTGCCGTACGGGAGGTTGTTGCTCGGGGCGCAGGAGTCGCCCATGCCGACGGTGCCGACGGCGTAGGTGATCAGCGGGCGCGGTCCGGTGCGGCCGTCCTGCGGGACGATGACGGTGCCGGAGACGACGTTCGGGGCGCCTTCGGCGGTCGTCGAGTTGTAGTGGATCTTCCAGGCCTTGGTGTTGGTGGGCTGCCCGGGCAGCGGGTGGAACGCGGACGGCGCGCTGCTCACGACGTCACCGGGGCGGGTTGTGGTCTCCTCCGCCCGTGCGGTGGTGGTGGGGACGGCGGCCGAGAGCGCCAGGGCGGCCACGGCGGCGAGGGCTGAGCTTCGGATGCGCATGGGGCGGCTCTCCCAATGGGTCCGGTGGGGGTGGGTAGGTGAGGAGAAGGTAGTGACCGACCAGTAGGAACGTCGCTGACCCCACAGCTCACCTTTCCTGACCCGGGGTCTCATCCCCCTCGCCCCGCCACCCGCCGGCCCGGCCGCTTGATCGCCCTTGATAACCAACACCCTGGATATCTACGAGAGTTGGCGAGTAATTGACCCTTACGTGATCGGAGATGGTGTGCTTAATGGTTTCCCGCGCAGTCAACTGCGCCGTCGACTGGGGGAGTCATGGAAGCCAACGGGGTCACGCCACCGCCACCGCAAACACCGCCACTGCCACAGGCTCTGCCGCAGTCGCAGCCCCCTCCGCCACCGCTGCCGCCCCTGCCTTCGGGTGCGGGCGTGTACGGCGTGGACCTGCGGATCAGCCGGCGGCTGCTGTGGGTGGGTTCGGCCGCCTATCCACTGCACGACATCGTCCGCGTGCACACCTCCGTCCTGTCTCCCGACCGGGGGAAGGCCGCCGTGCAGTTCCTGAAGTGGGCGGCCGCGCTGGCGGTGGTGTTCTACCTGCTCCAGGAATTCGTCATCGACGATTCGAGCTCCTCGTACGGCGACTACGGCGGCTACGGCAGCTACGAGGACGACTCGGCCTCCCAGGGGGAGGTGCTGGGGGCCCTCGCGATCATCGCGGCGATCTCCCTCGCGGTGTACCTCGTCTACAAGCTGAGCAGGCCGGACCTGCACGTCATGGCGGTGGAGGTGGCCAGTGCGTCCATCGCGCTGGTGACGATGCGGGACGAGAGCCAGCTCGGGGTGGTCGTTCAGCACGTCGTGCACGCCATCGAGCACCCGGAGGCGGAGTTCTCCATCCGAATGGAGCGGGTGCAGGTGAACCTCAAGAGCTACCACCTCGGCGACAGCGTGAACATCTACGGCGGGGTGGGCAACACGGGGGTGGTGAAGTCGTGACGGCCCCACCGCCACCACCGCATCAGCCCCCGCCACCACCGCATCAGCCCCCGTCGCCGCCACAGCAGCCGCCGCTGCCCCCGTTGTGGGTGCCGGAGCCGACCCCGCCCGCGAAGCCGCGACGGGAGGACTTCGAAGCGCCCGACATCGTGCTGCGGGTCAGCAACCGCCTGCTCTGGGTGGGGGAGGCGGTCTACCCGCTGCACAATGTGGTCCGGGTGCAGACCTTCGTGCTCCGGCCCAACCGGAAGCAGGCGCTCCTCCAGTTCGCCCAGTGGATGGCTGTCCTGCTGGTGGTCCTCGCCCTGGCCTCCGCCAACGCCGACTCCGACGGCGACGGCACGGGCCTGGTCGTGGTCCTCGTCCCCGCGGTGCTCCTCGTCACGCAGCTCGTACACCGGCTGACCCGGCCGGACCTGTACGTCATGGGCGTGGAGACCGCCGGCGCGCCCGTCGCGATGGTGACCCTCGCGGACCGCGCCGAACTGCGAAGGCTGGTCGCGCGCATCGTCGAGGCGATCGAACACCCAGAGGTGGAGTTCGCCCTCTACGTGGCCCAGCCGACGGTGAACATCGAGCACTACGTCCACATCGGGGACACCGCGAACATCAACGGCTCCGGCAACATCGGAATGGTGAAGAAATGACGACGGACAGCGGCAGCGGCGGTAGCAGCAGCTCGTACCACTACGGCGACAGCGTCACCGTGAACGGCTCCGGCAACATCGGCATCGTCAAGAACCAGTCCCCGACATTCGGCGGCCCGCAGGCGGCTCCCGCCACCCCGCAGGAGGCGATCCAGCAGCTGGAGCGGCTCCTCCTGGACCTCCGCGCCCAGGTCGCCCCGGCCAGTGCGGGCGCCATCGACACCAACCTCCCGGTGATCGTCTCCGGGGAGAGCGCTCCCGAGGCGCGGCACGGGGCGCTGATGGCCGTACTGGGCATCGCGACCCTCGCGGGCGAGGTCGGCCGGCCGATCATCGAGGCGGTGACCAGGGTGTTGGAGATGATGGGGCTGGCGTGAGCGAAGCCGCGGCACCCCCCGCCTGACCGGCGCCACCTGCGGGAGCCGCCGGAGCCGCCGGAGCCGCCGGAGCCGCCGGAGCTGCTCTCGTAATTCTGTTGCCGGTGCCCCGTGGTGTGCGGTGATACTCCCGCATGAGCAGGATTGCGGAGGTCATAGTGCTGGCGATGTACGCGGACGAGGTCATGGAGCCGCTCACCCAGTGGGACGAGTCCCGTAGCTGGAAAGGCAAGTTCGACAAGCTCGGGCTGGCCGTCGACGGATGGGGCATGGAGTTCAACCGGCAGAACACGCGCTCCGGTCTGCTGAAGCATCTGGAGTCGCTTCCGTGGCCCAAGCCGGAGAGCGTGCAGGTGCTGATCCACGACGAGGAGGACGACTGTTTCGGCCTGTGGATGCTGCACGACGGTGCGCTGGTCGAAGTGGGACTCCCCCGGGTCCAGCGGTACCACCGCCGGGCCCCGGACCTGGACGAGTTCTCGCCGAGCCCGGGATACCTGTGGCGGACGGACACGGGCGTCGTCGTGCCGGCGGGCCTCTCGACCGAGCGGAGCGATCCGCGGCCGGCCTGGTAGTGCCGCCGCCCGGCCCCTATGGCCCCCCCGAAGCGATCCGGTAGGCCCCCGGGGTGGTCCCCGTCCAGCGGCGGAACGCGCGGTGGAAGGCCGTGTCCTCCGAGAAGCCGAGACGGGCCGCCAGGTCCGCTATCGGCTCGCCGCCCTCCGCCAGGCCGGCGATGGCCGCGTCACGGCGTACGTGGTCCTTCAGCTGCTGGAAGGACGTGCCCTCCTGCTGGAGCCGCCGCCGCAGGGTGGCCGGGGAGACCGCGAGGCGGGCCGCCACCTCGCCGAGTTCCGGCAGCCGGGGTGAGCCGCGCAGGGCCTGGGTGAGGGTCCGGCGGACCTGTTCCGCGACCGTGGTGCCGTACGCCGGGCGGGACAGGAGGTCGAAGGGGGCCCGCCGGAGCATCGCGTCGAGCGCGGCCTCGTCGCGGATCAGCGGCGCCGTCAGCCAGTGCGCGTCGAAGGCGACCGCCGCGCCGGCGTGCGGCTCCCCGAAGCGGACCGGGCAGTCGAAGAGGAGCTCGTACTCCTCCTCGTGCGCCGGCGCCGGATACGCGAAGGAAGCGTGGGCCAGGGGGATGCGCCGGCCGATCAGCCAGCTGCTCAGCCGGTGCCAGATGGCGAGCACGCACTCGGTGAGGAAGCGTTCCTCGTCGCGCACGAACTCGTTCCGTACGGTGAACCGGGCCTGGCCGCCCTCGACTTCGAGCGTCAGCTCCGGCCCGCCCGGGAACAGCCCGTAGAAGGTGGCGGAGCGTTCCACCGCCGCGCCGAGGTCGCGGCAGCCCAGGGCGGCGCTGCACATCATCGCGAAGGTCCCGGGCCGACTGGGGACGGTGGACAGGCCGAGGAACTCGTCCTGCGTGGCCCGGTACAGCGCCCGGAACAGCCGCGCGAACTGCGCGGGCGTGACCCGCGCCCGGTCGTCGCCCAGCAGCAGCGGCGGAATCTGCGCCTCCTGGAGCAGCGGCACGATGTCGAGACCACTGCCGCGCGCCCCCGCGAGCACGGCGCGCACGTGGTGCACGGTGACCGTCCGCCTCCCCATGGGTCCGACGGTAGCCGCATTGAGCGCTGAGGTCAGCGGGGGTGACGCTTCCGGTCATGCCGCGAACGCCCACCCGGTGCCTAGCGTCATCGTTATGACCCGGATGCGACGGGAAGTCCCCGGGGATTCGAGGGAGGGGCGAGCCCGATGAGCGCGATGGAACCGGTGAGTGCGAGCGGTGGAGCCTTGCGGCCGCGCACGCTGGCGGTGTTCACGGAGTGGACGGGCGAGCGGTACGCGGCCGAGACCGCGCTGCGGCACAAGGCAGGCGGGGAGGGGGAGAGGGGCCCGGGAGACGGCTGGGCGACCGTCTCGTACGGGGAACTGCGGCGCCGCGTAAGGGAGTCCGGTCGCGCCCTGCTCGGCCTGGGCGTCGCCCCCGGCGAGCGGGTCGCGGTCCTCGCGGAGACCCGCCCGGAGTGGACGTACACCCACTTCGGGGTCCTGGCCGCGGGGGCCGTCCTGGTGCCGGTGTACCCGACGGCGGGGGAGGAGGAGCTCGCCTGGGTGCTATCGGACTCCGCCGCGGTGGTGGCCGTCTGCGACGACGCCGCCCAGGCGGCCCGGGTGGAGGCGCTGCGCGCGAAGCTGCCGCGGCTGCGCGCGGTGGTGGCGATGGACGAGCTGCGCACCCTCCCCGGCCCGGCGCCGGAAGCCGAACTCCTCGCCCGCGCCGCCGCGGTCGACCCGGACTCCGACGCGTCCATCGTCTACACCTCGGGCACCACCGGCCTGCCCAAGGGCTGCCGCCTCACGCACGCCAACCTGGGCGCGATCCAGGACGCGACCCTCCCGCTGATCAAGGGCGGCCCGGGCGACTCCACGTACCTCTACCTCCCCCTCGCCCACCTGCTGGCCCAGCTGATCCAGTTCACCACCCTCCTGGAGGGCGGGGAGCTCTGCTATTTCGGCGGCCGCATCGAGGACGTCATCGCCGAGCTCGCCGTTGCCCGGCCCACCCATCTCCCCTCCGTGCCACGCCTGTTCGAGAAGCTCCACTCGGTCGTCCTCTCCCTGGCCGAGTCCCAGGAGGGCGGCGCGGACCGCTTCGCGGAGGCGGTCCGGCTGGGGGTCCTGGCGGCGGACGGCCGACTGCCCGCCGAGTCCCAGGACGCCTACGAGGCTGCCGAGAAGTCCCTGTGCTCCCTGGTCAGGGGGGCCTTCGGGGGCCGTCTCACATGGGCACTGACGGGCGGCGCCCCCATCGCCCCGGCCACCCTCGACTTCCTGCGGGCCTGCGGGATCGCGGTCTTCGAGGGCTACGGCATGACGGAGTCGGGCGGGGTCATCAGCCTCAACCACCCGGCCGGGGTCCGCTACGGATCGGTGGGCCGGCCGATCGCGGGGTGCGAGGTCCGCATCGCGGAGGACGGGGAGGTACTGGCCCGGGGCCCGATGATCTTCCCCGGCTACCACGCCAACGACACCGCGACGGCGCAGACCCTGGACCCCGAAGGCTGGCTCCGCACCGGCGACCTGGGCGAACTCGACGCCGACGGGTACCTGTCCATCACCGGCCGCAAGAAGGAGCTGATCATCACCTCGGCGGGCAAGAACATCACCCCGACCGAGCTGGAGTTCGCCGTCCAGCGCTCCCGCTACGTCTCGCGCGCCGTCATGATCGGCGACCGCCGCCCGCACCCGGTGGCTCTGATCACCCTGGACGCGGAGGAGATCACCGCCTGGGCGACGCGCGAGTCGATCGATCTGGACCCCGCGCGCCCCGGTGACCACCCGGCGGTACGGGCCCTGGTGGAGGAGGCGGTCACCGCGGCCAACGCCACGGTCTCCCGCCCGGCCCGCGTCCGCGCGTTCCGCATCCTCCCGGAGGAGTTCACGATCGAGGCGGGCACCCTCACCCCGACCCTGAAACTCCGCCGCCGTGCGGTCGCGGAACGGTACGCGGGAGAGATTGAGGAGCTGTACGGGTAGAGCCCGGCCCGGCCGTACGCAGTGCACCAACGCATCTGTGGGGACGCGTCGTTGTCAAGCGGAACCCGAAGTCGATCACGACTACGTTGAAAGGGTCCAATCCCTACTTGCCCAGTCGGAGCCGCCCTACACTTCGAGCGCAACGCCAAAAATAGCCAGGGGGGCGCAATATGGCGGCTGAGGATTCGACCGTCCAAGTCCGCGTTCAAGAGGGTGTGCTGTGGGTCGAGAGTGAGGCCTATCCGCTGCACAACATCTCCCACGTCGGGCAGCGCGTATTGGAGGTCAACAAGGGTGCGGCCTGGAAACAGTTCATCCGCCGCGCTCTGCTCTGCATCGTCCTGGGTGCGATCGCGGCAGCCATCTTCGGGAAAGTCGCCGGGGTCCTGGCGGTCATCGTCTTCGGCCTGCTGGTCTGGCAGCTCGTCCGGGTCATCAGCAGGCCCCCGGTGTACGGCCTCGTTCTCAACACCTCGGGCACCCAGCGCGATGCGGTGTGGTCCCTGGACCAGGCCGAGATCCAGAATCTCGTCTACGAGATCACCAAGGCCATCGGCAAACCGGACTCCGCCCCGGTGACCATCAACATCAAGGAAGCGGTACTGGGGGACCAGATCAAGCAGTACGGAGCCGGGGCCATCGGCATCGCCGAGCACAGCGGCTCCGGCGACATCAGGGGAGGTGGCCGGTAATGGCCGGCGACCACTACACGCAGTACGGCCACGGGAGCATCGGCAAGGCCTCGCACTCGGGTTCCGGGGACATCGTGGCCGGAGGCAAATACGTCGGCGGATCGACGCCGGAGGCATCGGCCGTCGAAAAACTCCTCGAAGAAGTCCAGGCGATGAGGCAGCACCTGGACGACGGCGACCGGGCGGAAGTCGACGCCGCGGTCGAAGAGATCCGTGAGAATCCCTCCGAGGAGAGATTCAAGAAGATCCTCCGGACGTTCTCCGGAATTGCGACGCTCATCGGAGAAGCGGGAGTTCCCGTCATTGCCGCCGTCAAGGCACTCCTCGCCTGACCCGCAAGCGGAAGGAAAGGGGGCCACGTCGAGTGGCCCCCTCTCCTACGCCTCCGCGACCCCGTGAGGCCGCGAGCTCCGACCGATCCGGGTCGTCCGCGACGGGAGCCGCACCGCGGAGCGGGCCGGGGCCGCCGTGTGGACGGCGCCCGCGCCCGGGGCGTGGAACCCACCCGCTACTGCGGCGCTTGCCGGACCGCCCCGCCCCGGAGGATCCGGCCTCCTCCTGACGCCGGCCGGAGCCGGGGAGACCTCCGTGACGCACGTCTCCCGACCGGTTTTTCCCGCGAACCCCCTGGTCAGCGAGTCCGATGTTAAGGTGGCGTCTGATCGGTCTCGATCGCAGGATTGTTACTCCCCGAGGACGCCACCGTCGTCGCCACGCGCGATGTCACGGCGGCGCGCCGCTCGAGGGGAGGCAAGGCCTGGGTAGCGCCATAGGCGCGACCCAGGCCTTTTTTGTTGCCCGGATCCGGGCGGAAGAGATCGCGGACCGACGCAGGACGGCAAGAGCCCAGGGATGCAAGGACGCGTCATGAACACACCTACAGCAGGGCCCGCTGCGCTGGCGGAGAAGATCCTCCACGGCGTCGGCGGACCCGAGAACGTCGAGAGCCTCACGCACTGCGCGACGCGGCTCCGCTTCCAGCTCCACGACGGGGAGAAGGTCGACCAGGCCGCCATCGACGCGCTCGACGGCGTCATGGGCACCGTGCGCCAGTCCGGCGACCGCTTCCAGATCGTGATCGGCGGAGCCGTCGCGAGCGTCTACGCGAAGATCATGAACCTGCCGTCGATGAGCGGCGGCGCGCCCCGCCCGCGGTCCGACGCGGACGTCAAGGCCGCGATCCGCTCCAAGAGCCGCGGCCGCTACGCCTGGGTCGACAACTTCTTCGAGTACCTCTCCGACTCGTTCCGCCCGCTCATGGGCGTACTGCTGGGCTCCTCGCTCATCATCGCGATCGCCTCCGTCCTCGACGCCCTGGGCGTGGTCGACTTCCGCGCCGCGGACAAGTCCGCCACCTGGGTCTTCGTCGACGCGATGTGGCGCTCGGTGCTGTACTTCCTGCCGATCATGGTCGCCTACAACGCGTCCAAGAAGCTGAAGGTCGACCCGTGGGTGGGCGCCGCCGTGATGGCCGCGCTGATGACCCCGAACTTCACCGGCATGCTCAACCCGAAGTCCGGGATCCCCGGAGTCAGCTGCACCACCAACGCCACGCTGGGCACGCAGGAGTGCGTGGCGCACGTGTTCGGACTGCCGATGCAGCTGAACGACTACGGCGGCCAGGTGTTCGTGCCGCTGCTGATGGTCGCCGTGCTCGCCCTGGTCTACAAGGGCCTGCAGCGGATCTTCCCGGAGGCCGTGCACCTGGTCTTCGTGCCGTTCTTCAGCATGCTCATCATGATCCCGGTGACCGCCTTCCTCATCGGCCCCCTGGGCATCTGGGCCGGCAACGGCCTCGGCTCGGGCCTGTCCTGGCTGAACGGCAACGCCCCGATCGTCTTCGCCATCATCATCCCGCTGCTGTACCCGTTCCTGGTGCCGCTGGGCCTGCACTGGCCGCTGAACGCACTCATGCTGCAGAACATCAACACCATCGGCTTCGACTTCATCCAGGGCCCGATGGGCGCCTGGAACTTCGCCTGCTTCGGCGCGACCGCCGGCGTGCTGCTGCTCTCCTTCCGCCACCGGGAGAAGGAGATGCGCCAGACCGCCACCGGCGCCCTGGCCGCGGGCCTGTTCGGCGGCATCTCCGAGCCCTCGCTGTACGGCATCCACCTGCGGTTCAAGCGGATCTACCCGCGCATGCTCGTGGGCTGCCTCGTGGGCGGCGTGATCGTGGGCGTCCTGGGCGGCGTGGACACCAAGGCCTTCGCCTTCACCTCCCTGCTGACCATCCCGGTCTTCTCCCCGATGGCCACCTACGCCATCGCGATCACGGCGTCCTTCTTCGTCTCGATGGCGCTCGTGTACTTCTCCGACTTCCGCACCCCGGACGACCGCGTCCAGGCCAACGCCGCCCGTGACGCGGCCGAGGCCGCCGAGGCCGCCGCCCGCGGCGAGGTCGCGGCGACCGAGGACCGCGAGCTCGTCACCGTCGGAGCCACCGCGGCCACCGCGGCCACCGCGGCCACCGCGGCCACCGCGGCCACCGCGGCCACCGCGGCCACCGCGGCCACCTCCGCCTCCGAGGGCTCCCCCGCGCAGTCCGCCTCCGCCTCCGCCTCCGCCTCCGGGGCCCCGTCCGCCGGGGCGGGCCTGACGCTCGCGGCGCCGGTCGCGGGCCGTGTGGTCGGCCTCGACGAGGTCGGGGACCCGGTCTTCGCCTCCCGCGCGCTCGGCGAGGGCGTGGGCATCGAGCCCGCCGACGGCCACGTCGTCGCCCCGGTCGACGGGGAGCTGGTCACCGCCGTCGACACCGGCCACGCCTTCGGCATCCGCACCGCGGACGGCATCGAGGTGCTCATCCACATCGGCATCGACACGGTGCAGATGATGGGGGAGGGCTTCGACGTGCGCGTCCGGTCCGGCCAGCAGGTCCGTACAGGCGACCTCCTGGTCGAGGTCGACCTCGACGCCGTGCGCGCCGCCAAGCACCCGACCGTCACCCTCATGACCGTCACGAACACCGCGGACCTCGCCTCGGTCGAGCCGCACATCGGGCAGGACGTCGCCGCCGGCGCCCCCGTGGTGACCGTGCGGCGCTGATGCCCCGCCACCGGTCCGGCGCGCGCCCGCACCCCGCACGGGGGCGCGGGCGCGCGCCGGACCGGGCCGGGAGGGGATGCGGCACGGGCGGCGGACAATGCGAGATCATTGGAAGAAATCGGACCCCGGACAGGAAGGAGGGCAGGCGGTGAAGGCGCTGCGTGTCCTCAACAACAACGTGGTCCTCGCGCGTGACGAGCAGGGCCAGGAGGTCATCCTCACCGGGCGCGGCATCGGCTTCAACTGCCGGCAGGGCCAGCGCGTCGACCCCGCGCTGATCGTGCGGGTCTTCGTCCCGGCCGACGGCCGCGACCCCGACCATCTGGCCGAGGTCCTCGCCCTCATCGGCGAGGAGGTCCTGCGGGCCGTCGTGATCGCCCTCAGCGAGGTCGGCATCGAGGGGCGCGAGTCCACCCGCCCCACCCTCGCCATCGCCGTCGCCGACCACGTCGCCGGCGCACTGGACCGGGCCGCGCGGGGCATCGTCATCGAGTACCCGCTGCAGGCCGAGGCCCAGACCCTGTACGCCGCCGAGTACGCCCAGGCGCAGCGCCTCCTCCAGGCCATCAACGAGCGGGTGGACCCGCGACTGGACGCCTCCGAGGCGACCGCGCTCACGCTGCACCTCGTCAACGCCGGCTTCACGTCGGGCGATCTGTCCTTCACGTACACGATGACGGGGATCATCCAGCAGATGCTGGCCGTCGTACGGGAGCGGTACGGGCTGGACGTCCCCCAGGAGTCCATGAGCGCGGCGCGGTTCATCACCCACGTGCGGTACCTCTTCGTCCGGGTCCAGCAGCACCGGCAGTTGAAGGGCCACGAGTCCACCATCGGCAAGGGCATCCGCCAGCACTACCCGGAGGCGACCCACACCGCGCAGCAGCTGGCGACGATCGTCGAGCTGCGTCTGGGGGAGCACCTGAGCGAGGACGAGGTCTCCTACCTGGCCCTGCACGTGGCGCGTATGACCATGGAGGCCGACGGCACCGCCGCGTAGGACCGAGGCGCGCTACTGCCTCAGGTGCGGGGTGATCAGCTTCTTGAAGGCTTCCGGGGTGATCGAGTCGATCCCCACGCCGGAGTTCACCGTGAGCTTCTTGCCGTTGACGGAGACGTCCGGAGTGCCCTGCATGTTCTGGTCGTAGAAGGCCTGGCCGGCCTTCTCGGCCCACGGCATGTAGGTGAGTTCCTTGACCGCCTTGTTGAAGGCGGGCGTCCGCAGCCCCGGTACCTGGTCCGCGAGGTCCAGCAGGGTGGTGGTGGAGCCGAACTTGTCGTCCGATTCCTTCGCCGGGTGGTTCTTGTAGAGCACCTGGAGGTACTCCATGAACTTCTCCGGGCTCTCGTTCACCGCCGCGCCCAGCGCGTTGACCGCACGCTTGGAGCCCTTGCCGCCGCCCAGCGCCTTGTCCAGGAACGTGGCGAAGTGGTACTCGACGCGGTACGTGCCCGCGTCCGCCTGCTCCTTGAAGGTCCCGCCGAGGCCGATCTCGACGCCCGCGCAGTAGGGGCAGCGCGGGTCGAGCCAGACGGAGAGGACGTTCTTCGCGTCGGCCTTGCCGTACGGGATCACGATCCCGTCCTTGCCGGCGGTGTTGGCCGGCTGGACGAACGGCTTGCCGGCCGCCTCGTCGCCGGAGCCGTCGCCGGACCCCGAGGAGTCCGCCGCGTAGAGGCCGACGCCGACCGCGACGGCCAGTACGGCGACCAGCGCGCCGCCGATCAGTACGCGCCCGCGCAGCTTCGCGCGCCGGGCCTGCGCCTCGTGCTCCGCCCGCATCCGGTCGCGGGCCCCGCGCCGCTGGTCCTTCTTGCTGGTTGCCATTCCTCCAGGATAAAGATCGTAGAGCGGTCAAGTACGTGCCATTGGTGCGAATCGGGCAGGGCACTAAGTCCCTGGTCCGTTTCCGGACAAGGCACCGTAAAGACAAGACGAATGGTGGGACAGATCTCCGGGGGCGACGGTGAGTCGCGTCCGAAGAACTGATAGACAGTTAACCTCCACGGCCCGATCGGCCGTCCGCGCGGAGAGGTCGGGGCGCGCGGAGCACCAAATGACTTCTTTACGTTTTACGGGGGCCTGGACCGGTCGCCGCTCTGGGGGGAACACCGCACTGTGAAGCCACTTCACCGTCACCTCGTCAACACCTCGCGCAAGGTCATGTGCACCGCCGCCCTCGCGGCCAGCCTGACCACCGCCGCGGTCGTGACCAACACACCGATCGCGGGCGCCGGGGAAGCCGAACCGACCCCCGACAGCCCCCAGGCCGCCGATCGCGGTGACGCCCGGCTGGAGCTGCCGGACCTGGTCGCCGACCCGCCGCCGCCCCCGGGCGCCGCCAGCCCCGGGGGAGCCGCCGCCGGCATACCCGCGACCGCCCTCGACGCGTACAAGCGCGCCGAGGTGTCGGTCGCCGCCGCGCTCCCCGGCTGCCGGCTGCCCTGGCAACTGCTCGCCGGCATAGGCCGGGTGGAGTCCGTGCACGCCTCGGGCTACGGGCTCAAGCCGGACGGGTACACGGACAAGCCGATCCGCGGGCCGCGCCTGGACGGCAACGGCTTCGCCGAGATCAAGGACACCGACAAGGGCGAGTGGGACGCGGACGCCGCCTACGACCGCGCGGTCGGCCCGATGCAGTTCATCCCCTCCACCTGGAGCACTTGGGGCGCCGACGGCAACGCCGACGGCAAGCGCGACCCCAACAACATCTACGACGCGGCGCTGGGTGCGGGCCTCTACCTCTGCGCCGGTCAGCGCAACCTCTCCGATTCGGGCGACCTCGACAAGGCGATCCTCAGCTACAACAGGTCGCGCGAGTACGTGAACACGGTGCTCGGCTACATGCGGCAGTACCAGGCCGGGCAGGGCGCGGCATCCGTGCCGAACCCGCCGGCGGGGAACTACCCGACCCCGACGCCGCCGGTCCTGCCGCCCGTGCCGGTCCCGCCGGCACCCGCGCCGACCCCGACGCCGACCCCGACCCCGACGCCGACCCCGACGCCCACTCCGACTCCCACGCCGACTCCCACGCCGACTCCGACCCTGAGCAAGCTGGTGCAGATCGGCACCACCGACCTCACGGCCGAGGCCGGGACCGTGTTCCCGCTTACTCCGCGTATCAGGGCGCTGCTGAGCAACGGCAAGCCGGCCGTCAACCAGGTGATCGTGGTCTCGGTCGACGAGGACACCACCGGCCGCACCGTCTTCGCGGCCGACGGCAAGGACTTCGCGGTCCTGCGCACCGACGCCAAGGGCCTCGTCCGGGTGCCGAGCCTGAAGGCGGGCACCAAGGCGGGCACCTTCACCCTGCGCGCCACGGGCTACGCCGCTTCGACCGAGGTCTCCCTGCGCATCGCGGGCAAGGTCACCCCGGCCGCGCCGGTACCCGTCCCCGAGGCGGACCTGCTGGTCCGCAGCGACGCGGAGGCCGGCAAGCCGCTCGCCCGGGAGGCCGGTACCGGGATCAAGGGCGTGCAGTTCCTGGCGACGGCGAAGGACAAGCCGGTCGCCGGGGCCAAGGCCACGGCCGGGCTCGGGACCAAGGACAAGGACGGGAAGTGGGTCCCGGCGGACCCGGCGAAGGCGGGGGAGACCCCGTACTTCCTGGACAAGGACGGCAAGAAGCTGACGGAGCTGGAGCTCCCGGCGACCGGGACGGACGGCAAGGCCGCCCTGCCGGAACTGTCCACCACGGGCGTCGCCCCGGGCACGTACACGCTCCGGGTGCGGATCTCGGACAAGGTGGTCCTCTTCCTGGAGATCACCGTCACCGCGGCCGAGCCCCCGGTCACCGAGCCGCCCGTCACCGAGCCCCCGGTCACCGAGCCGGCCCGCGAGGCCTGACGCTCTGCCGTGGCCGGTGTACGCACACCGGCCACGGCCGAACGGCCCGGTCCCGCTAGGCCCGCAACGCCTTCCGGAGCAGCTCGCCGAACCGGGCCGGGTGCGTGGTCAGCCCCGTGTGCCCGCCGGGGAAGTGCAGGAGCTCCGTGCCGACGCTCGGCGAGGAAGGCTGCCGGACGGTAGGGCAGTTCGCCGCGCGAGTCCTGGCCGCAGGCGAGCACCAGCCGGTCCGACAGCGCCTCCAGCCGCCGGACGTCCGGGGTGTAGGACATGAAGCTCGGCACGATCCGCTCGAGGAAGTAGGGCAGGTCGGCCATCGTCCGCTCGGCCCGCGCGGCCGCCTGCGGCGGGAGTCCGGGCGAAGTGGCCTGCGGCTCGGCGGCGTTGCCGCGGCCGTCACCCCCGACGTCACCGCCGGCCTTCTTCAACCCCGCCGCGAACACGGACATCCCGGGCATGAACCCTTCCGTGCGGAGGGTCTCCCGTACGCGCGCCAGGAACGCCCGGTGCTCTGCGGCGTCCGGCAGGACCTCCACCACCGGCGGCTCGTGCGCCACCAGGCGTGCGACGCGCTCGGGGCGGACCGTGAGCAGGTGCAGGGCGGCGATCGCGCCCGAACTGGAGCCGAACACCCGGGCGGGCTCGCCGGGCGACAGCAGATCCAGCATCCGCGACGCGTCCTCGGCATGCTCGGCCACGCTCTGCCCGGCCTGCGGATCGTCCAGGGGACTGCGGGACAGCCCGCGCGGATCGTAGGACGCGACGGTGTACTCGGCGGCCAGCTCGTCGGCGATCCCGTCGAAGGCGGTCGCGCCGCCGGTCCCGCCGGGGATCAGCAGCAGCAGCGGGCCCCGGCCGCGGACCTCGTAGTACAGGGTCGCGCCGGGCACGCGCAGGCTTCCGGGAGTCGGGCCGGCGGCCGTCGGGCCGGTCGCGGTCATGCGCAGTCCCCTTCCCGGGACGCGGGCCAGTGCTCCAGGAGCGTGTGCAGGGCGTCGAGGGCGCGGACCCAGGACTGCTGCGGGGACCGCTCGTGCGCGAAACCGCCCGCGGCCTCCAGGGAGACGAACCCGTGGAAGGTGCTGCGCAGCAGGCGGACCGCGTCGGTGAGGTCGGGCTCGGCCAGTCCGTAGCCGCGCAGCATGCCGTACGTCAGCTCCATCGCGCGCCGGGGTCCGGCCGCCGCGGCGGCCAGCTCGGGGTCGATCCGGATCGGGGTCTGCGTCGCCGCGTAGCGGCCCGGGTGCTCGTGGGCGTAGGCCCGCCAGGCGTCGGCGAACGCCACCAGCGCGTCCTTGCGGGCGAGGCCCGAGGCCGCCTCCGCGATGCGAATCGTCTTCTCGTCGGCCGCCAGCAGCGCGATCCGCCCGCGCAGGTCTTCCAGATTGCGCACGTGTGCGTAGAGGCTCGCGTCCTTCACGCCCAGCCGCCGCGCCACCTGCGACATGGTCACCCGGTCGAGCCCGACCTCGTCCGCCAACTCGGCGCCCGCCAGCGTCACTCGCCCGGCCGTCAGCCCTGCCCGCACCATGCGTCCTCCATGTTCCTAGGGGTCCTAGTTTTAACCTAGGACCCCTAGGTAGCAAGCGGGGGCGCAAAAGGCAGGAGCCCCGTCGACTCTGCTCGCACAGAGAAGACAGGGCTCCTTGGGTACTGCATATCCAACCGCGATTGGTTGGCCCAGGCGACTAGGCCGGGGTGACGTTCTCCGCCTGCGGGCCCTTCGGACCCTGGGTGACGTCGAAGTTCACCAGCTGGTTCTCCTCAAGGGAGCGGAAGCCGGCTGAGTTGATCGCGGAGTAGTGGACGAAGACATCCGGGCCGCCGCCGTCCTGGGCGATGAAGCCGAAGCCCTTTTCAGCGTTGAACCACTTGACGGTTCCGGTAGCCATGAGCCCTCCTATGGGCCAAAGGGTCGCCCTGCTCCAGAACCTGCTAAGAAGTCTGAAAACTACAAAAGCCTGCGGGTCACATTCTCCGCAGGCCTCGTACTGCAAGGGAAACCAAACTGCAACTTGCGTCGAGCCTAGCACGCACCCTGCGGGCGAGACCAGAGGGAAAGATCACGTCACTCGGACGTTTGAGACCCGCCAGACGGCTGACGAAGACCAGGGGGCTAGTCTCGCGATGTGGACGTCAATCGCAGCCGGCCCCGCGTCGGCCACATTCAGTTCCTGAACTGCCTGCCCCTCTACTGGGGGCTGGCCAGAACCGGCACGCTGCTGGACCTGGAGCTGACCAAGGACACCCCGGAGAAGCTCAGCGCGAGCCTCGTCCAGGGCGGCCTGGACATCGGTCCCATCACCCTCGTGGAGTTCCTCCGCAACGCCGACGACCTCGTCGCCTTCCCCGACCTCGCCGTCGGCTGCGACGGCCCCGTCATGTCCTGCGTGATCGTCTCGCAGGTCCCCCTGGACCAGCTGGACGGCGCCCGCGTCGCGCTGGGATCCACCTCGCGAACCTCCGTACGCCTTGCGCAGCTCCTGCTCGCGGAGAAGTACGACGTACGGCCCGACTACTACACCTGCCCGCCCGACCTGGGCCTGATGATGCAGGAGGCGGACGCGGCGGTGCTGATCGGCGACGCCGCGCTGCGGGCCTCGCTGCACGACGCCCCCCGGCTCGGGCTCACCGTCCACGACCTCGGTGCGATGTGGAAGGAGTGGACCGGACTGCCGTTCGTCTTCGCCGTCTGGGCCGCTCGCAAGGAGTACCTGGAGCGTGAGCCGGAGGTCGTGCGCAAGGTCCACGAGGCCTTCCTCGCATCCCGGGACGTGTCCCTGGAGGAGGTCGGCAAGGTCGCCGAGCAGGCGGCCCGCTGGGAGGCCTTCGACGCGGAACTCCTGGAGCGTTACTTCACGACGCTCGACTTCCGCTTCGGCCCCGATCAGCTGGCCGGAGTACGCGAATTCGCGCGGCGGACGGGACTGACGACGGGCTATGCGCCCGATGTGAACGTGGAGCTCCTGCCGGCGGGCGTTCCGAGCCCTTAGCGAGGTTTATGGGGTATTCGCCTTTCCCTGGCGCGGAAAACCAAATACCCGCTCTTTACCGGGAATGCCTTTCCTTTTCGCGCGATCCGTGCGGGAGTGCGGCCGGGGCCTCGCGGGGACACGATGAAGGGGGCGGGGTAAGCCCGGGGGCGGTCGCGAGCGTGCTCACCCAGGGGGCCATCGGAGCTCCGCCATGACCACACGCAGAGTCGGCCGGGACATCACGGTCCTCGGGGACGCCCTCGAAGTACCCGGCGTCGGTTTCCTCCCGGTCAACGCCTTCGTCCTGCACGCCCGGGAGCCCGTGGTCGTCGACACCGGCCTCGGCCTGCCCGACCGGGACTTCCTCACGACCCTCTCCGAGGCCGTCGACCCCGCCGACGTGCGGTGGATCTGGCTGACGCACCCGGACCGCGACCACACCGGCGGGATCTTCGCCCTGCTGGAGGCCGCTCCCGAGGCCCGGGTGGTGACCACGTTCCTCGGCGCGGGCGAGATGTCCACGGACCGGCCGCTGCCGATGGACCGGATGTACTTCCTCAACCCCGGCCAGAGCCTGGACGTGGGCGACCGCTCCCTCACCGCCTTCCGGCCGCCCCTCTTCGACAACCCCGCGACCGTGGGCTTCTACGACGACCGCTCGCGGGCCTGCTTCAGCTCCGACTGCTTCGGCTCGCCCCTGCCGGACGCCGACCTCGCGGCCGGCGGTGACGCCGGGGCGGTCGGCCCCGAGGAGCTGCGGGCCGGCCAGCTGTTCTGGGCATCGGTGGACAGCCCCTGGGCGTCGGTCGCCGACCGGGAGAAGTTCCTCGATACGGTCCGGCCGGTCAAGGAGATGGATCCCGAGCTCGTGCTCTCCACCCACCTGCCGCCGGCCGCCGGGATCGGGCTCATCGCCCGGATGATCGACACGGTGGGCCTCGCCCCGGGCCTCGAGCCCTTCGTGGGCCCGGACCAGCAGGCGCTGGAGCAACTCCTGGCCGGCTTCGAGCCGAGCGGCTCCGCGGCTTCTTGAGGGGGCCGCCAGGCGCTGCTAGCGTGCGTCGCCAAGTCACGGGGTGCGGGGCGGGGGCATGGGATGAGGATCCGGGAACGGGCGGGCCGCGAAGCCGCGGTGGCGGGCTGACATGAGCATCACGTTGTTCGTGGCCGCCGTCACCCTCTGGGGCGCGGCGGCGGGACTCCTCCTGCCCCGGGCCGCCTACCGCCTCTCGGTCGAAGTGGACCTCCCCTGGCGCTCGGCCTGCCCGTCCGGCCACCCGCTGACCGGCCCCGCCGGCGGCTGGCTGGGCCGCTCGGTGTGCCCCCGGTGCGTGCCCGCGGGCCGGTGGCGCGGGGGCTACGCGCCCGCCGCCGGGGCCGTGCCGGCCACCACCCTCGTCTGTCTCGCGCTCGGGGCCGGGGTCGGGGCCCGGCCCGAACTGGCCGCCTGGCTGCTGCTGGCGCCCTTCACGGTCCTGCTCTGCTTCGTCGACCGTGCCGTGCACCGGCTGCCCCACGTACTGACCCTGCCGCTGGCCGCCACGACCGCGGTCGCGCTCGGCGGGGCCGCCCTGTTCACCGGTACGGGCGGTTCCTGGACGCGCGCACTGCTCGGAGGGTTCGTCCTCGGGGCCCTGTACCTCGTCCTCCACCTGATCAACCCGCGCGGCATGGGCTTCGGAGACGTCACCCTCTCCCTGACCGTGGGGCAGATCCTGGGCTGGTACGGGTGGTCCGTGCTGTTCGCGGGCACCTTCGCCGCGTTCCTCGCGGGCACCGTGCACGGATACGCCCGGATCGCCCTGCGCCGGGCGGAGCGCACCAGCCCGATCGCCTTCGGCCCCTTCATGGCCGGCGGGGCCCTCGCGGGTGTGATCTGCGCGGGTCTGGGGCTGGGTCTGGGGCTCGACCTGGGGCTCGGCCTGGCCCTGGGTTCCGGACCGGTCCCGTGATCCGATCCGTGTTCCGCTCCTCGATCCCTTCCGTGATCCGCCCCGCGATCCTGCCGCGATCCGTTCCGCGATCCGGGCCTTCCGGGACATCCCGCAGGGGGCCAGGCCGGGAGCCGGCGGGGCTGGCGTAGGCTGGATCGGTCCGGGAACCTCGACCGCAGCCGGGCGCCAGCCGAACGACACAGCCGAAAGGTGACGCACCGGTGACCGACCAGGCCGCTCTCCAGTCAGTCCTCGACCGAGCCGCCGCTGGGGGCCGGATCACCAAGGAAGAGGCGCTCGACCTCTACCGCCACGCTCCGCTGCACGCCCTCGGCCAGGCCGCCGACGCCGCGCGCCGGCTGCGCTACGCCGGTACCGAGCACATCGCGACGTACATCATCGAGCGCAACATCAACTACACCAACGTGTGCGTCACGGCGTGCAAGTTCTGTGCCTTCTACGCGGCCCCCAAGGACACGAAGAAGGGCTGGTCCCGCGACCTCGAGGACATCCTGCGCCGCTGCGCGGAGACCGTCGAGCTGGGCGGCACGCAGATCATGTTCCAGGGCGGCCACCACCCTGACTACGGCGTCGAGTACTACGAGCACCACTTCTCGGCCATCAAGAAGGACTTCCCGCAGCTGGTCATCCACTCCCTCGGCGCGTCCGAGGTCGAGCACATGGCCCGGATCTCCAAGGTGTCCGCGGAGGAGGCCATCCGCCGCATCCACGCCGCTGGTCTCGACTCCTTCGCGGGCGCCGGCGCCGAGCTGCTCCCGGAGCGGCCGCGCAAGGCGATCGCCCCGCTCAAGGAGTCCGGCGAACGCTGGCTGGAGATCATGGAGATCGCCCACGGGCTGGGCGTGGAATCCACCTCCACCATGCTGATGGGCACCGGCGAGACCAACGCCGAGCGCATCGAGCACATCGCGATGATCCGCGACACCCAGGACCGCACGGGCGGCTTCCGCGCCTTCATCCCGTACACCTACCAGCCCGAGAACAACCACCTCAAGGGCCGGACCCAGGCGACCGTCTTCGAGTACCTGCGCATGATCGCCATCGCGCGGCTCTTCCTCGACAACATCGCCCACGTCCAGGGCTCCTGGCTCACCGTGGGCAAGGAGGCGGGCCAGCTCTCCCTGCACTACGGCGCCGACGACCTCGGTTCGATCATGCTGGAGGAGAACGTGGTCTCCTCGGCCGGTGCCAAGCACCGCTCCAACCGCCAGGAGATCATCGACCTCATCCGCAAGGCGGGCCGTGTCCCGGCGCAGCGCGCCACGACGTACGAGCACCTCCTCGTGCACGAGGACCCGGCGAACGACCCGGTTGACGACCGTGTGGTCTCGCACATCTCCTCCACCGCCATCGAGGGCGGCACGGCCCACCCCGAGCTGAAGCTCATCTCCTCGAACTGACGCGCCCGTGCTGACGATCCACACCGCCGAACTCCTCGTCACCGGACCCACCGGCTCCGCAGCCGCACCGCTGCCCGGCGGCGCGGTGCTGGTCGAGGGCGACCTCATCGCCCGGGTGGGCCCGTACGAGGAGCTCGCCGCGGCCTACCCGCACGCGCGCGCCCGCAGCTGGCCCGGGGTGCTGACCCCGGGGCTGCTGGTGCGCGGCGCCGACGAGCTGCTGGAGCGCACCTACTACCCGGACGATCCCTACGAGATCACCGAGCTCGGGGCCGAACCGATCACCGGCGACGTGGCGCTGGCCGACCTCAAGCTGACCGAGGCCCGCTGGGGCAACAGCGCGCGGCGCGGCACGCAGAAGCTGCTCGCCCGCGGGGTGGTCGCGGTGGCCGGCCGCTTCACCAGCCCGGCCGTACGGACGGCGGTGGTCCGCTCCGGACTCACCGTCGTCCCGCCCGCCCCCTACGAGGGACCGGCCGCCCTGGATCCGCTCGCCGGCCGGGCCGCGGCCGAGGAGGCCTTCCACGGAGTCCTGGAGCCGGGCGCCCCGGCGCGGTTCGCGGTCTTCGCGGTGTCCGGTCCCGCGGAGCTGCTGGTACAGGGACCGACCACCTGCGTGGCCACGGTCATCGCCGGCAGGCTGCTCCACCGTCGTCGCTGAGCTCGGCGGAGTCCGCCTGGGTGAGCGCGGACAGGAGACAGACCTGGAGCCGACTGAGCCCGCCGAGCTTCTCGCGGATGTTGGACACGTGGAATTTGACGGTGCCGACGGACAGGCTGAGCTGCTCCGCGAGCTCCGAGTTGCTCGAGCCCGTGCATAAATTCATGAATACCACTGACTCTTGCCGGGTCAGCTGGATTTCCTCCCCTGGCCCGGACTCCGGTCCGGGCGCCGTCCCGGACTCGAACCGGCTGGGAAGAGTGATGCTCATACCGTTGTCGATTTCCATGATCCCCCCCGAGATGTTTCGATCGATATTTCATTGTAACGGCGGGCCCGGAGGGGGGAATGGCGGTTTCGGTCAGAACTGTGACGATCCGGTGGGGGCGGTCGTTCAAGGGACCAGCGGGCCTCTCACGTAATTACCGCGGGAGTCGAACGGCCAGGCGTTGGACCGGCAGCCCAGCAGCCCTTTGATCTGCTGCATCATCGCGGGTGCGGGCAGACCCGGGCCGGGGCAGGTCTCGTGGCCGCGGCCCAGTTCGTGGCCCACCTCGTGGTTGACGATCAGCGCCCGGTACTCGGCGGGCGAACCGTCGAACTGCGGTGAACCGAGCTGCCAGCGCCGGAGATTGACGATCACCTGGTGCCCGCTGCGGCAGTTCACCTCCCCCTTCAGCTCCGGGGTCACCACTTGGCAGAGCCGGTCCGTGGTGACCGGGGTGGCGATGCGCACCGTGAACTCCACCGGCCCGGACCCGGTCAACCGGAAGGCGTACCTCGAGTCGTGGGCCCAGCCGCGCGGGTCGCCGAGCACGGCGTCGACCGCGCGCGCGGCCTCGTCGGGATCGATACCGGAGCCGTCCTCGGCCTCGACGCGGTAGCGCCGTACCGGGCCGGAACCGTGGCGGGTGCCGGAAACGGTGGAGGCCCGGAAGGTGCCGGGCCCGGTCTCCGGGACGGCCGGGGGGTTCGGGGCGGGGGGCGCGGAGGTGCTCGGCGCGGGCGTCGGCGAAGGCGTGCGCGCGGGTGTCGGTACGGGCGGGGGCGCCGGCGGGGCCGTCCGTACCGACGGCGGCGGCTGCGGGGCCGACAGGTCGGCGCGGGGTGTGGAGGCCTGCGGCAGGAGTCCCGCCAGGGCTGCCGCCGCGGCGGCAGCCCCCGAGCAGAGCAGGAGCGGCAGGATCAGCCGGGCGGGCCGGCGTGCGGAGGCGCGGTGTTTCGTCATGTCCGAGTCGAGTCGTGGATCAGGCGGAAGTGAGCTGGGCGGCGAGCCGCATCCGCTCTTCCAACTGCTTCCTGGCCAGGGTCAGCACTTCGGCGTTCTGCTCGATCAGCCGCTTCTGGTAGGCGACTTCGACCGTGTGCCAGATGCCCACCAGGTTCGTGCGCGCTTTACAGGCCACGTCCTGCTGCGCGGCGGTGACCGCCTGCGGAGAACCGAGCGTGGCGTCGTTGAATCCCAGTTCCGGACTCACGGGGTCGTCGGTCCGATATCCCTTTTCCGCCATGCAGGCGGACCATTCCTTGATCGCCTTTTCGACCCGGGTGTCCTGCCGCGAACGCCCGTAGGCGTCGAACCCGAAGTTCTGCGGAACCATGACGTCCACCGAGTTCTTCACCGGCGCGTAGAGCTTGAGGAACGATTCCCGCATGCATCCGCCCGACGGAACCTTCTTTCCGTCGACGGTGAGGGAGCCCAGCCCCGATTTCTCGGATTCCTCCTGGCTCATGGGGACGGGTTTCGCGGGATCGACCTGCTCCTCGCCGTTCAGGAAGAGCTTCTCGTTCGGTCCGAGCTGCTTCGGCGCGGGCTTGGGCGGGCGGTTCTCCAGCACCGGGTTGTTGTAGCCGTAGCGGGCGGCGACCGCGGCGTCGGACAGGCCGTAGCGCCTGCTCTCGTCGCGCGGCTGCGCCGCCGATCCCGCGCGCGGGGACTCGTACCGGAACCCGTAGCGCTGCATGCACTGGTCGACCAGCCTGTCCTGCGCCTTCGCCAGCTGGGAGTTCTGCTCCCCGCTCGGTATGTACACGTCGAGCGGGAAGCGGAGGTCGCCGCTGGCCAGCAGGGTCGGCGCGGCGCCGATCGGGGGCTCCTCGCCGGCCGAGCCGCCGGCCGGGTCCGAGCCGCCGCACCCCGCGAGGGCCAGGGGTAACAGGGCGACGCCGAGCGGTCGCAGCAGGCGGCGGGAGAAGGGCATGAGGGCTCCGGTCGGGATTAGGATGTGGGCGCGGCGCGCCCCCCCC
>NZ_JAPNLJ010000061.1:30887-38019 GCF_026627445.1 Streptomyces sp. H27-H1
CCTGCGGCAGGAGTCCCGCCAGGGCGGCGGCCGCGGCGGCAGCCCCCGAGCAGAGCAGGAGCGGCAGGATCAGCCGGGCGGAGCGGCGCTTCTCGGTGCGCGATCGTGAAGAGGTGTCAGCGGACCCAGTACGACGAAGAAATGGCGTTCTTGAAGGTGGCGCTGGCATTGCCCGCGTAGCCGGCGGGGATGGTCCCGTGCGAACCGCCGCGGTTCCAGTCGGTGTAGACGTCCCAGGTGAACGAGTCCAGGTTCCGGTAGGACTCCGTGTAGTCGTTGGTGGTGTGACCCGCGCAGGACTGCGAGCCCTTGAAGTAGTCGTTCGCGAAGTTGGTGTCGTCCAGGACCAGGTCGAATACCGAATTCCCCTGGTTCTGGAGGCAGAAGAGGCCGAACTCTCCGGACGTGATCCAGCCGTCCTTCTCCGCGGCGTTGGCCGAGCCGAGCGAGAGGCCGACGGCGGACAGGGCGAGAACTGCGGTGACGGCGGCGCGCATGACGATGCGAGAACGCATGTATCTGTGCCTTTCCGTAAGGAGCGTTGACGGCGTCGGTGACGGATCGCGTACCTGCGGGCACGGAACCCGGCAGTTGATCCGGTCCAACGGACCGGCCTGAAGTCAACGTTGTCCCGGCCACCCGTACAACTAGCCTTCGGACCAGTTACGTCCAGAGGGCGCGGCTCCTAGGGTGTACGCGGAGGCGCCCTGTTGACGTACGGCGCCCGCTCCGGCGCCGGCTCGCGGCGGGAGCGTACGAAGGGGTCGAATCTGTGTCATCTCCACGCGTCCGGTCCGCGTCCGCGCCGATGCTGTCATCCCTGGCGGCGGCGGTCCTCCTGCTCGCCGGCTGCTCCGGCGGGGGATCGGACGGCCAGGCCCCCGCCCCTTCCGGCACCACGGGCACGTCGACGGCCGCCGGACCCGCCCCGACCGGCAAGGACGGCGCCGATCCCGGACAGGCGGCCTTCTTCGCCTGCCTCAAGGAGCAGGGGCTGCCCATGAAGGACACCCCCTCCGGGGTGCAGGTCGTCGACGGAGCCAAGTCCGACCCCGCCAAGGTGCGGGAGGCCGAGCTGGCGTGCGCCGCCAAGCGGGTGCAGCCCTCGGTGGACGCGGCGACGCTGGCCAAGGCGAAGGAGTTCGCCGCCTGCATGCGCGCGAACGGCGCCACCGACTTCCCCGACCCCGACCCGGTCACGGGTGACTCCGGGGTCGACGCCCGGCTGAAGGCGGACCCGAAGGGGGTTGCCGCCCTCCGCAAGTGCGCCGACAAGGCCCCGGCCGGTTCTTCGGGCCTGGTGGGTGGATGAGCGCGAAGCACCGTAAATGGGTCGCCGCCGTGGCCGGCGGGGCGGCCCTGCTCGCGGGCGCCGGAGTCGCGGCCTCGGCGGTGATCAAGTCCCCCGCGCAGGTGGCGGCCGACGCGGGGCCGCCCCCGATGGACGTCCTGGTGGCCCGGGTCGAGAAAAGGGTGCTGCGCGACACCGTCATCCTGCGCGGCACCGCGACCGCCACCCAGACCGTGCAGGTCACGCCGACCGCACGGGCCGAGGGCGCGGCGGCGCCGGTGGTCACCAAGGTCGCGGCCACCGCCGGGAGCCCGGTGGAGGCGGGGCGGGTCCTGCTGGAGGTCTCGGGACGGCCCGTGTTCGTCCTGCCCGGCAGACTGCCCGTCTACCGGGACCTCAAGCCCGGGGCCACCGGAGAGGACGTCAAACAGCTCCAGCAGGCACTGGCCGGCCGGGGACACCCGGCCGGCGGCGACAAGGCCGGCACCTTCGGAGCCGGCACCAAGACCGCGCTCACCGCCTTCTACCGGTCGATCGGCTACGACGCGCCGCCCGCGCTCGCCGACGGCGGGCAGGCGGTGGAGGCCGCGGAGGAAGCGGTGACGGGGGCCCGGCGGGCCCTCGAGGACGTCCGGGCGGCGGGATCGGCTGCGGGCGGATCCGGGGGGTCCGGCGGGGCAGGCGGGGCCGGGGGGTCCGGCGGGACGAAGGGCGCCGGCTCGGCTTCGGGTGCGAAAGCGGCTTCCGCGCTCGCCGTGCGCCGGGCCGAGGAGGACCTCGCCAAGGCGCGGCGCAAGCTGACGGAAGCGCAGGAGGTCGCGGGCCCGATGCTCCCGGCCGGGGAGGTCGTCTTCCTGGAGGGCTTCCCCGCGCGGGTCACCGCGGTGAACACCCGGGTCGGGTCCGCGGCCACCGGGCCCGCGCTGACGCTGTCCGCGGGGGCGCTGGTGGTACGGGGGCAACTCCAGGAACACCAGAAGGGATTGGTCCGGGCCGGCCAGCGGGTGGAGATCAAGTCCGAGGTCAGCGGGGTGACGGCCACGGCCGAGGTCGCGTCGGTGGCCGACACGGCCGCGGCCCCGCCCGCGCAGCCGCAGGGCGGTACCGGGGACGGCCAGCAGCAGGCCCCGCCGGGAGCGCCGGGCTACGCCATGGTCGTGGAGCCCGACAGCCCGCTGGACCCCGCGCTCGCGGGACAGGACGTACGGCTGACCGTGGAGGCGGCGGCGACCTCCGGGGACGCGCTGGTGGTGCCGGTGAGCGCGGTCTCGGCGGGCGCGGACGGGCGCACCAGCGTGTCCGTGGTCGACTCCGCAGGGAAACGCCGACAGGTGGAGGTCCAGGCGGGCACGACGGGCGACGGCTACGTGGAGGTCAGACCGGCCGGCGCCGGCGAACTCTCCGAGGGGGACAACGTCGTCACCGGGATCAACCCCGGCCTCGCCGCGGGCGCGGGAGGGAAGAAGCAGTGACCCCGGGCGGGCCGGAGCCCCGTAGCGCTCCGGGCAGCAGCGGTGGGGAGAGCGGCAGGGGTGGGGAGACCGGCGGACGCGGGGGGACCGTCGGGGATGCCGGGGATGCCGGGGATGCCGGGGGGACCGGCGGCGGCGCCCGGGGGAGCGGCGGCGCGGAGCCGGTCATCGAGTTCCGGGGGGTCGGGCTCGCCTACCCCGGGCCGCCGCCCGTCCTCGCGCTCACCGACTGCGATCTCGTGGTGCGCAGCGGTGAGTTCGTCACCGTCGTCGGGCCCTCCGGGTCGGGGAAGTCCACCTTCCTCAACATCGCCGGGCTGCTCGACGCCCCCACCGCCGGCACGTACCTGCTGGACGGGGTGGACACCGGGGCGCTGGGGGACAGCGGCCGGGCGTCGTTGCGCGGGCGCCGCATCGGCTTCGTCTTCCAGTCCTTCCACCTCCTCTCCCACCGCTCCGCCCTGGAAAACGTGGCCCTCGCCATGCTCTACAACGGCTTCCCCCGCAAGGAACGCGAACCCCGCGCCCGCGAAGCCCTGCGCAGGGTCGGGCTCGGGCACCGCGTCGACGCCCTGCCCACCCGGCTCTCCGGCGGCGAGCGGCAGCGGGTCGCCATCGCCCGGGCCCTGGTGACCCGGCCCTCGCTCCTGCTCTGCGACGAGCCGACCGGCAACCTGGACACGGAGAACGCGGGAACGGTGCTTGAGCTCCTGGACGAACTGCACGCGGACGGCATGACCGTCCTGGTGATCACCCACGATCCGGAGGTGGCGGCCAGAGGAGGCCGTACGGTCCGCATCCGCGACGGGGTGCTGGCGGAGGACCTGCCGCCGGTCCCGAAGGCGGCGTCATGAGGCTCTACCCGCAGCGCCGGGCCAAGGGCACCGCCCCGGCCCGGCCCCTGCCCGACCCGCCCACCCGCCTCGCGCCGAGGGACGTCCTCGGCGAGGCCTTCGCCGGGCTGGTCCAGCGACCGGCCCGGTCCGCGCTGACCGCGCTGGGCACCGTACTCGGCGTCGGATCCTTCGTCGCGATCCTCGGCCTGACGGCCACCACCTCCTCCCAGATCGACGCCCGCTTCAGCGTGCTCGGCGCCACCGAGGTCACCGTCGAGGACGTGGCCCGCAGCCAGGACCAGTTCACCGGCCCCGGCTTCCCGGCCGACGCCGACGAACGCACCGAGCGGCTGGGCGGAGTACGGGACGCGGGCGTCTACTACACGGTCCGGCTGCCCACCGACGGGACCGTCCGGTCGGCCCCCGTCGGCGACGCCGCCCGGGGCGAGAAGATCGACGTCGTCGCCGCCTCACCGGGCGCCCTGCGGGCCGCCGTTCCCCGCATCGACCGGGGCCGGCTCTACGACGCCTACCACTCCGGCACCCGGCAGCGGGTCGCCGTACTGGGCGCGGCCGTCGCCTCCCGGCTCGGCATCACCACCCTGGACACCGCGCCCGCCGTGTTCATCGGCGACGAGCCCTTCACCGTGGTGGGGATCATCGGCAACGTGGAGCGCAAGGCGGACCTCCTGCTGTCCGTCGTGGTCCCGCGGACCACCGCCGAGGAAATCTGGGGACCGCCGCAGGGCGACGGCGCCCGGATGCTCATCGCCACCGAACTCGGCGCGGCCCAGCAGGTGGCCCGGCTGGCCCCTACGGCGCTGCGCCCCGACCACCCCGAATACCTGAAGGCGGTCGCCCCGCCGGATCCGCGCTCCCTGCGGACCAACGTCTCCTCGGACCTGGGCCGGCTCTTCCTCGTCCTCGCCGGGATCTGCCTGATCATCGGCGCCGTGGGCATCGCGAACACGACGCTGGTCGCCGTCCTGGAGCGGACCGGGGAGATCGGCCTGCGCCGGGCCCTGGGAGCGCGGGGGCGGCACATCAGCGGCCAGTTCCTCGCCGAGTCGGGTGCGCTGGGCGCGCTCGGCGGCCTGGTGGGGACCTCGCTGGGCTGCCTGACGGTGGTGCTCGTGGCGGTGTTCCGCGACTGGACGCCGGTGATCCATCCGGCGACGGTGCTCGCCGCGCCGGCGATCGGCCTGGTGACCGGCCTGCTCGCGGGCCTCTACCCGGCCTGGCGCGCCTCCCGGATCGAACCGGCGGAGGCCCTGCGCCGGTGACCCGCCGGCGCCGGGGCGGCTGCCCGGGCACTACGGGCGGCGGCCCGTCCCGGCGCGCCCGTCCCGTCGCGCCGCAGGCCCCGTACGGGCGGCCGGGTGCGGGGGCCGGATGCGGTCGCCGGGGGGCCTGCGAGAATGGCGGGGCGGTCCGCAGGACCCTGCCGAACCGCTGCCGAACCGTTCGCCGAACCATTCGCACCGCACCCGAGGGGCCCACGCCAGTGACCACCGCTTCCCTGGACAAGCAGCCGCACGAAGTCGCCTCCATGTTCGACGGCGTGGCGGCGAACTACGACCTCACCAACGACGTCCTCTCCCTCGGGCAGGCCCGCCTGTGGCGCAAGGAAGTCGCCAAGGCGGTCGGCGCGCGCCCCGGACAGCTCGTCCTCGACCTGGCCGCCGGCACGGCCACGTCCTCGCTGCCCTTCGCCGCCACCGGCGCGTACGTCGTGCCCTGCGACTTCTCCCTCGGCATGCTCCGCGAGGGCAAGAAGCGCAACCCCTGGCTGCCGCTGACCGCCGGCGACGCGACGAAGCTGCCGTTCAAGGACGACGTCTTCGACACCGTCACCATCTCCTTCGGCCTGCGAAACGTCCAGGACACGGACGCCGCCCTGCGCGAGCTGCGCCGGGTCACGAAGCCCGGCGGCCAGGTCGTGATCTGCGAGTTCTCGCAGCCCACGTGGGCCCCCTTCCGGACCGTCTACACCGAGTACCTGATGCGCGCGTTGCCGCCGGTGGCCCGGGCGGTCTCCTCCAACCCCGACGCGTACGTCTACCTCGCCGACTCCATCCGCGCCTGGCCCGACCAGCCGGCGCTGGCCGCGCTGCTGCAGAAGGCCGGCTGGTCCAAGGTGGCCTGGCGCAACCTCACTGGCGGCGTCGTCACCCTGCACCGCGGCACCAAGGACTAGTTCCCGGTGGACTACCAGGCACTGCTGGAGCAGGTCGCGAAGGACATCGCCCCGCTGGTGGGCAGCGGGGCACCCGCCGAGTACATTCCGGCGCTGGCGTCCGTGGACCCCCTGCAGTTCGGCATGGCCATCGCCGACCTCGACGGCAACGTGTTCGGGGTGGGGGACTGGCGGACGCCGTTCTCCACGCAGTCCATCACCAAGGTCTTCGCCCTGGCCCTCGCGCTCGCCGAGGGCGGCAACAGCCTGTGGGAGCGGGTGGGCCGGGAACCCTCGGGCAACCCGTTCAACTCCCTCGTACAGCTGGAGTACGAGAACGGCATCCCGCGGAACCCCTTCATCAACGCGGGCGCGCTCGTCGTCACCGACCGGCTCCAGACCCTGACGGGCGACGCGAGCAGCGAACTGCTGCGGTTCCTCCGGGAGGAGAGCCAGAACCCGGCCGTCGCCTTCGACGCGGAGGTCGCCGCCTCCGAACACGAACACGGAAACCGCAACGCGGCTCTGGCCCACTTCATGGCCTCCTACGGGAACATCGACAACCCGGTGCCGATGCTGCTGGACCACTACTTCTGGCAGTGCTCCATCGAGATGAGCTGCGCCGACCTGGCCCGGGCCGGCCGCTTCCTGGCCCGCCACGGGCTCCGCGCGGACGGCTCGCGGCTGCTCACGCGCAGCGAGGCTAAGCAGGTCAACGCGGTGATGCTGACCTGTGGGACGTATGACGCGGCGGGGGAGTTCGCCTACCGCGTCGGCCTGCCGGGCAAGAGCGGGGTGGGCGGCGGCATCGTCGCGGTCGTCCCGGGCGCGTGCACGCTGGCCGCCTGGAGCCCCGGCCTGGACTCCCAAGGCAACTCCGTCGCCGCGGTAGCCGCTCTGGACCGCTTCACCACCCTGACAGGCCTGTCGGTCTTTTAACGCGCCCCTCGCACGGCTCGGCCCTGGCGGGCCTCCCCGGCTTCGGGACGCTGCGCCGGACTCCGTCCGTCGGCCCGGGGCCCTGCAGGGCCGCCGTCCCCTACCCGCCTTCCACCGTTCCCCGGGGCTGCGCCCCAGATCGCGCGCCTCAAACGCCGGCGGGGCTGGATGTGTCCAGCCTCGCCGGCGTTTGAGGCGATCTTTCAGCCCGTCCGGCGTTTGAGGACCGGGTCGGGCCGAGCCCGGGGAACGGGCGAAGGGCGGGTAGGGGACAGAGCCCGCGCAGCGAGGGGTCAGACACCCCATGTCGTTTGGTGTCAAGCGGGGTGGGGGTGGGCGTGGTGGGACCAGGCGGTTGCTTCGTCGTAGTGGGTGCGGGTTTTGAGGCAGCCGTGGAGGATGCCGACGAGTCGGTTGC
>NZ_JAPNLJ010000062.1 GCF_026627445.1 Streptomyces sp. H27-H1
CAGCCCCGGGTGCACGCCCTACGCACCTCGGCGCCCCAGCCTCCGTACACGAAGGACGGTATCCACCATGGCGGACACCGCAACCGCCCCGGCGACCGGCCCCGGCACCCCGGCCCCTGTGGCCGAGGCGACCGGCGTCAGCAAGCGGTTCGGCGCGACCGTCGCGCTGCGAGACGCCCACATCTCCATCGCCCCGGGCGAGTCGCACGCCCTGGTCGGTCGCAACGGCGCCGGCAAGTCGACGCTCGTGTCCATCCTCACCGGCCTCTCGCAGCCCGACACCGGAGCGCTGCGCTTCTCGGGCGAGGCGGCCCCCGCGTTCGGCGACATCGACGCCTGGCGCTCCCGCGTCGCCTGCGTCTACCAGCGCTCCACGATCATCGGTGAGCTGACCGTCGCCGAGAACCTCTTCCTGAACCGGCAGAGCGGCGGCCCGCTGCGGCCCATCCGCTGGAAGCAGCTGCGCCGACGCGCCGAGGAGCTCCTCGGCGGGTACGGCGTCGACGTCGACCCTGCCGCCCGGGCGAAAGACCTCACCGTCGAGCAGCGGCAGTTCGTGGAAATCGCCAGGGCCCTGTCGTTCGGCGCCCGCTTCATCATCCTCGACGAGCCCACCGCGAAGCTCGACGGCCGCGGCATCGGCCGTCTCTTCGGCAAGCTCCGCGATCTGGAGCGCCAGGGTGTCGCCTTCCTCTTCATCTCCCACCACCTGCAAGAGGTGTACGACCTCTGCACCACGGTCACGGTCTACCGCGACGCGGCCCACATCCTCACCGCGCCCGTCACCGAACTGGGCCGTCCCGCCCTGGTGGAGGCCATGACCGGCGAGTCCGCCTCCACAGTCACCGCCGGCGCCGCACGCCCCCCGGGCACGCGGGCCGACTCGACGGAGCTCCTGGCGATCGACGGCCTGACACTGCCCGGTGCTTTCGAGGGCGTCTCCCTCTCCGTACGCTCCGGCGAGGTCGTCGGGCTCGCCGGCGCCACCGCCAGCGGCAACGTGCAGGTGGGTGAGGCGGTCGCCGGTCTGCACCGAGCCAAGGGCGGCCGGATCTCGGTCGGCGGCAAGGCCGTACGCACCGGCAGTGTGCCGTCCGCGCTCACCGCCGGCGTCGGTCTGGTCCCCGAGGACCGCCACCACCAGGGGCTGGTCACCAACCGCAGCGTGGCGGAGAACGCGACGCTCACCGTCACCGACCAGCTCGGCCCGTTCGGCACCGTGCTGCCCGCCCGCACCAGGACCTTCGCGCGGCGCATGATCCGGGACCTCGACATCAAGGCTCCCGGGGCCGCCACCCCGGTGTCCGCCCTTTCCGGCGGCAACCAGCAGAAGGTCGTCGTCGCCCGCGCCCTGGCCACAGATCCGCACGTCCTCGTGGCCATCCGCCCCACCAACGGTGTGGACGTCAAGTCCAAGGAGTTCCTGCTCGGCAGGATCCGGCAGGTCGCGGACGGCGGCAAGGCCGCGCTGATCGTCTCCGACGAGCTCGACGACCTGAAGGTCTGCGACCGGGTGGTCGTCATGTTCCACGGGCGGGTGGTGGCCCAGTTCGACCAGGGATGGAAGGACGAGGACCTCGTCGCCGCCATCGAGGGCGTCGCCGGCGACCCGGCTCCCGCCACCACGTCTCCCGCCCCTGCGTCTCCCGCCACCACGTCTCCCCCATCCGCCCCACCCGCCTCATCCGGCGCAGACGAGCACGGAAGGTAGCCATGTCCGCCACCACAGAACTCACCGAGCACGCACCGGGCACGGCGGACACCGCCCGCCGCCGGATCGGCCTCGGGAGCTTGCGCGAACTGTCCCTGGTCCCGGCGATCCTCGTCCTGGGCCTGATCGGGTACATCGTCTCGCCGGCCTTCCTCACCGCCGACAACCTGATCGGTGTGGCTCAGCAGTCCACCGAGCTGAGCCTGCTGGTGCTCGCCACCACCTTCGTCCTGATCGCCGGCCGGATGGACCTGTCCCTGGAGTCCACCATCGGCGTGGCTCCCGTCATCGCCGTGTGGCTGATCCTGCCCGCGAGCGGGGGCCGGTTCACCGGACTCGGCCTCTTCCCCGAGTGGACGGTCGTCCCGCTCTGCCTGCTGGTCGGGGCGCTGATCGGTGCCGTCAACGGCTTCCTCATCCTCAAGCTGCGCCTCAACGGCTTCATCGTCACCCTCGGCGCCCTGACACTGCTGCGCGGACTGCAAGTCGCCCTCTCCGAAGGCCAGTCCATCGTCGAGCTGCCCTCGTCCTTCACCTACCTGGGCAGGGCGTCCTGGCTGGGCGTGCCCGCCGCGATCTGGGTGTGCGCGCTGCTCTTCGCGGTCGGCGGCAGTGTGCTGGCGTGGCTCCGGCACGGCCGGGCGCTGTACGCGATCGGCGGCAATGCCGAGGCCGCCCGCACTGCGGGCATCCGCGTCGACCGCGTCGTGTGGATCGTCCTCGTCCTCGGCAGCATGCTCGCCGCGTTCGCCGGTATACTTTATACGGGGCACTACGGCTCCATTTCCGCCACGCAGGGCAGCGGCTGGATCTTCCAGGTCTTCGCCGCGACCGTCATCGGCGGAGTGAGCCTCAACGGCGGCAAGGGTTCCGTTTTCGGCGCCCTCACCGGCATCCTCACCCTCCAGCTCGTCGTCAACGTCATGACGCTGGCGGGCGTACCGCCCCTGTGGAACCAGTTCCTCAATGGCGCCATCATCATCGTCGCCCTGGTCATCTCCCGGTTCGCGTCCGGCGAGAAGCAGGAATAGCCACGCCCCGCATGCGGCTGCGCAGGCCCCGGCCCCGGTCCGGCCCAACCACCGCCCCGCACCCACCCGGCACTGAGAGGCACGTAAGTGGCACTGACGGACGAGGCGATCGACAAGATCAAGGCGATGATCCTCGACGGCGAACTCGCGCCCGGATCCCGCCTGCCCAAGGAGGAGATCCTCGCCGGACAACTCGGCTTGTCCCGGAATTCGCTGCGCGAGGCCGTCCGGGCGCTGACGGCCATGCGCATCCTGATCACCCGACAGGGCGATGGCACCTACGTTTCCAGCCTGGAGCCCCATCTCCTGCTGGAGAGCCTTTCCTTCGCCGCCGATGTCTCCCAGGGCCACACGGCCCTGCAACTGGTCCAGGTACGCCGACTGCTGGAACCGCAGGCGACCGGACTCGCCGCTGCCCTGCTGACACCGGACGACCTACGGGAACTGCGCGACATCCTCGACAGGTCCCGGGCCGCCACCACCGTGGAGGAGTTCGTCGCCCACGACATCGCCTTCCATCTCAGGATCGTCGAAGCCGTCGGCAACCCCGTGCTGTCGATGCTCCTACGGGTACTCTCCACCCGCACCCAGCGCGTCCGTATCGTCCGCGGCAGCCTGACCCGTCACGCGTTGGACAACGCCCACCAGGACCACGAGCAGATCCTCCGCGCGCTCCAGTCGCGCGACGCCCTGCTGGCCGCCTCCGCCGCGACCGTCCACATCACGGCCGTGGAGCAGTGGCTGGCCGCCAGTCTGAACGACGACCCGCTGCGGGCGATCGACGACTGACCGCCCGGTCTTCCCTCAACCCCCGCGCACCGGTGGCGCCGGCACGCCGTCGTCACGGTGCGGGAGGGGCCGGCAGCCGGGTGGGATCGGCGATGATCTGCCGGACGGTCGACCATGCCGCGCCCAGGACCGGTCCGCGCCGCCCCAGGGCGGAGCGGCGCACCGCGTCCGGGGTCCAGGGCCGGACGGTGACGCGGGCGGCCAGTTCGGCGCGTACCGGTGGGAGGAGCCAGTCGGCGAGTTCGGCGTAGGCGCCGCCCAGGACCAGGGCGTCCGGGTCGATCAGGTTCACCGCCGAAGTGAGGGCGAGGCCCAGGGCCCGTCCCGCCCGGTCCAGGGCGCGCAGGGTCGCGGTGTCCCCGGCGGCCGCCCGCTCGGCCAGCAGGGCCACCGGGTCGGCGACGTCCGCCAGCCCGGCCTCGCGCAGCACGGCCGCTTCGCCCGCGTACTGCTCCAGGCAGCCGCGTGCCCCGCAGGCACAGGGCGCGCCCTCCGGGTGGACGGGCAGGTGGCCGAGTTCGCCCGCGAAGCCGCGGGCTCCCCGGAACAGCTGCCCGTCGATGACGAGGGCGCCGCCGATGCCGGCCTCGGCGGAGACGTGTACGAAGGTCTGCGCGGCCTGCTCGGTGTGCCAGTACTCGGCCAGCGCCCCGAGGTTGGCCTCGTTCTCCGGATCCGGCACGGTGTCGGGGTCGGGCCAGTGGTCGGCGAGGCGGACGGCGTGCCAGCCGAGGTTGGGCGCACGCTCGACCAGCCCGCGCGGCTCGTTCGGCACCACCCCCGGCACGGCCAGTACGCGGCCCTCGACGCGCAGCCCGAGGGCGGCGGCCCCGGACTCCGCCTCGGCGCCCAGCGCGGCGGCCTCCGCCAGCACCTGCCCGGCCGGCCGGCCCGCGTTGGCCCGCTCCACGCGGCGCCACACCCGGGGTTCACCGCGCAGGTCCACGACGCACGCCGCGAGATGGGTGACTCCGATCTCCAGGCCGAGGCCCGCGGGCCCCCGATCGTTCAGGGCCAGCGCCCGTCCGGGGCGGCCGACCCGTCCGCTGGGCGCGGTCTCCGTCTCGGTCAGAGCTCCGCGACCGATGAGCTCGTCGACCATGGAGGAGACGGCCGGCCTGGTCAGGCCCGTGTGCCCGGCGACGTCCGCCCGGGAGAGCGGGCCGTGCGCGGCGACCGCGCCGATCACCACCGTGAGGTTCTGCCGGCGCATCCCCTGCTGTGAGGCGGGCGCGGCCTCCACGCCACCGCTCGCCCTCCCGATCCCCGCCATGGAGCCGACCCTCCTATCGTTGTGCGGGCGGGGCCTCCTGCAGGGCCCGCGCCCGCCGCAGCGTACTGGTGATCCGTTCGAGCGTGTCGTCGTCACGGGGTACGGGCTCCAGTACCCGGCCCCCGGCGGTCCGCCAGCGCCGGGCGACAGCGTCGGCGGGCTCACCCGTGAGCATTGCGGCGGCCTGGGCGGCGGCCCCGAGCGCGACCAGTTCCCGGGCCTCGGGCACCTGAACCGCTCGGCCGGACAGCCGCAGGACGGTCCGCTGCCAGGCCCCGCCGCGAGCTCCGCCGCCGATCAGCAGCAGGGGTACGTCGGGGGCGGGGTTCTCGCCTCCGGCGCGCAGCACGTCGTCCAGGGCCGCGAGCAGGGCTTGGGCGGCGCCGTCGTAGGCGGCCTGGAGGAGCTGTCCCGGCGTGGTGTCGTGGCGCAGGCCGTGGACCAGGCCGGAGGCGTACGGGAGATCGGGAGTGCGCTCACCGTCCAGATGGGGAAGCACCACCACCGTGCCGCCCCCCTCGACGTCCTCGCGGTCGCGGCCGACGAGCGCGGCGAAGCGGTCGACGGCGAGGGTGCAGTTGAGTGTGCAGGCGAGCGGCAGCCAGCCGCCGAGGGCATCGGCGAAGCCGGCGACGGTCCCGCCCGGGTCGGCGGGCCGGGTGCGGCCGACGGCGTAGACGGTGCCGGAGGTGCCGAGGCTCAGCACCGGACGGCCGGGTGTGAGGCCCAGTCCGAGGGCGGCGGCCATGTTGTCACCGGTCCCGGTGGCCACCAGCGCGCCCCGGCGCAGTGGCATACCGGCTCGGACGGCGCCCGCCGGGGCGCCCGGCGGGAGGACCTGCGGCAGCAGCCCGGGGTCGAGGCCGATCCGGCCGAGGACGTCCTGGTCGTAGCCGTCCGGGCCCCACCAGCCGGTTCCCGAGGCGTCACCGCGGTCCGTCACCGCCTCCCCGGTCAGCCGCTCCGTCAGGTAGTCGTGGGGAAGCCGGACGGCCGCGACGCGGTCGGCGGCGGCACGTTCGTTCGCCCGCAGCCAGGCCCATTTGGTGGCCGTGAAGGCGGCTGTCGGGACGCTTCCGGTGCGGCGGGCGAGTTCTGCCGCGCCGACGGCGGCTGTGAGCTCGGCGGCCTGCGGGGCGGAGCGGACGTCGTTCCACAGCAGCGCCGGCCGGACCGGCCGTCCGGCCGCGTCCAGGGTGACCAGGCCGTGCTGCTGGCCGGCGATCGAGACGGCGGCCGCGCGATCCGCGCAGCCCGTCCGCGCCACCGCCTCGCCGAGCGCCCGCCACCACTGCTCGGGATCGCTCTCCCGGCCGGCGCCCTCACTGACGGTGTGTGCGGCGCGGCCCTCGCCCACGACGGCGCCCGTATCGATGTCGACGGCGAGGGCTTTCGTGGACTGGGTCGAGCTGTCGACACCGATCACGACACGCTGAGCAGACATGCGTTCCTCCGGTGGGGTTCCTTCTGGCGTCTCGGCATACTAATTTGTTTTTCGTCATTACAAATAGCCCTCGGCCCAGATCCGGAGCGCCTCATGACCAGCGACCCGCTCGTCCCCACCCCCGCGCACAAGTTCACCTTCGGCCTGTGGACCGTCGGCTGGCAGGGCCGGGACCCCTTCGGTGACGCCACCCGGCCCGCCCTCGACCCGGTCGAGTCCGTGGAGCGGCTGGCCGCACTCGGCGCCTACGGCGTCACCTTCCACGACGACGACCTGATCCCCTTCGGCGCCGGGGACGCCGCACGCGAGCAGACGGTCAAGCGCTTTCGCACCGCCCTGGACACGGCCGGGCTGAAGGTGCCGATGGCCACCACCAACCTCTTCACCCACCCCGTGTTCAAGGACGGCGCCTTCACCGCCAACGACCGGGACGTGCGCCGGTACGCACTGCGCAAGACGATCCGCAACATCGACCTGGCCGTGGAACTGGGCGCCTCGGTCTACGTCGCCTGGGGCGGCCGCGAGGGCGCGGAGTCGGGCGCGGCCAAGGACGTGCGCACCGCCCTCGACCGGCTGAAGGAGGCCTTCGACCTGCTGGGCGAGTACGTCGAGAACCAGGGATACGACCTGCGCTTCGCGATCGAACCCAAGCCCAACGAGCCGCGCGGCGACATCCTGCTGCCCACCATCGGCCACGCCCTGGCGTTCATCAACGAGCTGGAGCGGCCCGAGCGGGTGGGCCTCAACCCGGAGGTCGGCCACGAGCAGATGGCCGGGCTGAACTTCCCGCACGGCATCGCCCAGGCCCTCTGGCACGACAAGCTGTTCCACATCGACCTCAACGGCCAGACCGGCATCAAGTACGACCAGGACCTGCGCTTCGGTGCGGGCGACCTGCGCCAGGCCTTCTGGCTGGTCGACCTTCTGGAGTCGGCCGGCTACGACGGCCCCCGTCACTTCGACTTCAAGCCTCCGCGTACCGAGGACTCCGCCGGCGTCTGGGCCTCGGCGGCCGGCTGCATGCGCAACTACCTGCTCCTGGCGGAGCGTGCCCGCGCCTTCCGGTCCGATCCGGAGGTCCAGGCCGCGCTCGCCGCCTCCCGGCTGCCCGAACTGGCCCTCCCCACCGCCGAGGACGGCCTGGCCGGGCTACTGGCCGACCCGTCCGCCTTCGACGAGTTCGACGTCGACGCCGCCGGCCGCCGCGGCATGGCCTTCGAACAGCTGGACCAGCTCGCCCTCGAACACCTCCTCGGCGCCCGCTGAGCCGGTGCACCCAAGAGCCGGGCCGTGACGTTCCACGGCCCGGCTCCGCCATGCGGGAACCGCCAGGGGGCGGTGACCCTCGACCGGCCGCCCGACCGGCCCGGCCCGGCCGGCTCAAGCCGGGTAGGCGAAGGAGGCCTCCCGGGTGCCGGCGGGCCTGGCCTGAACGGTTCCGGCCTGTCCGCCGAACCGCAGCTGCCAGGGATGCGGACTGTCGGTGCTCACGTGGAGGCGGTCGCCCTGACGGCGCAGGCTGAAGCGGGCCGTCTCACCGGGGCCGTCGGTGCGTGGAATCACGACGGTGCGCTCGGCGCCGTCGGCGAAGGCGTGCACCCGCAGTTCGACGCCGTCCGCCCAGGCGGAGACGGGGTGCTGGTCGTCGGCGGCGAGCGGGATGACCGAGTCGGGGCGGGCCAGCAGCGGCAGGGTGTGGAAGCCGTGCTGTTCGCGGACCCAGCGCGGACCGGTGATCTGAGCACCGGTCAGGACGTTCGTCCACGTTCCCTCCGGCACGTAGTAGTCGACGGTGCCGTCGTCGGTGAAGACCGGGGCGACGAGCAGGTCGTCACCGAGCAGGTACTGCCGGTCGAGCGCGGCGGCGGCGGGGTCGTCGGGGAATTCCAGCACCATGGCGCGCATGACGGGGATGCCGGTGGCGTGGGCCTGCTGGGCGGCGCGCTGGAGGTAGGGAGCGAGGCGGTGCTTGAGCAGCGTGAACTCCCGGGTGACCTCGACGGCCTCCTCGCCGTAGTCCCACGGGACGCGGTAGGACTTGCTCCCGTGCAGGCGGCTGTGCGAGGAGAGGAGGCCGAACTGCACCCAGCGCTTGAACACGGCCGGGGTCGGGGTGCCCTCGAAGCCGCCGATGTCGTGGCTCCAGAAACCGAAGCCGGACAGGCCGAGGGAGAGCCCGCCGCGCAGTGACTCGGCCATGGCGTTGAAGTGCGATTCGCAGTCGCCGCCCCAGTGGACCGGGTACTGCTGGCCGCCGGCGGTGGCGGAGCGGGCGAAGAGCAGCGCCTCGCCCTCACCGCGTTCTGCCCGCAGCAGCTCGAAGACGGCCTGGTTGTAGAGGTGGGTGTAGTAGTTGTGCATCCGCTCCGGGTCGGAGCCGTCGTGCCAGACGACGTCGGTGGGGATGCGCTCGCCGAAGTCGGTCTTGAAGCAGTCCACGCCCTGGTCCAGCAGGGTGCGCAGCTTCCCGGTGTACCAGTCCCGGGCGGCGGGGTTGGTGAAGTCCACCAGGGCCATGCCGGGCTGCCACAGGTCCCACTGCCACACGCTGCCGTCCGGGCGGCGCACCAGGTAGCCCTCGCGCATGCCCTCGGCGAACAGCGCCGACTTCTGGGCGATGTAGGGGTTGATCCAGGCGCTGATCCGCAGTCCCCGCTGCTTGAGGCGGGCGAGCATGCCGGCCGGGTCGGAAAAGGTGTCCGAGTGCCACTCGAAGTCGCACCACTGGTATTCGCGCATCCAGAAGCAGTCGAGGTGGAAGACGCTCAGCGGGATGCCGCGCTCGGCCATGCCGTCGACGAAGCGGTTGACGGTGGCCTCGTCGTAGTCGGTGGTGAAGGAGGTGGTCAGCCACAGGCCGAGCGCCCAGGCCGGGGGCAGGGCGGGACGACCGGTGAGGGCCGTGTAGCGCTCCAGGATCTGCTTGGGGGTCGGGCCGTGGACGACGAAGTACTCCAGCGACTGGTCCTCGACGCTGAACTGCACCTGGCCGACCGACTCGGAGCCCACCTCGTAGCTGACCTTGCCGGGGTGGTTGACGAAGACCCCGTACCCCTGGTTGGTCAGGTGGAAGGGGATGTTCTTGTACGCGTGCTCGCTGTTGGTGCCGCCGTCGGCCTGCCAGATGTCCACGACCTGCCCGTTCTTGACGAACGGGGTGAACCGCTCCCCCAGCCCGTACACCGACTCTCCCACGCCCAGTGAGAGTTGCCCGAGCATGAAGTGCCGGCCGGCGGCGTCGGTGACGAAGCCCGTGCCGCGCTCTCCCACGGAGGTCAGCATCCGCCCGTCGGCGGTGAACTCCAGGTGCCACGGCTGGGAGGTGTCCACGCGCAGCGACAGCTCACCCGCACGGAGCTCGACCACCGTGCCGTCCCGGAACACCTTTCCCACATCCGGTTGAGCGCCGGGCAGCGCGAACTCCGGCCCGCGCGGCACCGTACCCGCGTGGTGGGTGACGCGGACCCCGATCACGCCCTCGGCCGGCGACCAGCATTCGATCGTCAGCAGCGCGCTGTTGAGCATGCCGCTGCGGCCGCGTACGTGCTTCACCGGTGTGTAGAGGGTCATCCGGTGCTCGTCCGCCTGGACGTCCGCGACCTCGGTGGCGTAACGCGCGGTGACGCCCGGGCGCATCAGCCAGTAGCCGTCGGTGAACTTCATCGGGTTGCTTCCTCCGTCCGCGCGTGGTGCGCGGTGATCAGGCCCCGGTACCAGTGGTAGCTGTCCTTGGGCGTTCGGGTCAGGGTGTCGTAGTCGACGTGGACCAGGCCGAAGCGCCGGCCGTAGCCGCGCGCCCACTCGAAGTTGTCCAGCAGTGACCAGACGTAGTAGCCGCGCACGTCCACCCCCGCGCGGATGGCGTCCGCGACCGCGGCGAGGTGGTCCGCGAGGTAGTCGATCCGCTCGGTGTCGTGGACCCGTCCGTCGGGGCCGGCGGTGTCCGCCTCGGCGGAGCCGTTCTCGGTGATCCAGACCGGCGGACTCTCCGGGTAGCGGGCACGCAGTCCGCGGAGCAACTCGGTCAGCGCGTCCGGGACCACGGGCCATCCCATGGTGGTGTGCCGGGTCCCGTACGGGTCCAGCTCGGTGACACCGATGTCCACGGCGGTGCGCAGTGCGGGGTCGTTCGCGCGGTGGGGCGCGGCGGCGACGGTGATCGGACGGTAGAAGTTGACTCCGAGGAAGTCCAGCGGGGCGCCGATCAGCTCCAGATCGCCCGGCAGCCGCCAGGGACCGTCGGCGAGGCCGCCCCAGGTCTCGGCCTCGTGGGCGGGATATCGGCCGGCGAGGAGCGGCTCGGTCCAGACTTCGTTGTGGAGGACCTCGGCGCGGCGCAGGGCCGCTCGGTCCTCGGGCAGAGCGGAGGCGGGATGGATGCGGTCGAGGTTGAGTGAGATCCCGACCTCCTGGGCGCCCGCGGCGCGCAGCTCCCGTACCGCGAGGCCGTGGCCGACCAGCAGGTGGTGTGCGGCTGCCGGCGCGCCGCGGCCCTCCTCGGCGCCGGGCGCGTGCCGCCCCTCGGCGTAGCCGACGAAGGCGGAGCAGTACGGCTCGTTGAGGGTGATCCAGCGCTCCACCCGGTCCCCGTAGCGCTCGGCCGCGAGGGCCGCGTACTGCGCGAACGCCTCGGCGGTCTCCCTGACGCGCCAGCCGCCGCGGTCCTCCAGGGTCTGGGGCAGGTCCCAGTGGTAGAGGGTCACGGCGGGCGCTATTCCGGCGGCCAGCAGGTCGTCGATCAGGCGGTCGTAGAAGTCCAGGCCCTTGGGGTTGACCGGCCCGGTTCTCCGGGGCAGCAGGCGGGGCCAGGAGATCGAGAAGCGGTAGCTTTCGGCGCCGAGCCCGCGCAGCAGGGCGACGTCCTCGCCGTGGCGGTGGTAGTGGTCGCAGGCCGTATTGCCCGTGGCACCGTCGAGCGTACGGCCGGGGGTGTGGCTGAAGGTGTCCCAGATGGACGGACCGCGGCCGTCCTCGTCGTGGGCGCCCTCGATCTGGTAGGCGGCGGTCGCCGCACCGAAACGGAACCCGGCGGGCAGTTCCGGGAAGGCCGGGGCGCTCATGGGCGGTACTTCATGGGTCTGTCGGGCTCCTCGGTCTCGGGGGCGGCGCTCAGTACGTGGGGCGGCCGGGCGCGCGGGGCTCAGTACGTGGGGCGGCCGGGCGCGCCGGCCGCCCACGCGCGGGCGGCCCGGTCCGGTGGTACGGGGGCGGTCAGACCTCCGGCGCCAGGCCGCGCTCGCGCAGCCAGGCCAGTTGGACGGGCGGGTTGGAGCCGCAGCCGCCTCCGTGGTCGCCGAACGGCCACACGGTCATGGTGCGGTCCTCGCCCGCGTAGTGATTGAAGGCGGCGTAGACGGTGGAGGGCGGGCAGACGGGGTCCATCAGGCCCACGCTGAACAGCGTCGGCGCGGTGGCCCGCCGGGCGAAGTGGACGCCGTCGAAGTGGTCGAGGGTGGCGAAGGCCGGCTCCACGCGGTGGCGGCTGTGCCAGCGCAGGTACTTGGCGATCTCCTGGTACGGGCCGTCGCCGCACATCTCGGCAGCGCGGCGGAAGTGGCACAGGAACGGGACGTCCGGCATCGACGCCGCCACGAGGTCCCCGGCGAGACCGGCGACGGCGAGCGCCAGACCGCCGCCCTGGCTGCCTCCGGCCACCACGATCCGACGGCCGTCGAGTCCGGGCAGCTCCGCGACCGCGTCCACGGCCCGCACGCAGTCGGTGATCAGTCGCCGGTAGTAGTAGTGGTCGGGAGAATCGATGCCGCGGGTCATGAAGCCCTCGACCCACTGCGTACCGTCGCCCACGCCCCGGTCCGGGGTGTCGTGGCCCTGGCCCCGGCTGTCCACGACGAGTTGGGCGTAGCCCGCGGCGGACCAGACCAAGTGGTCGGTGGGCAGTCCCCGACCGCCGCCGTAGCCCATGTAGGTGACGACGACCGGGAGCGGTCCGGCCGCGTTGCGCGGGCGCAGCAGCCAGGCGGCCACCGGCTCGCCGTTCCACCCGGGGAAGCGCACGTCGTCGACCTCGACGGTGTGCAGCAGGTGCTGGGCGGTGACCCGTTCCGCCTTGACCGCTCCGCCGTGCGACCGGGCTTCGGCAAGGGTCCGCTGCCAGAAGGCGTCGAAATCCGTCGGGTCGGACAACTCTGGTCGGTAGTGGACGAGTTCGTCTACGCCTATATCGGTGAGCGGCATGGTGGCTTCCTCCGGTCGGAGAGCTGACGAGGTGACAAGGTGGCGGAGCAGCTTGGCGGCCGCAGGGAGCCGCGCCCCGCAGGTCCGGGTACTGGTGCGGGGAGAGGTGGCGGCCCGCCCCCCCCCCGGACGGGCCGCCGGTCTCGCGGGTGCGGGCCTCAGGCGGTCGCGCCGGACGTCGTGAAGCTGAAGGCGGCCAGCCGGAAGCCGCCGTGCAGCGTCAGCCGCAGGTCGTGGACGCCGGCCGACGGAGCGGCGAGCTCGGCGGCGACGGTGGTCCACGTGTAGCGGCCGCCGGTGACCGGGACACCGATCTCGGCCAGCAGCCGGTCACCGGTCCGGAGTTCCAGCCGCGCCTTCCCGGAACCCGCGCACTCGAGGGCGGTCTCGGCCTCCGCCCGGACCGCCCCGGAGAGATCGACCTCGCGGAAGAGGAGCGTCGCGGGCCGCGCCGGATCGGCCGGAGTCACCGCGTCGCCGCTGGTGCGGGTGGCGTCGACGATGGTGGTGTCCGCGTGGTCGTCGAAGTCGACGGCCAGGGTTCGACGCCCGACGACCACGCGGGGCTCGGGGGCCGGCCCGGTCACCGTGAGGCGTGCGGTGAGGACCGGGCGCTCCGCGGAGCGGCCGGCGGTGATCTCGTATCCGCCGGGGTCGACGGTGAGGGCGCCGGTCGCGGTGGACCAGTGGGCCAGCCGGTCGGCGGGGAGCGAGAACCTCAGCTCCCGGCTCTCGCCCGGCTCCAGGCGGACCTTCCGGAAGTCGGCGAGGCGCCGCCGGGGGGCCTCGTAGCGGGCGTCCAGCGCCCGGACGTAGAGCTGGACCACCTCGCTGCCCGTCCGTCGGCCGGTGTTGGCCAGTGTCACCGTGACGTCCACCGAGCCGTCCTGGCCGATCGACGGCTGCGACATTCTCAGGTCGCGGTAGGCGAAGTCGGTGTAGGACAGCCCGTGGCCGAAGGGATAGAGGGGCGCGGCCCGGTGGTACTGGTAGGTCCACCCGGCCTTGATGATGTCGTAGTCGAGGGGGTCCGGCAGCGGGTCCTCGCCCCGGTACCAGGTCTGCGGCAGGCGGCCTGCGGGCTCGGCCTCCCCGAGCAGCACCGCGGCCAGCGCGTGGCCCGTCTCCTGTCCGCCGTGGGAGGTCCACACCACGGCGGGCAGGTGCTCGTCGGCCCAGTCGACGGCGTACGGGTAGCTGCTCATCACCACCAGCGCCGTCTCGGGGCAGACGGCCGCGACCGTTCGCAGCAGTGCCTCCTGCGTCTCCGGCAGGTCGATGCCCGCGCGGTCCTCGGTCTCGCGGCCGTTGACCATCGGGTGGTTGCCGAGGACGACCACTACCGCGTCGGCCGTCTCCGCTGCCGCCCGCGCCCGGGCCGCGCCGTCGCGCAGCAGCTTCCGCTGCCAGCGCTCGGCGGCGTCCGGGGTCAAGGCGGTGGCGGTCACCCGGCCGTCGACCGGGTCCACGGCGGCGTAGCGTCCGGTGAGCACGGAGCGCAGCAGCACCACACCGTCCCCGGCCGGTTCGAACCGGAAGGTCTCGTTGACCTCCCAGCTCTTGAGTACCTCCTGGTCGGCCACCAGCGAGTCGTCGCCCTTGAGGCTCAGGTAGCGGCCGGTGCCGGCGGCGCGCAGGGTCAGTACGCCGCGGCCCCAGTCGGCCGCATCGAAGGCGGTCTTGCCCAGCAGTTCCCCGGTGACCGTGGAGCGCAGCTCGATCCGGTCGGTGCCCTCCTCGCAGACCACCTCGCCGCCGTGGACACCGAGCGCCTCGGCGAGTCCGGCGGTGACGCTGACCTGGTAGGGCATGGTCCCGCTGTACCAGTCCTCGCACAGCGTGTCGGCGAGTGGGCCGATGACGGCGATCCGCGGCGTCCGTGCCGCGTCGAGCGGCAGCAGGCCGTCGTTCTTGAGCAGCACCACCGACTCGGTCGCGGCATGCCGCGCCAGCTCGCGGTGCTCGGCGCAGTCGATGACCTCGGGCCCGATGGCGGCGTAAGGGTCCAGCTGGGGGTCGAACTCGCCGAGCCGGAATCGGAGTTCGAGCTGCCGCCCGACGGCACGGTTCACATCGGCCTCGTCGATCAGGCCGCGCTCCAGGGCCTCGCGCAGTCGGCCCACCGGCGTCGCGCTGTCCTCGCCGTGGTCGGTGAAGCTGTCGATGCCCGCCTTGAGCGCCGCCGCATGGGACTCGGCGTGGTCGTCGAAGTACTCCTCCGGGTCGACCAGGTTGGACGGGGCTTCGGCGTCGCTGACCACGAACAGCTCGTGGCCCGTCGGCTCCGCCCAGCGGCGCAGTTCCGCCTCGATGAGCGGGCTCACGTGGCAGGGACGGCCGTTGACGAGGTTGTAGGCGGCCATGGCGCCGGTCGCGGCGCCGGATGCGACGGCGGGGCGGAAGGCGGCCAGGTCGTACTCGTGCAGCACGCGCGGGCGCAGCCCGGAGGAGGTGGTGCAGCGGTCGTCCTCGTTGTTGTAGGCGAGGAAGTGTTTGAGCACCGGGGCCGCCCGCAGGTAGGCCGGGTGGTCGCCGGACAGGCCGCGGCAGTACGCCTCCCCGAGACGGCCGGTGTGCACCGGGTCCTCGGAGTAGCCCTCCTCGTTGCGCCCCCAGCGCGGGTCGCGCAGCAGGTTCAGCACGGGCGCCCAGGCCTGGAGGCTATGGGGAGCGCTGCCGAGGACGGGCGGGCGGTGGTGGTGGAAGGCGCGCAGTTCGGTCGAGACCGCCTCGGCGACCCGGTGCACCAGTTCCTCGTCCCAGGTTGCGCCGAGGCCGACGGCCTGCGGGAAGACGGTCGCCACCCCCAACCAGGAGACCCCGTGCAGGGCCTCGCTGCCGGTTCGGAAGAAGCCGACGCCGAGGCGCGGGACCGCCGGTGCGCACTGGTGCAGCATCGCGATCCGCTCCTCGAGCGTGAGCCGTTCGAGCAGGTCGTCGACACGCTTGCGCAGCGGTAGGGCCGGATTGCGGAAAGGAGGCGGATCGGCTGCGGTCGCGGACAGGGAACTCACGTGAAAACCCCTCGGCAGGCTGGGCGTCATGACCATTCATCGAAGCGCTTCGACGCTGACATGAACGAGTGTCACTGTCAACCGCCCCTGGCACAAGCAGTTGTTGCATTGATTCACGCTCTACAGAACCCATATCCTGTGGGCAAGTTAGGCCATGGAATCTAAGCGCTTCGACACGTCAATGGGAAGGGACCGGCGGACGCGGACTCCAGGGCGATGCTTGCGTACGCGGGCTCGCGACGTACGCGACGTACGGGCGACCGGAGCGGTCGGTCGGCGAGCCGTCGAAGTGGCTTCCTGTAGCCATGGGGTCCGGACCCCGCTTGCTCCGGTCCGTCGGCGTGGCGGGGAGGCCGTGTCGTCAGGCTCGCACCGCTGGCGGCCGGCAGGGCGGCTTCGAACGGCCCGCCTGAGCCGGCGACCTCGAAAACCCTCGTGGTGCTGGTCATCGCGATCCTCCAGGAGCTGCGCGGACGGCGGCGGGCCGCATCGTACGGGCTGGAGCCGCTGCCGGCCGGGCCGTTTCTGGTGAAGCTCGGCGCGATCACCGTGGCCGTGGTGGCCTTCACTCTGCTGCTGGCCAGCTATCACGGGGTGCCGATCGCGCTGCTGATCCTCCGCGTCCTGCTGGTCGGCTTCGACTACGTGATGCGCAACTCGATCCCGGGCCGGCGCACCTACGCCATCGGCGGGAACGAGGCGGCGGCGGCCCGGAGGCCGACCCTGCCCCTCCTCGGCTCGGCGCCGCCGCCCGCAGGAGGAGGGGCGAGTCGCCTACCGGGAGCCCTCCTCCTGCGGCTCCGCTCGCGCGTCGACGATCCGCTCGAAGAAGAACTCGTGCTTGAGGAAGGAGACGTCGTACTCATGACCCGGGTACGGCGGGATCAGCTGAGCGGCCTGGATCAGCCGCCAGCCCGCCCGGAGCGCCGCCACCCCCGACTCGTACGGCGGCTCGTCGCCGTCGCCCGTGGTCGGCGACGTGCGGCCCGTACCGTCGTACAGCGACCAGCCCACGACATGGGCGTCCAGCGCCGAGGTGGCCAAGTACAGGACCAGCACCTGCTGCCGCAGCACCGGCGCGGCGCCTTGCGCCCGCTCGGGGAGGATCGCTCCGGTCGTCATGCCTGTGCCTCCGCGGGGCGGTTGGAGACCCTGGTCACCCAGTGGTCGAGGTCGAAGTCCTCGTCGCCGGTCAGCACCCGCCACAGCAGGATGCGGTTGTACCGCTCCAGTCGGCCGGTCGCCCCCTCGTACCACGGGAACATCGTGTCCAGCTCCGCCGCCACCTGTGGGTCTTCGAGGTCCGAGGTGTTCCACAGGCGCTGTTGACGCACTCTGGGATTGAAGCGGATCTTGAACATGTAGCGCATCGCGTCGCTGTCGTTGCGCCGGCCCCCGTGCCAGAGACCGTGGTGCAGAAACACCACCGTCCCGGCCGGGCAGACCAATCGGTCCTGGCCGCGCAGGTTCTGGTAGCGGCCGGTGTCGGACTCGTTGATCCGCCGGAGGTGGCTGCCCGGCACGGTGAGCGTTCCGCCCATCTCCAGCGTCACCGCCTGCGGAAAGTACATCAACTGCACGTCGAAGGCGTCCGGCCGGACGTCGATGATGGCGTCCCCGTGCAGCGGCTGCGCTTCGCCGCCGTGAGGCTCCCGGGTGTGCACGAAGTGATGGTCCACCCACGGCTCCGGGCCCACGAGGCTGTGCAGGGCCCCTGCCACCTGCGGAAGCTCCAGCAGCCGACGGACGAAGGATCCCTCCGCATAGGCCTCGGACAGCGGCGTCCCGTACCGCACCGGCGGCACACCCTCGGCCAGTACCGCCAAGCCCTCGGTGTTCATTTCGGCGGGGACCGCCGCGTCCAGTCGCAGCGACCCGCGCGCCACGAACCGTGCCATCCGCACGGAGTCGAGTAGTTCTTGTCTCTTCTTCACGTCGTTCACGCTAGGCCCGCCGGCCGCGCGTCGCGTGGGCCACGTTCACCCTCCAGTGGTCGATTCTCACCACGGTGCCCGGCACGCGGGCTCGAGGGTCGCGACCCCGAAGCGGGCTTGCGGGCACAGTGGTAGAACAGGTGACCATGCACACGGCCCTCGCCCACCTTGACGAGCCGCCGGCTCTCGCCGCCGTCGGCATCGGCGTGCACGGGCCGGCCGGACAGGTGGACGTGTTCTCACTGCCGGACCTCTGGCAGCTCCATCTGTACGACTACGAGGCCGATTTGACGGTGAATGGCACTCCGTATGCGATCCGCCCCGGCCGGGTCAGCCTCGTTCCGCCCGGAGCCGAGGTCCGCTATCACTACCGCGGCCGCTCCCCCCACCTCTACGCACACCTCCGCCTGGGCTCAGGCGGAATCCCCCGCCGGGTTCCGGTGGTCCAGGACGCCGGCCCCGATCTCGCCCTGCTCACCGCCCAGTTCCAGCAGGCGCTGGCCGCCTGGCCGAACACCCCGGCACGGGCCGCTGCCGAGGTGTGGGCCGCTCTGTGGCGGGTCGCCCAGCTCGCCCCTCCACGGGAGCGGAACGCACGGGCCGTTCATCCGGCGGTCGCAGCCGCCGTGGCCCTCATCGAGGCACGGCTGGGGCAGCCGCTGAGGGTGCCGGACATCGCGGCGGCGGTCGGCGTCTCCCACAACCACCTGACGCGGCTCTTCCACACCGCGACGGGGGAGACGGTCGTCGGCTACATCCGCGCCCGGCGCATGGAACGGGCGCGCCACTTCCTGCAGGCCACCACGCTCTCCGTCCCCGCCGTCGCCGCGACGGTCGGCATTCCCGACCTGCAGGCGTTCAACAAGGCCTGCCGCCGCGCACTCGGAGCCTCTCCGCGCGGCATCCGCGGCACCCAGCCCCCTTCGCCGCACTCCCCCGCCCCATGAGCGGACCCTTCGGCAATCTTTTCGCATCCTGCGGCAACCCATTCGCATCCGGCGGCGACCAAGGAGTGCACCTCGACCCGAATCTTCGAACGGACGGACATGCAGACTGCACGGCAGGCCGCGCGGCAGCGCAGGCACAGACACAGGCTGATGGTGGGAACGACGGTGGCGCTGACCACCGCGGGCGTTCTCGTCTGCCTGGTGACGGCCATGCTCCTCGACCCCAAGGCCGAGGCCGGGGCCGGCGTGGCCGCACCACCCGCCGCCACCCGGGCGGGAGTCGCGCCCGCGGCCCCGACGAGCCCCGCGCCCCCGGCGTCCGGCTCACCCGCCGCGGAGACCCCGGCCTCCGCGACCGCCACCGCCACCGCCACGGCCACCGCCGCCGGCACGACCAGCGCGGCGCCGCAGCCTTCGGCGAAGGCAACCCCGCCGGCGGCGTCCAACCCGGCACGGTCGTCGGGACGCATCCAGCCCGGGACCACCTACAAGGGCGTCGCCACCGCCTACGCCGCCGCCGACGGCAACGGCGCCTGTCTGTTCGGCCCGAGCGACGACCTCATGATCGCGGCGATGAACACCACCGACTACGAGTCGTCCAGGGCGTGCGGCGCGTACGTGCGCGTACGTGCCGCGAACGGCGCCTCGATCACCGTCCGGATCACCAACGAATGCCCGCTGCCCTGCGCACCCGGACAACTGGACCTCAGCGAACAGGCCTTCGCGAAACTGGCCGCTCTCAAGACCGGCCGTCTCCCGATCACCTGGACCCTGCTGAGCCCCCGCACGTCCGACACCCTCTCCCTCCGGTACAAGACCGGGTCCAGCCCCCACTGGTGCGGCATCCAGGTGATCGACCACCGGAATCCGGTCGCACGACTGGAGGTACGCACCGGGAAGGGCTGGCAGAGACTGCCCCGTACCGACTACAACTACTTCCTCTCCGTCGACGGCAGCGGATGCGGCGGCGCGATAAGGATCACCGACATCTACGGAGAGCAGCTGACGGTCGACGGGACCGCACTGCTGCCGAACGTCGCGCAACCGACCCGCGTCCAGTTCGCCGTGCACTGAAACCGGACGCCGCGGGGTAGCGGAGCCGGCGTACGCCGCATCGGAGCGCCCCTGCTGACCGGGCACTGGTACGCTGCCGCCCGGATGTTAGCGCACACATTTGCGAAGGGGACGACCAACGGACATGGTCCTCGATGACGCGTCCGCGGAGTTCCACGACTTCTTCGAACGCCACTACGCGGAACTCGCCCGGTTCGCCCATCTCCTGACGGGCGAGGCGGACGGCGCCGACGATCTGGCCGCGGACGCCCTGATCGCACTGTGGCAGCGCTGGGACCGGCTGCGCCAGGCCGAGTACCCGCTCGCCTACGCCCGTGGCGTGGTCGCCAACCTGGCGCGGTCACGGATCCGCAGCGCGGTTCGCGAGCGCCGCCGGATCGCCCTGTTCTGGTCCCGCGGTGTGGAGCCGCTGGACGGTCCGGACGTGGCCGCCGTGGTGGACGTGCGGACGGCTCTCGCCCGGTTGCCGTTCCGGAAGCGGACGTGCGTGGTCCTGCGGCACGCCTTCGACCTGTCGGAGAAGGACACCGCTCTGGCGCTCGGAATATCGGTCGGTACGGTGAAGAGCCAGACCTCGAAGGGGATGGCAGAGCTGGCACGGATGCTGGGCAGCACAGGATCAGCCGGGGAACTGTTGGCGGGGAGGAGGAGTCGTTGAACGAGGAACTCACCGGGCGGCTGCGCGCGGCCGCCGAGGCCCACCAGCCCGACCGTGCCCGGATCCTGGCACGCGTGGAACGCGGCATGTCCGGCGCCCCCGCCCGCCACCGCGAGCGGTCCGGCGCGAGGCCCTGGCCCAGGATCGCTCTCGCCTCCCTCACCGCGGTCGGCACTCTGGCCGTCGGTGGTTTCGCCGTCGCCGCCATCGTCCAGTCCCCGCCGGCCCGCCCGGAGGCCTCGGCCACCCCCGCCGCGCCATCCACGCCGTCCGGGAAGCCCCGACCGACACCGTCGACACCATCGGCGCCCGCCACCGGCCGCCCGACCACACCGGACCGTTCGTCCCCGACGGGGCCCAGCCCTTCGGCGTCAAGTCCCGCGGGCTCGACCCCGCCCGGCAGCGCGCACGTCCAGGACGGGCCCCTGTCGTCGTCCGGCGCCTTGGGCGCGAACAGCAACACCTTCTGGGCGCAGAGCAACATCACCCTCAAGTCCACCCAGCCGCTCACCGCACTCACCGTGGAACTGCGCATCAGGCAGACCGGCGCAGTGCGGAGCACCGGCAACTGGCGGACGATGCCCGCCGAGGATTTCACCGTCACCGTGCAGAACGAGGACGGAGCGGTGGTCTACCGCTGGATCCTCAAGCCGGGCCGCACGGTACCGGCCGGACAGCACGTCTTCGCCGGCCAGTACAACCACGCCACCGGCGCACGCGAAGCCGAGCACGACGGCTACCACGTCGACGCCAACGGCCCCAACGGCCCCCTCTCGGTCTGGGGCGGATTCACCCCGGCACGATGAGGCCGTGCCGCTTAGCGCGGAATACGACGGTGTGCGCCCCCTCGGCCAACAGGTAGGCGCAGCTGGTCGCGGGCGTCGTCGACGGCCGCCCTATTGGCCAGTCGCGGACGATGACATCGCGGTCGGTGAGCATGCCCTTCAGCTGGCCGTCGACGTCGACGACGAGAACGTCACCGATGTCCGCGTCGCGGATGGGACGGGCTGCCCCGACAGCGAAGTCAGCGTGCCGACGGTGACAGGGTGTCCGGTCATGAAGTCCTGGGACTGCTGCGTCATGGCAGCCTCCGCTTCTGGCGCCAGATGATCCCTCCACCGGAGCAGCTACCCGGTCGCAGCAGCGGCACGCGCAGACCGGCCGCTCGGATACTTCGCCCCCCCTTCCTGGCAGGCCTGCTTGATCGGACTCACGTGGAGAGTCGTGCTGAGACGCCTGCCGCACCCTCCGCCACCGGGAACCGAGCGCCGTCTGCTCGACGAGATCTCCGCACTCACCTGCGGTCGGGAGGAACGTCACGGAGTCCAACGCCAGCGAACCTGAGTTCTCGTCAGCAGAGTCAGCAAAGGGGCAAGTGCCGGCACTCCCTTACACGCGCTTCGACGAGCGTGCCAAAGACACTCTCACCGCCTGGGAAGCCGCGGTCATCGCCACTTATCAGGTCGCTTTCAACCCCACCGCTGGCACTGCCGCCCTGCTCGTACCTCACCTCATCGCAGAACAACTGACTACGACGGCTTCGTCCACGATGCCAGTCAAGCCCCTGGGCACACATGGCAATGCTGCCACCGCCGAACACCTGCTGGCGCAATGGCTCCCTGGCCACGTACCGGAGCAAGCCCCTTCACCTACACCCCCCCCCAGCCACCCAAATGGCTATGTCCGGACCCGGCTATCGCGGCGCTAGAACCGACAACACACGGACACCACTGCCCGGCAGAACAGGGCGGCGAATCCCGATGACCGGAATCAGGGATTCGCCGCACGTGCTTCCACGTGTTCCGTCGTCAGAAACAGATCCAGCGAGAACAGACGGAAGATAACCACAGGTCAGAGCCTTGCAGGCCCGACTTCGTGGCATGCGTGATGTGCGTTATGGGCGCTGCGTGCGCGGACGTGACGCTGGTTTGCTGCTCGGAGCCGACCTGGACTGCGGCCGGGTGCGGCTTTCTCTTGACGCCGTCAGGGCGAGACATGCGGCCACGACGGAGAGTGTGGCGAGGGCCGCCAAGAGGTGGGGGTATCCGCCGAGTGGGGCGGCGAGGGCTGCACTTGCCCAGGGGGCCAGGGCTGCCGCGATGTGGGCCGGTGCGCCGAGGAGTCCGGAGAGGCGGCCGTAGTGAGTGGTGCCCCAGCGGTCGGTGACTGCGGTGGCCTGGAGGAGGGTGAGGTTGCCTCGGACGACTCCGGCGAGGACCGCAAGGACGACCAGCAGGAGCATGGGACCGGGGATGAGGGCCGGCGTTGCCGTGGTCGCGCCGCCGAGGGTGATGAGGGTGATGAGGGTGACCGTACGGGTCGTGACGGGCGTGCGGGCTGACAGACCTGTGTAGAGGGTGCGGCCGAGGGTCTGGCCGGCGCCGCCGAGTCCGAGGGCCCAGGCGGCGGTTGTCGCGTTCGCGCCTCGTTCGCTGAGGAGCGGGATGAGGCCCATGACGACGGCGTACATGGCGAAGCCGGAGAGGGTGAATCCGCGGCCAGGAGAAGGAAGGGGCGGCTGCGGGTGACCGGGATGCGGTCGATGACGGGTGGCGCTGCTGGTGCGGGCGACCAGGGGGCGCGTAGGGCCAGGGCGTGCGCGGGGATGGTGATAGCGGCCAGGATTACGGCGAGGATCGCGTACGTGGTGCGCCAGCTCAGGTGCTCGGCGAGCACCGCGGTCAGGGGGGGCGAAGACGGTGGAGGCGAGCCCTCCCGCGAGGGTGACGCTGGTCAGGGCCCGGACACGGCCGGGCCCCCACCAGCGGGTGAGTGCGGCGAAGGCGGGCGGGTAGAAGGTGGCTGCCATGATCACTCCGGCAAGCATCCAGCCCACCGTGAAGACGGCCAGGTTGGGTGCGGAGGCGATGACGAGGAGGGCGAGGGTGCCGAGTACGGACCCGGCGGTCATCACGGCGCGCGGCCCTCGGCGGTCGAGGATCCGGCCGATCGGGATGCCCGCCACGGCGGAGACAAGGAGCGCGAGGGAGAAGGCTGCCGTTGCGCCGTTGACGGACCAGCTGGTGGCAGCCGTCAGCCGCGGGAGCAGGACGGGGAAGGCGTAGTAGACGATTCCCCAGCTGGTGATCTGCGTGGCGCAGAGCGCGGGCAGCACGGCGCGGGGCAGCGACCGGTCCCCCGTTCCGGCCGCGGCGCCGCTGCTTTGAAGGTGGGTCACCGTGGGTCAGCAGCCGCCGGATTGGGCCGGGGCACCGACGCCGACGGTGAGCGTGGCGGGGGCCGCGCAGCAGCCGCCACCGGTCTCTTCGGCGGCCTGGGGCTGGTCAAAGAGACCGGCGCCGCCGCACACACCGGTTTCCGGGAGGGTGAGTTCGACGCGCTCGGCGGCCTCCTGGTCACCCGCGAGGGAGGCTGCGATGGAGCGGACCTGCTCGTAGCCGGTCATGGCGAGGAAGGTCGGGGCTCGCCCGTAGGACTTCATGCCGACGAGGTAGAGGCCCTGTTCGGGATGGGAGAGCTCATTCACGCCGTGGGGGTAGACGGTGCCGCAGGAGTGCTGGTTCGGGTCGATCAGCGGGGCCAGCTCGATGGGGACCTGGAGGCGCTCGTCGAGGCCCAGGCGCAGCTCGTTGACGAAGGACAGGTCGGGGCGCAGGCCGGTCAGCACGATGACCGCGTCGACCGCGTCGAGGCGGCGGCCGTCCTCAGCGACCAGTACCAGGCGACCGTCGCTGTCGCGCTCGACGGCGTCGGTGCGGAAGCCCGTGACCGCGTCGGCGTATCCGTCCTCGACGGCGGCCTTGGCGGCAAGGCCGAGGGCGCCGGTTCGATCGGCGCGAGGGTGCTGACGCGGTTTTCGTACTCGCGGCAGGCCCTGCGCTGGGCCGGGACCCGCGACGCCCTGGGCGCCGTCGAGCGGCTGGCAGTGGGCGAGGAGCTGGCGGTGCACCGCGGGGACGGCGGTGACGCGCAGGGTGTAGCCCTGACCGCGCCGTACTGTCACGCCCTGGTCGACAGCGGCGCGCGCCGACGCTGGCGCGGAGGCCGACGGCCCGGCGGGCCCGCCACGGGTGGGTGGCGTTGCTGCCGGGCCGTCAGTCACTCACGCGGTCTCACTTCCTGTGCAGAGCCTTGCGGCGACGTCCGCGAAGCGCCAGCATGCCACCGGCAGCGACGGCCAGCAGGCCGCCGACGGCGCTGTACGTGGCAGCGTCGCTCATCCCGGTGGAAGCCAGGCCGCCGGACGTGCTGCTCGGGCTCGGGCTCGGGCTCGGGTGGCCGACGGGTGCGCCTTTCTCCGCCTGTGCACGGGTGCCGGTCGTGCCGGAGGCGGAGACAACCGGCGTGGCGGCGGTCGGCGTGGGGGCGGGCGACGGCTTGTCAGCGCCGGCAGTCTTCGACGCGGGCTTCAGCTGAAGAGTCGTGATCGAGTACGGCGGCAGCGTCTGTGCGACCGCCGTGCCCCGCTCCGCCGTCGTCAGGGCGGTGCCTTCCTTGGCATACGAAACGGTCGTGACCGCCCCTGCGGCCGGGGTGAATCCGGCGTACGAGAGCGACACCTGCGCCGCGTTCTGCGGGCTCTTGTTGATCAGCATGACGTTCAGACCGCCGTTGCTGCTCCGTACCGCGTGCACAGCAACCGACGAGTCGCCCGAGGACGACTTGACCATGGTGTCGCCAGGCTGCGCCAGTGCGGTCAGCGAGCGGATGCCCCAGTAGGTGGGGAAGGGCGTATCGCGCGGCGGTTGGCACTTCCCTCCGGCGCAGGTTCCGGCGGAGAGCACGCCCCCGTCCTGGTAGTCGGTCTCGCCGTTGACGGTGGTGGGGGCCTGGTCCGTGCCGTTGTGCAGGTTCCACCAGTCCACGTGGGTGGCGCCGTGCTCGAACCAGCTCATGTAGGTGTCCGGCGCGAACAGGGCTGCGGCCTGGCTGGTCAAGGCGGGCGAGAAGACGGTGTCGGTCTCGGTGACCGCGATCTCCACCGAAGCGGCGTGCGAGCCCGCGTACTTGGCGATCAGCGAGCGCAGCGAGGACGTGACACCGGCGATCCGGGAGGGAGTGTTCAGCAGGTCGGCCGTGGTGGTGCCGCCCGGATACCAGTGGACGATGACGAAGTCGATCGAGCTTCCCGCGATGGAGAGCACCGTGTTGTTCCAGTCGGCGCTGTCACCGGGAGCCTTCTCCTTGTCCGGCCAGTAGCCGGGGGTGGTGAGCACCGCTCCGATCTTCACCTTCGGGTCCACGGCCTTCATCGCCTTCGCGTAGGCGATCAGGTTGTTCGCGTACGCCGTCGGGCTCTTGTCAGCGTGCTTATCAAGTTCCCAGCCCTTGCCGTCGCCGTAGTGCCCGTTGCCGTAGACCTCGTTGCCGATCTCCCAGTACTTCACGCCGTAGCCTTTGTCGACGTTGGCGTACTTGACCCAGTCGGCGGCTTCCTGGGGGGTGCCGGAGCCGTAGTTCGCGGTCAGGATCGGCTGGGCGCCGACCGTCTTCGCGGTGGCCATGAAGTGGTCGAAGTCGGTGTTGGAGGGGATCCAGCCCTTGCCGTCGCCGGAGGTGTGGGTCTTCCAGTGGTAGTCGTCCGCGCCGGAGCCGCCGGGATAGCGCAGCTGCCGGACTCCCGCGGCCTTCATGAGCGATGTCACCTTGGCGTCGCCCATGTGCTCGTCGCCGAAGCCCGTGTTGAGGCCGACACCACTGCCGGGCACCGTGCCCAAGGAGGTACCGGCATCCACACTGATGCCGACGGTCGTTGCGGCGCCCGCGCTGGGCGCCAGGGCGCCGACACCGGCCGAGGCGGCGAGCACCGCCACCGCCCCCAGGGCAAGATGCCGGAGCATCCGGCTACGGCGGGGCGTGCGCCCCCGAGGCATCGGCTGCTCTGCGGATCTCGGGTCGTGTGGTGACACGTGGGGCTCCGATCGGGTGTTGAAATAGATGGCGTAGCGCCGCTGACCAGGGCTCGCCCTCGTCGGTACACCCCTTAGTGGCCACTCGGAGCGGAAAGGTTGCCGTCTCAATCGTTTTTCGCCGAGACGCGGTCGCACCGTCTCACCGGACCCGGTGCCCCCGTGACCCGGTGCCCCGGTGACACGCCCGGGCCCCCTCTCCACCTCGACGGCGCGAACCGTCACATGCTTCCGGCCGCACACCGCCCCGCGGTGGCCGGGCGGCTGAAGCCGCACAGGAAGCACAGGAAAAGACAGACGGCGGCAGCCGCCCATCAACTGCCACGACCACGGTGACTCCGGGCCGTGATCGCTGTCTCAACGACGACTTCGAGGAAACCGCCTGCAACTGACCTGGCCTGCTGAAACTGCTGCTCGTCCAGTGGCGTATATCGGCTACCCCGGCCGGCAAAAGGTCTTGGACAGGGAGGGCTGATCACCTCCGTGGAACGGCGTTCCGTTCGAAGCCCCCCATGCGGGGGCTCGTTCCGGCGGCGCCGGGCCGGACTTCCAGCGGCTCGCGGAGATGATCTGGCCACAAACTCGATAAAACACGGCAGGCAGGCTCCCGACAGTCGTTCATCAGCGTGCCGCAGTGCGCGCGCTGTGCGCTCCCTTTCGCGGTGGGGCTCATGCGGTCATCCTGGCGATATGGCGACGCTCCCGAAGGCTCCATGCCCCTCTTGCTCCGTCCCCCACGCCCTGCTCGGTACGAAACGGATCGGGTACGGGTCGGTAAAGGACCACAAGACCGAACCCCGCGCGCTGGTGCTGTGTCCGGGCAGCATGGTCCACGTCGCCTACGCCGAGGCACGAGCGTGGCAGCTCGAGTTCGAGCGCGCCCAGCAGGAGGCAGCAGCATCGGCCCCGACTGAGGAAGGACTCTTCGAGGGATGAAAATCGCAGAGCGCACCCGTTCAACTCATCAGCAGCAACAAGGGATGCGCGAGATTGACTGGCCTCCCGCCAGCTCTCGTCCCTCACCCCGGACGGCAGGAGCATCGTGAGTGACCGAGAGGTAGCGCTGAACAGCGACGCTGGACCCGCGCTTTGGGTAGCAGGTGCGGTGGTGGTTCATGAGGGGCGTGTCCTGCTGGTCAAGCGACGGGTCGCGGAGGGCCGACTCTCCTGGCAGTTCCCGGCAGGCAAGGTCGAGCAGGGCGAGACTTTTGAGGAAGCCGCCGTCCGCGAGACGAAGGAAGAGGCGGGCCTGGACGTGGTCGCCGTCAGCAGGCTGGGAGAGCGCGTCCATCCGATCACCGGCCGGCCTGTGTCGTACACGGCCTGCGAGGTAGTCGGCGGGACCGCGCACGTCGCGGACCTCGATGAGATCGCTGAGGTCGCATGGGTGGCTCCGTGGGAGATCCCGCGGTACATCCCGTATGGGCTCTTCGAGCCCGTGCGGCGACACCTGGACTCCGCCCTTCAAACTTGACCGCAGACCAGGATGAAAGTCTCCGCTGTTCGACCCTGGCCTGCACGTCGGGCACCTTGAGCTGGATCTTCGCGTTGCGACCGGCGACGAGCTTGTAGGGGCGCGGTGCGTGCCCCCGGGCGTGACGCCTTCCGATGAACCCATCACACGGACGTGCCGCCTCACCGAGCAACCCGTGCGCGTCGAGCGAGTCAGCGATTCGGCACCACACCCGGCAACAGGTAGCGCCCCAGATCCGCGCTACCTGGAGGAACCAAGCAATTTGTTGGCTTCACACAACTGCGCAGCCTGCCTGCCGCCTTCAAGTATGGCTGGCGCAACGAGACCAAGATGCCCCCCTGAACCCAGTCCTACCGAAGACCCAAGCTGAGCCGGGCCCACCCCTTGACCCGAGCCGCGTGTGAGCAAAGCTCCGCAGAGCCCTATCCCAGCTGATCTAACTACTCGTCAGCAGAGTCAGCAAAGGGTCAGTATTCGTTGGACTAGACCTGACCACAGTCTGATCCACATGAGACGCCAGACCAAGATCAAGATGCTCTTGCGGAGATCGCCTCGGTCGCCAATCGACCTCAGAAAACGGAAGGACGGCAGGCGTCACACGTTTGCCCGTTCAGGACTACATCAACACAGGTCAGCGCGTCCTGCCCCTGGGCTTCAGGCGAGTTGGGGGCAGTTCCGGGGCTGGAATCGGAGGGCCGTCGTAGCCCTTCACCTCGCCGTATCGGGTCCCGTTCACCCAGTCCTCGCGGAAGCCTGCGATATCCTCTTGGGACCGTCCGATCCAGTTCCAGAACATCACGATCTCCTCCTCGAACGGCTCGCCGCCCAGCAGCATCAGGCCGGCGTCCGAGACCGCGCGCAGGGCAAGGTCCGTGCGGCCGCAGCCGAGGTAGAGCATTGACCCCGGGAGGAGCGGGACTCCGTCGACGTGGGCCTCGCCCGACATCGACAGGACCGCGTACTCGAAGTCCGGGTTCAGCGGGAGCCGGGTCTCCGTGCCCGCCGCCAGGGCCAGGTCCGCGCCGACGATCGGGCTGTACGCGGTTCCGGGCGAGGTCGCCGAGTCCAGGGTGCCCAGGATGACCGTCGCCGTCAGGCCCGGGGCGGTGACCTGTGGGAGCTGCGCATGGTGCTGGAAGTGCGGGTCCACGTCGCGGTGTGCGTCCGGGAGGGCCACCCACAGCTGGGCGCCGTGCAGGAAGCGGGCGTGCGGGCGCGGGCTCTCCTCGGAGTGGCTGATGCCCCCGCCGGAGGTCATCAGGCCGAGTTCGCGCGGGCGGATCGTCGCCAGGCTGCCGACGCTGTCACGGTGCAACACCTCGCCCTCGTGGAGCCAGCTGACCGTCTGGAGCCCGGAGTGGGGGTGCGGAGCCACGGCCATGCCCGGCTCGTCGGCGATGTCGTCCGGGCCGTAGTGGTCTACGAAGCACCAGGCGCCGACCATGCGGCGGCCCAGGTTCGGCAGGAGGCGGCGGACCTCGGTGGAGTCGCCGAGTTTGACGGTGCGCGGGCTCAGAAGCTCGCGTACGGGCTCGGCGACGACGAAACCGCGGCCGCCGCAGGTGGAGAGAGCGGGCTGGCGATCGAGATTGCTCATACCGCACAACTTAGTCGCGTCGCCGCCGCGGGGGTCATGGGAATGTGCGTCCGGATCCACGTGTTGGAGCAGCCGGACACAGCGACGGCGAGCACGGCACAGCACCTGTAGGGCGGAAGGGATCCGATGGACGCGCAGCAGGACTACCTGAAGCAGCAGCAGGTCTACCTGGAGCACGGGAGCGCGGCCGAGCGCTGGGACCGCGGCAGGCTCTTCTTCGACGCGAAGGAGTACGCGACCGCCGCCCGGGTCCTGCACGGCGTGGCGGCCGAGGCCCCCGAGCTGCTGGCGCCCCGGCTGCTGCTGGCCCGCGCCTACTACCACTCGGCGCAGCTCTCCCGGGCCGAGGGCGAGCTCCGCGCGATCCTGGAGCGCTGGCCCGTGGAGGACTACGCGCAGCTGATGCTCGGGCGGACCCTGGAGCGCCAGGGGCGGGCCGCCGACGCGGCTCCGTACCTGCGGATCGCCGCCGCGATGGCCGGGGAGTTCCCGGAGTAGCGGTATCGAACCGGCATGGGACCGGCGTCCCTGTGGCGCCGCCGTACCGCGCCGGCCACTCTCCCGGCCCCGCCCGTGCGGGACCGGGGCGGTCCCTCGGTTAGCCTGGGGACAATATGAACCGTCTGACCACGCCTTCCGGCTCCTACGAGCTCGCCCGCTTCCCCGAGGACCCGCGCGACCGGCTCCGCGCATGGGACGCCGCCGACGAGTACCTGCTCCACCACCTCGAATCCGGTACGGGTGAACGCGGCCCGGTGGATCTGGCCGGTGCCGGGCAGATCACCGTGATCGGCGACCGCTGGGGGGCGCTGACGACGGCGCTGGCCGCACACCACCCCACCCAGATCACCGACTCCGTCCTGACCCGCTCCGCCACCGCGGCCAATCTGGACCGCAACGGCATCGGGACCGCCAAGAGCACGGTGACCCTGCTGACGACGCAGGACGCGCCGCCGGAGCGGATCGACGTACTCCTGGTGCGGGTGCCCAAGAGCCTGGCGCTGCTGGAGGACCAGCTGTACCGCGTCGCTCCACACGTGCACGCCGGGACCGTGGTCGTCGGCGCCGGCATGGTGAAGGAGATCCACACCTCCACGCTGCGGCTCTTCGAGAAGATCCTTGGTCCGACGAAGACCTCGCTGGCCGAGAAGAAGGCCCGGCTGATCTTCTGCACGCCCGGGAACCCCGGGGCCGTTCACCCGAGGACCGACGGGCCCTGGCCGGTGACGTACACCGTCGACCAGGATGCCGGGTCGGGCTCCGGTCTGACCGTGGTCAACCACGCCGGGATCTTCTGCGCGGACCGCCTCGACGTCGGCACCCGCTTCTTCCTCCAGAGCATTCCGACCAACACGGACGGGGCCCGCGTCGTCGACCTGGGCTGCGGCAACGGCATCGTCGGTACGGCGGTCGCGGTGGCCGACCCGGATGCCGAGGTCGTGTTCACGGACGAGTCGTACCAGGCGGTGGCCTCGGCGGAGGCGACGTACCGCGCGAACATCCAAGGACGCCTGGACCGAGCGGAGTTCCTCGTCGGGGACGGTGTCGCGATGCTGCCGCCCGCTTCGGTGGACCTGGTGCTCTGCAACCCGCCCTTCCACTCCCACCAGGCGACGACGGACGCAACGGCGCTGCGGATGTTCGCGCAGTCGCGCAAGGTGCTGCGGCCGGGCGGAGAACTGTGGGTCGTGGCCAACCGCCACATGGGGTACCACACCCATCTGCGCCGCCTCTTCGGCAACAGTGAAGTCGCCGCGAGCGAGCCGAAGTTCGTCGTCCTGCGGGCGGTCAAGCGGCGCGAGCAGCCCCGGGGTGCGTGACCTGCCGCTACGTCCGCTGCGGCGGCCGTCGGTTCACCCTTCGCCAGCCCGCCGGTAGGCCCGTCGGCAGGTCAGCCTGGGAGCACGGCGGCGGCCTGCCCCAACTGCGGGGCCTGGAAGCCGTTCGGCCCCACCGCCTCCCCCGAGGACACCCGGCGGGTGGCGGGGCTCGGGTACGTGACGATCGACGGGGACCTGCTCACGCATCGCAGTCGGCGGATGCCGGAGGCGACGCTGACGCTGCTGCGGGCGGGGGTGCCGCTCGGCGAGGTCCTGAACGCGGGGGACTTCGTACACACGCAGGCGGCCGCGTCCGCGGACCGGTTCGTCGCGCTGTTCAGGGCGCACGTGATCGGCGCGGAGGGGCTGGAGCAGCTTTCGGCCACGCGGCTGCGGCACATCACCGAGGCGGTGGCGGTGGCGCGTCCGCTGGCGGGCGAGGTCGTGGCCGTCGAGTTCGCCCGGGGCAGCGGGAGGGGCCGCCTCAGGCCCCGCGCGGGGAAATCCCGTTGCCCCGCGGCGGTCGGCCGGGTGAAGCTCCTCGGCATGTCACAGAGCACCGTAGAGACCCATGCACCGACGCGACGCGGCGTCGCCGACCTCTTCACCGCCGCCGGCCGCCTCACGGTCATCCCGCGCAAGGCGGCCCGCCGCGAGCAGTTGCTCGGCCACCTCACCGAGACCCTCTTCGTGGAGGGCCGGGACTACACGGAGCCCGAGGTGAACGGGCTGCTGCTCACCGTCCACGAGGACTGCGCGGCGCTGCGGCGGTACCTGGTCATCGCCGGGCACCTCACCCGGACCCGCGACGGCTCCGGCTACCGGCGGGCCACGACCACCCTGTAGTGGGTCGTCAGGCGGCCGTCCTCACCGATCACGTGGAAGGCCACGGCCGGCGGCTCGTCGAGATGGACGTACTCGCTGTCGCCGGACGCCGCCTCCCACGGGAGCCGTGTCGTGGAGACCACGCCCGGAGCCACGAGCAGCGGGCGCCCGGCGAAGGTGGTCGCCGCGCCGGTGTGGGCGTGCCCGCACAGGAACGCCTTCAGGTGCGGATGCCGCTCGACGAGCGCCGCGAGCCGCTCCTCGCCGAACTGCCGGATGCCGTCCACGTACGGGATGTGCAGCGGCACGGGCGGGTGGTGGAAGGCGACCAGGACCGGCACCTCGCGCGGGGTGTCGGTGAGCACCCCGTCCAGCCAGGCGATCGTCGAGTCCTCCAAGTAGCCCTGGTGTTCACCGGGTACGGAGGAATCGCACACCGCGAGGACGAAGCCGTCGCCGCGCAGCACCTGGTCGACCGGGGCCCCGGATGGGCGCCCCTCCTGCGCCAGCAGGACCCGCCGGAAGGCGGTGCGGTCGTCGTGGTTCCCGGGGCAGACGACCAGCGGATGGCGTGAGCCGAGGGCTTTGCGCGCCTCCTCGTACTCGTCCGCGCGCCCGTGATCGGCGATGTCGCCGCTCACCAGCACCGCGTCGAGCTCGTACGGGAGCCCCTCCAGGTACTCCATGACGGCGCGGGTCCGCTCGGCGGCCCGATCGCCGCCGTCGAGGTGGACGTCGCCGAGGTGGGCCATCACGATCACGGGCAGAGCTCCTTCGGTCCGGGAGCTGGGAATTGTATGCCCGCGGGGATACGGGGGGTCCGGCGTGGCGGGGCAAGGAGCTGGACCGGCAGAGGCGGCGTCCGGCCGACACGGATGGCCCCGGCCGGCCGACACGGGTGGCGCCGGCCGGATCGGGTAGCCCTGCCCTGATCGGGCCCCGGCCGGATCGGGCGGCGCCCGAGGACCCCTCTCCGCCTCCCCAGCTACCCGCGGTACGTCTCCAGCAGCCGCAGCCAGATCTCGCTGATCGTCGGAAACGCCGGAACCGCGTGCCACAGCCGCTCGATCGGCACCTGCCCCACGATGGCGATGGTCGCCGCGTGCAGGAGCTCGGCCGCGCCCGGCCCGACGAAGGTGACGCCGAGCAGGATCTCGCGGTCCAGGTCCACCACCATGCGGGCCCGGCCCCGGTATCCGTCGGCGTACAGGCCCGCTCCGGAGACCTTGCCGAGGTCGTAGTCCACGGCCCGGACCCGGTGGCCGGCCCGCTGCGCCTCCGCGAGGGTGAGGCCCACCGACGCGGCCTCCGGGTCGGTGAACACGGCCTGGGGAAGCGCCTCGGTGTCGGCCGTCGCCGCGTGCGTTCCCCAACGGCCGTCGTCCAGCGCCGCGTTGCCCGCCGCGCGGGCGGCGATGACGGAGCCCGCGATCCGGGCCTGGTACTTCCCTTGATGGGTGAGCAGCGCCCGGTGGTTGACGTCGCCGACCGCGTACAGCCAGTCGATCCCCGGGACCCGGCAGCTGTCGTCCACCGCGATCCAGCCGCCCGGGGTGAGCCCGACGGTGTCCAGCCCGATGTCCTCGGTGCGCGGGGACCGGCCCGTCGCCATCAGCAGTTCGTCGCCCTCCACCGTCTCGCCGCCTGCGAGCACCACGGTGACGGGCCCGGTCGAGCCGTCCCGTACGACCGACTCGACGGCCACACCCGTACGGACCACCGCTCCGGCCTCGCGCAGCGCATCGGCGACCAGTTCCCCGGCGAAGGGCTCCATGCGCGGCAGAAGCCCGGAGCCCCGTACGAGCAGGGTCACCTCGGAACCGAGTGCCTGCCAGGCCGTGGCCATCTCGGTGGCCACCACCGATCCGCCGACGACCAGCAGCCGGCCCGGCGCAGCCTGCGCGGAAGTGGCTTCGCGGCTGGTCCACGGGCGGGCGTCCCGCATGCCCGGCAGGTCCGGGATCACGGCCCGGGTGCCGGTCGCGACGACGACCGCGTGCCGGGCGGAGAGCACGTGGTGCTCCCCCTCCGGGCTGGTGACGGCGACCTTGCGGACTCCGTAGAGCCGCCCGTGGCCCCGGTACACGTGGGCGCCGACCGACTCCAGCCAGTCGATCTGGCCGTCGTCCTTCCAGCTCCCCGTCCAGTAGTCGCGGTGCGCGAACACCGCTTCCGCGTCCAGCGGGCCGGCCACGGACCCCGCGAGACCGGGCACCCGGCGCGCGTCGGCCCGGGCCAGCGCCGGGCGCAGCAGCGCCTTGCTGGGCACGCAGGCCCAGTACGAGCACTCGCCGCCCACCAGCTCGCTCTCGACCAGCGCCGTGCTCAGCCCGGCGGCGCGGGTCCGGTCCACGACGTTCTCACCGGCCGGTCCCCCACCGAGGACCACTACGTCGTACTCCACCGCTTCAGTCATACGGGCCAGTCTCACGCACGGCGGGAGCCCGTCACGTGATCAGGCGTCCGGCGTGCCGGGCTCCTCGGCAGCGGCGGCGTCCTGCTCGGCGGCGATCTTCGTCCGCACCTCGTCCATGTCCAGCGCCCGGGCCTGGGCGATGAGGTCCGTCAGCGCGGCTTCGGGCAGCGCGCCGGGCTGCGAGAAGATCGCGACCTGGTCCCGGACGATCATGAGGGTCGGGATCGAACTGATCTGGAAGGCACTGGCGAGTTCCTGCTGCGCCTCGGTGTCCACCTTGGCGAAGACCAGGTCGGGATTGGCCTCGGAGGCCTTCTCGTAGACCGGGGCGAACTGCAGGCAGGGACGGCACCAGCCCGCCCAGAAGTCGATCAGGACGAACGAGTTCTCGCTCACCGTCCGGTCGAAGTTCTCCTTGGTCAGTTCGACGGTAGCCACGGTATTCCAGTCCTCCTGAGTGCTGTGCTGCTTGTTCTCGCTGCTTGTCCCCTGAACGAACGACCGGCTCGAAGCATTCCTGGCCGTGCCCGAACGGACCGTACACACCCTAGAACGGATGCCCGCCCGGAGCGGCGCGGAGCGTGGTCCACCGCAGCTCGGTGAAGGCGTCGAGGTTCGCCTCGCCTCCGAAGCGGGCGCCGGTGCCGGACGCGCCGATGCCGCCGAAGGGGGCCACCGCCTCGTCGTTCACCGTCTGATCGTTGACGTGCGCCGTCCCGACCGGGATCCGCGCGGCCAGGTCCAGCCCGCGCGCCGCGTCACCGGTGACGATCCCGAGGGAGAGCCCGTAGGGGCCGGCGGAGGCCAGCTCCACGGCCTCGTCCTCCGTCGCGAAGGACCGTACGGGCGCGACCGGGCCGAAGACCTCCTCGGCGTAGGCGGGGCTGTCGTCGCCGGCGCCCGCCAGCACCGTGGGCCGGTAGAACAGGTCCTGGTGGGCGCCGCCCGCGACGAGCTTGGCGCCCTGCGCGGTGCTGGCTTCCACCAGGCCGTGGACCCGGTCCAGCTGGGACCGGTCGATGAGGGGCCCCAGGTGCACCCGCTCGCGGTACGGGTCTCCGACCGCGAGCTCCTCCGCGCGCGCGGCGAGCCGCTCCACGTACTCGTCGTAGAGCGAGGCGTGCACGAGGTGCCGGCCGGCCGTCATGCAGATCTGGCCCTGGTGGAAGAAGGAGCCCCAGGAGGCCTGCGCGACCGCCGCCTCCACGTCCGCGTCGCGGAGCACGACGAGCGCCGAGTTTCCGCCCAACTCGAGGTGGGCGCGCTTGAGGTGACGGCCCGCCAGTTCACCGACGGCCCGGCCGCTCGCGGTGGATCCGGTGAACGACACCACCCTGACCAGGGGGTCGGCGATCACCGCCGCGCCCGTTTCCGCGCCGCCGGGCAGGACGTGCAGCAGTCCGCCCGGCAGGCCGGCCGCCGCGAAGACGGCAGCGAGTGCGAGCCCGCCACAGACCGCGGTACGGCGGTCCGGCTTGAGGAGCACCGCGTTGCCGAGGGCGAGCGCGGGCGCCACGGAGCGGATCGAGAGGATCAGCGGTGCGTTGAAGGGCGCCACCACCCCCACCACACCGACCGGTTCTCGGCGGGTGAAGGACAGCCGCGGCGCCTCGCTCGGCAGCACCTGCCCGGTCGGACGCGAGGCCAGGGCCGCGGCCTCGTAACACTCCTGCGCGGCGACGTGCAGCTCGAAGTCGGCCTTGCCCGGGATGGATCCGGACTCCCGCACCAGCCAGTCCCGCAGCTCGTCGGCATGGGCGGTGAACAGGTCCCCGGCCCGGCGCAGCACGGCCGACCGCTCCAGGTGCGTGGCCCGCGCCCAGTCCCGCTGGGCCGCGTGGGCCCGTACGGCGACCTCGGCGATATCGGCCGGGGAGGCCAGGTCGATGGTGGCGAGGGTCTGGCCGGTGGCGGGTTCGACGACCGCGGCGGTCCCTCCGGTGAGGGTGGGTCCGTCCTGCCAGAGCGTCGGATCGAGGAGCGGCATGGCGCGGGGCCTCCGGTTGCGGCGAGCGTGGCGGGGGGGGGCGGCAGCAGGCGCCATCGTGCCATCCCACCGCACCGGAGGCATCAATTCTGTTCAGTTGTCGGGCAGTTGCCAGCCGAGTATGACCGGAAACGATCGAATGCCCAGGGGGAGGCGATCAGCGCTCCAGAACGAGGGCGATGCCCTGCCCCACACCGATGCACAGAGCCGCGACCCCGGTACCGGATCCGGCCGCCGCGAGCTGGTGCGCCACCGAACCCGCCAGCCGGGCACCCGAAGCGCCGAGCGGGTGCCCGATCGCGATGGCCCCGCCACGCGGATTGACCACGGCCGGGTCCAGCTCGGGCCAGGCGGCGAGGCATCCCAACGCCTGCGCGGCGAAAGCCTCGTTGAGTTCGAAGGCGGCCAGATCGGCGAAACCTCGGCCCGCCTTGGCGAGCGCTCGCTCGACGGCCTCCACCGGCCCCAGGCCGAAGAGCTGGGGTTCGATCCCGGTGACCGCCGACGCGCTGATCCGGGCCAGCGGCTCCCGGCCGGTGGCGGCGAGACCCTCCTCGTCCGTCAACAGCAGTGCGGCGGCGCCGTCGTTGAGCGGCGAGGCGTTGCCCGCCGTGACCGTGCCGCTGCCGTCACCGCGGAAGGCGGGCTTCAGACGCGCGAGAGCCTCGGGAGTGGAACCCTCCCGGATGCACTCGTCGCGTACGAGGTCCACACCCGCGTACGGGACCACCTCGGGGTCGTACTGCCCGGCGGCCCAGGCGGCCGCCGCCTTGCGGTGGCTCGCCAGCGCGAAGGCGTCCTGCGCCTCGCGGGTGATGCCGTGCTTGTCCGCGACCAGCTCGGCGCCCTCACCGAGGGAACCGGCCCACTCCGCGGGCATCCGGGGGTTGGTCATCCGCCAGCCGAGCGTGGTCGACCACATCTGCTGGTGCCCGGCGGGGAAGGCGCGCTCCGGCTTCTGCACCACCCAGGGCGCCCGGCTCATGGACTCGACACCGCCGGCGATGGCGACGGAGGCGTCGCCGAGCGCGATGGCGCGGGCCGCCTGGACGACGGCTTCGAGCCCGGAGCCGCAGAGGCGGTTGACGGTGACTCCGGGCACGGTCACGGGGAGCCCGGCGAGCAGCACCGCCATGCGGGCCACGTCGCGGTTGTCCTCGCCGGCGCCGTTGGCGTCTCCGAAGACGACGTCGTCGATGCGGGCCGGGTCCAGTGCGGGCGTACGGTCCACGAGCGCGCGCACCACGTGGGCGGCCAGGTCGTCGGGGCGGATCCCGGCGAGGGCGCCGCCGAACTTCCCGATCGGGGTGCGGACGGCGTCGACGACGTAGACGTCGCGGACGGTACGGATGCTCATGGAGTCCCTCCGGGGCGAGCGGGAGGCGGCGCGGCGCACCGACACCGCTGTCCGGCCCGGCGCACGCTCCGCCCGCGCCCGGTGGGGCGCGCCCGAAGTCTCCGTCCCCCCG
>NZ_JAPNLJ010000063.1 GCF_026627445.1 Streptomyces sp. H27-H1
CGTCAAGGGTGGCCGAAGGCCATCGCGAAGCGACGCGACCGCAGGGAGCGCCCTTGACGGGCCGTCCCACCACGGAAGGACACAAGACTCCCGGGACGCCCACCGGCACTCACGCAGCCCCCGACCAGCCCGCAGCACAAGCCGCCCATCCCCACCCCCCAAACCCGTCCAACCCCTCCCGTCCCCACACCCCCCGTCGTACGCTGGTCTGATGCGAATTCCACGGCAGGCAGCAAGAATTGTCGTCCTCAACCCCGCCGGATCCGTGTTCCTGTTCCGCGAGAACAACGTGGAAGTCGGCGTCCACTGGTTGCCGCCCGGCGGTGGCATCGATCCCGGGGAGACGCCCGAGGATTGCGTCCGGCGGGAGTTGCGGGAGGAGACGGGCTGGACGGATCTCGAGCCCGAGCGGTTGCTCTGCACCTGGGAGCACGACTTCACCCACCAGGGCATCCCCGTGCGCCAGCACGAGCACATCTACGTCACTACGGGCCCGCACCGCGATCCCGTCCCGGAGTATCCCGAAGCCCACTGGCGCTGGCTGCCCCGGCAGAACCTCGCCACCCTCGGGGAAGCGCTGTGGCCCCCGCGGCTGGCCGAGTTGCTCAACGAAGCCCCCACCGCGCCCGTGCATCTGGGATTCCTCAACTGACGACCCGATCAGCGCGGCAAGGCCCCGGACCTCCCCCGGACGAACACGAGCAGTTCGGCCGCGCCCGGGGCCCCGCAGGAATCCCCAGCCCGTTGGCGTTCGGCGTTCGGCGTTCGGCGTTCCGCGTTTGGCGTTTGGCGTTCCGCGCGAAGATCGGGAAGGGTGCGGGCATGGTCTCGATATTGCAGAACGTGGCGATCGACTGTGCGGATGCCTACGAGCTCGCTCGGTTCTGGAGCAGCGTGACCGGCCGTCCGCTGCATCCGGAGGACGGGCCGGGCGCCCTGGAGACTCAGGTGCAGCTGGCGGAGGGCCCGGTGCTGTACTTCAACCAGGTGCCCGAGGCCAAGACGGTCAAGAACCGGATCCATCTGTGCTTGCGCCCCGAGACCTCGCGCGATCAGGAAGTGGACCGGCTGTTGGGCCTGGGCGCCGCCTTTGTCGCCGACCATCGGAATCCCGATGGTTCCGGCTGGGCAGTCCTTGCCGATCCTGAAGGCAACGAGTTCTGCGTTCTGCGCAGTGAGTCCGACCGAGCGGCCATGAATACCTGACGCTCACACGCCGTCCCGGCTGGGCCCGTTCCCATGACGGCCGGTGACAAGGGCTCGCTACACGGCATGCCCCAGTCCACCAGTCCGCGACTGCGCCGCTCCCCGCCACTCACCCCGCGGCTCCGCCCGTCGCCCGCGTGTACAGCGCCGCCGCGTAGTCGTTCAGGATCGTGCTCGTCGAGACGTCGTCCGTGTCCCCGCCCGTCAGGACCCCGATGATCTTTCCGTCGCCGGCGATCCATGCGCTGCCGCTCGTGCCGACCGGGAAGTCCGCGCAGTCGAAGCGCTGTTCCGTTGCCGTCAGCCGGACCGCGCGGGACGTGCAGGTGCGCGGGACCTTGCGGTCCGCCGGGTAGCCCGTCACCGTGACCGCCTCGTCCGTGCGGCCCGTGGTGTCCAGTACGGCGGCGCCGGTGACGTCCTCGATGTTGCGGCCCGAGGCGTCGGGGGCGAGGCGGGCGAAGGCGAGGTCGTAGTCGTCGTTCGTCTCGTCGGACCAGTGGGGGTCTTCGAAGACCTCCGCGATCTTCCAGGTGCCGTACGGGGCCCGCCCGTCGGCGTACGCGGGTGCGAAGTCGGCGCCGCCTTCACCGGCCCGGCCGGCCAGTAGGCAGTGGCCGGCCGTGACGATCAGGTTCCGCCCGGGGCTGTGCACGACGGTCGCCGTGCAGAAGTGGTCGCCGGTCACCTCGCCCTCGAACAGTGTCCCGGTGAAGCCTGCATGCCCGCCCGGCACTCGGGCCGAACTCGACGGCCCGGGGGTCTGGCCGCCGGGCAGCGGTGCTTCCTTCGCGGAAGGTGCGGTGGAAGGCCCGGTGGAAGGCCCGGCGGAACGCGCAGGGGATCGCGATGGTGACGGGAGGGTGGTCGGGGGAGTCGGCGGCGTGGTCTTCGCGTGCGCGGCGGGTTTGCCGTCGTCGGCCGGTACCACCTGCGTCATGGCCGCGGACGCGCCCAGGGCCGCCACCACGCACATCACCACGGTCACCGTGGTCCCCACCGTCCGCTTGTCCACCACAGACACCCCCCCCACTGTGCCGCGGCGAAGCATGCCTTGCCCGCAGCGACCACCGCAAGCGGCGTACCGGCGGATCCCCGCCTGGCTCCGGACCGTCTAGGGCGCTTCCTGGCGCACGCCCTCGGGCGCGTCCGCCCTCACGCCCTCGGACGGCGGCGGTGCACTGCTCATCTGCCCCGGCCACGACTCCGGAGCCGGGCCGAACGCCCGGCGCCCGGCCCGTACGGCCAGTGTGGCCATGGCGGCGTTGGCGCCACCGCCGATCACCGCTCCGATGCCGAACGGTGCCACCCGGCCGAGAACGATGATGCCCTGCTTGGTCCCGTACTTCGTGATGAAGTTCGTCCCCAAGATCTTGTTGATCTGGCGCAACGTCTCGATGGGCACCTTGGCGACGACCTGTCGCCCCCAGTGCTGTCCCGTACGCTCGGCCATTTTCGTGATGGTGGCGGAGCCGGACCCCCCGAGCATGATTCCCAACACGATCGTCCGGCGGCGCTCGACCTCGTCGATGGGTACGCCGTGGACCTCGGCGATCGACAGCGCGAAGAGGGCGCTCAGCTCGAGGGACGACAGGACCTCGCCCGCCGTCAGCGCCAGTGCGACTCCCGTGCCGACGCCGGGCGCGGCCGCGGCGCCTCCCACCGCGGCGCCCGTCCCGGTCAGGGCGCTGACGTACATCCGCTCCAGAGTGCGGACCACCTCTGCCGGTGTCGCCTGCGGGTTCCGCTGGCGGGCTCGGGCGACGTTCTTGCGCACCAGCGGGCTTTGCGCGCCTATCGCCTTGTCCAGGAGGTCGAGGACTCGCTGTCCGCGTGCGGCTGGTTCCGGAACCAGCCCTTCGTAGGCGCCTGTTGCCATTCCCTGAACTCCTCGGATCGACCGTCACGTTCCCACCGAGTCTCGCACTCGACCGGTCGGGCGGACCCCGTATCAGCCGAAGGGAGGGCAGCGGCCGAACGGCGGCCCCGGGAGGGTTCCCCGGGGCCGCCGCCCATCGCCTACGGCCGGCCGGCCGCCTCGTTACGCCCCCGGCCAGAGGCCCTCCGGGGTCAGGCCCAACAAATCGATCGCGTTGCCGCGCACGATGCGGTCCACCACGTCCGGGGCCAGGTGGCCCATCTGGGACTCGCCCACCTCGCGCGACTTGGGCCACGTGGAGTCCGAGTGGGGGTAGTCGGTCTCGTAGAGGACGTTGGCGACGCCGATGGAGTCCAGGTTCTTCAGGCCGAAGGCGTCGTCGAAGAAGCAGCCGAAGACGTGTTCCGCGAAGAGCTCGGACGGCGGGCGCAGCACCTTGTCGGCGACGCCGCCCCAGCCTCGGTTCTCCTCCCAGACGACGTTCGCCCGCTCGAGGATGTACGGGATCCAGCCGATCTGGCCCTCCGCGTACATGATCTTGAGGTTCGGGAAGCGTTCGAACTTGCCGCTCATCAGCCAGTCCACCATCGAGAAGCAGCAGTTGGCGAAGGTGATGGTGGAGCCGACGGCCGGCGGGGCGTCCGCCGAGGTGGAGGGCATGCGCGAGGAGGATCCGATGTGCATGGCGATGACCGTGCCGGTCTCGTTGCACGCTTCCAGGAAGGGGTCCCACTCGTCCGTGTGGATGGAGGGGAGCCCGAGGTGGGGCGGGATCTCCGAGAAGGCGACCGCGCGGACGCCGCGGGCCGCGTTGCGGCGGACTTCGGCGGCGGCGAGGCGGGCGTCCCAGAGCGGGACGAGGGTGAGCGGGATGAGGCGGCCGGCGGCGTCGGGGCCGCACCACTCCTCCACCATCCAGTCGTTGTAGGCGCGCACGCCGAGCAGGCCCAGTTCGCGGTCCTTGGCCTCGGTGAAGGTCTGTCCGCAAAAGCGCGGGAAGGTCGGGAAGCAGAGGGCGGACTGGACGTGGTTGACGTCCATGTCGGCGAGCCGGTCGGGAACCGAGAAGGAGCCCGGGCGCATCTGCTCGTACGTGATGACTTCGAGCTTGATCTCGTCGCGGTCGTAGCCGACGGCCGTGTCGAGGCGGGTGAGGGGTCGGTGCAGGTCCTCGTACACCCACCAGTCGCCTATCGGTCCGTCGTCTCCCTTGGCCCCCATGACGGGGGCGAACTTGCCTCCGAGGAAGGTCATTTCCTTCAGGGGGGCGCGGACGACGCGGGGGCCGATGTCGTGGTACTTGGACGGGAGCCGGTCCCGCCAGACGTGAGGGGGCTCAACCGTGTGGTCGTCCACCGAGATGATCTTCGGGAAGGTCTCCATGTCCTCACGGTAGCGCCAATCTGACGAACCGTCAGCTGGTTGGGAGGGGCCGGGTTTGGGATCCGTACGGACTGGGTCCGTTACGGACTGACGTGTACGCGCGACACAGGGCAGACTGGCCCTTACACCTATGGAAGGCAGGGGGGAGACCAGATGGACGGCACACCGGCCATCCCGCACCAGCGGAACCACCCCGAGTCCGGTGACACCGCCATCGCCGCCGCCGCGGATCCCGGGGTCGAAGCGGCCAACGCCGGGCACGAGCCCGCGCCGGCCCAGCCCCCCACCGCCGCGGGCAACCGGTTCTCCGTACTCGGGCCCATCCGGGCCTGGCGCGGCGCCGAGGTGCTGAGTTCCGGGACCCCGCAGCAGCGGGCGCTGCTCGCCGTGCTGCTGCTCCGCGACGGCCGGACCGCGACCGCTCCCGAGCTCATCGACGCCATCTGGGGCGAGGACCCGCCGCAGCAGGCCCTCGCGACCATCCGTACGTACGCCTCCCGCCTGCGCAAGATCCTCGACCCCGGGCTCCTCGTCAGCGAGTCCGGCGGCTACGCGATCCACCTGCCCCGCCCCGAAGCACTCGACCTCGGCATCGCCCGCGCGCTCGCCGCCGACGCCGAGGCCGCCCGCGCCGGGCAGGGCGACCGCGCGCTCGCCCGTACGCTGCTGGGCCGCGCCCTGGACGTGTGGGACGGCGAACCGCTGGCCGGCGTACCCGGACCGCACGCCGACACCGAACGCACCCGGCTCGCCGAATGGCGCCTCCAGCTGCTGGAGACCCGCCTGGACCTGGACCTGGAGCTCGGTCACCACGCCGAGGCCGTCTCCGAGCTCACCGCGCTCACCGCCGCCCACCCCCTGCGGGAGCGGCTGCGCGAGCTGCTGATGCTCGCCCTCTACCGCAGCGGACGCCAGGCCGAGGCCCTCGCCGTCTACGCCGACACCCGCCGGCTCCTCGCCGACGAACTCGGCGTCGACCCGCGCCCCGAACTGGCCGAGCTCCAGCAGCGCATCCTGCGCGCCGACTCCGAACTCGCCCGCGCCGGAGACCCCGCACCGGCCTCCGCCCCCGCACACGTGAGGCCCGCCCAATTGCCTGCCACCGTGGCCGACTTCACCGGACGCTCCAGCTTCGTCCGGGACCTGGGCGAGATCCTCACCGGCGCCGAGAGCCAGGTCATGGCCGTCTCCGCGCTCGCCGGGATCGGCGGCGTCGGCAAGACCACCCTCGCCGTGTACGTCGCGCACGCCGCCCGCCCGCACTTCCCCGACGGACAGCTCTACGTCGACCTCCAGGGCACCGAGGCCCGCCCCGCCGAGCCCGAGGCCGTCCTCGGCTCCTTCCTGCGCGCCCTCGGCACCCCCGACACCTCCATCCCCGACTCCCCCGCCGAACGGGCCGCGCTCTACCGCTCCACCCTCGACGGCCGCCGCGTCCTGGTCGTCCTCGACAACGCCCGCGACGCGGCCCAGGTCCGCCCGCTGCTCCCGGGCACCGCGGGCTGCGCCGCCCTCGTCACCAGCCGGGTCCGCATGGCCGGCCTGGCCGGCGCGCACCTCGTCGACCTCGACGTGATGAGCCCCGACGAGGCCCTCCAGCTGTTCACCCGGATCGTCGGGGCCGAGCGGGTGGGCGCCGAACGGCAGGCCGCCCTCGACGTGGTCGGCGCCTGCGGGTTCCTGCCGCTGGCCATCCGCATCGCCGCCTCCCGGCTCGCCGCCCGCCGCACCTGGACCGTCTCCGTCCTCGCCGCCAAACTCGCCGACGAGCGCCGCCGCCTGGACGAGCTCCAGGCCGGCGACCTCGCCGTCAAGGCCACGTTCGAGCTGGGCTACGGCCAGTTGGAGCCCGCCCAGCAGCGCGCGTTCCGCCTCCTGGGGCTGCCCGACGGACCGGACATCTCCCTCGCGGCCGCAGCGGCCGTACTCGACCGGCCGGAGCACGACACCGAGGACCTGCTCGAGGCTTTAGTCGACTGCTCCCTCCTCGAATCGGCCGCGCCCGGCCGGTACCGCTTCCACGACCTCGTACGCCTCTACGCGCGTGCATGCGCCGAGCGCGACGAGCAGCCGCCGAGCGAGCGCGACGCCACCCTCGACCGGCTCCTCGACTTCTACCTGGCCACCGCCGCCGGCGTGTACGGCCTGGAGCGGCCCGGCGACCGGCTCGTCGCCCACCTGTCGGCCACCCGCTACCCCGGTCTGGTCTTCACCGAGCCGCGTTCCGCCCAGGACTGGCTGTACGCCGAGGCCGACCCGCTGCTCGCGTGCGTACGGCAGGCCGCCGCGCGCCCGCCCGGGCCGGACGGCGCATCCGACGTGCTGCGCCGGGCCGTTGACCTGCTGTGGGCGGCCAAGGACCTCGCCGAGTCGGGCGCCAACTCCAAGCAGTACGAGTCGGCCGCCGCCGCACTGCGGGACGCCGCGCAGGCCACGAAGGACCCGTACGCCGAGGGCCGCGCCCGTACCACCCTGACCAACACCCATCTGGTCGCGGGCCGCTTCGCCGAGGCCGATGACGAGGCCCGCCAGGCGACGCTGCTCGCCCGCGCCGCCGGCGACGTACTGCCCAGCTGCTGGGCCCCCAACGACCGGGGCATCATCGCCATCTACGAGGGCCGCTACGACGACGGCGAGAGGCACCTGCTGGAGGCCATCGCAAACTTCCGGGCCGACGCCAACTACGTCGGCGAGGCCAGCGCCCTGTGCAACCTCTCCCGCATCCACGTGGAGCAGGACCGGCTCACCAGCGCCATCGAACTCGCCCAGCAGGGCATCGCCATCTACGACCGGATGGGACTCACCCTGCGCCTGGCCAACGGCCGCTACGCGCTGGGCATCGCCCTCACCCAGGCCGACCGGCTCTCCGAGGCGCACTCCCAGCTCAGCAAGGCGCTCACGCTGTTCCACGAGAACCGGCAGCCGTTGTGGGAGGGCGTGACGCACTTCCGCCTCGCCAAGGTCCACTTGGCCGCGCGCCGGCCGACGCTGGCCGCTTCGCACGCCGAGCAGGCCATCGCCCTGCGGGGGATCGGCGGCGAGTGGAACCGTGCCAGGGTGCTGACCGTGCTGGGCAGGGCGCTGCGACAACTGGGGCAACGCGACCGGGCGCGGGTGTGCTGGCGGGACGCCGAGGTGGTGTTCACGCAGCTGGGGTCACAGGAACTGACCGAGGTACGGGCCCTGCTGGCGGCGGAGATCGCCGCCTGAGCCCCACTGAACGAGGCGTTCATCGTTCGTTTATCGCCGCCCACCAGAATGGGGTTCATCGACCCGACGTGCCGGGGGGGGAGCCGGGTCGGCTGGAGGACCACCCGTTCGGCGATCCTCGGGGGAATCGCCGAACGGGTCCTACCCACCATCAGGAGATTCGATGACGACGAACGAGAACGTCCTGCCGACCGACGCTGCCACCGAACCGCTCGACGATCACACGTCGGATGTCGACATCAAGCCGCTGGACAATCACGCGGCGGGCGTGGAGATCAAACCGCTCGACAACCACGCCGCGGATGAGGACATCGTGACGATGGACAACCACGCGGCCGGTCCCGGCCTGTAGGTCGGGGGCAGGTCTCACAGACGCGTACGGCCCGGGAACACGGGGGAAACGGGGGCCCGGGCCGTACCGCAGGACGTACCACGGGGGACCGGGGGTCACGGGGGACCAACGGGGTGCACGGGGGAACGGCGGCCGCGGTGGCCAGGAGGGGGACCACCGCGGCCGCCGCACGTGCGTGTGCGTGGGTGTGGGCGCGTGGGTGGGCGCGGGCATGGGCGGGACGGTCAGTTGACTCCGCCGAGCTGGAGCAGCCGCTGCACGCCCCGCCCGGCCTCCAGCAGCGCCGGCGAGAGCCGCTCCAGCTCCGCCCGTGTGCCGAGGAAGGTGGCGGCGGTCAGACCGATTCCGCCCACCGGCACGCCCGCACGGTCGAAGACCGGCACGGCCAGGCAGCGCATCGAGGGCTCGTACTCCTCCTCGTCGACGGCGTAGCCGCGCACCCGGACCGTCCGCAGTTCGTCCGTCAGGCGCTCACGGTCGGTGAGGGTCCGCCGGGTCAGGGCGGGCATCCCGGTGGCGCGCAGGACGGACTCGACCTCTTCGGGCGGCAGGTGTGCCAGGACGGCCTTGCCGATCGCGGTGGCGTGCAGGGGGATCCGCATGCCGACGCGCGAGGTGGTGCGGTAGGGCTGGGTGCTCTCGACCTTGCGGATGCAGGTGAGGGCGTGGCCGCTGCGCAGTGCCAGGTGGACGGCCTGGCCGGTGCACTTCTGAAGGAATTCGAGCAGCTCGACGATGCCTTCGGGCCGGTCGGTGGAGACCTCGGCGGCCAGGGTGCGCAGGCGCAGGCCGACTCCGTAGCGGCCCTCGCCGTCGGTGACGGCGTAGCCCTGCTCCACGAGGGAGACCAGGATCCGGTAGGTGCTGGACTTGGGGACCCCGGCGGCGGCAGACAGCTCCGCGAGCCGGTGCGGCCCGCCGAACACGGTCAGCGCCTCCGTGATGCGCAGGGTCTTCTCCAGAGCGCTGCCGGCCGTGGAGCTCCGGCCCACGCGCGGTCCCGGCACCTCGCCCAGTATGGCGTTGACCACGAAATCCCCAAGGGTTGGCAAAATGGATCGATTCACCCTACGTCACCGGATGCCCGTTTTGCCCTGGGCCGAAGGACCCGAAATGCCAGGCACAGGAGCCCTCGCTCACTAGGCTGACCGTGTGTTCACTTCCCAGGGCCCGACCCTCCGCGAACTGGCCGTACAGGCCCTGTCCTCCATCGAGCGGGGCTACGACCTGCTGGCCCCCAAGTTCGACCGGACGCCCTTCCGCACCCCCGACCGGATGCTCGACGCGGTCGAGGAGACGCTCGCCCGCCACGAGGGCACCTTCGACACCGGGCTCGACGTGTGCTGCGGCACCGGCGCGGGGCTCGGCATGCTGCAGCGGCTCTGCCGGGGCCGGGTGACCGGCGTTGACCTGAGCTCGGGCATGCTGGCCGAGGCCGGACTCGCCCACCCCGAGAAGCGGGTGGACCTCCTACGGGCAGACGCGCGGGCCCTGCCGGCCGCGCTCGACAACTCTTACGATGTGGCGGTCAGCTTCGGCGCCTTCGGCCACTTCCTCCCGGCCGAACGCCCCGCCGTCTTCTCCGGGGTGCACGCGGCGCTGCGGCCCGGCGGGGTGTTCGCCTTCCCCATCGGCGCACCCATCCCGCCGAGCCGCCCCGCCTGGTGGGCCCTGGCCGGCTTCGACGCGGCGATGCGCGTACGCAACGCCGTCTGGCGCCCGCCGTTCGTCATGTACTACCGCACCTTCCCCTTCGGCCCGGTCCGCACGGACCTCCGCGCCGCCGGCTTCACGGTGGAGACCCTCCCCCTGCACCACTTCGGCCGCCGCCCGGACGGAACGCCCAGCTGGCGGCTGGTGGTGGCGCGGCGGGGGGCGGAGGCGCCCCGCTAGGACTGCCAGGCGTAGCGGACGTCCGGCTCGTGCTCCTCGTTGCGCAGTCCGTCGGTGTACTCGACCGCCAGGAAACCGTGCCGCTCGTAGAACCGTCGGGCCGGGCGGTTGACCTGGAACGTCCACAGTCCCAGTCCGTCGGGCCGCAGCTGCTTGGCCAACTCCACGAACCGGTCGCCCACACCCCGGCCGCGCCACGACGGATCGAGGTAGAGCTGCTCGAGCTCGTCACCGTCGAGGACCAGGAGCCCGATCACAGAGCCCGCGGCGACGGCCACCCAGGTCTCGTACCGCACCACGACCACGTGGGAGAACCAGCCCCGCACCTCGTCGTCACCGTGCGCGCGACGCACGGTCGGCAGGGCCGCGGTGAAGGAACGCAGCCAGACATCGGCTATGGCGGCCGCATCGGAGGCATCCGCACGCCGGAACACGAGATCAGCACTGTTCACAGCGCGCGACTCTCGCAGACGAGCGATCCTGACGCATCCTGATTTCTCCACCGGACCTCCGCCCGCCCGCCCGCCGTCACTTCCCGGGCTTGCGTTCCTCCGGCAGGCGGCCGATGTCGGAGACCGGGCCGAGGTGGGCGAGCTTGTCGGGGTTGGACACCGCGTGGATCGCCCGGACCGCGCCGTCGACCACGTCGAGCTCGACCGCGCTGGCCACCCGGCCCTCGGCATCGACGATCAGGGCACCCGGGCGGCCGTTGATCAGGGCCGGGCGCAGTGAGGCACCGAGGGAGCGGAGCCGGCGGAGTCCGCCGATGAGCAACTGTCCGACGCGCAGCGGGTCGGTGACCGACTTCGCGACCGCCCGTGCCTTGCCGCCGCCGTCCCCGTGCCAGACGACGTCGGGCGCGAGCATGGTGAGCAGCGCGTCCATCTCACCGCCCGCCGCGGCCTCGAAGAACGTACGGGCGAGCTCCTCGCCCTCCGCCCGTCGGGCCGGGGGCGGGGCGACGTCGGCCGCCTGCCCTCCGGTGGCGATGCGCTTCCTGGCGCGGGCGAAGATCTGACGGCAGTTCGCCTCGGACTTGCCGGTGCTCCGGGCCACCTCCGGGTAGTCGTACCCGAACACCTCGCGGAGCATGAACACCGCCCGCTCCACCGGCGACAGCGCTTCCAGCAGGACGAGGAAGGCCATCGAGAGGGAGTCGGCCAGTTCGGCGTGTTCGGCCGGTCCCGGCCGGTCGGTGGTCACGACGACGGGCTCGGGCAGCCATTCCCCCACGTACGTCTCCCGCCGCACGCGCGCCGAACTCAGGTGGTTGATCCCGAGCCGCGTCACCGAGGTGGTCAGGTACGCCTTCGGGGCGGCTATCTCGGTCCCTGCCTGGTGGGCCTTGGTGAGCCCGAGGAACGCGTCCTGGACGATGTCCTCCGAGTCACCCACGGACCCGGTCATTCCGTAGGCGATGGAGAACAGCAGCGGCCGGTACCCCACCGCGTCCGCCACATCTCCCGTACCCGTCACATCCGTTGATTCCCGCACGGAACCCCTCCCCCGACTCGTGCACGACGTCCGCAGGCTATCCGAGCCACCCACCTTGTCGATCTTGATCGGCTCCCTGTGGCGTGGCTCACACCGCCCTCCTGTCACAGGGCGCGGGGGTGCCCTGTCTTAGAGGGACAACAGCACAGACGAACAGCGAACCACCGACAACGACAAAGGAATCCACCATGACCGCTCGCCTGAACCTCTTCGCCAACCCGGTCGCGCTCAAGGCGTGGAAGCACATCATCGCCGCGAGCAAGGTGCTCGGGGAGTCGACCCTGCCGGCCTCGACCCGCGAGCTGGTGATGCTCCGCGCCAGCCAGATCAACGGCTGCGCCGGATGCGTCGACATGCACACCAAGGAGGCCACGGCCGCCGGTGAGACCGTGGTACGCCTCCACCTGGTCGCGGCTTGGCGGGAAGCCACGGTGTTCACCGACGCCGAGCGCGCCGCCCTGGAACTGACCGAGGACGCCACCCGCATCGCCGACGCGGCCGGCGGCGTCAGCGACGCGGTCTGGGCGAACGCCACCAAGCACTTCGACGAGGACCAGCTCGCCGCCCTGGTGACCCAGATCGCCGTCATCAACGCCTTCAACCGCGGCAACGTCATCGTCCAGACCCCCGCCGGCGACTACCAGCCCGGCCAGCACTGACCCCCGCCCCAACGCCGATCCCCACCCCAGCCCCGCAACCCCACAAGGACCGACCCCATGAACATCGCGCTGTGGATCGTCACCGGACTGCTCGCCGTCGCCTACCTGCTCGGCGGCGCGTTCAAGGCGTTCACACCGAAGGAGAAAATGGCCGCCAGCGGCGCCGGCGCGAAGTGGGTCGAGGACTTCGACGCCCGGAGCGTGAAGGCCATCGGAGCCGTGGAGATGCTGGCCGCGGCGGGGCTGGTCCTCCCCGCCGTACTCGACATCGCCCCGGTTTTGGTCCCCCTGGCCGCGCTCGGCCTGGTTCTGCTCATGTTGGGTGCGACGCTCGTCCGGCTCCGCCGCCACGAGACCACGTACGTGGTGGTGGACCTGGCCTACGTCCTGCTGGCCGCCTTCGTGGCCTGGGGTCGCTTCGGCCCCGAATCCTTCACCGGCTGACCGGCCGGAGCGCCCTGCTCCTCTAGTCAGACCCCACCCCTGGTGCGTAAGGTTCGTTAGGCTAGATCACCTATTACCATTCAAGGGGCGCGCGGCGATGCGGGACACCGGGATCAGTGAACTCGTACGGATGTGGATCGACGGCTGGGTCGTCTCGCGCGGCGGCTCGGACCCGATCGGCGAGCCGTGGGGGTGGACGATCGACGTCGGACAGTCCAAGCACGTCGCCCGGCACGTGCTGCCGGAGCCCTCCGAGGCCGACGTGCGCAAGATCGTCGCGGCGACGAGCGCGTCCGGGACGTGGCTGAAGCTGTTCGCCGAGGACGAGGCCGTCCTGCCCTGGGTCGGGCATGGCTGGCGGAGCGACGTTCCCGGCTTCCTGATGACCTGCCCCCTGACACCCGAGGGCCCCGAGACGCCGGCCGGTTACACGCTCACCAGTTGGACCCGCGGCGGCGTCACCCGCGTACTGGTCCGCACGCGCGCCGGGCACTTCGCCGCCCGTGGACAGATCGCCCACGCAGGTGCCCATGCCGTGGTCGACCAGGTCGAGACCGCCGCCGAGCACCGGCGCAAGGGCCTCGGCGGCCTGGTGATGCGCGCCCTGCAGAGCACCGCGTACGAGGCCGGGGCAAGGACCGGAGTCCTGGTCGGCACGCCCGACGGCCGGGCGCTCTACTCCTCGCTGGGCTGGACCATGCGCTCCCCGATGGCGAGCCTCTGGTACGAGCCGTCGGATGCCGCGCGGTGAGCCGACAAGGCGCCACCGACCCGCCCGACTTGGGCGCAGGAGTGTCGTTTCTCCCGGGTCGCGGACGGACGCGTCGCGGTGGGGCTCGATCCTTTTTTTAGCCCAAGAAATATGCGAAAGCACCCTTTGCCAGACCCCTCCAGCCTCCCCCTGCGGAGCTGGTCACCCACACGGGTGAATCGGGCAACTCGCCTTGAATCGGAGGTGGTTGTCTGGCATATGCTCGGCCCCGACAAGACGTCAGACATGAAGACGGCCCCCGTCGGGACTACGAATCCCGAACGAGGGCCTGACCAACTAGGAAGCAGCAACTTCCCTATGGCTTCGGTGCACTTTACCTCGCCCGCGCGCTCGACATACGGGGTTCGACACTCCAACATCCGGCTCACCGGACGGTTCACCGTCGTGAGCAACGACCTGATCCAGCACCCCGAGATGTCGGCGGTCGCCCGGATCCTCGGGATCTACATCCAGTCGCTGCCCAACGGCACCCCGATCGGCATCAAGGACCTGGTCAGGCGGCTTCCGCTCGGGGAGACCGCCATCGCCAAGGGGCTCCGGGAGCTGGTCCTGTTCGGGTACCTGGAACGCTCCCTGGAAAACCTGCCCGGCGGGCGGATCGTCACCCATACGGTGTCCCACAATCACCCCCGGGCGGCGGCCGTCACGTCGCCTCGCGGCGGGAGTGGCCCTGCGGAACCCGTGGAACCCGTGGAACCTGAGGAGCCTGAGCAGCAAGCGGCTCCCGAGGCGGTCGTGGAGCCAGCGGAGGCCGCGGAGCCCCCGGTGGCGGTGAGTCCGCCGGTTGTGGTGCCGCCGGTTCCCGCCGCGGACGCTTCGGCCACGATGCCTCCTGACGACCCGCGCGCACCGGGGCCCCGGGAAGAACCGCAGCCGCAGCCCGCGCCGGTCGTGAGCCGGCTGCCCGTGCCGCGGGAGCCTGACGACCCCTGGCGGCGGCGGGTGGCGCGGGACGTGCTGGTCGGGCTGCGGCGGATCGAGCCCCGGCTGCTGCTCGGGGAGCGGGACATCCGGTACCTCGTGGGCGGGGTCGAGGCCTGGCTCGAGCGCGGGGCGGACGCGGACGCGGTGGTCGCCGTGCTCGTGGCGAACCCGCCGAGTCCGCTGCGCAACCCGGCCGGGCTGATCGCCCACCGGCTGGCGGCGCAGCTGCCGCCGCCGCTCGCGCCGCTGCCGCGTGCCCCCGCCTTCGTACCGCCGGATCCCCTGCAGAACTGCGACAAGTGCGACCGGGCCTTCCGGGCCCCCGCCCCCGGCCGGTGCAAGGAGTGCGTCAGCGGATGCGGAGCTCCCGCTTGAGGACCTTGCCGCTCGCGTTGCGCGGGAGTTCGGCGACGAACTCCACCTCGCGCGGGACCTTGTAGTTGGCCATCTCGCGGCGCGACCAGGCGATCAGGTCGTCGGCCGTGACGACCGCGCCCGGGCGGCGGACCGCGTACGCCTTGCCGACTTCACCGAGGCGCGGATCGGGGATGCCGACCACGGCCACGTCGGCTATGTCGGGGTGCAGGCCGAGGAGTTGCTCGATCTCGGCGGGATAGGCGTTGAACCCGCCGACGATGAACATGTCCTTGATCCGGTCGGTGATGCGCAGGTTCCCGGCGGCGTCGAGCACCCCGACGTCCCCGGTGCGCAGCCAGCCCTCGGGGGTGATGGCCTCGGCGGTTTCGGCCGGGTCCTCGAAGTAGCCCCGCATGACGTTGTGGCCGCGTACCCACACCTCGCCGGCCCCTCCCGTGGGCTGCGGCAGTCCGTCCGGCCCGGCGATGCGCACCTCCGTCCCGGGGATGGCCCGGCCCGAGGTGGCCGCGATGGTCTCCGCCGGGTCGCCCCGTCGGCACATGGTGACGATGCCGCTGGCCTCGGATAGCCCGTACGCGGTGAGGACGGTGCCGATGCGCAGCTCGCCGCGGAGCCGTTCGACGAGCTGGAGCGGGACCACGGCGGCGCCGGTGACGACCAGGCGCAGGGCGGAGAGGTCGTGGTGGTCGCGCTGGGGGTGGTCGAGGAGGGACTGGTGCAGGGTGGGCGGCCCGGGGAGTACGGAGATCCGCTCGGCGGCGATGTTGGCGAGGACGGTGTCCACGTTGAAGACGGGCTGGGGGACCATCGTGGCCCCGCGCATCAGGCAGGCGATGACGCCGGCCTTGTAGCCGAAGGTGTGGAAGAAGGGGTTCACGATCAGGTAGCGGTCGCCCTCGCGCAGTCCGGCGAGCTCGCTCCACACCTCGTAGCAGCGCAGGGACTGGGCGTGGGTGATGACCGCACCCTTGGGGCTGCCGGTGGTGCCGGAGGTGAAGATGATGTCCGAGGGGGCGGTGGCGGGGACCGCCGCCGTACGGGCGGCCACCGCCTCGGCGGATACCTGGTCGCCGCCGGCCAGGAACTCCTTCCAGGTGCGGAAGGAGTCCGGGGCGTCCTCGGAGAGCACGACGACCTGTTCCAGGTGGGGAAGGCCGGGCAGCGGCCCGGAGCCCTCGCCGTCGGCGGCGGCGCGGCGCAGGGAGGCGACGTAGGAGGTGCCGAGGAAGGTGCCGGTGACGAAGAGGAGGCGGGCGCGGCTGCGGTGGAGGACGTAGGCGGCCTCGGAGCCCTTGAAGCGGGTGTTGAGGGGGACGAGGACGGCTCCCGCGGAGACGGCGCCGAGGGCGGAGACGATCCATTCGAGGGTGTTGGGCGCCCAGACGGCGACCCGGTCCCCCGGCTCGACCCCGGCGGCCATGCAGGCCGCCGCGGCGCGTTCGACGCGTTCGCCGAGCTGCGCGTAGTCGATGCGGACCCGGCCGTCGACCACGGCCTCGCGGCCGGCGAAGCGGGCGGCGGCGTCGCGCACCAGGCCGCCGATGGAGGTCCAGAGGAGATCGGCCCGGCCGTCCTCGGGCCGGCCCCCGTCCTCGGCCCGGCCCGCGCCCGCACCGGTGCCCGCACCGGTGCCCGCGTCCGCTCCGGCACCCGCGCCCGCACCCACGCCCGCACCCTCGGCTACCTCCACGTGCCCGCCCTCGTCCGCGTCCATCGTCCGCCCCTCCCTGCGTTGCCGGCACCGCTAGCTGACTATCCGTCAGATTAGCTGTAGCCTTCGCGGCTGTCAGTACTGGTGCATACCCGGAGGTGGCGATGGCGGCAACGCTCAAGGACGCTACGGCGATAGTCGGCATCGGGCAGACCGCCTTTGCCAAACAACTGCCGCAGTCCGAAAAGGAACTGGCCTGCCGGGCCATACTGGCGGCGCTCGCCGACGCCGGCATCGACCCCTCCGAGGTCGACGCCTTCTCCTCCTACACGATGGAGGAGACCGACGAGGTCGAGGTCGCCAAGGCCATCGGCGCCGGCGACGTCACCTTCTTCTCCAAGATCGGCTACGGCGGAGGCGGCTCCTGCGCCACCGTCGGCCACCTCGCGGCCGCCGTGGCCACCGGGCAGGCCAACGTCGGCGTCGCCTGGCGCTCGCGCAAACGCGGCTCCGGCCCCCGCCCCTGGAAGAACACCGCCGTCCAGCTCCCCACCCCCGGCCAGTGGACGCGCCCCTTCGGCCTGCTGCGCCCCGCCGACGAGATCGGCATGCTGGCCCGCCGCTACATGCACGAGTACGGCGCCACCCGCGACCACCTCTTCAACGTCGCGATGGCCTGCCGCAACCGGGCCAACGAGAACCCGGCCGCGATGATGTACGAGCGCCCGCTGACCCGCGAGATGTACATGACCGCCCGCATGATCAGCGAACCGCTCTGCCTCTTCGACAACTGCCTCGAGACGGACGGGGCGTTGGCCTGCGTCATCGTCAGCGCCGAACGCGCCCGTGACTGCCGCCAAAAGCCCGTCTACGTCCACTCCGTCGCCCAGGGCCTGCCCTCCCAGCACCACGGCATGGTCAACTACTGGAACGACGACCCCCTGTCCGGCCCCGCCTGGACCGCTGCCCGACACCTGTGGAAGCAGGCCGACTTCGGGCCCCAGGACGTGGACGTAGCCCAGATCTACGACGCTTTCACCCCCCTGATCCCGCTCTCCCTGGAGGGCTACGGCTTCTGCGGACGCGGCGAAGGCGCCTCCTTCACCGAGGGCGGCGCCCTGGAGATCGGCGGCAGGCTCCCCATCAACACCGGCGGCGGCGGCCTCAGCGAGGCATACGTCCACGGCTTCAACCTGATCAACGAGGGTGTCAAGCAGCTGCGCGGCATCTCCACCGCCCAGGTGCCCGACGCCGCGACCTGCCTGGTGACGGCGGGCGAGGGTGTCCCCACGTCCGCCATCCTGCTGCGAGCCTGAGGAGCTGGAGACCATGACCACCACCGCTTCGGACGAACTCCTCCTCCCCGTCCCCGACGAGGACGGAGCCCCCTTCTGGGAGTACGCCGCCCAAGGCGAACTCCGCGTCCAGGCCTGCGCGGCCCCCGACTGCGGCAAACTCCGCTTCCCGCCCCGCCCCTGCTGCCCGCACTGCCGGTCCTTCGACTCCGAATGGCGCCTGATGAGCGGCCGGGGCCGGATCTGGTCGTACGTGCGGCCGCACCCGCCGCTGCTGCCCGCGTACGCGGCGCAGGCCCCGTACAACGTGATCCTCGTGGAGCTGGCCGACGCCCCGCAGATCCGCCTCGTCGGGAACCTCGTCACCGCCGCCGACGCCCCGCTGGACTCCATGGACCCGGCGCGGCTGCGGATCGGCGCGCGGGTCCAGGTGGTGTTCACGGAGATCGGCGGGATCGCCGTGCCGCGCTGGGTGCTGGAGAAATCATGACGGCCGCCTCCCCGGCCCCGGGCCTGCGCGTGGAGCGGGACAAGGCCACCGGGGTCGCGGTCGTCACCCTGGACCGGGAGCGCAAGCACAACGCGATCGACCTGGGCACGGCGGCCGAACTGGCCCGGGTGTGGCGGGAGTTCCGCTACGAGGACGAGGTACGGGCGATCGTGCTGACGGGTGCCGGCCGGGCGGCCTTCTGTACCGGCATCGACAGGAACGCCGAGGTGCCGCAGCCCTCCTCGCCGTATTCGGTGGACGACCCGCTCGTCTCCATCGGCCCGAAGGCGAACGACCTGTGGAAACCGGTGGTCGCCGCCGTCAACGGCATGGCCTGCGGCGGGGCGTTCTACCTGCTGGGCGAGTCGGAGTTCATCATCTCCTCCGCGTCCGCGACGTACTTCGACCCGCACACCAGCTACGGCATGGTCAGCGCCTACGAGGCGATCTACATGGCGCAGCGCATGCCCTTCGGCGAGGCCGCCCGGATGTCCCTGATGGGCACGGCAGAACGGCTCTCCGCGCGGCGGGCGTACGAGATCGGCCTGGTCTCGGAGCTGGCGGAGCCCGAGGCACTGCTCCCGGCGGCCCTTCGGGCGGCCGAAACCCTGGCCGGCTTCCCGACGGAGGCCGTGCAGGGCACCGTACGGTCCCTGTGGGCGGCGAAGCAGGCCGCACTGCAACAGGCCCTGGCGCAGGCTCCCGGGCTGGTGGCCCTGGGGAACCTGCCGCCGGAGCGGCAGGCGGAGCTCTTCGCGGGGCGCCGCGGGGCGGGGCCGGAGCCGCGGGTGCGGTGAGGGCCGCAGGCGCGGGCGTAGGGGGAAGCGCGGAATCCCGCGGTTCCCCGTACAACCATTGGACCGGCTGGGCAGTCCCCTGTTCACGGCCAAGAGGGGCTCTGTCACCACGCCGGGGGCCGCCGACGGGAACGGCCACTTCGAGGCCGAGTTCCCGGTCACGCACACCGATTTCATCAAGGCCCCTGACAGCAACCAGGTGGAGTTCAGCCTCACGACCGAGCGGAACGGCCGCTCGGACAGCGAGGGCGTGACGGTCCCCGTGGCGCCCGTGGAAGCGCTCGTCGATCTGGACTCCCCCACCGTGACCGGCGCCTACGGCACACGGGCCACGCTCAGCGGTACGGCCACCTGGAAGTCCGCCGACGGCCAGTGGAAGCCCGTACCGACCAGGATGCCGATCGGCGCGGCGGGCTGGACGAACGGCCTCACGGACGCCGCGGGCCGGTTCACCCTGTCCACGCAGCTCCGCGGGGACGGCGTCCCGACCGTCAAACCCCTTTCGGTCTGGTTCGGTTCCAAGACGACCGTGAAGGTGGACACCACGGCGGGCGCGTTCTTCCACACCTTCGCGGCCTCGGTCGGCGCGGACAAGTCCGTTGAGGTGTCGGGCAATTTCTGGCGCGGCGAGATCCCGGCGGGGACCACGTCACTCAAGGTCGACATCCAGACCTCGGCGGACGGCAAGACCGGCTGGACCACCCGCAAGAGCTTCGACGTCCCCACCACGCCAGGCGCGAACACCATCGCGCCGATCAAGCAGAGCACGCCCTACCCGGGCCCCGGCTACGTACGGCTCCGGTACGCCGGCACCCCGGCGATCCACGGCGCCGTCACCCCCGCCGTCAAGATCGCCCGCACCATGACGGCCCTCCCGCGGTTCGACGCCGCCCCCGAGCCCGTCACGAAGGGCAAGCCGATCACGGTCACCGGCACCCTCGACCACGCCGACCCCACCTGGAAGCCCTTCGCCGGCCAGAGCGTCCACTACTACTTCCGTCCGGCCGGAACCACGGCCTGGAAGGTCATGGGTTACTCCAAGACCGCCGCCGACGGCACCTTCACCAAATCCTTCACCGCCACCCAGAGCGGCGACTGGTCCGCCCGCTACGAACTCGCCGACGCCACCCACTTCATCGCCGCGAGCCGCGTCGACGGGGTCGTTGTCACCCCGTAACCGCGTAGCGCCGAAACGCCATGGCCCAACGATCCGCGGTTCAGCGGGTCTTCCTCGTGGACTTGGGCTTCGGCTTGCTCGTCTTCCTTCCGTCCGGGAGATCGGCGGAGGAGCCGGAGGACGTCGAGGTCGGCGTCGGGGACGGGCGGGTCTCGATCGTGCCGATGACGCAGCGCTGGACCTGCGCAGCCTTGTCCGCGCTCGTCATCGGCAGGTCGACCGTCCGGCTCTCGCCCGCCTTGAGAGCGAGGTCGACGGAGCCGGAATCGACCCGCCCGGCCGCTCCTTCGAAGACCAGGGGCACGCGGAAGGTGTACGCGGCGGCCGAGTCCGAGGTGACCTTGACCGTGGCCTTCGCCACGCCCGGGCCGGCGCAGGTGACGACCTCGGCATGCGCGGGCGGGCGGGTCGCGGTGGGAGTGGGCGTGGCCGAAGCCGCGGAGCCTCCGCTCCCGCCGGTGCTGCTGCCGTAGCTGTAGCTCTTCTTCTTCGACTTGCTCTTGGAGCTGGAACAGCCGCCCCCGCCACTGCTCTTGCTCTTGCCGCTGCTGCCGCCCGTGGACGAGAACCCCGTCAACGCGAGCACCACACCCAGCAGTACCGCCGTGAGCCTGATCCGACGTCCTGTGACCGCCATGGCCACTCCTTCCCCGTGGAAACAACGGCGGCACGCTATCAAGGGCCGACCGCCCGGAGTCGTACAGCCTTTCGGCGGCGGACATCCAAGAGGCGTTCCGTACCACCGTGGTCAAGCAGAGGGCTGCGACCGTCCTCTGTAACCGGGCACCTGTAACCGGGCACCTGTAACCGGGCACCGAGACGGTGGGAGCGGACGGCCGCTTCGAGCCCCGTAACCCCCACCCCGTACCGCAGGGCTCCGGGTGCGGTGCGCTGCGGGCGGGCGTAGCGTCGTGACCGAGATCCAGACCCACTCCCCCGGAGGGCCGGGCATGATCCGCAACGTACTCGGCTCGCTCATGGGCCTGATCGGAGCGACGGCCGCCGTCTGGAGCCCCTTCCGTGCCTGGTACGACGGCCGTCACGGGCGTGACTACCGCATCGAGGAGCTCTTCACCGCGGCCGGGATCACCGACGACAAGGCCGCCCTGCTGGGCTCGATCCTGCTGCCGTTCCTCTTCGCCGCCCTGCTCACGCTGCTCGCGATCGTGCTGCGCTCACGGCTGCTCATGGCCTTCGCCGGAGTCGTCGTCCTCGGCTTCGCCGTGCTGTGGATGGTCCGCCAGGGCCAGGCCGCGGGCAGTCTCTCGGTCGGCGGTGACGGACTCGGGCTCGGCGACGGCCTCGCCAACGCCTTCGGCGCGGGCGCCCTGCTCATCCTCGCGGCGGCCGTGATGAGCGGCCGGCCCCGCCGCCGTGACCGGGCCGCTCCGGCTCCGGACCGTGGCCCGGAGCCGTTCGATGAGCCGGTCAGGGACCCGGCTCAGCCCCCGGCCCCCTCCGCCTGGCCGCCGCCGCCGCCGCAGGACCACTCGTAGGACGGCTCGTAGGACCACGCCCAGGACCGTCCCGGACCCGGACATGACGGCGGCCCCGTCCCCCGTGAGGGGGCGGGGCCGGCCAGCCGTTGCGGGCGGGGTGGGGATCAGGCCTCGACGACGCCGGAAGCCGCGATCTTGATGCTGCTCTTGGTGGAGCCGGAGGGGCTGCCGAGCTTCTCGATCGAGTCGACGATCTCCTGGCCCTCGACGACCTCGCCGAAGACGACGTGCTTGCCGTCGAGCCACGGGGTGAGGACGGTGGTGACGAAGAACTGCGAGCCGTTGGTGTTGCGGCCGGCGTTCGCCATCGACAGGAGGTACTTGCGGTCGTGCTTGAGGGTGAAGTTCTCGTCGGCGAACTTCTCGCCGTAGATGCTCTTGCCACCCGTGCCGTTGTGGTTGGTGAAGTCACCGCCCTGCAGCATGAACTGCGGGATGACGCGGTGGAAGCCGGAGCCGGCGTAGCCGTAGCCGTTCTGGCCGGTGCACAGCTCGCGGAAGTTCCGGGCGGTGTCCGGGACGACCTCGTCGAAGAGGCTGAAGACGATGCGGCCGGCGGGGTTGCCGTCGATGGTGATGTCGAAGAATACGTTGCTCATGGGGTCCATCCTGTCACTCCTGGTGCGGTGCGCGCCCCCGAGGGGGCCGCGACGCGGCCCCCTGACGGCTCAGCCCCAGCTCAGCCCGGCTCAGGTGCCCGTACGGGTCCCCGTGCCCTTGGCGGCATCCAGGGCGTACACGCAGCGGTCCTTGCTGCACGCGTAGACCACGCCCGCCTCGGCCACCGGGGCTCCGGTGATCTCCCCGCCGGTGGCCAGCTTCCAGCGGAGCTGGCCGCCCGCCGCGTCGAGGGTGTACAGGCAGTGGTCGGCCGAACCGAAGTGGACGCGGCCGGCCGCGACCGCCGGGGAACCGGTGATCTCGCCGCCCGCCGCGAACCGCCACTTCGGGGTGCCGGTGATCGCGTCGAGCGTGTACACGGCGCTGCCCGCGGCCAGGTGGACGTTGCCCGCGGCGACGACGACCGGGTCGGCTGACTGCCGGGACTCGGTGGCGATGCGCCAGCGGTCCTTTCCGGTGGCCGCGTCCAGGGCGTAGACGGTGCCCAGATAGTCGGCGAGGTAGACGCCGCCGCCCGTGACGGCCGCGCCGGGGGCGAAGGCCGGGGGCGCGAGGAACACGGCAGGGGCCTCGAAGTGCCAGCGGACCCGGCCGGAGGCCCGGTCGATGGAGATCACCCGGGTGCCGGCGGCGACATAGACGTTGCCGTCGGGGGCGGGCGTGATCCGTACGGGCACGTTCCCGCAGGAGGCGGCGTCGCCGACCGGGTACGACCAGGACTCGCGGCCGGAGCGGGCGTCCAGGGCGCGCAGCCGGGCGTCCTGCCACACGTAGGCCGTGCCGTCGTGCAGGACGGGGGCCGCCTCGACGGTCTCGAAGTCGCTCTGAGCGCCGGACAGCTCCCACAGCTTGTGCCCGCTGGAGGACTCCCAGGCCTGTACGCCGCCGCCGCGCGTGGCGGTGACGACGGTGCCCCGGTCCGCGCGCAGGGCGTACACCCAGGCGTCGGTGGACAGCCGCCAGCGCTCGGAGCCGTCGGTGGCGTCGAGGGCGTAGAGGGAGGGGCCGTCGGAGGCGTGGATGCGCCCGTCGGAGACGGCCATGGACCAGGCGACGTCGCGGGTCTTGAACTGGCGGCGGCCGCTGGCCACGTCCAGGGCGTGCACCTCGAAGGAGGTGACGTACAGCAGGTCGCCGGCGACGGTCGGGGTGCCCCAGACCTCGTTCGACATCCGGAAGCGCCAGGGCCGCCAGCGGCCGCTGTCGGGGGCCGGGCCGGGGCCGGGTACGGAGGCCACCGGCGCGGGAGCGGCCACCGAACCGCCGGGCGGGCGGATCCAGCCGGTCGCCGAGTCCGCGGCGACGGCGTGGGCGGCGGGCGCCGAGGTGGAGGCCTGCGGTCCGGGGCCGATCGGCACCGGGGAGCCGCCGAGCCGCACGGGCACGCCGGAAGGCGCCATCGGGGGGTGCTCGGGCCGCTGCGGGACGGCCTGGCCGGTCCGCGGGTCGCTCCAGGGGTCGGCTCCGCCGCGCTGGCGGCGGTGCGTGGCGGGCCCGGAGGCGGGTCCGGAACCGTGGCCGGAGCCGTGGCCGGAGCCGTGGCCCGGGGCGCGGGCGGGCGCGGAGCCGCCCGGCCGTCCGGAGCCGGCCGGCTTCGGCACGGCGGCCGCCGCGGCCGCCGCGGCGGCGTTGCGGTGGCCGGCCCGCCGGGCCTCGATCATCGCGACGGCGTGCTCGGGCAGCCACGCCGAGGCGGTACCGCTCTCGTCGCCGCCCTCGAAGAGGTGCGGGGCGAGCTGCGCCTGCAGATCGGCCGGTGTCGGCCGCTGCGTGGCGTCCATCGTCATACAGGCGTCGATCAGGGGGCGGAGCTCGTCCGGGAGCCCCTCCAGGTTGGGGCCCTCGCGCAGCAGCATGAAGACCGTCTCCACCGGGTTCGCCCCGTGGTACGGCGGGTGCCCGGTGGCGGCGAAGACCAGCGTGGAGCCGAGCGAGAAGACGTCGCTGGCGCCCTTGACGCTGCGCGAGTCCTTGGCCTGCTCGGGCGACATGTAGGCGGGGGTGCCGACGGCGACGTTCGTCATGGTCAGGCGGGTGTTGGAGACCCCGCTGGCGATGCCGAAGTCGATCACGCGCGGGCCGTCCTCGACGACGAGCACGTTGGACGGCTTCAGGTCGCGGTGGACCAGGCCCGCCCCGTGGATGGACTGCAGCGCCTCGGCGATGCCGGCCGCGAGCCACCGTACGGCCTGGGCTGGCATGGGCCCGCACTCGTGGACGATCTCCTCCAGGGAGGGCGCCGGTACGTACGCGGTGGCCAGCCACGGCACGGCCGCGCGCGGGTCGGCGTCGACGACGGCCGCGGTGTAGAAGCCGGAGACGGCGCGCGCAGCCTCCACCTCACGGGTGAAGCGGACGCGGAACAGCTGGTCCTCGGCGAGTTCGGTGCGCACCGTCTTGATGGCGACCCGGCGTCCGGACGCCGACCGGGCGAGATAGACCAGCCCCATGCCGCCGGCTCCGAGCCGTCCCAGCACCTCGAAAGGGCCGATCCGTCTCGGGTCGTGCTGCGTCAGCTGCTCCACCACTCGCCTCCACACCCATCCCCGTACGGGCTCCCTCGAGGGCCCGCTCTTCCGACAAGCACTCCACCGGCCAGAACCGGCCAACGTGGGTCCCTGCCCCGTGCAGCGTCTCACTCCCGGCCAGGGGCCGGGACGCGCACCCCCGATTCTGTCAGGCCCGCGCCCGGTCCGGCCCCGGCACGGCGGGCGGCTCCGCACGGGCGGCGGGAAAGGTGCACGGGAAGAGGTGAAAGGTGAAAGGCGTACAACCCGTGGGGGATGTCGAGGGTCTAGTAACGGACGGCAAGACGAATTGGACGACGCGCAAAACGTTCGTCACGGGGACTGCGGAAAGTTCGAGCAGACCCTGCCGGGCGAGGCGGACGGCTACTGGCGGCTCCGGTACGCCGGAGGGACGCCGACGGCAAGCACTTCAACGCCGAGAGCCGCCAGGACGACCTCGCCGTGAACCCGTAGGGCACCCGAACTCCCGGACCAGGCCGGCCTGGCGGTCGGCCGTGTCTGGTCCGGCCCCGGTGCGGCGGGAAGTTCGGCTCGGTTCGTGGGAAAAGACGTACAACCCTCGGGCGGGGTCACGGGTCTAGGTCTTCGTTCAGCTCGTCAGCACTCGGGGGATCCATGCGTCACCGTTTGACCTCAGCCATCGTGATCGCCGCAGCGGCGATCGGAGGGCTGGCCGCGCCGGGGATGGCTCGGGCCGGCTCCCCCGCTGCCTGCCCGGAGGGGATCTCCACCACCCGCGAGGGGGCCGTCCTGGTCAAGGGGACGGTGGACAGTCCGGATTCCGCGGTCGTCCATCTGCGGGACAAGAAGACGGGTCTGCGCGTCGCGTCCATCGACAAGTGGAAGGTGGTGCCCGTAAGCGTCGACCCCGCCGGCGACCCGCACCACCGGGAGAGGATCTCCGAGCCGGTCGAGCTGCCCGACCTCGGGATCTACACGATCGAGGTCGGCGGCGAAGCCGAACCCACCGTCTGCGGGGACTTCGACTACCGGCTGCGCTCCGAGGTGGCTCACGCCGCCACGCGGGGCACGGTGTCCCTCGACCACCTCACGACCAACGTGTCGGCCGACCTGACGACCTTCGACCCGCGGACCCGGACGAGCTCCCCGCTCAAGAACACCAAGGTCACCCTCTCCACCGACCGCACCTCCCAGGAGGTGACCACGGACGCCCAGGGCCACCTGGCCTCCCCCTTCACCTTCCGGGGCACGGAGGCGTCGACCGAGGTGCGCGTCGGTGTCCGGGCCACCCCCGAGATGGACCCCGAGGAGCACCCTGCGACCGCGGTCGCGGTCCGCCAGAGGGCCGAGATCCTCCTCGACAGCCAGTCCGAGAGGATCTGGGCGCACTACGGATCGATCGCGAAGCTCACGGGCAAGGCCCTCAAGATCGCCCCGGACGGCACGCGCAAGCCCGTACCCGAGGGCACTCCTCTGCTCGACGGTGCGAACGGTGCGACCACGACGGGGGCGGACGGCCGGTTCGAGCGGCAGGTACGGATCCTGCGCGAGGACGAGAGCACCACGTGGGTGAACGGGGAGTCCTATCCCTGGCTGGAGAGCACGCAGGCCGGCACGGACGTCGAGCTCGTCGCCGTCACCTCCTTCCAAGGAGTCGGCGCCACGATCGACGCCGCGCGGCGCGCGACGTTCACCGGGAGCCTGGACCGCAAGCCCGGCGTCGCCAGGCAGAGCGCCGAGGTCGAGATCCAGTACTCGTCCGACGGCCGGACGAACTGGACCACGCGCAAGGTGTTCACCGCGGGCTTCAGCTCCGACCCGTTCCACCAGACGGTGCCGGGCGAGACCAACGGCTACTGGCGGCTGCGGTACCCCGGTGAGGCCCTCGTCCTGGGCACGGCCGGCGAGCCGCTGCGCCTGTCCCGGACGGTGACCGCCTTCAAGACCTTCGACGCCGCCCCCGAGCCGCTGCGCAAGGGCCAGGGCTTCGCCATCAAGGGCAAGCTCCAGCACGGGACCCCGGCAAAGGCCTACGGCGGCCAGACGGTGCTCTTCTACTTCCGGCCCGCCGGCACCGAGGCGTTCACGTACAAGGGGCGGGCGAAGACAGTCAAGGACGGCACCTTCGTCCGCAAGTTCACCGCCGACACCACCGGTACCTGGATCGCCCGCCACCGCGACGCCGACGGCACCCACTTCGCCGCCGAGAGCCGCCAGGACGAGCTCCCGGTGAACTAGCCCGAACGGGGACGGGCGGCAGGAGGGCGGCAGCCCGGCTACGGGGGTGGCGGGCTGCCGGTCACACGACCGGCCTAGCCACCCGTCCTCGTACGGGGCTCCGACAGCAACCCGAAGACCGCGCCCTGGTTGTCGGCGACCACCGCGATGCGCCCGTACGGGGTGTCGAAGGGGTCGGCGGTGACCCGTCCGCCGAGGCGTTGCACCATCGCCACCGACTGGTCGCAGTCGGGGACGGCGAAGTACGCGAGGAAGTGCGCGGGCATGATCTCGGGGAAGGCCTCGGTGATGAGGCTGCGCCCCAGGACGGCGGTGTCCGATCCGGGCGCGCGGCCGGGCGGGGACCAGACGCGGTACTCGATGCCCGACTCGGCGTCGTTCTGGTCCTCGGGGACGTAGCCGAAGACCTTGGCGTAGAAGACGTCCACGGCGTCGCGGGCCCGGGTGTACACCTCGGACCAGCAGTACGTGTAGGGCTCCTGCTGGGCGTCGAAGCCGTGGTGGGTGCCGGGCTGCCACAGCCCGAAGACGGCCCCGCCGGGGTCGGCGGCCATCGCGGCGGTCCCGTAGGGGCCCACGGGCATGGGGTCCATCACCATCTGGCCGCCGGCGGCGCGGATGCGCTGGGCGCAGGCGTAGGCATCGGTGGTGTAGAGGTAGATCCCCCAGACGGTCGGCATGCGGCCGTCGGGCTTGGGGGCGAGGGCGGCGACGTTGCGGCCGCGGCTGTAGGCCTGGGTGTAGTGGCCGTACTGGGCTCCCGCACTGTCGGTGAAGGTCCACCCGAAGAGCTCACCGTAGAAGCGCTTGCCGGCTTCCACGTCCGGCAGGGAGGCGTCGACCCAGCAGGGTGAGCCTTCCGCGAATGCGGCCATGAGCCCGGTTCCTTCCGTTGTGCGGGGATGTGCGAGGGTGTGCACCCTCCGCGCACGATCCGCCTCGTTCGCCCAGCCATGTCCTCCGGATCATGATGTGCCCGAAAACTTGTCCACAGCCTGTTGATAAGACTATTCGGGGGACAAGGTGCGACCCGGCAGCGGCGCGCCCGGGGGCCCGCCCGGCCGGAATCGTTCGCGGTGAGGAGTCGGGTCGGGCTTATGCCCAGGCCAGGCGTCCCGTAGCCCCATTTGCAGGCGGCCGAATCGCGCCCCGATCACCCCTCGGTAAGCTGACGGCATGACAGGACAAGTACGCACCGTCGACGGCCGCGTTGCCGGCCGGCGCGGTCAGGCGACGAGGCAGAAGCTGCTCGACTGCCTCAGCGAGATGCTCAGCTCCTCGCCGTACCGCGACGTCAAAGTGATCGACGTCGCCCGCAAGGCCGGTACCTCCCCCGCGACCTTCTACCAGTACTTCCCGGACGTCGAAGGTGCCGTCCTGGAGATCGCGGAGCGCATGGCCAACGAGGGTGCGCAGCTCACCTCGCTGGTCGAGGGGCGCTCGTGGGTCGGCAAGGCGGGCTGGGTGGCGGCCGAGGAACTCGTCGAGGGTTTCTTGGACTTCTGGCGCCGCAACGACGCGATCCTGCGGGTCGTCGACCTCGGCGCGGCCGAGGGCGACAAGCGGTTCTACAAGATCCGCATGAAGATCCTCAACTCCGTCACCAACTCCCTCACGGAGTCGATGAAGGAGCTGCAGGCCAAGGGCAAGGTCGACAAGGACACGAGTCCGGCGGCGATGGCCGGTTCGCTGGTCGCCATGCTCGCGGCGGTCGCCTCGCACCAGAAGGGCTTCCAGACCTGGGGCGTCAAGCAGGCGGAACTGAAGCCGAACCTGGCGCTCCTGGTCCACCTGGGCATCACGGGCAAGAAGCCCACGAAGTAGGCGGCGGACCCGCACCGGGTCCGCCGCCCTTCGCCCGGCCTGCGGCGCCCTGCCGAAGGCCTCACCATCCGAGGGACTTCCGCCGCGATCAGCGACGCTCCAGGCGGAACAACCGGATCTCGCGCTCGATGCGCGCCTGGTACGTCGCGTACGGCGGCCAGAACTTCAGCGCCGCCCGCCACGCCACCTCGCGCTCCTCACCCGCCAGCAGGCGGGCGCGTACGGCGATGTCCTGCCCCTTCCAACTCACGTCTGCTTCAGGGTTCTTGAGCAGGTTCCCGGTCCATGCCGGGTGTCCGGGGCGGCCGAAGTTCGAGCCGATCAGCAGCCAGCTCACGCCGTCCTGCTCCGGCATGCACGCGAGCGGGGTGGTGCGGGGCTCGCCGGTCTTGGCGCCCTTGGCGGTGAGGATCACGCCGGGGAGCATCTGGGCGCTGAGGATGACCTTGCCGCGGGTCAGCTTGTGCACCGCCTTGTCCATGGCGGGGATGACGTGCGGTGCGATCTTGGCGAACAGCAAGGTCGAGGAGACCTTCTGCATCAGCTTGACTCCGGGAGCCATCAGACGGCCACCTTCTCGGTCCGTGGGGCGGGGGCGGGTGTGGGGGCGGCGGGAGCGAACAGCCCGGCCGCTTCCGCGGCGTGCGCGCGCAGTCTGTGGACGGGGCCGAAGAGCAGTTCGTCGGCGGCCGCCCGCTTGAAGTAGAGGTGGGCGTCGTGCTCCCAGGTGAAGCCGATGCCGCCGTGCAGCTGAATCGCCTCGCCGGCGGTGATCCGTAGCGCTTCCAGGGCCTGGGCCAGGGCGAGTCCGCCCTGTTCCGGGTCCCAGGCGGCGTAGTAGGCGGCCGAGCGGGCCGCCTGGACCTGTACGTAGAGGTCGGCGAGGCGGTGTTTGACCGCCTGGAACGAGCCGATGGCCCGGCCGAACTGCTCGCGCTGCTGTACGTACTCCACGGTGCGCGCGAGCGCCTGCCCGGCCGCGCCGACCGCCTCGGCGGCCAGTACCGCGGCGGCGCCGCGTCCGGCGGATGCGAGGGCGCTGGTCACGTCGGCATCCTCGCCCCCCAGCAATTCCGCTTCGACGTCGCGGAGTTGGACACGGCCCTGCGGCCGGGTCTCGTCGAGGGTGGTCTGCCGCTCCCGTACGAGGCCGGGCGCATCCTCCCGTACGAGGAACAGCAGTGTCCGGCTGCGGGCGAACCCTCCCGCGTGCGCGGCCACGAGCAGCAGTGAGGCGCTGTGCCCGTCGAGCACCTGGGCGACCTCCCCGTACAGCCGCCAGCCGCCGTCCGCGGCGCGGGCCTGCACCCCACCGGCCCGCCCGCCGCCGGCCCATCCGCCCGAGGCGTTGTCCCCGGTCAGCGCGAGGGCGGTGGACAGGGCGGGACCGGGCACGGCGAGCGCGGCGGTGAGCCCGCCCGCCGCGAGCGGCGGGAGCAGGGCGGAGCGCTGGGCGGCGGTGCCCAGGGTGGTGACCAGCGGCGCGGCGAGCACGGCGGTGGCCAGCAGCGGCGAGGGCAGCAGCACCCGCCCGGTCTCCTCGCAGGCCAGGGCGAGGTCGGCGGGGGCGCAGCCGACACCGCCGTACTCCTCGGCCACGGCGATGCCGGGCAGCCCGAGCTGCTGGGCGAGCTGCTGCCACAGCTCGCGGTCGTGTCCGGCGGCGGTTCGCGCGGCGGACTTGACCGCGTCGGGGCCGCAGCGTTTGCCCAGGATCTCGCGCAGGGTACGGCGCATCTCATCCTGCTCCGCGGTGAAGGCGGCATCCATCGTCGGGCTCCTCCCGGGGGCACCTCCCGGCGGTGGCCGGAGGCTATCTGACGGGCCGTCATGTTAGGGCGAGCGACGCCATAAGCACAGGGGGCGGACCCTTCGAAGGTGATCCCCCGGCGGGGCGCGGCGGCCTCGCGGCGGCCGGGCCGCCCCCTCTAGCATCTGACGATACGTCAGTTGTACCGTCGCCCCATGCCTGTCACACCTGGACCCCTCTCCGCCACCGCGTCCACCACGCCGCCCCCCGCCCGCCGCCGGGGCGCCGTCGTCGGCGTCGCCCTCTCGGACTGCGGCCGGGTGGACGGCCCCACCCCGTACGCCCTGCACGCGCAGGCCGCCCGCCGGGCCCTGGCCGACTCCGGCCTGGACCGGTCGGTCATCGACGGCTTCGCCTCGGCCGGCCTCGGCATCCTGGCGCCCGTGGAGGTCGCCGAGTACCTGGGCCTGCGCCCCACCTGGGTCGACTCCACCTCGGTCGGCGGCTCGACCTGGGAAGTCATGGCCGCCCACGCCGCCGACGCCATCGCGGCCGGCCACGCCAACGCGGTCCTCCTCGTCTACGGATCCACCGCACGCGCCGACATCAAGGCCCGGCGCCGGACCTCGAACCTCTCCTTCGGAGCCCGGGGCCCACTGCAGTTCGAGGTCCCGTACGGGCACACGCTGGTCTCCAAGTACGCGATGGCCGCCCGCCGCCACATGCACGAGTACGGCACGACGCTGGAGCAGCTCGCCGAAGTCGCCGTCCAGGCGCGGGCGAACGCCGCCACCAACCCGGACGCGATGTTCCGCGACCCGATCACGGTCGACGACGTCCTGTCCTCCGGGATGATCGCGGACCCCTTCACGAAGCTGAACTGCTGCATCCGCTCTGACGGCGGCTGCGCGGTCCTGCTGGCCGCGGAGGACTACGTACCGGACACGGCCAAGGAGCCCGTCTGGATCCTCGGCTCCGGCACCTCCGTCTCGCACACCACGATGTCGGAGTGGGAGGACTTCACCGTCTCCCCGGCGGCGGTCTCGGGCCGCCAGGCCTTCGCCCGCGCGGGGCTCACCCCGGCGGACGTGGACCTGGCCGAGATCTACGACGCCTTCACCTACATGACCCTGGTCACCCTGGAGGACCTCGGCTTCTGCGCGAAGGGCGAGGGCGGCGCCTTCGTGGAGAAGGGCCGGCTCCTGCGGGACGGCGAACTCCCGGTCAATACCGACGGCGGCGGCCTCTCCGCCTGCCACCCCGGCATGCGCGGCCTGTTCCTCCTCGTCGAGGCGGTACGCCAACTACGCGGCGAGGCAGGCGCGGGCCAAGTACGCAAAGCGGGTGGAACCCTCCCACGGGTGGCCCTCACCTCGGGCACGGGCGGCTGGTTCTGCTCGTCGGGCACCGTCATTCTGGGCCGGGACTGATGTTCGGACCCGCCCTGCTGCGTAAGCTCCGGTGGGGCGCGGCGACCTCGGCATCACACGAGGACCGCGCCCGTTCGGGGATTTTCCAGCCATCACGGGATATGACTTGATATCGAACCTGCTGCGGCGCTCCCGCGCCGCTCTCGCCATCAGCGTCGCCACCGGCGCCCTCCTCACCATCGGCGCACCGGCCCAGGCGGCCACCGCACCGACGAACTCCGCTTCCGCGTCGTTCCTGATGGACGGCACCACGGGAACCACGCTCGCCTACAAGGCGGGTGACACGAAGCGCCAGATGGCCAGCACCACGAAGATCACTTCGGCCGTGGTCGTCCTCACCTCGCCTGGTCTCGACCTCAACAAGAAGGTCACCATCAAGCAGGAGTACCTGGACTACGTGGTCCGGGAGGGCGCGAGCACGGCCCACCTGAAGGCGGGCGCCACGCCCACCGTCCGCCAGCTGCTGTACGCGCTGATGCTGCCGTCGGGCTGCGACGCGGCCTACGCGCTCGCCGACACCTTCGGTTCCGGCTCCACCACGGCGGCCCGCACGGCGAACTTCATCGCGCAGATGAACGCCAAGGCCAAGAGCCTCGGCATGACCAACACCACGTACGACTCCTTCGACGGCATCTCGCCGACGGGCAACAACCTCACCACCGCGCGCGACCTCGCGAAGATGACCCGGTTCGCGATGCGCAGCAGCACCTTCAAGTCGATCGTCAAGACCAACACGATCAGCAGCGGCGGTACCTCCACCGACGCCGCGTGGTCGAACAGCAACCTGCTCATCAAGCCCGGTTCGGGCTACACGACCCCGGGCGCGATCGGGGTCAAGACGGGTACCGGCACGCTCGCGGGCCAGTGCCTCGTGTTCTCCGTGACCCGCAACGGCAAGACGATCATCGGCGTCCTGCTGAACGACAGCAGCCGCTACACCGACGCGGTCGCACTCACCAACTGGGCCGTCGGCCCGGCCACCGGCGCGGCCACGCTCCAGGACAGCACCACCAAGCCGATGCCGGACATCCTCGACTGATGCCGTAACGCCCGGACGCCCTGACGTACGGGAATCCACGGGGGCGCTCCACCCGACCGAACAGGTCGGGCGGAGCGCCCCCGTTCGGCGTTGCCGCGCCTTCTCCTGCTCTTTCTCCTTCTCCCGCTTCGCCCAGGTACCTAGTACTGCCAGCGGGGCTGCGTGCCGTCCATCCGGCAGTAGATCATCCGGCGGTTCGCGGCGTGGGTGGGGCGCCCGAGGTCGGCCTTGCGGCAGAACTGCCCCGCTTTGTAGCAGTTCCCGGCGTTGGACACGATCTCGCAGGCCTCACTCGGGGGCTCCTGCGGCGTCTTGCCGGCGACCGGGGGCTTCGCCGTACTGCGGCCGGGGGCCGGGGCCGGCCTCGGGTCCACGGGTGCCGGGGTCCGGGTCCGCGGCGGGGCCTGCGTCCGAGTCGGGCTCGGGGTCTGGGTCGGCGCGACGGAAGTGGGAGGGGGTGAGCTGACGGGAGGGGAGGTCGCCGGAGCGGAGATGACCGGTGCGGAGGTTACCGGTACGGAGGTGACCGGTACGGGGCTGGACGGGACGGCCGGGGCCCCACCACCCCCCGACGCGGGCCCACAGGCCATCACGACACCGGCAACCGCCAACGCGGCCAAGGTTCTTCGTATGACGCCGTTCTTCATTCGCACGTCTCCCCACCCTCACCCTTCAGCCTCACGTAAGGCACGTAAAGCCCACACACCGTAGTGACGGCGCGACCGCGTGGTGTTCGATTGGCCCATGACGAGCGACTCGAGCGACTTCCACACCACCCTGCACTCCCTGCGCGTCTGGGACGGCCCGCTGCCCTCCTTCGACACGGCCACCGCACCGGCCGATCCGCTGGAGCTGTTCCGGGAGTGGTTCACGCACGCCGCCAAGTCGGGCCAGCCCGAGCCGCACACGATGAGCCTGGCGACGGTGGACGCGGACGGGCGGCCCGACGTACGAACGCTCATGCTCCACGACGCCGACGAGCGCGGCCTGCACTTCGCCTCGCACTCCACCAGCACGAAGGGCCGCCAGCTCGCCGGGCAGCCGGCGGCGGCACTGGGCTTCTACTGGCCTGCGGTGGCCCGCCAGATCCGCATCCGGGGGCAAGTCACCGCGTGCGACGCGGCGGAGAGCCGAGCCGACCTGGCGGCCCGCACACGCGGGGCGCTCGCGGCGGCACTGACGGGCCGGCAGAGCGAGGTGCTGGCCACCCGCGAACAACTGGCCGCCACCGCGGCGGAGTCCTGGGCCCGGGCCGGCGCGGAGCCGGACGCCCCGGTGCCGACGTGGACCCGGTACGTACTCTCCCCCACGGAGATCGAGTTCTTCCAGGGAGACCCCAACCGCCTCCACACCCGCCTCCACTACACCCGCACCCCCACCACCCCCTGGACCCGCCACCTCCTGTGGCCCTGACCCACCCCCTTGGAGCTACGCCCCGAACTCCCCCAGCCACCATCGGGTGGGGCCCCTCCACCCGTCCGGCCCTCGAGAACCGGGTCCAGGGGGGCGAGGGTCCCGACGACACTCCGGCCAGCCCGACACCCCCGCCCGTCCGGCCCTCGAGAACCGGGTCCAGGGGGGCGAGGGTCCCGACGACACTCCAGCCTGCGCCAGCCGTCCGGCGTTTGAGGACCGGGGTCTGGGGCGGAGCCCCAGGATCCTTCAGCCCGCCCGACACCTCCAGCCCGTCCGGCGCTTGAGGACCGGGTCCGGGCCGAGCCCGGGGAACGGAGGAAGGGCGGGTAGGGGACTCCGCCCCGCAGGGCCGACCCACCCGCTGCCGCACCCCGACGTACGGGCCGCTGCCCGGCATCGCCGGACCCCAAAGCCCCCGGCCTGCCGGTCCAGCCGGTCAGACGGTCGAGGCGGTGAGACGGTCCAGCCGGTCTGTCGGTCAGGGCGGTCAGGCGGTCAGGCGGTCAGGCGGTCAGGCGGTCAGGCGGTCAGGCGGTCAGGCGGTCAGGCGGTCAGGCGGTCAGGCGGTCAGGCCACCCTCGGGGGTGAAGACCGCCACCCAGACCCCTTCCGCCGCCTCCCGGAAGGTCACCACCAGGTCCATGCCCACCCGCAGGTCCGCCCCTTCCCCACCCACGACCTCGGTCATCATCCGCGGCCCCTCCGCAAGATCCACCACGGCCGCCACATACGGCACCCGCTCCCCGAAGGGCGGCAGGTCGTTCCGATGGATCACCGACCACGTGTACAGCGTGGCTCGCCCGCTCGCCGTCTCCCACGTCACCCGGTCCTCGCCCGCCCAGCAGGCCGGGCAGAACTCCCGCGGATAGTGGTGCGCCTTCCCGCACTCCTGGCAGCGCCGCAGCAACAGCCGCCCCTCCGCCGCCGCGTCCCAGTAGGGCCGCGTGAAGTCGTCGATCTCCGGCAGGTCGAACCGCGCAGCCGTACCGGTTCCAGTACTCACGACACCACTCCTCCGGGACACAGCACCCATCCATCATCTGACGTTCCGTCAGTTCACCGGATCCCGCCCCATCCCACAAGCCCCCACCGAGTCCCACCCCGCCGGCCACACCCGGATCCACCCCGGGGCCACCCTCCAGGTCACACCCGGGTTCACCACCCGGACCACACCCGCGGGTCGCCACCCAGGTCCAACGCGGGGGCGCCACCCAGCTCCAACCCAAGGGTCACCACCCAGGCCGGACCCAGGGCTCACCACCCCTCCAGCCCAAGGGTCACCACGCGGGTCCAACTCCGCCCCACCCGGCAGATACACCACCCGGCCCAACTCCAGCCTCCACCCAGGTCCAACCCGGGCTCACCACCCAGGCCCACCCCCGGGCTCACCACCCCGGCCCGGCTCCAGCCCCCACCCAGGTCCACCACCCGGCCCCCGTCCACCCCCACCCAGATTCACCCCACCCGAGCCTCGATCGCCCCCACCGCACCCCACCTCATCCCACCCCCACCCCCACCCCCGTGATCGATCCGCAATCGATTCCCTCCTCGTCCGAGACCCACCGCTCCCGTACGGCGATACGCTCACAACCCATGCCCGGAGTCCCGACAGCACCCGACATGTCCACCCAGCCCCGACCGGTTTACGTGATCGGCGCCGGTCCCGGCGGCCTCGCCGTGGCCGCTGCGCTGCGCGCCCGTGGGATCCGGGTCGTGGTCGTGGAGAAGTCCGAGTCGGTCGGCGCGTCCTGGCGGCGGCACTACGACCGCCTCCACCTGCACACCACACGACGGCTCTCCTCCCTCCCGGGCCTGGCCATGCCGCGCCGATTCGGACGCTGGGTCGCACGCGAGAACGTCGTGCGCTACCTGGAGAAGTACGCCGAGTTCCACGAGCTGGAGATCGCCACCGGCATCGAAGTGACCCACATCGAGCCCTCCGTGACCTCGGACTCCCCCGACTCTCCCGGCTCCTCCGAGTCCTCCAGCGCCTCCGGCGCCCACGGCTGGACCGTTCACGCCACCGGCGGCCGCGTCATGGCGGCCCGGGCGGTCGTGGTCGCGACCGGGTTCAACCACACCCCCGTCATCCCCGACTGGCCCGGCCGCGACACCTACCCGGGGCCCCTCGCCCACGCCGCCGAGTACCGCAACCCCACCCCTTACACCGGCCAGGACGTCCTCGTCGTCGGCGTCGGCAACACCGGCGCCGAGATAGCCGTGGACCTCGCCGAAGGCGGCGCCGCCCGGGTCCGGCTCGCAGTACGCACGGCTCCGCACATCCTGCGCCGCTCCACCGCCGGCTGGCCGGCCCAGCGGACCGGGATCCTCGTCCGACGGCTTCCCGTCCGGCTCGTCGACCGGCTCGGCGCGATCGCCGGCAAGCTCTCGGTCCCGGACCTGTCCGCGTACGGGCTCCCGCGCCCCACCGTCGGCCTGTACAGCAGGGTCAAGCAGGGGTCGATCCCGATCCAGGACGTCGGCCTGATCGACGCGGTGCGCGCCGGCCGGGTGGAGCCCGTGGCCGCCGTCGAGTCCTTCGACGGAGCCGAGGTGGTCCTCGCGGACGGCTCCAGGATCACCCCGGACGCCGTGATCGCGGCCACCGGCTACCGCCGCGCCCTGGAGGGACTGGTCGGCGACCTCGCCGTACTGGACGACCGCGGCCGCCCCCGCACCCACGGCGCCCACACCCCGCCCGAAGCCCCCGGTCTCTACTTCACCGGCTTCACCAACCCCATCAGCGGCATGTTCCGCGAACTGGCCCTGGACGCCGCGAAGATCGCGAAGGCCATCGCCCGCACGTCCCGCGACGACGCATAGGGCGCGCCTCTCGGCTGGGGCCGGGGCGGACGGCCGGCCGTTCGCCCCGCAGCCCGCAGGCCCCGTACGCCCCGTACGGCCCCCATACCCCGCCCGAAGCCCCCGGCCTCCACTTCACCGGCTTCGCCAAGCCCATCAGCGGCGCACTCCGCGAACTCGCCCGCCCTGAAGGCCGGGACGATCGCCGAGCCCACCCCCCGCACATCCCGCGCACAGCACTAGGTCCTGTCTGGAGTCCGGATCGCGAGTTCGGTAGATCGCCTGCGCGTGGAGGCCCGGTCTTGATAGGCCATCAGTCATGGCGCGAGGCGATCTCACCGACGAGCAGTGGACTCTGATCGAG
>NZ_JAPNLJ010000064.1 GCF_026627445.1 Streptomyces sp. H27-H1
CGGCATCGCGTTCCGCTTTGACAAGACGCCAGAAAGCTACGAGGCCGGCCTGCATCTGTGCGGTGCGATGCTCTGGCTCCGCAGCATCGCACCACATTCATAATCCGATCTCCAGACAGGACCTAGGGCCGTCTCAGCCGCAGCCCGCAGACACCCCAATGAAGTCGGTGGGAAACAACGCCGATGTCGGTTTCGCCCCGACAACGGGCGGCCAGGGTCTGCGCTTCATAACGGGCCGTTCGACGTCGGATTCGCCCTCGGCAGACGGAACGGATGCCAAGCAGGCTGGAAGCTTCCGTCACTGCATGTCAACCTTTAGCACCTGCCGGCAGAACCGGTCGGATCTGTACATCCTTTCAGGCCGGTTCGGCTACATTCTCCGGCCACTTTCTTCCCCTGTGTCTCGACCTTAGGAGCATCAGCTGTCCATCCTCCCAATTGAAATCCGTCTGGCTGCTGCCCCAGTTCTGTTTTTCGCGGGTGCAGCCTTTGCGGTCCTTGAGCAGTTGCATCACGACTATGCGGGTGTCGCCGTATCGCTCTCGTTGTCCGTGTGTGCAGCCGCGCTGTTTGCTGAGAGTGTTCTCCGGCACACATACCGAAGCGATCGAGCCATTCTTGTCTTCGTGGCGTCGCACCCGGTCGTAACGCCGCACTGCTCCGCTCAAGTGCGCGGCGTTGGGGTTCGGCGCGCGACCAGGGACTTCGCCCGCCTAGCCGAGGATGAATTGCTGGTTCTCGTAGCCACAGATGCGAACCCGGCTTTCAGCGCCTATCGAGTTCGCTAGCGGCAGACCGTCCGCCCGGTGCGATGAGTGGAGATCGCAGGGCAACCCATGCCAACATTCTGGTCTGGCTGAAATGTACAGGTCAGAGGCCATCGCATCATGATGAGGGTGGTCATGCAGAGCGTTCGGTTGGGAGTCATATGGCGCTGCACAGGATCACGGTCGCTGGACTGCACGGGGACGGATCGGCATGCCCGCCGACGCACGAGCACACGCGGGGAGGGACTCCGCTAACTGCGGGCTGCGACGGCCGGTCCCGGTATTTGGCGATGTGTGCTTGTGGCGAGTGGAGTGGAAGGTCGTCCACTAAGTCGTACGCGGTTGAGATGGGAAAGAGGCATCGCGGTGCTCAGGCCTGACCTGTAGTGGGGCGGGAGCCATCCCACACAGCACGCGGATGGGCGCCACTGTAGGGCTTCTATCACCCGATGCGGGACTTCGGTATTCCGGGATTGCCTAGCATCATTTGATGTGTTCGCAGCGGCCATGCTTGGAGGTGGAGTCGCGCGGATGGGGGCTCGGCGTCCGGGCGGCACGAAAATGTCGGCTCTGGGGGCTTAGCCATCCCGAGAAGTTGCCCGAAGGGCACCGGCACGGGAAGCCCTATCGCTGGGCTTCTCCTGGTGCGTAGTCATTGCGAGGAACCACCGATGAGCCAATCCGCGATACCCCCTGCCCTTCTTCAGCATCCTCGTGGCGCCCGGTTGGGGACAGCCCGATCGGGGTCTGGTCCCGTGGAATCTTGCGGTCGCGGAAGGCGTCCGCACATGCAGGCTAGTCGCAGACGGAGAGCTGGGTTGCGGCGCCTATCGAGTTCGCTAGCGGCAGACCGCCTGTCCGGTCCAATGAGTGGAGATCGCACGGCATTCCATGTCAACGTTCTCGCCTGGCCGAAAGCGCAGGTCAGGGGCCATCCACAACATGGATGAGTGTGGTCATGAAGCGCGTTCGATAGGGAGTCATATGGTGCTGCGCAGGATCACGGCACTGGACTGCACGGGGACGGAACGGCATGCCCGGCGACGTACGAGCACACACAGCAGGAACCCCGCTGACTTCAGGCTCCGCCGGTATTGGGCGTAGTGGTGAGTGGCCTGGTGGGTCGTCCAAGTCGTACGCGGTCGAGATGCGCAAGAGGCGGGTCAGCGCTCAGGTCCTCCTCGTAGTGGCCGACCGGATGGGCGGGGCCAGGCAGCGAGCGAGGCACACGGATGCAGTGCTGCTGAGGCCTTCTACCACCCGATACGTGAATTTGGTATTCCGGGATTGCCGGGCATCATTTGATCTGTCCACGCCAGCTGTGCTGGTTGCAATAAGCCTGCAGGTCATCTTGTTCGATGCAGGCGCGAGTTCACGGGTTTCGAACTAGGGAGGTTGCGAGTCTTGGTGCATGGAGGGAGCTACGTGTTGATGACGCCGGCAGAAGTTGCCGGATGGCTGAAGGTCAGCGAGGTGACGGTTAAGAATAAATATCGAGCTTGGGGGTTGCGGCCGCAGAAAGTAGGACGACTTCTGCGTTTTCGCGAGCGTGATGTCTTGGATTACCTGGACCGGCGGTATGGCTAGGTGGTTACTCTGTGCGTGATGTGGGTTGTAGGAGGGGGGTACAAAATTGGCTACGGTCTTCCAGAAATGTAAAGAAGAAGTGCGGAGTAAAAACTACCCGTGCACAGGTGTTCGCTGCGGACACCCCTGGACCGTGAGATATAGAGAGCCTGGTGGTCGCAGTGGCCGGCAGCGCGATAAGTCCTTCGAAAAGAAGGGCGTGGCGGATGCTTTCGCGGCGAAGGTCGAACGAGAAAAGGACCTTGGGACCTATATAGAGCCGCTCGGGTTCATGACGCCACTCGTCGAGGTTTACCGGGAGTTCATTGCCTCTGGTGAGCGTGTCAATGGAACGCGCTATCAGTACGAGACAAGCCTTCGATTGCATGTGAGGCCGTACTTCCAGAACAAGCCGATCGGGGCGGTTAAGCCCAAGGACCTCAGCGCCTGGCTCCGGTGGATGGTCGAGGAGCGCGGCTACGAACCGAGCACGGCTGTAAACCGGTATGAGACTCTCAGTGGTGTGTTCAGCTTCGCCGTTGCCAACGACTACATCGTCAAGAATCCTTGCCAGCATGTCCAGGCCGGCCGCAGGAGGGCCAAGCGGAGGATCAAGAAGACTATCCACCTGCCCACCCTGGAAGAGATCGCGGCTATCGCCTCCCACTTGCCTGGACCGTACCAGCTTCTGGTGTGGCTGATGGCTGGATGTGGGCTGCGTATCGGCGAGGCCAGCGCGGTGTGCCTTCAGCAGATCGACTTTGAGGCCGGAGTCCTTTATGTCGACCGGCAGATAACCCAGGACGGCGAGAACACGAAGCCGAAGACCCGTCGCCAGAAGGCTGCCACGAAGGGGAAAGGGCGAGCGCACTGCATCCGCCATTTGAAGTGGCGTGACCAGGATGAGGGGCGCGCCATCCCGATCCCGACAACCGTCGTGGTCAAGATCCGGCAGCACGTCGAGCAGCACGGGACCTACCGCGTCGAGAACGGCCTGAACCGGATCGAGGGTGACTACCTGTTCTCGAACGTGGGCGGCACGAACATCCTCATGTACTCGCTCGTGGACCGGCTCTGGCGGACAGCCAAGGCAGCTGCCGGGATTATCAGGAAGATCACCCCTCACTGGCTCAGGCACTTCTTCGCCTCGGCTGGGCTGTCGAAGGGCGTGCCAGTGACCGATATGGCTGAATGGCTCGGACACCGAGATCCCAAGATCACGTATCAGACCTACGCTCACGTGATGCCGGACGCGCCGCAGCGCCTGCGTGCGGTGATGGACTCGGTTTTCACACTCGGGTCGGAGCTGACCCTCCCGCTGTCGTTCGAGGCACTCGCTGAGGCGGCCTAGCGGGGAAGCCCTCGCTAGAGGGGACTGCGAGCCACACCGTGCTCTCGGAGCATCGGGGGACCCTGCGCGCGACAGCGTACTGGGCTCGGAGGCGGCGTGTGGCGTCGTGATTTGTGACGGGCGTGTAGCCCGTTCCCCGCGGCGGTCACTCGGTGTTCTGCGGCCAGGTGGCGCGGTCGTGGAAGTGGTGGAACTCCGTCAGTTCGGCTGCGAGGACGTCGAATTGGGGGAGCGGGGCCCACAAGCTGCGTTCGCCGATGACGTAGAGGCGGCGTTTGGCGCGGCTCGCGGCGACGTTGAGCAGGTGCGGGGTACGGGCCGCCCACTCGCGCGCGCCGGGCCGGCCGCCACCGAGCACGAGGACGACGACATCGGCTTCCTTGCCCTGGGCCTTGTGGACGGTCGCGCAGCGCTCCTCGATCAGCTCGGACGTCCAGCCCTCACGGCCCCGGCAGACCTTCTGGCATTCGGCGACGAGGGCCCGGAAGGGGGCGATGACGCGCATCCGCTCGACGCCGACGCCCTGCCGGTGCAGGACGTCGAGGACGAACTCGAAGGCTCGGCGGTCGCGTTCGCCCCACGGGGCGTCCGACGGGCGGGCCGGGTCGTCGGTGTTGAGCCAGCGGCTGGGTAGCAGGCCGCTGCGTTCCGCTTCGGGGAACGCCTTGGGTTCGGTGCCGTAGACCATGAGGCCGCCGTACGCGACTTCGTTGCTGACCGTGAACATCGGCTCCTCGCAGCGGCGGTGCACGCGCAGCGGTGAGCCGACCCAGACGTGCTCGTCGCCGGTGTCCGGGGCCGGCAGGTAGGTGCCGTAGCGGTTGGTCCGGTCGGCGACCGCCTGGGCCGAGGTGGCCGAGGGCAGCCAGTGCTCGTCGACGCCGTAGGCGCGCAGCAGCCGGCGCTGCAGGGCGGTGGGCATGGTGACGACGGGTTCGAGCTGGAGCGGATCGCCGACCAGCACGGCACGGCGGGCGCGCCACAGCGCGCCGACGGCGGCCTGCGGAGTGGCCTGCCCGGCCTCGTCCACGAGGACCCAACCGATCGACTCCCGGCCGAGACGCGCGAACATGCTGCCGACGGAGGAGAACGTGGTCGAGACGACGGGCACGAGGAGGAAGAGGGTCTGCCAGGCGCGCTCGACCTCCTCGTCGGGTATGGGGCCGTTGGTCCCGGCCATCAGTTCCATGAGGACCTGGAGGTTGCCGCGGATCTTCTTCGCGGCTCCGGCGGCGAAGGCACGGTGCAGGTCGAGGGCGCGCAGGAACAGGTCGCTGCGCGCGGTGGACCAGGCTTCGTCGGACCAGGGCGAGCCGAGTTCCTGTTCGGCTTCGTCGAGATGCGCCCAGTCCAGCGGTAGCGATGGCAACGCCCGTGCTGCCTCGCGCAGTTCACGGTGGCGGCCGTCGAGCTCGGTCACTGCGGCCCGCAGGTCGCGGCGGGAGGAGTCGGCGGCCTGCCGGGCGCGCCGCAGGGCGGTGGCTGCCGCGGCCTCCCGCGCACCGGCAGCCCGCTCGGCGTCGGCGGCAGCGGTGAGGCCGGCAGCGGCGTCGTCGATGACGGTGCCGGACCGGGTGTGCCGGCCGACGGCCAGGGACTCGGCACGCACGGCTGCGGCGACCTGCTCCAGGGAGTCCTCGAGCGCGGCGCGCTGCTCGACGAGCAGGTACGCGATCTCGGCCTGGGTGTGCTCCTGCTGCCGTTCGGCCGAGCTCTGCAGCAGGCGGCGCAACCCGCCGCGCAGGCCCCGCTCCATGGCCGGGGGAGTGTCGTGGCGGGCGGAGAGCGCGGTCACGTAATCGCGGTGGTACGCGGCCAGTTCACGGGCGGCCGAGAGGTCCGCGCGGGCGGCGGCCAGCTCTTGGCGTGCCTGCGGTATGTGTGCGCGGGCCGCCCCGTACCCGGTCTCGGCGACCGTCGTGGCGATCCGGGCGGCGGCGGTGGCGGTTGCCGCCCGCTCCAGGACCGTCGTAGCGGCGGCGACCTGCTGGTCGGCCCGTGCCACGGCGGCTTCCAGGTCCGCGATCCCCTGCGCGGCCGATCCGGATTCGACGGTCGCCAGAGCCCCGGCCAGCCGGGCGCGCCCGGCACGCAGCCGCTCGACCTCGGCCTGGGCGGTACGGAACGCGGTGACGGCGCCGGTCCACGACGGCACGGCATGGACGGGCCCGGTCGCCGCATCCGCGACCTGCTCCGCCGGGACGCCCGGACGTCGGCCACCGGGCGGGACTTTCGGCGGGATCCAGTCGCTCAGCACCTTCTGCATGCCGCGCAGCGGCGGCAGGCCCGCGGCGGAGCGGGCGGCGGCCTCCCGCTCGGGCAGCCGGCCCCACCAGAACCGGTTCCCGAACTCCTTGCGATTGGTCTTGTTGCCGAGCACAGCCGCGACCAGGCCCCAGGCCGGCCCACCGAGGAGCGCCGAGGCGAGGTCGGAGAAGTGGTCGGGGCCCCCGTGCCACTGCTCGCCGAGCGCGCCGATACCGGGCAGTTCGGCGGTGATGTTCTCCACGGCGCCGTTGTTGGAGGAGGTGACCACGATCTCGAACCCGGTGAGGCGCGGGTCGAGCCGCGAGACGAACCGGGGACGGTTCCCCTGGCGGTCCCGGCCCCGCCACGCCGAACCGGTGAACGCCTGCCCGGGCCGGTCGAACGTGGCCAGCACCGCCGCCCGTTCGACCACCAGGGCGGCGACCAGGTCGCGCAGCATCGTGGTCTTGCCCGTGCCCGGAGGCCCGTTCACGGAGAACATCCCGCCCTGCGTGCCCGCCCGGTCAGCGAGCATCCGGTCGACCGCGAACTGCTGGCTCAGCGCGAGCGGGAACCGTGCCGACGCGGGCCAGCGGCCGGCTGGGACGAGGCTCGGGGCCACCCCGTCCAGGACGACCCCGCGCTCTTGGCGCACATCGGTACGTGCCCCCAGTACGACGGAGTCGAGCTCGGTCAGGTACGCCTCCAGCGCCGGGCCGATCCCCTTGCCGATGGCCTGAGACACCCGAGACAGATCGGGCGGGAGCAGACTGTTCAGGAACGGCGCCGCTGCCACGGTCTTCGTCTGCGGATCCCGCGGCCGGCGGACCAGCCGGCTGCGGACCCTGATCACCCGTGGCCGCAGGCGGTCCTGCACCCCGCACAGGTCGGCGATCTGCGCGATCAGGGCAACCAGATCGGCGAGCCCGAGCGCACGGAGACCGGCGCCGGCTCCGAGCTCAGCCGAAGCGTCGGGACCACCGGCCGATGCCTCCTCGGGAACGCTCCCGGAGGGGTCCTGCCACCCGGACTCCACTTGCTCCTCTGCGGGGCGGCGGGCCGCGACCCAGTCCGCCGCGCGGCGAACCAGGGGTTCCGCGGCGCCTTGCAGGGCGGCGCCGACGACCTCACCGAAGAGGGCTCCGACCGCGCCGACGGCAGCGCCGCCCAAGATCTCCGCGAGCAGCCCCTGCCAGCTCCCGCCTCCGGCCGCCGCCGTCGTCCCTGCGACACCCCCGGAGCCGGGCCACCGCTCGTACGCCGGTCCGGCAGGGGTGTTGGGGCTGTACGGGATCGCCGTGGCCGTGAGCTCGTCGATCGCGTCGCCGAAGGCCTCGTCGAGCTCCTCGAATCCGTCCAGCCACCCAGGTGCGGACGGCCCCGGATCGAAGAGGCGACCGGTTGCCCAGGCGCACGCGGAGATCACCGAGGTGTCCTCGACCGGTCGGCCCCCGTCGTCCAGGACCAGCGCGAACATGGCGCTCTGGCCCGACAGCACGAGCTCCGTCTCCGGCATGCCGGGGTCGGGGTCGGTCCCTGAGGGCAGTACCGCGATCATCGCCTGGCGGAGCAGCTCCAGATCGAAGAGTCCGCAGTAGACCTCGTGCCGCCACATCCACCCGTACGGTGCCTGTCGTGCCGCGGTCTCCGGATGGTTCGCAGCCCACGGCAGGACAGGTAATACCCGGCCCGGCTCAGGCGTCAGGTCGATGACGTACTCGTCCCTCGCCCCGGCACGCGGGGCGGGGCGCCGGCGGGGGAGTGCCGGGATGGTCGGCGGACTGAACAGCTCGATCGCGCGCCAGCACTCGAGAAGGGCCTGCCGCCGACGGTCCTGCGCGTGTCCGCTCCGCACCCACTGCCCCCGTGTCGCACGTGCGGCCCCGGCCGCTCCCCTGAAGATCAGCTGCATCGCCGAATCTACCGGACCGTCAGCGGGCCGGTTCCCGGACAGAGGATGCTCAGGTGCCGGAACGCCTGGCACACAGGGCAAGTGCGGTTGTCGTCGACCGACAGCTGTCCACGCCTGACTCGCGGAGCCTGCCAAGCGCGACCCTTTGGCTGGGGTCCGTGCCGTGTCCTGGCGGGTAGAGCTCGGTCGGACAGCCAAGGTGCGGTGGGCCACAGAGCTGCCAGCCCGTGGAGTGCTCCAGTGCCGTGTAGGAATGCAACCCCGTGACAGGAGGAAGCCGTCGCTTGGGTCGCGGGGACAGGCGCAGCGCACCGCTGACACCCGGCCTGCGCGCCACGGCCCTGCCCGCTGACAGGCTCCGGAAGTAGTTCGTCGCCGACTGGCCTGCAGATCCCGGGACCCCTGGCGAACCAGCGCGACATGGCCAGGTCCGCTCGCACTTGAGGACCTTGTCCGAAAGGCCATGACGGTGTGCAGGTCTGCTCGTATCTTCAGGTCATGACCGTCACTGCCCGCCGGGATCTGGTGAGTCCCGGAACTCGAAACGCCTTCCGCTCCCTGGCCACGGACCTGACCCTCCGCATCGTGGCCGGGCTGTGGGAGGACCACGGCTTCGCCCCCGTGGCGCCAGAGGAGCTGAAGTACAGTGACCCCGGGCAGCGTCGGACGGAGTTCATGCGCTACGCGGAAGGCGTGGACTGGTCGGACCAGACCCACGTCCGTCGGGCTCTGATGGTCTTCGAGGACTATGTTCGTGCGTACCGGGATCCGGCGGAGCAAGGCACTCCGAAGTGGCTGGAGGACATCAAGGTCCGACTGGACCGGGACGGCTACGCCCTCAACGACACAGGCCAGATCTCCTGGGTCAATCCGCCGGTTCTTGCCCGGGACCTGAGCGGCCTCAGCGACCCCTCCGGAATCGTCGTTGAACTGGAGCGCATCAGGCGTGACCTCACGACGGATCCTCAGGGAGCCATCGGTGCGGCCAAGCAGCTCATCGAGGCGACGGCCAAGACGGCGCTCCGGGAACTGAACGTATCGGTGGAGAAGAAGCCCGACGTACCCATCCTGGTTGCCATGGTGCACAAGGAACTGAGGCTCGACGCGGCCTCCGCCCCGGAGGGGCCAGACGGCAGCAAGGCCATCAAGAGAATCCTCTCGGGTGCGGTCAACATCGCCGTCGGAGTGGCCGAGCTGCGGAACCAGGGATTCGGCAGCGGGCACGGACAGGCGAGTGCGCCGTCTGGTCTCGGCGTCCGCCACGCACGCCTGACGGTGAACGCGGCCGTCACCTGGTGTGAGCTGATCCTCGACACGCTGACCGACCCGGCAGCGCCTTGGCGCAAGCCCATGGGCTGATGGCCGCCAGAATCCGCGATCCGCCCCGGGTTCGTGGCGTCGAAGGGCCGGGAGGCGGGGTGGGATCAGGATTTCCTGGATCAGGCCCGGTACGTCGACTGTTTGTGGGAGACCGAGTAGTCCGCACACGGCTGGGGGCGTGACCGGAGGCCGCGGAGGCCGACCGCTCGCATTGAGGTTGCCGGCGCCCCGACGGGGCGCCTTCGGCTGCGGAACGTAAGCACAGTCTGCGTGCCCGTGGGGGGATTCGGCACAACCGCCCGAACCCCGGCAGCGCCTGGCACCGTGGGTCGCGTGGCATGGGAAGCAGTAGTGGCCGTAACGTCCGCACTGACCACACTGGTCGCCGTCCCGGTGACCTTGGTCGCCGCGCACTGGACCAGACGGAGCATGGACAGGGCCGCCGATGCCGCAGGCGTCGCGGGACTCGGCCAGTCCGAGGCCGCAGTGCAGGCCGCGCGCCTCCAGGGGCGCGCCGGTCGGGAGCACGCACTGGAGAGCGACCGTCGGGTGGCCTGTACGGAGTTCCTCCGAGCGGCGGACCTTCTCGTACGGACCGTACGGGAGCTGCCGGCCAGTCCCCGCGAGGTGCGTAAGGAGGCACTCGACAGAAGGGTCACTGCGGTGATCGAAGCTCGTGCGGGCATCGCCGTACTCGGGCTGGCGGACGTGTCGTCCCGGGCCCAAGACGTGCTGGAGCAGTGCCTGCGGCTGGAGAGGCTGGCGCTGCGCCGGGCCGTACTGCGGTCGGCGATCGGCGCACTGGAGCGTCACTGGTGCCCGCGCAATCCAGAAGTCTGCGAAGACCCGCACCATCGTGCTGCGTTCGTAGCCTGGGACCTCCTCGGCGGGTGGGGACGCCTTGAGGACGAAGACCGCTGGGAGGAGCTGGACTTCCTGGAATGGGTGTTGAAGGAGAGCCATGCCCTCACGGCGGACGAGGTGGCGCAAGTGCTGGAGGTGGCTGACTCCGTGGTGCACTGGGATGAGCTGATGGGCGGCTGGATACGCGATCCGCTCCTCGAACGGTTCCAGGCTGTACGGGACGAGTTCGCCACCGCGGCACGTGGCTCTTTGATGACCGCAGCCGGGTAGGCGCGGGCAGTAGCGGGTAGCCGATATGGTCCGTACGCGCCGGGGCGCGGTGCCGGGTATGGCTAGTCGGAGCGTCCATGAAGGCCGGGGCAGTCTGGCATCAGCTTCCGGCGACTCTCTCTGTGTCGGAGTCGATGAGGGCAGGGGGCGCAGAGACGATCAGTGGGACGGCTCCGCTGCGACAACGGTCTGTCGAGATCGTAGCGACGACTATTTGATTGTCCGGGTAGGGGTGCGCTCAAGGTGGGCGGGAACCGCCTGGTAGATCTTGCGACGCTCCTCGTAGTCGACAAGGTCCTCTTTGTAGATCTGTGTCCGGTCTCCGCTCCTTCGGGAGAACCGCACCTGGAGTGCGCCTGGTTCTCCGGTGTTGCTGCGGGCATAGAAGCGGCATCCCCAGTAGGACTCGGGAGGCCAGTCGCAGGAGCAGTCCAGGTCTGTGATGGTGATCGGCAGGCCGCATTCCGGGTCCAGCAGCAGGTTCGTGAAGCCCTGGTGGTAGCAAGCTGCCGCGGACAGGGGTTCGTTGATGTATTCAATGATCCACTCCGATCCTCCGTCATCGGTCAGGTTCGTCCACGCCGTCGTGCTCAGCGGAACACCGATGGTCCGAAGTAGGGGTGCTCGGCGGAGCAGGCCGCTGGCGAGCCACGCTGAGGGCTGCTTGCGATAGTGGTGCCGGCCGAGAACAGTGCGGATGCTTGGCTCGCGGAAGACCACCTCGCTGCGGTGCCACCGGCTGGGGCTGGACTCATGGCAATAGCGTCGGCCGTCCGCTTCATTCTCTTCCCTCTGGTGGTCCGATGCGTTCGTCCAGGAGGCGGCGGAGACCCCGAGAATCGTGAGGGATCCCGGCATGCCGATGCGGTGCAGCCGTACGCCGTCTTCACCTGTGGTGAAGCGGGCACCGGGGATGCCGCGTACGTCGCCCTGTGCGTCGAAGCAGGGAACGAGAGCGCGAACCAGTTCCCTGGCCATGGACTCCGCGTCGAGACGTTGAGGGACGTCGTTCTCGAACGCCACCGCGAGGCTGCCGGTTTGAGGGTGGACCGAGCGGATACCCCACGGGTTGCGGGTGTCGACCATCGGCCAGGCGAGGCCCGACAAGACGTAGCTCTCCAGAACGGCTTGGCTGAGGTGCGCTTCGGGGATCAGTGGCGACTGCGCGGGGAGGGACTTCACATGCTTGAGAGCATCGGTCCAGGTGATCCCTGTAGCCAGACGGAGTTTCTCGGCGCGTCGTTCGATACCGGTGCGCTTCACGGAAGGCTTTCCGCCGCTGCGGCCTGTCCCGACCCAGGCGGCGCGGCTGTCCTCCGCGGGGCATGGACTTGATGCAGGAGCGACGCCAGCCGAGTTGGCTCATCGAGGCACGCCCCGTCGGGTGGGGGCGCCACAGGTCGGACCTCGCTGGCCCGTTCGGCGCATCCTATGTCGAAGCTATGTCCGGATGGGCAGGCCGGCCCGAGTGCGGTCAACGGTTCACCTGAGTGGTGTAGCGAGGAGGCGTATCCCGGCGTCGGAGCACAGCTCGGCAGGCTTGCAGGTGGGCTCAGGCTGGTGGAGTTGCTGGGCACCGGGGTTGGAGAGAAGAGCATGCGCTACGGGGCTGGCCACCCGGTACAGGTGGTGGGCATGGGAGATCGAACGGTTCGCGGAGGCGCTGGTCCCCGACCGGCTCGCCTACCACACGACCCACACGTACGAGGTTGCTGACTGAGCGTGACGGAGACGGCCTTGCTGATGTCCCTTGGCGGAGGTGTCGTTGTGGTGTCCGGGCGAAGGGCGAGCGGCCCGCTCCCGAACCCGTGCTGGTTTGGTGCTGGTTCAGACGTCCTGTTTGCCGAAAAGCTGCAGGTGGTAGCTCTGATCGGATGAGTTGTCGTACCACTCTATGGTCGTGCCGATGAGACTCGCGGCGACGATCCGTCTGATGCTGGTGGAGGCTGGGGGAGCGGTTGCAGAGGCGGCCATGATTACCACTTCCGGGCTGGTTGCGGGGACGATTCCGTGCAGCCACACCGTAGAAAGGCCCAGGTCAACCGGCTATGTGGGAGACCACTACAGTTGGCCCCCAAACTGTGTGAGCACCTCGGCTGCCAGCCGCCAGCGAGGCCGGCTGGCAGCTTCCCAGGCCCTGCGTGGCGCGCAAAACTGGGCCTTCAGGTCTGCCTGATCTTGCCACGTTTTGGTACTGCGGTGCTGACTCCCGTGCTGACTTGGTGCTGACTACGCAGCGTTGAACTTCGACGTTTGTGGCGGATCGGGTGTCGAGTCCGCGAGTTGCGAACCCGGCATCATCCCCGCTGGTTCGAATTCGCCTGTCCGTTCCCTCGATGCGGATGCGGATTGGGCTTGCTTCGCTTTGACGGACATCGGAGATCGGGGGCTTCGGTCCCGGAAGGATGATGTTCATCATGGAGAGCATGGGGAAGAAGAAAGTGCGTCCTCGCCGCTCGTTCACGGCGGAGTTCAAGGCTGAGATCGTCGGGTTGTGCCGGCGTGGTGACCGTTTGGTCGGTCAGGTGGCCAAGGGCTTCGACCTGACCCGAGACTGCGGTGCGGGACTGGGTGAAGCAGGCTCAGGCCGACGCGGGTGAACGGGACGGTCTGACCAGTAGCGAGCGCGAGGAACTGGCCGTGCTTCGGCAGGAGAACCGCCGGCTGCGGGAGGACGTGGAGATCCTCAAGCGTGCGACGGCCTTCTTCGCCATGGAGAGCCGGTGAGCGTGCACCCGTTCATCGAGGCGGAGAAAACCGCAGGTCACAGCGTCAAGCTCGCCTGTGAACTACTCAAGGTCTCCCGAACCGCCTCCTACACCCGCTCCAGCAGCACCCTCGGTCCCCGTGCGGTGCGAGACGCCGAGCTGACCGAACGGATCACACATGTCCACGGACAGCCCCGCGGAACCTACGGGGCCCCCCGCGTCCACGCCGTCCTCCAGCGTGAAGGTGCCGGCTGCGGCAGGCGGGACTCACCGGCCGACACCGAAAGCGACGACACCGCACCACCGTCCCCGACCCGAGCGCAGCCGCCTGCCCAGACCTGGTCCTCTGGACTTCCGCCCCGACCCGGCAGCCGTTGACACCCGCTGGTGCGGCGACATCACCTAATCCGGAGTTTAAGAACGGTCGGCGGGGAAGATCTCGCCGGGGTTGTTCGAGCAGTGATGGCCAGCCAGCACCGAGACGATGCCTGTTGTCGTCCTGTTCCCATGAGGGCTCTCGTGGGATCGTGAGCCTATCGGTGCCTGCCGACCACCACCCAACTGGCTGTCGCAGAGCGCCAGCTGGATGCCTGCCTCGCACGACGAGGTGAACACAGCGGCCGCCTGACCAGGGCCGCCTACTTGTCTGGTGACGTCACCCAGGGGGCGAAGCGCTGATCAGGGCCTGCATCGTCTCGCCAGTAGCGCAGGACGGTTTCCTGGACGATGTCGAGCCGCCCAGCGGCGATGAGGCATGACACGACCTCTTGCCCGCCTGTATCGGCCTCGAAGGCGACCACGACGGCCGGTTCCCAGCCGAGCTGACGAGTCACCTTCAGGAACTCGTCAGTCGACGGCGCGCGGAACATCGGATCCTGAAAGGACGACGGACAACTGACGAAGAGCGGCTCTCCGAACCGCAGCTCCAGGCCGTGGTGGTAGGTCAGGTCGTAGTCGGCGGCAACCTGGACGGCTGGACGCTTCACCGGCTCCGCCACAGTGCCCTGACGCACTACGCCGAGGGTGGGACCTCGACCCCGATGCTGCTGGCCCGCTCCCGCCACGCCTCTGTCCGCTCCCTGGAGCGGTACGCCCGCCCCGGCGTCGACGCGGTTGCCCGGCACGTCGCCGAGCGAGACCCCGCCGCCTGCCACCGCAGGTGAGTCCGAGCGCATCAGGGCTTCAAGATCATCCCGTTGCCCCTTTGACGCGTATCTCGGTCACACCCCTTTTCGGCCCTGTGCTGTAGGACACCGACGCCGGCCCCGAGTCCTCGGACACCCGCCGCGGCGACAGCCAAAGATCACTTCTGGGCCACCGCCCGGAGGAACACTGCGTGCCCCGGCGGGTGGCCGGGACACGGAGATGGCGGCCGTTCTGTGGTTGGTCTTCCCCCTGCCTCTCCGGCCGCGGCACCGGAACCTGGCTCTACTGGGTGAAGAGTCCCAACCTCTTCTTCGACGACATCTGGACCGCCGACGACGATCTGCGGGACAAGGCCCTCGAAGGGTTCACGATGTTCGCCCTCAACCAGGGCGAGGTGTGCACCAGCCCCTCCCGCGTCCTGATCCAGCACGGCCGCTACGGGGACTTCCTCGACGCGGCCGTGGCCCGCACCGAACTGATCGTGCCGGGGCATCCGTTGGACACGGAGACGATGATCGGCGCGCAGGCCTCGGCAGAGCAGTTGAAGAAGGTCCTGTCGTACGTGGAGATCGGCCGGCAGGAGGGCGCGAAGATCCTCACCGGCGGGGAGCGCGTGGAACACGGCGGGGAACTGGCGGGCGGGTTCTACGTCCAGCCGACCGTCTTCGAGGGCGACAACCGCATGCGGATCTTCCAGGAGGAGATCTTCGGCCCGGTGGTGTCGGTGACCTCCTTCCAGGACTTCGACGACGCCGTGCGCATCGCGAACGACACGGCGTACGGCCTGGGCGCCGGCGTCTGGACCCGCGACGTCAACACGGCCTACCGGGCGGGCCGCGCGATCCAGGCGGGCCGGATCTGGACGAACTGCTACCACGCCTACCCCGCGCACGCGGCCTTCGGCGGCTACAAGCAGTCGGGCATCGGCCGCGAGACCCACAAGATGATGCTGGAGCACTACCAGCAGACCAAGAACATACTGACCAGCTACTCGCCCAAGAAGCTCGGCTTCTTCTAAAAACCTGAAGCACGGTGCCTGACCTGCACAAACGATCGGTCGGGCACCATGACCTGGTATCGGGACAGCCAGCGGGGGTCGGCGAAGGCCACCGACCCCTCGCCGACGCTGAAACCCGGCACGTCCCTGCCCGACTTCAGTGATACACAGGGAAGGATCACCACCGACGCACGAAGAGGGGGCACCGCTCATGGGCCGGCCGACGACGTCAACTCCTCTGCCGAGGGACACGAAGGTACTGTCCATCGGGCTGCATCCGGGTGCGCTCGACTACAGCCGGATGCCCGACGGTCTCGACGAGGCAGTGCTCACCGCCCGGATCGAGGCTGGGAACGCGGTGCTGCGGGAGGCAGGTTTCGATGCTGTCCCGTGCCTGATCGAGGCCTCTCCGGACCGCGCCGAGGCGACGGTCCGGGAGCATCTCCAGGAGCATGCGTTCCTCTTGGCGATGATCGGCGGTGGCGTACGCATGCTGCCGGAGAACACCCTGCTGTTCGAGCGGCTGGTCAACGTCCTCACCGAGGCGGCGCCCGGGATCCGGCTGTGCTTCAACACGGCGCCGGAAAACACGGTCGAGGCACTGAGGCGGTGGATCCAGGCGTAAGCGCGGCCGAGAAGCCGTCCGCATGCGGACGGTGGCCGTGGAGCCGGCCGCCCCCCCCGTGTGGGAGCGGGAGGGCCCGGACCGCACGAGGGCGGTCCGGGCCGGTCACTGCTGCAAGGGGGTCAGCTGATGGTCCATTGCTGGAGCGTGCCGCCGTTGTCCGGCTGCTGGGTGACGAGTGCGCCGTTCCCGGAGGAGGCCGTGGTCAGGACCAGTCCGCTCGCTACGGAAGCGACGGTGTGGGTGCCGTTCGCCTGCCGCACGACGTTCCAGCGCTGGTTGGCACCGTTGCCGCAGGTCCACTGGATGATCTTCGCGCCGGCGCCCGTCGAACCTCCTTCGACGTCGGCGCACAGGCCGGACTCGCTGTTCCTGAGTGCGTAGCTGCCGTCGGCCTGCTGGGTGAAGGTCCAGTTCTGGTTGGCGCCTCCGTTGGCCGTCCAGGTGATGAGCTGGGTGCCGGGGGTGGTGCTGTGGCCGGGGTCGTCGAGCGCCTTGCCCCCGGTGGTGAGGGTGTGGGCTCCGCTGAAGGATGCTGTCACCCCCCAGCTGAACGTGGCCGTGCCACTGGCGGTTCCCGAGGTGGCGGTGACCGTCACCGTGGAGGTGCCGGGGGTGGTGGGGGTGCCGCTGATCAGCCCGCCGGGGCTGATGCCCAGTCCGGCGGGAAGCCCGGTCGCCGTGAAGGTCAGCGGCTTGCCGGAGGAGTCGGTGGCCGCGAGCTGGAGGGAGGTGGCCTTCCCCGAGGTGCTGTTCTGGCGGCCCGGGTTGGTCACCGTCACCGTCTCGGGGGCCTGGCCGCTCGGGGTCAGGGTCAGGGTCTGCTCTCCGCCCGTACGGGTGCCGCCCACCGCGTTGCCGGTGGCGTTGGTCCAGCTGCGGGTGGGCGTCGTCTCGGTGAGGCGGGTGGACTCGGCGGAGAGGCCTATGACGAGACCGCTGTACCGGTTGACGATCTTGTACGCGCCGGTGGGCGTGCCGTCGCCGGGCGAGGTGCCGCGGATGACGAACCACTGCTGGCCGACGGTGGGCCCGCCGGTTCCGGCCGCGGTGACGGTGGGCTTGGTGCCCCAGGCGCGGGTGCTCGTGGCGGTCGCGCCCACTCCCAGGAGCCCGCCGGTGGCGGAGTTGGCGATGCGGTGGGAGCCGTCGCCGTTCGAGGTGAAGAGCCACGACTCCAGCTCGGAGCCGGTGGCCGCCGTGAGGGAGGTGGTGGCGGCGCCGCCGGAGACCTGGGCCAGCACCCGGCCGCCCGCGTTGGCGATGCGGTACGCCTTGGAGGTGTCGACCGGGGCGGCCGGCTGGGTCGTGTTGATCGTCAGGTTGACGTACTCGCTGCTGGACCCGCCGGAACATCCGAAGGAACAGTAGGAGCGGAAGTCTTTGCCGACGATCGTCGAGCTGGTCCTGTTCTCGCTGTCGAGGAACCAGCGGTACCAGGAGGCGTTCTTGTAGCTGCCGGTGTCACCGAGCTTGAACCACTTCTGGGTGGTCAGGTCCTCTGTGGCGTAGATCTCCTGCGGGGCGTTGCCGCTCTGGTCGACTCCCTGGGGCTCGCCCATGTACAGGCCGAGGTGGGCGTTGTAGGTGATGTCCATGACGAACAGGGGGGAGGTCGGGGGCGTCAGACCGGCGGCGACCTGCTGGCTCACGGAGCCGCTGTTGGCCGGGTCGTACTCCTTCGACGGCGGGGTGTACCCCGTCGTGCTGCCGGAGCCCACGGGGACCATGTTGCTCTCCCGGCCGCCGACGCCGGGCTGGGACCAGGCGCCGTCGTACCACTTCTGCCAGGAGCCGGGCGCCATCTTCGCCGATATCGGGGCGCGGGCGACGTGCCCGTAGAACGCGGCCCAGCCGCCGCCCTTGTTCACGATCCGGGAGCCGTAGAAGGCGTAGAAGTAGCCGGATCCGGTGTCCACGAAGAGCCGCTGGTCACCGGTGCCGTAGTGGTACGTCTGCTGCGGGAAGGCGGCGGTGTCGCCGCGCTTGGTGCTGTACGGCGAGGTGATGACGTGGTCCTTGATGGCCCAGGTCCGGCCCTGGTCCTTGGACACGGCGTAGTCGATGCCGTCGTAGTGGCTGCTGTCGCCGAACGGCTGGGGGGTGAACTCGTTGTGCACGAGCCCGTACCAGTCGCCACTGTCCGGGTCGACCCAGACGCCCGCGAGGTCGCAGTAGTTGCGGTGCGCGTAGCTCGACCCCGACGGGGCCGCCGTCGCTTCGCGGCCGGTCGGACTGTTGTTGCAGCGCCAGGTCGTGTCGTTGTTGCGGTCGTTGGAGTTGGCCGGGTTGACGGCGTCGCTGAGGGCGCCGGACCGGGTGGCGGAATCCATGGTCGTGCCGGTGAAGAAGTTCCACTTGCGCGGGTCCGAGGCGCCGTAGAGGGCGTGGGCCTGCTGGAAGTAGAAGGTGCCGTCCTTGTCGATGTACGGGGCGGCGGGGGTGTCGTCCGGGTTCGTCCAGGATCCCTTGGCGCCGACGGTGACGGTGTACGCGGCGGCGGCCGGGGCGGCGGTCGGGGCGGCGGATGCCGTGGGCACCGCCAGCGCGGCGCCTCCGGTGGCGACCAGCGCGGCGGCGGCCAGCGCCCCGGCCAGTCTGCTTCGCATGGTGGTCACGAGTACTCCCTGGTCGAAGGAGCCGGGTCCACGGCTCCTGTGATGGGTCCGTCGTCCGTCCGGACGACGGTCGTGAGCGGGGCCGCTGTGGCGCGGCCCGGGTGCGGGGCTCCGGCCAGGACGCCCAGGAGGCGCGCGACTTCTGCGGCGACCTCCTCGCGGGCCGGTCCGATGTACGTGCGCGAGTCGCTGACCTCCGGTCGGCGGTCCAGCTCCCGCCGGACGGTCGCGGAGAAAATGCCGTTGAGGTGGGTGGAGACGTTCACCTTCGTCATCCCGGCCGCCACGGCCTTGGCGAGGTCCGCGTCCGAGACCCCGGACGAACCGTGAAGGACGAGCGGCACCCCGGCGCTGGTGCGCAGGCGGGCGATCAGGTCGAAGTCCAGGACGGCATCGCGGGTGGCCATCGCGTGGGAGCTGCCGACCGCCACCGCGAGGCAGTCCACCGCGGTCGCTTCGGCGAACTCCCGCGCTTCCTGCGGGTCGGTGCGGACCCCCGGCGCGTGGGCGCCGTTCTTTCCGCCCACCTCGCCGAGCTCCGCCTCGACGAACACGTCGGCCCGGTGACCGAAGTCGGTGACCGCCCGGGTCGCGGCGACGTTCAGCGCGTACGGCAGGGCGGAGGCGTCGAACATCACGGACGTGAAGCCGAGGCGGACGGCTTCGTGCACCAGGTCCTCGGACTCGGCGTGGTCCAGGTGCAGGGCCACCGGTACCGTGGCCTGCTCGGCCAGGGCCAGTGCGGCCCGGCCGATCGGGGCGAGGGAGCCGTGGTAGCGGACGGTGTTCTCGCTGATCTGGAGGATCACCGGCAGCTTCGCCCGCTCCGCGCCCTCGACGATGGCTTCGGCGTGTTCGAGCTGGACGACGTTGAAGGCTCCGACGCCCCGGTTCCGGGCGTAGGCGGGGGCGATGATCTCGTCAGTTGCCGTCAGGGGCACGGGGCGTCTCCATGGTCACGGTGGTGCGGAACCGGTCGTACAGGTCTCGGCGGAAGTCACCGGCGAGGGGCGCCGCGGCGGCGGCCGCCGACAGTGCGACGGCGTCGCGCAGGACGTCCGGCCAGGGCAGGCCGGCGGCGAGGCCGGCCGCCAGAGCGGCGACGCAGGCGTCGCCGGCACCGGTCGGGTTGCCGCGCAGCAGCGCGGGCGGGCGCACGCGGTGGTGCCCTTCGGGGGTGAGGGCGTACAGGCCTTCGGGGCCGGCGGAGGCGATGACCGTCCGGGCTCCGTGTGACTGGAGCTCCGCCGCCGCCTGCGCGAGATCGGACCGGCGGGTGGCTTCGAGGATCTCCGCCGCATTCGGCTTGATCACGTCGGGGTGCGCGTCCAGCGCCGCGAGCAGGGCGGGACCGCTGGTGTCGAGTACGGTGACGGCCCCGGCGGCACGGGCCGTCGCCACCAGTTCCGCGTACGCGTCGCTCGGCAGGCCTGGTGGGAGGCTGCCGGCGAGGACCACGACCCGGGCCCGCCGGGCGAGTTCGGTGAACCGCCGGGTGAAGGCCGTCCACGACCGCGGGTCGACGGTCGGCCCGGGCTCGTTGAACACGGTGGCGTCGCCGCGGCGCCCGCAGACGACGGTGACGGTCCGGCGGGATTCTCCCCGGACGGGCACCAGCGCGTCCCTCACCCCGGAAGCCCGCAGGTCGTCGCGGATCAGCTGCCCTGCCCTACCTCCGGCCAGCCCGGTGGCGAACACCGGGTGGCCCAGGGTCGTCAGGACGCGGGCCACGTTGATCCCCTTGCCGCCGGCCCGCTCGACGGTGCGCTCGACGCGGTGGGTGGTGTGGGGTGTCACCTCGTCGACGAAGTAGGTCACGTCCAGCGCGGCGTTCAGCGTGACGGTGAGGATCACGATGTCCCTCCCGGCCCGCCGACCGTCCCGCCGACCGGCTCGACGACCTGCCCGACCACCCGCCCGACGACCCGCGTGATGACCGTCCCTACGGCTGCCGGGGCAACTGCCGGGCCGCCGCCGACGGCTTCCCAGCCGAGCAGGCCGGCTCCCAGACAGCCGGCCTGCGCTCCGAGAGCCGCCTGCACGAGATCCGGCCGCCGTTGGCAGCTCAGACGGCCGTCGAGTGCGACCCGGAGCGGGTCGAGGAGGAGGCCGCCGGCCCGGGACAGTCCCCCGCCCACCACGATGCGTTCCGGAGCGAGGATCGTGGCGCACGCGGCGAACGCCTCCGCCAGTGCTTCGACCGCCCGCTCCCACACGCCGCGCGCCTCGGGATCGCCCTGGGCCGCCAGATCGGCGACCTCCTCGGCCCCCTTGACCTCGTTCCCCGACCGGACGGTGTAGGCGAAGGCGATGGCGCGGGCCGAGGCCACGGCCTCCAGACAGCCGCTCCGGCCGCACGCGCACCGCCCGGCCGGCGGGGCGACCGCCAGGTGGCCGAGTTCTCCGGCGTACCCGCCGGCTCGGAGGGGACGGCCTTCGACGAGCTGCACGGCGGAGATTCCCGTGCCGATGGCCACGAACAGGGCGTCATCGACATCGCGGGCGGCGCCGAGCCTGCTCTCCGCCAGGCCGCCGGCCCTGACGTCGTGGCCGATCCTGACCGGGAGTCCCGTCGCGTCCTGCAGTACCGCGGCCAGCGGGACGTCGCGCCAGCCGAGGTTGACCGAGTGCACCGCGCGCTGCCCCGGCTCGTCGACGATCCCGGGGACCACGACCCCGGCGGCGACGGGTTGCCCACCGTTGGCGGCCGCCTCGGACTCCAACTGCCACAGCAGCCGGACGATCGCGTCGATCACGGCTCCGGGGCCCCGGTCGCGCGGGGTCGGTCCGCGTAGCGTCGTCAACGGCCGCATGGAGCGGTCCAGGACCGCGCCCTTCATCGACGTACCGCCCACGTCCAGGGCGATCACGCACGCGCGGGCGCCGGCATGCTCATCCACGGTCGTCGGCCAGCAGCACGGAGCGGCTCAGGGCTCGGGGCCGGTCCGGGTCGAGCCCCCGGGCCTCGGCGAGGTGGACGGCCAGTCGCTGTGCCCGTACGAGGTCGGCCAGCGGGTCCAGGTCGCCCACCGCGTCCCCGGATTCGGCGAGGCAGTTGCCGCCGGTGCGGTCCACATCGTAGGTGAGGCCGTGCGGTGGCCGTCCGAAGATCCAGGTGCCGCGGCCGGGGCCGGCGATGCTGATGGGGCCGTGGCGGTACTCCATCGCCGGGTACGCCTCCGTCCAGGCACCGCACGCCTCGCGCATCTTCAGCCCCGCCTCCAGGGCGAGGCCGTAGGTCCAGCCGTCGCCCAGGAAGGTGATCTGTTCCGCCGCGAGCATCCCCTCGGGCAGCGCTGCGGTGACGGCCAGTTCGGCGTCCGCCGCGGCCTGCGCGATGGGGCGTACTCCCCGGGGCAGCGGGCCCTCGTTCTCCAGGTGGGCCCGCAGGAGGGCGAGTTCGGTCGTGGCGAACCTGGTCTGTACGACCGACTCCTCATCGGCGTACGCGAGCTCGATGACGGCGTCGGAGACGGCTGCCACGGGGGTGGTCGCGTCGGCGGTGACGGCGGTGACCGGCGTCCGACCCTTCAACCGGGCCAGGAGGTCGACGAGTTCGGTGGTGGTGCCCGAGCGACTCAGCACCACGACACGGTCGTAGCGGCGGCCCACGGGGAAGAGGGAGGCGGCGAAGGCGTCCGTTTCGCCCTGCCCTGCCTCCTCGCGGAGCGCGGCGTAGGCGAGGGCCATGAACCAGGACGTTCCGCAGCCGACGACGGCCACGCGCTCGCCTCGGCGCGGCAGGACGGCGCCGTAGCGGTGAGCCGAGGCTGCCGCCTTGCGCCAGAGGTCCGGCTGGGTGGCGATCTCGCGTGCGGTGTGAGAGGTGTACTCGGGTTCCAGGGGTGTGTACATCGGTGCCGTTTTCCTTCGGGGCGTGCCGCGGTCGGCCGTCGATCGCGTGCGAGGGTGTGCGGGTGCGGGGCGGTACGGGCGGCGAGTCAGTCGAACGTCTCGATGTACTCCTCGCACGGCCCCAGGCGGGGTGCGTCGAGCAGCTCGACGTGCGTGCCGAAGCGGTCGAGTTCCAGGACCGTCAGGATGTTGTCCCCCGCGCGCAGCAGGGGGCCCGGCAGGTACAGGGTCGCCTGCGGGCCAACCTCCCAATAGCGGCCGAGCAAGGTGCCGTTGACCCAGACGAAGCCCTTGGCGAAGCCGGGCAGGCTCAGGAAGGTGTCGGCCGGTTCGTCGACGTGCAGGTGTGCGGTGGCGATCCCCCGGCCGTCCGCCGGCCCGGCGGCCGTGGCCGCGTGCGCGAGGTCCTGCGCGCTCCACTCGTCGAGGGGCAGGGAGCGGACGGACCAGCCGTGGACGAGCCGCCGCCCGACGTGTACTCCGCCCAGGATGCCCTTGCCCTGGCCGAGCAGCGGGCCGTAGTTGATGCGTCCCTGGTTCTCGACGAGCAGGCACAGCTCGATCGCGGCGCCCGTGCCGGTGACGGGGAATGACGCGGTCGGCCGGTCCAGGACGGTGACGAGGGTTCCGTCGACGAAGACCTGCGCCCGGTCGTGGAGGCCGGTGACCGTCACCTCGTGGATGCCGGCCGGGACGACCGGGCGCGCGGTGTAGAGGACGAGGCCGGAGGCCTGTCCGAGTTCCTCGAAGCTCGGCGGGTTGGCGGCGTGCAGGGGCGTCGACACCGACCTCAGCGCGTCGAGCAGAGCGGACCCGTGGCGTACGGGGAGCGTGCCGGGGGCCAGCAGGGGGGGGGTCCTGCGGCGGCGCGGGGACGGGGCCCGTGCTGTAAGGGGCGAGTTGGCGGCGCAGAGCGTGGAACTTGGCGGTGAGCGCGCCGTGTTCGGCGATCGGGGCGTCGGAGTCGTAGCTGGTGACGGTGGGCTGGAGGTCCGTGCCGTCGTGGTTGGCGCCGGCCCACAGGCCGAAGTTGGTGCCACCGTGGGCCATGTACAGGCTGAGCGAACCGCCTTGGGCGAGGATGCCCTCGACGTCGGCGGCGGCGCTCGCGGCGGGCCGTACGTGGTGCTGCTCGCCCCAGTGGTCGAACCAGCCGTTCCAGAACTCGGCGCAGAGGAAGGGTTCCCCGGTGCGGCGCTCGCGCAGCAGGCCGGCGGCCTGGTCGGGACGCGAGCCGAACGTGGCGGCCGCGAGCACGCCGGGCAGGGTGCCGCCGTCGAGCATCAGCGGTGTGGGCCCGTCCGCGGTGAACAGCAGCTCGGAGATCCCGCGTGCTACCAGGCCGTCGCGCAGTCGGCGCAGGTAGATGCGGTCGTCGCCGTAGCTGCCGTACTCGTTCTCCACCTGCACGGCGACCACGGGACCGCCGTGTGCCGTCTGGCGGGCGGCGATGAGCGGGATCAGTACGTCGAACCAGCGCTCGACCTCGCCGAGGAACTCGCGGTGGCTGCTCCTCGGCCGCATGCCGGGGCGGCCGGTGAGCCAGGCGGGCAGGCCGCCGTTGTCCCATTCGGCGCAGATGTACGGGCCGGGGCGGACGATGACGTCCAGGCCGGTCTGCTGGGCGAGGCGCAGGAAGCGCGGCAGGTCGCGGCGGCCGTCGAAGCGGATGTCCCCGCGGCTGCGCTCGTGGAAGTTCCACGGCACGTAGGTGTCCACGGTGTTCAGGCCGAGCGCGGCGACGCGCTGGAGACGGTCCTCCCACTGCTCCGGGTGGACGCGGAAGTAGTGCAGGGAGCCGGCCAGGATCCGGTGCGGCTGCCCGTGGCGCAGGAAGCCGCCGTCGTCCCAGGTCAGGGCGGGCCGGGGGGCCGACGTCCTGGAGGCGGGAGCGGGGTTGCCGGTGCCGGCGGGCGCGGCGGTGAGGGCGGAGGGGATCATTTGACGGCTCCGGCGGTCATGCCCGCGCGCCAGAAGCGCTGGAGCGCGAGGAAGGCGATCAGAAGCGGGGCGATGGACACCAGCGATCCGATGACGACCAGCGGCGGGGGCACGGCGACGTGGCTGGCGTTCCAGGCGACGAGGCCGACCGTGACCGGCTGCAGCCGGTCGTCGCCCAGGACCATGGCAGGCAGGAGGTAGTTGTTCCAGATCTCGACGAACTGGAACAGGAAGATCGTGACGAGGGCGGGGAGCATCATCCGCGCCCCGATCGTGCGGAAGATGCGCAGTTCACCGGCGCCGTCGAGGCGGCCCGCTTCGAGCACCTCGTCCGGCACGCCCTGTTCGGCGAACACCCTCGCGAGGTAGACGCCGAAGGGGCTGACGACGCTCGGCAGCAGGACCGCCAGCGGATTGTCGATCAGCTGGACGCCCGAGAACATGAGGTACAGCGGCAGCGTGAACAGCACCTTGGGCAGCAGGACGGCTGCCATGACCAGTGCGAAGAGCGCCCCGCGGCCCGGGAACTCGTACTTGGCCAGGGCGTAGCCGGCCAGTGCGGAGAGCAGGGTGCCGACGAGGGCCCCGACGCCGCAGTACAGAACGCTGTTGAGCATCCAGCGCCAGAAGACGCCGTCGTCGTGGCTGCTCAGCCGGGCGATGTTGTCGAAGAGCCCGAACCCGTCGAACCACAGGCCGCTGCCGCTGAACTGCTCTCCGAAGGGCTTGGTCGCCGAGACGAGGAGCCACCAGAGCGGGAAGAGGAAGTAGAACGCGGACAGCCCGAGCAGGGCGAGTACGGTCAGTCGGGTGGCCGGACGCGTCTCGCGGCGCGGCGTGACCCGAGCGGGGGCTGCGGTCACCGGGGTCATGCACGGTCTCCTCGGTGGGTGAGCTTGAAGAAGATGAGCGATACGACGCCCACGGCGGCCGCGAGCAGCACGGACTGGGCTGCCGCGTAGGGGTAGTTGCCCGCCGCGACCGCGCTCTGCGCCGACATCAGCGGGGTGAAGGTGGAGGAGATCGATCCGCCGGAGACCGGTTGGAGGACGGCCGGTTCGTTGAACAACTGGGCCGATCCGATGATCGAGAAGACCGTGGTGAGGACGAGCGCGCCGCGTACCGAGGGGATCTTGATGCTCCAGGCGATCCGCAGGGCGGAGGCCCCGTCCAAGCGGGCGGCTTCGAGCACCTCGGCGGGGATGGACTGCAGGGCCGCGTAGATGATGATCATGTTGTAGCCGGCCCAGCTCCACGTGACGATGTTGGCCACCGACAGCAGCACGAGGTCCTCGTCGAAGAACGGGATCGTGACCGAGAGCGGTTCGAGCAGCCGGTTGAGCGGGCTGGACGTGGAGGAGTACATGAACGACCAGACGAGCGCGGCGCTCACGCCGGGAACCGCGTAGGGGACGAAGCTCGTCAGGCGGAAGAAGCCGCGGCCCCGGGCCGACTTGGAATCGATGAGCAGCGCCAGTGCGAGGGCCAGCCCCAGCATGAGCGGCACCTGCACGAGACCGAACAGGGCCACCCGGCCGAGCGAGGCCGTGAACGCGCCGTCCTGCACGGCGCGCGCGTAGTTGTCGAGCGGGGCGAAGACCTCCGTCGGGGCGGTCAGGCCCAGGCCCGAACGGCGGACGGTGAAGAAGCTGCTGTACGCCGCGTACAGGATCGGTGCGACGTACATGGCCGCGAACAGGACCACGAACGGGGCGCAGAAGAGCAACGGGCTCCGGTGGCGCGAGCGGGGTGCGCGGGCGCCGCGCGCACGGCCGGACGCGTCGGCGGTGGCCGGGCGCCGTCCGGTGGCGCGTACCGAAGGGGAGGCATGGGTCACGTACGGGTTCCTCACTGTGGTCCGCCCACGGGCCCGGCGGGGCCACCGAGGGGCGACGGCGTGCGCTTGCCGGTGCCATGGGTGGGGCCGAGGAGCACCCCGCCCCGGCGGGAGGGCTACGGGGCGACCGTCAGGCCCTGCTTGCGCATCTCGGTCTGGGTGGAATCCTGCGCGTGGCTCAGCGCCTCCGCGATGGTTCCCTTACCGGTCCACGCCTTGCCGAGCCCGTCGTTGAGGTCCGCGACCGTGGAGGTCATCAACGGGCCCCAGGTCCATCCGGGATGGACGTCGGGTGCGGCCGCCGCGAACACGTCGTAGATCTGCTGTCCGCCGAAGTAGGGGTCGGCCTTCAGCTGCGGCAGCTTCAGCAGATCGTTCGCGGCGGGATAGAGGGAGGCCTTCTCGACCAGCGCGCCGAAGGCGTCCTTGTCGGTTCCCAGCCAGTGGGCGAACTCCCAGGCGGCCGCGGAGTTCTTGCACCCCTTGAGCACGGCCGTGGCCGATCCGCCGGCGTTGCCGACCTTCGTGTCGCCCTTCTCCCACTGCGGCATGGGAGCGACGGCCCACTGCCCCTCCCCCGCCTTGGCGCCGCCCTTGATGACTCCCGCCTGCCACACCGCCCCCACGACCGTGGCGATGTTCCCGTCGCCCAGCCCCGTATACCACGCCTGGTCGTACATGGGGGCGCTGCTGATCAGGCCGTCGCCGGCGAGGCCCTGCCAGTAGTCCGCGACCTTCTTGTTGTCCGCGGAGGCCATGTCCACTTTCCAGGCGTCCTTGTCCGCGGCGAACCAGTCCGCCCCCGCCTGCCAGGCGAGGCCGGCGTAGTCGTAGTCCATGTAGGGCGAGGAGACGAAACGCTTCGGGTCGGAGGCGTGGATCTTCTCCGCCGCGGCCCGGTACTCGGCCCAGGTGGCCGGGGGCTGCAGACCGAGCGAGTCGAACAGCTTCTTGTTGTAGAAGAGGGCCATGGGACCGGTGTCCACCGGCGCCCCGTAGACGGCACCGCCGAGGCTCACCGAGCCCCAAGCGGCCTTCTGGTACTCGGACCCGGCGGAACCGACGTGCTTCGACACGTCCTGCAGGGCGCCCTGGGCGGCGAAGCTGGGCATCGTCTCGTACCCCACCTGCGCCAGACAGGGCGCGTTGCCCGCCTTCACGGCGTTCAGCATCTTCTGGTAGCCGCCCTTGGCCCCGGGCTGCACCGTCTGGTACGTGACCTCGATGTTCGGATGGGCGGCGTTGAACGAGGCGACCGCGTCCTCGTATCCCGGAGTCCATCCCCAGAATGTTATCGATGCCATTTCGGAGGCTGAGTCGGACCCGGTGCCCGCTTCGGAGCAGCCGGCGGCCGCGAGGGTGAGCGTGACGGCGCCCACCGCTCCAGCAATACGGGTGAAATTGTGCTTCACAGCTCCTCCTGAGTGCCACAACGGGGCAAACGGGCGCACCCCTGCGGGGCCGCATGGTTGACGGAGCAGCGTCGATGCCGCCCGGCCGTCGTGCTCGATGGCCGAAACTATGGCAGAGAATGTTATCGATGCCAATAGTCGTCACACGTGAGCGTTCCGGCCGGGGAAACAGCACGTGAACGACAATGTGGGGCGATATCATGGGTCCCTCGGACGGCAGGAGGGGATCCCATGGACAAGCACGGTGACACCGACAGCGCGGCGCGCCCCCCGGGCATGGCGGACGTGGCCCGGGCCGCCGGAGTGTCCGCGCAGACCGTCTCCCGTGCGCTCGCCGGGCACCCCAACGTTCAGGAGAGGACCCGTGCGAAGGTCCTGGCGGCGGTCGAACAGCTCGGTTACCGCCGCAACAACGCCGCCCGCATGCTGTCGTCGGGCCGGAGCCGGGCCATCGGCGTCGTGACCCTCCAGACGAGCTTCTACTCCCGGGCCGCCGTCACCTCCGGCATCGAGAGCGCCGCCCAAGCGGCCGGCTACGCCGTCAGCACCGCCACCACCACCTCGCTGGACACCTTCGCCATCGAGAGCGCCCTGTCCCGGCTCGCCGACCAGGACGTCGAGGGGATCATCCTGTCGGTGCCCCTCATCCACACCAGCAGCAGGATCGAGCAGCTCACCCGATCCACCCCCACCGTCACCATCGACGGCTCGCGCACCGACGCGACCGAGGTCCTCGCCATCGACCAGACCCGGGCCGCCCGCATCGCCACCCAACACCTGCTGGACCTCGGACACGGGACGGTGTGGCACATCGCGGGCCCCGCGGAGTGGCTGGAGGCGGCGAACCGCCGCGAGGGCTGGCAATCCGCCCTCGAAGACGCGGGCCGCGCCGTCCCGCCACCACTGGAGGGAGACTGGTCACCCGCCTCGGGATACCGCAACGGCCTGGTACTCGCACGGATCCCGGACGTCACCGCCGTCTTCGTCGCGAGCGACGAGATGGCCTTCGGGGTGATCAGGGCCCTGCACGAGGCCGGGCGGCGCGTACCGGACGACATCTCGGTGGTCGGATTCGACGACATCGAGCTCGCCGAGTACTGCTCGCCCTCCCTCACCACCATCGCCCAGCCGTTCCGGCACATGGGCGCCCTGGCCGTGACCCATCTCCTCCGCCAGATCGAGGCCCCGGGATCCTTGCCCGAGCCGCAGCCGGTCGAACCGCGCCTCGTCGTACGCTCCAGCACGGCGACCGCACCCGCGAGTTGAACCCGGCTACTCGGCGACCGGGCAACTGGGCGACCGCGAAGCCGGTGCCGGCGGGGGAGTCGCCCCCCGGCAGGCCGGCTTCGTTCACGTGAACAGTGAAGCTTCCCCTTGATCGTGGACACCTGGAGACTGGGATCTGAGGTTCCAGAGGAAGTAGTGCCAGGTGGGAAGCAAGTACACGAAGCGGTACTCGGACGAGTACAAGCGGGACGCGATCGAGCTCGTGCGGTCGTCGGGCCGGACGGTGACCGAGGTCGCCCGGGAACTCGGGATCAGCTCGGAGTCCCTGCGGAGCTGGGTGAAGAAGGCCCGCGCAGCCCAGGACAACGGAGCGGGACCCCGGTGTCGTGCAGGCCGCTGATGATGGACCTCGGCCGAGACCTTGAATCGAATGGAGGGGGACTACCTGTTCGCCAACATCGGGCGCACCAACATCTTGATGTATTCATTGGTGGACCGGCTCTGGCGGAATGCCAAGAAGGCCGCGGGTATCACCAGGCTGATTACTCCACACTGGCTGCGGCACTTCTTCGCTTCTGCTGGCCTGTCGAAAGGGGTGCCGATCACGGACATGGCCGAATGGTTGGGCCATCGTGATCCCCGGATCACCCACCAGACCTACGCCCACATCATGCCCGGTGACTGCGGTCTTTGATGGACTCCGTCTTCACTCTCGAGACGGAACTGGGCCTGCCGTTGGAGTTTGAGGCGAGGGCTGACACTGCCTGATGTGTCCATGTAGCTACCGCGTACGAATTATGGCGCGCACCTGGTCGGCGAGATCATGACGCCGGCTCGGCGTATCTGAACAAACGCCGAGTGTCCGTAGGAGCTCGTAACACGATCATGAGCGGGCCTTCTTGAGGCGTCTCCAGCAAATGAGGCTGCAGGCCAGGGAGACGAAGGCGTCGTGGAGTTCGGTGCGGCGTTCCCAGCGGAACTGGTGGAGCAAGGCGAAGGTCTGCTCGACGACGTAGCGGAGCTTGCCCATGTCCTTGATGTTCGGGCAGCCCTTGCGGGAGATCACGGGCAGGATCCGGCGTTTGCGGAGCTCTTTGCGGTTCGGTGTCTTCACGGCCTTCGGTTCGGCTGGTGCGACACTCACGCTGTGCTGCGTGGTGTACGCCAGCTTCCGCGTCTGATCCGGGCCACGGCCGGCCGGGGTCGCGAGGGACGTCAATCGAGCGGTACGGCCGCGATGCGGTCGACGGTATGGGGGTAGAGCCGGTTGCCGCGCTGGACGATCATCGTCGGGCCCTCGGGCATGTTCACGGCGCCCGCGGCGAGCGTCCACGCTGTCCGGCGAGCCGCGACGTCCACCGCGACGACCGCCTGACCGTCGCCGACGACCGCCGCGTAGAGCTCCCCGCGGAACGGCGCGGGAGGCGCCAGCATGGATACGTACGCGCCCGGGTCGTGGGTCCACACCTTCTTCCCGGTCGACTCGTCGAAGGCCTGGAGCGCCCCGTCCGCGGCGTACACGGTGCCGTTCACGCAGACGGGTGCGCTCAGCAGTTTCGTGCCCTCCGGCTCCAGCCTCCAGGCCACGGCGCCCGTCACCAGGTCCACCGCCGTGATCCGCTCCTCGAAGTCGAGGACGTGGCGGTCCGAGACGACCGGAGGGTTGATGACTCCCGACTGGTCCGGCGACGTCGCCTCCTGGTCGGTGCGGACCCGGCAGGCCCACAACACGCGGCCGTCGCGGAGGTCCACGGCGAAGACGCGTGCGGGATCCGAGCAGATCAGCCGGCCGCCGGAGATGACCGACGACATCATGAGGGAGCCGAGCGAGTCCAGGACGGCGCCCTCGATGCGCGTGCGCCAGCGCAGTTTCCGGGCGTTCAGCTCGTAGGAGAGCAGCCACGCCTGCTCCTCCTGTTGCCGGTCGTTGGATCTGAAGTACGCCCTGAGGTAGAGGCATTCGGCGTCCGCGGCCAGGAGCTGCGTGGTCTGGGTGAGGTCGCCCAGGACGGCCGGGTTGGCCGCGTCGGCGGCGAGGTGGCCGGTGCGCGGGTCCAGGTATCCCGCGCTCGCGTTGCCGTCGTCGTCGAAGACGAAGCCCACGAGGCGGTCTCCCACCACGGCCACGTCGACCTTGGCGGTCTGGGTCTCCCACAGGATCCGACCGTCGGCGGTCGAGATGCCGCGCAGGACGTCGCTCGTGTGGATCAGGACCTCGTCGGACGCGACGGCCGACGCGGCGGAGAACGGGGACGGGACCGACCACAGCGGGGCCGGAGGAGTGCCGGGCGGGCGGGAGGACCGGCTGGCGCCGGGCGCCGCGGTACGGTCAGCGGGGCCCGAACCGGTGCCCGAGCCGGGGAGGTTGCCCGTGGCCCAGAGAGCCGAGGCGCCGCCCGCGGCGGTGAGCGCGGCGGCCGCCGAGCCCGCGATCAGGGTGCGCCGGGAGAACGCGCGGCGCGGGGCGGGGGCGCGCAGCGGGGCAGTGGCGACGGTGGCGAGCTCCCCGATCCGGCGGGACAGATCGGCGAGGAGTGCCTGCGGCAGCAGCTCGGCGAACTCGTCGGGGTCGAACGGCCCCCACTTGCGGGCCAGTCGGCCGGGGGAGGGCCGGTCGCCCGGCTCTGGCGACAGGCAGGCGGTGAGCGTCTCGCGCAGCCCGTCCGGCAGACCCGTCAGGTCGGGGTCGGCGCCGTCCCGCAGCAGTTCGAGGGTGCTCTGCCGGCCGCGGGCGTCGTAGGGTCCGTGCCCGGCCGCGGCGAACAACAGGACCGCCGCGAGGGCGAACACGTCGCCTTCCGGGCCGGGTGGCCCCCCGCGCGCCTGCTCCGGTGACATGTACGCCGGTGTGCCCGCGAGTCCCCCGGCCTGCGTGAGGCGGGGGCTGCCCGGGGCCTGGGCGAGTCCGAAGTCGATGAGGCGAGGGCCCTGCGCGGTGATCAGTACGTTCGACGGTTTGACGTCCCGGTGGACGAGACCGGCACGGTGCAGGGTGGCGAGGGCGGCGGCGAGTGCGGAGCCGAGACCGCGGACGACCGGTTCGGGCAGTGGCCCCCCGGCCGTCACCGCCTCGGTCAGCGAGGGCCCGATGAGGTACGCCGTGGCCAGCCAGGGCAACGCCGTGCCGGGGTCGGCGCCGAGGAAGGCCGCGGTGTGCTCCGCTCCCAGGGCGCGCGCGGCCTCGGCCTCCAGCGTCAGCCGCTGGCGGTAGCCGGGCTGGTCCCGCAGTTCGGACCGGACGGTCTTGACCGCGGCCAGGCGGCCACCGGCGGTGCGGGCCAGGAAGACGGTCCCCATGCCGCCGCCGCCCAGTCGGCCGAGGAGGGTGTACTCCCCGAGCCGGTCGGGATCGTCGGGCAGCAGGGGCAGGAGCGTGGACATGACCGGTGGACTCCTTCGGGGCGGCGGTCGTACGTGTGCGTGCGGTGCGTACCTGTGCGTGCGTCGGCGGGCGTGTGAGGGGGCGCCGGGTCAGTCCGTCGGGAGGGCGACGACGGCGGACGGCCGGGCGACGAGCAGGGTCCTGGGGACCGTGGCGAGTTGGAACGGCTCCCGGGCCTCCACCCCTGCGAGCCCGGTCTGCCACAGCCGGTTGCCCGAGGGAATCCCGGTAGCGGTGACCTGGTGCAGGGTCGCGAGGTAGAGGGTGCGTCCGGAGGCGCTCGCGGTCATGCTCCCGAGCATGTTCCACGCCAGGTTCTCGGTGAGCGTCTGGTCCCACAGCGTCCGGCCGGTGTCCGGGTCGACGGCGACGATGGGGCCCGTGCCGTCGTCGGCCAGGTACAGGGTGCCGCCGCTGAAGAAGGGCGGAGCGTTGGTCCCGGCGACCAGGGCCTGCGACTCCCACAGCCGGGTGTTGGTCTTCAGGTCGTAGGCGTGGGCGCGGCCACCGGAGAGCAGGAACAGCCGCCCACCGCCCGCCGGGTCCACCACGGAGGCCGGGCCGGCGTGCACGCCGGGATAGGAGCGGTTCCAGAGCATGCGTCCGCTGCTCCGCTCGAAGCCCGCGATCGCGAGGGTCCGGACGGCCGTGACATCTCGGAACATCTGCTGGGGTACCTGCACCTCCACGACGACCGTCTCGGGGCCGACGGTGGTGGCGAGTTGCGCGTTGCCGAATCCGCTCGGCAGCGGGGTGCGCCACAGCTCCGTGCGGTGGTCCAGGTCGAACGCCGCCAGCAGGTATCCGCCCGTCGGACTCCCGTCCCCCATGAGCAGCCACGCGGTGGCGCCGTCGGCGGCGAGCACCTTCGCGAGCTGCTCGTTGCGCTGGAGCCACTGGGTACGGCCGTCGCGTATCGAGCAGAGCGACAGCCCCTCGCGCGTGGCCGTCAGGAAGCGGTCGCCGGGCACTTGTACGGGCGGGGTGTTGCCGCCGGAGGGCAGGTGCCACACCTCCTTGCCGGTGCGCAGGTCGTGCCCGTACAGGACGTCGCCGCGCGTCATCAGGCAATGGTCGGCGCTGCTCACCGGGAGCAGCCGGGTGCGGGCCGTCGGATCGTCCAGGCGCCACAGGGCGGCCGGCGGCATGCCGGGCACGCGGGGGCCCGTACCGGAACCGCCCCCTGCCGCGGACGGCCCGGTGCGGCTGTCCTCGCGGGTCAGGGCGGACCAGGCGAGGGTCCCGGAGACCCCGAGGGCCGCGCCCGCCGCGCCGGTCAGCAGGCCGGACAGGACCCGGCGGCGGGTGAGCCGGGCGGCCGCGTCGGGGGTGGTCGGGGCCGGAGCCGGGCCGGGGGGCGGGGGCGTCGCCGCCTGGGTAGCGGGGTGCGGCGGCTCGTGCGCATCGGCGTCCGCCGGGGCCCGGTCGTCCGCATGCCTGTCCCCGTCCGCATCGGCATCCGCATCGGTGATCTCCAGGTCGGCGATCGCCTGCGTGCGTACGGCCAGTGCGGCGACGACCCGGCCGGGCAGCGGGTCCGGTGTCCGCTCCGCGTCCTGCCCGCCGGGGATCAGCGTCCGGCACAGCTCTACGGCGGTGGGGCGGTCGGTCGGGGAGACGGCCAGCGCCGCGGCCACCACCTCGCCCAGCTCTCCCGGCAGGTCGGGCAGTTCGGGCCGGTTGTGGAGGGCGCGGTAGGCCAGCACGGGCGGCGGACCGTCCCCGAACGGCAGCCGCCCGGTGGCCGTGTGGAGCAGCAGCACCGCCAGGGAGTACACGTCGGCAGCGATGGAGGTGGGCCGCCCCGCGGCTACCTCCGGAGCCATGAAGGCGGCGGGCACGGTCGACATCCGGCTGTGAGGTTCGGGCCGCCCAGGCGCTGCGTGGGGTAGTGGCCCTTGCCCCTGCCGCCGGCCCGGTTCGTGAGGCCAGCGCGGGGACGGCATGCGGCAGGCGTGCATGGCCATCAGCAGCGGGCGGCCCGTGGTGAGCCAGATGCCGTCGGGTGCCACCGCGCCGTAGCTGATGCCCCGGGCGTGCAGGGCGGCCAGGGTGTCGGCGATCTCCGCGGCGAGCCGCACCGACTGTTCCAGGGGCAGGATCCCGGACTCCGTTCCGGGCCGCCGCCCCACGTCGGAGAGGGACACGGCAGGGGTGTGTACGAGGGCCACCCACGCGGGCTCGGTCCCGGTGTTCAGGTCCAGTACGGCCGGCACTCCCGGCACGGGCCCGAGGCTCAGTGTCTCGGCCGCCCGGTACGCGGCCGGGGGCAGCAGGCACACTACGGCGTGCCCGTGGTTCCGGTCGCGGCCGACGTACATGCCGCCCCGCGGCGGCACCGGCCCGGGGCCGGGCCAACGGGCCAGCAGCCGGTACGGCCCGGCCGACCGCGGGTCCTCGGGGTGTAAGCCCTCCCCCAGATGTCCGCCCCCCATGCGTTCCCCCCTCACCTCGTGGCTCCGCCCGGGGCCGGTCACATGCCCGGCAGGGCGCGGACGGCGCTGCCGCGTTGCCAGATGACGCTGCCTCCGGCGACCGCTCCCCGCCAGGGAACGTCGGCTCGGACCTCCCCGGCCGGGGCCGGTGCGAACACGTACTGTTCGGCTGCCCGCCCGCCGTGCACCACGAGGATGCCGAGCTCGGACCTCCGCAGCGGCGCGAAGATCGCGGATCCCGCCACCAACGGAGCGTGATCCCGGGCCAGTTCCTCGGTGCCCAGCACGGTCCAGGCGGGGGCTCCGGTCTTCACGTCGATGCTCCGGAGCTGGCGGCCGTCGGCGACGTACACGTTGTCGCCGGCCGGCGTGGGCACGCCGAAGCCCGCGCTGTCGTCCGCGGGCAGGGTCCACAGCTGTTCGCCGCGCCTCCGGTCCAGGCAGGTCAGCGTCCGGTCTCCGGCCCCGCCAAGCAGCACTCCGCTCGCGGACAGGGCCGTCCGTGAGCCGTCGGTGCCGGCGGGCCGCCGCCAAACGGGGCCGCCGTCGGCGGCGGACAGGGCCACCACCCCGTCGGCGGCGGAGGCCAGGAGCAGCCGCCCGTACCCGGCGGCTGCCGAGAGAACCGTGCCCGACACCGGGACGGGCACGCGCCAGCGCACCGCGCCGTCCGCCAGCTTGAGCGCGGCCAGGCGGCCGTCGGCGTCGAGGACGTACACCTGGTCCTTGTCGGCGGCGAGCAGCCCGGTCACCCCGTCGCGCGCGCGGTGGCGGACCGTACCGCTGCCGGGGTCCAGGAACAGCAGGGTGCCGACCGGGTCCAGGGCGACGGGTCGGCGGCCGCCGAAGAGGTCGCGCACCACCGGTCCGCGCCAGCGCCGTTCGCCCGAGACCGGATCGTGGAGGAGGAGCTCGCCGCCGCCGTCGGCGAAGCACACCCGGCCGTCGACGTCGACCGGCCCGAAGGCCGACTGCGCCGCGGCGCCGTCGTACGACCACAGGGGCCCCGGCACCGTGCCGGGCGGGCCGCTCCAGCGGGGGGCGGGGGTGCGGCCGGGGCCGTCGTCCTCCTGGAGGGTGCGCAGGGCGGTGGCACCGGTCGCCGCGAGAAGTACGGCGGCCCCGGCGCCGGTGAGCACCCTGCGCCGGGTCGGCAGCCGAGGGCCGGCGCCCAGGGCGGCTGCGGCCCCTGCTATCTCGGCGGCGTCGGCGAGCACCGTGGGTGGCAGCCAGCGGGCGGCGGCGCGCAGGGCGGCGCCTTGCGGGTCGAGTTCCGCAGCCACCTCCGCGGCGGCGGGCCGGTCTTCCGGCTGCTTTTCGAGGCAGCCGCGGATCACGGGCGTCAGCTCGGCCGGAACGTCGGTGAGGTCGGGGGCCTCGTAGGCGATGCGGAAGTCCGAGTGGACCGGGTCTCCGTCGTAGAAGGCGTGCCGGCCGGTCAGCGCGAAGACGAGCAGCGCGCCGAGACAGAAGACGTCGCTCGGCGGTCCGAGGGGACCCTTCACCACCTGTTCGGGCGACATGTAGCCGGGCGTTCCGGGGCGCTGCCCGGTCGCGGTCAAGGTGGCGTCGCCGGTCACCCGGGCGATGCCGAAGTCGACGACGCGGGGGCGGTCGGCGCCAAGGATGACGTTCGACGGCTTCAGATCGCGGTGCACGACCCCGGCCGCGCCCAGGGCCGTCAGGGCCCGGCCGAGCGCCCCGCCAAGGAGGCGCACGGCGGGCGCGGGCAGGGGTCCGTGCCGCCGTACGGCGGCGGCGAGGGTCGCACCGGGGACGAACTCGGCAGCTATCCAAGGCACTTGCTCGGCGGTCGAGGAGCCGATCACGTTGGCGACGAAGGGGCTGCGGACCGCCGCCGCGGCGGTGGCCTCGCGGGTGAAGCGCTCGCGCAGGTCCTCGTCGCGGAAGAGTTCGGGCCGGATGGTCTTGAGGGCGACCGGACGCCCCCGGCGGCAGGCGAGGTATACCGTCCCCATGCCGCCGGCCCCGAGCACTCCCAGGATCCGGTGACCTCCGAGCTGGGCGGGCATACCGCCCGGCAACGGGGCGATCACTGGTGTCATGCCGCTGATCGTATGCGTGCGTGCGTCCGTCAACCAGTTTTGGAATCAGCAAAGTTGGCGTACCCAGACCGGGCGGGGCGCACCTCGGCTGCGCCGGGCGCCGCGGCGGCGAGGAACCCGCGCGATGGACCCGGTGCGGTGAGCCCACGATCGTCTCGCCTCGCCGTCGGGCAGCGCACCGGCCGCAGGAGGACGGCCAGGTCAGCGGCCGCTAGAACGGACGGACGGCAGTGCCCAAAGCCGAAGCCGAAGCCATCGCCAGGCTCGGCCTCGACCCGTGCACGTTCTGTGTGCCCACCGTCCTAGCCGCGCGCCCGCCTGCGGCGTAGGAAGATGCCGACGGCAGCCCCGGCCAGGGCCGTTGCCGCCACTCCCGCCGTCGTCCACCGGACGGCGTGACCCGTGCCGGGTTCCGCTGGCGCCTCGGAGGCCGCCGCAGGTGTCGGCGTCGGGGTCTGCGCCTGCGTCCCGGTCGGCGCGGGCGACGGGGCGGCGGGGCGGGGACCCGGGGTGCCGGTGGCCGGGGCCGGGTCCACCACCGGTACGCCGACTTCCAGCTCGCCGTGCCCGAGGGCGGGGAAGCCCACGTCCACGCTGACCTTCCAGGCACCGGGCGGCAGGGACTCGGCCGTGGTCCAGCCGGCCGGCCTCGCGGCGGGATCGAGCACCAGCCGCCAGGGCCCCAGCGTGCGGGCGCCGTCGGCGCTGACCGCGTTCACGGTGGCGGCGACCGCCTCTTCGACGGCGTCGCCGTCGTTCTCCCAGGTGACGTCCGCGGTGACGTGGCCTTCCCGCTGCCCGGTGACCACCACCTTCACGGTGTCGCCGTGGGCGTGCGCCACGGCCGGGGACAGCAGGATGAGGCCGACGGCGGTCAGGGTGGCCTGGACAGCGATTCGTATGCGCATCGTGACGTGCTCCGGGTGGGG
>NZ_JAPNLJ010000065.1 GCF_026627445.1 Streptomyces sp. H27-H1
GGCTCGATCAGAGTCCACTGCTCGTCGGTGAGATCGCCTCGCGCCATGACTGATGGCCTATCAAGACCGGGCCTCCACGCGCAGGCGATCTACCGAACTCGTGATCCGGACTCCAGACAGGACCTAGCCGGGCACCGGCGGCGGCTGGGCAGGCAGCCGGCTCCGCCTGGAGGACGTCGCCTTCGCGCCAGTCGAACTGGAGAGCTCCGGCGGTGGGGTCGAGCAGCACCCCGCCGCCGGGCGGCGCCCACACGTACGTCGACCCCTCCTCGTCGGCGAGCCGCTCGGACCCACCGGGCCCGAGCACCCCGACCTCCCCGCCCCACACCCGCCAGCCGCTGTACCACGCTCCCGTGCGCGACGAGCTCCCCCTCGGCAAGCTGCGAGGTATGCCTCAGCAGGGCTTCCCGTACGAGATGCGCATCCTCGTCGCTCATCCCCGGACCGCACCAAGCGGGCTCTCCCGCCACAGGTCGCCGCTATGCGGACATGAAATATCGCCCACCGGCCGGATTCGGCCGACGCGACTCTGGCGGTCTGGACCATTGCCTCGGCAGACTCGCCCCATGTCACCCGATACCCAGCAGTGGACCCCGATCCACGGCCAGCCGTACCGTCCCGCCGCCTACCGGCCCGAGCGGATGCCGAGCGAGGAATCCCTGGCGCGGGCCGCCGAGTTGCGGACGCGGATGGACGAGCGCAGGACCGTACGCCACTTCTCCCCCGACCCGGTGCCCGAGCAAGTGGTCCGGGACGCCATCGCGTGCGCCGCGACGGCCCCCTCCGGGGCGCACCAGCAGCCCTGGACCTTCGTCCTGGTCAAGGACCCCGCGGTACGGGAGCAGATCCGGGCGGCCGCCGAGCAGGAGGAGCAGCTCTCCTACGACGGCCGCCTCGGCAACGAGTGGCTCGCGGCCCTGCGCCCCATCGGCACGGACTCCGTGAAGACCCACCTCACCGACGCCCCGGCCCTGATCGTGGTCTTCCAGCAGCGCTACTGGCTCGGCGAGGACGGCACGAAGCACAAGCACTACTACGTCGACGAGTCGGTCGGCATCGCGGTCGGCATGCTCCTGTCCGCCCTCCACCTCTCCGGCCTGGCCGCCCTGATCCACACCCCGAGCCCGATGCGCTTCCTCTCCCACGTCCTGAACCGCCCCGAGAACGAGAAGGCCTTCGCGGTCATCCCCGTCGGCTACCCTTCCCCCGACTGCGAGGTCCCGGACCTGGTCCGCAAGTCCCTCGACCAGGTCATCGTGGAGGTCTAGGCCGGCGCGTCCGGTGGGGCGGGCGGCTCCTCCGCGGCGGCCGCCCGTCCGCCGAGCATCCCGGCCAGCCGCATCCCGATCCGCACCCGGTCCTCGGGCGAGCAGCCTTCCATCGCGGCCCGCACCTGCCGCAGGATGAGCCAGTCCCGCACGACCTTGGCGACTCCGAGCACGGCGGCCGTCACACAGGCCGCGGTCAGCATCATCGGGTCCGTCCCCGCAGGATCTGCGGGCGTGCGGCGCAGCCCGCCTGCCGGACGGTGACCAGCGCATCTCCGAGCCCAAGCTGTCCGTGCGCGGTGGCCACCTCGTCAGGCTCGTGTCCCCCGGTCAGGTCCGGCGGGACCATCGTCAGACCGCTGCGCAGCAGACTGCGCGTCATGTGCTGCCCACTGACGGCACAGCATTCGACGACCACGCCCCGGTTGCCGTGGGTGTAGGTGTTCGCCCACCCATGCGCGGCCCCGGCTTCGTTGATCAGGGAGACCCGGCGCAGCAGGCGGCTGAGGAGCCAGTCCCGTGCCTCGCCCCAACGGTCGTACGGCCGGCCGGTCTCGATGCCGTGCAGACGGCTCGGGTCGCGGCGCCACAGGTAGCTCGTGCCGACGCCGTCGTCGGGAAGGAGCGGTGTCCACTCCGGATGGGGATGCATCAGCCGGATGCGCGCGCCCGTCAGGAGCCCGGACAGGTGCCACTGGCCCGGGCCACCGGTCAGCCGCAGTCCGGCTACGCCCCGCATGCCACCGTATTCCGTGTCGATGCGCGGCAGCAGCTCCGCGACGACGCGGTCCGCCATGGCCGGGTGGAGGCTCAAGGTCAGCCCCCCGGGACCCGGTTCGGCCCGGGTGAACCCGAGCAGCGCGCCTTCCACCTGCTCATGGCGCAACCGGTCCGCGAGAACGAGGACGACCCCCGCCTCGAAGGCTCGCTGGCCGCCGTCCACGGCGTCCGGAACCGGCTGCACCCGTGTGATGAGGCCTTCGGCTGCCCACCTGTGGCAGACGTGGAGCGGCAGTCCCGTGGCCCGGCGGCAGATGGAGGCGGCGCGGTGGCGATTGTCGGTCCGACTGGACATACGTCTCCTCGGCCTCCGTCCCGGTGCGGACGCGTAGAGGTACGTATGTGTCCAACCTTGAAGCCCACCCCGTACGGGAACTCGTGAGAGCCCTGAGCTCCCTCGGGTAACCGGGCCCGAGTACTGGAGCGTGTCGCCGTACACGACAACTACGGGCAGGTTAGCAGGAGTTGTCGATCGGAGAAATGGAAACCGCCCCCGCTCCGGACTTGGGGGTACCGGAACGGGGGCGGGGTTCAGCGGGGCGGACGTCAGCCCATGTGGGGGTAGCCGTACTCGGTCGGCGCGACCAGGGTCTCCTTGATGGAGCGGGTCGAGGTCCAGCGCTGCAGGTTGCTCGCCGCGCCCGCCTTGTCGTTGGTGCCGGAGGCGCGGCCGCCGCCGAAGGGCTGCTGGCCGACGACGGCGCCGGTCGACTTGTCGTTGATGTAGAAGTTGCCCGCCGCGAAGCGGAGCTTCTCCATCGCGTCGGCCGCCGCGTAGCGGTCGCCGGCGATGATCGAGCCGGTCAGGGCGTACGACGAGACGGACTCCATCTGCTCGAGCATCGCGTCGAACTCGGCGTCCTCGTAGACGTGGATCGCCAGGACCGGGCCGAAGTACTCGGTCGTGAAGATCTCGTTCGAAGGGTCGGTGCACGCGATGACGGTCGGGCGGACGAAGTAGCCCTTCGAGTCGTCGTACGTGCCGCCCGCGACGATCTCGCAGGTCGGGTCGGCGGCGGCGCGGTCGATGGCGGCCTTGTTCTTCGCGAAGGAGCGCTCGTCGATGACGGCGCCGACGAAGTTCGACAGGTCGCGGACGTCGCCCATGGTGATGCCGTCGACCTCGGCCGCGAAGGCCTCCTTGAAGCCGTCGTTCCAGATCGAGGCCGGGACGTAGGCGCGCGAGGACGCCGAGCACTTCTGGCCCTGGTACTCGAAGGAGCCGCGGGTCAGTGCGGTCTTCAGGGTCGCGCGGTCCGCCGACGGGTGCGCGACGACGAAGTCCTTGCCGCCGGTCTCGCCGACCAGGCGCGGGTAGGACTTGTACGACTCGATGTTGGTGCCGACGGTCTTCCACAGGTGCTGGAAGGTCTTGGTCGAACCGGTGAAGTGGATGCCCGCCAGCTCGGGGTGGGTCAGCGCCACGTCGGAGACGGCGATGCCGTCGCCCGTCACCAGGTTGATGACGCCCTTCGGCAGGCCGGCCTCCTCCAGCAGCTCCATCAGGAGGACCGCGGAGTGGGTCTGCGTCGGGGACGGCTTCCACACGACCACGTTGCCCATCAGGGCGGGGGCGGTCGGCAGGTTGCCCGCGATGGCCGTGAAGTTGAACGGGGTGATCGCGTAGACGAAGCCCTCGAGCGGACGGTGGTCGCTGCGGTTCCACACGCCGGCGGAGTTCGCGACCGGCTGCTCGGCCAGGATCTGGCGGGCGAAGTGCACGTTGAAGCGCCAGAAGTCGACGAGCTCGCACGGGCAGTCGATCTCGGCCTGCTGCGCGGTCTTCGACTGGCCCAGCATGGTGGAGGCGGCCAGCTTCTCGCGCCAGGGGCCGGACAGCAGCTCGGCGGCGCGCAGGATGATCGCGGCGCGGTCGTCGAAGGACATCGAGCGCCAGGCCGGGGCGGCGGCGAGGGCGGCGTCGACGGCTTCCTGCGCCTCGGTCTCGGTGGCGTTCGCGTACGTACCGATGACGGACTGGTGGTCGTGCGGCTGCACGACGTCGAAGCGCTCGCCGCCGCCCATCCGCTTGACGCCGTTGATCGTCATCGGGAGGTCGATCGGGTTCTCGGACAGCTGCTTCAGCTGCGTTTCGAGGCGCGCGCGCTCCGGAGTACCGGGGGCGTACGAGTGGACCGGCTCGTTGACCGGCGCGGGGACCTGGGTTACGGCGTCCATGGGGCTGGAACTCCTTGAGCTAGGGGGCGGGCCTTGAGCTAGTGGGAGGGCCTAGTTCTTGGTGATCATCGAGCGGAGGAAGAAGAGCAGGTTGGCCGGCTTCTCCGCGAGGCGCCGCATGAAGTAGCCGTACCAGTCGGTCCCGTACGCCGTGTAGACGCGCATCCGGTGGCCCTCGGCGGCCAGCCGCAGGTGCTCCTCGCCGCGGATGCCGTACAGCATCTGGAACTCGTACTCGTCGAGCTTGCGGCCCGCCTTGCGGGCGAGCTCCTGGCCGATGGCGATCAGGCGCGGGTCGTGGGACCCGATCATGGGGTAGCCCTCGCCCTCCATCAGGATCCTCAGGATGCGGACGTACGCCTTGTCGATCTCGGCCTTGTCCTGGTAGGCGACCTCGGCGGGCTCCTTGTAGGCGCCCTTCACGATGCGTACGCGGCTGCCGGCGGCGGCCAGGCGGCGGGCGTCGGCCTCGGTGCGGAACAGGTACGCCTGGATCACGCAGCCGGTCTGCGGGAACTCGCGGCGCAGCTCCTCGTGGATGGCGAACATCGAGTCGAGGGTGGTGTGGTCCTCGGCGTCCAGGGTCACGGTGGTGCCGATGGCGGCGGCGGCCTCGACGACCGGGCGGACGTTGGCGAGGGCGAGCTCGTGGCCGCCTTCCAGCGCCTGGCCGAACATGGACAGCTTCACCGACATCTCGACGGTCTCGCCGAGGCCCAGGGGGACGAGCTGCTCGATGAGCTGGAGGTACGCGTCGCGCGCGGCGTGGGACTGCTCCACGGTGGTGATGTCCTCGCCGACGACGTCGAGGGTCACCTCCAGGCCCTTGCCCGTCAGGTCCTCGACGATCGGGATGACCTGGTCGACCGTCTCACCGGGGATGAACCGGTTCACCACGGGCTTGGTCACCGGGGCGGCAGAGACGATTCGGCGCATCTTGTCGCTGCGCGAGGCGGCGAGGATCGCGGGACCCAGCACGGGGGACCTCCAACGGGTGGCGGGCAGAAGCAGACATTCGACCCGCGCCGGGACGACGGAGGCCATAGGGAAAACGCAAGTAAAACCACCGTGAAACCTAGGGATCTCCCCGATCCTCTGCCATCGACAGCTGTCACGCATCCGTGGCCCGGATCTCATACATCTGTCTGAAGAGCGGCCGCGGGGGTGGGAGAATGTGCGGGTGAAGGGCGATTACCAGGACCTGGTGGACGAGATTTCGGCGCTGCTCGGCGCTCCGGCGACGCTGGAGAACCGGGACTTCCGCCTCATCGCCTTCGGCGCGCACGACAGCGACGACGACCTGGCCATGGATCCGGTGCGCACCCGCTCGATCCTGACCCGCCAGTCGACGGCGGCCGTCCGGTCCTGGTTCGAGGGCTTCGGCATCGCCCGCGCCACCGGCCCGGTCAGGATCCCGGCGGCCCCGGACGCCGGCGTCTTCCGGGGGCGCGTCTGCCTGCCGGTGCGCCACCGCGGGATCGTCCAGGGCTACGTATGGCTCCTCGATCAGGAACCCGGCCCCGACGCGGCCGCGCTGGCCGCCGCCATGGAGGTGGCCCAGCGGATCGGGCTGCTCCTCGCGGAGGAGGCCCGGGCGGGGGCCGATCTGTCCCGGGAGTTCCTCGCGGTGCTCACCGCCGGGCGCGGCTGGCAGCAGGACATGGCCGTGGCCGCGCTACGGGTGGCACTCGGTCCGGGCGGCGAAGGACCGCACGCCGCGGTCTGTCTGAGCCCGTGGCCCGGCGAGGCCCCGGCTTCGGTCCCGGGAGCCGCGGCCGTGTGCGTGGTCCCCTCGCGGGGGGCCGGCGCGCAGGAACCCCGCCCGGGCGGCGGCGGCCCGGCGGGGCCCTCCCTCGCGGTCCTGATCCGCCTGCGCGGCACGGACCCGCTGGCTCCGGCCCTCACGGCGATCTCCCGGCTGATGCCGGGGGCGGCCGGCGGTGCGGGCACGGGCACCGGGGCGGGGGGCCTCGGCTCCGGCACCGGCACCGGCGGTGGGAAGGCCCGGACCACGCCCGCCGGCGCCAAGGACGGCTCCCCCGTACACCCCGCCGGGGCGGCCTCCGGGGCGGCCACAGGAATGACCGCCGGGGTGTCGGACCCCGTGCGGGCGCTCACCGGGCTGCCCGCCGCCTGGCAGCAGGCCACCGCCGCCGCCCGGGCCGCCGCCGCCGGGCCGCGGCTCGGCCCGGTCGCGCAGTGGTCCGCGATCGGGCCCTACCGCATGCTGGCGTCCGTCGCCGAGGAGGCCTTGGACGACCCGGTGGCCCGCGCACTCCTCGGCCCGGCCAACCCCGAACTGGCCCGTACCGCCGAGGTGTTCCTGGACTGCGCCGGCCAGGCGGGCCGCGCGGCGGCGGCCCTGGGCATCCACCGCCAGACCCTCTACTACCGCCTCTCCAGGGTGGAGCAGCTGACCGGCCTCGACCTGGACGAGGGCGAGGACCGCCTGCTCCTCCACATGGCCCTCAAGGCCACCCGCCTGCACGGTTGACCCAGGGCCCGATCCGCGGGGAGCGCCCACGGTCAGGTCCGGCTCCGCGCGGGTGCGGTGAGGCGGCCGGCGGCTTCGAGCCGGGTCAGGCGATGGTGTTCGCGCTGCGCCCAGCGCCTTACCCGGTCGGGCTCGAGGGGGGCGCCGTGGCCGACGTGCAGGGTGGTGGGGTTCAGGGCCAGCATCGCCCGGAGGCTGGCGAGGTTGCCGGCCGGGTCGTCGTGGAAGGGCGGGTTGGCGGGTCGTCCGGGGACGAGACCCATGAAGGAGTTGGCGACGAGGTCACCGGCGACGAGGTCCCCCTCCTCGGTGAGGACGCAGACGGAGCCCGCGGTGTGCCCGGGGGTGCACATGACGCGCCCTTCGACACCGAAGTCCTCCAGGCCGGTCTCGGCGCTGATCAGCACGTCGGGCTCGAACGGTTCGACCTGGACGTGGAGTTCCTTGCGGCGGGCCATGGCACGGCCCATCGGCCCGGTCGGCCGGTACGGTTCGCGGGCCCGGCCGGAACGGAACGGTCCGAGGTCGGCGACGTGGGCCGCGACGGGCGCGCCGGTGAGGCGGTGCAGCTCGGCGGCGGAACCGAAGTGGTCGATGTGGCCGTGGGTGATGACTATCAGGGAGACGTCGGCCGGGTCCACCCCGTACTCCGTGATCCGGTCGATGATCCGCCGGCCGCTGCCGGGCGTCCCGGCGTCGACGATCACCGGTCGGCGGCCCAGCAGCAGGTAGGCGTTGACCGCGTGCCGGCCCAGGACCGGGATCGGGAGGACCTTCGTACGGGACATGGCGTGCTCCAGGGTGTCGCGGCGGCCGCGGGTGCGGGCATGCCTGGGATCCGCCGGGCGGCGGTTGGCGGTGCGTGGCGCGTGGCGCGTGGCGCGTGGTGCGGGGATGGCTACCGGAAGCGGCGGCGGTACTCCGCGGGGGTGGTTCCCAGCCTGCGCCGGAAGGAGCGGTGCAGGGTTTCCACCGAGCCCAGACCACTGACCGTGGCCGTCTCCGGCAGGCTGTGGTCGCTCTCCTCCAGCAACCGCCGGGCGGCCTCCAGACGGGCGGCCTCCACGTAGGCGGCAGGCGTGGTGCCGGTGTGGCGGCGGAACACGCGGGTGAAGTGACGCACACTCAAGTGCAGTCGTTCGGCCAGGGCTTCGGCCGAGAGGTCATCGGCGAGGTGGTCCGCGATCCACCGTCGCAGTTCGTCGATCCGGTCCTCGGCCCGGCCGTCGGCGGGAGCCTCGTCCTGCACGGAGAGCGGCACGCTGAACTGGCTCTGGCCGCCGGATCGCTTGACGTACATGACCATCATCCGGGCGGTGGCCAGGGCCGTTGCCCGGCCGTGGTCCTCGGCGACCATCGCGAGCGCCATGTCCATCCCCGACGTGACACCGGCGCAGGTCCACATGGTTCCGGAGCGGATGAAGATCGGGTCCGGGTCGACGGTGACCCGCGGATGCTCGGCGGCCAGCCTGGCGGCGGTCAGCCAGTGCGTAGTGGCGCGTCTGCCGTCGAGCAGCCCGGCCGCGGCCAGCAGGTGGGCGCCGGCGCAGATCGCACCCGTCCTGCGGGCCCGCGGCGCCGCCCGCCGCAACCAGGCGGTGACCCGGGCGTCGACCACCGGCTCCACCGCGCCGTCGGCCAGGTCGATGGCGCCGGCGACGAGCAGGGTGTCGACGCGTCCGTCCACCTCGTCCAGGGTCAGGTCGGCCAGCAGCCGGACACCGCTGCCCGTCGGCAGTTCGCCGCCGTCGGCCGTCGCGATCCGCACCCGGTAGGCGGGCCGGTCGCCGCCGATGACCCGGGTGGCCACGGAGAACACCTCGGCCGGGCCGGTGACGTCCAGCAGCTCCACCCCGGGGAAGGCGGCGATGACGACTCTGCGCGTTTCGGGCATGCCCTGATCATCACGGCCTCCCCGAATGGCCGCAATGACGAGGATCTGGCACATCCGGCCATCGGCCGCGCGGCGCAGTGCGGTGCGGTGCGACGCGGCGCAGTTCAGCGCCCCAGCAGCGGTTTCGGCGACTACTCCGGATCCGCCGCGGGACGCGTCAGCGCCTCGGAGGCGCGTCGCATGCCCTCGGTGAACTCCGCGGCGCTCGGCGCCGACTTCGGGTCGAACAGCCACTGGATCATCAGGCCGTTCAGCAGCGCCTGGTAGAAGGTGCCGAGCGTGCGTTCGTCCCGCTCGTCGAGCTCGTCCTCCGGGGTGCCGGTCAGCATCGAGATCAGGCCCCGGCGTCCCTCCGCCTGCGAGGCCGCGAGCATCGCCCGCAGGTCCGGCAGCCGGTCGCCGCTCAGCGCGACCTCCAGGCTGGCCGACCAGACCCGGCCCGATTCCTCGTGCTGGGCGAGGACGCCCTCCCATACTTGGCGGAACCGCTCCAGCGAGCCGCCCGCCCCGGTCACGCCGGACTGGAAGATCTCGCCCCACTCCTCCATCAAGGCGATGAAGGCCTGAGTGAGCAGGGCGTCCTTCGAGCCGTAGTGGTAGCCGATGGACGCCAGGTTCGTACCCGAGGCGCTGACGATGTCGCGCGCGGTGGTGCGCACGAAACCCTTCTCCACCAGGCACTTCTTGGCGCCTTCGAGCAGATCTTCACGATGTCCCATGACGACACGGTAGCAAGACAGCCGCCCTAGACGGAAGTTCTATACATACGTTCTATACGTTCGTTCTAGACAAACGTTTATGACGTCTGTACATTGCTCCTCATGACGAACCCCGCTACCACAGCGCGCCTCGCCGGCCGCCGCGAATGGACCGCCTTCACGGTCCTGGTGCTGCCCCTGCTCCTGGTTTCGATGGACGTCTCCGTCCTCTACTTCGCCATCCCGGCCATCACACGGGAGCTCGATCCCAGCGCCACCCAGCAGCTCTGGATCTTCGACAGCTACGCCTTCGCCCTCTCGGGTCTGCTCGTCACGATGGGCTCGCTCGGCGACCGGATCGGCCGCCGCAAGCTCCTGCTGATCGGCGCGGCCGCCTTCGGGCTCGCCTCCGTCGCCGCCGCCTACGCCTCCAGCGCCGAGATGCTCATCGCGGCCCGCGTGCTGCTCGGTATCGGCGGCGCGACCCTGATGCCCTCCACGCTCGCCCTCGTGCGCAACCTCTTCCAGGACGACAGGCAGCGCGGCAAGGCCATCGCGATCTGGTCCGGCGCCATGACCGGCGGCATCGCCCTCGGCTCGGTGATGAGCGGAGTGATGCTGAACCACTTCTGGTGGGGCTCCGTCTTCCTGGTCAACGTGCCCGCGATGCTGCTCCTGCTGATCCTGGTCCCCGTACTGGTCCCCGAGTTCAAGGACCCGGCGCCCGGCCGCTTCGACCTGCTGAGCGTGCCGCTGTCGATGGCCGCCGTGCTGCCGCTGGTCTACGGCCTCAAGGAGATCGCCGCCGAGGGCCTCACCCCGCTGCGCGCCGGCTGCCTGGCCGCCGGCCTGGCCTTCGGCTACGTCTTCGTCCGCCGCCAGCGCACCCGTGACGACGCCATGGTCTCCCGGGCCCTCTTCCGGGGCCGCGGCTTCGGCGCGGGCATCGGCCTGAACACCATCGCGGCCTTCGCCATGATGGGCTCGGCCTACTTCACCACCCAGTACCTGCAGTCCGTGCTCGGCATGGGCACCCTGGAAGCCGCCCTCTGGAGCCTCGCCCCCTCGGTGGTCATCGGCGCGGCCGCCCCGCTCGGCGCGGCCCTCGCCCAGAAGACCGACCGGGCCTACGTCATCTCCGGCGGCTTCGTCCTGGCCGCCGCCGGCTTCGCCCTGATCGGCCTGGTCGACACGGACTCGCTGTGGCTGCTGCTGACCGGAGCCGGGGTCCTCGCCTCCGGCCTCGTCACCGTGCTGTCGCTGGTCTCCGACATGGCGCTCGGCGCCGCCCCCGCCGAGAAGGCCGGCTCGGCCGCCTCCCTGCTGGAGACCGGCCAGGAGTTCGGCGGCGCCCTGGGGATGGCCGTCCTGGGCAGCCTGGGCACGGCCGTCTACCGCTCCGACCTGGCCGGCGCCGAGCCCGCCGTACGGGAGACCCTCGGCGGAGCCGTGGCCACCGCGCAGCAGCTCGGCGGCGCGGCCGGCGGGCAGGTCCTCGCGTCGGCCCGGGAGGCCTTCGTCCACGGAATGCAGTACGCGGCCTGGGGCGCTACGGTCCTCCTCCTCGCGGCGGCGGTGCTCGCCGCGGCCCTGCTCCGGGGCCGCGGAGCACAGGCCCCCGCCCCGGCGGAGCGGGCCGCGGCCGGCGGAGCCCTCGCGCGCTGAGCGGCGTAGGAGCGTCCGGCACGCGGAAGGGCCCGGGGGAAACCCCGGGCCCTTCGCTTACGTCAGCTGCCGAAAGGCCGGCCGCGCTGTCAGACGAGGCTGACCGTGCGGGCCGAGACGGCCCCGATCTCGGTGGCGATGTCCGCGAGGACGTTCACCGGGGCCTCGGCGTCGACCGTGAGGACCGCGAGGGCCTCGCCGCCCTCCTCGGCGCGGGCGACCTGCATGCCCGCGATGTTCAGGCCGGCCTCGCCGAGGATGCGGCCGACGGTGCCGACCACGCCCGGGCGGTCGGCGTAGCGCAGGACGACCATGTGGTCGGCGAGAGCCAGGTCCACGTCGTACTCGCCGATGCCGACGATCTTCAGCAGGTGCTTCGGGCCCACGAGCGTGCCGGAGACCGAGACCTCCTGGCCGTCCGACAGGGTGCCGCGGACGGTCACCAGGTTGCGGTGGTCCGGGGACTCCGAGGAGGTGGTCAGGCGGACCTCGACCCCGCGCTCCTGCGCGAAGAGCGGGGCGTTGACGTAGGAGACCGTCTCGTCGACGACGTCCTCGAAGACACCCTTGAGCGCGGAGAGTTCGAGCACCTTGACGTCGTGCTGGGTGATCTCGCCGCAGACCTCGACGTCGAGGCGGACCGCGACCTCGCCCGCGAGGGCGGTGAAGATGCGGCCGAGCTTCTCGGCGAGCGGCAGGCCGGGACGGACGTCCTCGGCGATGACCCCGCCCTGGACGTTGACCGCGTCGGGCACGAGCTCGCCGGCGAGCGCGAGGCGCACCGACTTGGCGACCGAGACACCGGCCTTCTCCTGGGCCTCGTCCGTGGACGCGCCGAGGTGCGGGGTGCAGACGACCTGGTCGAGCTCGAACAGCGGGGAGTCCGTGCAGGGCTCCTTCGCGTACACGTCCAGGCCGGCGCCGGCCACGCGGCCTTCCTTGATGGCCGAGTACAGCGCGGCCTCGTCCACGATCCCGCCGCGGGCGGCGTTGACGATGCGGACGGACGGCTTGACCTTGTGCAGGGCCTCGTCCCCGATGAGACCGAGGGTCTCGGGGGTCTTGGGCAGGTGCACGGTGATGAAGTCGGCGACCTCGAGCAGCTCGTCGAGCGTCAGCATCTTGACGCCCATCTGGGCGGCGCGCGCGGGCTGTACGTAGGGGTCGTACGCGACGATCTTCATACCGAAGGCCGACATGCGCTGGGCGACCAGGACGCCGATGCGGCCGAGGCCGACGACGCCGAGGGTCTTCTCGCTGAGCTCGACGCCCGTGTACTTGTTCCGCTTCCACTCACCGTTCTTCAGAGCGGTGTTGGCCTGCGGGATGTTGCGGGCCGTCGCGACGAGCAGGCCACAGGCCAGCTCGGCGGCGGTGACGATGTTGGAGGTCGGAGCGTTCACGACCATCACGCCGGCCTTGGTGGCGGCGGACACATCGACGTTGTCGAGACCGACGCCGGCGCGGGCGACGACCCTCAGCTTCTTGGCCGCGGCGATGGCCTCGGCATCGACCTTGGTCGCGGAGCGGACCAGGATCGCGTCGGCGTCCGCGATCGCGGGGAGCAGCTCCGCACGGTCGCCGCCGTTGCAGTGCCGGATCTCGAAGTCCGGGCCGAGCGCCTCGACAGTGGCGGGCGACAGCTCTTCGGCGATGAGTACGACAGGTTTCGAGCTCACGTGGGTCCTCACAAGTCCAGTGCGGACGGCCGTCCCGACGGCCGCAGGCGGTGGAGGGCGGTAGCCGCGTGGAAGACGCACGACACTGTGGGCCTGACGCGTTGTGTTGAGCAGTGTAGTGGCGGATCCGGAAGGTAATTCCGCCTGTACGGAAGGATCACCCGCACGAGATTGGCCGGGGTGGACAAGCGGGCCTCCAGGAGGCCCGTCGAGCGGGTGCCGGAAGCGGTGTGCGGCGGGCCGGAACGCACCGTCCCGGCCCGCCGCACAGGCGATCAGCTCTCGTCGTTGTCGACCCAGCTCATCAGCTTGCGGAGCTTCTTGCCGGTGGTCTCCAGCAGGTGGGCCTCGTCGGCGCTCTTGTACGCGTTGTACTTGGGCAGACCGGCCTTGTACTCGGCCATCCAGGTGTTGGCGAACTCGCCGCTCTGGATCTCCGCGAGGACCTTCTTCATCTCGGCCTTGGTGGCGTCGGTGATGATGCGGGGACCGGTGATGTAGTCGCCCCACTCGGCGGTCTCGGAGACCGACCAGCGCATCTTCTCCAGGCCGCCCTCGTACATGAGGTCGACGATGAGCTTCAGCTCGTGCAGGCACTCGAAGTACGCGATCTCCGGCTGGTAGCCGGCCTCGGTCAGCGTCTCGAAACCGGCCTTCACGAGCGCGGAGGCGCCACCGCAGAGAACGGCCTGCTCACCGAACAGGTCGGTCTCGGTCTCCTCGGTGAAGGTGGTCTTGATGACGCCGGCACGGGTGCCGCCGATGCCGGCCGCGTAGGACAGCGCGAGGTCGAAGGCCTTGCCGGTGAAGTCCTGCTCGACGGCGGCGATGCAGGGCACGCCGCGGCCTTCCTCGTACTGGCGGCGGACCAGGTGGCCCGGGCCCTTCGGGGCGACCAGGGCGACGTCGACGTTGGCCGGGGGCTTGATGAAGCCGTACCGGACGTTGAAGCCGTGGCCGAAGAAGAGCGCGTCGCCCTCTTCCAGGTGCTGCTCGATGGAGGCGGCGTAGATCTCGGCCTGGAGCGGGTCCGGGGTCAGGATCATGATGACGTTCGCCCAGGCCGCCGCGTCGGCGACGGACTTGACCTTCAGGCCCTGCTCCTCGGCCTTGGCCTTGGACTTCGAGCCCTCGTGCAGGCCGACGACGACGTCGACGCCGGAGTCACGCAGCGACAGCGCGTGGGCGTGGCCCTGGCTGCCGTAGCCGATGACCGCGACCTTGCGGCCCTGGATGATGGACAGGTCGGCGTCGTTCTCGTAGAACAGCTCGGCCACTGGGATATCTCCTTGGTGCGCTGGTGTTGCTCCCACCGTACGGCGGGGAACGGAATACGTGGTTCTCGGTCTCGCCATACGAGCGAGCGAGAAGGGAACGGGCGGGGCGCGTCCGGGCCGGTCACCGGCCCGGACGGGCTCAGGCGCTGCGGTCGAGCGCGCGCAGGCTGCGGTCCGTGATGGACCGGCCGCCGCGCCCTATGGCGATCGTGCCGGACTGGACGAGCTCCTTGATGCCGAAGGGCTCCAGCATCTTGAGCATCGCGCCCAGCTTGTCGGTGCCGCCGGTGGCCTCGATGGTGACGGCCTCCGGGGAGACGTCGACGGTCTTGGCGCGGAACAGCTGGACGATCTCGACGATCTGCGAGCGCGTTTCGTTGTCGGCGCGGACCTTCACCAGAACGAGTTCGCGCTCGATGGCGTTGTGCGACTCCAGCTCGACGATCTTGAGCACGTTGACCAGCTTGTTGAGCTGCTTGGTCACCTGCTCGAGCGGGAGGTCCTCGACGTTCACGACGATGGTGATGCGCGAGATGTCGGGGTGCTCGGTGACACCGACCGCGAGGGAATCGATGTTGAACCCGCGGCGGGAGAACAGCGCGGCGATCCGGGCGAGGATGCCGGGCGTGTTCTCGACCAGGACGGAGAGCGTGTGCTTGGACATGTGAGTCGTTCTCTCTCTCGGCTCTCTCGGCTCAGTCGTCTTCGTTGTCGCCGAAGTCGGGGCGGACACCCCGGGCGGCCATGACCTCGTCGTTCGAGGTGCCGGCGGCGACCATCGGCCACACCATGGCGTCCTCGTGGACGATGAAGTCGACGACGACCGGGCGGTCGTTGATGGCGTTGGCCTCGGCGATGACCCGGTCCAGGTCTGCCGGGTCCTCGCAGCGCAGCGCGACGCAGCCCATGGCCTCGGACAGCTTGACGAAGTCCGGGACGCGGGTGCCCTTGCGGGGGGCGCTGGACTCGCCGAGCTGGGAGCCGACCGCCGTGTCCTGGCCCGTCTCGTCCGCGTGCAGCACGGTGTTGGAGTACCGCTGGTTGTAGAACAGGGTCTGCCACTGGCGGACCATGCCCAGCGCACCGTTGTTGATGATCGCGACCTTGATCGGGATGTTGTTCAGCGCGCAGGTGGTCAGTTCCTGATTGGTCATCTGGAAGCAGCCGTCACCGTCGATCGCCCAGACCGTGCGCTCCGGCATGCCGACCTTGGCGCCCATCGCGGCCGGGACCGCGTAGCCCATGGTTCCGGCGCCGCCGGAGTTCAGCCAGGTGCGGGGCTCTTCGTAGTCGACGAAGTGCGAGGCCCACATCTGGTGCTGGCCGACGCCGGCCGCGTAGATGGTGTGCGCGGGCGCCAGCTGGCCGATGCGCTGGATGACCTGCTGGGGCGACAGCATGTCCTCGGAGGGCTTCTCGTAGCCCAGCGGGTACGTGTCGCGCCAGCGGCTGAGGTCCTTCCACCAGGCGCTGTAGTCGCCGGCGTTGCCGTCGGTGTGCTCGGCCTGGACCGCCTGGATCAGGTCGGCGATGACCTCGCGGGCGTCACCGACGATCGGGACGTCGACGGCGCGGTTCTTGCCGATCTCGGCCGGGTCGATGTCCGCGTGGATGACCTTCGCGAACGGGGCGAAGCTGTCCAGCTTCCCGGTGACGCGGTCGTCGAAGCGGGTGCCGAGGGCGATCAGCAGGTCGGACTTCTGCAGGGCGGTGACGGCCGTGACCGCGCCGTGCATGCCCGGCATGCCCACGTGCAGCGGGTGGCTGTCGGGGAAGGAGCCCAGGGCCATCAGGGTGGTGGTGACCGGGACACCGGTCAGCTCCGCGAGGACCTTCAGTTCGGCGGTGGCGCCGGACTTCATGACGCCGCCGCCGACGTACAGGACCGGGCGCTTGGCCTGGCAGATGAGCTTGGCGGCCTCACGGATCTGCTTGGCGTGCGGCTTGGTGACCGGACGGTAGCCGGGGAGGTCCTGGGTGGGCGGCCACGAGAACGTGGTCTTCGCCTGCAGGGCGTCCTTGGCAATGTCGACCAGGACGGGGCCCGGGCGGCCGGTCGAGGCGATGTGGAAGGCCTCGGCGATCGTGCGCGGGATGTCCTCGGCCCTGGTGACCAGGAAGTTGTGCTTGGTGATCGGCATCGTGATGCCGACGATGTCCGCCTCCTGGAAGGCGTCGGTGCCGATCGCCTTGGAGGAGACCTGGCCGGTGATCGCGACGAGCGGCACGGAGTCCATGTGCGCGTCGGCGATCGGGGTGACCAGGTTGGTGGCGCCCGGGCCGGAGGTGGCCATACAGACGCCGACCTTGCCCGTGGCCTGCGCGTAGCCGGTGGCGGCGTGGCCGGCCCCCTGCTCGTGGCGGACCAGGATGTGACGGACCTTCTTGGAGTCCATCATCGGGTCGTACGCCGGGAGGATGGCGCCACCCGGGATGCCGAAGACGGTGTCGCACCCCACCTCTTCGAGAGAGCGGATGAGGGACTGCGCACCCGTGACGTGCTCAACTGCGGCGGACTGGTGTCCGCCGGAACGGGCCCGCGGCTGCGGATGGTGGGCCCCGGTGGCCTGCTCGGTCATCGGCATTCTCTTCTCGAAGCTGAGGGTTTTACGAGGAGGGTTTTACGAGATTCGACGTTGCCAGTGCAACAAAAAACCCCTCGTGCCGGGAGGCAAGCGAGGGGAGCGCGTCGGGTGCGTTGAGCGGGGACATGCTGGTCCCAGCTTCAGCCGACGCGCTTTCCAAGTACGAGAATTCGGGTGCGCATGGCATTGACCCTCCCTCCGGCGGGAGGGTGATGTCAAGCGGGTGGGACGGGCGTCTCATTATGTGAGCCTCTGCGGATAACCATCGAGCCCCCTGGCGAGCCACCGGCCAACGCGGGTTGGGCTGCGCCGCCCGGTACTGGGAACGTACCGCGCACGAGCGCTCGCCGCAGCCTGTACTCGTCCAGAGGGCCGGAGAAGGCCATTCCCTGTCCATGGGTGCAGCCCATCGCGCGCAGCGCCATGACCTGCTCCGGCAGGTCCACTCCCTCCGCCACGGACTGCATGCCGAGGTCGTTTGCGATCCGCAACAAGCCTGCGGTGATCTTGTGCAGCCGTGGGGACTCCACGACCCCCTCGACCAGGCCCCGGTCGAGCTTGAGCATGTCCACGGGGAGCCTGCGCAGGGCGCTGATGGCCGCGTAGCCGCTGCCGAAGCCGTCCAGGGCGATCAGTACCCCGAGCCGGTGCAGCGCCGCCAGGCGGCGCTCCAGGTCATCGAAGGGCACCCTGGGGTCGGAGACGGCGAGCTCCAGGACGAGCGCCCCCGACGGCAGGCCGTTCCGGGTGAGCAGGGCTTCCACCGAGCCCAGCGGCATCGACCGGTCCAGGAGCCGCTGCGCGGTCATCCGTACGGCCACGGGTACGTCGTGCCCGGCCCGGTGGCGTTCGGCTGCCTGTCCGACGGCCTCCTCCAGCAGCCAGCGCCCCAGCTCGGCGGTGCGCGAGGGGTCCGGCACGGACGGGTGCCCGCCCTCGCTGTACTCGGCGACCCGCAGGAACTCGGCGGGCGTGAACAGGATCCCCTGGGCGGAACGCCACCGGGCCTGCGCCACCACGGCCGAGACCTCCCCGGACGCCAGGGAGACCACGGGCTGGTGCAGCAGGTCGAACTCTCCGTCGTGCAGTGCGGAGCGCAGCCGCCCCGCCAGCTCCGCCTTGCGGACGACTTCGGCCTGCATCTGGGGCGCGTACATCTCGACGCGGTCCTTGCCGCCCGCCTTGGCCCGGTACATCGCGAGATCCGCGTTGCGCATGAGGTCCGAAGGGGTGATGCCGGGATCCGCGAAGGCCACTCCGATGCTGGCGGCGACCCTGACCTCACTCCCGGAGATCCGGTACGGCTGGGAGAGGGTGGTGCGCAGCCGGTCGGCGATCTCGTGGACCTGGTACTCACGGGCGGTGTGGTCGCGACTGCCGTCGCCCAGGATCAGCGCGGCGAACTCGTCGCCGCCGAGGCGGGCCGCGGTGTCCCCGGCCCGGACCGAGTCCTGGAGCCGGCGGGCGGCTTCGATGAGCAGTTCGTCGCCCGCCTGGTGGCCGATGGTGTCGTTGACCGCCTTGAAGCCGTCGAGGTCGATGAAGAGCACGGCGGTGCTGTGGTCCCCGGCCCGCCGGCCGCCGAGGGCCTGGCGGACCCGGCGGGTGAACAGGGCCCGGTTGGGGAGGTCGGTGAGCGGATCGTGCTCGGCGCTGTGCTGGAGCTGCGCCTGGAGCCGGACCCGCTCGGTGACGTCGCGGCTGTTGAGGATGAGGCCGCCCTGGTGGCGGTTGACCGTGGACTCCACGTTGAGCCACTCGCCGGCGCCCGACCTGAACCGGCACTCGATGCGGGTGGTCGGCTCCTCGGTGGGCGGCGCGGCCAGGAATCGGCGCACCTCGTGGACGACGCGGCCCAGGTCGTCCGGGTGGATCAGGGTGGCCAGCTCACTGCCGACCAGCTCTTCCGCCTCGCGGCCGTAGACCCCCGCGGCGGCGGGGCTGACATAGCGCAGGGTGCCGGTGGGCGCGGCGATCATGATGACGTCGCTGGAACCCTGGACCAGGGAGCGGAAATGGTTCTCTTTCTGGGCCAGTTCCTGCGTCAGCGCGATGTTGTCGAGCAGCATGATGCCCTGGCGGATGACGAGGGCGAGCACGACCGTGCAACCGGTGAAGACGACGACCCGGTCGACCTTCCGGCCGTCCACCACGTTGTAGAGGATGCCGAGGGTGCAGACGGCGGCCGCGAGGTACGGGGTGAGGGCGGGCAGGGAGCCGGTGATGGGACGGCTGTGCGGCCGCTCGGCGCGCGCGGGCTCGGGGCCGGGGTGGAGGCGGCGGGCGCCCCAGGGCGCGTAGGCCAGGAGGAGCGAGCCGGCGAACCAGCCGGCGTCGAGGAGCTGGCCGGACTGGTACTCGGACCTGAGCAGCGGCGAGGTGAAGAGGGCGTCGCTCAGCACGGTCAGGGCGAGGGCCGCGATGGCGGTGTTGACGGCGGATCGGTTGGCCTCGGAGCGGCGGAAGTGCAGCACCAGCACCATCGAGACGAGCGCGATGTCCAGGAGCGGGTAGGCGAGCGAGAGGGCCGCGCCCGGGACGGACCCGGGGGCGCCGGACTGGGCGGTGCGCGCGGCGTTCGCGAGGGCCAGGCTCCAGGAGAGGGTGATCAGGGAGCCGCCGATGAGCCAGGAGTCGAGGCCGAGGCAGACCCAGCCGGCCCTGTTGACCGGGCGCTTGGCGAGGACGAGCAGGCCCACGATGGCGGGCGGGGCGAAGCAGAGGAAGGCGAAGTCGGCGATGGAGGGCTTCGGCACGACCTCGCCGAGGACCACCTCGTACCAGCCCCAGATGGCGTTGCCGCAGCCGCCCATGAGCGAGGAGAACGCGAACAGCAGCCAGGCCGGGCGCTCCCGGCTGTCAATGGCCCGGGCGTACGTGAAGCAGGAGACGGCGGCCAGCAGGCCTGCGGCGCTGAGCCCGAAGTCGCCCATGATCTCGGCGAGTTCCTCGGAGCCCCAGCCGAGGGCGGCGCCCACCGCGTATCCGCTGCTGACCACCGCGAGGAGGAGCTGCATCGCCAGGCCCTTGGCGCCGCCGGCGAGGGGTTGGCGGGTCAGGAGCGCCGCCCCCGGGGCGTTCACCGGTCCCCCTCGCTGGCTGGTTCCGGCGCAGCCCACTCGCGACACCGTCGCCTCCGGCGGCTTCGCCGCATCGGATCTTTCGTCCATTGGCCGTGCATCGCCCGTCGCCCCCCAGGTGTCCGATCACTCCCCAGCGCCAGACGTTCGTGGCGCCGCCCCTTGGTCCGGACGATACACCAATTCCGTCACTCAGGGACATAGTTTCTCTACGCTCCGTCACCAACAGCGGAGTTGTGTCCACCGAGCGCATTCGGGCGAACGCGGAGCGTGCGCACCGCGCCTCATTCCGTGATCAACACCGTGTTCTCCACGGGCTCTCCGGCGGCGAACCGGCGGAGCTGACGGGCCACCAGACGCTTCGCCCGCGGCTCGAACGCGGAGCTGCTGCCGCCCACATGGGGCGTGATCAGAACACCCGGAGCATGCCAGAGCGGATGGCCTGAAGGCAGCGGTTCGGGATCGGTGACGTCCAGCGCGGCACGCAGCCGGCCCGACTCCACCTCCACCAGGAGGGACTTGGTGTCGACGACGGGTCCGCGGGCCACGTTCACGAGCAGCGCACCGTCCTTCATGCGGCCGAGGAACGCGGCGCCCGCGAGTCCCTTCGTCTCCTCGGTGAGCGGCGTCGAAAGAATCACCACATCGGCCTCCGGCAGGAGTTGGGGCAGGTCGGCGAGGGCGTGCACCGGCCCGCGCGCCGTGGTGCGCGCCGTCCGCGCGACCCGGACGATCCGCTCGCACTCGAAGGGCGCGAGCCGGTCCTCGATGGCCGCGCCGACGGCCCCGTAGCCGATGATCAGTACGGACTTGTCCGCGAGGGCCTCGTAGAACCCGAAGCGCCACTCCTCGCGGTCCTGGCCGCGCACCATGCCGGGGATCCCGCGCAGGGAGGCCAGGATCAGGGTGAGCGCCAGCTCGGCGGTGCTGGCGTCGTGGACGCCCTTGGCGTTGCACAGACGTACGCCGGGAGCCAGGTCGCCGAGGCCGCCCAGGACGTGGTCGACACCGGCGGTCAGGGTCTGGACGATTCGCAGCCGGGGCATCGAGGACAGCGGACGCAGGGTGACGGCCGGGGACTTCATGTACGGGGTGACGTAGAAGACGCAGGCGGCCGGATCGGCCGGGAAGGCCTCTTCACCGTCCCAGTGCCGGTAGCGGAAGGAATCGGGCAGGCCCTCGACCTCCTCGGCGGGGAAGGGGAGCCATACGTCGAGGGCCTCGCGGATCTCTGCAGTCATGATCAGGAGGCTATGCCAGGGGATCCGGATCGAGCCGTTAGTTTGTGTGCCGGACCGGGCGGACCAGGGGGGAGGCACAGGTGGAGCGCAGGGCGATCGGGGCGGGGGCGCTGACGGTGGGTGCCATAGGCCTCGGGTGCATGCCGATGAGCGGGGCGTACTCGCCTTCGCGCAGGCGGCGCGAGGACTCGCTGGACACCGTGCACACGGCTCTCGACCTGGGCGCCAGCCTGCTGGACACCGCCGATCTGTACGGCCCTTACACCAATGAACTGCTGCTCGGCCGGGTACTGCGCGAGCGCCGGTCCGACGCCTTCGTGTCCGCCAAGGTGGGGCTGCGGGCCGACGGGCTGCACGTGGTGGCCGACGGGCGCCCGGGATACCTGCGGCGGGCCTGCGACGCCTCGCTCCGGCGGCTGCGCACCGACGTCATAGACCTGTACCAGCTGCACCGGGTGGACCCCGACGTGCCGGTCGAGGAGTCGTGGGGGGCGCTGGCGGAGCTGGTGGCCGCGGGGAAGGTGCGGGCGCTGGGCTTCTGCGCGCTGGGGGCGGGCACCGGACCGGGCGCGGGGCGGCGCGGGGACCGGGCGTACGAGGCGACCGTGCGGCACCTCGAGCGGGCGCAGCAGGTGTTTCCGGTGAGCGCGGTGCAGGCGGAGCTGTCGGTGTGGTCCCCGCAGGCGGCGTGGCGGCTGCTGCCGTGGTGCGCGGCGCGGGGGGTGGGGTTCCTGGCGGCGATGCCGCTGGGGAGCGGGTTCCTGACCGGGACGCTGACCCCGGGCGAGGGGTTCGAGCCCGAGGACGTGCGGGCCCGGCATCCGCGGTTCACGGCGTACGCGATGGCGGCGAACCAGGTGCTGGTGGCGGGGCTGCGGCGGGTCGCCCGGCGGCACGGACCCGAGGTCACGGCGGCGCAGGTCGCGCTGGCGTGGGTGCTGGCGCAGGGTCCTCAGGTGGTGCCGGTGCCCGGGGCGGGGCAGGCTCGATGGGCGGCGGAGAACGCGCGGGCGGCCGAGGTCCGGCTGACCGCCGGGGACCTGGTGGAGTTGTCGGAGCTGCCGGTGCCGGTGGGCGCCTGAACCACTCGATCGAGTGTACGAGTGGCGGAACTTGGGGCATGGTCGGCGCTGTTGGGTCATGTGAGGGCACGATCGGAGGACCGGAGGGGAGTACGGCGATGCGATACGGACACGACGGGGGACGAGGCCAGCGCCATGGACCGGGTCCAAGGCCAGGTCAAGGGCAGTCGCAAGGGCAGCCGAATGGACTGGGACAGGGCTGGGAGCGAGGGCTGAGCCGGGAGTCCGGCCAGGATCACGGCCAAGCGCCGGCAGCGGCGCCGTACGCCGGCCCGCGCGCCCGGGCCCGTGGCGTACTTGCGGCATTCGCCCTGGCGGGATGCGGGGCGCTGCTGGCGGCGGGGTGCTCGCCGCCGGCCGGCGCCGGAGCGCGGCCGAGCGGTTCGCCACCGGGTCCGGTGTCCAGTTCCGCGCCACCGGGGGCCTCGGGCGGGCCGTCCGCGTCGGCCTCCGGACCGCCGGCCAAGGGCCAGGTGACGGTGACCGGCGTGGCCGCCCAGGGCCTGGAGTCCCCGTGGGGGGTGGCTCCACTGCCCGACGGGAACCTGCTGGTCGCCTCGCGGGACAAGGGCACCATCAGCCGGATCGACGTGGGCACGGGGGCCGTGACCCCGGTCGGAAAGGTGCCCGGCGTGGCCCCGGGCGGCGAGGGCGGGCTGCTGGGCCTGGCCCTGTCCCCTTCCTTCGCCTCGGACCTCATGGTGTACGCCTACTTCACCACCGAGTCCGACAACCGCATCGCCCGGCTGCGCTATGACGAGAAGAGACCGGCCGGCGAGCAACTGGGCGCGCCCGACACCGTGTTCAGAGGGATCCCCAAGGGGCTCATCCACAACGGAGGACGCATCGCCTTCGGCCCGGACAAGATGCTCTACGCCGGGACGGGCGAGACCGGGGACACCGGGCTGGCCCAGGACAAGAAGTCGCTGGGCGGGAAGATCCTGCGGATGACCCCGGACGGGCAGCCGGTGCACGGAAATCCGGAGGCGGACTCGGTCGTCTACTCGTACGGGCACCGCAATGTGCAGGGCCTCGCCTGGGACAAGGAAAAACGGCTGTGGGCGGCCGAGTTCGGCCAGAACACCTGGGACGAGCTGAATCTGATCGAGCCCGGCGCGAACTACGGCTGGCCCGGGGCGGAGGGCAAGGCCGGCAAGCCGGGCATGCGCGATCCGGTGGCGGTGTGGAAGACCGACGAGGCCTCGCCGAGCGGGATCGCCTGGGCGCAGGGCTCCATCTGGATGGCCGGGCTGAAGGGGCAGCGGCTCTGGCGGATTCCGCTGGCCGGGGCGGCCCCGGTGGCGGAGCCCGAGGCATTCCTGGCGGACGAGTACGGCCGGCTGCGCACCGTGGTGGCCCTCGGCGGGGACAGATTGCTGCTGGTCACGAGCGAGACGGACGGGCGCGGGTCGCCGGAAGCGGGCGACGACAGGATCCTGACACTGACGGTGCGATGACCGGCGGGCCCCGGCGGGGGGACGAAAGGCGCGGTGGACGCGATGTTCAACATGATCGAGGAGCTGTTCGGTCCGGGCCGCAAGCACACGGACGAGGAGAAGAAGCGCCTGCAGCTCTCCCGGACCGACGTGAATGACGGCGACCCGGGAAAGGGTCCGATGGACCTGGACTCCGGCACGGTAGTCATACGCCCGAAGGAGGACCCGGCGCCCTAGGACGGGGACCCCCGTCACCTGGTCCCGCTCCTGCCTCGGCCCGCTCTTACCTGGTCCCGGCCTTCCGCGGGGCGACGGGGCCGAAGAGCCGTAGCCGGTGGGCCAGGGCAGCGGCCTCGCCCCGCCCCGCGACGCCGAGCTTCGCCAGGATGTTCGAGACGTGCACGCTGGCCGTCTTCGGGGAGATGAAGAGTTCCTCGGCGATCTGGCGGTTGGTGTGGCCCGCCGCGACCAGGCGCAGCACGTCCCGTTCGCGGCTGGTCAGGCCCAGCGCCTCGACGGGGTCGGCGGCCGGCGCGAGGCAGCCCTCGGGTGCGTGCACCGAGGTGAGCGGGAGCCTGGCGCGCTGCGCGAGCAGGGCCAGGTCCTCGCGGAGCCGGCGGGCGCCGAGCTCCTCGGCGGTGGCGTAGGCCTCCAGGAGCAGTCCCGCGGCGGCCTCGCGGTCGCCGCCGGCCGCCAGCAGGGCTTCCACGAGCCGGTAGCGGGCCCGGGCCAGCAGGTAGGGGCGTTCCAGGGGGCGTACGGCCGCTTCCACGCCGGTCCAGTCGGCGACGGTGTCCCGGGCCTCGGCGCGCAGCAGCTCGGCCCTGAGGTACTCGGAGTGGGCGCTCCACACCGGGACCGGGGTGGCCAGGGCCCGGGCGGCGGTGCGCAGCACCGTCAGCGCCTCGTCCCGGCCGGCCTCGGCGACCGGCAGGCCCCGGGCGTCGGCTTCGGCCGAGGCGGCGGCGAGCAGCAGCGGCCAGGCGTAGCGGTGGTTGCCGAGCGGGAAGCCGTGGTCGATGACCGCGGCCACTTCGCTGCGGACGTCGGCTATCCGGCCCTCCCCCGCGGCCACGCCGATCGCGAGGCGGAACAGCGGGATCCGGTGCTGGGGCTGGCCGTCGTGGGAGCCGAAGTGGGTGCGGGCGGCGGTGAGCTGCCCGGCGGCCTCGGCGAGTTCGCCGCGGGCCAGGGCCAGGTAGGCCAGCCGTACGACGGCCGCGGCGCGGGGGGCGGCGCTGCTGACGAGGGTCAGGGTCCGCCGGGCCTGCGTCTGGGCCTCCTCCCACCGGCCGAGGCTGTACAGGCTCTCCGCCAGGTTCCCCCGGATGTAGGCCTCGGAGTCCATCAGATGGGAGTTCTTGACCAGCTCGGCGCCCTGTCCGGCCAGTTCCACGGCTTCGCGGGACCGGCCCAGGCTTTCCAGATGGGAGGTGAGGTTCACGTGCGCACGCCCCACCAGCATGCCGAGTCCCAGTTCGGCGGCCCGGTCCTTGACCGCGTACATCTCGGCGAGGCCGCGCTCGGGTTCCCCCGAGTCGACGAGCAGGCTGCCGACGGTGATCCGGGCGTTGAGTTCGGTGTCCTCGGCGCCGACCATCCGCGCGTACTCCACGGCGCGTTCGGCGGCGACCAGGTTGTCGGGGCCCGGCTGGTGGAGCATGCCCCAGCTCGCGGCCCGGACCAGGACGTCGGCGTGCACCTGGGACGGGGGCAGCCCACGGACGAGCTCCTGTGCCTTGGCGAGCTCCTCCCAGCCGTCGCCGCGGGCGAGGCTGGCGACGAGCCGGGAGCGTTCGGTCCAGAACCAGGCGGCGCGCAGCGGGTCGTGGCCGTCTTCCAGCAGCCGCAGGGCGGTCTTGGTCAGCTTCAGGGCGCGTTCGCGTTCGCCGCCGAAGCGGGCCGCGACGGTGGCTTCGGCCAGCAGGTCGAGGTGTTGCAGCGGGGTGGTCGCCGGGTCGCAGCCGCAGGGCGGGTAGACCTCCGTGTAGTCCGCCGGGCGCAGTGCGCCGCGGACTTCCTCCGGTACGGCTTCCCACAGCTCCATGGCCCGCTCCAGCAGGCGCAGCTGCTCGGAGTAGGCGTGCCGGCGCCGGGCGGCCACCGAGGCCGCGAGCACGGCGGGCAGGGCCTTGACCGAGTCGTTGGCGTAGTACCAGTAGGTGGCGAGGCGGATGACCCGCTCTTCCGCGCGGATCAGCGAGTCGCCTTGTTCGAGTTCCTCGGCGTAGCGGCGGTTGACGCGGGCGCGCTCGCCGGGCAGCAGGTCGTCGGAGACGGCCTCGCGGACCAGGGAATGACGGAAGCGGTAGCCGTCGCCGTCGGAGGTGGGCAGGAGGATGTTGGCGCCGACCGCCGAGCGCAGGGCCTCGATCAGTTCGTCCTCGGTGAGCCGGGTGACGGCGCGCAGCAGGGCGTACTCCACGGTGGAGCCGCCCTCGGCGACGATGCGCACGACCCGCTGAGCGGCGTCCGGGAGGACTTCGACGCGTACGAGGAGGAGGTCGCGCAGGGATTCGGTGAGGCCGGTGGGGCAGCCGCTGGCGCGGGAGGCGACGAGTTCTTCGACGAAGAAGGCATTGCCGTCGGAGCGGTCGAAGACCGATTCGACGAAGTCCTCGTCTGGCGTCGAGGCGAGGATCCCGGCGAGCTGGCGGCGTACTTCGGCCCGGTTGAAGCGGGAGAGCTCGATGCGCTGGACGGTGCGCAGCCGGTCGAGTTCCGCGAGGAGCGGGCGCAGCGGGTGGCGGCGGTGGACGTCGTCGGCGCGGTAGGTGGCGACGACGACGAGCCGGCCGCTGCCGAGTGCGCGGAAGAGGTAGGAGAGCAGGTGCCGGGTGGAGGTGTCCGCCCAGTGCAGGTCTTCCAGGACGAGGACGACGGTGCGGTCGGCGGCGAGCCGTTCCAGCATCCGGGCCGTGAGTTCGAAGAGGCGGGCGGTGCTCTCCTCGTCGTGCGGGCCGCGCGGGGTCTCGCCGAGTTCGGGGAGGATGCGCGCGAGTTCGTCCTCCTGGCCGGCGGCGGCCGCCGCCAGTTCGCCGGGGAGCAGGCGGTGCAGGGTGCGCAGCGCGGTTGAGAACGGGGCGAAGGGAAGCCCCTCCGCCCCGATTTCCACACAGCCTCCGACGGCTACGACCGCGCCGCGGCGGTCGGCCTCGCAGAGGAACTCCTCGGTGAGGCGGGTCTTCCCGACCCCTGCCTCACCGCCGATGAGCAGTGCCTGCGGCTCCTGGCCGACGGCGCGCGTCAGGGCGTCGGTGAGTACGGCCAGTTCGTCGGCGCGGCCGACGAACACCGGGCTGACAGATCTGGTCTCCACGCCGCCGAGCATCGCACAGAGGCCCTGGCCGACGGCACTCGATATCGGTGCGCTGCTCATCACGTGCCGGTCCGCGGGGTGTCGCGACGCGGGTTACGCGGCGCGGGTGAACCGGCCGCGCTGCCCTCTCACCGACCCCTCCGGATCCTGGCTCCGGGAGAAGAGGCGGCGGGCCTTCTTCGCTTCCCGGACCAGACGGTAGGCGTCGGCCTCGCGGATGAGGTCGTCGCGGCGGGCGGTGGCGATCTCGTACTCGAACATCTCGTGCTCCCTGGCTTGCGTTTCCCGGACACCTCGTCGGTGTGATCCAAGATTCGCAACCCAGGGGGTACCGGCGCATCGGGAGCATGCCGCATCTGCGGGAGCCGGGGGTCCTTAGGCCGGGGGCTCGGCTCCCTGAGGTGGCCTAAGGCAGTACCTAGGCAGGCCCCCGGCGCGGGGGCGAACGGCCTGCGCGGGCAGCCGGGCGGCAGGGCTATCCGACGCTGGGGGCCGTCGGGAGGGCGAGGACGCGGACGAACACGAAGGCGAGCACGCCGATGACGGCGACGACGACGGCGGCCCAGGACACGGAGCGGACCCATGCCGGGAGGGTGCGGCCGGGAGCGCCGAAGGCCGGGCGGGCCAGCACGAAGACGGCGATGAGCAGCGCGATCGCCGACAGGACGCCGTTGAAGAGGGCGGTCATGTGCCAGGCGTTGCCGTACAGCGCCTCGATCTTGTCGGCGGAGCTGGTGGCGTTGGCCGAGCTGATCTGGCCCTTGAGGGTTTCCCGCTCGCCGATGACGCGGGAGGTCCAGCTGCCGCTGAGGGCGATCAGGCCGAGACCGGCGGCGACGATCGCGGAGGCTCCGGCGGCGACACCGCTCGGCTCCTCGTCGCCGGCCAGGGCGTCGAGATCGTCGTCGAGGTCGTCGTCACCGTCGGCGGCGAGCTCCTCGTCGAGGATCTCCTCGGTGGCGGCGGTGTCCGCGGCGGCCGGGGCAGCCGTCTCGTTGGTGGCGACCTTGGTCAGGTCGGCCGGGGAGTCCGCCTCGGGAGCGGTCGGGGCGGGGGTCTTGGAGGTGTCCATGCGGGGCACCGTAGGCGGCTTTTCTGAGAGGTTTCTGAGAATGCGGCCGGGGCGGGGCAGCGCCCCGCCCCGGATCCCGGGAGGACTCGGTGCGGGGCGGCGACGGCAGGGCGCGGAGGGTGGTCAGGCGGGTCGGGCCGCGGACCACTCGTGGGCGAGGAGCGCCCAGATCTCGGTGTCCTGGCGGACGCCGCGGTGCAGGTGGTTCTGGCGCATGACCCCTTCGCGGGTCATCCCGAGGCGCTCGGCCACGGCAAGGCTCTTCTTGTTGCCGGAGGCGGCGTGCCATTCGACGCGGTGCATGCCGCGCTCGCCGAAGGCGTAGTCGATCAGGACGCGGCAGGCCTTCGTCACCAGGCCGCGGCCGGCTGCGGCGGGCTCCAGCCAGCAGCCGATCTCGCAGTTGCCGGTCTCCGCCTCGAACGCCGGGAAGAGCACTCCGCCCACGAGGGTGCCGTCGAGCCGGATCCCGAAGAACCGTGCGCCGTCCTCCCCCGCCGTGACGGCGTACTTGGCCAGCAGGGCCCGGGCCGACTCCAGGTCGCCGGACCGGTCCGGGAAGCCGACGTACTGGCCGATGAACTCGCGTCCGCGTTCGATGTGGGCGAAGAACTCCTCCGCGTGCCGGGCTTCCAGCGGGAACATCCGGGCGTTGTCGGCGAGGTCTATCGAGAACATGCGCGTTCTTCCTTGGGTCTCATGCGGCGGGTGGCCGGATCACCGGGAGCTGGTCGCGGGCTCGGCCGCGTCCTCGCTCGTGACGGGGTCCGCGCCGGGCCGCTGCAGGGGAAGTTTCGTATGCGGGCGGCGCTCCGGGGGCTCAATGCTGATCTTCGGGAGCCGCCGGTCCAGCCAGGCCGGCAGCCACCAGTTGGCTCCTCCGAGCATGTGCATCAGGGCGGGTACGAGGAGGGTCCGCAGGACGAATGCGTCGAGGGCGACGGCCGCGGCGAGGGCGATGCCGAACATGGCGATGAGCCGGTCACCGCTGAGCACGAAGGCCAGGAAGACGGAAATCATGATGACGGCCGCCGAGTTGATCACCCGGCTGGTCTCGGCGAGGCCGACGCGCACCGCCCGCTTGTTGTCCCCGGTCTCCAGCCACTCCTCGTACATCCGGCTGACGAGGAAGACCTGGTAGTCCATGGAGAGCCCGAAGAGCACCGAGACCATGATCACCGGCAGGAAGGGCTCGATCGGCCCGGCGCTGCCCAGGCCCAGCGGTTCGCTGCCCCAGCCCCACTGGAATATCGCGACGACGACTCCGAAGGAGGAGGCGACGGCGGCGACGTTCATGGCGGCGGCCTTGACCGGGATGCCGATGGACCGGAAGGCCAGCAGCAGGAGCACACAGCCGAGCGCGATGACCACCCCGACGAAGAGCGGCAGTTTGCCGACGATGACCTCGGCGAAGTCGTCGTACCCGGCGGTCACTCCGCCGACGTGGACCTGCATGGACGCGCCGTGCCCGGCGCGCGGGACGACGTCCTCGCGCAGTCGCTCGACCAGCTCGCTCGTGGCCCGGGACTGCGGAGCGGAGTCGGGTACGACGGTGATGACGGCGGTGTCCCCCTTGCGGTTGAGGACCGCCGGTCCGACGGAGGCCACGCCCTTGGCCGTATGGAGCGACTCGGCCAGCGCGTCCACGGTGAGCCGGTCGCCGGCCCCGTCGAGGCGGGCGACCACGGTCAGCGGGCCGTTCGTTCCCGGGCCGAACCCCTCCGCGAGCAGGTCGTAGGCCTTGCGGGTGGTGGACGTGGCCGGGTTGTTGCCCTGGTCGGAGGTACCGAGGTGGAGGGAGAGCGTGGGCAGCGCCAGCACCACCATGACCACCGTGGCGAGCAGTCCGAGCAGCTTCGGGTGGCGCTCGACGAAGGCCGACCAGCGGGCGGCGAGGCCGGTGACCGCGTCGGGCAGCGGACCGTCGGCGGCGAGCCTGCGGCGCTCGCGGCGGGACAGGGCGCGCATACCGATGTACGAGAGGAGCGCGGGCAGCAGGGTCACCGAGGCGGCGACGGTCAGGACCACGGTGAGGGAGGCCGCGATCGCGACGCCGTTGAGGAAGTTCAGCCGCAGCACCAGCATGCCGAGCAGGGCGATGCAGACGGTGGCCCCGGCGAAGACCACGGCCCGGCCTGTGGTGGCGATGGCGCTCTCGGCGGCTTCCGCGACGGGGAGTCCGCGTTTGAGGCCCTTGCGGTGACGGGTGACGATGAACAGCGCGTAGTCGATGCCCACCCCGAGGCCCACGAGGGTGCCGAGCATCGGGGCGAAGTCGGCGACCGGCATCGCGTGGCCGAGGAGGGTGATGCCGAAGTAGGCGGTGCCCACGCTGACCAGGGCGGTCGCGATGGGCAGCAGGCTCGCCGCCAACGATCCGAAGGCCAGGAAGAGCACCAGCGCGGCGATGGCCACGCCGATGGCCTCGGCGAGGTGCGCGCTGGGAGCCTCGGTGAGGCCGATGGCGCGGCCGCCGAGCTCGACTTGGAGGCCGCCGGCCTGGGTCGTCGCATTCCGCGCGGCACCGACGACGGCCCTCGCCTCGCCCTTGGGCACCGAGTCGGCCTGCCGGTCGAAGGTGACCACGGCGTAGGCGGTGCGCCCGTCGGGGCTGATCCGGGCAGCACTGTCGGGGCCGGAACCGTAGGGGCCGGCGACCGATCCGACACCGGGGAGCCCGGCTATGGAGTCCAGGGCCCGCGTCATGCGTTCCCGGACGGCCGGTGTGCGCGCGCTCTGCCCGTCCGGGGCCCGCCACACGATGGTGTCGGTATCGCCGCCGTGACCGTGGAAGCCTTCACGGAGCAGTGCGTGCGCCTTGGCCGATTCGGTGCCGGGGACCTCGTAGTCGTTGGAGAACGCCGTGCCGGCGCCGACCGCGGCAGCGGCGGTCCCGCCGAAGGCGAGGAGCCAGAGCAGGACGGCGGCGAGTCGGTGCCGCATGCACCAGCGTGCGAGGGCTGACAACGGACGGGCTCCCTGGTGGTTCGGATCTTTACCGGGGAACGGCCCGTCGGAAAGAACGTGTGAACACTGGACGCTGGACGCGCTGGGGGTTGTGAATCTTCAGTTCGTGCGCATCATGCGGTTCCTGCGAATCGTGCGGTTCGTGCGGTTAGAGCTCGTGCAGTCCGTGCGGTCCAACGGGTTCGTACGATCCACATGGTCTACACCTTTACGATCGCAGCGCCGAATGATCGTCGGCGGCCTTCGTGGGCAGCGTCACAGGCATTCGGGCAGGCACGGGACCATGGTCACACGGGGTTCGGAGCGGAGGTCCGGCCGGACGGGTCGTCGGTCCGGTAGCCCGGCAGCGAGGGCCAGCGGACGGTGAGCACCACCGAGTCCTCCTCCGCGTACCAGGAGTGGTCCACACCGCGTCCCCACACGACGTAGTCCCCCTGCTCGGCGAGCACGACGCTCCGGCCGGGGAACTCGAGCCGGAACCGGCCGCTGATCAGCACCTGCAACGCCGTACGGGACTCTCCCCGCACCCAGGTCGCCCGCTCGTCACCCTTGGGGTGGACGCCCCACTTGATCTCCACGTCCTCGCTGTGGCGGGGATCGCCGGGCTCCTTGAAGTGGCCCAGCAGCCAGCCCCGGTCGACGGCGGCGTCGGGGGTGGCGTTGCCGGTGTAGACGGCGGGGTGGGTGGAGTCCGCGGGCTGAGTGGGATGGGTGGGATGGGTGGGGTCGCTCACGGGGTGAGGTTAATGCAGTTGTCGGACTCGTTGGCGGCTGGTGAGCTGGCGGGATGACGATGGACAGAGATGACCTGCGAGCGGTCCGTGGCGAGTTCGACTCCGTGATGCGACGCGATGCCCGGCCCGACACCAGCGACGCGCGCGTGGAACGGGTGGGTCCGGTCGTACGGCAGATCGCGCCCGGGCCCGGCGGCAACATGGTGCTCTGGTCGGACCTCGACGAGCACACGGCGGATGCGGTGATCGCGGAGCAGGTGGCGTTCTTCACGGAGCTGGCCGGCCGGGGGGAGGTCCCGTCGGCGGAGTTCGAGTGGAAGCTGTACGACCACGACCGCCCCGCCGACCTCGGGGACCGGCTGCGCACGGCCGGCTTCGTGGCGGAGCCCGCGGAAACCCTGCTGGTGGCGCGGGCGGCGGAGCTGGCCACCCTGTCAGTGGAGCCGCCGGAGGGCATCACGCTGCGGGTGGTGACCGACGAGGAGGGCGTGGACCTGATGATGGAGGCCCACCGCCGTGCCTTCGGCTCGGATCGCCCGCGCATCAAGGACCTGATGCTGAACCTGCTCAGGGACGAGCCGGACACGATCGAAGCCGTCGTCGCGATGGCGGGTGACGTCCCGGTGAGCGCGGCCCGGATGGAGATGCGCCCGGGGAGCGACTTCGCAGGCCTGTGGGGCGGCGGCACGGTCCGGGAGTGGCGGGGCCGCGGCATCTACCGCCTCCTGGTCGCCCACCGCGCGCGCGTGGCCGCCGACCGGGGCATCCGCTACCTCCAGGTCGACGCCTCGCAGGACAGCCGCCCGATCCTGGAACGGCTTGGCTTCCAGGTCCTGGGGGTCACTGTGCCCTGGGTTTGGGAGGGACAGGGGGGTGGGGGTGGGCCTGTGCTGCCGGTTGGCCGGCGGCTTTGAGGGGTGCCGGGCGGCGTCCCGGGAATCGAGCGTCCTTCCGTGGTGGGCAGGTCCGTGGTCCCCCGGGGGATGGCCTGGGGGATCTCTACGCGCGGAACGGTCAGAGCACCCGGGTCCGGGGCGGTCGGCCTCCCTTCCCGAGACTTCGGCCGCCAGCGTGAGTGAGAGGACGAAAAGACCGTCGCCAGATGACCTGAGACCACTTCCAGGCCGCTGCCGCCCCTCAACGGACCGCAGACGGGTCTGGGGTAGAGCGTCCGGGCGGAAAAGTGCGCCTGGTGGACCTCGTGGACCTCGCGGACCTGGGAGTCAGGAATTGGTGTTGAGGAATCCGATGGTCATTGCGCCCCACCAGCAGACCTGGGAGATGACGGCGGTGGCGCCGCCCCACAGCAGCAGGCGGGGGGTGACGGTGGGCGCGGTCGCGAGGCGGCGGCCGAGCCGACCGGCCTGGAGGCCGTTGAGGGTGAGGAGGAGGACGAGCCCGAGCTTGGCGAGGGTGAGCGACGAGTCGAGATCGGGGTGCAGCATCATTCCGCTGGCGATGAGACCGCCGAGTCCGGCCCAGATGGGTATGTGGAGCCGATTTGTGGCACCGACCGCCTCGGTGAGCGTGCAACGCTTCATGGCCCACAGCAGACCGTAGTAATCAGCGGACAGAACCGCGCCGAAGCCGACGACGAGCGAGGCGAGGTGCGCGAACAGCGCGGCCGTGTGCAGCGCCGGGTCGGTCTCCACATGAAGCGAAACCCACAGTCCGACCGTCAGAACGATCATTGCCCCCAATCCTGCGGCCGCCACCGTCCACCAAGAGTCGTAAAGGCGGACAGGCCGAGCAGACAGATCAGCGGCTGGGGACGACATGTGAGTGAGCTCCGAGGGCAGGACGGGCGCAGGATCGACCCGAGAAAGGCAAGGCTTACCTAAACATTTCATAAGGTCAATGCAGGTCCACGGCCCAAGACGGATCTCACATCCACATCCGGTGCGTGGGCGGCCCGTGACCGCCCCGGGCGGCCGCAGTCGCTGAGCCGAGCGAGAGCGCGTAGCGATCTGATGCGCCCACCGACCCGGAGGGGCGGGTGGTCGTCCTCTCACTCATGCTGGCGGCCGAAGTCTCGGGAAGGGTGGCCGACCGCCCCGGACCTGGATGCTCTGACCGTCCCGCGTCCCACCGCTGGGCGGCGGGCCGGTCCCACAGGTCCATGTGCGGCTGACCGGCGGAAGAGGACATGGGCGTCCCTGAGATGCCCGTCCCCGTCCCTCCCTCGTCGACCTCCCCGGCCATCCCCCGGGCCCCCAACCCCGATGAACAGGGCGCCGGCCTTCCGCCCCACCGCCCCGACGGGGCAAGATCGCAGCCATGGCAGCAACCGGATCCACCCACCGCGTCGGACCTCCCCTCACCGGGGGCGAGCGCGAGACGCTCCGCGCATACCTCGACTTCCACCGGGCCACCCTCGCCTGGAAGTGCGAAGGCCTCACCGACGAGGAGCTGCGCCGCCAGTCGTCCCCGCCCTCCACGCTGTCCCTGCTCGGGCTGGTCCGGCACATGGCGGAGGTGGAGCGGCACTGGTTCCGGCGCACCTTCGGCGGGGCGGACGTCCCCCACCTGTGGTCGGACACGCACGACTTCCAGGCCGCCTACGACGCCTCCGGCTCGACCCGCGCCGAAGCCTTCGCGGCCTGGCAGGCGGAGGTCGAGCACGCCCGCACGGTGGAGGCGGCCGCCGAGTCCCTCGAGGTGACCGTACGCGTCGAGAGGTGGGAGGGGGACGCCTCGCTGCGGCTGCTCATGCTGCACATGATCCACGAGTACGCCCGCCACAACGGCCACGCCGACTTCCTCCGCGAAGCCGTCGACGGCGCCACCGGCACCTGAGGCCGCGGCCCGACCACTGGACGCCCGAACGCCCCTCACCCGCCGCCCGTCACCCGTCACCCGCACGCTGGACGCTGGACGCCGAGCGGCACGAGCCGGTCATCGAGGGCCGGCCGATTTCTCGTCACCGAAGCAACTTGACCGTTGCCCTCCCGCGCCGGGAAGCTGATCCCCACTCAAACAATTGGCGCTGGGGGGAAATTGACCAGCCAGAATCTGCACATCGGGCCGGACGCGGCAGCAGACCGCTACCGCTTGCTCCGGTCCATCGGGCGTGGCGGGGAGGCCGTGCTCTATCTCGCGGAGATCGAACTCGCGGGAGGATCCGAGCCCGTCGTCGTCAAAGTGCTCGACTCCAAGACGACGATCACCCCGGACGTGTTCGACCGGATCAGCCAGAAGTGGAACGAGCAGGCGGAACTGCTGCGCTTCGTCCACCGGCCCGGAGTCGTGGGCGTACGGGAGCATTTCGAAGGGCCGCCGATCCACCGGCCCGGGGAGTCCTCGACGCTGACCGGGCGGGCCCTCGTCCTGGTCATGAACCACGTCGACGGACTCGACCTGCGGGACTGGCGGGCGGAGCGGACCCTGGCCACGGCTGCCGAGCGGCGCGAGGTGATGCGCACGCTGGAGCAGCTGGCCGACGTACTGGACTGGCTGCACTCGGGGAAGGCCACGCCCTCCGGGCGCCAGGTGATCCACGGTGACCTGTCGCCCGGCAATGTCATGGTCGACGCGCACGGGCAGGCCACCCTGGTGGACTTCGGCCTCAGCAAGCTGACCGCCGACCACCAGACCGCGGAGGTGTGGTTCACCCCGGGTTATGCCGCGCCGGAGGTCTTCGACGGGAAGCGGACTCCGGGTGCGGACCGCTACGCCTTCGGGGCCATCGCGTACTTCATGCTGAGCGGGGAGTCCCCGCCCTCGACCCCCGAGCTGCTGGCGCAGGCGCTGGTGCGGCTGCCGCAGTTCGCTGTCCTGGACGCGGAGCAGCGGGCGCGGATCGCCGCCATCTACGCCGCCGACCCGCTGAAGCGGCCGGTGAACCTGGCGGGCTGGATGAAGGACATCCGGCACGCGGTGGTGTCCACCACCACGTCCACCTCCCAGCGGGTGGTCCAGGACCCGGCACCCTTGCCCGTGACACCCCCGTCGGCGCCCCCGACGGCGGCCCCGCCGAAGCCCGTGGTCCCGCCCCAGCAGCCGTCGCAGCCGCCGGCCGCCCCGGTCGTGGCGGCCCGGGCGTTCCCGGCCGGTCCCCCTTCCGGGCCGCCGGCCGCCCCTCCGGCGCAGCCGGCCCACACTCCGCCGCCCGCCGCCCTGCCCGCGTACGCCCCGGCGCCCACCGAGCCGGTGTACAGCCCGCCGCCGGTCCAGGCGAGCGTGCCGCAGGGGTACGGTCCCGCGCCCGTGGCCCACTCCGCCACGGAGGCGGCGCCCGCGCCGCCACCGCGCAAGCGGCGGCGGACCGGGCTGGTGCTCGGCGCGCTGCTCGCGGTGCTGGTGGTGGCCGGTGGAGCCGTGGCCGCCGTCAAGTTCATGGAGGACAAGGACCGGGACGGCGCCGACACGGCGGCCGGCGGCGACAAGCCGGCCTCGTCCTCGTCCGTCTCGGAGAGTCCGGCCCCCACCCCGTCCCCGTCCGACTCCCCGTCGGACGGACCCACGACCGGGCCCAGCGCGACGGGTACGGAGCCCCCGTCGGGGGTGGCGCCGGGGGTGAAGGCGGCCGATCTGACCGTCATGGCCCCGGTGAACGACCTGGGCGGGTTCACGGTCGCGCCCGCCAAGATCAACACCAAGCAGTACGGGGCGGCGTTCGTCGCGGAGCGCGACTGCTACTCCGACACGTACACGGAGTTCGACCTCAACCGCGGCTGGAAGACGCTGGAGTTCACCGCGGGGATCGACGACGGCTCGGGGAACGAGAAGGGCCGGGTCAGCATCTCGCTCGACAACCAGCCCGCCGCCTTCTCCGAGCTCCTGGAACTGGGCAAGCCGAACACCCACACGGTGGACGTGAGCGGCGCCCTGCGGCTGCGCATCAAGGTGGACAAGGGCTGTGACAACGGCACCGTCGTCATCGCCGCCCCCCAGCTCAAGCGGTAGCCCCCGTTACCTTTTTCGTGGCCCCGCAATGGGGCTCCTGGCCCCCGGGCCCGGCATGACTGTGTGCCCCCTGCCGAAGGCATGGCCTGGGGGGTGGTGTCACCGGGTCTGGGGCACCGCTTGACCGC
>NZ_JAPNLJ010000066.1 GCF_026627445.1 Streptomyces sp. H27-H1
CCCCCCCCCGGGGGGGGACTTCAGGGGGCTGTCGGGGTCAGCCGACCTTCTGCACGGCCCAGACCTGTGGGGCCCGGCCGTCCGCGCGCTGGAGGTCGAGCAGCCAGTTCCCGTAATAGGGACGGCTGCTCACGGTCAGCGCGAAGCCGCCGCTCGGGTCGGTGACGCTCAGCGCGCCACCGCGGGTGGTCAGCTTCCAGCTCTGTGCACCGGCGCGGCCGCAGGGCTGCTGCGCGACCCACATGCCGGCGGCGGGAGTACCGGCCGGCTGCAGGCACTTGCCGGAGACCGCGGAGCGGATGCGGACCAGCCCGCCGCCCGCGTCGTCGAAGTACCACTGCTGCTGCGCGTACCCGTTGGAGCGCGCCCCGACGAGCACGGTGCCGTCGGCGCCGCGCCCGCCCCACACCTCGGCGGCCATGCCGGTGCTGCCGTTCCCGAGCAGATACCGGGTCCCGGGGATTGTCACGCCGCCGCCCGTGCCCTTCGTACGGAAGGACGTGGCCTTGCCAGCTCCACTGTCCCGGCCGGCGTTGTCGCGGACGGAGACGGCGACCGTGTAGGAGGTGCCGGGCCGGAGGTTGTAGACGCGGAGCACCGGGGACTGGACCCAGCCCAGGTGCTTGCCGTTCAGCAGGACCTGGTACCAGGCTGCTCCCTCGACCTTGGGCCAGCTCACGACGGCGGAGTCCGACTGGATCTGGCCGACCGTCACGGCCGGTCCGCCTGTGGGATTCTTGGTCGGGCTGGGCGTCGGCTTCTTGGTCGGCGAGGGGCTCGGGTTCGGACTGGGATCGGTGCCGCCGCCGCCCTTGTTCTTCATCAGGAACTGGTTGTCGGCGATGTTCCAGTGCGTGGCCAGGTAACTGCCGGCCTTGGGGCTGGTGTGGAAGTAGTCGTCGTGGTTGCAGTCCAGGATGTTCTCGGAGGCCTGGTTGGTGCAGACGTTGCGCATCTGCGGGTAGTACGGGGTGTCCGAATAGCACATGACGTCGAACTCGTCGGTGCAGTGCGCGCCGCGGCTGGTGTTCGGGGCGCTGTTGTTGACCGCGCCCAGGTTGTGGCCGAGTTCGTGCGCCGCGGTGTGGCCGCCCCAGCAGCCGGAGTCCGTCCGTCCGTACGAGGGACCGAAGTTGCTGAGGTTGGCCTGGCCGGGCCGCTCGTCGCCGTTGAAGGTTCCTATGCCGCAGTAGACCTTGGTGTCCGCGAAGATCATGTACTTGCGGTCGCGACGGTCGAGCCCCTTGCCGGCGAGCGCGGCGTTGGTCGCGCTGAATTCCGCGAGTGCGGAGTCCGGGAGCTCGATGTTGAGCACGGTCGGGGTGCAGTCGGCGGCCGTCACGTAGCGGATGTGCCGGACCCCGCCGGTCTCCTGGGCGCTGGCGGCGTAGATGAGGTCGGCGTCGGCCGCCCATTTGCGGAACGAGGCCACGTACTCGGGGTAGCGGTCACGGCCGGGGCCGTGGACGTACACGACCTGGACGCGGTTGTCCGTGCTGCCGTCTCCTTCGCACTGGACGGTCTGACCCGCGGGGCCGGCGGCGACGGCCTGGCCGGCGGCCGAGGGCGCGGGCGCTGCGGACTTGTCGGCCGCGCGGTCGGCGTCGGCCGCGGGCGCGTCCTGAGGACGCCCGCCGCCTTCGCCGGCCGCCGGGTCGTCGGCGGCGGGACGGGCCGGATCGGCCGCCGGCGCCGCGGCCTTGACGGCGGGCGCGATGTCCTTCGTTATGTCGACGCCCTTGGGCGGGGCGTCGGGGCCGTGGGTACACAGACCCGCGCCGGTTCGGTAGACGCCGGCACACCGGTCGCCCTTCGGCGCGGGGGCGAGGCCGTCGTAGACCATGCCGCGAGTGCTCTCGTTGGCGGGCGTGGCCGCGAGGGGTGCGGGCTCCTGGTCCCGGGCGGGCGCGGCGGCCGGTGCGACGGCCTCCGTACCGGCTTGTACGGACACGGCCTGGGCATCATCGCCCAGTCCGGAGTAGGCGATGCCGGCGGCGATCACCGCGGCCGAGGCCATGGCGGTGGTGAGGAGCATCAACCGCCGCGGCCTCCGGCGGTGTTCACGCCGTCTGCGTCGTCCTGTCATGGGCACCTCAAGTAAACGTCGGATGAGTGGGTGCGCGGAAGCCTGCCAGACGAATGCGGCCGAGAATTCGGACAAAGAGGGGCGTGGTTCGAGAAATCTTTCCGTGACCTGTCCGTCAGATCTGATGAACACTCAATAAGCAATAAAACAAGGCGAGTTACGCGCGTCACGTGGTATTGGTCCAGGCCTTATCGGGGGTAGTCGTTATCTGATCGAGATAACAAGTGGTGCCTTATTGACGGGAATTCAGTCAAGGATTCACCTAATTGCTACCTGTCGAATTCGCTCGATTACGACCCGTGAGGAAGGCGCTGCCCGGTCGGCTCGGCGGAACACGGAGGCGTGCTCCACGGCCCACCGACGGAACGTCCGGGCTCGCGGCGGCCCATCGGCCGATGTGCGTGGCGGGATGGGCTCGGGCAAGACGGCAGCTGCGACGAGCGCCATCAGCTCGGCGGGGGCCAGGCCTGGACGACGAGTCCGCGGTGCTGGGCCCCCCACAGCGCGGTGACCGGGTCGACGGGGTCTCCCCGGTGGGCCAGGGCGGACACGCAGTGGAACAGGTAGGCGTGTAGGGGGAGGGCGAAGTCGCCCGGTTGCAGCCACCGCGTCCGTGCGACCTCGGCGGGGTGCGCCGTCGCCGAGGCCAGCAGCAGCCGTTCCTCGGACAGAGCTTCCTCGCCCGTATCCCTCCGCACCGAGGCGGGCAGTGGGGTGCGTGGAAGGGAGCCGGAGTGCGGGGCGAACTGCCCGGCCATCTCGTCCAGGACGGCGGCGAGGGCGTCGGCTTGGATGAGGACGGTGGCGGCCGGGTTCGGCAGGCCAGGGTCGGTGGCCGTTTGGGCCAGCTGTTCGGCGTGCCGGCGTAGGGTGCGCCGGGCGTGATCGGCCCGCACCATCCGCGCGTACGCTCCCGCGTGCTCGGGCGCCGGGCAGGCTTGGACCAGGGTGTGGAGGTGGGGGGCGGTCAGGCCGGGGGCCTCGGGCCGTGCCGCATTGAGGAGGGTGTTCAGCCAGATGGGGCTGGTGGTGTGCTCGGCGGGTGCTGGCGGTGGTGTGCCGAGCATGGCGGCTGGACGGCACCCTGCGCGTCAGCACCCACAACGGCAGCACCTGGGCCGCCCCCATCGAGCCGCAGACCGGCGGCTACGACACACCCGCCCTCATCACCCGCCCAGGCTCCGTCCAAGCCTCTACCGGTAGACCCTCCGCCCGTGGCTGCGGAACCACCCCGCACCGCACGTCGGCAGCCCCGCGTGAGTGACCTCCTTCACCGGGCCTCGACCGCTGCTCCCTCCAGCCGGACCTGCTGGTCTTTCGCAGTGCCCTCGAACTCCGCCGGGGGAGGGTTCGGGGGCAGTGGAGCAGGGCAGTGTGCAGACGCCGGAGTAGCGGTCGATTGCGGTGGGGGCGGGTTCGCCCCGCGGAAGACAGCAAAGGATGCGTCGGGATGGCTACAGGCACGGTGAAGTCGTTCAACAGTGAGAAGGGCTTCGGGTACATCCAGCAGGACGGTGGAGGGCCGGACGTATACGCCCACTTCACCGCAATCCAAGGCGGGGGCTTCAGGGAGCTGACGGAAGGCGAGCCCATCGAGTTCGACATCACTGACGGCCCCAACGGCCCCCAGGCAGCGAACATCCAGAGGCTGTAAGCGCAAGCCTGTCCGGGGGCCGGCGCGTCGAGCTGCCGGCCCACCCGGGCGTGTTCCTGCGGGGAGAGGAAGCGGCTTCAGAACAGGATGGGCGGGGACTCCCGAGCTTCGGTGGCGGTCAGGCATGCGTCCACGGACGCGACGTAGTACGTCGTCTCGCCCTGGTACGTCGGGAAACAGCTCTGCTCGTAGGCGTACTCCTGAGCCACGCATGACATGAATTTCGTCGGGTTGCTGGGGTGGGGATAGTTGCCGTCGGCCCGGCCCTCGCAGGAGAAGGGCGCCGGGGCCTGGAGCGCGGCCGGTTGCTGCGCCCCCGCGGCGGAAGCAGCGGCGAGCACGGCAATGCCGCTCAGGGCGAGGCTCGTAAGGATCTTGATCACACCCCGTACAACGCAACATACGACGAGAAGTCGCGGGTCATCACCCGAGCGGGGCGGGAGGTGTTAGCCGCGCGGTGTGGCAGCGGCCGCAGGGGAAGGCGACCGTTACGGCTTGCGTACCGTCGGCGACGTCCTCGATGTACTCCGTCCGCGGCGCCCTTGCCGCCCAGCGATCGAACTCGGGCCCTCGGCGGAGCCGCCGGGGGCTCAGTGTCTCCCTCCACCTTCCGCTGCCAGGGCGGCGAGGTTCTCGTCGACGTGGCCGGTGGGGCAGATGGAGTCGATGAACTGGGGAAGGCTTTGACTGAGCTCCGCCACGAGAGTCTCCCTGGCGGTCAGGCCCTCGCCCTCCGGATATCGCATACCACCGGCATACCGCAGGGATCATGAACCGTCACTGAGCCCTTTTCAACCTCATGTTGAGGCGTGGTGAAGGACGAGGACGGCTTTCACGGACGTCGGTGATGCGGTTGGTGCTGCAGCGGAGCTTTCGCAGGAGGCGCCAGCCCTTGAAGGGTGGTCATGGCCTGTTCTCCGACGCAGCGGATCTTGGCGTGGCTGCTGTTGTGTCGTCGCTTCCAGCGCTTGAGGCGGCGGCCCCGGAAGGGGGCTCGGATGTGGCGGCCGGCGCCTTGGTAGGCCCTGTCGGCCCAGCACTTCAGTCCTGCGGCGGCGAGCGCGTCGACGATGCCGTGGATGCGGGCGGCGGTCAGGTCGTGGGTGGAGCCGGGCAGGGCTGGTGATGCCCGGAGGAGGCGGCCGAACGGGTCGGTGAGGACCTGCACGTTCATGCCGTGCCGCTTGTGTTTTCCCGAGTAGTGCGCCGTCGACTCACTCGCCGACGCGTTGTACCGGGACGGCGACGGCCACATCGACGCCGCCGAGTACGGGCGGATCTTCGGCGCGACGGGCCTGGCCGAGGACACCGCCGCCCTGGCCTTCACGGCGGTGGACGCCGACGGCGACGGCCGCATCAGCCGCCAGGAACTACGCCGGGCTGCCTTGCACCTGTACCCGCTGGCCGACCCCACCTGGCTCACCACCAACGTCCCCACCACCCCGGGGCCCCGCGGGATTGCCCTGGTCGCCCACGACATCCGCAAGGGCGACCTGATGGCCTGGGCCCGCCGGCGCGCGGACGCCCTGCAACCCCACCGCCTCTACGGCACCGGCACCACCGGCACCCTCATCACCCGCCAGATCGGCCTGGACGTCACCGCGCTGCGCAGCGGACCGCTCGGCGGCGACCAGCAGATCGGCGCCCTCGTCACCCAGGGAGAGATCAACCTTCTGATCTTCTTCACCGACCCGCTCTCCTCTCACCCCCACGGCGACGACATCCGCGCCCTGACACGCCTGGCCACCCTCGCCAACATCCCCATCGCGCTGAACTCGGCCACCGCGGACTGGCTCATCGACTCCCCCCACCTCACCGGCAGTTGCGGTGCGCTGCCTGCCCAGAGCGGCCCGCTCACCACAGCGGCAGTGCCCGCCTGAGAACGGCCGACGCCAGGGTGCCGGGGACCGGGCCCGCGACGCCCGCGCAGCAGCCGAGGTGCTGATTTCGTCCTCCAGCAGACGACGGACCGCCCTGTCTGCAGTCTGCAGGGCTCCCGGCCGTCGGGGTCCCGAAGGATGGCGCATGGAAACAGCGCCGGACCCCGGGAGCGCTCGGAGGCTGTCTCGACCCGTTTGGAGAACGCGGGTCCCGGCTGCGGTGAGCGGCTCGTGTCCCGGTGATGGTGATGCAGACCTTCAGGCCCCCTGTGACTGTTGTCCTCTGACGGGCGACCTTGACCGATTGACAAGTGATTGACGAGCGGTGGGTTTCTGCCGAGCGATCTTGACCGGTGGCAGGATTGCTCGGCGCCGTGGAGCCGGGAACTGCCGTGTCAGCGCGAAGACCTACCCCTTCACCGGCACGGAACCGACCGGATGGGATTCGAGGTGGCACTGACCTTGGATGAAGCTGTGGCGCAGCTCGGCCACCGGCTTTCGCCCAAGCGGCGTTCCGCTGCAACGCGCCTGCGTCGGTTTGCCGATTTCGCTGTGGGTCCATCGCTGCTGGAGACCCTCCAGGGGGAGAGGTCCACGACACCCGCACGTGGGAGACCCGGTACCAGATGGTCATGGCTCTCGGAGCATGCGGCCACCGGCCCGCCCTCGGCCTGATCCGGGAACTCGCCCAGCGCCCTTTCGAGGCGACCATGGTGTATGCCGCGCTCGGCGACACCATCATCCGGTTGAGTACGCCGGATGAAACGGCCCATTCCCTGCGCTGGTGTCTGGAGACCAACATCCCGATGCTCGCCGGGGGCGCCCTGCGCGCCGTCGCCGTGCGGCGACCCCTTCTGGACGCGGTCCGGCGGGAGGCCGCGAGCGGGTCCTCGACGACAGTCGGATGGACGGCTCCGGCCCGGTCTCGCGGTGCGCGCTGTCGCGCGACCGAGCGCGGTGTCCGGCCGGAGGAGCGGCTATGAGGCCGTCGACTGGTGCAGGCGGCGCCAGTATCCTGCGAGGTCGCCGGTGGCGGCGGTGACAGTGTCCAGGCTCATCGTGGTGCGGGAGTCCCGCTCGTAGCGCTGCCAGCTCGGCATGGCGTGGTGGTTGGGGTCGCCGGTGCGGACGAAGGAGATCCAGGCCGCGTGCATGGTCGCGGTCAGACCGTCACGGACCCGGGGGTTGAGTCCCGTCAGGAAGGGCGCGTGCGACCACTTGTCGAAGTTGTCGAAGACGAACGGCAGTTCCAGGCAGTGAGCCGCCGCGAGCTGGCCGTTGTGCGCGGGCGTGGGGAGGTCGAACTGGTAGGCCCAGACCGGCCGCTTGCGGGCGGCCCGGCGTTCGGCGAGTGCCAGGGCGGGCATGCGGAACAGGTCGTCGCTGATCAGGTCCATGAGCACGTCCACCGGCCGAGCGCCCGGCCGGGCTTCCTCGTATGCACTGTATGCCTCGGTGGCCCGGTTCCCGAAGGTGTCCCGCACTCTCGGCAGCACCTGGTCCTTGGTCGCGGCGGTGTATGTCTCGTTGAGCGCGAAGGCGAAGTTGGCCTCCTCCCTGGTCCAGCCGATCAGGACGTCGATGTCCGCCCCGGGACCGTCGAGCAGCAGGTCGGAGGGGTGGCGGTCCAGCGTCACCCCGTCGAGTACCGGGAGGTACGGCGTCGCCCAGTAGCCCCAGCGCCCGGTGCGCTTGAACATCTCCACAGTGGCGCCCATCAGCTGCTGCCAGGGCAGCGTCCGCAGCTGCGCCACGTCCTTGACCCCGAGGATCTCCAGGAAGGTGGCGCTGCGCTGCAAGGACTCCGCCGGGGTGGGGATCTGCAGCCCGAGGGGCGGGCTCTGCAGGATGGCGCGCCGGAACAGTGGGCGGCCCTTGGGGCGGGCGCCGGCCAGCGCCGCGACCGACAGCGCGCCACCGGACTGGCCGGCCACCGTGATGTCGTCCGGGTTCCCGCCGAACGCGGCGATGTTGTCGCGGACCCAGCGCAGGGCCGCGAGCTGGTCGGTGAGCCAGAAGTTGCCGCTGGCGCCGTCCTCGCCGAAGTAGAGGTATCCCAGTGGACCGAGCCGGTAGTTGATCGTCACCACGACGAGGTCGCCGTCACGCGCGAAGGTCTCGCCGGAGTAGATGGGCAGTGATCCGGATCCGGAGATGAAGCCACCGCCGTGGATCCAGACCATCACCGGCCGCTTGGCGTTGTCGGCCCGGGGGGTCCAGACGTTGAGCGTGAGGCAGTCCTCGTCGAAGGGCGGCGAGCCGTGCGTTCCGAGCACGGCGTCGCCCCCTTCCCGGTAGAGCTGCGGCGCGCTCGGGCCGAAAGCGGTGGCCTCGCGCGTTCCCGACCAGCCGGGATGGGGCTGGGCCGGCCGCCAGCGTAGGGCGCCGACCGGTGGGGCCGCGTAGGGCACGCCCTTGAAGACTGTGAGGCCTTCCTCGACGGCGCCGCGCAGCTGCCCCGCGGGCAGCGTCACGACGGGCGAGGGGTCGTCTCCTCGCGGGGCGGCCTGCGCCGCCGGGTGCCCGCCCGGGACGCCGGAGAGCAGCGCGGCGCCGACCGACAGGCCGGTGTTCTGGAGGACTTTGCGGCGCGATGGATCGTCGGTCACGGTTCTTCACTCCCTGACTGGTCTAGAGCCCGCCGCCGAAATGGCGTGGCGGAATTTTGACGATGGTCAGTCTTGCGGCATAGATGCGATCGCGGTCAAGAGGCGGGGCAATTTTGGCCTCAAAATCTCGCGATGTATTGACGGGCGTCATAATTGCGCGATAGACACGTGTCACCTCGGATGCTGACCGTCGATCAGCGACGCGCCGCGTGTCCCAGCCTGCAGCCAGGCCACCTCTGAGAGTGGACCTCACCCCCGGACCCCCGGGCACCCCACCAGCAACATCCGGTTCACCAGGGCCGGCTGACAACGTACGGAGTCTCCAATGGCAGGTCGGTTTCGTCCCGTCGGTCTGATCGCCGTCACAACTGGTCTCTTGCTGACCACCGCATGCGGCGGTGCCAGCCTCGGGACCGGCGACGGCGACGAGCAAGGCGGTCCCCTGAAGATCGGGCTCCTCGTCCCGCAGTCCGGGACCTACAAGGCGCTCGGCGACGACATGAAGCAGGGCTTCGAGCTCTACGTCAAGCAGCACGGTGGCAAGCTCGGCGGCCGCGAGGTGGAGATCGTGATCGCCGACGAAGGGGAAACGGCGGACTCCGGCAAGGCGGCGGCGGAGAAACTGGTCAAGCAGGACCGGGTGCTGGCGGTGAGTGGCGTGGTCAGCTCGGCCACCATCAACGGGGTCAAGGACCTCTTCGAGACCAGCAAGGTTCCGCTCGTCGGCTCGAACGCCTCACCGACGACGCTGACCGGCACGCAGTACATCTGGCGCACCTCGTACGTCAACGACGAGCCGGGCAAGGCGCTGGGCAAGCACGTCGCGCAGAACGCCGGAGGTCCGGTCTTCCTGATCGCCGCGGGCTATCAGGCGGGCAAGGACGAGGTGGAGGGATTCAAGTCCACCTTCCTCCCCGCCGGGGGCAAGCTCGCGGGAGGGGAGGTCTACACCCCGTTCCCCGGGACCAAGAACTTCCAGCCGTACCTGGCGCAGATCGAGAACTCGGGCGCGAAGGCGGTGTTCTGCTTCTACGCGGGCGGCGCGGCCGTCGACTTCGTCAAGCAGTACCGGGACTTCGGCTTGGCCGGCGAGATCCCGCTCTACGCACCCGGCTTCCTCACCGAGGGAGGCGTCCTCAAGGGGCAGGGAGATGCGGCCGACGGCATCCTCACATCGCTCAACTACAGTGCGGACCTGGACAACGCGGCCAACAAGCAGTTCGCGCCCGCCTACCAGTCCGCCTACGGCGCCGCCCCGACCACCTACGCGATGGCGTCATGGGACGCGGCGCAGGTCCTCGACAAGGCGATCAAGGAAGCCGGAGGCATCACGACCCCGGAATCGGTCAACGCTGCCATCGCCAAGGTGGGGGAGATAGACAGCCCGCGCGGCACCTGGAAGTTCAACAGCGGTGGCACGCCCGTCCAGCCCTGGTACCTGCGCGAGGTCAAGCAGGGCGCCAACACCGTCACCTCCGAGCTCGGCCGACTGGGCGGCTGACATGCTCGGATGGTTGGACGGCAACTTCGTCAGCGTCATCGACGGGGTCGCCTTCGGTCTGCTGCTGTTCACGATCGCGGTCGGCCTCTCCCTGGTCTTCGGCATGATGGACGTGCTGAACCTGGCCCACGGCACGCTCTACCTCGCGGGCGCATACATCGCCTACACGCTGTCCGACGGGAGCCTGTGGGGGCTACTCCTCGCACTGGCGGCCGGCGCACTGGTCGGCGGCATGGGCGGGGCCGCGCTGACGTTCCTCACTCAGCCGCTGGCCCGGCGCGGGCACCTGGACCAGGCCGTGCTGACCCTCGGCATCACCTTCATCGTCGCAGATCTCCTCGCCGCGGCCTTCGGCGGCGACGTACTGCCCACGGACCCGCCGACGGCACTGCGTGGGACGGTGAGCCTCATCGGTCACACCTATCCGGTCTACCGACTGGTGTTCATCGGGGTAGCGGCAGGTCTCGCGCTCCTCGTCTACCTCGTCTTCGAGCGAAGCTCGCTCGGAGCGCTGGTACGAGCCACCGTCGCCGACCGGGACATGGTTCGCGCGCAGGGAGTCGACGTCCGCAAGGTGCTCTACGGGGTCTTCGCCCTCGGCGCGGCGCTGGCGGCGGCAGGCGGTGTTCTCGGGGCACCGATCCTCGGTCCCGGGCCGGGCGTCGACGAGACCGTGCTCGTCCTCTCGCTCGTCGTCGTGGTCGTGGGCGGCCTCGGATCCGTGCGCGGCGCGCTCGCCGGAGCGCTACTCATCGGCCAGGTGCAGACCCTCGGGGTGGCGCTGCTCCCCGAGTACGCTCCTTTCCTCCTCTTCGGCACCATGCTGCTCGTGCTCGTGGTCCGCCCGAACGGGCTGGTCCCTTCGGCGGTGCGGGCATGAGCCCGTCCGGAGTCACCCTTTCCGCCACGCGGCGGGTTTCCTTGGCTGCCGTGGTCGCCGGACTCGCCCTGGCCCCCTTCGTCCTCGGCTCGTACGCCATCGGCACGCTGTCGCGAATCCTGGTGTTCGGGCTTCTTGCCCTCAGCGTGAACCTGCTCACCGGCCTGACCGGACTGCCGACCCTCGGCCAGTCGGCCTACTTCGGAGTCGGCGCCTACACCGCCGCGATCGTGGCGACGAGGCTCACCGACATCGGGATCCTCCAGCTCCTCATCGCCGCAGGCGTCTCCGCGCTGGTGGGCGTGCCGACCGGGTGGCTGGCGGTGAGAGCTCGCGGTGTGGTCTTCCTGATGCTGACACTGGCCATCGGAGAGATCGTCTACAGCGCCGCTGTCAACTGGAAGTCGCTGACGAACGGGACCGATGGCCTGTCTGGTGTCCCGCCCGTCGTGCCGTTGCCCGGCATGCCCGCACTGGCGCTGGACGGGCTGGTGTACTTCTACGTGCTGGCCGTGTTCCTGCTGTTCTTCACGGCCGTCTCCCGCCTGGGTTCGACTCCGTTCGCCCTGGCCCTGCGCGGCATCCGTGACAACGAGCCGCGGATGAAGGCGATCGGATATCCCACTCAGCGGTACGCCCTGACCGTCTACTGCGGCGCCGCGGCACTGGCCGGCGCCGCCGGAGCCCTCTGGGTCTCGGTACAACGGTTCGTCTCGCCCGGCGACGCCGGATTCGAGATTGCAGCCCTCGCGCTGCTGGCCGTCGTCATCGGGGGGTCCGGCTCGATGTGGGGGGCCTGCGCCGGCGCCGCGCTCGTCTGGCTCACCCGCGACTACCTCGGAAACCTCGAAGCCGTCGCCGGACGCGGGCCGTTGCTGCTCGGACTGCTTTTCGTCATCGCCGTCTACACGCTGCCCCGCGGGCTGGCCGGTATGCGGATCCCGCTCAAGCTGACCCGGAAGAGGACGGCGTGATTGATCCCGATCTACTGGAACTCCGACAGGTATCAAGGCACTTCGGGTCCTTCCGGGCCCTGGACGACGTCTGCCTCACCGTGAGGGCGGGGGCGCGGCACGCGATCATCGGCCCGAACGGTGCGGGCAAGTCGACCCTGTTCGGCCTGATCTCCGGAACGCTGCCGGTCACCGCCGGATCCATCCTCGTCGACGGCCAGGACATGACCCGGCTACCCGTGCACCGCCGGGTCGAGCTCGGCGTCGCGGCGACGTTTCAGCACTCCAGCCTCTTCATGCGGGAGTCCGTGCTGGAGAACGTCCTCCTCGCCGTCTTGCGCCGGGCCAACGGAGGGCTTGGTGGTCTGCGGAAGGTCAGTGCCCGGCCGCAGGTGCTCGCACAGGCGCACGCGCTGCTGGGGCAGGTGGGCCTGCCCACCCGGCACGAGGTCGCGGCGGCCGCGCTCTCGCACGGGGAACGGCGGCAGCTGGAGGTTGCCGTCGCGCTGGCCACCGACCCCCGCCTGCTGCTGCTGGACGAGCCGGCCGCCGGCATGTCGCCGGGGGAGACCGCACGGCTGACCGAACTGATCGCTGCCTTGCCCGCTGAGGTGACCGTGCTCCTCATCGAGCACGACCTCGACATGGTCTTCGAGCTCGCCGACACGGTGACCGTACTGCACCTCGGCAGACACCTGAAGACCGGCACCCCGGGCGAGGTACGGGCTTCCGCCGACGTCCAGACCGCCTACCTCGGCACCGTGGAGGTCTCCTCGTGAAGCCGTTCTTCAGCGTGCGTGAACTGCGCTCAGGATACGCCGGGGGCGTCGTCCTGGACGGTGTCGACCTGGACCTCGACGCGGGAGGGATCGTCGCCGTCCTCGGTCGCAACGGGGTCGGGAAGACCACCCTCATCTCGACCGTCATGGGCTTCGTCAGGCCCTACGAAGGCAGCGTCGTCCTCGACGGCCGGGAGATCGCCCGAGCCCGCGTCGACGTCATCGCCCGGGCCGGGGTCGGGGTCGTCCCGCAAGGGCGCCGGGTGTTCGCGCCGCTGACCGTGGCCGAGCACCTGGCGATCGCCTCGGGGCGCCCGGCGCCGGGCCCGTGGACGAGGGCCCGTGTCCTTGACCTGCTGCCTCGGCTGGGGGAGCGGCTCGGGCATCGCGGGAACGAGCTCTCCGGCGGGGAACAGCAGATGCTTGCCATCGCCAGGGCCCTGCTGCGCAATCCACGGCTGCTGCTGCTCGACGAGCCGTCCGACGGTCTCGCTCCCGCGATCGTCTCCCAGGTCGGAGAGGTGATCCAGGAGGTCGCCGCGCAGGGCATGTCGGTCGTCCTCGTCGAGCAGAACCTCGGGCTCGCCTTCTCGGTCGCCAAGAACATCGCAGTCATGCAGAAGGGCCGAATCGTCCACCAGGCTGCCTGCGCGGAGTTCGCCTCCCGTCCCGAAGACCGACGGCGCCTGCTGGGCGTCGACTGACGAGGTGGACCGGGAGCGTCCCTCACCCGGAGGTCCGTGGCCCCTTCTTCCGATCGGAAGTTGTTCTCCGCGCCCGGCCGGATGGTGGTGCCCGTAGCCGACGCCGGTGAAGCCCTGCGCGCCGGTCGGGCTCTGGCTGATGACGGCGGCCACGGCTCGCGCGCGCGAGCCGGTCGGTCGGTAGAACGGCCGCCGACTCTTGCGCGTCCTGTCTTTGCGTGTCAGTCGGCTCTGGAGGGCCGGTCAGCCGGGCGGGGCCAGCGGTGAAGGGCGGCTACTCTCCCCGAGGAAGCTCCCCGTCGAACTCCTGCGCTTCCTCGAACGCGCCACCGACCACCAGCAACAACAGGCTCCGCACTCACCCAGCCAGGCCATCCCTAGAAGAGCTGCTCGTGCTCCGGCAGATCAAAGACCACGAGCTCCTTGCACTTCACGCCAGCCAGCAGCTTGGCCTCGGCCTCGTTCCGGACGAACACCGTCAGCTGGCCGACCGCGTTCGATGGCACGAGCAAGCCGGGGCAAGGCCGGGCCACCCCGTACACGTACCCGTCCACCGTGAACAGGGGAGCGCCGTGGCCGTAGCGGGGATCCGTGTAGGGCTCGTCCGGGATACGTAGCTGCGCGTTGTCCGCTCCCGTCGCCAGCCCCGCTTCTTCCGTGACCCGCTTCCTCTTCTCCTGGCGCTGGCGCATCAGGTCGTGCTCGGCCTGGAGGCGGGCCGACTTGGCCGACGTCCACCCCCCACCGAACGAACACCGGCAGCGGCGTCGTCCGCACCCCCCCCACGCGCCGAAACTCCAGTCGAACGCGGCGACACCATCATCCACCGCCCACTCTCCGCCGGCCTCCCGTCGGAGGCCGGGCATGGGCCGTCCATCCCCCGCTGAGGGCCTGCCCGATGACGAAGAGTGCGCTCGGGCCCAGGATCAGCGACATCGCGCCGTCGCGGACGGGGGTGGGAGGGAAAGCAGATTTCGGGGGCGATGCTCAGCGACTCCACCGGACCCGCTGGTGTGGGCCCGGTGGAGTGGGGATGAGCGGGGGTGCTTCAGCCGGCCTGGGTGAACTCGTTCACGAGGCGGGGGATGTAGTCGGCGAGGGCCGGCGCCCAGCAGCCGTAGGTGTGATCGCCCTTGCAGGTGGGCGACAGGGCGGAGCCGTTGCCGTAGTTGACGAAGCGGTTCGGGATGCCCAGTTGGTTCAGGCGGTTCGCGACGTTGGTGGAGGCGACCGCCGTCTTGCCGTCGATCAGACCCTGGTTGCCGGTGTAGAGGGTGACCCCGGTGTCGGCGAGCTTGCCCAGGTTGGCGAGCGAGGAGGGGTTGACCTCGTTCCAGATCCGGTCGTTGAAGATCGCGTACGGCGAGCCGAAGATCGCGTCGCTGTCCACCACCGGCCCGTAGCCGGTGCAGTTGCCGGTACCCGAGGTGGTGGAGGCGCACCAGGCGCCGGTCAGGTTGAGCTCCGTGGCCAGGACCGCGGCACGGACCTCCCACAGGCCGAAGTCGATGCCCCCGGACAGGGAGGCGACGCGCCCGAACAGGTCGGGGCGGGCCTGGGCGTAGTGCAGGGCCCCGAAGCCGCCCATGGACAGGCCGACGATCGCGCGGTGGCCGCGGTCGGGCAGGGTCCGCAGGTTGGCGTCGATGAAGGGGACCACCTGCAGGAGGTGGAAGGTCTCCCAGTTCGCGGCGCCCTCGGCGGTGTTCTGCATGCGCCAGTTCGCGTACCAGCCCTTCAGACCGCCGTCCGGTATGACGGTGATCATCCGGTCGTCCCGCAGGGCCGGGGCCGCGGCGGCGTCGTTCACATTGCCGCCGCCGCCGTGCAGGAAGTACGTCACCGGCCAGCGCTTGCCCGGCTCGGCGTAGTAGCCGCTCGGCAGGAAGACGCGTACCTTGTGCCGGCCGGAGAGCTGCGGAGTGGTGACGATGAGGGTGAAGTCGGTCTCGGAGCGCACCTCGGTGGCTCCGGCGACCTGGGTCAGACCCTGCCCGTCGGTGAAGGACGGGATCGTCGGGGCATCGGCGACGCCGACGGCGTGGGCCGCGGAGCCGGTGAGGCTGGTCGCCGCGACCGTCGCCACGGCGGCGGCGGTCAGCGCGGTGGCCCGTATCGCGGCGCGGAAGCCGGCCGCGCCGGTGAGCAGGGATCGCACGGTGGTTCTCTCTTCTGTGAGGATGGTCTTGCGGCGGGTCAGGGTCAGGACGGCGTCTCGCACAGGGCGCTGGTCAGGGTCTTGTACATCTGCGCGCCCGGGATGTTCGTGGCGAGGTGCGCGTTGGTCATGACGGAGGCGTGCCGCCCGTCCTCGGTCACGAGCGTCTGCGAGTAGTAGCCGGGGACGGCTCCATCGTGTCCCCAGGCCGTGCCGCCGCAGGGCAGCGTGATCTTCAGCATCCCGAGGCCGTAGCCGTTCCCCGAGCCGGGCTGCCCGAGCTCGAAGGTCTTCTCCATCTCGGCGAGGTTCGCGGGCGAGAGTGCCGTGCCGTCGACGATCGCCTGGTAGAAGGCGGTCATGTCCCGGAGCGTGGAGATGACGGCGCCCGAGGCGTAGAAGGTGGATGGTTCGAACGCCGTCCCGTCCAACCAGAAGAAGAACGAGCCGATCCGGGTACCGCGGTAGCCGTGGATCGCCGGGCTCGGCACGGCGCGGTCCGTGGGGGAGGGGAAGCGGGTGTGGGCCAGGCCGAGCGGCTGGATCACCTGCTCGGTGACGGCCTGGTGCACGGGCAGGCCGGTGATCTTCTCGATCAGCATGCCGAGGATCTCGTAGTTGGTGTTCGAGTAGTGGAAGGCGGCGCCCGGCTCGGAGGCCGGGGCGAAGCGCAGTCCGTCCTTCACCAGGGCCGCGAGCGTGTACGAGCCGTCCGGGCGGGCCTGCGCGAGCGGGAGGCCGTTCACCGGTATGCCGCTGGTTTGCTGGAGGAGGTGCCGGACGGTGATCCGGTTTCCGTCGTAGCCGTTCATGGAGACCACACCGGGCAGGTGCCGCTCGATGGGGTCGTCGAGGCCGATCCCGTTGGCCTCCGCGAGCTTCAGTACGGCGACGGCGGTGAAGGTCTTCGACTGGCTCCCGACGCGGTAGTACTCGTCCGGGCCGATCGGATCGTTGGTGTTGATGGTTGCCGTGCCGGTGGAGAGGTTCCACGAGGCGTCGCGGGTCCCCGCGTACACGCCCGCCCCGGGACCGCCGCCCGCCTTGAGCTCGTTCAGGGCCGCGAGCGTGGCGGAGTGGTCCGCGGTTGCCCGGGCCGGGGACTGGGCCTGTGCCTGTGCGGCCGTGGGCACCGCCAGGAGCGCACCGGCCACACCGAGGACGAGCGAGAACCGTAACGCGGTCAGCTTCAACTTCATCGAACCTGCTCCTCCTGGAGGGAATCGTCTGCCGTAATTGCCGTAATTGCCGGAAAGGGAGGGGCTTCGACGTGCGTCGCCATCGGGCTCAGGACCAGCTCTGGTACGGAAGGCTGTTGCACGCCCAGGTACGGAAGCCCTGGGAGCTGTCGTCGATGCAGCGCGAGGTGTGCTGGTTCTGGAAGCGGACGGTGCCGTCGTCCCAGACCTTGATCCACCAGCTCTGCTCCGGGCTGGAGTTGCAGACCGCGGTGCGGAAGCCGCTGTTGGTGTCCTCGATGCAGCGGCCGGTGTTGATGTTCATCAACTGGCGCGTTCCGTCACCCCAGACGTGCACGCTCCACTGCTGCGGATTCGAGCCGTTGCAGCTCCAGGTGCGGAAGCCGTTGCTGGTGTCGTCCATGCACCGGCTCGTGGCCTGGTTCTGGAAGGACTGGACGTCGTCGTACGTCCTCGCCTGGCCGACAGGGCCGGAGGTGGCGGCCAGGGCGCCGGTCACCGGGGTGAGGGAGGCGAGGGCAAGGGCCCCGCCGAGCAGAAGTGTTCTCGTGACGCGCATGTGATCCGTCGTCTCCTTCGTGTCCGTGGGACTGGCTGGGCCACAAACTAGGAGTCGAGGGAGGGGGCAGGGCACCCGGAACTATCCGGAGTGACAGAGGGCCTGTGTGATGTCGTGATCAGTTGCCGGGCTCTGCCCCCTTCGCGGGTGAACCCGGTAGGACTGGACTGTGATCGTGGCGCGCAGGCGACTCGCCAATGCTCAGTGGAAGTTCATCGAGCCGTAGCTGCCGATCGGTAGGTACGGCCCGTACCCGGAGCGGTTGCGGGAGCAGTTCGAGGGGGTGATTCGGCGGTCCGCTCCAGTGCGCAGTGGCGGGAGATGCCTGCGAGTTCGGCCCCTGGGCTCGGCCACCGTCTGCGAACGCTTCCGCGTCTGGCCGAACGCCGGTGTCTTCACCGCCCTGCTGAAAAGCCTGACCACCAAGGGTGCCCGCAACGGGAAGAACAGACTTGTCGCTGGTCAAAATGGACTCCACAGCGGTCCGCACCCACCATGACGCCGCGGGGATGCGCGTCAGCAGGCACCTCATGGAGGCCCTGGAAGAAGCCGCGCAGGAGTAGGAAGCCGCCCGGCAGAAAGGCGATGTGGTGTTCTCCTTCTCGTCGCTTTCGGTCGTAGTAGGCGCGTGACTCGGCCTGGGAGCAGGAGGCGAACGCGGCGAGGTGGCCGGCGGTGGCGAAGCCGCTGCCGCCTCCGACGTCGATGGGGATGCGGGCCGCGGTACTGATCCCGATGCCGGGCACGGAGATCAGGACCTGGGAAAGAGGGTGGGTCTCCAGGAGGTCCCCGATCCCTACGGCGAGGAGTTTACGCTGGTCAAGGCACCGCTTGGAGGGAACTGGCGAGGCTGTGGACGATCAGTGCGGCCGCGTCGGTGCCCGGGACGACGACGTTCTGTTCGTCGAGTGCGGTGGAGATGTCCTCGGCCAGCCGTACGGCCGTTCGCAGATCGCCAAGTTGAGCCGATCGCCGTTCTACAGCACGATGTGGCCGTCGCCTTTCCCGAAGGCGAGGAGGTGCCCGTCCGGGCTGAACACGGCGACCTTGGCGCCTGGAAGATCGAGAACCTCTGCACCACGTCCGCGACCGCACTTTCCGGGAGGGCGACTCCAAGATCCGCACCGGACGCGGACCGGGGAACCTGCCGGAGAGCAACCTCTTCCCCGGGCGTCGCTGAAAGGGGCACCTACCGGCCAGCAGTGAACCGGAGCGCATGAAGCGAAGTGTGCGGGGCCGGAGCTCCAGGCGATGCCCCGGCCCCGCCGCCCACCACTGTCAGTTGATCGCGGGGCCGGGGCCGTTAAGCCACGCCCAATGAGCCCAGTCGGAGAAGCCGGTCTGCCAGGTGTGGTAGACGCCCGCATGGCTGGTCCCGAAGACCTCGATGCGGCCGTCGGCGTTGGTGGCGGCGGTGATGTCTGTGCCGCCGGTGCCGATGGTGACCCAGTCACTGAAGGGGGCGTTGATCCCGGCCTGCCAGGCGTGGACGGCGATCTCATTGCTGATCGCGAAAACCTCCACCCGGCCGTCGGCGGTGCGCTCGCTGGTGAGGTTCGAGTTGGCCGGGCCGCCGGTTCTTACCCAGCCTGACCAGGAGGCGGGGCTTTCCTGATATCGGTGGAAAATAGCCTCCGGTCCGGAGGCGAATACCTCAAGACGCCCGTCGGCATTGTGGTCCACCGTCAGATCGTGGCCGCCGCCTCCGAAATGTTCCCATGCGGACCAACCACCGCTGGGGGCGAGCTGGTATTGGTGCTCGAAAACCGTGCCGTTGAGAGCGAATACCTCAAGGCGCCCCTCGGGGGACTTCCCCATTTCCAGACGGGCGTCGACGGGACCACCACCAGTGAATTCCCAGCCCGACCAGCCGGCGTTCGGCGCGGTCTGGTATCTGTGGTACACGCCCTTCGAGCCGGAAGCGAAGACCTCGATGCGGCCGTCGGCATTCGCTCCGGCGGCGACATACCGACCACCGGTGCCGAATCCCTGCCAGCCGGACCAGTCCCTGGACGGGCCGGTCTGATAGATGTGCTGGGCCATATCGGCGTTGATCGCCAGCAGCTCCAGCCGACCGTCGGCGTTGGGCACGATCGTCATCTGCGCGTTTCGCGGACCGCCGAGCGGCCGCCAGGCCGACCAGCCGCCGTTCACCTCGGTCTGCCAGGCGTGGTACACCCCGTCAGCTCCGGCCGCGAAGGTTTCCAGCCGGCCGTCGGCCGACCGTGCCGACACCACACGGCCCGTCTCAGCCGGGCTGACGGCGTGGTGAGAGGGAACCTCGGCAACCCTCTTGTAGCGGTACGGACTGGCGGTGAACAGGCCCCCACTCGTGGTGTAGTTGATCGGCCGCTCGTATCTGACGGACCCCGCCCCGCCCATCTCCTCCATGGTGAAGAAGCGCGTGTGCTCGTGGTTGGCCCAGCCGGCGAACAGCACGACATGTCCCGCGTCGCCGCCGGTTCCCGGCCCGAGAGTGCCGACGGCGTCACCGGGCTTCAGGTCCTCCCAGGCGATCAGGTCCAGGAACTCGGGCAGGGTGACCGTACTGGGGGACCAGGGCAAGTGCAGTGCCATGGAGACGAAGCCCGAGCAGTCGGTGCGGTAGTGCCTGCCTTCCAGGTCCGGGTGGGAGTCGTCCTGGTTGTAGTAGACGTTCAGATCCACCCAGTGCTGGGCGCGGAGAAGGATCTCGTCGCGGGTGATCGGGCCGCCCACGTCCGACTGGATGGGCTGGGCGGAGCGGAGACCGATGCCGTTCCCGGCGGCACTGGCCCCGGATCCCGTCGCGAGGACGTTTGCGCCTGCGAGGGATATCGCAGCCGAAAGTCCACCGGCGGCTCTGAGGAGCGCTCTGCGGGAGGGATGGTGTGCGCTCACAACGGGCTCCTGGTCGGTAGCGGTACGAGGCACTTACGGAAAGGGACCCGCCGCAGTCGCGCCGGGTCACAGTGTGATCGCGCTGAAAGCTACCGAGAGGGACATGGCCCGGGGATCCGGAGAATTACGGATGGTCACCCGCGGCCCCTCCCGCTAAGGCTCGCGATGCTTAGCCCGTCAGGCCCGTCAGGCCCGTCAGGCCCGTCAGGCCCGTCAGGCCCGTCAGGCCCGTCAGGCCCGTCAGGCATAGGGCTTGTGTGATGTTGTGATCATGCGGCGGTCTTGATCAGGTCGTCGATCCAGATCATTGCGGCGCGGAGGTGGAGGCGGTGAGCCCGCCCGGGGACCGAGCCCAGGGGCCGAACTCGCAGGCGTCTCCCGCCACTGCGCACTGGAGCGGACCGCCGGATCGCTCCCTCGAACTGCTCCCGCAACCGCTCCGGGTACGGGCCGTACCTCCTACCGATCGGCAGCTACGGTTCGATGAACTTCCACTGAACATCGGCGAGTTGCCTGCCCGACATCACACAGGCCCTAGAGGACGCGAGCCGGTTCTGTCAGCCCGTAAGGTTCCGGATACTCCTCCCGGGCGGGGATCGCTAGCCTCCGAACCGCCGGTGCCGCTGGGACGGCAGCCGGATCCTCAGTCAGCTCGCCCACAGGAGGTCACCTTGACCACGCAGGACCCCACCCGCAGGAGCATCCTCAAGTCCGTCGGCGGGCTCACCGCCGCGGTGGCCCTCGGAGCCGGCGGCGTTCTCGCGTCTGCGTCGGCGGCCTCGGCGGTCGGCGACGGCCCCGACCTGCACATCACGGAACGCAACGAGCAGGATCACCGGATGTGGTACTACCGGTTCCAGACCTCCGCCATCGGCGGCTGGACCCCGGCCGTCAACGTGCTGCTCCCCGACGGCTACCACACCAGCGGGCGCCGCTACCCCGTCCTCTACCTGCTCCACGGTGGCCTGGAGGACTTCATCACCTTCGACCGGTTCCACGACATCCGGGGTCTGACCGCCTGGAAGGACCTCATCGTCGTGATGCCCGACGGCGGGCGCGCCGGCTGGTACTCCAACGCGCTGAGCTCCAATATCGGCGCCCGGAACTGGGAGCACTTCCACATCGGGCAGCTGATCCCGTGGATCGACGCGAACTTCCGCACCTACGCCGAGTACGACGGCCGTGCCGTCTCCGGGTTCTCCATGGGCGGCTTCGGCGCCCTGAAGTACGCGGCCAAGTACTACGGTCACTTCGCCTCGGTCAGCGCCCACTCCGGCCCGGCCAACCTGCGCGGGGGCAATGGTGACCTGGTGACCCACTGGGCCAACGCCTCCTCCGCCGCCGTGGAACTGAACGGCGGCAGCATCTACGGCGTGCCCTTCTGGGACCAGGCCCGGGTCAGCGCGGACAACCCGTGCGAGCGCATCGAGAGCTACCGGCACAAGCGGGTCTTCCTGGTCGCCGGCACCAGCCCCCAGGACATCCAGGGTTACGCCAACGAGACCCTGGTGCTCGCCACCCAGCGGGAGTTCAAGTGGAACCTCGACCGCGCGGGAATCCCTTACGAGCAGCATGAGGTGGACGGCGGCCACTGGGTCCGCCGGAATTTGCTGCAGGACGACATCAACGGCGTCATCGACCGCCTGCGCAAGGCGTGACGGGGAGACCTCGCATGATGTCCGTCCTTTCCCGAGGCATGTCCGGGCAGCTGCCCGGGCGGGTGTTCGGGCTTCTTCTCGCGCTGACCGTGGTCCTCGCACCGGGGCTCGCCGTCGCCTCACCGGCCGGGGCGCAGACCGATTCCTCCCCGGTCCCGGCCCGGGCCGCCGGCTTCGCCGCCGCCTGCCCGGCGGCCGGCGACATCTCCCAGTACTACAGCTGGGAGCACAACGGCATCGACATAGCCAATGACCACGGCACCCCGATCTACGCGGTCGGCGACGGCGAGGTGACCATCTCGGGATACGAACCCGGCTACGGGCAGTGGATCCGCATTCTGCACCCCGACGGCACCATCACCGAGTACGGCCACATGTACCAGCGGGATGTCCAGGAGGGCGACCGTGTGAGCGCCGGGCAGCAGATCGCGCTGATGGGCAGCGAGGGCCAGTCCAGCGGGCCTCATCTCCACCTTCGGGTCTGGGGGAACGCGGGCGCGTCCGTGCGTGTCGACCCGGTTCCCTATCTGACGGAACGTGGCATCGACATGCCCTGCATACCCGGCAGTCAGCCTGGTCCCGCGCCGTTGGTGTATCCCGCGGAGTCGGGTCGGGTGGTGTCGGCGCGGTCGGTGGATGGGCGTCTTGAGGTGTTCGCGGCGGGGGCCGATGGTGTGCACCATGCGTGGCAGGAGGGTGTCAACGGCGTTTGGTCGGCGTGGGAGTTCATCGCTGGTCCCGAGGGAGCGGAGCTGGCGATCGGGCCGAACGCCGACGGCCGGCTGGAAGTGTTCGCGATCAACGGCCGGATCCTTCAGCACCGGTACCAGACTCAGCTCTCCGGTGGCTGGTCGGGTTGGGAGGACTTCGGCGAGGGTGGCCGTGACATCGCTGTGGGCTCCAATGGCGACGGACGGCTTGAGGTCTTCGCCTCCGGTCCCGAGGACGTGTTCCACCGGTTCCAGACGGCCGCCAACAGTGGCTGGTCGGGCTGGGAGGGGACTGGCGGCGGCCCGGGGAAGAGCCGTATCGAGCTGGCGAAGGCGCCGGACGGCCGGCTTGAGGTGTTCGCCCTCAACGGTGAGGTCTTCGAGCATCTGTACCAGACGTCCGTGAACGGTGGTTGGTCGTCCTGGGAGGGCTTCGGTATCGGTGGTCATGACCTGACCGTCGATCACAATCTGGACGGCCGGCTCGAAGTGTTCGCCTCCGGGCCCGTCGGCGTCTTCCACCGGTACCAGACCAGCTCCACCAGCTGGTCGGGCTGGCAGGAGACCGGTGGTCTGGCGAACTCGCAGCTGACGAGTCAGCGCACGGTGGACGGGCGGGTCGAGGTGTTCGCTCTCAACGGCAGCGATGCCCAGCACATGTGGCAGAGCGGGGTGAACACCGCTTACGGGCAGTGGGAGTCCTTCGGTTCCGGTGGCACGGAGATCACCGCTGTGGCCAATGCCGACGGCCGCATCGAGGTCTTCGGGACCAATCCCACCGGGGTCTACCACCGCTGGCAGACCGGCTTCTCCACCTGGTCCCAGTGGGGCTGGCTCAAGGACACCGCCGGACCCGCGATCAACTGAGGAGAAGCCAGATGAGAGCCACGCAGCGCGCTCGAAGAGCGCCCCACCGCGTCATTCTGTCCGCGTTCGTCTCCCTGTGTGTGGCGGCGGGAATCATGGTCGGCGCCACACAGCCAGCCGCCGCCGCGAGCGGCCTGTGTGCGGAGGTCGGGTACAACGCGGGCTTCCGGGGCGAGAGCCTGGTAACCGCCGTCGCCGTCGCCCTGGCGGAGTCCAGCTGTAATCCGGAGGCGTACAACGTCACGAACAACACGCCCCCGTCCACCGACCGCGGTCTGTGGCAGATCAACGACTACTGGCACGCCGAAGTCAGCGACGCCTGTGCCTACGACGCGCAGTGCAATGCGAACGAGACCTTCCGGATATCCGCCGGGGGCACGGACTGGAGCCCTTGGTCCACCTACAACCAGGGCCACCATCAGCGGCACATGGACACGGCGCGCGCCGCTGTGGACCGCCTTGGCCACCCCGGGCCTGGTCCCGCGCCGTTGGTGTATCCCGCGGAGTCGGGTCGTGTGGTGTCGGCGCGGTCGGTGGATGGGCGTCTTGAGGTGTTCGCGGCGGGGGCCGATGGTGTGCACCATGCGTGGCAGGAGGGTGTCAACGGCGTTTGGTCGGCGTGGGAGTTCATCGCTGGTCCCGAGGGAGCGGAGCTGGCGATCGGGCCGAACGCCGACGGCCGGCTGGAAGTGTTCGCGATCAACGGCCGGATCCTTCAGCACCGGTACCAGACTCAGCTCTCCGGTGGCTGGTCGGGTTGGGAGGACTTCGGCGAGGGTGGCCGTGACATCGCTGTGGGCTCCAATGGCGACGGACGGCTTGAGGTCTTCGCCTCCGGTCCCGAGGACGTGTTCCACCGGTTCCAGACGGCCGCCAACAGTGGCTGGTCGGGCTGGGAGGGGACTGGCGGCGGCCCGGGGAAGAGCCGTATCGAGCTGGCGAAGGCGCCGGACGGCCGGCTTGAGGTGTTCGCCCTCAACGGTGAGGTCTTCGAGCATCTGTACCAGACGTCCGTGAACGGTGGTTGGTCGTCCTGGGAGGGCTTCGGTATCGGTGGTCATGACCTGACCGTCGATCACAATCTGGACGGCCGGCTCGAAGTGTTCGCCTCCGGGCCCGTCGGCGTCTTCCACCGGTACCAGACCAGCTCCACCAGCTGGTCGGGCTGGCAGGAGACCGGTGGTCTGGCGAACTCGCAGCTGACGAGTCAGCGCACGGTGGACGGGCGGGTCGAGGTGTTCGCTCTCAACGGCAGCGATGCCCAGCACATGTGGCAGAGCGGGGTGAACACCCCTTACGGGCAGTGGGAGTCCTTCGGTTCCGGTGGCACGGAGATCACCGCTGTGGCCAATGCCGACGGCCGCATCGAGGTCTTCGGGACCAATCCCACCGGGGTCTACCACCGCTGGCAGACCGGCTTCTCCACCTGGTCCCAGTGGGGCTGGCTCAAGGACACCGCCGGACCCGCGATCAACTGACAGTAAACGTTCCTCTGGAGCCTTCCCGTGCATCCGTTCAGCAGGCGCCACCTGCTGCGCGCGGCCGGAGCGGGAGCCCTCGCGCTCCCGCTCCCGGGCCGTGCCGCGGTAGCGGCCTCCGTCCCAGGTCCGGCGTCCCAGTGGGTGGGCGCCGGTTCCTTCACCCACGTCTACGACCCCTCCACGCCAGGCCGGCGCCGCTACCTCAACGACCACACCCTGATCAGGGCGAACGGCCGGTGGCACCTGTTCAGCATCGTCGGGAACAGCGCGGCGCCCGGCGAGGCACCGGACAGTGCCGCGGAGGTCTCCTTCGCGCACGCCTCAGCGGCCGCCCCGTACGGCCCCTGGACCACCCACGCCGACGCGCTGACCGTCGACCCGGGCTATCACGGCGAGGAGCACCTGTGGGCCCCGCATGTCATCGAGGCCGGCGGCAGGTTCTGGATGTTCTACGCGGGTGGCGGCGCGAGCGGCGCCGCGATCAGCCTCGCCACGTCGGACGATCTGTTCACCTGGACGCGTGAGCCGTCCGGCCCGCTGTTCCGCGGGATCGCGGCCCGCGACCCGATGGTGCTGCGGGCCGGCGGCGAGTGGGTCATGTACTACACGGAACTCTCGCGCCCGGGCGGCCGGCACGTCGTGGCCCACAGGCGCTCCGCCGACCTGGTGCACTGGAGCGAGCCGGGCGTCGCGTTCACCGACGCGACCACGTACGCGACCGTCTCGGTCACCGAGTCGCCGTACGTCGTCGAACGGGACGGCTGGTACTACCTGTTCATCGGTCCGAGGGGCGGCTACGAGGGTACGGACGTGCTGGCGTCCCCGGATCCCTTCCACTTCGACCTCGCCGGGTACGCGGGCCACGTGGCCGGTCACGCCGTGGAGGTGATCGCGGACGGGGAGGCCTGGTACGCCAGCGCCGCGGGCTGGTTCCGTCAAGGGCTGCACGTGGCGCCCCTTCAGTGGCGGGACACACCACCACCGTGGCAGAGCGCGGACAACCCGGTGGCCGGACTCGACGCCACCGGCCGCCTCACGGTGTTCGCGCTCGACGCCTCCGACCACTCGATGCTCCGGCGCGTCCAGCTCGACCCGGACACCGGCACCTGGTCGCCGTGGGAGACGTTCGGCGGGCCGGCCGGTGCGGTGCCCACGCTCGGCCGCAACGCCGGCGGCGCGCTCGAGGTGTTCTCGCTCGCCCCGGAGGGAGCCAACCTGCACCACCGGGCCCAGCGGCCGGACGGCGGCTGGTACGACTGGGAGGAGTTCGGCGGGCCGGCCGGCGCTGCCCCCGCCGTTGCCCGCGACGCCGACGGCAGGCTGGAGGCGTTCGCCCTGAGCCCCGGCGGCGCGTCCGTCGCCCGGCGGCGGCAAGCGGCACCGGGATCCCGGGCCTGGGACCCGTGGGAGGCGGGCTTCGGCGGCGCCGCGGGCGCGCCACCGGTGGTCGCGGCCAACGCCGACGGCCGGCTCGAGGTCTTCGCCCTCGCTCCCGGTGGCGCCGGGATCTTCCACCGGTGGCAGGAGACCCCGGGCGGCGCCTGGACCCCCGCGTGGCAGCGTTTCGGCACCGCGTCCGGCGCCGCGCCGCGCGTGGCCGGGGACGGCAGCGGCCGGCTCACCGTCGCCGCGATCGGACCGTCGGGCGTGGGAACCTTCGGCCGGCGGCAGTCCGTGCCGAACGGAGGCTGGGAGGAGTGGCTGCCGATGTTCGGCTGGAGCGCCGCCGCCCCCGTGTTCGCCGCCAACGCCGACGGCCGCCTCGAGGCGTTCTCGCTGACGCCCGGCGGCGTCCGGCTCGGCCACCGCTGGCAGACCGTCCCCGGTGGAAGCTGGGCTTCCAGCGGGGAGTTCGGGGAGCCCGGGATCAGGCTCGCCGCCACGCCCGCCGTCGCGTCCGATCCCACCGGGCGCACGCACGTCTTCGCCGTCACCACCGAAGGCAGGATGCGCACCCGCGTCCAGGATCGGCCGAGCGGCGGGTGGCGGCCGTGGACGGCCTTCGGCGACCGGACGGTCGCACCCGTCGTATCGGGCCGTCCCGCACTCTGAACCCGGAGTGCGGATCGCGCCACGTGAAAGGGGCGAAAGGGCGCTTCCGCGGGGCCGTGCCCCCCCGGGCACGGTGACCTTCCCCACCCCGGCAGGTCCCGTACGCGACGTCTGCGACCGGGGGCGAAAGGGCCGGTCCCGCACAGCCGCCCGCGGTGGCGGTATGCCGCGCTCGCTCGCCGCGGCACGACAATTTCTCCCGAACCGCTCGCCAGAGAGTCGAAAACGACCCCAAACCGCCATCACCGCACGAGGGCCGGAGTGACCGGGGACACAGGGGGAGCCGCCCGCGAGGAGAGGGTCGGAGAGCCTCCCGGCAAGGGGGCTCGGAGAGCCTCCCGGGGCAGCCGGTGCTGGCTGTCCGACCCGACGGGCCGTCCCGGCCGAAGTGGCTGAAGTGCGCCGATGAACTCCCTTGAGAGATGAGTATTGTTCCACTCGTCGGTCCGGCACGACGCGTGGAACGGGGGGAGCGGTGAGCGGGGTAGTCGTCCATCTGCCGCAGGGGTGTAGTGGCGCCGACGGAGGCGAACCGTACGGCGATGCGGTGACGTTACGGCTCGGACCGGGCGAAGTCGCCCGCTTCGGACGCGGATCCGCGAAGATCCCCGTGGAGCTACGCCTCGCCGACGCGGCGATCTCGCGGCTCGCCGGGGAGATCCGCGTGACCGACGACCACTGGCAGTTGACAAACCACAGCACCACCCACAGCTACCTCGTGGAGAACCCGGAGGGCGCCGGGGAGTACCTGAGGGTCCCGCCCCGCCGGGTCGGGGCACCCGTCCCGTTCGAGTTCTCGCGCGTCGTGCTGCCCACCCGCAGCGACGTCCCCGTCTCCTTCCAGGTGTTCGCTCCCGATCACGTCTACCTGGACCCGGAGGCCATGGGCGCCCCCTGGGGCCGCCTCACGGTCACCGCCTACTCGCTGGACGAGACGGCCACCTACTTCCTGGTACTCCTCGCGCTCTGCGAACCGCGCCTGCGCGACCAGTCCCGCGTCGCGGTCCCCACCACGCCCCAGATCGTCGAACGGCTCAGGGGCCACCTCGCCTGCGCCACCCTGACCGCGCGAGCGGTCAGCTCGCACATCGACTACCTCGCCGAGGAGAAGCTGCGCATCGGCGCCTCGGACCCGCGCGAACACGGCAAGGGCGACCGCCGCAACGGCAAGCGGGAGGAGATCGTCGGGCTCGCCCTGCGGTTCGGGCTCGTACGCGAGGAGCACCTGACGCTGCTGCCACCCCTGACGGGGGCCGGCGGGCGGGAGCGGCAGACCGCGCGATGACGACGCCCCGCACCCTGCGCGACATCACGGAATGCGACGGTACGGACGCGCTCCCGCCCGGCCACCGGGTGCAAGGCTGGACGATCACCGACCTGATCGGGGCCGGAGGCTGGTCCACGGTCTACGCCGCACGGCCCGCCGACCGGTGCCCGGACCGGACCGGCCGGGCCCCCGCGCACCCGTCCGCGGCACCCGCCGACATCGCTCTCAAAATCATGCCGACCGCCGGGTATGCACCGCGCCAGACACGCAGGATCGTGGAGTCCGCCCGCCGGGAGGTCGAACTGGGACGCAGGGCCGGGCACGCGCGGTTGATCCGCCTCCTGGACTCCTTCGTCCTAGAGGCACCGGACCGCCCCTCCCTGGACGGCGCGATCGTGCTGGTCATGGAGCGGGCCGCGGGCAGCCTGCGGGAACTCCTCGACGCCGGGGTGGCCGAGGCCGACCGCGCCCGGCTGATCGCGGGGATCTGCGAGGGACTCGCCCACCTCCACCGGTCGGGTTGGGTCCACGCCGACCTCAAACCGGAGAACGTCCTGCTGGACGGCAGCCGTTCCGTGAAGCTCTCGGACTTCGGGCTCGCCACCCAGATGACGGGAACGTATGGGTACGCGCCCCCCATGGGCACCCTGGACTACCTTCCGCCCGAGCGCTGGCGGGCACCCCTCGGGGAGCTGGGCGTGAAGGTCCGGCCGAGTGCCGACATCTGGGCCCTGGGCATCATCATCCACGAGGTGTTCGGCTCCGGCGCCTCCCCGTTCTCCGGCGCCACGCCCATGGCGCGCGGCGCCGCCGTCCAGGAGTACGGCGAAGGGCGCGCGCCGCTGCGCATGGACCAGGCCGTGCCGCCGTTCTGGCGCCAGCTCGCCGCCGATTGCCTCGCCCCGACCCACGCGGCGCGTGCCCCGCACACCGCAGAGAGCCTGCTCGCCCGCGTCACCGCCGAACAGGAGGCGCGCGGGAGGGGCGCGGCACGGCTGTGGGGCCGGGCCCGCGCCGCGATGCTCACCACCGCGTTCTGCGGGATCGCCGGTATGACCCTGTGGTCGGACGCGGCACGGGCGAGCTCTTCCGCACTGGACGGCCCGGAGGGCGCGGCGGGCGGCACGATCCGGGTGTTCAATGCGGAGAAGGGCTGCCAGGAGCGGGCCGACCGGGACCCGCAGTGCAGTTTGGGCCTGGCGATCGATCCGATGCGCCAGTACACCGCGGACAACGTCGTACCGTCCCGGGTGTGGCACGGCGACGTCCTCGCGGTCGACTGCCAGTTGCCCGAGGGCCGGGCCGTCATCGACGAGGCAGATCTGCAGTCCACCCGCTGGTTCCACGTCCGCCTCCCGCCCGGCTCCACACCCCCCACAGCGTGGCTCCCCGCCGTCCGCACGAAGGACCGCCCGGCGCTGCAGGGGTGCCCGCACCCCGCGACCGGGCGCTGACGCTCCCGGCCGGTACCGTTACGCAAGCCTGACCGAGTGAACTCTGGCGGGACCTTCCCTCCCGGGCCGTGGCGCGAGAGCGCCGGATCCGGTCGAACGCCGCACACGCGTGGGGCCGCCGATTCCGGGGAGCACGGGGCCCAGGGACAGGGCAGGAAGGGTCCCGGTGTTCCCGGTGAGAGCGCGGGGGAGCTTCGGAGGCAAGATCAATTCTCGCCCTGGTCTAGCTGGTGGTGTGCGGAAGGTACTGGTAGGTCGCGGCCGACCGGTCGGCGTCCGTGTCAATGACGTACACCATCAGCGGGGTGCTGCCGGTCGGCCCGCCGGCCGTCGCGCGCAGCCGGTAGCGCTCGACGCGCACGGCCTCGCGCGCGAGCGGGGCGCCGCCCGTGTACATGGACTCGGGCTTGCGATCGTTGGCGATGCGCAGGGCAGCCGCCTTCCAGGTGCCCGAGGCGGCATCGAAGCGCTCCAGGGCGAAGCCCGGCCCGCGGCCCTGCTTCTCACCGGGTTCGCCGATGAGGAACTCCATCTGGAACGCGGCCAGCAGGTGCCCGTACGCGGCGGAGTTCCCGTTCCGCAGGGTGACGGTGAACTCCTGCGCGGCGCCCCCGCGTACCAGGGCGAGTCCGCCGCCCCGGGTGTCGACCGAGGCCTTCAACCGGGTCGGAGCGGGCGGCGGCGCGGGGGCCGGCGGCGGAGTGGCGGACGCGGTGGCGGCCGTCGGCGCGGCGGCCGGGGGGGAGGGAGACGGCGGGGCCTCCGCTGACACCGAGGCCTCCGGTGATGCCGACGCCGACGCCGACGCCGACGCGGAAGGCGAGGGCGAGACGGTCGCCGACGGCTTCGCCGCGCTCCCGTCCTTGTCGTCGCACCCGGTGGACCCGGCCAGCAAGGCGGCGGCCACGGCCACGGCGGACAGGACCCGGCCGGGTCTGGCAGGTGCAGGCATGAGCGGATCCCCCGAATTCGACTGTCGCCAGAACGTAACAAGCGCCTGACCCGCCGACGAGATCGGTCGGGCCTCGGGGCGGAGACGGTTCGGTCACGGCCGGGCCGCCCTCGGGCCGTGCCCCGACCGGCGCCCCGCTCAGACGTGCAGGGCCGCCAGTCGGCCGTCTCTATGACCTGCTCGTGGACGTCGTGGGGCGGCCGTCGACGGCGATGCGGTGGACGCCGTCGGGGCGGTAGCCGAACTTGCGGGACACCGCCCGGGAGGCGGCGCTGTCGGCGAAGGCGGTGGACGTGACGCGAGTGGCACCGAGGCCGTCGAAGGCGAGGGCCAAGGCGGCAGCCCGCATCTGGGCGCCGTAGCCCTGGCCCTGGAAGCGGTGGTCGAGTCAGAAGCCGGTACGGGCCTCGCCGGTGGTGGCGAAGTCTCGGGCGGAGAGGTTCTGCTGGCCGATGACGCCGGTGCGGTGGCGTGGCCCGGGATCACAGCGGAGGGGAGTGTCTCGCGAGATCGGAGGGCACCGTGATCGTCGTCGGAGCGGTCATGTGGATCCTGAGATCCGTGGGCCACGCGGGCGGCGGCCGGAAACACTACGGTTAGAGCTCGCCTGGGGAACCACAGCGGCAGGGGTGGGGGAAGGTCGCTGTGATGGCCGCGTACCGGCTCAGCAGTCACGGAACAGGTCGGGTACGGCGCGTGGTTCCGGCGACCATGGCTGGCGGCGCACCGCATCATTCAGCGGAGTCCTCGATGAAGCGGACCGACCAAGCGAAACCGCTGAGGCTGTCGGACGTCACCTTGCGGACCTCGATCACCTTGCAATGATCGTGGGCGTACTTGCCTGCGAACCGTTCCAGGCGCTGTGCGTCGTCGAGATCCTCCATGGACAAAGGCGCACCCACCACCAGGTCCTCGTGCACGGTCGTTCCGATCGAAGCGTCAGGCGAACACATGCTGCACTCGTGGGTCTCAGGCAGGGTCATGGCGCCCATTGTGCTCCATGGGGTCTCCGCAGCCCTCGGCGAGTGCACCCGCCGCAAGGAAGGTCGCGTACGGCACTCCCTCCGCCCCCTGCTGCTAGCCATAGCTCACCTGCCCTGATGCGAACTTCTCCCGTACGGCGCTCGTACCCTGCCCCGCGAGCCACTCTGCGCCGAACGCACGTCGCACTTTCGAATGGCCATCGGCGTAGATCCGGCGGGGGCGTACCTCTGCTGCCCGCCGGGCTGGCTTTGCTCACGCGACGGTGTTCCGGTCTGGCCCTGCGTGAGGGGTACAGCCGTCCCCCACCGGAACGGGATGCGGTCGGCGATGGCCCGGCGGACACGGCGCGACTCCATCGTCACCCGCTTGCCCATCCACCGCCGAGATCCGGCGCTTGCGTGGCCGCCTCACCGACCGACGGCCACCCGATCGACCTGCTGACCGGCCTGTACATGCCTGACGGGGACGGCGGCACGATCTGGTGGGACGGCGTCGATGCCGCCAAAGCCGACCGCAGCCAGATCCTCGCCCGCATCGCCCTCATGTCGCAGTCGTTCTTCCGCTGGCCGTTCACGGTCAGGGTCAATATCGGCATCGGCAGGGTGGCAGCTGGTGGGATAGCCCGCGCTTGGTCCAAGCGTGCCCGGATCCTGGTGGTCGACGAGCCGACGAGTGCCCTTGACGCAGTGGCTGAGCAGCGGGTTTTCGATCAAATCCGTGCTCTGGCCTCGACTGGTCAGACAATCGTGCTGATCACTCACCGCCTCCATTCGGTGCGTCACGCCGACCTCATCCACGTCAGGAAGGACGGCCGCTCGCCGAGTCCGGGACGTTCACCGAGCTCGTGGACGCGAGCATCGGCACCGGTGGGTTCCGGGACGCCTATCTCATTCAGGCCGCCGCGTTCACGGACAGCGTGCCCACCCAGCGTCCCCCCGCCGCGGACACCACGGCGGTGAGCCCGCATGAACAGCGCACCGGCTGCGCACCGGCCCGACAGGCCCGCGACCAGGACCCTGAAACGGTGGCCGCGCAGCTCGGCCTGAACGTTGATCAGAGCCGTGCGTTGCTCGCCCGGTTCGGATGCTGGAGCCTCTGCTCCGAGCTTGGCGTGGCACGGCCCGCGGGCACAGGTTCCGGGCAGCGCGGGGTGAGGGCACGGGCCCCGGGTAGGCCGGGGCCCGACATCGACTCGTGCCGGGGCTGGTGTGTGTTGGTATCACCAACAACTGAATCTGAGCCCACAAGCCAACCCAGTTGCACCGAAGGATTTGCAAACCCTGACACTCCCCAGCCGTCAGGCGAGGCGAGGGGTGGGGGTTGTGGGTCAGGCTTCGTTTGTTGGTGCAGTGAGGGCGGGCATGAGGGTGGTCAGTACGGTGTGCATGAAGTCGGGTGGGACGGGGCGGGTTCGCAGGAGCCAGGTGTGGTAGATCGGGCCGTAGATGAGCTCGACGGCTAGTTCGAGGTCCAGGTCCGCGCGGAGCTGGCCGGCTCCTTGCGCTTTGGCCAGGCGTGCGACGCACTGGTCGATGGAGGTCCGCAGGATGCGTGGGACGCCTTCAGCGGCGATCTGGTCGGACTGGGCGGATGCGATCAGCCCCCGCCAGACCAGGCCGAAGTCGGTCGCGAAGAGCGCCATGACGTTGGTGGTCTGGGTGAGCAGGTCTGCCGTGATGTCGCCGGTGTCGGGGAAGGCGGCAGAGGAGTCCCGGGCGCTTTCCAGGCCTTCGATCAGGATCGCGGCCTTCGAGGGCCACCAGCGGTAGATCGTCGTCTTGCCGACCCCGGCCTCCGAGGCGATCGCCTCAATGGTGGTGGAGGCGAAACCGGTGGAGGCGCAGAGCCGGAAGGCGGCAGCGATGATCGCCTGCCTTGCTTGCTCGTTGCGTTGGGCGGACATGAACACCGATCGTACCGTTACGCAACGCTACGTTTCGTTGTGCCTGGGGCTCGCTTGCGGGCTGTACCGCTTGGACCCCCTGCCGGCCCTCCGGCCTCGGGTCGGGTGGGCTCACCTGCCAACTCTTCGGAGCGCAACGCTACGTCTCGTGTTGACAACCTACGCGCCCGCATCACACACTGATGGCGCAACGATGCGTTTCGTATCGGATGCGTTACGGGGGAGCGTCTCCGGTACCCGTGCGAACGGGTACCGGAACGGCGCCCAGGCAGATCTGACGCCTTGAGGTCCCCGGCCCCCGCGGTGAGGAACCGCGCAGTGTTCCGGCGGTGTGGGCCTGGAAGCGACCACCGCCTCCGTGACGGCAGCGCCGGCACAGGCCGCCTCGGCTCCTCCGCTCGTTCCCTGCTGCCGACCCCACTCTTACGTGTCGGCGTGACTACAGCGGCCCGATGTCCGTTGTCTGCGCATGACTTTGGACGAAATCGAGGACCTCATGGATGCGCCCGGCGACCGGCTGCCGCTCCTCACTCACGGCGAGGCCGGCGCACTCGTTGCCCTGCTTGGTCGTCTCGCCAACCGCGATGACGACCAGCTTCAGCGGGCCGCCGTCGAGCTGCAGGCGCGGCTCGGGACGCGGCTGCCGATGTCCTGACCGTCCATGTCCGGGGGTGACGGCGCCGTTGTGCTCCGGGTCCCCCAAGCGCAGCGCGTTGGGGCACCGGAGTGCAGCGGCGGGACGAAGCCTCTGACCGCCGTGCGGTGCCGTCGGGCTGGCGGAACGGAACGAAGCCTCCCGCGCCGACCGTGAGCGCGCGCACCGGAAGTCCGGTGCGCGCGCTCACGGTCATGGTTTCGGGGCGGGTCAGACGCGGTGGTCTCCGTACGGGCCACCGGTGCCGTAGTACGTGCCCACCTGATCGTGGTAGCCGGGGTCGCCGAGGTGCTTGTCCTTGTCGAACTCCGGGGCGTTCTTGATCTGCTCCTTGGTCCGGCTGACGTAGACCTTCTCCTCCTGCGCGTCGATCCGCTCGATCGTGCCCGCGGGCAGGAGGACTTCCTTGCCGAAGATCCACGGGCCGGTGTCGACCACGATGTAGGAGGAGCCGACCTCGTCGGAGTCCTTGTCGACCTTGCCGATGGAACCGTCGCTCGCCTCGACCTTGTAGCCGACCAGATCAGCGCCGATCAGACGCCCGGAGGACTCGCCGTAACCCCACATGTTGTCGGACATGAAATACAACTCCTTCGGTCTGTTGTTTATGGACCCGGTCTCGGGCCTTTATGAAAGAGCGGCTGCCCCGTCCGCGGCAATCAACACACCTGCCATCGATTTCGGTCCGCGGTGTGGCTCGACGCACCGGAAGGGGAGCCGATCGGTGGAGGCAACCGGTTCCCGGCGGCGTCACGGCACCCCTTCCAGCTGACGCGCGCCTGCCCCCAGCCAGCTCGAATACCGGACGCGCACGCCGGGTGCTGCACGCGCACATGGCTGCGGGGGTCCGCCCTCCGATGAGGACGGACCCCCGCAGCCAGCCGATTGGTGCGGCTACCAGCGATACCAGCGGCCGCTGCCGCTCTTGGGGCGGGCAACGAACCCGAGAAGCCAGATCACCAGCACCGCGATCGCGACCCACCAAAGGATCTTGACAGCGAAGCCGGCACCGGCCAGAACAAGAACGAGCAGAAGAACAAGAAGCAGGGGAACCATAGTTATCA
>NZ_JAPNLJ010000067.1 GCF_026627445.1 Streptomyces sp. H27-H1
GGATTTGCCGTCCTACCGCGACGCTGGACCGTGGAGAGGACGCTGGGGTGGCTCATGAACCACCGCCGCCTCGCCCGCGACTACGAAGCCCACTCCCACCGCTCCGAAGCCATGATCCACCTCGCGACGATCAACCTCATGACCCGCAGACTCACCCACGAATCCACCCCCAAATGGCGCAGAGCATGAAACAGGATCAACCCGGTAATCCGGGATAAACCAATGGGATGAAACGCCCTCTAACCTTGCCATTTATCCAGTCGGCGGGGCTTGGTGCCCTTCTTGTGATGGGCGGGTCTGGTGTACGCCTCGCCGGTTGCGAGGACCCGTCCCACGTCGTGACGGGTTGCCGAACGGCTGATTCTTGAACCGAGTGGGCGGCCGGGGCCAGGTCGGGAGGGTTTGGGCGCACGCGCTGGCGTCGGGGTCTGAGCGTGGAGGTTTCTGAACCCGGTTCAGGCGGGGGTCGTGGTCACCCGCGCAGTGTGCCGCCCGGCCTCGGCGGTCCGGGCCGGTTCACCGGCGGTAGCAGTGGCTTAACCGCTCTGTTCTGGTGAGCTGAAACAACCCGCAGGGCCGGACCTGGGAGACTAGGGATCATGACCGACCGTCGACCGCTCTCGCTGCCCGCCTTCTCCGAGCCCTCTTCCGACGCTCCCGTACCCGCCCAGGCGGGTGGGCGCCGGCTGATGCCGGTCGAGCAGGGCGCCGACTTCCGCCAGCCGCCCGGCGAGCCCGAGCCCGCACCCGCCCCGGCCCGACGTCCGCTCGCCCCCGGCGGCCTCACCTTCTCAGACCCGGACCGCCGTATCTGAGCGCTACCACCACGGGTTGCGCCACGTCCAGGACCAGCTCACCACCTAGCCCCACCGCCCGGTGTGCCAGCGCCTCCACCTGGACAGTAGTCGTAGCCGGCCCGGCTCCCGCCTCGGATATCGTGTTCCTCTACGGGGTGCCATAACGGATGTGACGCCCCCCACCGGAGGTAGTCAGCGTATGAGTTCAAAGCGCAGCAAGAATCCAGCCCTGCCCGTACTTGACGACGCATACCGACTCGCGTCCGTCAAGGACGCCGAAGAGTCCACCCGTGACTTGGCCGCGCGGCTGGCCACCACCGAGCTGCGCCGCGTTTCCCACCCGGGCCGGGTCACCTGGGAGCCCACCGATCAGGCCGAGCCCGTACCGGTCCCGCCGACTGTGGTCGACGGTGACGGGGACCTGTGGCTGCGGGACCGGGGCACTGGCACCTGGACCATGCCCGAGTTCAACCCGAAGGAGTTCCCGGCCCGCTGTGGCGAGGTTCTGACGTGGAACCAGCTTGCCTGCGAGTTCGGCCCGCTGACCGCACTGGCCGACGACCGCCGCATCGGCGGCGGCCGGCGCTGACCACGCAGCCTTCTGGGGTGACCGCGCCCCTGAAGCGCCCGTTACGGGTAGCAGGGAGCTCCAGGAGGTCACCGCCGACCAGGTCGCCAACGCCGAGGCCGGCGAAACAGCGGAGGCGATCGTCGCCCGCGACGCCGACAAACTCGAATGCCTTGTCCAGGCCGTCGAGTACCGCGAGCAGGGCTACAGCCTCACGCAGAACTGGATCGACACCAGCCTCGCCCCCCTCAAGACCCCGTCAGCGAAGGCGCTCGCCGACGCGGCGCTCAGCATGGACTCGCTCCAGTGGCAGAAGAACTTCCTGCCCTGACCGGCACCAGATCCAGCGAGGCCCCCGGTGCTCCGCGCCGGGGGCCTCGTCATGCCGGGGCTCGAGGTGGAGCGGAGCCTGACCGGGGTGGTCTGGGTGGCGGGTACCGTCGGCAGTACGGGGCGCGGTCCTGGCCAGCAGAGGTCGCGACGGGGGCCGTGCCCCGGCCCTCCGAACAGCTGGACCTCCGCCGCTGGCCACAGACTGCGCCCCGGCCTCGAACAGGCTCCTCTTCACCCCGGCTATCGCGGGTTAAAGAGGTGTCGTTTTACGAAACCGGCTTGCCCACAGGGGCTGACCTGGGAGAACGAAGGTCAGGAATTCTCGGGGGTTCACACCTGCGGTCCTACTCCCGATCCCCCGCTGAAAGCAACCGCCCAGCCCCCTGTGCAGGCAACCCCCGGTGCAACCCCGATACAGCCCGTATGGCATCCGGGCAGACAGGTCCGGGCAAGCCTCGGAAGGTTTGCCCGGTGGGCTGGATGGGTGAACGACGGTCCCGGGGCGTGCCGGGGTTGCCGGGCGGCCGGTTGGGGGTCCAGCGGACCGTACGGCCCGTGCAACGGGGTCACGTCTGCGAGGCACAGCATGGAACTTCACAAGCAGCGCAGCCCGCGTGGTGAGGGCGGCCAGCCGACGGAGTGGTTCGGCACCGCGTTCCACTCCGTCCAGGGCATGACCCACCTGGACGTTCGCCAGTCCGGCAACGGCATCCTGATCACCTCCTCTCCCGCTGAGGTCGACGGCACTGCGGCCGCGTGGCCTCTGCGGCTGCGCAACGACGACGACGGCCGCGGGCTGACCGATCTCGGCGCGGCCCTCGCCTGCGGACAGGGGCACGCCATCGGCGTGGAAGAGGGGGCCGGGTTGGAGACCGCCCTGGTGTTCCTCCCCGACCACCCCGAGGAAGGCGTCGGCACGTTCGCCCGGGTCCGCACCGTCGAGGGCCCGGAAGGCGGCGTCGTCTTCGAGCGACGCGCAGAGAGGCCGATGGCCTTGTGGGCGGAGGCCGGAGAGAACCTCCGCCGGATCGTCCCGCTGCTCGGTCCGGACGCGCCGTCGGCGGATGAGCCCGAGAACTGCCACCTGTGCCCTGGCTGTCACACACCCTCATCGGTGCCGGCCCGATCCCGGTGTTCGGGCTGTGCCGACTGTGCGCTGAGGGGACCACACTGCGCTCGCTGCGCCAGACCGACGTACCCATCGACCTACAACAGCGCGCCGTCCTTGAGACCGTGGCCGCCGCAATGGCGTAGCCGGGTCGCCGGCTCCTGGGCAAGCCCCTCACACGGATGGCTTGCCCAGGGTCCCCTTGGGCTTGCCCAGCCGCTCAGGCTTGCCCCCCGGGCGGAGCGCCAACGCTGCCGGGGGCTTGCCCAGGGGACCCTTGGGCCTGCCCATCCGTCTTTCGCCGTCGGTCAAACCGCACGTCAGCGCCGTGACCGGCCCGTGCAACCCCTTCCGGGGCGGCGGCCGGGCACCTGCGTCGGCCGACCGTGACCGGACAGCAGCCGGTGGTCGGTCAGCCGACTGCTACGACCTGCCCTCGGTCAGGCCGCTGGGCATATTCTCGATGTAGAGCAGGGTCCCTTCGACGCCGGACTGCCAGCCGGGAGACTCGCTGGCGTACCGGCCTTCGGCGTCGGCTCGGATCCGGGCGGCCAGGGTGCGCAGGTCTGTCTGGAGTCCCTGCCGCCGGGCGCTGTCCGCGGCCTGGCGCAGCTCGTCGGTCAGCCAGCTGGGGTTCATGTCGTTCACCACTCCAGCATGACGCGGGTGCGGCTTCCGGGGGAAGCGGCGTGTCCCGCCGACGTCGTGTTCGTTGTCCCGGCGACGCGTGCCTGCCCGTCTCCGACGGAGGCGCGTAGGAGGGGTCCCTGCCGCGCCCGGCCGGGGGCCCCTCACTTTTTCCGTTCACGCGGCGCCGAGCAGAGCGCGCCTCATCCGGCCTCGGGGAGCACCGGGCCACGATGGAGCCCCGTCGGCTGGAGCCGCGGGTGACGGGAGACGGAATTGATCAACGTGGGCGTCCAGCACCGCGGCGGCTCGGTCCTGATCAGCATCGACGGAACACTCGATGAAGACGCGGACGAGGCGCTCCGGCAGGCCCTGGGCCGTGTCACCACCGACGAACGGGATCTCCTGGTGGACCTGCATGGGGTGACGGCCATGGACACTGACGGCCTGTTCCACCTCTTGGACCTGCACCGGCGCGCCGAGCGTCGGCGCCTGCGTGTGCTGGTCACCAGCTGGCAGCCCCAGCCCCAGCAGTTCATGGCCGAGGTGGCCGGGATCTCGGGGGCTGGGGCGGCTACCGGGGAGCGGTACGCGGTGGCGGGCTTTCGCCGGCTCCTCGAGGACCGGGCCCAGCGCGCACGCGACCAAGCCGACTTCGCCGCCGGCTGGCTGCCTCGCGCCTAGCTGTTTCCCTGCGCGGTCCCGGCCCGCCACGCGGCATCGGCCCGGGCTTGGGTCGCTGTGTGGCGGGATGCTGCGGGGCCATTGCTATGCACGGTGACTCTCCGGCCGCCCATCCTGGACGGCCGGTGTATGACGATCGGTGTGCTGGTCACGCATTCCACCGTGCAGTTGACGGGCCAGTGTGCTCCATTGCGCGGCCTCGTCCTGGTGTCCCGAAGCTCTCCGTATCTGGCCGACGGTGAGCATGGCAGGGCACCGCGACCGCAACGCCACGCTCACCCCACGCGAGCGGGAGACTCCGCATCTTCTGGTGGAGGGTCTGAGCAACAAGCTGATCGCACGTCGGCTCCGGATCTCGGAACACGGTGCCAAACGGCTCGTGGCCAACGTTCTCGCCAAGATGAACTGCCCCAACCGCACCCAGGCAGCGAGAGACCAGCTCCGCGTCAGTCACCCAGACTGGCCCGTACGGGGGTGGCGCCCTCCAGCAGCTCAGTCGCCGACGTGCACGTGCGCGGCCCACCGCGTCGGCACCGCCGGGTAGGCGTCCCTCATGCGACGTGAGGTCTCGGTGAGCGCGGTGGCCGCCTGGGCGGTGTCGGCGGGCCGGGTGCCGTGCGCGGTGAGCGCCTCGTACACCGCCACGGCGGTCTCGGTGCTGTCCGCGGTGTGCCACAGCGTGCCGATGACTCCGCGGAAGCCGGCGAGGTGGAACGCCGATGCCAGGTTCAGCGGCTCGTCCAGCAGCGCCGGGTCGGGACTGGCTGTGTCGCACGCGGACAGGAACGCGAGCTGCGCTTGCGTGGTGCGCAAGTCGCGCACGAACGACGGCACGAACATCCCGTTGTTGAGCATCAGCCCGCCGAGGTCGGGGTGCCCGGCGGAGCTGACCGCCCGGCCGTGGCAGGCGAAGTGGGCGATCGCATGGTCGTGGAGGCCGTCCTTGATGGCGTCCGCGGAGGCGGCGGAGTCCATGAGCACAGTAGAGCCGGGCAGAAGCGCGGCCACCGCCTCGGCCTCGTCGCGGGCGCTCGGCAGCGTGGGCACGCCTTCACCCTCGCCGACGCCGACGATGAGCGCGGTGGGTCGGCAGTGCTGCGGCGGGGGCGTGGTTACGGTGTCGGCGAGCGCGGTGAGCGACGGCGTGTACGAAGCGACAACGCGGTCGAAGACGGTCAGCCCCGCGCGCTCGCGGTGCCGGCCTGCCGCGTGCAGCGGCAGCCCTGCCATGACGCCGACCGGGCACCACCACAGCCGCGAGTCCGCGACCCGGTCCAGTACCGGCCCGGCCGTGGTGTCCCACAGCCACTCCAGTACGGCGTGCAGGTCCAGCTGTGCCTGCTCGCGCCGGTCGAACGAGCACCCAGGGGCCTTCACGTCAGCGAGCGCCGCCCGCAGCTTTTTGAGCTGGGCGCGGGCTGTGCTTGCGGTCATCTGCCGCAACGGCACGGCCTCGACGGGCCGCAAGTAGTCGCCGGGAACGACGAGCGCGGTGCCCGCCGCGCTGACGATCACCGCGGTGTGCCCGATCAGGCGCTCGCGCAGCATCTCAAGGTCGGGCGGCATCAGTAGGTTCTCAAGCCCCCGCACCGCCCGCGCGGTCTGGATCAGCCCGTCCCGGCGCGCCGCGAGCCGCCTGATCCGTTCCACGGCCTGCGGCCGCGGATCCCAGTCCCTGGTGGAGGTCCGGCCGGCGTACTCCACCTCGATGTGGAACGTCAGGTCGGAGTAGGAGTCGGCGTCGGCGAGGTCCTTCTCCACCCGGCTGAGCTCCTCGGCGAGCTCCGGCCGGATCTTGAGCAGCTTCGCCCAGCCGCGGCGGATTCCCCACGCATCGCCGAACAGCATGGCCCGGCACTGTTCGAGCAGCTCCAGCGCCCGGTCCAGCTCGCCTGACCGCGCCCCGGCGTCCACCACACGGTCGGCGAGCCCGTCCAACTGCCGCACGGCCCGCAGCCGCTGACTTCGCGGCAGCGCCCGGCTGATCGTCGCGGGAATGGCCGCGATCACGCGTTCCAGCGCGTTCAGTATCGTCGCCGGGTCCGCCTCGGCGAGTATGTCGGCCTGCCCCCGCTCGCACAGCATCCGGTGCTGCGCGGTGGCGGCCGGGTGCGTGCCGACCGCCCGGTAGTGGGCGATCGCCTGTTGGCGCAACTCGTCGGCGCGCGGTCCGCCGAACGTCGCGAGCGCTCGGGCCGAGCGCGCGAGTGCGAATGCTCGCAATGGCCACCAGTGGTGGTCATGCGGCGTTTCGCGAACGGCCTTCTCGGCGAGGGTGAGCGAGTCGTCCAGTGCGTCCAGGTCGCCGCACTGGTGGTACCGGTGGTAGAGCAGGTCGGCGATCGTGCTTTCGATGCGCGGGTTGTCGGGGTGGTCGGGAGCCAGCAGTGCGAGCGCGGCGCGGTAGGCGCGTTCGGCCTCGCGAAACGGCTCGGCGTCCGTGACGTCGGTCGCGACCGCCTGCGTCTGCACGGCGGCGGCGTAGTTGTAGAGCATTCCGATACGGCGTACGTCGTCCTCGGGAATGGCGGCCACTGCCTGCGCGCCCGCCTCGACGGCCCGGGCGAACAGAGTGTGGTCCCCGGCCTCGGCCACCTCCATCGCGGCGTTGGACAATCCCGACCAGCGCAACGGGAGGTCCTCGTCGCCGGGCGGGGTCAGCGCGAGGGCCTCCTCCGCGACGGTGACGGCCTCCTGGCCGGCCGCCGGGTTGGCGCCGAGTTCGAACTGCCTGACCAGCGTGGACGCCAGGGTGGAGAGCCGCACTGCTCGCTGCCCTTCGTCGCGGGCGGGCATCTCCAGCAGCGCGCGGGCCGCGGCGACCGCGACCGTCGCGTCATCGGGGGAGCCGGTCTGGACGGAGAGGGTCTCCGCCGCGTGGGCGAGCGCCTTCAACAGCTCGGATCTGCGTGCGTCGTCTGGTGAGGTGGTCAGCATCGCTTCGAAGACCGTGTCGCAGGCGAGCCCGATCGCCGCGGTGTCCCCGCCGAGCTCCCAGAGGTCGGTGTGCCGGCCGTAGAGGTCCAGCAGCGCGTCCAGCCTGCCCTCGTGGTCGAGCGGCAGCCCGATGGCGAGCAACCACGCCTGGTCTCGGCGTTCCACCAGTACGCCAGGCACGATGTCCTGGCGCCGCAAAGCTTCGACCTTGTCTCGCTGCGCCTGCAGAGCGTGGGGATCACGGTGGCAGGTCCGCAGGAACCGCGCCACATCCGGCCCAATGCGGCTGCTCACCTCATGTTCGAGCTGGGCGAGCGCGGACAGGGTCACCGTGTCGCCGAAATCCCGCTCCAGCGCGTCGGCGAGGTCGCGGCAGGTGACGAACGCGCCTGCCAGATAGATCTGCGCGGCGCCGTTCGCGTAGAGGTCCGACTCGTACTGCGCGAGCTCAACCACGACGTCGCGCCACACCGGGCGTTCGCGCAGTGCCAGCTGGGCGGCGGCCCGGTAGTCGGCGAGCACCTGACCTCGCCGCCTGCCCGCGAACACCCGAGCGCGGGCGCGATCGACCAGCCGGCGGGCGCGTTGCGGGTCGGCCTGGGGCGTGCGGGCCAGCACCCAGTCCAGCGCGTTGAGGACCTTCTCGGCGTAGTCGTTCGTGCCGTGGTACTCGTCGAGCATGAGCAGCAAGGCGCACTGGTCGGCGGTGAGCGCGGCCTTCATCCGCTCGTCGACCACAGCGTCCAGCAACGCGGTGTAGGCATTCACGAAGTCGACGAGCGACTCGGGGTCCTGGCATTCGAGGAAATCCGCCCGTGCCTCCATCAGCTCCCGGTACTGCTCCGCGGCGGTGACGGCGGCGACCACGGGATCGGCGTCCCCGCCCACGACGGACGCCCAGAACTCCCGGTCGATCAAGCCGTCGAACCCGCTCTGCGCGCGGTAGCGGAGCCAGTACGCCTGCGCGAGGTGCGGCAACAGGTGCCGCGGGCACCGCGACGGCGGAGGGAGGGTGGCGGCGAGCAGTGCGCCGACGTCAGCGGAAGACTCGAAGTTCTCCACCACTAACCGGACATCGTCGTACATGCGGCCCCCCGATCCGTTCCCTCCACGGTAGCGTTAACAGGATCGTCGCGAAGGGGGTTCGGAGTCGGCATGGCACCAACGACCGGTCCGCGTGTCGGAACTCTTTGCGAGCAGGCGGGAGAGGCGCTGGCGGAACGCGCCGCGCTGTACGGCGTGGCAGACGTGCTGGCCAGGGTCGTCGAGGCGGCTTCTCGGGGCGCGGTGCCCGAAGCCGACCTCGACCTGCTCGACAGCGCCTTCGCCGAGCATGGCATAGACAACCTGACTCGGGCGTACCGCGACTTCGCCCGGTGGCCGGGCCCACGGAACCTGGTCGTCACGGCATGGAAGTGCCCGACCGGCGCGTGCCCGCGCAATGCGACCGACAAGCAGCCGTCGTGCCATCTCACCGGGCAGCCGTTCCGCGAGATCAGGGTCGAGCTGTGAACGTCTTCCTCACGGAGCTCGGCAAGAACCTGGCAGGTCGCTGGGCCGCCCTACTCGCGCTGCCCGCCGCGGTGTTCGTGGCCGTCCTGGTGGCGGCGGTCGTACTCGGTCCCACGCACGCACTCGACATCGCGCTGCTGCGGACGCGCGTGATGGCGGTGTCCACGGGGCCGGCTCTGGTGTGGACCGCGGCGGGGCTCCTCGCGGCGACCGCCGCGGTGGGGCTCGCGGTGACGGCGTTGGGCGATGTCGTGATCAGCTCCTGGGGAGCGACGGGTACGGGCCTCGGCAGGCCATTCACCGCGCTGCGCCACCGCCGCTGGCATCGGGCAGAGGCGAAGGCGGACACCGCGATCAGGGCAGTGCTGGCCGACCCGGACAACCGCCAGGCCAAGGCCAGGGCGCGTCGCGCTGTGCTGCGCCGCGACGCGATCTCCGAGACCGAGCCGAACTGCCCGACGTGGGCGGGCGACCGGCTACGTGCCGTCGCCGACCGCGTCCGCCGCGGGACCGGCCTCGACCTGACCACCACGTGGCCGCGGCTGTGGCTGGTGCTGCCCGACGCGGCACGGGTGGAGGTGACAACGATCCAGGAGCGGTGTGCCTCAGCCGCCCGAACGCCGGTGTGGAGTTTGGCCTACCTGGTTGTCGGCGCATACTGGTGGCCCGCGCTCGTGCCAGGGCTTTGGCTGTTGTTGGCATCGCCACGGCGGATCCGCCGCTCGGTCGATGTGTACGCGGACCTCGTGGAGTCCTCGGTCGACATGCACAGCCGTGACGTCGCCCATCAACTCGGGTTCGAGCTGACGGGTCGGCTGACCCCGGAGATCGGAGCGCAGATGACCGAGGCGTTCCAGAAGCACCAACCATCAGCCGATCCGGCCCACCAATGATCGGACACACTCTCACCTCTTCATCCCGGAATCGGTGTTCTGAACCGTTCTGGGTCGGTAGAGACTCGATACCTTTCATCGAATCGAGTCTCTACCGAACCCAGAACGGTTCACACACCGTCTTGCTGCCGGTGGCGTACACGCTGAGGCCGCCCTCTTCCTGGCCAAGCAGGGGCTGCCAACCACCTGCAGTCGCACGTTCGTACGCGACCGGAGCCGAGAACCATCCGTCCGTGAACTTCCCGCGGGACGAGCGGTGTTCCTCGGTTCCTTCGAGGACGGCGTCAACTCGTACTGGCTACTGACCGAACCGACCTCGAAAACGCCCTCGACCTCGATGAACTCGGCGCCCGGGGCGACTTGGACTGGTCGCGTTGCGCGATCGACTCGGTGAACATGAGGGCCCTGAAAAGGGGGATCTGACAAGTCCGAATCCTGTGGATCGAGGCAAGTTCGGTTCGAAGATCCACTTGATCACGGAGCGGACGGGTCTGCCCCTGTCCGTCGCGATCTCGGGCGCGAACCTTCACGACAGTCAGGCTCTGGAGCCCCTCGTCCGGGGCGTACCGCCCATCCGCTCACGCCGCGGCCGCCGACGGCGCAAGCCCGGAACGCTCCACGCGGACAAGGGCTACGACTATGCCCACCTGCGGAAATGGTTACGTGGACGCGGTATCAAGCACCGCATCGCCCGCCGAGGCGTCGAGTCCTCCCAGCGGCTGGCCGCCACCGATGGGTGGTCGAACGCACCATGGCCTGGCTCGCCGACTGCCGACGCCTCCACCGCCGCTACGAACGCAAGGCCGAACACTTCCTCGCCTTCACCAGCATCGCCTGCACCCTCATCTGCTACCGCAGACTCGCCCAATGAGATGACTTCTAAGCCAGCTCCGCTGACTCACGCTGCCCGCAGATCTTCGTCGTCGGGCAATTCGAACAGCGCCTGCATGTCTCCTCCCTGCACGTAGCGACTGGGGGGCAGCTTCCCGCGAGCGGGCCGCCGTTCCGCCCAGTACCTCTCGGCGGTACGCCGGCTCCTCCCACCCAGCGTCAGAGCCAGCATGGCCTCCGCGTCGCTCAGCCGCTGCGCAACGATGTCGCGGGACGCCATGATCCGGTCGAAGGCTTCCGCCCAGCGCTCCACCAAACGCGGCCCGACCCCACAAGCGGTCAGAAAAGCTGCGCACTGCTGGCGGCTGGCAGGCAGAGCCTCCCGATTGACGATTCGCGCGGCCGAGCTCACCGGCAGCAGATGCGCGCCGCCCGCCAGCGCCCGAAGCCGCCGCAGTGGCAGCGCACCGGCGCGCTCGTAGAAGTACTCCAGCGCCTCACTCAACGCCCCGCGCGTGGTCACCAGCTCAGGCGAGCCGGGCCTCCGCAGCTGCGAAAGACGGTCCCGCTCGACGATCCGGGCCAGCTGCCACAGATGCACGACCATCCCGTCCACCCCGGCCAGATCACCGCAGACCGCGACGATCGCCGTGATGGTCTCCCAGGACGGCACGGTCCGCCCCGAAGCCGCGCGCTTGAGCGTCGCCGGCGAGACACCCGTCTTCGCCGCCAGCTCCTCGTAGGTCAACCCAGCCACGGTACGCAGCTCACGCAGTCCCGTGGCCAGCTTGCCGCGGGACTGGACCGAGAAGTCGACGGGAAGTTCAGGACGTCCCATGCCCAGGCGCCCTTTACCGGCCGGCCTGGAGGGCGCCGCGGACCGCTGCAGCCACGATGCCGCGCCCGCCCGGCGTCAGGGTGAAGACCGTCAGCATGCCGATCCCGGCCGCGCCGCCCAGGAGCTGGAAGATCTCCGTCATCGGCATCTTCCCGTACAGACGCATAACCGCCGCCAGCACGAGCACCACGCACACCACCGCAGCCTGCGACACCGTCATACCGCCCACCGCACCCGGCCGGACACCCACCCCACGCCGCCCCTGAAGGCGGCCGTCGCTGTTCTCCATACCCATCCCTTCACGGGAGCACGGGAGAACCCGGCCCCCATCAGATGCTGCGAGGGGGCGCGGCGAACCGCGCCCCCTCGTACTAATTGACTTCGCCAAGTAGCGCGCTACCGGAGGCGATTGCAGTCGCCGAACCCGGTCCGCTAATGATGACAGGGGCTCCCCGTCCGGCCTAAGGCCCGCCACCCCACAGAAGTCCGATATGAACCGAATGCCCGTTCATTGGTTCACTGGCGTCCATGACTTGCATGCACGCAAGATCCCCCCTGATCAGCGCCTGACCAGCCACAATTCCCAGCCCGACATAACGCCTCTCCTGCCGACGCCCCCAGAACAACCCCTCAACGGACCAGCAATGAGCCCGTTCGTCCACAGGCGTCCAAACGAAACTTGCCTCCTGCGACCGCCCGGGGCACCGTGGGGTGCAGAACCGACCGGGAGACCGGCGGAACCCCCTCGAATGCTGTTGACTTCGCAGATCAGGGACACAGCAGCACCGCGTTGCAGCGCGAGTGCCGCACGCGACAGGGCCGACCCGCACCCGGGTCGGCCCTTCTCTGTTCTACTGGCCCCGCCGCTCCAAACGCTCCGTAAGGCGCCTTACGGACCCCGCAGCGTCCTCACGTACGCGGGTATGAAGTTTCCCCGTGATCCTGGACACGTCTCTTGTTACGCCGCGAGGGCTTGTTCTTGCTGGTAGCGCAGGCGTGTCTCGTGGGGTGTGAGGTAGCCCCAGTTGATGTGTTTGCGTAGTCGGCGGCGGTTGTAGAAGGCCTCGATTAAGGTGAAGATCTCGGCGCGGGCGGTGGCCCGGTCGGGCCAGAAGCGGGTGCCGATCTCCTCTTTGAGGACAGCGAAGAACGACTCGGCGGCGGCGTTGTCGTAGCAGATCCCGGTCCGGCCCATGCTCTGCCGCAAGCCCAACTCCCGGATTCGATCGCGGAATTGGGTTGACGTGTATTCCGATCCGCGGTCAGTGTTGATCACGCAACGCGGAGAGAGACGGCCCAGGCCAGCGGCCATGTCGAGGGCGTCGACGACGAGTTCGGCCCGGTGGTGGTCGGCCATCGAGTACCCGATGATCTCGCGGGTCGCCAGGTCCAGCCACGAGGCGAGGTAGAGCCAGCCCTCGGCGGTCGGGATATATGTGATGTCCCCGACGATCTTCATGCCGGGGCTCTCAGCGTGAAAGTCGCGGCCGATCAGGTCGGGGGCCGGTGCGGCCTTGGTGTCCTGCTTGGTCAGGCTGCGCCGTCCGGTGCGACGGCTGTGGCCGGCGATGCCGTGCTCGCGCATGGCACGCTCCACGCGCTTGCGGTTGACCCGGTGGCCGTGCCGGCGTAGATCGGCCGTGACGCGCGGGACGCCGTAGGTGCCCTTGGAGGCGAGGTGGATCACCGTGATCTCGTGGGCCAGGGCCTCATCGGCCCGGCGCCTGGCCTCGCGGGCCTCGATCCCGGCCACCCATCCGTAGTACGTCGAGCGGGCCGTCTTCATCACCCGGCAGAGCATAACGATCGTGTAGTTCGCCTTCTCCGTGTGAATGAACCGGCATATCGCGCTCACCGGTCGGTCTCCTTCGCGAAGAAAGCTGTCGCTTTTTTAGGATTTCAATCGTTTTCGCCTGCTCGAGGGTGAGCTTCCTCAGCCGCTTCAGCTACTCATCACGCGCATCCGCGCTCACACCGGCCGGCCCCGCGCTCCCGGCGGCTTCGGCGGCCCGGGCCTTCTTGACCCAGCCGCGCAGGCTCTCCGAACTGATGCCGAGCTCGCGGGCGACATCGGTGGTCACCGTCCGCCCGGACGAGCGCACGAGCTCGATCGCGTCCCGCTTGTACTCGTCCGAGTACCGCTTCGTGTACTTGCTTCCCACCTGGCACTACTTCCTCTGGAACCTCTCAGATCCCAGTCTCCAGGTGTCCACGATCAAGGGGAAGCTTCATTGCCCGCCTGGCCCCCGCCAGCAGCACCAGCATCCGCTCGCGGGCCACCGCCAACTCCAGGGGCCCCGACGAGACCGGCGGGCCACCCGGATCCGCGACATCGTCGGGCGGTGCTGCGGACGCCGACGCATCCACGGGCTCCTCGCCGCCAGCTGACTCCTGCTCCTGCGGCTGAGGTTCGTTGCTGCCATCGACAGTGCCGGCATGGCCTGTGAGCGAGCGCAGGGTTTCCCGTGTGTTCGTCAGGTGGGCCAGCCGTTCCTCCGCTGTCGCGATCTTCTCTCGAAGCGTGGGCAACTCCCCGCGCACGATGGCTTCTTCCGTGTCAAGACGCTCGAAGAGCGACGTATCGCGGACCTGCCTTCACCCAGCCGGCATCGGGGCCTCGCGGCATTGGAAGCCCCAGCCAAACGTAGGGCGACCCGCAACAAGATCGCAGAGGGTGACCGCAGATGCCCCCAAACGACCACGCTCGCCCGCCTCGCGTCCGCACTCCTTCGCTGACGGACAACTCGCGCCCGCAATGACCCTGCCACTGTACGGCCTCTGCGTCGTAGGGTCACGAGCGTGACCGAACCCCACTCGAGCGAGGCATTGACGAATTTCCTGAACACGCTGCAGGTCGGCGAAGTCCGCACCGGCCGCGTCATCAGCCTCGAGGGCCGGGAGGTGCTCGTCGAATTGGACGGATTTTCCGGCCCCGGGAAAGCGGTGGGCCGCATCCCCCGCGGCGACCTGACCCGCAAGGCGATCGGCCATCCCGCCGAAGCCGCGAGCATCGGGCAGCAAATCGCCTTCGAAGTGATCTCCGTCGACTGGCAGAAGGAGTGCGTCTGGGCCTCCGCTTCAGCGTGCGAGGACCCGGCGCTGAGAGCGTTCCTTCTTGGCCTCCAGCGTGGAGCAAGACACCAAGGTCAGGTGCAGAGCGTCCACAACTTCGGTGTGTTCGTGAACCTCGACGGCGAACCGAATGATCAGTGCACCGGATTCATCAGGGGCCCCGAACTGAGCTGGCTGAGGATCGACCATCCTGCAGACGCCGTCGCGGCTGGCCAGCGGGTCGTCGGCGAGATCATCGACGTAGACACCCGGCGTGGACAGGTCCAGCTGTCGCTGAAGGCTCTCCAGGAGAACCCGCTCGTTCCCTTCGTGGACCAAGCAGGCCTTGTCACCACCGGCCAGGTCACCAAGCTGATCCCGTTCGGAGCCTTCGTCCGCATCGCCGACGGCGTCGAGGGCCTCGTGCACAACACCGAGTTCCGTGACGAACCCGTCGAGCACCCCGGTCAGATCGTGAGCGAGGGCGACGAGATCACCGTACGAATCGTCGAAGTCGACCTCACACGCCACCGCCTCACCCTGTCCGCCAGAAACCTGTCACCGGAGGGGAAGCGGCCCTTCTGAGGAACGAAACCGGCTGCGAGTAGTCAGTCAGCGGCAGACAGATGGTGCCACCAGTGACCACAGCCGCCGGAGCAGAAGCGCTCGCGGCGCCGCCCGTCGGCGACCGCGAGCACCGCGATCAGCAGCCTGAACGCCTTGCGGCGTTCGTCGAGAGGCGTGAGACCAGCGATCTTTCCCAGTTGCTCGTCGATCCGGCCGCGTGAGATCAATACCGCGGGCGTATGCGTCGGGCGCAGTCCAGCACGGCGGATGCTCTCTGGCGCATCCTCGGCGACAGCGCGCGCCTGGATACAGTGATGACGTAGGAACAGCAGCACCTCGGACTGGTCTTCCGGGACGAGGTCGTCGAACCACTCGATGCCTTCAGACATGGGGCGCAGCCCCTGCGCGAGTTCATTGAGCCGGACGTCCCGTTCGTTCACCATTGCCCCCGGGAGATCAGGCGGCACTCGGCCGCGGCGCCGGGGCGGATCCACATCCGCACTCGTCAGGACGCGTGCCCACAGCTTGCCGTGCGCAGCCGCTCGAGCACCAACTCATTACAAGCGGCATGGGTGCAGCCCTGTGGCCCGCCACGTGCTGGGGACGGAACTCAGCTGCCCTCAGGCAGGAGCAGCGGCTTCCCAAGCAGCGGTGACACAGCCTTCCTCCCAGTGCCACCACTCCTTCGCTTCACCATGTTCCAAGAGCGTGCGGATCCGAGGCAGGTCCGCCTTAGGCGGGACATCCAGGGCCACCATCCGGAACTGCTCAATCCCCTCGCCGGTCGTGCCGAGGCGGTGGAAGACCTCCAGCACGCTTTGCCGGGCGGCGGCTGAGCCGTCGTCCGTCAGTACGATCAGCCGGATCGTGCAGTTCTGAGACGGTCGGACCGTCTCCCCGGCCCAGAGAACACCGTCGCCATCGAACTCCACCTTGATGATGTCGCCGCTGGCGACTCCGCGTACGAACCAGGGCGTGTTGTCCAACCGCACCGTGCCGTCGCCGAGGTCCACCGCCCATAGGCTCTCGACGCTTGCCGGCGGCCAGCCATCCTCATCTATGTCCATCCGGAAGTGGACCTTCACGTGGGCGTCACTGATGTTCGTCACCGCGCTATCATCCACACCGCATTCACGGGGCAGGCCCGGGGAGGGCGGTCGCGCGATGTCATCGGACCTGGACAGTGGCGCAGATGAAGGTCGTGTCCTGTAGCAGCTCCGGAGTGATGGCCACGCTGGTCAGGTGCTCTGCCAGAGCGAACGCTGCTGGTGAGGACAGATCCGTTTCCGGAGACTCGTCCTTGAGGTGGAAGCCGATCCGCTCCATGACGTCGAGGAGTTCGTCGGGTGCGGTGCCCCATCGGTCTTCCGGGAACATGGGATCGAAGCAGAGTCGCAGAACCCGGTCCTCTGCCCAGAGGAACGTGCCGACAGCGTTGATGTTGACGAAGTGAGAGACCCAGCTCGCCCCGGCCGAGGCTGGCAGGACTCGATCTTCGGTGACTCCGAGGTAGCCGTTGGGCTCGATCAGGAGCGTCCAGGCACCCACGGTCGTCATGGCGACCAGCTGACGGTCACCCTCCTCCAGGTCGTACTGGGCAAAAGCGGCGTCGACCACGGCAGCTATGCCCTGCAGAGGAGCCTCCGGTCGGCCTTCGAGCCGGGCCATCAGCTCAGCAGGCGACAGACCTCGTACCAGGGTGAAGCAGTACGCCTCGGCGATGTCTGGAAAGTCGTTCTCGAACCACGCGTAGTCCGCTCCGGTCTTCGTCATGCCGCCCATCCTTGCCCCTGCGTCTGACAGCGGCTGGCCCGGCCGCCGGCAGGGTGGGAAACGATCTCCGCCGATTCGGGAAGCGATCTTGGTGTGCCTCTGGAGTGCCTGCTCACGGGCACTTGTGAACACCCCGTATCAATGAGGGCCTGGGCGAGCAGGGTGCGTACGGCTTCGTCGGTGAAGCCGACGGTTCTCTGTGCCGCGGCGCCGCTGGAACAGCAGTGGGGCCTGCTCGCGCCAGGTGCATTCGGTCCGGTCGTAGGAGCGGACATGGCGAGCGTGACGAGGCCGGCCGCCGCTTCGTGGTCCGCAACGGCCATCACCGCGAGCGGACGGTGACAACCGACGCCGGGCCGATCGAGGTGAAAGCGCCCCGTGTGAACGATAAGCGCGTCGACGCCGCCACGGGCGAGCGCCAGCGGTTCGCCGCCAGCCTGCCGGGGGACACGGAGCCGTTGGGTGGGGTTGCCGAAGGCCTGGGCCGTTCCTCTTCGCACGACGGAACAACGACCGTAGTGCGACGACCCGGGTTTCCGCCTGCTTGCCGCTGGCGGCGTCCCGAAGTTACGTCACGCGACCACAGAGCACTCGAAGGAGGAAGAGCTTCCTGGCCACAGGGCCAGAGACTCAGCGAGGCTCAGAAGAACTCACAGGATGTCGCACAAAACGTCGGTCGTCCATCGCGTCGCGGATGTGCACCAGTCGGCACCACGCTATCCCGTGCTCTGCGACGACAGTCGCCGTGTGATCCGGTCGAGCATCTCCGTCAACGGCTCGCCGACGTCCCGGCCGAACTCGGTCAGCCCGTAGGTGACCTGCGGCGGCGTCGTTGGCTCGACCTCCCGCCAGACCAAGCCGTCTTGGACCAGCGCCCGCAGCGTCTGGGCGAGCATCTTCTCGCTGATGCCCTGGATGCTCTCGCGCAGCTCGTAGAACCGAAGGCTTCTGCTCCGCAAGGAGATCAGTACCCAGACCCCCCATTTGCTGGTCACGTGGTCGACCACACCGCGCGCGGGGCAGGCGGTGTGAAACACGTCATACCGTCCCTCCGCCTCAAGGCCTCCACGCTGCACGCTTTCTGTCATCCCATGAGCTTACCCAAGGGTATGTCCTTACCGGAAGTTAGCTCCACTCCTAGCGTGAGGGCCACAGAAGACATCTGACAAGGGAGCTGAAGATGATTGTGGTGACCGGAGCCACCGGGAATATCGGCCGGCCGTTGATCCAGGCACTGACCGAAGCGGGCCAGCAGGTGACGGCAGTGTCACGGCACACGGCAGCGGTGCCCAACGGCGCCCGCCACGTGGTGGCCGACCTGGCCGAGCCGGCCAGCCTCTCGCCCGCGCTGGCCGGGGCGAAGGCACTGTTCCTACTGCTGTCCGGCGACCTGCACGCCACAGGAGCCAACCCTGCCGACATCATTGGCGAAGCTGCGGCCGGCGGGGTCCGCCGGGTCGTCCTGCTCTCCACACTGGGTGTGGTGACCAGGCCCTCCGGCCAAACGCGGATCGCGATGCGCGCGCTGGAGGACACGTTGCGGGAGTCCGGTCTGCAGTGGGCCATCCTGCGGCCGGGCGGCTTCGCCTCCAATGCCCTGTGGTGGGCCGAGTCCGTCCGCACGCAACAGGTCGTCGCCGCGCCCTTCGGCGACGTCGGGGTACCGATCATCGACCCGGCGGACATCGCCGCGGTCGCGGCAGCCTGCCTGCTGGACGACCGGCACGCCGGCGGCGTCTACGAGCTGACCGGCCCGCAGGTGGTCACTCCGCGCCAGCAGGCCGAGGCCATCGCCGCTGCCCTGGGCTCGCCGGTGAGGTTCCACGAGCTCACCCGCGACGAGGCCAAGGCCGCCATGTCCCAGAGCATGCCGGCCGAACTCGCCGACGACACCCTGGACATCCTCGGCTCCCCGAGCCCGGCCGAACTGCATGTCAGCCCGGATGTCCTGCGCGTCCTCGGCCGCGCCCCGCGCCCCTTCGCCGACTGGGCCGCCCGCAACGTCGCCGCCTTCCGCTGAGGCTGCGGCTCCATGGGCGAGTTCCGACTCCAGTGGCACTCGCGCTCCGAGACCCGCGGCCAAGAACTCCACTGGATATCGCGGGCGTAGCCAGCCGCCACGTCCGACCGTAGATCTTTCACAGAACACCCCCGACGAGATCGTGCGTGTGAGACGACCAAGATCAGGTGCCTAACGCCAACAGTTGTATCGATGGTCCCCGAGGCCGTTGAGCCCCGTGAGTTCAGGGGGCGGTTTCTAGGGATCGTCGCAACACGTGATCGTTTGTGTTAGGCGGCGAGTAGTTTATGCAGGCGCTCGGCTGGGGTTTCCCAGCCGAGCGTTTTGCGTGGGCGGCCGTTGAGTTCGGCGGCGACGGCGGCCAGGTGTTCACGGGTGTGGGCGGCCAGATCGGTGCCCTTGGGGAAGTACTGCCGCAGCAGGCCGTTCGTGTTCTCGTTCGAGCCGCGTTGCCAGGGGCTGGCCGGGTCACAGAAGTAGACGGGGACGTCGGTGGCGACGGTGAAGGCGTGGTGGGCGGCCATTTCGGAGCCCTGGTCCCAGGTCAGCGAGCGCGTCAGATGCGATGGAAGGGTCTTGACGGTCTTCACCAGCGCGTCGTGCATGTGCTCGGCGCTGCGGCCGTCAGGCAGGTGTACCAGCATCACGTAGCGGGTCGCCCGCTCAACGAGGGTGCCGATCGCTGAGCCGCCGTCCTTGCCGATGATCAAGTCCCCTTCCCAGTGGCCGGGCACCGCCCGGTCCTCTGCCTCGGCGGGACGTTCGCTGATCATGACCATCGGGTGCGTGAAGCGCGGCTGACGGCAGGCCGCCTGGCGTTGGGGCCTGCGGCGGGCGCGTCCCGAGCGAAGTGCCCGGGCCAGCTCGCGGCGCAGTTCTCCGCGGCCCTGGACGTAGAGGGCCTGGTAGATCGTCTCGTGCACCACATGCATCTCCGCCTGGTCGGGGAAGGTCCGGCGCAGACTCTCGCATATCTGTTCCGGGCTCCACTTCCGGTCCAGTCCGTCCTGAATGAAGTCCCGCAGCGCGGAGTTCTGGCCGATCTTGCCGGGCTTGGGGCGAGGCCGGCGGGCATCGGCCCGGGCCTGGGCGGCGTGCGGACGGTAGTACCACCGGCCACGGGGATCCACGGTCCGGTTGCGGCGGATCTCCCGGCTGACCGTCGAGGGGCTGCGGCCCAGCTCGGCGGCGATCGCCCGGACGGTGGCCTTCTCCCGCACCCGGTCGGCGATATGGATGCGCTCGGTCTCGCTCAAGTACCGGGACGACGCGGCAACGGGCGCCCGCTCATTGTGAGCGGGCGCCCGGTACCTCAGCGGATCCATCCGGCCATTGCGCCACTCGCGACCGGTCCGCTCATGCACGCCGACGAGTCGGGATGCCTCTTTGCTGCTGTAGCCCTGTTGCACGAGCCGGAAGTATTCCGCCCGCTCAGCACGGAGCTTCCTGGGCCCCTGCGCCGTCCGGACCTTACGGACCTCGAAGTCCATCGCACCCCTTGAGCTGGGGTGTTGCGACGACCACTAGAACCCAAGCCATGACGTCCCGGGGCTTCGCAGTGCATCTGTCCACCCGATGCAACGACCCAGGCCGAAGCGGGTCACGCGCCAGCCGCGACACCGGGGCGCGCCGTCCGCGCGCTGATCCAAACGAAACGGCCTAGTAGTGCTTTGTTACTGAGGTTTTCAGGGTGGAGTCGGTGGTGAGAGGGTCAGGCCGGTGGCGGTGAGGCAGCCGTCAATCAGGCGGGGCTGGAGCTGGATCCTGCGTAACTCGCGGCGGAGTATGCGGTCGAGGTCGTCGGGTGTCTCGAAGGCGGTGTTGGCCATCGCTCTGCGCACGAGTGACCAGACGGCCTCGACGGGGTTCAGGTCGGGCGCGTACGCAGGGAGCCGGACGGTGGTGAGCCAGTCGTGTTCGGCTTCATAGCGTTTCAGCCCGGCGGCCAGGTGGGTGTTGAGGTTGTCCCAGACCACCACGATCGGTCCTCCGAGCTGAATGTGTGCCCGGACCAGCAGGTCGCGGTAGTCCTTCCAAGAGAAGCTCTTGCGGGCGCCCTTGAGGAGGAGATGGGTGCGGGGCCGGTAGATGAGACGGCTAGGCTCGCCGGGTTTGTAGCAGCAGAGTGTGGCGACGGAGGTCCTGCGGCGGGACCTGCCTCTGACCCGGATGACGGGGGTGTGTCCGCGCCGGCCCCAGGTGCGGGCGCGGGGCGGCGTCATGGAGAATCCGGCCTCGTCCTCGAAGACGATCCAGCCCCCACACGCCGCCGCGAGGCTTTTACCCGCGGCCACACCTCCTTCTTCCACAGCTCGACGGCGTGCTCGTCGCGTTCAAGGGCTCTGCGGGCGGGTGCCTGCCAGGACCAGCCGTGCCGTTTCAGCAGCCGCCAGACCGTCGCCACCGACAGCGTCAAGCGCAGGCGGCGGCGGATCACCGTCTGGACGCGGGCCAGGGTCCACCGCTGATCCTCGAAACCGTGTGCTGACGGGCCCTTGCCGAGTTCGTCCTCGAGTACGGCGAACTGGGCATCGGTGACGGTCGGGGAGTTTGCCGGGCCACTCGAGCGAAGGGCGTCCATGCCGCCCTCGCGCCAGGCACGGCGCCAGCGTTCCACCGACCGCACACTCACCCGCAGATCCTTCGCGATCACCGCGGTCTTCTCACCCGCCGCGAACCTCTCGCCGGCCTCACGCCGGATTCCCTCACGAAACGCCCGACGCTCAGCGGTCAGGCCCCCACCCTCCGGATAACGCATACCACCGGCATACCGCAGGGATCATGACCCGTCACCACCCGACGGCAACCCGAAATCCTCAGTAGCATCTCCGTCCTTGGCGCTGGTGGGCACTTGCGTCCCGGAGCCCTGCCGGACTCCGATCTGTTCCCGCCGTTTCTCCCTATGCCAGCGGGTCGTTGAAAGCACCGGCCCCTCGCCAGGATGGGCCGGTGGAGTGGGAGGACGACCCAAGATGACCGATGAGCAGTGGCTGCCCCGGAGCACGGCGATGTTCCGCATGTACGACCTCGACGGTGACGGCCAGCTCGGCCGGGAAGACCTGATCGCCTACGCGGGACGTCTGGCCGAGCAGCTCACGGCGCCCGGCGACACCATGCGCCGCGCACCGCCCTCTACGACGCCTATCTGGAGCTGTGGACCCAGCTCGCGGCCGTTTCCGACACCGACCGCGGCGTGCGCATCAGCGAGCAGGAGTTCATCGCCGCGAGCGCCCGCGGCGCGATCGACACCGACCCCCACTTCAGTGACTCGACCCTGCGCGCCGTCGACTCGCTGGCCGACGCGCTGGACCGGGACGGCGACGGCCAAATCGACGCCGCCGAGTACGGGCGGAGCTTCGGCGCGACGGGACTGTCCGAGGACACCGCCGGCCTTCACCGTTGTGGACGCCGACGGCGACGGCCGCATCAGCCGCCAGGAACTACGCCGGGCAGCCTTGCACCTCTACCCGCTGGCCGATCCCACCTGGCTCACCACCGACATCCCCACCACCCCCGGCCCCCGTGGCATCGCCTTGGTCGCCCACGACACGGGCAAGGCCGACCTGATGGCCTGGGCCCGCCGGCGCGCGGACGCCCTCAAGCCCCACCGCCTCTACGGCACCGGCACCCTCATCACCCGCCAGATCGGCCTGGACGTCACCGCGCTGCGCAGCGGACCGCTCAGCGGCGACCAGCAGATCGGCCCCTCGTCACCCAGGACGAGATCGACTTCCTGATCTTCTTCACCGACCCGCTCATCCGCGCCCTGACACGCCTGGCCACCCTCGCTAACATCCCCATCGCCCTGAACGCGGCCACCGCGGACTCACCACACCTCACCGGCAACTGCGGTGCGCTGCCCGCCCAGAGCAGCCCACTCACCCAGCGGTAGTGCCCGCCTGACAACGGCTACCGGGGCGCCGAGGGTCCGGGCCCCCTCTTGTGGCGACGGGGCACGCCGATGAGCGGAGCCTCGGCGCAACCGGCGCCTGCTCGCTTGGCCAACAGAGCAGACTATTTGGAGGGTGCCTCTACGTTGGCCTTCAGGGGTGCGGTGCGGCCCTCCTCGAGGTCACTGGCCGCTCGCTTCTCCTACCGGGCGGCCACGCCCGGGACTCCGCCCGCGACCTCTCGCCATCTGCGGCGTTGCACGGGACGTGATGAACAAGATCCTTACCAGCCTCGCCCTGAGTGGCATTGCCGTGCTCGCCGCTGCTACCGCCGCGGGGGCCCAGCCGGCAGCACTCCAGGACCCCGCACCCTTCTCCTGCGAAAACCGGGCCGATGGCAACTACCCCCACCCCACCAGCCCGACCAAATTCATGTCGTGCGTGGCGCAGGAGTACGCCTACGAACAGAACTGCTTCCCGACCTACCAGGGCGAGACGACGTACTACGTCGCGTCCGCGGACGCGTGCCTGACTGCGGCCGAAGCTCGGGAGCAGTCCCTGCCCATCCCGTTCTGAAGACTGTTCATCGCCGACGGCCAGGAGCTCATCGGTTGCCCCGAGCGGGAGCGCGACTCCTGGCTCAACCGGATCGAGGTCCAGTTCACCGCCCTGCGCTACTTCACCCTCGACGGCACCGACCACGCCGACCACGCCGACCACAAGGAACAGGGCAGCATGATCCGCCGTTACATCATCTAGCGAAACCGCCACGCCGACGACCGGCGCCTACGCGCCGTCATCGACAGGGCGAACGTTGCCTGACGCGGCACTAGATTGCTGGGGACTCGGGCACGTCGGGTTCACCCGGCCCTTCTGAAGCGGATAAGACCCCGTACGTAGGCCGCCTGGTTTCCGCTCTCGCAGGCTGATCATTTTTCGCAAGCGTCGCCTGGTAACGGTGCAACTCGGCCCGCGCTTCAGCTGATGGCTCACCGTCTACCAGCTCCTGCCTCAGGCTTTCTCACCGGCACTGGCTTGACGCACGCCCCGCCATGACGCCATCACACATTCAGGGGTAAGTGATCGAGTTGGTGGAAGCGAAGTAGATCTCGGCGCCAGCGCTGTTGTACATGGTGAATGTTGCGTATGCCGTCAGCCCAGTGAAGCGCGAGGCATCGGCGGTCACCTGTTTTGAGGGAGTCTCGCCGCAGGGCCTGAGACTGGTGGATGCCACCACCTTGCTAGAGGACCAGAGGGCAACGCGGTAGCCAGCACAACCCGCGGGAGGGTAATGGACGGTTGCTTGCCCAATGAACGTCGAACTGACCAAGGCCAGGCATAGCCTGGAATCAGAGGTCATGGCGGTGCACTGCTGCTCATTAACTGCCGTCCGCGCGGGGGATGAAACCTCCGTAGCCTGAGGGGAGGATGCAGCAGCCGGAACCGATCCTGCCCCTAGGGTCAAACTTGCGGCACCGAATAGTGCCAAAAGTAAACGACGCATAACTCTCCTCAATTCCTTGCAGTACCCTGCTGATGACTCACGAGTCTGACCTCCGCAAGTCCTGTCCGCAAGGCCACGATAGGACAATTTCAGGTCAGTTCATGGGGGTGGTACTCAAATGAGCATTTTCAGCGGTAGCTCTCCAGGGTGAGGATGGCTTTGGCTGCAGTGGTGAGCCAGGTCGGGCTGCAGCGCGCTTTGCGGAAGATCCGCCAGGTCTTGAGACGGGCCATGCCTCGCTCGACGGGGTAGCACAAGCGGGCGTGGGCGGCCTTGTTCAACGACTTCTGGCGAGGGCTGAGTTCTTGGCCGGGGCGGCGCCGTCGGCCGGTGGCGAAGGTGCCGTCGGCTCCGAGGTAAGCCAGATCAGCCAGGGCCGGGATGCCCAAGCGGCGGCACGTGGCGATGATGCGGTGTCTGCGGGCCGCGGTGAGATCGTGGGCGGCCGGGCAGCACCCCGGAGATCCACAGGATCGTGCCGTCCGGATCGGTGATGACCTACACGTTCACTCCGTGGCGGCGGTGCTTTCCCGAGTAGTCGCCGCGTGCGTCACCCACCCGGTCGCACTCCGCGAGCGTGCCGTCGACCAGCACATACTGCGCTCGCGCCTTCGCCTCGCGCAGGGCCCGGGTCAGCCCCGGCGCCCTCTCGGCCAGAAGGGCCACGACGGAGCGAACGTAGGAGTGAGCGGTACCGACGCTGATCCGGAAACCGGCCGCGATCTGCGCAAGGGTGGTGTGCTGACGCAGGTACACCAGCGCGACAAGCGCACGCTGGTGCGGAGGCAGCTTGCACCGCCGGTCACCCTCACGGAGGACGATCAGCATCGTCACCGCCTCAACCAGGGCATGCGGCAGGTCGAGTGCGGCAGGATACGTAAGCAACGGGGCTCCCCGGCGACAGAGGCGAGACGTCAGATACCTCCCTCAACTGCCGGGGAGCCCTGCTCGTTCTGCCTCCACGGCCCACCGCGGACATCACCCGATCGGTGGCCACGCAGACCAGGCAGGCGGGCACCACCCCGATGTCCTCGCCGCCCAGCGACGCGAACGAGCCCGCGTCCGCAGCGAGAAAGGCGGGCGACAGACAACTCCCAACAGCGACCTGACATCCAACCCGGCAAAGGTTCGCGGTCACAGCACAGCAACAGGAGCAAGAGCGACAAGGACCCCGCGGAGTGGCTGCCCTCGGACGGCTCCTACCACTGCACCTACGCCGCGACCTGGGCCGCCACGAAGCTCCGCTTGGACCTCGGCGTCGACGACGCCGAAGTCCAAGCGCTCCTCGGGCTCGCCGAGGACTGCCCCACCACCACTGTCGTCTACGAAGCGGCCCCGTAACCGGCGCGGCCGGCCCGCGTGCGGGTCGGCCGTCGGTGCGTCGGTGCGCAGGTCAGAACTTGAGCAATGTGCCGCGCCAGGTCCATCCCGCGCCGAGGACCACCCGCTGCAGGGGGGCCCTCATATCCTGGCTGCTGAAGCGGGACGTTTCGGTCTTCTGACGGCGGCCATCGGGGCCCGCTGTGGTTTCCCACTGGCGGTACACCTTGTCCGCCGGCCCTCTGCCGTACTGGCGGCGGGCATTGTCGGCGGTGGGCTCCCACCGTTCCTCAAGGACCCGTAGCTCATGCGCGTCAGGGTTCAGGCGCATGCGGGTTTTCAGGGTCACCTCGATGGCGGGGAGCTCAAACTCCGCCACCAGGTCGGCCTTCTCTTTGGCCGTGCCCTCGCGAACGGTGAACCGTGTGTGGGGGCCGTTGAGAGCGAGCAACGCGGCCCGGAGCTCTGCGGCCGGGTGCGGACGGGTGCCGGTACGTGGGTGTTTGGTGCCGGTCCATTTGTCGGTGAAGCGGCCCATGGTCATGCCTCCGGCCCGGTGTCGGGGCGTACGGTGCGTACGAACTGTTGGAACTCGGGCAGGACGGTGTCGTGCTGGGCCGCGGTGGCGGTCAGTGTCAGGCGGATCATCGCGTGTCTGCGGTGGTCGGTGACGTCCTGGAGGTTCAGGTACACCTGGGACAGGACGAGCTCGCGGCGGGCGGTGCCGGCGGTAGCCGTCAGGTGGATGCGCTGGATCAGCACCGGTGCTTGCGGTGAGCCCGTCTCGATGCGGGAGACCACCTCGACCGGGTCCGCGAGGTCATGCAGCTGTTGCACGGCGCTGTCGGCGAGTTCGGCAAGGTTCTGCTCTGGGGTCAAATGCTGGCCGGCGATGGTGATGCTGGCCGCGTAGCCGTCGTCGGGGTGGGGGTGGACGGCGGCGAAGGCCACCTCACGGGTGTCGAGGCCGTCCGGGCGGGCGGGGAGCCAGCCGTCGGGCAGCCGGAATTCGATCGGTACGGGCAGCGGTGCGGGCATGCGGGGTGTTCCTTCCTCGGTGGTGTTTATCAGTCGAACCAGCCGCCGACCGTGTCGGCGGCATCGCCCAGGGCGCCGGCCGCGTCACCGAGGGCGCCGGTGACCTTGCCGGGGTCGACGGTGATCTCCAGTCCGACCTTCCCGCCCAGGATCGGGGACAGGCCGGCGTCGCCGCCGATCTTCCAGACGCCGGTCTCCTTGTCCTTCTTGTATCCCCACCAGGCTTCCGCACCGGGCCCGGCCCATCCCTCGGCGTTCACACCGACGCCGATACCGAAGGCCTCCGCGCCGCCGGCCAGGGTGGCCTTGGCTCCGGCGAAGGCCTTCGCCCCGACGGACACTTCTTCCTTGGTCGCCTTGGCACTGACACTGGCCTCGGCGCCGGCGAACCCTTCGGCCCGGCCGTAGCCACCGACGTAGCCGTACTCGGCCCGCCCCTCGGCAAGGCCCCGCACGCCCGCGGACGCCTCGGCCTTCGCGTTGATGCCCTGATCGGTGAATCCGTAGTTCGCGCTGGCCCTGGCTCCGCCGTAGATGTCGGCGATCCCCGACAACGTCAGGTCTCCCTCGGTCATCGACCCCTTCGCGGTTTCGTGGAATCCGTCCGCGTACGCCTTGACCGAACCCTCCTTGCCGTACTTGGGGCCGGTCACTGTGACGCCGGTACTGCTGTCCGGGTTCGTCCCGACGGCGGCATCATCGGGCTTCATCGCCTTGGCCAGGTCGCTTTCCGCGCCGGCGTTGAACCCGCCGATCGTTTCATCGGCGCCCTTGCCGAACGCGTCCTTGTTGCTGTCGACGCTGGCCCGCCCGAGGGCGACCTTTACACCCTCGTCGAGCTCCGCGACCGCTTTCACCCGGTCATCAAGGTGCTGCTGCCACTTGGTGACCGCGGTCCGGATGGACGCCTGCCCATCGGGATCATGCTGGTAGGCGCTGCGCTCGGCCGGGGTGAGTGCCGCGTAGTCGAAGGCGACGCGTCCTTGCTCGGAGACACTCATGCCAGCCGCTACCGCGTCGTCCCGGGCGCTTTCGAGTTTCGTCTTCAGGTCGGTGAACTTCTCGTGCGCCTCACGCAGGAGACTACCGATCGCCTTGGCCTGGATCTGCGCGGCGGAGTACTCGTAGCGCGTCGCCGCGAACTTCGTGTGAGCGGCCCCGGCGCTGAGGCCCTGCCAGTTCGAACCCATCGTGATCTTCTGGACGGTGTCGCCGTACCGGCGCTCGACCTTGGCAATCTCACCGGCCATCGCCTCCCAATCGGCGGCTGCCGTTGTCAGAAGGCCGAAATCCGTGGTCATGACCTCGTAGTACGTCAACATCGCGGGCCCCTACAAACCGTCGAGCTTGGACTTCGAGGTCAGGAACTGGCTGCCCAGACCGGTGTCGTTACGCACGAAAAGCCCCGACGAGCCGCGCAGCGCCGCCTTCTCCGAGGACAGCCGGCCCATCAGGGCTTTCACCTGCTGGTCCCAGGTGTCCGCGACCTTCTTCAGGCCCGCAGCCGTCTCCCACCCGTCGAAGCCCTTCTGAGCCGCGCCGGTCGTTCGGTCCGCACGTTCGGAGGCCTTCTTCGTGTCCGGCTCAAGCTCCGACTCGATCACGCCCGCCGCCGCCTGCTTCTCAGCAGGCTTGGAGGCGAAGTCCGCGGGCCTGCCTGGGGTAAAGGGGTCCGTGGGCACGCTGTTCAAGTGCATAGCAGCATTGCCGTCAACAGCCACCGCGCGGTCGCGGCTCCATTCCTGCCCGAAATCCAGTGCCATGTTCAGTCCCCCGTCCGAATTGCAAGATCATAGACCCGTCGCCCGGCGGAGCCCCGACCACCCCCGACTCGGCCCCCGGCTGCGGACGGTCAGCGAGGCGGTTGAGGGTGTGCAATCTGTCCATCACTGACTGCGACCGCTTCGTCGCCGCTTGCCCGCGAGCGGCCCGGGTCGTTCTGGAAGGCACTTTGACCGGCTCCGGGATCGCTGGAACCGCGGTTGGCACCGAGGTTGGTCCGGGGCGTCCAGCGCAGGGCGGGGATGCCGCGTCGGGATTCTCCAGAGGATCGTGGGCCGCCGGCAAGGGGCTTCTACCGTCCGGCGAGTGGGGGTGGAACGTCTGACGACAGAGTCAGCGCAGGTCGAGCAGCATCACGTCGTGGAGGTCGGCGCCTGTCCCCCACGGCCTCGCCTCGCCGACCTTGCGGTATCCCCAAGCCCGATAGGCAGCCGACGCCGCCTTGCTGGCCGGGTGGACGTTCAACAACACCCGCTCGGCCTCAATACCGTCAAGCAGCGTCTCGTGCAGCCCCCGCGCGATGCCCTGCCCGCGCCACGGTCCGCGCACGGCGAGTTCCATCAGCCCGAAGGTGCGGGATCCGTCCTCCCGCCGCATGTCGTCGGCCACCGGCACAGTCAGTTCGTCCCACCAGCCCGTGTCCGCGCTGAGCGGGCAGCCGTATGCCACACCGACTGGCTCGCCGCCCCCGGCACGGGCCAAGGCGGCGCGGAAGGCCTGCCTACGGGTCTGGGCGGGGAAGCGGTGGAAGGCGGCGGCGACATCGTCCTCGGTCTCGTTGTAGGGAGGCTCGGCGAACGCTTCGGCATAGACCAGCCTGAACTCGTCCTCAGCATTCACCGCGACTGATCCGTCCATCCGCTCTATCGCGATGGCCCCCTGCTGCGTCATGTGATGCCCCTCGCTCTGTCCCGCAGATTCACTCGCCACACCATAAAGAAGATCCAGTAGCCAGCAAGATCGATCTCAGCACCGAGAGCAACCCCTGGGGAACGAAGAGCAGCCCTGGGGAGGACTTCGGGATCCGCATCACCCCCAACCCCACCGGCCTCAAGACGGGGGCGCCAGGTGAGCCGTGCACAGCCCTACCGATCCGCCTTCACTTCTCCTCACTGCCCGCGCCGTGGAGCTGGCCCGCCTCCCCAGATGGCTCCCGCTCGCCGCGTTGAGCCTGGCGGTCTTCGCGGGGTAGGCGGGGTGGGCAAGGTCGCGAAGGTGTTTTCAACAAAGCCAGTGAGTATCTCTCTGAGCGCAAGGTGGCGGTGTGGGCGCGGACCATGCCGCAAAGGGGCGCCGCCCACGCGGTTTCCCACGTGGGCGACGCCCCTTGCCAGGCGCGTCCGAATTAGCTCACCGTGCGGTCTTCGAACCGAGTTCGCCGGGCTTCTTCGGCACCCACGGGTGCACGGCGGTGGCCTCCTCGGGGGCAGGCTCGTCCATAGTCACGCGCCAGACGTCCTTGCCGTCCACGCTGGTGGCCCGGACCTGGATCTGCTTGATCTGGCCGGTCTCGTGCAGATAGAGCACAACCTCCTGCCGGAGCGAGCCCTCGTCGTAGAACTCCGCGGTCACCTTGCCCCGGGCACCCTTGGCGAATGCCGCGATCCAGTTCTCGGCAGTCTTCTCGGGGACGCCCTTGTCCTCCTTCTCGGCCACCAGCGCCGCCAGCTCGCCCACCTTGCCGTCGGCGATGCGCCACACCACCTGCTGGGTGATACCAAGGGATCCGGTAGAGGGGTAGCCGACCACGGCGAGCGGCGGGTGGCTGCCGTAGTCGCCGGCGTACGCCACGTCTTCGGCATCGTAGGCCGAGGAGCAGGCGGTCAGCATGCCGACGGCCGTCGCGAAGACGGTCACGGCCCGCAAGGCCGGTCCTGGCCTCATCGAGACCTCGGCCGGAGCGCGCCGACCTCGACGATCGGATTGGGGCCGGTCCTGTTCCGAGCCATGATCGCCGCGAGTGTGTCGTGGGCGTTGTAGCCGTGCTGGGCGACACGGACGACGCCTTGATTGTTGCCGGTCACGACCGCTGTGTGGTTGTACACACCGTCGTCCTTCTTCCAGGTGAAGAACAGGATGTCTCCAGGGCGAAGATTGTACGACCTGTTCACGTAGCCGGGCTGGCGGTAGTTGAACATGTGCACGAACAGGTTCTGGGCCGCTGACCAGGTGTGGCTGTTCTTCTTCAAGGACGTCCAGGAGGTGTTCCGCCACCAGGCGCGGTCCTGCCAGTACGCCCAGTGACGCATCTTCATGCCGCCACCGTTGTAGAGGCCAGCACGTCGTGAATCGCGAAGACCTGACTGCTGCCCTCGAACGACATACAACCGATGCCGCCCATAGGGCTGCCCTGGCCTTGCGGGCCGGGGCAGCCTTCGAAGTGCGCGCAAGGACACGGCAGCTGTAGTTCGTGAGGTGTGAGGTTCCTATCATGCGATGGCCACTGCTGTGACGTTGTTCCAGTGGCGGTGGCAGGCCGTCGCGCGATGCTGGTGTCGGCGACGCCAGTTCGACCAGTGCAGGGCGTGTGCCGGATCGGTGTCCTGGCGGGGCCTTGGCAGGGCCAGGACCCGGAACAGCGCGAGGAGTTCGCGCGGGCTGACGGACACCATGGCCAACTCGTCGTCGGGGTCGGCGGGGTGGGCGCGTTGCCGCTCGTGGAGGGCGCCGGCGGCCAGGAGTGCGTAGGCGATCATTGACATGAGGCTCCAGCGGTGCCAGGACGTCCAGCAGGTGACCTGGCCAGTGTCGAGGTGGGCCAGGCCCTTGGCTCCCTGGAAGTCCTCCTCGACCCGCCACCTGCGGCAGACCGCGCTGACCAGCGCCGATATCGGCTGCGGGTCGGGGTGCCAGGTCCGGTAGAAGGAAAGGGTGCCGGTGCGGCGGTGGCGTCGGACCAGGACCTGGCTGTGCCCAGCGGCCTGACCGGGCGGGGCGTCGTCGGGGTTCACGTCGATCATCGCCCAGACGTAGAGCCGCTCGCCCTTGGTGCCATGGCCGGTCCTCAGCCCCATCCAGGCCCGCTTCGGCACCCGCTCCAGCAGCGCGGTCACCTTCGTCTTCCCGCCGCCCGGGGTGGTGACCGAGTGGCTGGTGAGTACCGCGATCGCGTAGCCGTAGCCCAGCGCACGGATCCGAGCACGCAACTCCCGTCCGCCGTAGACCTCGTCGGCGGCCACCCACGCGGTGCGCACCCCGGAGGCGTGGGCGTCCTCCAGCATGTCGCCGGCCAGCTGCGGCTTGGTGGCGAACGCCCTCTCGTCGGGCACCCCGACCAGCTCACGGCGCTCGTCGTCCGCCGCCCATGCCTCGCCCAGGTACAGCCGACGGTCGACCAGCGCGTGCCCCTCGGCACTCACGTAGGAGAGGTGTACCGCGACCTGGCACAGCCGATCCCGCCCAGCGCCCCGGCGTACTGCCGGGCCGCGCCGACCGCGTCGAGGGACGACTTCTCATCACCCGTCTCGTCCACCACCAACATCACCTCCCTCTCGCCAAGCTGCTCCACCGTCCAGGCCGCGACCGACCGGCGGATCACCTCGGTGTCGAAGCGGGCCCTCGACGAGAAGTGCTGCAGGACATGCGGACCGCTGTGGCCGATCGCCTCGGCCAACGACCAGCAGTTCGCCGATTCCTTGACCATCAGCAGCCCAGAGACCATGTTCCGGCAGGTCAGCCGGGTCTCCCGGCGCGGGAAGCAGCTCGCGAACCGACCCATCAACTCCTCGAACGGCCCGTCCCACCCGGCGTGTATTACCGTGCCCTGCGAGGCCACCGCTTCTTGATTCTTCGTCACACAGATCACGATGCCGGTACAGAGAGTGGATCAGAACCGCATTTCAAGGCCATTGACAGCCACATAACCCTGCTGACTTGCGAAGCCCTCGGGGCTTGCTTGAGCCGGATGCGCTGAAAGGCGCACGTCCGGCGCTTCATGGTCGCCCACGACCCCATCGCCGAAGCCTGCGACGTCTGCGACGCTCGTAGGACCCTCACCGCAGATCAGACAGCCGTTGACGGCACAACGGCGTGACGGCACTTTCGCCGCGCTTCTGGACGCGCGTGCGGGCGCAGGGGCCCGCACGGACTGGCGAAGGACCTGACGGCCGTCCGCTTGCCCCGACTGGTCACGGCTGTCGTACCGGTCTGGCACAGTCGGGATCGTGATGATGCAGCTCGGTGGACTCGCCGTAGTCGCCTTCGGGGCGTGGGCCGCCCTTAGGTTCTGTTTCCTGGATCTCCTGACGTGATCATGCTGTCTGGTTCAGGCTGGTCAGCATGGTGGGGCGGGGAGATCTGACGAACGCGGAGTGGGAGCGGCTGGAGCCGTTCCTGCCCCGCGGTGG
>NZ_JAPNLJ010000068.1 GCF_026627445.1 Streptomyces sp. H27-H1
GAGCAGGGGGTGGGGGAGAGGGGGGATGGTCCTGGTGGGGGCCCGAGGGCGAGGAGCCGCCGCGGGCCTCGGGGGCGGCGGCCTCCGTTTAGCACATGCGCACCACCACCGCACGTCGGAGGGGCCGCATCGGGGCCTCGGCCTTGTGGCGACTGGCCTGCGGGTACTTCGGCGTAGGGGGGCAGGGGCTTTTGTTTTGACCGGAGTGGATGCGGTGGGTACGCTCAGACCTTGTGCCTGGGGTGTGCCTGGGCTCCTGTGCGTGTCCATCAACCGCACTTGAGCCGTATCAGCCACCGCGATTCATGCGTTTCCACGCTTGCGTGGAGGTCCGCCGGATCCGACACACCCGACCGCGTGGGTCGGCAAATGTTCCAGGTTAGCTTCACTACACGGCACACAGAAACCGGAGAAGTAGTGCCTACGATCCAGCAGCTGGTCCGTAAGGGCCGGCAGGACAAGGTCGAGAAGACCAAGACCCCCGCGCTTGAGGCTTCGCCCCAGCGTCGCGGCGTCTGCACGCGTGTGTTCACGACTACCCCGAAGAAGCCGAACTCGGCGCTCCGTAAGGTCGCGCGTGTGCGTCTGACCTCGGGCATCGAGGTCACGGCCTACATTCCGGGTGAGGGACACAACCTGCAGGAGCACTCCATCGTGCTCGTGCGTGGTGGCCGTGTGAAGGACCTGCCGGGTGTTCGTTACAAGATCATCCGCGGTGCGCTTGACACGCAGGCTGTCAAGAACCGCAAGCAGGCCCGCAGCCGCTACGGCGCCAAGAAGGAGAAGTAGAAATGCCTCGTAAGGGCCCCGCCCCGAAGCGCCCGGTCATCATCGACCCGGTCTATGCATCTCCTCTGGTGACCTCGCTCATCAACAAGATCCTCATGAACGGCAAGCGCTCCACCGCCGAGCGCATCGTTTACGGCGCCATGGAAGGCCTCCGCGAGAAGACCGGCAACGACCCGGTCATCACGCTGAAGCGCGCGCTGGAGAACGTCAAGCCGTCGCTTGAGGTCAAGTCCCGCCGTGTCGGTGGCGCCACCTACCAGGTGCCGATCGAGGTCAAGCCGGGTCGTCAGTCGACCCTGGCCCTCCGCTGGCTCGTGGGTTACTCCCGCGCCCGTCGTGAGAAGACCATGACCGAGCGCCTCATGAACGAGCTGCTCGACGCCTCGAACGGTCTTGGCGCTGCCGTCAAGAAGCGTGAGGACACGCACAAGATGGCCGAGTCCAACAAGGCCTTCGCGCACTACCGCTGGTAGTCCAAACCCACATCGAGACCGAGAGAAGACTGAGCCGATATGGCTACCACTTCGCTTGACCTGGCCAAGGTGCGCAACATCGGCATCATGGCTCACATCGACGCGGGCAAGACGACCACCACCGAGCGCATCCTGTTCTACACCGGTGTGTCTTACAAGATCGGTGAAGTCCACGACGGCGCTGCCACGATGGACTGGATGGAGCAGGAGCAGGAGCGTGGTATCACCATCACGTCTGCCGCTACGACCTGCCACTGGCCGCTCGACGATGTTGACCACACCATCAACATCATCGACACCCCGGGTCACGTCGACTTCACCGTCGAGGTGGAGCGTTCGCTCCGCGTCCTCGACGGCGCCGTCACCGTCTTCGACGGTGTGGCCGGCGTAGAGCCGCAGTCCGAGACTGTCTGGCGTCAGGCGGACCGCTACGGCGTGCCGCGCATCTGCTTCGTCAACAAGCTGGACCGCACCGGCGCCGAGTTCCACCGCTGTGTCGACATGATCAAGGACCGCCTCGGTGCGGTTCCGATCGTCATGCAGCTCCCCATCGGCTCCGAGATGGACTTCCAGGGCGTTGTCGACCTGGTCACCATGAAGGCGTTCGTTTGGTCCGCCGAGGCGACCAAGGGCGAGATGTACGACATCGTCGACATCCCGGACACCCACAAGGAAGCCGCTGAAGAGTGGCACGCCAAGCTCGTCGAGACGGTCGCCGAGAACGACGACCAGCTCATGGAGCTGTTCCTCGAGGGCATCGAGCCCACCGCGGACCAGCTGCACGAGGCCGTGCGCCGCATCATCATCGGTTCCGGCAAGGGCGACGGCGCCACGATCACCGCGGTGTTCTGTGGCACGGCGTTCAAGAACAAGGGCGTTCAGCCCCTGCTCGACGCCGTCATCCGTTACCTCCCGTCGCCCCTGGACATCGAGGCCATCGAAGGCCACGACGTCCGGGACGCCGAGGTCGTCGTGAAGCGCAAGCCTTCGGACGAGGAGCCCCTTTCGGCTCTCGCGTTCAAGATCATGCGCGACCCGCACCTCGGTAAGCTCACCTTCGTCCGGGTTTACTCGGGCCGCCTGGAGGCCGGCACTGCGGTGCTGAACTCCGTCAAGGGCAAGAAGGAGCGCATCGGCAAGATCTACCGCATGCACGCGAACAAGCGTGAAGAGATCGCCGCGGTGGGCGCCGGTGACATCGTCGCCGTCATGGGCCTGAAGCAGACCACCACTGGTGAGACGCTGTGTGACGACAAGGCACCCGTGATCCTGGAGTCCATGGACTTCCCGGCTCCGGTCATCCAGGTCGCCATCGAGCCCAAGTCCAAGGGTGACCAGGAGAAGCTGGGTGTCGCCATCCAGTCTCTCGCGGAGGAGGACCCCTCCTTCCACGTTCACTCGGACGAAGAGACCGGTCAGACCATCCTCGGTGGTATGGGCGAGCTGCACCTCGAGGTGCTGGTCGACCGTATGAAGCGCGAGTTCAAGGTCGAGGCCAACGTCGGCAAGCCGCAGGTCGCTTACCGCGAGACGATCCGCCAGACGGTGGAGCGTCACGACTACACCCACAAGAAGCAGACCGGTGGTACCGGTCAGTTTGCCAAGGTGCAGATCGCGATCGAGCCGATCCTCGAGGCCGACGGTCCGGCGTACGAGTTCGTGAACAAGGTCACCGGTGGCCGCATCCCGAGGGAGTACATCCCCTCGGTCGACGCGGGTGCGCAGGAAGCCATGAAGTTCGGCATCCTCGCCGGCTACGAGATGACTGGCGTCCGCGTCATCCTTCTCGACGGTGGCTACCACGAGGTCGACTCCTCCGAGCTCGCCTTCAAGATCGCCGGTTCGCAGGCCTTCAAGGAGGCCGCGCGCAAGGCTTCTCCCGTGCTCCTCGAGCCGATGATGTCCGTTGAGGTCACCACGCCCGAAGAGTCCATGGGTGACGTGATCGGCGACATCAACTCCCGCCGTGGCCAGATCCAGGCCATGGAGGAGCGTCACGGTGCTCGCCTCGTGAAGGGCCTCGTGCCCCTCTCGGAGATGTTCGGCTACGTCGGAGACCTCCGCAGCAAGACCTCGGGTCGCGCCAGCTACTCGATGCAGTTCGACTCCTACGCCGAGGTTCCCCGGAACGTCGCTGAGGAGATCATCGCGAAGGCCAAGGGCGAGTAACTCTTCCGAGTACACGCTTTAGGCTTGTCACCGGAGCCTCTGGGGCAACAGGAGTAACCCTCCCGTTGCCCCCGGGGAACCGGCTATCCAGCAAAGATCACCTGGCGCCGATGAGTAAGGCGTACAGAACCACTCTCCAGGAGGACCCCGTGGCGAAGGCGAAGTTCGAGCGGACTAAGCCGCACGTCAACATCGGCACCATCGGTCACATTGACCACGGTAAGACGACCCTTACGGCCGCCATTACCAAGGTGCTGCACGACGCGTACCCGGACCTGAACGAGGCCTCGGCCTTCGACCAGATCGACAAGGCTCCCGAAGAGCGCCAGCGCGGTATCACCATCTCCATCGCGCACGTCGAGTACCAGACCGAGGCGCGTCACTACGCCCACGTTGACTGCCCCGGTCACGCGGACTACATCAAGAACATGATCACCGGTGCCGCGCAGATGGACGGCGCGATTCTCGTGGTCGCCGCCACCGACGGCCCGATGCCGCAGACCAAGGAGCACGTGCTCCTGGCCCGCCAGGTCGGCGTCCCCTCCATCGTCGTCGCCCTGAACAAGGCCGACATGGTGGACGACGAGGAGATCCTGGAGCTCGTCGAGCTCGAGGTTCGTGAGCTCCTGTCGGACTACGACTTCCCGGGTGACGACCTTCCGGTCGTCCGCGTCTCCGCGCTGAAGGCGCTCGAGGGCGACAAGGAGTGGGGCGAGAAGCTTCTCGGCCTCATGGCCGCCGTCGACGACTTCATCCCGACGCCCCCGCGTGACACCGAGCTGCCGTTCCTCATGCCCGTCGAGGACGTCTTCACGATCACCGGTCGCGGTACCGTCGTCACCGGCCGTATCGAGCGCGGTATCCTGAAGGTCAACGAGACCGTTGACATCATCGGTATCAAGGAAGCCAAGACCACCACCACGGTCACCGGCATCGAGATGTTCCGCAAGCTGCTCGACGAGGGCCAGGCGGGCGAGAACGTCGGTCTGCTCCTCCGTGGCATCAAGCGCGAGGACGTCGAGCGCGGCCAGGTCATCATCAAGCCGGGTTCGGTCACGCCGCACACCGAGTTCGAGGCCCAGGCCTACATCCTGTCGAAGGACGAGGGTGGCCGTCACACCCCCTTCTTCAACAACTACCGTCCCCAGTTCTACTTCCGTACCACGGACGTCACGGGTGTTGTCACCCTGCCGGCCGGCACGGAGATGGTCATGCCGGGCGACAACACCGAGATGACGGTCGCGCTGATTCAGCCGGTCGCCATGGAGGAGGGCCTCAAGTTCGCCATCCGTGAGGGTGGTCGTACCGTGGGCGCCGGCCAGGTCATCAAGATCACGAAGTAATTCGTGTTCTGACCTGGTAGCTCGTGCGAACGAGCACCATGTTTGACAGGAGGGCCCCTTCCCCGTCGTTCACGCGACGGGGAAGGGGCCCTTCGTCGTACCGGCCCGCGTGTGCCCGCCCGGCGCACGCGGCTCCGTACGCAGCTTCGTGTGCGGCGGCTACTCCACCCGCAGGGACCGCGTGAACTCGACGCAGGCGGCGTAGTCCGGCAGCAGGCCGGACGCCGCGGCGTCGGCCACCGAGGGGGCCGCCTCGTCGCGGGCGGACAGCAGCGGGACGTCCGCCGGCCATTCGATGCCCAGGCCGGGGTCGAGCGGGTGGACCGAGTGCTCCCCCGCCGGGTGGTACGTCTCCGAGCAGAGGTAGGACAGTGTGGCGTCGTCGCTCAGCGCACAGAAGCCGTGGCCCATGCCCTCGGGGATGTAGACGGCACGGCGGTCCACGTCGTCCAGCCGGACGCCCTCCCAGCGGCCGAAGGTGGGGGAACCGACCCGCAGGTCCACGATGACGTCCAGCAGGGCGCCGCGTACGCAGGTGAGGTACTTGGCCTGGCCGCGCGGGACGTCGGCGTAGTGGAGGCCGCGGACCACACCGCGCTGGGAGACCGAGAGGTTGGCCTGCGCCAGGTTCAGCGGGTGCCCGACGACCTCGGCGAGCCGGTCGAAGCGGTACCACTCCATGAACATGCCGCGCGGGTCGCCGTGCTGCTGGGGGGTGATCTCGAAGGCGCCCTCGATGGAGAGCTCGCGGAACTTCATCGCGCGGCCTCCTCTTCGAGCAGACCGATCAGGTAGTCCCCGTAGCCGCTCTTGGTGAGGGGCCCGGCCAGCGCGCGCAGCTGTGCGGAGTCGATGAGGCCCGCCCGCCAGGCGGCTTCCTCGATGCAGCCGATCTTGAGGCCCTGCCGCTCCTCTATCACGCGCACGAACTCCGAGGCCTGCACCATCGACACGAAGGTTCCCGTGTCGAGCCAGGCGGTACCGCGGTCGAGGACGGTGACGGTCAGTTCACCGGCCTGGAGGTAGGCGTCGTTGACCGCCGTTATCTCCAACTCGCCGCGGGCGCTGGGCTTCAGGCCGTGCGCGATCTCCACGACCCGGTTGTCGTAGAAGTACAGACCGGGCACGGCGTAACGGGACTTGGGGTGCTCCGGCTTCTCCTCGATGGAGATGGCCTGGCCGTCCTCGTCGAACTCGACCACGCCGTACGCCGTCGGGTCCGCCACCGGGTACGCGAAGACCCGGCCGCCCTTGGAGTCGGTGTGCTGCGCCAGGCGGGTGCCGAGGCCACTGCCGTGGAAGATGTTGTCGCCGAGGATCAGGGCGACGGAGTCGTCGCCGATGAAGTCGGCGCCGAGCACGAAGGCTTGGGCGATCCCCTCGGGGCGCTCCTGGACGGCGTACTCCAGCCGGACGCCGAACTGCGAGCCGTCGCCGAGCAGACGCTCGAACTGGTCGCGGTCGTCCGGGGTGGTGATGACGAGGATCTCGCTGATCCCGGCCATGACCAGCGTCGAGAGCGGGTAGTAGATCATCGGTTTGTCGAAGACGGGCAACAGCTGCTTCGACACGGCCCGCGTCAGCGGCCAGAGTCGGGATCCGGTGCCCCCGGCTAAGACGATTCCACGCATGCGGCCAACCCTCTGTGAGAGCAAAGAAGGGGTGCGGTCCGAGCCCGTGTCGGAGCGGCCGAACGACCTGGGGGCTGAGTAGGCGAGCGACTAGACTCTTCGTATTATGCGCATCCTTGTGACCGGTGGCGCCGGTTTCATCGGTTCAGAATTCGTCCGCCAGCAGCTCGGTTCGGACCCCGCGGCCGAGATCACCGTCTTCGACAAGTTGACGTATTCCGGTGTCGAAGCCAACCTCGCCCCGGTCGCCGGTCATGCCGGCTACTCCTTCGTCAAAGGCGACATCTGCGACGCCGAGGCCGTCGACCGAGTGATGCCCGGCCACGACGTCGTCGTGCATTTCGCGGCCGAGTCCCACGTGGACCGCTCGATCGCCGGCGCAGGCCCCTTCGTGATGACCAACGTGGTGGGTACCCAGGTCCTCCTGGACGCCGCCCGCAAGCACGGCGTCGGCCGCTTCGTGCACATCTCCACCGACGAGGTGTACGGCTCGATCAGCGAGGGCTCCTGGACCGAGGAGTGGCCCCTGGCGCCCAACTCCCCGTACTCCGCCTCGAAAGCCTCCTCCGACCTGCTCGCGCTGGCCTACGCCCGTACGCACGGCATGGACGTCGTGGTCACGCGCTGCTCGAACAACTACGGGCACCACCAGTTCCCGGAGAAGCTCATCCCGCTGTTCGTATCGAACCTGATGGACGGCAAGAAGGTCCCGCTGTACGGCAACGGCGGCAACGTGCGCGACTGGCTGCACGTCTCCGACCACTGCCGCGGCATCGACCTGGCCATGCGCAAGGGCCGCGGCGGCGAGGTCTACAACATCGGCGGCGGCGTCGAGCTCACCAACAAGGAGCTCACCGGCCTCCTGCTGGAAGCCGCCGGCCTGGGCTGGGAGATGGTCGAGCGCGTCGAGGACCGCAAGGGCCACGACCTGCGGTACTCCATCGACATCGGCAAGATCGGCTCCGAGCTCGGCTACACCCCGCAGGTCACCTTCGAAGAGGGCATCGCGGCGACCATCGACTGGTACCGCGAGAACCGCGCCTGGTGGGAGCCCCTGAAGGCCAAGGCGGCGCTGCGGAAGTGAGCGCCGCGGAGGCAGTCGAGGCGACCGACAACCCGGCCGGCGCGCGCTGGCTCGTCACCGGCGCCGCCGGCATGCTCGGCCAGGACGTCCTGGCCGTCCTCGAGGAGGCCCGCACCGAGGCCGTGGGCCTGCGCCGGAGCGATCTCGACATCACCGACCCGGCCGCCGTCCGGGCCTCGGTCGAGGGCGCGGCCGTGGTCGTGAACTGCGCCGCCTGGACCGACGTCGACGGTGCGGAGAGCGCGGAAGAGGCCGCCACCGCCGTCAACGGCACCGGTGTACGCGTCCTGGCCGAGGCCTGCGCCGCGGCCGGCGCCCGCCTGCTGCACGTCTCCACCGACTACGTGCTGCCCGGCGACGCCGCGCAGCCGTACGCCGAGGACTCCGCGACCGGCCCGGTCAACGCGTACGGCCGTTCCAAGCTGGCCGGCGAGCACGCCGTGGCCGAGCTGCTGCCACAGGACGGCTACGTGGTCCGCACCGCCTGGCTGTACGGCGAGCACGGCCCGAACTTCGTCGCCACCATGCTCAAGCTGGCCGCCCGGCGGGACACCCTGGACGTGGTCGACGATCAGCACGGCCAGCCCACCTGGTCCTACGCGCTGGCAACCCGCCTCGTCGAGCTCGGCCGGGCGGCCCTGGCGGGCCGCGCCCCCGGTGGGATCTACCACGGCACCGCGAGCGGCCGGACCACCTGGTTCGGACTGGCCCGCGAGACCTACCGGCTGAGCGGACTGGACCCCGAGCGGATCCGGCCCACCGGATCCGCCGCGTTCGTACGCCCCGCTGTACGTCCGGCGTTCAGCGTGCTCGCGCACGACCGCTGGGCCGAGGCCGGCCTGCCCCCGCTCGCCGACTGGCGCGAGCAGCTGGCGGGGGCCCTGGCACTGCCCGCCTTCGCGGCGCCGGAAGACGCGGACAGGGGCGGCGGCGCAGCCTGAAGCCACGCGCCGGGGCAAGGGGATCCCCGCAGCGTGGTGCAGTTTGACCACTCAGCGTGGCGGGGTATTCTCTTCCGCCCGATTGGCGCCATACGTGTCTCGTATGGCAGACTACTCAAGTTGCTCGGCTGAGTGCCGATGCTGCGCGCCTCCCGCCGGGAGGACCGGAAGCGAGTCCCACAGTACTCGTCGCCTTACCTGCCTCTCGGGGCAGCAATGGGGCGGACGTACGGGAATCTTCTGGGAAGTGTCAGCACGGCGCCTACCAGGTACTCGGGTGGTGTTTGCCCCCGATCTGCGGTCTTGGGACCGCGCCCCCTTGGACGAGGGAATTTCCGTATGGGAATTTTCTGTAGAGGGAGCGCGACACGCCCGACCGCGTGGGTCGGAGGGAAGCGGCGGAGTGATCCGCAAGCCGATCGGATACCAGAGCGTTTCCACAACAGACAGGACTACGGAGTAGCCATGGCGGGACAGAAGATCCGCATCCGGCTCAAGGCCTACGACCACGAGGTCATCGATTCGTCGGCGAAGAAGATCGTCGAGACGGTGACGCGCACTGGTGCGTCGGTCGCGGGCCCGGTGCCGCTGCCCACTGAGAAGAACGTGTACTGCGTCATCAAGTCTCCGCACAAGTACAAGGACTCGCGCGAGCACTTCGAGATGCGCACGCACAAGCGCCTGATCGACATCCTCGACCCGACGCCCAAGACCGTTGACTCGCTGATGCGCCTGGACCTTCCGGCCGGCGTTGACATCGAGATCAAGCTCTGAGAGGCACGGAGAAGATGGCAAAGCAGATCAAGGGCGTCCTGGGCGAGAAGCTCGGCATGACCCAGGTCTGGGACGAGAACAACCGTGTCGTCCCGGTGACCGTCGTCAAGGCCGGGCCCTGCGTCGTTACCCAGGTCCGCAAGAACGAAATCGATGGCTACGAGTCGGTCCAGATCGCCTTCGGCGAGATTGACCCGCGCAAGGTGAACAAGCCCCTCAAGGGTCACTTCGCCAAGGCTGACGTAACCCCGCGCCGCCACCTGGTGGAGCTCCGCACCTCTGACGCCAGCGAGTACACGCTCGGCCAGGAGATCACCGCTGCTGTGTTCGAGTCCGGCGTCAAGGTTGACGTCACGGGCAACAGCAAGGGCAAGGGCTTCGCCGGTGTCATGAAGCGTCACAACTTCAAGGGCCTCGGCGCCGGTCACGGCGTGCAGCGCAAGCACCGCTCCCCCGGTTCGATCGGTGGCTGCGCCACCCCTGGGCGTGTCTTCAAGGGCATGCGCATGGCCGGTCGTATGGGTAACGAGCGTGTCACCACCCAGAACCTGACCATCCACGCGGTTGACGCGGAGAAGGGTCTGCTCCTTATCAAGGGTGCGGTCCCCGGTCCGAACGGCGGCCTCGTCCTGGTCCGTACCGCGGCCAAGGGGGCTTGAGGTAATGAGCACCATTGACATCCTTTCGCCGGCAGGCGACAAGGCCGGTACCGTCGATCTCCCCGCGGAGATCTTCGACGCCAAGACCAGCATTCCGCTGATCCACCAGGTCGTTGTCGCTCAGCTGGCTGCTGCCCGTCAGGGCACGCACAAGACCAAGCGTCGTGGCGAAGTCCGTGGTGGTGGCCGCAAGCCGTACCGCCAGAAGGGCACCGGCCGCGCTCGCCAGGGTTCCACCCGCGCTCCGCAGTTCGTCGGCGGTGGCGTCGTCCACGGCCCGCAGCCGCGTGACTACTCGCAGCGGACCCCGAAGAAGATGAAGGTCGCCGCTCTCCGTGGTGCCCTGTCGGACCGTGCGCGCCACTCCCGCATCCACATCGTCACCGGTGTGGTCGAGGGTGCCGCCTCCACGAAGGCCGCGAAGACGCTGTTCGGCAAGATCTCGGAGCGCAAGAACCTGCTCCTGGTCGTCGACCGCGCCGACGAGGCCGCGTGGCTGTCCGCCCGCAACCTGCCCCAGGTGCACATCCTGGAGCCGGGCCAGCTGAACACGTACGACGTGATCGTCTCTGACGACGTGGTCTTCACTCAGGCCGCTTTCGAGTCCTTCGTGTCTGGCCCCAAGGCCGACGAGACCGAAGGGAGCGACGCCTGATGTCTGAGGCGACCGTTACCAGCAAGACCTTCACTGACCCGCGCGACCTGCTGATCAAGCCGGTTGTCTCGGAGAAGAGCTACGCGCTGCTCGACGAGAACAAGTACACGTTCATCGTCGCGCCGGGCTCGAACAAGACCCAGATCAAGCAGGCCGTGGAAGCGGTCTTCTCGGTCAAGGTCACCGGGGTCAACACGATCAACCGTCAGGGTAAGCGCAAGCGCACCAAGACCGGTTTCGGCAAGCGCGCGAACACCAAGCGCGCCATCGTGACCCTCGCTGAGGGCGACCGAATCGACATCTTCGGCGGCCAGGCCTCCTAACGGAGGTCTAGTCGTCCGGAATCGGACGAGGACTGAGAAATGGGTATCCGCAAGTACAAGCCGACGACCCCGGGCCGTCGTGGCTCCAGCGTCGCCGACTTTGTCGAGATCACGCGGTCCACGCCGGAGAAGTCGCTGGTTCGCCCTCTGCACAGCAAGGGCGGCCGTAACAACACCGGCCGGATCACTGTTCGCCACCAGGGTGGTGGACACAAGCGCGCCTACCGCGTGATCGACTTCCGTCGTCACGACAAGGACGGCGTGCCGGCCAAGGTCGCGCACATCGAGTACGACCCCAACCGCACTGCGCGCATCGCGCTCCTGCACTACGCCGACGGTGAGAAGCGCTACATCATTGCGCCGAAGAACCTGAAGCAGGGTGACCGGATTGAGAATGGCCCCACGGCCGACATCAAGCCCGGTAACAACCTGGCACTCCGCAACATCCCGGTCGGTACCACGATCCACGCGATCGAGCTCCGTCCCGGTGGTGGCGCGAAGTTCGCCCGCTCCGCTGGTGCCTCCGTGCAGCTGCTGGCGAAGGAGGGCACCATGGCCCACCTTCGTATGCCGTCCGGTGAGATCCGTCTCGTCGACGCGCGCTGCCGCGCCACCGTCGGTGAGGTCGGCAACGCCGAGCAGTCGAACATCAACTGGGGCAAGGCCGGCCGCATGCGCTGGAAGGGCGTTCGCCCCTCCGTCCGCGGTGTCGCGATGAACCCGGTCGACCACCCGCACGGTGGTGGTGAGGGTAAGACCAGTGGTGGTCGCCACCCGGTCTCCCCGTGGGGTCAGAAGGAGGGTCGTACTCGCTCGCCGAAGAAGGCTTCGAGCAAGTACATCGTCCGCCGCCGCAAGACGAACAAGAAGCGCTAGGAGCGGGTTTAGATGCCGCGCAGTCTCAAGAAGGGACCCTTCGTCGACGGACACCTCATTAAGAAGGTGGACGTTCAGAACGAAGCCGGTACCAAGACCGTCATTAAGACCTGGTCCCGTCGCTCGATGATCATCCCGGCCATGCTGGGTCACACCATCGCGGTGCACAACGGCAAGATCCACGTCCCGGTGTTCGTCACCGAGTCGATGGTCGGCCACAAGCTCGGCGAGTTCTCGCCGACTCGCACCTTCCGCGGCCACGTCAAGGACGACCGGAAGTCGAAGCGCCGCTAAAGGCGGGGTGGTTATGACTATGACTTACACCGAAGGGACAACCATGGAAGCCAGGGCCCAGGCGCGGTACATCCGCGTCACGCCCATGAAGGCCCGCCGAGTGGTGGACCTTATCCGTGGCATGGATGCCACGGAGGCTCAGGCGGTCCTGCGTTTCGCCCCGCAGGCCGCGAGCGTGCCGGTTGGCAAGGTGCTCGACAGCGCCATTGCCAATGCCGCACACAACTACAACCACCCGGACGCCAACACGCTGGTCATCAGCGAGGCGTACGTGGACGAGGGCCCGACCCTGAAGCGGTTCCGTCCGCGTGCACAGGGCCGTGCCTACCGGATCCGCAAGCGGACCAGCCACATCACCGTGGTCGTCAGCAGCAAGGAAGGTTCCCGGTAATGGGCCAGAAGGTAAACCCGCACGGGTTCCGGCTCGGCATCACCACCGACTTCAAGTCGCGTTGGTACGCCGACAAGCTGTACAAGGACTACGTCAAGGAAGACGTCGCCATCCGCAGGATGATGACGTCCGGCATGGAGCGCGCCGGCATCTCGAAGGTTGAGATCGAGCGCACCCGTGACCGCGTGCGTGTGGACATCCACACCGCTCGTCCGGGCATCGTCATCGGTCGCCGTGGCGCCGAGGCCGACCGCATTCGCGGTGACCTCGAGAAGCTCACGGGCAAGCAGGTGCAGCTGAACATCCTCGAGGTCAAGAACCCCGAGGTCGACGCTCAGCTCGTCGCGCAGGCCGTTGCCGAGCAGCTTTCCTCCCGCGTCTCCTTCCGTCGCGCCATGCGTAAGAGCATGCAGGGCACGATGAAGGCCGGCGCCAAGGGCATCAAGATCCAGTGTGGCGGTCGTCTCGGCGGCGCCGAGATGTCCCGCTCCGAGTTCTACCGCGAAGGCCGTGTGCCGCTGCACACCCTCCGCGCGAACGTGGACTACGGCTTCTTCGAGGCCAAGACCACCTTCGGCCGTATCGGTGTGAAGGTCTGGATCTACAAGGGCGACGTCAAGAACATCGCCGAGGTTCGCGCCGAGAACGCTGCGGCCCGTGCGGGTAACCGCCCGGCCCGTGGTGCCGCAGGCGCTGGCGACCGTCCCGCCGGCCGTGGTGGCCGTGGTGGCGAGCGCGGCGGCCGTGGTGGCCGCAAGCCGCAGCAGGCTGCTGGTGTCGAGGCCCCCAAGGCCGACGCTCCCGCCGCCGCTCCGGCCGAGAGCACCGGAACGGAGGCCTGACCGACATGCTGATCCCTCGTAGGGTCAAGCACCGCAAGCAGCACCACCCGAAGCGCCGCGGTATGGCCAAGGGCGGTACTGAGGTCTCGTTCGGCGAGTACGGCATCCAGGCGCTTACCCCGGCCTACGTGACGAACCGCCAGATCGAGGCGGCTCGTATCGCGATGACCCGCCACATCAAGCGTGGCGGCAAGGTCTGGATCAACATTTACCCGGACCGTCCCCTGACGAAGAAGCCTGCCGAGACCCGCATGGGTTCCGGTAAGGGTTCTCCCGAGTGGTGGATCGCGAACGTGCACCCGGGCCGGGTCATGTTCGAGCTGTCCTACCCGAACGAGAAGATTGCTCGTGAGGCGCTCACCCGCGCTGCTCACAAGCTTCCGATGAAGTGCCGGATTGTTCGGCGCGAGGCAGGTGAGTCGTGATGGCGACGGGAACCAAGGCGTCCGAGCTCCGTGAGCTCGGCAACGAGGAGCTCGTTGGCAAGCTGCGCGAGGCCAAGGAAGAGCTGTTCAAGCTGCGCTTCCAGGCGGCCACGGGTCAGCTGGAGAACAACGGCCGGCTCAGGTCCGTCCGTAAGGACATCGCTCGCATCTACACCCTGATGCACGAGCGTGAGCTCGGTATCGAGACGGTGGAGAGCGCCTGATGAGCGAGAAGAACGTGACTGAGACGACTGACCGAGGCTTCCGCAAGACCCGTGAGGGTCTCGTCGTCAGCGACAAGATGGACAAGACCGTCGTCGTCGCTGTCGAGGACCGCGTGAAGCACGCGCTGTACGGCAAGGTCATCCGCCGTACGAACAAGCTCAAGGCTCACGACGAGCAGAACGCTGCCGGCGTCGGCGACCGCGTCATCATCATGGAGACGCGTCCGCTGTCGGCGAGCAAGCGCTGGCGCATCGTCGAGATCCTCGAGAAGGCCAAGTAATTATCTGAGGCCCTGGGCATCACGCCCAGGGGCCCCTCAGGTTCGTTCCGCCAGGCTCGGTGGGGGCGGTAGCTCTTCGGAGTGATGCCCCCGCCGGGAACCGGCAGACAAACAGGAGATAGACGTGATCCAGCAGGAGTCGCGACTGCGTGTCGCCGACAACACTGGTGCCAAGGAGATCCTTTGCATCCGTGTTCTCGGTGGCTCCGGGCGCCGCTACGCGGGCATCGGTGACGTGATCGTTGCCACCGTCAAGGACGCGATCCCCGGTGGCAACGTGAAGAAGGGTGACGTCGTCAAGGCTGTCATCGTTCGCACCGTGAAGGAACGCCGCCGCCAGGACGGCTCGTACATCCGCTTCGACGAGAACGCCGCCGTCATTCTGAAGAACGACGGCGACCCTCGTGGCACCCGTATCTTCGGCCCGGTGGGCCGTGAGCTGCGCGAGAAGAAGTTCATGAAGATCATCTCGCTCGCGCCGGAGGTGCTGTAAGCATGAAGATCAAGAAGGGCGACCTGGTTCAGGTCATCACCGGTAAGGACAAGGGCAAGCAGGGCAAGGTCATTCTGGCCATCCCTACTGAGAACCGTGTCCTCGTCGAGGGTGTCAACCGGGTCAAGAAGCACACCAAGGCCGGCCAGACCGCTGGTGGCTCGCAGACCGGTGGCATCGTGATCACCGAGGCGCCGATCCACGTCAGCAACGTTCAGCTGGTTGTGGAGAAGGACGGCCAGAAGGTCGTTACCCGCGTCGGTTTCCGCTTCGATGACGAGGGCAACAAGATCCGCGTTGCCAAGCGGACGGGTGAGGACATCTGATGGCTACCACTCCGCGTCTCAAGACGAAGTACCGCGAGGACATCGCGGGCAAGCTGCGTGAAGAGTTCTCCTACGAGAACGTCATGCAGATTCCCGGCCTCGTGAAGATCGTGGTCAACATGGGTGTGGGCGACGCCGCCCGCGACTCCAAGCTGATCGACGGCGCCATCAAGGACCTGACGACGATCACCGGTCAGAAGCCGGCCGTCACGAAGGCCCGCAAGTCCATCGCGCAGTTCAAGCTGCGCGAGGGTCAGCCGATCGGCTGCCACGTCACCCTCCGCGGTGACCGCATGTGGGAGTTCCTGGACCGTACGCTGTCGCTCGCGCTGCCGCGTATCCGTGACTTCCGTGGTCTGTCGCCGAAGCAGTTCGACGGCCGTGGCAACTACACCTTCGGTCTCACGGAGCAGGTCATGTTCCACGAGATCGACCAGGACAAGATCGACCGTACCCGGGGTATGGACATCACCGTGGTCACCACGGCGACCAACGACGATGAGGGCCGCGCCCTCCTTCGTCACCTCGGCTTCCCCTTCAAGGAGGCGTAAGCGAGATGGCGAAGAAGGCTCTCATCGCGAAGGCTGCCCGTAAGCCCAAGTTCGGTGTGCGTGCGTACACCCGCTGCCAGCGCTGCGGTCGCCCCCACTCCGTGTACCGCAAGTTCGGCCTGTGCCGCGTGTGCCTTCGTGAGATGGCTCACCGTGGCGAGCTGCCGGGCGTGACCAAGAGCTCCTGGTAATTCCCTCTCGTCCGCAAGGACTTGGGAACTTCCAGGCACTCTCGGTAAGCATCTGGTCGGCGGATGCCCGGCCGCGCATGCCTTAGGCTTGTGTGGTTGGGCGTCCGCCGCCCATAACGACTTACTACGCCGTAGGTCCCCGCACCGCACCCGTCCCGCCACTGAGTGGGGAGAGGGATGGCGCATACAGGAAACCCCGGCGAGAGAGGCCGAAGGCCACTTCATGACCATGACTGACCCGATCGCAGACATGCTCACGCGTCTGCGTAACGCTAACTCGGCGTACCACGACTCCGTCGTGATGCCGCACAGCAAGATCAAGTCGCACATCGCGGAGATCCTCAAGCAAGAGGGTTTCATCACCGGCTGGAAGGTCGAGGATGCCGAGGTCGGCAAGAACCTCGTCCTCGAGCTGAAGTTCGGGCCGAACCGTGAGCGCTCCATTGCGGGCATCAAGCGGATCTCGAAGCCCGGTCTGCGCGTGTACGCGAAGTCCACCAACCTGCCTAAGGTGCTCGGCGGCCTGGGCGTGGCGATCATCTCCACGTCCCACGGTCTGCTCACCGGCCAGCAGGCAGGCAAGAAGGGCGTAGGTGGGGAAGTCCTCGCCTACGTCTGGTAGTCGGGAACGGAGGAAAAGCAATGTCGCGAATCGGCAAGCTCCCCATCCAGGTTCCCGCCGGTGTGGACGTCACCATCGATGGCCGCACGGTCGCGGTGAAGGGCCCCAAGGGTTCCCTCTCGCACACCGTCGCTGCGCCGATCGAGATCGTCAAGGGTGAGGACGGCGTTCTCAACGTCACCCGCCCCAACGACGAGCGTCAGAACAAGGCCCTGCACGGCCTGTCCCGCACGCTGGTGGCGAACATGATCACCGGCGTGACCGCGGGATACGTCAAGGCTCTCGAGATCAGCGGTGTCGGTTACCGCGTCGCCGCGAAGGGCTCCACCCTGGAGTTCCAGCTTGGCTACAGCCACTCCATCGTGATCGAGGCGCCCGAGGGCATCTCCTTCAAGGTCGAGTCGCCCACCAAGTTCTCGGTCGAGGGCATCGACAAGCAGAAGGTCGGCGAGGTCGCCGCCAACATCCGCAAGCTGCGGAAGCCCGACCCGTACAAGGCCAAGGGTGTCAAGTACGCCGGCGAAGTCATCCGCCGCAAGGTCGGAAAGGCTGGTAAGTAGCCATGGCATACGGTGTAAAGATCGCCAAGGGCGACGCGTACAAGCGTGCCGCCAAGGCCCGACGCCACATTCGCATCCGCAAGAACGTCTCGGGTACGGCGGAGCGTCCGCGCCTCGTCGTGACGCGTTCCAACCGCAACATCGTTGCTCAGGTCATCGACGACCTCCAGGGTCACACCCTGGCGTCCGCGTCGACCCTGGACACCTCGATCCGCGGTGGCGAAGGCGACAAGAGCGCCCAGGCCCAGGCCGTCGGCGCGCTCGTCGCCGAGCGTGCCAAGGCTGCGGGTGTCGAGACCGTCGTGTTCGACCGCGGTGGCAACCGATACGCCGGGCGCATTGCCGCTCTGGCTGACGCCGCCCGCGAAGCCGGGCTGAAGTTCTAAGCCCCGGTTCCGGGACTCACGGACGTAACAGAGAGAGGTAATCCAATGGCTGGACCCCAGCGCCGCGGAAGCGGTGCCGGTGGCGGCGAGCGGCGGGACCGGAAGGGTCGCGACGGTGGCCCTGCCGCCGAGAAGACCGCTTACGTTGAGCGCGTTGTCGCGATCAACCGCGTCGCCAAGGTAGTCAAGGGTGGTCGCCGCTTCAGCTTCACCGCGCTGGTCGTGGTGGGCGACGGTGACGGCACTGTAGGTGTCGGTTACGGCAAGGCCAAGGAAGTTCCCGCGGCCATCGCCAAGGGTGTCGAGGAAGCGAAGAAGTCCTTCTTCAAGGTTCCCCGCATCCAGGGCACGATTCCTCACCCGATCACGGGCGAGCGTGCTGCGGGCGTCGTGCTTCTGAAGCCGGCCGCCCCCGGTACCGGCGTTATCGCCGGTGGCCCGGTGCGCGCCGTTCTGGAGTGCGCCGGCGTTCACGACATCCTGTCGAAGTCGCTCGGCTCTTCCAACGCGATCAACATCGTGCACGCGACCGTGGCGGCCCTCAAGGGCCTGCAGCGTCCCGAGGAGATCGCGGCTCGCCGTGGTCTGCCCCTCGAGGACGTCGCTCCCGCGGCTCTGCTTCGTGCACGTGCCGGGACGGGTGCGTAATGGCTCGCCTCAAGGTCACGCAGATCAAGTCGTACATCGGCAGCAAGCAGAACCACCGCGACACGCTGCGTTCGCTCGGGCTCAAGCGCCTGAACGACGTCGTCGTCAAGGAGGACCGCCCCGAGTTCCGCGGAATGGTTCACACCGTCCGCCACCTCGTGACGGTTGAGGAGGTTGACTAACATGGCTGAGAACAGCCCGCTGAAGGCCCACAACCTCCGTCCCGCCCCCGGTGCCAAGACCGCGAAGACCCGTGTCGGTCGTGGTGAGGCGTCGAAGGGTAAGACGGCTGGTCGTGGTACCAAGGGCCAGAAGGCCCGTTACCAGATCCCGGTGCGCTTCGAGGGTGGGCAGATGCCCCTCCACATGCGTCTGCCGAAGCTCAAGGGCTTCAAGAACCCGTTCCGCACCGAGTTCCAGGTCGTGAACCTGGACAAGCTCGGCGCTCTCTACCCCGAGGGTGGAGAGGTCACGGTGGCCGACCTGGTCGCCAAGGGCGCGGTTCGCAAGAACAGCCTCGTCAAGGTCCTGGGCCAGGGCGAGATCTCCGTGGCGCTGCAGGTTTCGGTTGACGCCGTTTCCGGCTCCGCCAAGGAGAAGATTGCCGCCGCTGGTGGCTCTGTGACCGAGCTCGTCTAAGACGAACTCAGTGACAAATAGCTAGAAACCCGACCGGGGGTGCCTCACATATGGGGCATCCCCGGTTGGTCGTTCCCCGGGAGGTGCAGACGCCGGTATGGTGGCCTGCACCTTTGCTTGTAAACATTCGTAGATCCCTCAGACCGTCACCTCTGACGCAGTAGCGCGGGGGTCGCAGGAGGCACCGTGCTCACCGCGTTCGCCCGGGCGTTCAAGACGCCCGACCTGCGCAACAAGCTGCTCTTTACGCTCGGCATCATCGTGCTGTATCGGCTCGGGTCCCATGTACCGGTCCCCGGCGTGAGCTACGTGAACGTTCAGATCTGTGTTGACCAGGCGTCCGGCCAGAGCGGCGGATTGTTCGGCCTCGTCAACATGTTCAGCGGCGGTGCGCTGCTGCAGATCACGATCTTCGCGCTCGGCATCATGCCCTACATCACGGCGAGCATCATTCTGCAGCTGCTGACCGTGGTCATCCCGAAGCTGGAGAACCTCAAAAAAGAGGGTCAGTCCGGCACGTCGAAGATCACTCAGTACACGCGCTATCTGACGGTCGCGCTCGCGATCCTGCAGGGAACCGGCCTCGTCGCCACGGCCCGCAGCGGCGCCCTCTTCCAGGGCTGCACGGTCAAGGACCAGATCGTTCCGGACCGGTCGATCTTCACCACCGTCGTCATGGTGCTCACCATGACCGCCGGCACCTGCCTCGTGATGTGGCTCGGTGAGCTCATCACCGACCGCGGCATCGGCAACGGCATGTCGATCCTGATGTTCATCTCGATCGCCGCCGGCTTCACCGGCGCCCTCTGGCAGATCAAGCTCCAGGGCAAGATCGCGGACGGCTGGGTCGAGTTCGGCGTGGTCATCCTGGTCGGCCTCGCGATGGTGGCCCTCGTGGTCTTCGTCGAGCAGGCGCAGCGTCGGATCCCGGTCCAGTACGCGAAGCGCATGATCGGCCGCCGTGCGTACGGCGGCACGTCGACGTACATCCCGCTCAAGGTGAACCAGGCCGGTGTCATCCCGGTCATCTTCGCCTCGTCGCTGCTGTACATCCCGGCGCTGATCGTCCAGTTCAGCGGTTCCACCGCCGGCTGGGCCAACTGGATCCAGAAGCACTTCGTCAAGGGCGACCACCCGTACTACATCGCGACCTACTTCCTCCTGATCGTTTTCTTCGCGTTCTTCTACGTGGCGATCTCGTTCAACCCCGAGGAAGTTGCAGACAACATGAAGAAGTATGGTGGGTTCATCCCGGGCATCCGCGCCGGTCGGCCCACCGCCGAGTACCTCAGTTACGTACTCAACCGGATCACCTGGCCGGGGTCGCTGTACCTGGGTCTCATCGCTCTTGTGCCGACGATGGCGTTGGCAGGCTTCGGGGCGAACCAGAACTTCCCGTTCGGCGGGACGAGCATCCTGATCATCGTGGGTGTGGGTCTGGAAACCGTGAAGCAGATCGAGAGCCAGCTCCAGCAGCGTAATTACGAAGGGTTCCTCCGCTGATGCGAATCGTCCTCGTCGGACCGCCCGGTGCGGGCAAGGGAACGCAGGCGACCGTGCTTGCCAAGACCCTCTCCATCCCGCACATCTCCACGGGCGACCTGTTCCGGGCCAACATCAGTCAGGGCACCGAGCTGGGCCGGCGCGCCAAGGCGTTCATGGACGCGGGTGACCTCGTCCCGGACGAGGTGACCATCAGCATGGCCAAGGACCGCATGGAGCAGGCCGACGCCGCCGGCGGCTTCCTGCTCGACGGCTTCCCCCGCAACGTGTCGCAGGCCGAGGCCCTCGACGTGATGCTGAAGGCCGAGGGCATGAGCCTCGACGCCGTCCTCGACCTGGAGGTCGAGGAGGACGAGGTCGTCAAGCGCCTCGCCGGTCGCCGTACCTGCCGCAACGACAGCTCGCACATCTTCCACGTGGCCTACCGGCCGCCGAAGGTCGAGGGCGTCTGCGACATCGACGGCGGCGAGCTGTACGTGCGCGAGGACCAGACCGAGGATGCCGTGCGCAACCGGCTGGACGTCTACCACACGCAGACCGAGCCGATCATCGACTACTACAAGGCCCAGGGCCTCGTGTCGACGATCCCGGCGCTGGGTGAGGTCAAGGACGTCACGAAGCGCGCGATGGACGCCCTGAAGAAGTAGCTCCCCCGTAGTGCAGCCACGGCCGCGGTGTCCCCAGGACGCCGCGGCCGTACTGTTGAGAAGACCCGAACCCGAAGGTGGAAGGCCCGTCCATGGTGCAGATCAAGACCCCCGAGCAGATCGTGAAGATGCGCGAGGCGGGACTGGTCGTCGCGGCGATCCACGCGGCGACCCGTGAGGCGGCCGTGCCGGGCGCCACGACACGGGACCTGGACATGGTGGCCCGCAAGGTCATCGCGGACGCCGGTGCGAAGTCGAACTTCCTCGGCTACGGCGGGTTCCCCGCGACCATCTGCACCTCGGTCAACGAGGTGGTCGTCCACGGCATCCCCGACGACAAGACGGTCCTCAAGGACGGGGACATCATCTCGATCGACGCCGGCGCGATCGTCGAGGGCTGGCACGGCGACGCCGCCTACACGGCCTTCGTGGGCTCTGGGCACGCTCCTGAGCTCGTGGAGCTCTCCCGGGTGACCGAGGAGTCCATGTGGGCCGGGATCGCCGCCATGAAGCTCGGCAACCGCCTCGTGGACATCTCGAAGGCGATCGAGACCTACATCAAGCGGCAGCCGCGTCCGTCCACGGGCGAGCACAGCCTCGGCAAGTTCGGGATCATCGAGGACTACGGCGGCCACGGCATCGGTTCCGAGATGCACATGGACCCGCACCTGCTGAACTACGTCTCGCGCAAGCGTGGCAAGGGCATCAAGCTCGTCCCGGGCCTGTGCCTGGCGATCGAGCCGATGGTCTCCCTGGGCACGGCCCAGACGGAGGTCCTGGCGGACGACTGGACGGTCATCACCACGGACGGGACCTGGTCCTCGCACTGGGAGCACTCCATCGCACTGACCGAGGAGGGGCCGATCGTGCTGACCTCCCCGGACTGCGGCAAGGCGAAGCTGGCCGAGTACGGAGTGTCCACGGCGCCGGATCCGCTGGGCTGATCCGCCGGACCGTGCAGGGCCGGCCCGGCTGGGACGACCGGTATGGGCAGGATTGATGATCTATCCTGTAGGGCACACTTTCCGGATTCGTCTTTCAGTGGGCCCTGACGTAGACTGACTCGTCGGCTCCTTTGCACCTGCATGTCCTCATGCGGAGGCGGGGAGCTGATCAAGGTAGCCGATTCGAAAGGCGAAGCGTGGCCAAGAAGCAAGGTGCCATCGAAATCGAGGGCACCGTGATCGAGTCCCTCCCGAACGCGATGTTCCGGGTGGAACTCCAGAACGGTCACAAGGTCCTCGCGCACATCAGCGGCAAGATGCGCATGCACTACATCCGCATCCTCCCTGATGACCGGGTCGTCGTGGAGCTCTCTCCGTACGACCTGACGCGTGGCCGGATCGTCTACCGATACAAGTAGATCTTGTCGTCACTCCCGTCCGGACGTCTTGTCCCGGCGCGGGTGGTGGCACTGACCCGGAGAACCTCACCAACATGAAGGTCAAGCCGAGCGTCAAGAAGATCTGCGACAAGTGCAAGGTGATCCGCCGTCACGGTCGGGTCATGGTCATCTGCGACAACCTGCGCCACAAGCAGCGCCAGGGCTGACGCACGCCGACCGACCTGCACTACGCAGTTCTTCGCGCGACGTAAGTAAACGTACATACGTAGAACCCGCCCAGTCCTGACCAGGACCGGCGGCACCTCCGGCGGGGGCCGGGGACCCGGACGTACCACCACCCAAAAGGTGTGGTCGGCGGTCGGGGTTCGGTTCTGCGGAAGACCCCCGAACACACAGGAGCCATTGAATGGCACGCGTTTCCGGTGTTGACATCCCGCGCGAAAAGCGTGTGGAGATCGCACTTACCTACGTCTTCGGTGTCGGTCGCACCCGGTCCAAGGAAATCCTTGCGGCCACCGGTGTGAACCCCGACACCCGCGTTCGTGACCTGGCCGAAGAGGACCTGGTCAAGATCCGCGAGTACGTGGACGCCAACCTCCGCACCGAGGGTGACCTCCGCCGCGAGATCCAGGCTGACATCCGCCGCAAGGTCGAGATCCAGTGCTACCAGGGTATTCGCCACCGTCGTGGCCTGCCCGTGCACGGTCAGCGCACCAGCACGAACGCTCGTACCCGTAAGGGCCCGCGTCGCGCGATCGCCGGTAAGAAGAAGCCGGGCAAGAAGTAGTCCTGTTCAGCGGTCTTGCGCTGTAGGACCGACCACCTCCCGTAGGAGATTTAGATGCCCCCCAAGGGTCGTCAGGGCGCTGCCAAGAAGGTGCGCCGCAAGGAAAAGAAGAACATCGCTCATGGGCACGCCCATATCAAGAGCACGTTCAACAACACCATCGTCTCGATCACGGACCCCGCGGGCAACGTGATCTCCTGGGCCTCCGCCGGCCACGTCGGCTTCAAGGGCTCGCGCAAGTCCACCCCCTTCGCCGCGCAGATGGCCGCCGAGTCGGCTGCCCGTCGCGCGCAGGAGCACGGCATGCGCAAGGTCGACGTCTTCGTCAAGGGTCCCGGCTCCGGCCGTGAGACCGCGATCCGCTCCCTCCAGGCCACTGGCCTCGAGGTCGGCTCGATCCAGGACGTCACCCCCACCCCGCACAACGGCTGCCGTCCGCCGAAGCGCCGCCGCGTCTGACGCAGCGGACGCACTTGTGCGTTCTTGAGTGTTCGGGCGGTACGAACCCCTCGCGGGGGACGTACCGCCCGTACCCTTGTAGTCCGCAGTCCCGTGCACACATCTGTCGGGGCCGCGTCCGTCGGGCGTCAAATAGTGGGCGTCCACGAATGAAGGAATCACCATGCTTATCGCTCAGCGCCCCTCGCTGACCGAAGAGGTCGTAGACGAGTACCGCTCGCGGTTCGTGATCGAGCCGCTCGAGCCGGGCTTCGGCTACACCCTCGGCAACTCGCTGCGCCGTACGCTCCTGTCCTCGATCCCGGGTGCCGCTGTCACCAGCATCCGCGTGGACGGCGTCCTGCACGAGTTCACCACCGTGCCGGGTGTCAAGGAAGACGTCACCGACATCATCCTCAACATCAAGCAGCTGGTCGTCTCCTCGGAGCACGACGAGCCGGTCGTGATGTACCTGCGCAAGCAGGGTCCCGGCCTGGTCACCGCTGCCGACATCGCGCCCCCGGCCGGTGTCGAGGTGCACAACGCGGACCTGGTCCTCGCCACGCTCAACGGCAAGGGCAAGCTGGAGATGGAGCTGACCGTCGAGCGCGGTCGCGGCTACGTCTCCTCCGTCCAGAACAAGCAGGTCGGCCAGGAGATCGGTCGTATTCCGATCGACTCCATCTACAGCCCGGTCCTCAAGGTCACCTACAAGGTCGAGGCGACCCGAGTCGAGCAGCGCACCGACTTCGACAAGCTGATCGTCGACGTCGAGACCAAGCAGGCCATGCGCCCGCGCGACGCCATGGCGTCCGCGGGCAAGACCCTGGTCGAGCTGTTCGGTCTGGCCCGCGAGCTCAACATCGACGCCGAGGGCATCGACATGGGCCCCTCGCCGACGGATGCGGCCCTGGCCGCCGATCTGGCGCTGCCGATCGAGGAGCTCGAGCTCACCGTTCGGTCGTACAACTGCCTCAAGCGTGAGGGCATCCACTCCGTGGGTGAGCTCGTTGCCCGCTCCGAGGCCGACCTGCTCGACATTCGCAACTTCGGTGCGAAGTCGATCGACGAGGTCAAGGCGAAGCTGGCCGGCATGGGCCTGGCCCTCAAGGACAGCCCGCCCGGATTCGACCCGACCGCCGCCGCCGACGCCTTCGGCGCCGATGACGACGCGGACGCCGGTTTCGTCGAGACCGAGCAGTACTAAGAAACTTTCCCGGGGCGTCCGCCCCGGGGGAACTGTCACCGGTACCTGACACGGCCGGTGCAGATATGAAGGAGTATGACCATGCCGCGTCCCGCAAAGGGTGCCCGTCTGGGCGGCAGCGCCGCGCACGAGAAGCACCTCCTCGCGAACCTCGCGAAGGCGCTCTTCGAGCACGGCCGCATCACCACCACCGAGGCCAAGGCCCGTCGCCTGCGTCCCTACGCCGAGCGTCTGGTGACCAAGGCCAAGAAGGGCGACATCCACAACCGTCGCCTGGTGCTGCAGACGATCACGGACAAGAGCATCGTGCACACGCTGTTCACCGAGATCGCCCCGCGCTACGAGAACCGCCCCGGTGGTTACACGCGCATCACCAAGATCGGCAACCGTCGTGGCGACAACGCCCCGATGGCCGTGATCGAGCTGGTCGAGGCCCTTACGGTCGCCCAGCAGGCCACTGGTGAGGCCGAGGCCGCCACCAAGCGCGCGGTCAAGGAGGCGGAGGCTGTCGAGACCCCCGCCGAGGAGACCAAGGAGGCCTGATCCTTCGGGATCACGCTGGCTTGATCGGCTGTGAACGGGCCCGCCCCCTTACCGGGGCGGGCCCGTTCTGCGTTTCCAAGAAGATTTCGCCTGAGAGGATCTGTCACGTGAGTGACGAGGTGGAGCCCGGACACGTCCGGGTCAGGCTGGACCTGAGCTACGACGGCAAGGACTTCTCCGGCTGGGCGAAGCAGCGCGTGCTGCGGACCGTCCAGGGAGAGCTGGAGTCCGCCCTGCAGACCGTGATGCGGCTCCCGGACCCGGTCGAGCTGACCGTGGCCGGCCGTACGGACGCCGGCGTCCACGCCCGCGGCCAGGTCGCGCAGTTCGACGTACGCGACGAGGTGTGGGCCGAGCACCAGGACAAGCTGCTCCGGCGCCTCGCGGGCCGGCTGCCCCACGACGTACGGGTGTGGAAGGCCGCCGAGGCCCCCGCCGGCTTCAACGCGCGGTTCTCCGCGATCTGGCGCCGCTACGCCTACCGCGTCGGCGACCACCAGGCCGGCGTGGACCCGCTGCGTCGCGGCCACGTGTTCTGGTACCAGTGGCCCCTCGACGTGGACGCCATGAACGAGGCCTCGGCCGCGCTGGTCGGGGAGCACGACTTCGCCGCGTACTGCAAGAAGCGCGAAGGGGCCACCACGATCCGTACGCTCCAGCAGCTCAGCTGGGAGCGGGCCGACGACGGGATCATCACCGCGACCGTCCGCGCCGACGCCTTCTGCCACAACATGGTCCGCTCGCTGGTCGGCGCCCTGCTGCACGTCGGCGACGGCCACCGGCCGACCGACTGGCCCGGGAAGGTGCTGGCAGCGGCCGTACGGGACTCCTCGGTGCACGTGGTCAAGCCGCACGGACTGACCCTGGAGGAGGTCGGCTACCCGGCCGACGAGCTGCTGGCCGCACGCAGCAAGGAAGCCCGGAACCTGCGGACGCTGCCCGGCGCCGGCTGCTGTTAGGACTGCCGGCGGGGCCGGTCCGCGGTGGCGGCTAATCCGTTTGGGCGGATCGGGGCCGGACCGGGACAATGCCCGGCATGGGACATCTCGAAGCCAGCCACCTGGAGTACTACCTTCCCGACGGGCGGGTCCTGCTCCCCGACGTCTCCTTCCGGGTGGGGGAGGGGTCGGTCGTCGCCCTCGTCGGCGCGAACGGGGCCGGCAAGACCACGCTGCTGAAGATGATCTCCGGTGAGCTCCAGCCGCACGGCGGCGCGGTCACCGTGAGCGGCGGCCTGGGCGTGATGTCGCAGTTCGTGGGCTCGGTCCGCGACGAGACGACCGTACGGGACCTGCTGGTCTCCGTGGCCCAGCCGCGGATCCGGGATGCGGCGAAGGCCGTCGACCGCGCCGAGCAGCTGATCCTGACGGTGGACGACGAGGCCGCCCAGATGGCGTACGCGCAGGCCCTCAGCGACTGGGCCGACGTGCAGGGGTACGAGGCGGAGACGCTGTGGGACGTCTGCACCATGGCCGCGCTGGCGATCCCGTACGACAGCGCGCAGTTCCGCGAGGTGCGCACGCTCTCGGGCGGTGAGCAGAAGCGGCTCGTACTGGAGGCGCTGCTGCGCGGGCCGGACGAGGTGCTGCTGCTCGACGAGCCGGACAACTACCTCGACGTCCCCGGCAAGCGGTGGCTGGAGGAGCAGCTGGAAGCCACCCGCAAGACGGTGCTCTTCGTCTCGCACGACCGGGAACTGCTCACCCAGGCCGCCGAGAAGATCATCAGCCTGGAGGCGAGCCCGAACGGCTCGGACGTGTGGGTGCACGGCGAGGGCTTCGCCACCTTCCACGACGCCCGCAAGGAGCGCTTCGCGCGCTTCGAGGAGCTCAAGCGGCGCTGGGACGAGGAGCACGCCCGGCTGAGGGCGCTCGTGCTGCGGCTGCGGAACCAAGCCGCGAGCAGCCCGGACATGGCTTCCCGCTACCGGGCGATGCAGACCCGCTTCCAGAAGTTCGAGGAGGCCGGCCCGCCGCCGGAGCCGCCGCGCGAGCAGGACATCCGGATGCGGCTCAAGGGCGGGCGTACGGGGGTGCGCGCTATCACCGTCGAGAACCTGGAGCTCACCGGGCTGATGCAGCCCTTCTCGCTGGAGGTCTTCTACGGGGAGCGGGTCGCGGTCCTCGGCTCGAACGGCTCCGGGAAGTCCCACTTCCTGCGGCTGATGGCGGGGGAGGAGGTCAAGCACACGGGTACGTGGAAGCTCGGCGCCCGGGTCGTCCCCGGCCACTTCGCGCAGACCCACGCCCACCCGGAGCTGTTCGGCCGTACCCTCGTCGACATCCTGTGGACGGAGGCGGCGAAGCCGCTCGGCGCGGCGATGGGCGCGCTGCGCCGCTACGAGCTGGAGCGGCAGGCCGAGCAGCCCTTCGAGAAGCTCTCCGGCGGCCAGCAGGCACGTTTCCAGATCCTGCTGCTGGAGCTGGCGGGCACCACGGCGCTGCTGCTCGACGAGCCGACGGACAACCTCGACCTGGAGTCGGCGGAAGCGCTGCAGGACGGGCTGGAGGCGTACGACGGCACTGTGCTGTGCGTCACGCACGACCGGTGGTTCGCCCGCACATTTGACCGTTATCTGGTCTTCGGTTCAGACGGTGTTGTACGGGAGACTACGGAGCCCGTCTGGGACGAACGTAGGGTCGAGCGGAAGCGCTAGGGGTAGACCGCCCCCGGCTTGGGTCGAGGGGACTTCGTTGTGGGGCTGCGGCCGAGTGTCTGGGTCATGAAATGGGACAGCACTTCCTCCGTGGACCGGCGGGTGGCCTGGCTCCTGCGGCCGGCGCCCCGGTCCTGGCGGTTCCTCGGCCTCGTGATCCTGCTGTCGGTGGCGGTCTCGGCGAGCCTGCGGGAGAACTGGGGCTCGGACAACGCCTTCGTGGTCAAGGCGGCCGACGCCCTGCTCGCCGGGGTCTCCCCGTACGAGGACAAGCGGTTCCTGTACCTGCCGAGCGCCGTGATCATGGCGATCCCCGAGGCCCTGCTGCCTGCGCCGCTGCTGCGCTGCGTGCTGCCGCTGGGGATGACGGGGCTCGTCGGCCTCGGCTGGTGGGCCTCGCTGCGGCTGTTCTCGGTACCGGTGCGCTCGCGGCTCGCGGTCGGCGGTTTCGGGCTGTTCGCGCTGGCCTACAAGCCGTACGTCAACCTCGTGCTGATCGGAAACTGGACGGCCATCTCCGCCGCCGCCCTGCCGGTGGCGCTGCTGCTGGCGCAGCGGCGGTCGTGGGCTGCGGCCGGGCTGGTGGTGGGCCTGGCCATCGCGTGCAAGCCGATGCTGGTGCCTATCGGGCTGCTCTTCCTGCTGGCACGGCAGTGGCGGGGGCTGGCCCTGGCGGTGGGGGTCCCGGTGGGGCTGTCGCTGGCGGGGGCGCTGATGATGCCGCACCCGATGCTGTTCTTCACCAAGACCCTGCCGTTCCTGTTCCAGGGCCAGGACTCCTACGCACTGCCCTGGGACGCGTCGCCGATCGCCGCGCTGCCTCGGCTGGGGGTGCCCGAGCCGCTGGCGGTGCTGCTGGCCTTCGCGGGAGCCGGCTGCGGACTGTGGGCGGTCTGGCGGCGCTGGCGGCGGCCCGTCGCGGCGGACGGTGACGGGGGCGAACTGCGGCTGGTGGAAACGGCCTGCATGGTGATGCTCGCCGCGTTCCTGGTGTCGCGTCCCTCCTTCGACCACTACCTGATCGTGGTGCTCCCGCTGCTGCTGGCGTCGGGGGTGCGGGCGGGCTCCATGCCCCGGTCACCCTGGTTCTGGGTGGCGTTGCTGCCCCAGACGGCGGGCATTCCGTGGCCCTCGGAGTTCGAGCACAAGAGGCGGGCATTTCGGGACATGGTCACCCTGTGCGCGGTGGCCGGAATGCTCATGCGGCGTTCGCTGCGGCCGATCCGGGTTACTCTGGAACTCGTACGAACTGCGGGGTCCCCACCCAGGACCGATCCGGAGTGCACCGCGAAGCCAATAGAGTCGGCTTCGCGGACCGCGTTTTGACCCTTCCAGGTCTTCACGGGTATCCTGCTGGTTTGTATGCGTATTGGCTTGCTCATTCTCACGTGAATTTGCCTTACGCCGGTCCACCGGGCCGATGACCAGCGGTACCCACGGGTTGCGTCCCCGATGTGTACCAGGGCTGTCGTGATCGTCCGTGGTGACCCATGTCAGGACCCGTCCCTTCGGGCTCACCCCCCTCGGGATGACCCACCACTGAAGAAGCGAAGGCATACGCGTGCGTACGTTCAGCCCCAAGCCCGGCGACATCTCGCGCCAGTGGTTCGTCATCGACGCCCAGGACGTTGTCCTCGGCCGTCTGGCGACCCAGGCAGCTGCCCTCCTGCGAGGCAAGCACAAGCCGACGTTCGCCCCCCACATGGACATGGGCGACTTCGTCATCATCGTCAACGCCGACAAGGTTCACCTGTCCGGCAACAAGGCGACCCAGAAGATGGCGTACCGCCACTCCGGCTACCCGGGTGGTCTCCGCTCGGTCCGCTACGACGACCTCCTGGCGAACAACCCGGAGAAGGCCGTCGAGAAGGCCATCAAGGGCATGATCCCCAAGAACACCCTGGGTCGTCAGATGCTCTCGAAGCTCAAGGTTTACTCGGGCGACGTGCACCCCCACGCTGCCCAGCAGCCGGTGCCGTTCGAGATCACCCAGGTCGCGCAGTAGTTCCGGCCACCCCCTAAGACATAGAAAATTCTGAGGAGCATCGTGGCCGAGACCACCGCCGAGACCCCTGTCGTCGAAGAAGAGTTCGAGGGCAGCGTCGAGGAGTACACCACCGAGTCCGCGGACGTAGTCGAGGGTGACTACACGTCCGAATCCCTTGTCGGCCGCTTCGGCGACCCCCAGCCGGCCGCCGGCCTGGGCCGTCGCAAGAACGCCATCGCCCGCGTCCGGATCGTTCCGGGCACCGGCAAGTGGAAGATCAACGGTCGCACCCTTGAGGACTACTTCCCCAACAAGGTGCACCAGCAGGATGTCAACGAGCCGTTCAAGCTCCTTGAGCTCGACAACCGCTACGACGTCATCTCCCGCATCTCGGGTGGCGGCGTTTCCGGTCAGGCCGGCGCCCTGCGCCTCGGTGTGGCCCGTGCGCTGAACGAGGCGGACGAGGACAACAACCGCGCTGCGCTGAAGAAGGCCGGCTTCCTCTCCCGCGACGACCGTGCGGTCGAGCGCAAGAAGGCCGGTCTCAAGAAGGCCCGTAAGGCTCCGCAGTACAGCAAGCGTTAATCACGCCTGCTGTTCAGCACCGAAACCGCCCCGGCAGCACTCTGTGCTGCCGGGGCGGTTCGTTTACCGCCAAAAGCGGCAAATAATTGGCACAACTGCTCATAGTGAAGTGTGAACTCGGGAGGACAACAGTGGGACGACTCTTCGGGACGGACGGTGTACGAGGCGTCGCCAACGCGGATCTGACGGCCGAGCTGGCGCTCGGCCTCTCCGTGGCGGCCGCGCACGTACTTGCCGAGGCGGGCACCTTCGAGGGTCACCGGGCCACCGCGGTGGTCGGCCGGGACCCCCGGGCCTCGGGCGAGTTCCTGGAGGCCGCGGTCGTGGCGGGCCTCGCCAGCGCGGGCGTGGACGTCCTGCGCGTCGGTGTGCTGCCCACCCCGGCGGTGGCGTATCTCACCGGTGCGCTGGGCGCCGACCTCGGCGTCATGCTGTCGGCCAGCCACAACGCCATGCCCGACAACGGCATCAAGTTCTTCGCGCGCGGCGGTCACAAGCTCGCCGACGAGCTGGAGGACCGGATCGAGTCGGTCTACGAGGACCACCGCACGGGCGCTCCGTGGGAGCGGCCGACGGGTGCCGGCGTGGGCCGCGTCTCCGACTACGACGAGGGCTTCGACAAGTACGTCGCCCACCTCATGGGTGTCCTGCCCAACCGCCTCGACGGGCTCAAGATCGTCCTGGACGAGGCGCACGGCGCTGCCGCCCGCGTCTCGCCCGAGGCCTTCGCCCGGGCCGGTGCGGAGATCATCACCATCGGTGCCGAGCCCGACGGCCTGAACATCAACGACGGCTGCGGCTCCACCCACCTGGGCCTGCTCAAGCAGGCCGTCATCGAGCACGGGGCCGCTCTGGGCATCGCGCACGACGGGGACGCCGACCGCTGCCTCGCCGTGGACGCGGACGGCGCGGAGATCGACGGGGACCAGATCCTCGCGGTGCTGGCGCTGGCGATGCGCGAGTCCGGGCACCTGCGCCAGGACACCGTGGTCGCCACCGTGATGTCGAACCTGGGCTTCAAGCTGGCCATGGAGTCCGAGGGCATCCACGTCGTGCAGACCGGCGTCGGCGACCGGTACGTCCTGGAGTCGATGAAGGAACACGGGTACGCGCTGGGCGGCGAGCAGTCCGGCCACGTGATCATCCTCGACCACGCCACCACCGGTGACGGCACCCTGACCGGCCTGATGCTGGCGGCCCGGATCGTGGCCACCGGCAAGTCGCTGGCCGAGCTGACCGGTGTCATGCGGCGGCTGCCGCAGGTGCTGGTCAACGTCCCCGACGTGGACAAGTCGCGGGTCACCACCTCGGGCGAGCTGGCCGCGGCCGTCGCCGAGGCGGAGCGGGAGCTGGGCACGACCGGGCGCGTACTGCTGCGTTCTTCGGGCACGGAGCCGCTCGTACGCGTGATGGTGGAGGCCGCCGACATCGAGCAGGCCCGCTCGGTCGCGGGGCGCCTCGCGGACGTCGTGAAGTCGGCGCTCGGCTAGAGCACTCCCCCACAACGCCACCGGCCCCGCGCTACGAAGCTTCGTAGCGCGGGGCCGGTGGCGTTG
>NZ_JAPNLJ010000069.1 GCF_026627445.1 Streptomyces sp. H27-H1
GCCATGATGGCAGTACAGGCACAGGTCTCCCCGGTGATCACAGAGCGTCGCAACTCCATGATCGCCAAGACTTGTGCCTGCTCTGCTACCGAGATGGCGCCACCGCGCCTATCTGCGCGGCCTCTTACAGCGTCAGCATGGCCTTCTGGATCCGGATCCGGGCCGGGGCCGTCGCGGGCACCTCCGTGTCTCCGCTCGCCAGGGCCACGGACTGGGACAGGGTTCTCTCGACCGGGCCCCGGGGTTGTACGGATTGCAGGAGCAGTTGTTGGTCATGGTGCAGGTGGCGACCGGCAGGCCCGCATCCGGTACCGGACGCCCGGTGCCCGGCCCGGATCATGGTGCTGAAGCCGGCACTGGCAAACTCGCCCGGGAGGGGTAGCGTGAGCCGACGGTTCCGTAGACGCGGACAGGTCTGAGAGGGAGTCCCGGTGACGGAGAGCGGACAGGGCGGCAGCCCGCAGGCAGGCGCGCCGTGGGGCCAGCCCATGCCCGCGCAGCCGCCGGCGCAGCCGCCCGTACAGCCCGGCGGGGAGCAGGAGTACCTGCACGGCCGGCCGATGCCCCCGCAGCCGCCCGTACAGCCCGGCCCCGAGCAGGAGTACCTGCACGGCCAGGCCTCCTACGGCTACCCCGCACCCGGCGGCCCCGCCTACGGCTACCCGCAGGGCCATGTCGTCGGCCCCGGCTACGAGGGCCCCGGTGACCCGCACGGCTACGGCTACCCGCCGCTGCCGGAGGCGCCGACCCAGTACATTCCGCCGGTGCCCGCCGCCCCCGCGCACGAGGAGGCGGCGACGCAGTACATGGCGCCGGTCCCCGCCGCCGCGCACGACGAGGCCGCCACTCAGTACATCGCGCCGGTCCCGGCCGCCCCCGCGGCACACGACGAGGCCGCGACCCAGTACATTGCGCCGGTCCCGGCCGCGCCCGCCGATCCGGCCGCCGGGTTCGACGGGCTGTTCCGGGGGGATACGCGGCAACTGCCCCCCATCCAGGAGCCGGTGCTGCGCCAGCAGCAGCCACCGCGGCCCCATCCGCAGCAGCAGTACCAGCCACAGCACCAGCAGCAGTACCCACAGCAGCAGTACCCGCCGCAGCAGCAGTATCAGCAGCCGAACCAGCCCCACCAGCAGCAGTACCAGCAGCCTCCCGCCCCCGCCCCCCGCAGGGTCTCGCCCGCGATCATCGCCGCCGTCGTCGTCGGCCTGGCCGTCGTCGGGCTCGGGGTCGGCGCGCTGCTCAGCGACGGCAAGGCGCAGAACACCGACCCGGGTGCCGCGGTGGCCGCGCCCAGCCCCGGCAGCTCCGCCACGGACAGCGGAGAGGCTCCGCTGGATCCGGCGCAGCCGCAGGCGGTCCAGCTGGACAAGCTCCTCGCGGACAGCAACGACAGCCGGGCCGCGGTGATCAAGGCCGTCGAGGACATCAAGGGCTGCAGCAATCTGGACCAGGCGGCCACCGACCTGCGCGACGCGGCCCGCCAGCGCGAGGAACTGGTGACCCGGCTCAAGGAGCTCAAGGTGGACCAGCTCCCGAACAACGCGAAGCTGACCGCGGCCCTCAACAAGGCGTGGAAGGCCTCCGCCGAGGCCGACAACAGCTACGCGTCCTGGGCGGACGACGTGAAGGCCGACGGCGGGAAGTGCAAGGGCGGCAAGGCCAGGCCGACCGGCAACGCCTCTGCCGGGAACCGGTCGAGCGGCGAGGCCACCAAGGCCAAGGAGTCCGCGGCGAGCATGTGGAACACCATCGCGGGCAAGTACGGCCTCACCAAGCGCGAGAAGAGTCAGCTCTAGGACTGGCGGATTGCCCTGGCGGGGGCCGGCCCCCGTCAGCTCGGACGGGGCGACTGTTCCAGGGTCTTGGTCATGTCCATGGACTGCTCGCCCTGCTGGGACACCAGGCGCCCCTGCTCGACGACCTGGAAGGTGACCCGGCCGTTGACCATGCGGGGGAAGCCGGCGACGGCGCGCATGTCCTCGTAGCGCCAGCTGAGTTCGGGGGTCAGGCCGCCGGTCTTGACGGGTTCGGACTGGTTGAGCTTGCGCGCCAGACTGCGCGCGGTGATGCCCTTGCCGTCCTCGAACCGCTTCACCACCTCGTTGAACACCGTGTACGCGATCCACGTGGTCTGGGTGCCGCTGTCGTCGGGGTCCACGGCGTCGTCGCCGAAGGCGTGGTCGGAGATCACGTTGCGCATCTGCGTCCACAGGGGGTCGGCGGCGACCGGGTACCAGCTGGTGACGTACGCACCCTCGAAGGGGCTCTCCTTGCCGCCCGTGCGGTCGACCAGGGCCTGGCTGACGGAGCCGAGCACCGAGGAGACCTGCGGTTTGCGGTGCTGGGAGTCGGCGCGGCGGAACGCGTCGAAGAAGGTCTCGGTACGGGCGCCCAGTACGGCGGCCACGCAGCCCTTGTCCTTCCCGTCCTTCGCCGTGGTGGCGCCGCCCTTCGCGGGTGCGCCGGGGGAGGAGCCGGCCAGTGCCTCGCGGGCCTGTTCGGAGAGGTCCGCGGAGTCCTCGGCGGCGCGGATGTCGCTCGCGTCGCCCATCTGGTTCGCCTTGAGGCCCGCGTTGAGCGGGACGGGCAGGGAATCGCCCGCGAGGGTGTCGGGGCGGACCAGGACGACCTTGGCGCAGGTGCGCCCCAGCTGGTGGCCGACGCCGGCCAGGAGGGCGGGCTGGCCGCCGTTGACGGGGTAGGAGAGCGGGGACTGGAACTCCTCGGAGGTGATGCCGTACCCGCCGATGAAGGGGATTCCCTCGGCTTCCAGCGGGGCCATGAAGGCGCGCCCGTGCTGGCTGTAGGAGCCGACGACGGCGACGGCCTTCTCGGCGACCGCCTTGCGGGCGCAGTCGGCGGCGCCGGTCGGCGTGTTGTGCTCGTTGCAGGTCAGGACGCGGACCTTGTGGCCGTTGATGCCACCTTTGGAGTTGACCCAGCTTTCGTAGGCCTTGGCCATGCCCGGCATGCCCGGCATGTTGGTCGCCTGGGAGTCCTCCGGAGCGAAGGTCATGACGGTGAGGGTGTCGGCGCCCCCGGAGCCCCCCGAGCCTCCGGGGAGCGCCCCGCATCCGGCGACGAGACACGCGCCCGCCGCCAGGGCCGTGGTCCGGGCCAGGAAGGCGCGGGAGAGTGCTGCTGTGCGTCGCCGGGTGGTCATGTGCACGCACCATGCCGCGCCCCGGGGAACTGAAGTGTGAGGTGTACACAACATCGGGTGACGTCCCGGTGAATTACGGGTGGCCCCCACACGCAGAGTGAGCACCGAGCGGATGAGGACGCCCGGGCGCAGGCGCCTCAAGATCACGCCGGACGGGAACGTACGATCGAAAGCGTGACATTCGCCCAAGGTTCGAAGAACTCTTCCCGCCGCGGCGGCCGCTCCTCCACCATGGGCGGCATGCCCCTCAACGACATGCCGTGGTGGCGCTGGCGCAGCAACGTGCGCTCGGCGCTGCACATGCTTTCCGACCCCGCGTTCCAGGAGGACACCTGGCTGGCCGCCGCCGAGGGGTACGGGGACGTCACCGACGCCGTGTACCGGCTCGTCGAGGACACCTGGCTCGACAGCTGGTCGGCGGAGAAGTATGTCGGAACGATCTTCCGCGACTCGCAGGAGGCGGCCCTGGTCGACCTCGCCGTGCTGCGGGTGCTGCGGATCATGCACCAGATAGGCCCGGACGCCCCCGTCTCCGGCTACCTGGAGCACCACGCCTGGCCGGAGGCGGTACGGGCCGCGCGCGAAGCCCACGTACGGCTGGCTACGGCGGACGGGGACGACCCGGACGCGCGGCCGCGATCGCTGGACGTCCTGAGGATCCTCACGCGCGCGGTGTGATGTGGAAGGCTGTCGGGTCATGAGCGACGACCCGCAGCCCCAGGCCACGCAGCAGTACGTACTGACCCTCTCTTGCCCGGACAAGCAGGGCATCGTGCACGCCGTGTCCAGCTATCTGTTCATGACCGGCTGCAACATCGAGGACAGCCAGCAGTTCGGCGACCGCGACACCGGCCTGTTCTTCATGCGGGTCCACTTCGCGGCCGACGCGCCGGTGACCGTGGAGAAGCTGCGGGCGAGCTTCGCCGCGATCGGCGACAGCTTCAAGATGGACTGGCAGATCCACCGCTCCGACGAGCGCATGCGGATCGTGCTGATGGTGTCGAAGTTCGGGCACTGCCTCAACGACCTGCTGTTCCGCCACCGGATCGGTGCGCTGCCGGTGGAGATCGCGGCGGTGGTGTCGAACCACACCGACTTCGAGGAGCTCGTCGGCTCCTACGGGGTCCCGTTCGTGCACATCCCGGTGACGAAGGACACGAAGGCGGCGGCGGAGACGCGGCTGCTGGAACTGGTGCGGGACGAGAACGTCGAGCTCGTGGTGCTCGCGCGGTACATGCAGGTGCTCTCGGACACTCTGTGCAAGGAGCTGAGCGGGCGGATCATCAACATCCACCACTCGTTCCTGCCGAGCTTCAAGGGCGCGAAGCCGTACCACCAGGCGCACGCCCGGGGCGTGAAGCTGATCGGTGCGACCGCGCACTACGTGACCGCGGACCTGGACGAGGGCCCGATCATCGAGCAGGAGGTCGAGCGGGTGGGCCACGAGGTCACCCCGGACCAGCTGGTCGCCATCGGGCGGGACGTCGAGTGCCAGGCGCTGGCGCGGGCCGTGAAGTGGCACAGCGAGCACCGGGTCCTGCTGAACGGGACCCGGACGGTCGTCTTCACGTAGCCGGCCCGCCCGCTGCGGGCCGGAGCCGCCCGGGGCGGCCCGCAGCGCCCGGTCTGCAGGGTCAGGTCTGCAGGGTCAGGTCTGCAGGGCCCGGCCTAAAGCCGGCTCAGGGAGGCTGCCGCGAAGAGGACGTCGCGGATGGCCTCGCGGTCGCCGTTCTGGCCCGCCGCCGCCTCCTCCGGGGAGATGTGGCCCGCGGCCAGCTGGCAGAACTCGGTGCCGTCCAGGGCGATCCGGGCCACGGTGTGTTCCGCTGAGGGCTTCGCCGCCGGGGAGTCCAGGGCGATGTCCCAGCCGCCGCCTCCCGCGCCCTCGATCTCCAGGCGCAGGGTCCGGCCCGGCGCCCCCGCCGCGACCAGCCCGCGGGGCGGCGCCGCCAGCCCCGCCCGCCTGCGGCCGGCCAGGGCCTCCGGCAGGAGCCGGGCCGCGAGGTCGATCATCCGGTTCAGGTGCGGTCCGGACGGCGGGTCGTACGGGTAGTCCACGGCCTCCGCGATGTCCACGGCATGGACCCAGCACTCGAAGGCCCGCTCGAGGAAGGAGTCCCCGAGAGGCAGGGCGAACGAGCCGTAGCCGACGTCCAGTTCGGCCACGCCCGTGCCCGCGAAGGACACCGTACGGACCAGGGTGTGGCTCTGTTCCCGCCACGGCTCGCGTACCCGGCGGGTGGTCGGGTACGGGGAGTCCTCCCAGAACCGCTCCGTGCGCTCGGCCGGGGAGCCCGCGGGCCCGTCCAGGCCCAGTGGGTCGTCCAGGCCCAGTGCCACCGCCACGAGGCCGTCCACCGCCAGCAGGTGGCCGATGACCCCGGCCACCGTGGTCCGGCGCGACTGGCGGCGCTCCTCCTCGAACCACTTCAGCCGGACCGGGGTGTGCCACTCGGAGTCCCCGAAGTCCCGTAGCAGCGCGTCGAGCCGGGCCGTCTCGGTGTCGTACGGGCTCGCCCACACCGGTATCGGGATGCGCGCCGGGCGCTTGCCGAGGCAGTCCTCCAGCACGCGCGAGCGCAGCAGCGGCTTGAGGTCGAGGCTCTCGTCCGGGTGCAGCAGTCCCACGGCGTCGCGCAGCCGCAGCGCCTCCTCGGCGCAGCGCGCGCATTCGGTGAGATGGTCCTCCACGGCCTGCGTCTCGTCGGCGGAGCAGGCCGCCAGGGCCCATGCGCCGAGCAGTGATTTCAGTACGGTGTGGGTGGGCGGGGGTGCGGGCGGGGCGGGTTCGGCGGGCGCGGCCGGTTCGGCGGGTGGCGGCACCTCGGCGTGGCCGGTGGTCTGCGGATGCGCAGGGTGCGCCGGGTGGTCCTGGTATCGCGGCGCCGTCAGGTCGAGGTCGTCGGCGGCCTCGCGCGGGCCCGGTATGCGCGCCGGGCCGCCCGGGTTCGCGGGGTGTTCGTACTCTTCGCCGTCTTCGGCGCCGCCTTGGAAGGGGCTCGTCATCGGGTCGTTCCATATCCGGAGGGGCCGTGTCCGGGCGGGACGGTGTCTTCGCGCGGAAGGGCGTTGGCCGTGGACAGGAGTTGCAGGCCCAGGCGCAGCCGGCGCCGGGCCTCGTCCTCGCTGATCTGTAGGTCGGCGGCGGCCTGCCGGTAGTCGCGGCGCTTGAAGTAGGCCAGTTCGAGCGCGGCCCGCAAGGGGGCGGGCATGGAGGTGACGATGAAGTCGGCGCGGGCCGCCGCGGTGGCGCTGCGCACCTTCTGCTCCAGTTCCTCGCGGGAGCCGCGGCCCAGCTCGGCCTGGCGCAGGCGGGCGAGGGCCTGACCTTGGGTGACGCGGGCGACCCAGGAGCGCATGGAGCCCTGCTTGGGGTCGTAGGCGTCCGGGTTCTCCCAGATGTAGCCGAACACCTCGCGGGTGACCCGGTCGGCGCCCGTCTCGTCGCCGAGCACCCGGTGGGCGAGGCCGTGCACGAGCGAGGCGAAGCGGTCGTACAGCTCACCGAGCGCGGCGGCCTCGCCGCGGGCCAGGCGTTGTTGCATGCGGCGGTCCCAGCGCGGTGGTGCGTCCTTCGGCATCGTGCCCCCAGCCGGATTCCCGGTTTCAGCCGTGTGTCGACCACTCGAATGTAGTGGGCACAGAGCGGTCTGCGCCCGTTTTGCGAGAACCTCGCTGTGGAAGCGCGCCCTCCGTGAGAGAGCCGTCGCAGGCTGTGAACGGGGTTTCCCGGCATGGAACATGGGCACGTGCGTACGCGCCCCGTCGCGCTCCTCGTGCGCTGGTTCGATGCGGCCACCTCCTTGCCCGCTTCGCTTAACGCGCAGGCCACATAGGCCTTAGCCTCTGCCTTGTCTTGAACTGAACCCCACCGCACACGTGAAGGCGGAACGCCGAATATGGACAGCGCAGAATACGAGCGCAAGATCGCCGCCCGATTCGCCACCTTCGACCAGGACGGGAGCGGCTATATCGACCGGGAGGACTTCAGCGCGGCGGCCAAGGCGGTCCTGGCCGAATTCTCCGTGGCGGCCCGCTCCAGCAAGGGCCAGGACGTCTTCGCGGGCGCCGAGGCCTTCTGGCAGGGCCTGGCCGGGATCGCCGACGTGGACGGGGACCAGCGGGTGTCCCGCGAGGAGTTCGTCACGGGCGCGGCGAAGCGGCTACGGGACAACCCGCACCGTTTCGCGGAGATCGCGAGGCCCTTCCTGCGGGCGGTGATCGCGGCCGCGGACACCGACGGCGCGGGCGCGACCCCGGCGGCGACGGCGCGCGTCCTGCGCGTCCTGGGCACCCCGGAGGAACTGGCGGGCCCGGTCGCGGCGGCCCTGGACGCGGACGGCGACGGCCGCATCACGGAGGACGAGATCCTGGCGGCCTTCGCCGGCTACTGCGGGGTGGCGGCGCCGGACGCGTGACCCCGCACCGGCCGCCCAGTCGATCGGTGGCACGCCTTAATGGCTTGCCGCCGACCGGCCCGGTCGGATAGGAAGCCCTCATGCTCAGCGGTGGAAAGGTCGGGCTCAGGGCCCGGCACGAGGACGACATCCCGATCCTGCGGGACGAGCTCTACAACGACGTGGTCAACGCCTCGCGGGCCGAGGGCAGGCCGTGGCGGCCGATGACGCCCGACTCGAAGGACCCACGGCTCTTCGTGGACGACAAGGAGCACGGGCACGTCCCCTTCTCCGTGGTGGAGCTGGCCGGCGGCACGCTGATCGGCGCCGCGACGCTGTGGGGCATCGACAACCACAGCCGGTCCGCGCACATCGGGCTGGGCCTGCTGCCGGCCGCGCGCGGCAAGGGCTACGGCACCGACGTGGTCGCGGCGCTGTGCACGTACGGCTTCGTCGTACGCGGCCTGCACCGGCTGCAGATCGAGACGCTGTCGGACAATGCCGCGATGCTGGGCTCCGCCGAGCGCAACGGCTTCGTCCGCGAGGGCGTGCTGCGTTCCTCGGCCTGGGTGATGGGCGAGTTCATGGACGAGGTCCTGCTCGGCCTCCTGGCCAAGGACTGGAAGCCGGGCCCGGGGGCGTAGGCCCTCTCTTTCTCATCCTGCCGGGCCCGCGGCGCCGGCGCCGGCCTGGCCGCGCTGTAGGGGCGCCTGTTCCGCTGCTTGTAGATCTCGGCGTCGAAGCCGGGCGGGCGGCCGCCTCGGCGTCCTCGCCGCAGGCGGTGGCCGATCTGGTCGGACGGCTGCGGGATGACCGCGCGGATCCCGCGTCGTCGCAGGTGGGACCGGATGGCACGTGAGGAGTAGGTCCGGTCCGCGAGCACGGCCCACGGCCGGGTTCGGGGCTTAGCCAGGAGACCCCAGCCGGCTGCTCCCGTGGGGCAGTCGGGCCCTGGTCAGATCGTGACCGGGCCGTGGGCGGTGGCGAACTCGACCGAGACCAGGCCCGGTTCCTCATCCTCGACCCAGGTGACGTCGATGTGTTCGAGGGGGTGGTCGGCCGGTTCGCCGAGGAATTCGGCGATGGAGGCGGCGTCGCCGGCGATGGAGACCCCGTGGATGGTGGTGGAGGTGCGCGGGTCGGCGCTCGGGCGCTCCTCGATGGGGACCGACCACTGGAGGAAGTAGGGCAGTTGCGGGTCCTCCAGCAGTTCCAGCAGGCCGATCTGCTTCCACCTCAGGTCGAACCCGTCGGGGCGGACACGGTGGCCCTCGGCCGAGGTGCGGCCGAGGCGGGCCTCGACCGGGGCGATGTCGTCGACGGAGACCACCCAACCGAGCCAGCCGCCGCCCTCGGCGGCGCGGCGTGCGACCGCCTGGGCGAAGGGTGCGCGGTCGGCGGCGGGGTGGTCGAGTGTGGTGACGACCTCGACGTAGGTGCCGCCGCTCAGCGGGAGAATAAAATTGCGGGTGCCGAATCTCGGGTGAACGCCACCGTCGACGAACCCGGCGCCGAGGGCCGATCCGATCCACTGGACGGTCGAGACGAAGCTGTCGCGGGTCACCGCATAGGACACGTGATCAAGTCGCACTGCAGCATCATCACCCCACAACCCGCACACATCCCGACGCCACGCCCGCCGCCCCGGCCGCGTCCGCCGTGGATTCAGCCGTGGAGCGGATCGATCATCGTCATCCCGGCGGGGGAGGCCCGGTCGAAGCCAGGCAGCAACGCTGCCGCCTCGTCGAGGCCCACGACCCGCTCGATCAGCCGCTGCGGGGCGAGCGCTGCTGCCACAGGATTTCGATCCGGCATGCAGCACCATGCGCACCGCACTTCCAAGAGGCAGGCTCTATGCGTAGCGTTCCCGCAGTTTGTACTTGAGGACCTTGCGCAGGGCGTCGTTGCGGGGGAGGGCCTCCACCAGTTCCAGTTGTTCAGGGAGTTTGTGGGTGGACAGGCCCTGTGAGCGCAGGTGCGCCGTCAGTTCGGGGAGTGTCAGCGGGGTTGTGCCCGGGGGCTGTTCGACGACGGCGCAGACGCGTTCGCCGCGTTCCGGGTCGGGGAGGCCGATGACCGCGACGTCGGCTATCGCGGGGAGCTGGTGGAGCAGGTCCTCGATCTCCTTCGCGGAGATGTTCTCGCCCTTGCGGATGATGACGTCCTTGCTGCGGCCGGTCAGGACCAGGTAGCCGTCCTCGGTGAGGTGGCCGAGGTCGCCGGTGATCAGGTAGCCGTCGGGGTCGAAGACGGAGGTGTTGAGGTCGTTGCGGTCGCCGCCGAGGTAGCCCTGGCAGACCGCCTCGCCGCGCAGGCGGACCTCCCCGTCGGTGTCCGGGGGGAGCACGGCGCCTTCCGGGGTCGTGATGCGGATCGACATGCCTTGCGGTGGGCGGCCCTCGGTCGTCGCGAGGTTGTCCGCGGTGTCGTCCGGGGCTCCCATCGTGATCATCGGGACCTCGGTCATGCCGTAGCCGTGGGTGAGCTGGCAGCCCAGCTCGCGGACGACCGCGTGGTAGATCTCCGGGGGTTTCGGGGCGCCGCCGCCCGCCAGGAGGCGCAGGGTGGGGATGAGCTTGGAGCCCGGGTCCTTGCGCTGCTCGGTGAGGAACATCGAGTAGAAGGCCGTGGAGCCGCCGGCGACCGTGACCCCGTGGCGGCGGTAGCCGTCCAGGGCGTCGGGCATCGCGAACTTCTCGAAGAGGACCGCCGGGAATCCGTAGAGGAGCAGCATCACCGTGTAGTCGGGGCCGGCGATGTGGGCGAACGGGAAGGCCATCGAGCCGACGTCGTCCGGTGACAGGTGCAGGGCGTGGGCCAGGCAGGAGCCGCCCGCGATGAGGGAGCGGTCGGTGTGCAGGACGCCCTTGGGGTCCGAGGTGGTGCCCGAGGTCCAGTAGATCCACCGGACGGAGGTGCCCTCGGTCGGGGGCGGGGGCAGGAGCGCCGGGTCGCCGGAGGGGAGGGAGTCGTAGGCCTCGAAGATCCCTCGCGCCCCGAGCCGTTCGGCCATCGCCGTGTGGTCGAAGCCGCGCCAGACGCCCGGGACGGCGAAGAACTCCGCCTTCGACTCGCGCAGTGCGAAGCCCACCTCGCGGTCCCGGTAGAAGGGGATGACGGGGGTCTGGACGGCGCCGATGCGGGCGAGGGCGACCGAGAGCAGCACGGTTTCGAGGCGGGTGGGCAGCTGCCAGGCGACCACCGTGCCGGGTCGCACCCCCATGTCGTACAGGCCGGCCGCGACCTGTTCCGAGCGGTCCCGCAGCTCCCCGAAGGTCAGCCGGCGGTCGTCGGCGGGGTCCTCGGCCGCCTCGATGAGGACGGGAGCGTCGGGGGTCGTGGCGGCCCGGCGGGCGATCAGGTCCCAGAGCGTGCGGGACCGGCTGAGTTCGACTGCGGTGCTGTCCGTTATGCCGGACCGACCTCCCCTGGCCGATGAGACCTGACGGATAGTCAGATCAAGCGCAGAGCGTAGAGCGCGGACGCTTGTCGGTCCAGGGGTGGGGAGCTAGCTTGGTTCCAGATTTCTGACGATCCATCAGATTCGCTGTCCCGGCCCGGCGGCCGGAGCGGCGGAACTGCGGATCGGATCGGATCGACGGAACCATTCGGCATGCGGCGAGGGGACACCATGGAACTGCCTCGGATCATCAGCGTCGACGACCACGTCATCGAACCGGCCCACCTTTTCGACGTGTGGCTGCCGGCCAAGTACCGCGACCGCGGCCCCAAGGCCCTCACCGCCGGCATCGGCGAACTCGCCTACACCGGCGGCAAGTACGTGATCACCATGGATCCCGAGGGGCCGCCCACCGACTGGTGGATCTACGAGGACCTGAAGTTCCCGTACAAGCGCAACATCGCCGCCGTCGGCTTCGACCGGGACGAGATGACCCTCGAGGGCATCACCCGCGAGGAGATGCGGCGCGGCTGCTGGGACCCCAAGGCGCGGCTGCTCGACATGGACCTCAATCACGTCGAGGCCTCCCTGTGCTTCCCGACCTTCCCGCGCTTTTGCGGACAGACCTTCGCCGAGGCGAAGGACAAGGAGGTCGCCCTGGCCTGCGTGCGCGCGTACAACGACTGGATGGTCGAGGAGTGGTGCGGGGACAGCGGCGGCCGGCTCATCCCGCTCTGCATCATCCCGCTCTGGGACATCGACCTGGCCGTCGCCGAGATCCGCCGCAACGCCGCCCGCGGCGTGCGCGCGGTGACCTTCTCCGAGATCCCGACCCACCTCGGCCTGCCGTCCATCCACTCCGGCTACTGGGACCCCTTCTTCGCCGCCTGCCAGGAGACCGGCACCGTCGTCAACATGCACATCGGGTCCAGCTCCCAGATGCCCGCGGCCTCCCCCGACGCCCCGCCCGCCGTGCAGGCCGCGCTCAGCTTCAACAACGCCATGGCCTCGATGATGGACTTCCTGTTCAGCGGCGTGCTCGTCAAGTTCCCGACGCTGAAGCTGGCGTACAGCGAGGGCCAGATGGGCTGGATCCCGTACGCCCTGGAGCGCGCCGACGACGTGTGGCAGGAGCACCGGGCCTGGGGCGGGGTCAGGGACCTGATCCCCGAGCCGCCGTCCACGTACTACTACCGGCAGATGTTCTGCTGCTTCTTCCGCGACAAGCACGGCATCGCCTCGCTGGACGTCGTCGGCCGCGACAACGCCACCTTCGAGACCGACTACCCGCACGTGGACTCGACCTTCCCGCACACCAAGGAGGTCGCCCTCGACCACGTCAAGGGACTCGACGAGGAGACCGTCTACAAGCTGATGCGCGGCAACGCCATCCGGATGCTCGGCCTCGATTTCGACAAGGACCGGCGGACGGGACGGTAGCGGAGTGGACCTCACCTACACCGAGGAGGAGCAGGAGTTCCGGGCCAGGCTGCGCGCCTGGCTCGCCAAGGTGCTCCCCGAGCTCCCCGCCAGGCCCTCGCCCGACGACTGGCCGGGCCGCCGCGCCCACGACGCGGGCTGGCAGCGCAGGCTGTACGACGCCGGGTACGCCGGACTGCACTGGCCCGTGGACGCGGGCGGCCGCGGGGCCACCCCCACGCAGCACCTGATCTACCTGGAGGAGACCGAGCGCGCGGGAGCCCCCTACGTCGGCGCGAACTTCGTCGGGCTGCTGCACGCCGGCCCGACCATCGCCGCCGAGGGCACCGCGGAGCAGCGGGCGCGCTGGCTGCCGCCCGTGCTGCGCGGCGACGAGGTGTGGTGCCAGGGGTTCAGCGAGCCCGACGCCGGCTCCGACCTGGCCTCGCTGCGCACCCGCGCCGTCCGTGACGGCGACGAGTACGTGATCACCGGCTCGAAGATCTGGACCTCGCACGCGGAGGTCTCCGACTGGTGCGAGCTGCTGGTGCGCACCGACCCCCAGGCGCCCAAGCACCGGGGCATCTCCTGGCTGGCCATGCCGATGGACGCGCCCGGGGTGACGATCCGGCCGCTGCGCACCCTCGCCGGGTCCACCGAGTTCGCGGAGATGTTCCTCGACGAGGTACGGGTCCCGGTCGCCAACCGGGTCGGCGCCGAGAACGACGGCTGGCGGGTCACGATGGTGACCCTGTCCTTCGAGCGCGGCACCGCCTTCGTCGGCGAGGTCGTCGCCTGCCGCCGCACCCTGGGCGAGCTGGCGCGCACCGCGAAGGCCAACGGCCGCTGGGACGACCCGGCGCTGCGGCGGCGCCTGGGCCGGCTGTACGGGGAGTTCGGCGCCCTGTGGCGGCTCACCCAGTGGAACGTCAGCGAGTCCGAGCGTTCGGGCGGGGTCCCCGGCATCGGCGGCAGCGTCTTCAAGCTGGCGTACTCGCACGCGCGCCAGGAGCTGTACGACACGGCCGCCGAGGTGCTGGGCGCGCAGTCCCTCTCGCTGGACGAGGAATGGACCCTGGACCGGCTCTCCTCGCTCTCGTACACGATCGCGGCGGGCACCTCGCAGATCCAGCAGAACATCGTCGCCGAGCGGATCCTCGGCCTTCCGAAGGGCAGGTGAGCGTTCCTTGGACTTCCAGCCGACACAGGACCAGCGGGACCTGCGGGCAGGCGTACGGGACCTGCTGGCGGGCCGTTACGGGCGCGAGGAGCTGCGGGCCTCGGTGGACCGGGCGGCCGCCACGGGCCGGACCGTGGACCGGGGGCTGTGGCGGGAGCTCGGCGCGGCCGGGTTCTTCGCCCTGCGGCTCCCGGAGACCGAAGGCGGCGTAGGGCTGGGGATGGCGGAGGCCGTCCTCGTCTTCGAGGAGGCCGGGCGGGCGCTGCTGCCGGGGCCGCTGGTCGCCACCCACCTGGCCGCCGGGCTGGTCGCGGGGGCCGCGGAGGGGGAGGCCGTGGTGACTGCCTTCGACCTGGAGGGGCCGCTGGTGTCCCACCTCGGCGAGGCGGACGCGGTGCTCGGTGCGGACGGGCAGCCGGTCGAGGTACCCGCCGGCGAGCCGGTGCGGTCGCTGGACCCGCTGACCCCGCTGGCGCGGTCGTCCGCGGCGGGGGATCCGGTGGCGGCCGGCGCGTACCGGGACGAGGGGGCGCTGCTGACGGCGGCGCTCCAGCTCGGCAGCGCACTGCGCACGGTGGAGCTGGCGGTGCGCTACGCCAAGGAGCGCGAGCAGTTCGGGCAGCCGATCGGGGCGTTCCAGGCGGTCAAGCACCTGTGCGCGCAGATGCTGGTCCGGGCGGAGGTGGCCCGCACGGCGGTCTACGCGGCCGCGGTGACGGCCGACCCGGCGGAGGTGGCCGGGGCCAAACTGCTGGCCGACGAGGCCGCGGTGCGCAATGCCCGGGACTGTCTGCAGGTGCACGGCGGGATGGGCTTCACCTGGGAGGCGGACGTACACCTGCACCTGAAGCGGGCTTGGGTGCGGGCGGAGCAGTGGCGTACGGCGGCGCAGGCGCAGGAGGCGCTGGCGGCGGAACTGCTGGCGGCGGCGGAGTAGCCCGCCCGGCCGCGGAGCGGCGCGGAGCACGCCGCTCGACCGGGGAGTGCCCCACTCGGCCTGGGGTTCGCTCGCTGTGACGGAGGGGTACGGGAGGGACGGCGCGGGACGCATGTCCGATTACAGAGAGTTGATATCGGTTTGTGTCCTTCGCCCGACTCCTTGCGGCCCGTAGCCGGGGGGTCGCTCCGGTACGCTCCCGGGAATGCGAGCGGTTGAGCGGCGCGAGCGCCGCACAGTATGCACCACGCCTACTCCTTCACGCTGGAATATGCCCGAAGCGCTTGTCGCGGTGACTGTATGTCAACCAAGCTGCTCCGCAACGGGGTCACACTCGGTGACTCCGTCCTGTCGCGAGGCGAAGTGTCCGCCGGTTCGGATGGTGTGAGCGGTGCAGGTGCTTCAGGTGCAGCTGGAGGTAGGACCGGACCCCGCCGAGGTCGGCCGGGCCCGCCGATGGGCCCGCTCGCGGCTGGCCGGCTGCGGCATGGGGGATGACGAGCCGCTCGCCGAGACGCTGATCCTGCTGATCTCCGAGCTGGTCACCAACGCCGTCGTGCACACCGGCTGTCCGGCCGTGCTGCGCATGCTGTTCGGCGAGCCGGGGGTGCGGGTCGAGGTCGCGGACGCGAGCGACCGGGCGCCGTCCCCGCGACAGGCCGCCGGAGACGATACGGGCGGCCGCGGGCTGGAGCTGGTGGACGGGCTCGCGGACCGGTGGGGCTGGCAGCGCGAGGGCGCGGGCAAGCGGATCTGGTGCGAGATCGACCGCGCGGAGAAGGCCGTGGACGACTCCTCGGGCGGGCCGCGGATCCAGGGCGCGATCCGGGAACCGCACGTGTACCTCTAATGAGGTGTTGACGGTTCGTCAACTGGTGATCACTCTTGTGTTGAACGATTCGTCGCGAGGGGACGCCAAGGGTCAGTCCTGCCTTGACGAGTGCGGGTCGTGGGGTGGCGGCCGACGTGCCGCGCTCGGGGCGTGCATGCGCGCCGCCGCCACCCGCAGGAACCCGGGGAGCGCGCGGCAAGTGTGCGGCAAGTGTGCGGCAAGTGTGCCGTGGAGTGGCCGGGGAGTGCGCTGCCGGATTCGGCTGCCGGTTGTCGCAGGCCGTCGCTAGGATCCGGAAATCACCACGGGACGGCGGACGGAGCCAGGGGCATGGAACGCCTGAAGCTCATCGAGCAGTTCCCCGCGTTCAAGGACCTCGCCAAGCACTCCGTGGACTCGATACGCAAGGCGCACAAGGCCACGCTCGATGCCAACGAGAAGAGCCAGGAGCATTTCCGCCGGGCCTCCCAGGACCAGCGCGACGCACTCAAGGACGACCTGGGCAGGGACGAACTCGGCCTGGGCACGGTCTTCGTGGGCGCCAAGGTCGTGGGCGCGGGCAAGGGCGGCCCGGGGGACTCCCTGGAGGCTTGAGCGCGCGTGGAACCATGAGGTGTCCATGACGTGTCTCCCCTTCGGGACACGTCGTCCCGCCCGAAGGGCAACCCTCACCGCAGGAGAAGCGCATGGCAAACCCGTACGAGGTGACGCCCCCGCCCGCCCCGGGGCGCCGGAGGAGCAGACTCCCCGGCTTCCTGGTGCTCGTTCTGGTCGTCGCGGGCATCTACGGGGCCTCCCAGTGGCTCGGCAAGGACGGCGACGAGGGCGACGCCAAGCCCCCGGTCTCCGCGTCTGCCTCCGCCTCGACCGCCCAGCAGTCCAAGGACCCCGGGAATCCCGAGTCCTCCTCCGACACGTCGAGCACGTGGGCGGTGGGCGACTGCGGCGGTCCCGACCCGGACAACCCGCCGGACGGCTACCGGCCGCAGAAGTGCTCGGCGTCCGGAGCCACCTTCAAGGCGATCGACATCAAGGACGCCAGCATCCTGCCGGGCGCGATCCAGTGCCCGCCCGGCACCGACCTGATGATCCAGGTGAGCATTTCCTACGGCTCCGCGAAGTCGGGCGGCCTCCCCACCAACACCGTGTGCGGCCGCAACCTGACCGGTGAGCACCCCGGTGACGCGGGCGCCGGCGGCGGCCAGCTGGTGCAGGGCGACTGTGTGACCGACCAGGCGCAGGAAGTGCCGTGCGCCTCGGGCGGCTCGGGCGCGTACAAGGTGCTCGGGCTGGTCAAGACGAAGGCCGAGTGCCCGGCCGGGACCACCGAGCCGATGCGGCTGACCATGGCGGTGGGCCGCCCGTACGACGTGATCTGCGCCAAGGGCTGACCGTGAAAGCGGAGGCGGTGGTCCGGCCGGGCCGCCGTCTCCTCACCGGCCGGGCCGGTGCGCCACGGTCAGCCGGAGGTAGTCGACGGGCCGGACCCGCCACTCGGCGCGGATCCCGTCGCGCAGGACGATGCTGAAACCGGCGACCTCGCCCCGGTGCAGGGCGGCGAGCGCGGGGACCCGGCCGCCGCCGTCGGACCAGGCGAGAGCGCGGGCCGACTCGTCCGGAGACAGGGCGAAGGGGTGCGTGGTCCGGATCTGTACGCGGATCAGCCGGACGGCCTCCTCGGGTGTGTCGAGCATGGCCCGGTCCAGCAGCTCGGGCCGCCGGTCGGCGTACGCGTCCGCGTAGCAGAGCGCCTCGAACCAGAACCCGGTCAGGATCGCCACGGTCGCGTCCCGGGCGGATGGCAACTTTGCACCTTGCGGGAGAGGGGATCGGCGAGCTTGGGGCATGGCTGCCCTCCTGTGCTGACGGCATGGGTGCACCTGGCCTGCGGCCCCACAGGCTCAACAGGGCGTGGGGGTGCTCGATTTGCGCCGCCGAGCTGACACCCTTCCCCAGGCTGGCCCGCTCGGCTTGCGACGCAGTGTGACGGTAGCGCTACGCCGTTCAGCCTGGCAAGTATGCACCGGTGCATAGATGCTCATTGGCATATGCGGAAAGCCCCCCGCCAACCTTGGCGAGGGGCTCTCGGGGTGACCGGGAGCGTAGGGGTCAGTGCACGAAGTGGTCGAACTCGCCGGCCTTGACGCCCTTGATGAAGGCAGCCAGTTTTTCCGGACTGGTGGTGAGGACGATGCCTGGGTCATCGCTCTCGCGCATCACGATGCGGCCGGGTTCCTGCCCGACCTCGATGCAGTTCTCCCCTCCGCCTCCGGAGAAGGACGACTTCTGCCACTTGATGGATGCGCTCATTGCCGTATCTCTCACAGTTCTCGTGCGATGTGGTGGATGATCTGCCGCGACGCCTCCGAGTCCAGAGCTGCCTGCTCCGCGATTTCGAAGAGCGTCCTGTACTTGCGCAGATCGGCGTCGGAGTCGAGGAACCGGCCTCCGAAGGCGCTGTCGATCTGCACCGTGTCCAATTGCGGAACGACCCCGCGGGCGTAGAGGACGGGCTGCGTGACCTCGATGAAGTCCTCGTTCGTGAAGGGGATGACGCGAACCGTCACTGCGGGACGCGTCGACACGTCCAAAAGGTGCTCAAGCTGTTCACGTGCGACCTTGCGCCCGCCGAAGCGCATGCGCAGGGCGGCTTCGTGGATGATCGCGTCGAACTGGGGCGGTTCGGCTCGGTCGAAGAGCGTGACGCGCTTCATGCGGTGCTCGACCCGGGCCTCGACCTCGGCGGCGGGGAGCTTCGGAGTGACACCCGAGAACAGCGCGCGGGCGTAGTTCTCCGTTTGGAACAGCCCGGGCAGGGTCACGCTCTGCATGGTGCGAAGGGCTATGGCGTGGTGTTCGAGTTCGGCGATGTCCAGGAATCCCGGAGCAAGGATGCCCCGATATTCGTCAAACCAGTACTGTCCGCGATGCTCCCTGGCGATGGCGCACAGGGCTTCGATCAGGGGCTCGTCATCACATGAGTAGAACGCCGCAAGTCGTCGAATGCGGTCCTCGCTCACGCCGAGCCGACCCGCTTCGATGTGACTGATCTTCGCTTGGTCGACGGACAGGAGACCAGCGGCCTCCCGGGCCGTCGTCGCGGCGGCCTCGCGTAGCTTCCGCAGCTCGGCCCCGAGTCGCGCCTGGCGCGCCGTCGGGTTGTCCCTCGGTGGCATGTGTCCCTTCCCCTTGTCTGGCACGAGTCTGCCGCTATCCGTGCCGTGGGTCTACCGGCGGTAGAGGAAGCGGGTGGCAAGGTTGCACCGGTGCATGGTTGCCCCCTATGGTCCTCGCAACATCGCACCGCATGTCGATGGAGCGAAGTGCAGCCGCTGGCGCGGGCCTTGGGGCCCGCGCCGCCTGGGGGCGGCCAATGCCACGCAATCTGTACCGCGTTGGGAGAAGAACGTGACGCACGCGAAGGCGTTAGGGCTCAGCTACCGGATGGTCGCGCCGAGTCGGCCCGATACGCCGCGGGTGGCCAGGGAGTGGGTGGCGTCGATTCTGCGGGGTGCCGGGTTCGGCCACCTCGTGGAGGCGGCCCGGCTGTGTACGTCCGAGCTCGTGACCAACGCCTACCGGCACACCCCGACCGAGGTGATCGGCGTCGGTGTCGACGTCACGGGCGGCCGGATCACCGTAGAGGTGTGCGACAGCGGCCCGCCCTGGCGGCCGGTGGGCGGCGGGCCGCTCGATGTGCGGGGGCGGGGGCTCGCCCTCGTGGGGGCGTACTGCGAGGACTGGGCGGTGGTCGCGGGCGACGGCGGGACCGTGGTGTGGTTCCGGCTCGGCGGAGACGGAGCCAGAGCCAGAGGCGGAGGGTGAGCGTGCCATCCGGACGCGGAGGCCGCGGAGCCGCGCGCCCCGCCCCGGGGCGTCGGGTGCGGGGCGGGGGCGAGTGCTGCGGGCGTGGCCTTCGGCCGGCCGGCCGGGACGGTGTGGCCGGGGTCAGAGGACGGCTATCGGGGCCACCGGGGTGCCCACCGCGCCGACGAAGGGTTCCGGCATGGCCGACAGGAAGAACGAGTAGCGGGATTCTTCCGCACAGGCTGTGGACAACTTTTCGAGATTCCAGTTCTGGCCCTGGTGCATGCCCATCTCGACCAGGTCCAGCGCGTGCACCGGCAGCCACAGGTTCTCGATCTCCGGGGGGAAGATCTCGAAGGTCAGGGTGTCGTTCGCGACGGCCGCCACGTCCCGCGCGTGGAACCACTCGGGCGTACGGACGGACAGCCCGGGGGACGGGTAGCCGTAGCCGTGCTTGTCGCCTGCCAGGTAGACCTGCACCTGGCCGGTGCGGACCAGGACGATGTCGCCCGCGCGGACGGTGACCCCGCCGAACTCCTCCGCCTGCTCCAGGTCCTGCGGGGTGACCGCGTGGCCGCCGGGGAGCCGGTCCAGGCCCTTGGCGCGGGCCACGTCCAGCAGGACCCCGCGCGAGACGATGTGCCCGGCCTTGTCGATGCCGCTGAACTCGGCGCGGCCGTGCGCCGTGATGGTGCCGGCCGGGCGGCCGTTGTAGATCTTCCCCGAGTGCGAGACGTGCGTGAGGGCGTCCCAGTGCGTTGCGGCCTGGAGCCCGAAGGTCACCGCGTCGTCGCTGCACGCCACCGTGCCCGGGCCGAAGAGCTCCTGGTTGATCTGCACCATCGTGTGCAGCGGGTTGATCCGGCCGGGGATCATGCCGGACTGCACGCCGTCCTCCTTGAGCGGCAGCGCGAGCGGGATCCGGCGCCCGGTACGGATCTCCGCCGCAGCCGCGCGCACGACCTCGTCGGTGATGAGGTTGAGGGTGCCGATCTCGTCCTCGGCGCCCCAGCGGCCCCAGTTGTTGACGCGTTTGGCGATGTCGTGGAACTCGGCGGGCATGCCCATGGATCTCATCAGCTCCTCGTAGCGGAAACGAACTGGGGCTTGTGCTGGCGCATCCGCCTGCCCATAGAATCTAACGGACCGTCAGAAAACGCGGGAAGGGGCCGGACGTGGGGAACTTCTTGGCAGGCAAAGTCGTCGCCGTCACAGGCGCCGGCCGGGGCATCGGGCGGGCCGTGGCACTCGCCGCGGCCGCCGAGGGCGCCAAGGTCGTCGTCAACGACTACGGCGTGGGGATGGAGGGCAACGAGCCCACCAGCGAGATCGCGGAATCCGTGGTGAAGGAGATCATCGCCGCCGGCGGCGAGGCCGTCGCCGTCGCCGACGACATCTCGACCATGGCGGGCGGCCAGCGCATCGTCGACACCGCGCTCGCCCAGTACGGACGCATCGACGGAGTCGTGTGCGTCGCCGGCATCCTGCGCGAGCGGATGCTGTTCAACATGTCCGAGGAGGAGTGGGACCCGGTGGTCGCCACCCACCTCAAGGGCACGTTCACCGTCTTCCGCGCAGCCTCCGCCGTCATGCGGCGCCAGGGCACCGGCACGCTGATCGGCTTCACCAGCGGCAACCACCAGGGCTCGGTGGCCCAGGCCAACTACAGCGCCGCCAAGGGCGGGATCATCTCGCTCGTCCGGTCCGCGGCGCTCGGGCTGGCCAAGTACGGGGTGACCTCCAACGCCGTCGCACCCGTCGCACGCACCCGGATGTCGGCCAACGTGCCGATGGAGCTCAAGGAGATCGGCGAGCCCGAGGACGTGGCGGCGCTCGTCATCTACCTGCTCTCCGACAAGGCCGTGGCCGTCGGCGGAGAGAGGATCACCGGGCAGGTCTACACGATCGCCGGCCCGAAGATCGCCGTCTGGGCCCAGCCCCGAGAGCTGCGCGCCGGCTACGCAGAGGGCTCCTGGACCCCCGAGAAGATCGCCGACTTCCTGCCCGGGACGATCGGCACCGACCCGATGCCGATGCTCGCGCAGCTCGAGGCCATGGCCAAGGCGGCGGCCGCCAAGGACCGACCCAACGCGTAAGAGGGGCACCGGACATGGACTTCAGCTTCGGCGCCGAGGACGAGGAGCTGCGCGGCCGCGCCCGGGCGTGGCTGGCGGAGCACCTCGTGGGCCCGTACGAGGAGGCCATCGGCCTCGGCGGGCCCGGCAGCGAGCACGAGGGGGTCGAGACCCGGCGCGCGTGGGAGCGCGAGCTGGGCCGAGGCGGCTGGATCGGCCAGGGCTGGGAGGCGCAGGGCGGCCCCCAAGGCGCCTACGGCAACCGGCGGCTATCCCTCACCGGGCAGGTGGTGTGGGCCGAGGAGTACGCGGCCGCGCGCGCGCCCGCCCGGGTCGGCCACATCGGCGAGAACCTCCTCGCGCCGACGCTGATCGCCTACGGCTCCCCGGAGCAGCGGGCCCGCTTCCTCCCCGGCATCGCCCGAGGCGAGGAACTGTGGTGCCAGGGGTACTCCGAACCGGGCGCCGGCTCCGACCTCGCGGCAATCCGTACGACGGCGGTACGGGATCCGGCCGACGGGCTGCTGCGCGTCACCGGGCAGAAGATCTGGACCTCCCTGGCCCGGGACGCCGACTGGTGCTTCGTCCTGGCACGGACGGAACCCGGCTCCCGGCGCCACCGGGGGCTGTCCTTCCTCCTCGTACGCATGGACCAGCCGGGGAAGGTCGAGGTCCGGCCGATCCGGCAGATGTCGGGGACCTCCGAGTTCAACGAGGTGTTCTTCGACGGAGCCCTCGCCGCCGAGACCGTGGGCGACGAGGGCAACGGCTGGTCCGTGGCCATGGGACTGCTCGCGCTGGAGCGCGGGGTCTCCACGCTCGTCCAGCAGATCGGCTTCGCGGCGGAACTGGAGCGGGTGGTCCGGGCGTACGTGGCCGCCGGCGCGGGCGACCCCGTCCTGCGCGAACGCCTCGTACGGCAGTGGGCCGAGCTGCGCACGATGCGGTGGAACGCCCTGCGGACGCTGGGCTCCGCGGGCGGGAACGCGGGCGGGGACCCGGGCGCGCCCAGCGTGGCCAAACTGCTGTGGGGCGGCTGGCACCGGCGGCTCGGCGAGCTGGCGGTGGAGGTCCGGGGCGCGGTCGCCACGGCCGGGCCGGGGTACTGGTCGCAGGGGACCCCGTACGAACTCGGACTCGACGAGGAGCAGCGGCTGTTCCTGTTCACCCGCGCCGACACGATCTACGGCGGCTCGGACGAGATCCAGCGCAACATCATCGCCGAGCGCGTGCTCGGCCTGCCTAAGGAGTCCGGATGAGGGGCGTCGTATTCGACGGCAAGCAGGCCCGCGTGGTCGACGATCTGGAGATCCGGGACCCGGGGCCGGGGGAGGTGCTGGTCGCGATATCGGCGGCCGGTCTGTGCCACAGCGACCTGTCGGTCATCGACGGGACGATCCCGTTCCCGCCGCCGGTGGTGCTCGGGCACGAGGGCGCGGGCGTGGTGGAGGCGGTCGGGTCGGGGGTCACGCACGTGGTGCCCGGCGACCACGTCTCGCTCTCCACGCTCGCCAACTGCGGGGCGTGCGCGGACTGCGACCGCGGCCGGCCGACGATGTGCCGCAAGGCGATCGGGATGCCGGGGCAGCCGTTCTCGCAGGGTGGGAAGCCGCTCTACCAGTTCGCGTCCAACTCGGCCTTCGCCGAGCGGACCATCGTCAAGGCCGTGCAGGCCGTGAAGATCCCCAAGGACATCCCGCTGACCTCGGCGGCGCTGATCGGCTGCGGTGTCCTGACGGGCGTGGGCGCCGTGCTCAACCGGGCGAAGGTGGACCGGGGCGAGACGGTCGTCGTCATCGGCACCGGCGGCATCGGGCTGAACGTGCTCCAGGGCGCGCGGATCGCGGGCGCCACCACCATCGTGGCGATCGACGCGAACCCGGCGAAGGAGGCGGTGGCCCGGCAGTTCGGCGCCACCCACTTCATCGTCGCCTCGGCGGCCCGGGACTCCTCGGCGGCCGTGAAGGAGATCCTGCCCAGGGGCGCGGACCACGCCTTCGAATGCGTGGGCAACGTCAAGCTGATCCGGCAGGCGATCGACCTGCTGGACCGGCACGGACAGGCGGTGCTGCTCGGCGTGCCCGGCTTCAAGGAGGAGGCCGCGTTCCAGGTCTCGTCCATGTACCTGGACAAGACGATCATGGGCTGCCGGTACGGGTCCTCGCGCCCGCAGCGGGACATCGCGCTCTACGCGGAGCTCTACCGGCAGGGCAAGCTGCTGCTGGACGAACTGGTGACGAAGGTCTACCCGGTCGAGGACTTCGACAAGGCCGTGGACGACGCGCACCACGGCCGGGTGGCCCGCGGGGTGCTCACGTTCTGATCCACCGGTCGGCCCTGCTCCGCGGAGCAGGGCCGGCCGCGGCGTGAACGGGGTGCAGGGCGTGCACGGCGCGTACGTGGACGGCGGGGCGGCGGGGCCGCGCTGTCAGTCGGCGAAGCGGCCGAAGCGGCCCTTGTGGAAGAGGAGCGGGTCGCCCTCGCCGGCCGCGCCCATGGCTACGACCCGGCCCACGACGATGAGGTGGTCACCGCCGGTGTGCACGGCGTGGATCCGGCAGTCGATCCAGGCGGGAACGGCGTCGAGCTGCGGCGATCCCGTGGCAGGGGCCGGGCTGTGGGCGACACCGGCGAACTTGTCGGCGCCGCTGACGGCGAAGGACCGGCAGAGCTCGCCCTGCTCGGAGCCGAGGATGTTCACGCAGAACACCCCGGCGCGTGCGATCCGGGGCCAGGTGGTCGACGTACGGGCCACCATGAAGGTGACCAGGGGCGGGTCGAGGGAGAGCGAGGCGAAGGACTGGCAGGCGAAGCCCGCCGGGCCCTCCTCGCCCTCGCCGGGCGGGGAGGTGATGATCGTGACCCCGCTGGCGAAGTTGCCCAGTACGGCGCGGAATTCGGCGGGGCTGACGGGCGCTCGCTCGTTTTCGCCGACGGCCCGCAGGTCGGGGCGGGGTAGAGCATCGACGGGCTCGGTCCCGGGCTCCGCGGCGGCGGAGGTGGGGGAGCCGACTGATCTGAGGTATCGGACGACGGTGGCCGCCATCCCTGCGTGTCCCATCACACCTTCGATTGAAGCTGACGGTTCGTCAGATGGGAAGGGGGGTGGGGGCCCGGCATCAACCGACATGTCGACGGGCGTCACCGGACGTCAACGGGCACCGACGGGGATCCGGCGCGGGGTGGTACGCGTGCTGCGGAAGCGGGCACGGTAGGCGGTCGGGGTGATGTCCAGGGCGTGCTGGAACACGCGGCGCATCGTTTCGGCGGACCCGAAGCCGGACTGCGCCGCCACCGTGTCCACCGGATCGTCACCCGCTTCGAGGAGGGCCTGGGCGGCTTCGAGCCGCACGGATTCCACGTACCGGCCGGGCGTCATCCCGATCTCCTGGCGGAAGAGCCGGGCGAGGTGGCGGCCGCTGACCCCGGCGTCGCGGGAGACCTCCTCGAGCGCGAGCCGGGGGTCGGCGCCGATGGCGTCCATGACCGTGCGCAGCACCGGATGCCTGGCCTCGCGCGGGGTCAGACGGGCGCTGTACTGGGACTGCCCGCCGGGCCTGGCCATGAACACGACGAGCTCCCGCGCGACCTCGCGGGCCGTGGCGGCTCCGTGGTCCTCCTCGACCAGGGACAGCGCGAGGTCGATGCCCGAGGTCACCCCGGCGGAGGTGATGACGTGCCCGTCCCGCACGAACACCGGATCCGCCTCCACCCGCACCAGCGGGTACGCGGCCGCGAGCTGCCCGGCGAGCCGCCAGTGCGTGACCGCCCGCCGCCCGTCGAGCACCCCGGTCTCGGCCAGCACGAAGGCCCCGGCGCACACCGAGGCGACCCGGTGCGAGCGGCGCACGAGCTCGGCGACCAGACCCGTCAGGTCCGGATCGGCTACGGCCGCGCGCCAGTCGCTGCGGCCGGGGACGACGAGCGTCCCGGGCCGCGGGGGCAGGCCGTCGGGACCGCTGTCGGCGCCGATGCGTACGCCCGACGACGTACGGACGTCGGCCCCGTCCGGGGAGACGATCCGGACGTCGTAGCGGGCGCCGTGGGCGTTGGCGGTACTGAACACCTCGGCGGGACCCGTGACGTCGAGCAGCTGCACGCCGTCGAAGGCGACGATGACGACGGCGTGCGCGGCTACTGGGGCCACGGGGAGTCCAGGACCAGGCGTACGAAGTCCCCGCGCTCGAAGCCGGGCACGTGGTGCGCGAGGACGTCGGCCTTGATGTTGCCGAAGGCGGTACGGGGCTTGGGCGCCACGCCGTCCGCGAAGGCGCGCAGGATGCGCTCCTTGAACCGGGGGCGCGGGTGCAGGGCGACGACCGCCGCGCGGTCCGCCTCGGCGAGGTCGTGGTAGCCGATGCCGAGCACGTCGTAGGCCACGCCCGCCGTCACCAGCGCCACCTCGGGCTCCATGTGCTCCGGGATGCCCGGGGTGGTGTGCAGGGCGATGGCCGTCCACACCCGGCGCACCGAGTCCTCGGGAACCTCGTGCCCGCGCAGGAACCGGCGGGCCTCATCGGCGCCGTCCACCTCGAAGCGGCGGCCGCTGGAGTGATAGGGCTCGGTGAGGCCCAGGTCGTGGAACATCGCTGCCACATAGAGCAGTTCGGGATCGTGGGCGAGGCCGAGGCGGCTGCCCTGCAGGGCGCCGAAGAAGTACACGCGCCGGGAGTGGTCGTAGAGCAGCTCGCCCACACTGTCGCGGACGAGCTCGGTCGCCTCCCCCGCCAGTTTCGAGTCCGGTACCCGGATCCTGAGTGCGTCGCCCGTCATCGCCTGGTCCTTTCGTGGTGCTCCGTGCCGGTCGACACCAGTCTTCGGGGCCCGCCGGCCCTCCCGCCATGGCGATGGCGCCACACATCCCACAGATCCGGACATGCTGCGGCCGCCCGGGTGAATCCGCCCCGGTGCCCAGCCGCGCGGGCCGTGGCTCCCGTACGGGCTCGGCATCGTGGCGGGGGACCGGCGGCACGGACCGCGGAGGTCACGGAAGCCACGCTCACGGCTCCCGCGGCGCCGCGGCGACGACAGGAGGACCCTCATGCTCGGCACCGAATTCCGCAAGGGATCGCCCAATTGGCTCGACCTCGGGAGCCCTGACACCGACGGGGCCGTCACGTTCTACACCGCCGTCTTCGGCTGGGAGTACCTCGCCCTCGGACCGGAGGCGGGCGGCTACGGGTTCTTCCAGGTCGACGGCAAGACCGTCGCCGCCCTCGGGCCGCTCACCGAGGACGGCGCCACCCCGGCGTGGATGCTGCACTTCCACACCCCCGACATCGAGGAGACGGCGGAGGCCGTCAGGGCGGGCGGCGGAGTGGTGCGCACGGAGCCCGGAGACGTCATGGGGGAAGGCAGGCTCGCGCAGTTCACCGATCCGCAGGGCGCGGAGTTCGCGTGCTGGCAGCCGGGCCGGACCGCGGGGCTGGGGCGGACCTCCGAGGTGAACACCCTGGTCTGGGCGGAGCTGCACGCGCCCGACCCCGTCGCGGCCGTCGAGTTCTACGCGGGCCTGTTCGGGTGGCGCTCCGTCGAGATGCAGGCACCCGGGATGACCTACCGGGTCCTGAGCATCTCCGACGGGGACCAGGAGGACGGCTCCTTCGGCGGGGTCGCGCCGCAGGGCGACGGCGCGGGCGAGGGCGTGGGGGCCAACGAAGTCCCCCGCTGGATCCCGTACTTCAACGTCGCCGACGTGGACGCGACCGTCGCCGCCGTCCGGGGCGGCGGGGGCTCGGTACTGATGCCGGCCGCCGACGTGCCGGAGGTCGGGCGGATGGCGTGGACCGCGGACCCGGCCGGCGCTGTCTTCGCCCTGCTGACGCCGGACCCGCGGATGTGACCGGTGGGGTCGGTGGGTCGGTGGGGTTGGTCGGATCGGTGTGTCCCGTGGGCCCGCCGGACGAGGCCGGGCGGCTTTGTCCGGCCGCGCCCCGTCCCGTGACATCGTGGCGGCATGACCTTCGAAGTCCGTCCGGCATCGGTGTTCGAGGACGTACGGGCCCTGGTCGGCCCGAAGTCCGCCGCCGCCAACGTCTGCTGGTGCCTGAGCTACCGGATCCCGTCCAAGCTCAACAACGAACTCCGAGGTCCGGCCCGCGGTGAGTACGTCGCCGGGCTGTGCCGCGACGAGCCCCCGCCGGGGGTGCTCGCCTACGACGGCGACGAACCCGTCGGCTGGGCCGCCGTGGGGCCGCGCTCGGCCACGTCCTTCGCCCGCAGCCGCACCATCCCGCACGTCGACGACCTGCCGGTGTGGTCACTGTGGTGCGTCCGGGTCCGCCCCGGCCACCGAAAGCAGGGCGTCTCGCACGCCCTGATCGCGGGGGCGGTCGAGTTCGCCCGCGCCCACGGCGCACCCGCGATCGAGGCCTACCCCCTGGACAGCGGGGACGCCCGGGTGGACATGACGATGGCGTACCCCGGGATCCGGAAGAACTTCGAGCGCGCCGGATTCGCCCACGCCGCGGACACGACCTCGGTCCTGGCCGGGCATCCCCGGATCCTCATGCGCCTCGACCTGCGCTGACCGGCCCTGGAGCCGCGGCCGGCCGGCGCGCTAGCGGCCCAGGTACTTCGGGGTGCGCCGCTCCACGAAACTGGCGACACCCTCGTTCGCGTCGGCCGTGGTCATGTTGAGCTCCTGGGCGGTGGCCTCGGCGGCGAGCGCCGTCGCCCGGTCCACGTCCAGGGACGCGTTGACCAGCTGCTTGGTCAGGGCGAGGGCGCGGGTGGGGCCCTGTGCGAGGCGCTCCGCCCACTCCCGGGCGGTGTCCTCCAGGGCCTCGGCGGGAACCACCTTGTTGACCAGGCCGAGCCGTTCGGCCTCGGCCGCCGCGACGGCGTCCCCGAAGAACATCAGCTCCTTCGCCTTCTGCGGGCCGACGAGACGCGGCAGGAGGTACGCGCCCGCGCCGTCGGGAACCAGGCCGCGGCGGACGAACACCTCGATGAACTTGGCCGGTTCGGCGGCGATCACCAGATCGCAGGCGAGCGCGAGGTGCGCGCCGATGCCGGCCGCCGTGCCGTTCACGGCGGCGACGACCGGCTTCTCGCAGTCGAGCACCGCCGTGATCAGGCGCTGCGCGCCGAGCCGGATCATGCGGGCCACGTCCCCGGCGACACGCTCCGCCGTGGCCGGAGCCCCGCGCAGGTCGGCGCCGGCGCAGAAGCCCCTGCCGGTGGCGGTGATGACGACGGCCCGTACATCGGGATCGGCGGAGGCGTCTGCGAGCAGGGCGATGACGCGTTCGCGCTGGTCCCAGGTGACGGCGTTCATCGCCTCGGGGCGGTTGAGGGTGATCCAGGAGACGCCGGCGTCGGTGCGGTGGAGGACTTCGTCCTCGGGGGTGGGGGCCATGGCTGAACTCCCGTTCGGGGGTCGGTGTCGGTGGTGCGGGCTCGAGTACGCGGCGCGGCACGGCTCCCGGGGACCAGCCCCCGGACCCCCGCGCCTCACACACCGGCGGGGCTGAAAAGACCGCCTCAGACGCCGGCGGGGCTGAAAAGACCGCCTCAGACGCCGGCAAGGCTGGAAAATCCAGCCGTGCCGGCGTATGAGGCGCGGGGCCTGCCCGACCCGGTCAGCGGCAGATGGCCAGCGCGTCCAGGGCTACCGCCCCTTGCCCGCGCGGGAGGACCATCAGCGGGTTGATGTCCAGCTCGGAGAGCTCGTCGCCCAGTTCCATCGCCATCCGCTGGACGCGGAGGATGACCTCCACCAGCGCGTCCACATCGGCCGGCGGAGCCCCCCGTACGCCCTCCAGCAGCGCACGCCCCCGCAGTTCGCCCAGCATGGCTCTGGCCTGGTCCTCGCCGAACGGCGGTACCCGGACGGCCACGTCGTGCAGCACCTCCACCAGGACCCCGCCCAGCCCCACCGTCACCGTGGGACCGAAGAGATCGTCCTGGGTGACCCCGACGACCATCTCGACACCGCGCTCCACCATCTGGCAGACGAGGACCCCGTCCAGCGGGACGTTCTCGTAGCGCGCTATGTCGGTCAGCTCGCGGTAGGCGTCGCGGATCTGGCTCGCCGAGGTCAGGCCGATCTTCACCAGCCCCAGTTCCGTCTTGTGCGCGAGCTGGGGGCCCGAGGCCTTCATGACCACCGGGTAGCCGACCAGCCCGGCCGCCCGTACGGCCGCTGCGGCGCTGGTCACCAGCTGCTCCCGGGGCACCCGTATCCCGTAGGCGCGCAGGAGCTGCTTGGCCGCGTGCTCGCTGAGCTGCTGGCCCGGGCGCATGAGGGCTTGGGCCTTGCGGAAGGAGGGCGAGGTGGTGCGCGGGGCGTCCTCGAAGGGGGAGCGGTAGGCGGCGGTGAAGCGGTGGTGGCCGAGGTAGGCGCGGACGGCGGTGATGCAGTTGCCGAAGGTGCGGAAGGTGGCGACCCGGGAGGAGCCGAGGAGCGTGGTGCGGTAGGCCTCCTCCGTGCCGACGGGGGAGCCCCAGATCACGCAGACCAGCTTGTCGGTCTGCTCGGCCGCGTCCACCAGGTCCTGCGCGAGCTTGTCGCTCATGGGCGGGAAGGGGCCGGTGATCGGGCAGATCAGGACGCCGACGGACGGGTCCGCGAGGATCGCGTCGATGATCTTGCGGCCGCGCCAGTCGCCGACCGGGTGGCCGCCGTTGTCCACGGGGTTGGAGACCCCCAGGTACTCCGGGATCCACTGGTGCAGCTCGTCCTGCTTGGCCTGGGAGAGGGTGGGGATGCTGAGCCCCGCCTCGGTCGCCAGGTCGGAGAAGTGGGCGCCGGTACCACCGGAGATGGAGTACACCACCACCCCTTCGGCCAGCGGCTTGCGCGCGCGGGCCAGGAGGGCGGCGGTGTCCTGGAGTTCGTCGAGGCCGTCGACCCGGATGACGCCGAACTGCCGCATGGCGGCGTCCACGACGGTGTCCGCGCCGGTCAGCTTCCCGGTGTGGGAGGCGGCCATGCGGGCACCGGTCTCGGTGCGGCCGACCTTGACGGCGACGACGGGGACGCCGTTGCGGGCGGCCCGGTCGGCGGCGAGGAGGAACTGCCGGCCGTCCTTGAGGCCCTCCACGTAGCAGGCGATGGCCCCGACCTCGGGCTGCTCGGCGAAGTAGGAGATGAAGTCGGAGGTTTCGAGGTCGGCCTCGTTGCCGGTGGGCGCCCAGTGGGAGAGGCGGATGCCCAGCTCCTGGAGGGTGTAGACGGGCCGGCCCTGGTGGCCGGACTGGGTGATGAGCGCGATGGCCGGGCCGTCGAGGTCGCCCCGGAACTTCTCGAAGGCGTTGAGGTTCGTATTGGGGCCGAGGAGACGCAGCCCCGAACGTCGTACGGAGGCGCCCAGGCGGGCCTGCGCGGCGGCGCCCTCGTCGCCGGTCTCGGCGAACCCGGAGGCGAAGGCGACGGCGAACTTCACCTTGGCCTCGGCGAGCTGCTCCACGATGGGGAGCGGGTCGGCCACGAGGAGGACGGCGAGGTCCACCTGTTCGGGCAGGTCGGCCACGGAGGCATGGCACGGCAGCCCGAAGACCGTGGCCCGGGTGGGATGGACGGGGTGCAGCCGGGCACCGACGCGTTCCGCCCATGCGATGAGCTGGCGGGTGATGCCGGTGTTCGGTCTGCCGTCGGCGTCCGACGCGCCGATGACGGCCACGGACTCGGGCCGGAAGAACCGGTCCAGGTCGGGAGCGTCGGCGTGCAGGGGCCGACCGCTGACGTCCAGCGCGACCGCGTCCTCGGCGGACGGAGCCGCCGTGGAGTGGACGGCCGTCCTGGGGGTCTCCCCGCAGGCCTCGACACGTGCGCGGAAGTCGGTGGTGAGGGTGCCGTGAGTAGATCCAAGCATCGTTCCGCCCGCTCCTGCTCGATGAACCTCGACGAATCTCAATAGCTGACGCGTAGTCAGATTACTGAACTGACGTGCCGTCAGGAACAGGGATGCGCAGGAAAGCTGGTGGAGGTGATGTGTGGAAGGGCCACGAGGGGCTCCTGGCACGGTCTCAGATCACCCGGAGGCGGTCCAGACCAGTATTCGGCCGAGGTTGGAGGGAGGGGGGTGGTTTCGGGGATGTGGGAGACGCGGGAGATGTGGGGGGACGCGGCAGCAGGGTGGGTCGAGGGGGCCGTACGGGGCCTGCGGGGCGAACGCCCGTCTGTCCTGCCCGGCCCGCCCGACTCGGAGGTGCCGCGCCCGCCGCTAGGTCCTGTCTGGAGATCGGATTATGAATGTGGTGCGATGCTGCGGAGCCAGAGCATCGCACCGCACAGATGCAGGCCGGCCTCGTAGCTTTCTGGCGTCTTGTCAAAGCGGAACGCGATGCCG
>NZ_JAPNLJ010000006.1 GCF_026627445.1 Streptomyces sp. H27-H1
AAGGCTCCCAGTAGACGACTGGGTTGATAGGCCAGATGTGGAAGCCCGGTAACGGGTGGAGCTGACTGGTACTAATAGGCCGAGGGCTTGTCCTCAGTTGCTCGCGTCCACTGTGTTAGTTCTGAAGTAACGAACTGTGTTCATATCCGGTTGGTTAACTTCATAGTGTTTCGGTGGTCATAGCGTTAGGGAAACGCCCGGTTTACATTCCGAACCCGGAAGCTAAGCCTTTCAGCGCCGATGGTACTGCAGGGGGGACCCTGTGGGAGAGTAGGACGCCGCCGAACAATTATTGTAGAAAGCCCCGTACCAGGAAACTGGTACGGGGCTTTTCTGCGTTTACGGACCGATGCACCGGCTCCTGTAGGGTCAGGGGGCATCGTTCGACATTTCTACAGTCAGTGGAGGCCCCCGGGTGGAGGTCCAGGAGACTCGGGTTCAGACCGACCGAATTTTCACCATTCCGAACATCCTGAGCATGGCGCGCCTCGCGGGCGTGCCCCTGTTCCTGTGGCTGATCCTGGCCGAGCACGACGGCTGGGCCCTGGCCGTCCTCATGCTCAGCGGGGTCACCGACTACCTCGACGGGAAGCTGGCACGGCTCTGGAATCAGATCAGCAGCCTCGGGAGACTGCTGGATCCCGCTGCGGACCGGCTCTACATCCTGTCCACCCTGTTCGGTCTCACGTACCGCGGGATTCTGCCGATCTGGCTCACCGGGGCGCTCCTCGCGCGTGAGCTGATGCTGCTGGTCATGGTCTGGATCCTGCGCCGACACGGCTATCCCCCGCCACAGGTCAACTTCCTCGGCAAGGCCGCGACCTTCAACCTGATGTACGCGTTCCCCTTCCTGCTGGTCAGCACCTGGTCGGGTTGGTTGGCCTGGATGGGGTCAGTTTTCGGATGGGCGTTCGCCGGATGGGGTACAACCCTCTATTGGTGGGCAGGAATCCTATACGTGGTGCAAGTCCGCCGGCTCGTGAAGGCGGACGCCACGGCCGATTGAGCTCGCTCGGCGCCTGACTGACGCGGAGGAGTTGTCCAGTCACTGTGCGGGACGGGTGAGGTCGGCGATACGCCGTCTCCCAAGGAGGACTCTTCCGACATGAAGGCCGTCGTGATGGCCGGTGGCGAAGGCACTCGACTTCGTCCCATGACCTCAAGCATGCCGAAACCGCTCCTGCCGGTGGCGAACCGGCCGATTATGGAGCATGTGCTCAGGCTGCTCAAGAGGCACGGGCTCAGCGAGACCGTGGTTACCGTGCAATTCCTGGCATCACTCGTCAGGAACTATTTCGGTGACGGCGAGGAGCTCGGGATGGAGCTCACCTATGCCAACGAAGAGAAGCCACTCGGTACTGCCGGCAGTGTGAAGAACGCCGAGGAGGCTCTGAAGGACGACACGTTCCTCGTCATCTCCGGCGACGCGCTCACCGATTTCGACCTGACCGACCTGATCCGTTTCCACAAGGAGAAGGGCGGACTCGTCACGGTCTGCCTCACACGGGTGCCCAATCCGCTGGAATTCGGCATCACCATCGTGGACGAGGAAGGCAAGGTAGAGCGCTTCCTGGAGAAGCCGACCTGGGGCCAGGTGTTCTCGGACACCATCAACACCGGCATCTACGTCATGGAGCCGGAGATCTTCGACTACGTGGACGCGGACGTCTCGGTCGACTGGTCCGGTGACGTCTTCCCACAGCTGATGAAGGAAGGCCGGCCGATCTACGGCTACGTCGCCGAGGGCTACTGGGAGGACGTCGGCACCCACGAGAGCTACGTCAAAGCCCAGGCCGACGTACTCGAGGGCAAAGTCCAGGTCGACATGGACGGCTTCGAGATCTCGCCCGGCGTGTGGATCGCCGAAGGGGCCGATGTGAGCCCGGACGCGGTCCTGCGCGGGCCGCTGTACATCGGGGACTACGCCAAGATCGAAGCCGGCGTGGAGATCCGCGAGCACACCGTCATCGGCTCGAACGTCGTCGTAAAGAGCGGCGCGTTCCTGCACAAGGCCGTCGTGCACGACAACGTGTACATCGGGCCGCACAGCAACCTGCGCGGCTGTGTCATCGGGAAGAACACCGACATCATGCGGGCCGCCCGGATCGAGGACGGGGCCGTCATCGGCGACGAGTGCCTCGTCGGCGAGGAATCGATCATCCAGGGGAACGTGCGGGTCTACCCCTTCAAGACGATCGAGGCGGGCGCCTTCGTCAACACTTCGGTCATCTGGGAGTCCCGGGGGCAGGCACATCTGTTCGGCGCGCGGGGGGTCACCGGGATCCTGAACGTGGAGATCACCCCTGAGCTGGTGGTCCGGCTGGCCGGTGCCTACGCCACGACCCTCAAGAAGGGCGCGACGGTCACCACGGCCCGCGACCACTCCCGAGGCGCGAGAGCGCTCAAGCGGGCCGTGATCTCGGCGCTGCAGGCCAGCGCCATCAACGTCCGAGATCTGGAGAACGTACCGCTGCCCGTGGCGCGGCAGCAGACCGCACGCGGCAGCGCCGGCGGGATCGTGCTGCGGACCTCGCCGGGTGTACCGGACTCCGTGGACATCATGTTCCTCGACGAGCGGGGGGCGGACCTCTCCCTCCAGCAGCAGCGCAAGCTCGACCGGGTCTACGCGCGCCAGGAGTACCGACGGGCCTTCCCCGGTGAGATCGGCGACCTGCAGTTCCCGGGAAGCGTCTTCGACGCCTACACGGGTTCACTGCTGAGGCGGGTGGACACGACCGGGGTCGCGGACTCCGGACTCAAGGTGGTCGTGGACGCCTCCAACGGCAGCGCCGGGCTTGTACTGCCCAGCCTGCTGGGCCGGCTCGGGGTGGATGCCCTCACCGTCAACCCGGGGCTCGACGAGTCCCGGCCCACGGAAGCCGCCGAATCCCGCCGGGCCGGACTCCTGCGGCTCGGGGAGATCGTGGCCTCCTCGCGAGCCGCTTTCGGAGTGCGCTTCGACCCGGTGGGCGAGCGGATCTCCCTCGTGGACGAGCGCGGCCGGATCATCGAGGACGACCGGGCGCTGCTGGTGATGCTCGACCTGGTGGCCGCCGAGAAGCGCAGCGGCAAGGTGGCCCTGCCGGTGACCACGACCCGGATCGCCGAGCAGGTGGCGGCTTACCACGGCACGCAGGTGGAGTGGACGACGACCTCGCCCGACGACCTGACCCGGGTGGGCCGGGCGGACAACACCATCTTCGGTGGTGACGGGCGGGGCGGATTCATCGTCCCGGAGTTCAGCAGCGTCTTCGACGGCTCGGCCGCCTTCGTGCAGTTGCTCGGGCTGGTCGCGCGGACGCAGCTCACGCTGAGCCAGATCGACGCCCGGATCCCGCGGGCGCACGTGCTCAAGCGGGACGTGCCGACCCCGTGGGCGGTGAAGGGGCTCGTGATGCGCAGGGTCGTGGAGGCGGCCGGGGACCGGCAGGTGGACACCACCGACGGGGTGCGCGTCGTGGAGGCCGACGGGCGGTGGGCCCTGGTGCTGCCGGATCCGGCGGAGGCGGTCACGCACCTGTGGGCCGAGGGGCCCGACGACGCGTCCGCGCAGGCGCTGCTGGACGACTGGGCAGCGGTGGTTGACGGCGCCGGGCACTGAGCCCCCCGTACGGGAGGGCGTAGGGCCGGAATTGACGCAGGGCCGTAGGGCCGGCGGGCGGACGGGGCGAGAGTTCCGTCCGGTTCGCCGGCCCTCCGCATTGGGTGGGAGCGGCGGCGACATGCGACGATGTGCGGCATGTCGCAGCCGCCCCACAACCGCAGTTCGGCACCTCCAGCGCGGCCGGACGCCTCCATGTCGCTGCTGACGCACGTGATGGACCACACCCTCGACGAGGGCTACGCGGAGGCTTCGGCCCGGCGTGAGTCCGAGGGAACGTCCGGCCTGCCGCGAACCCTCAAGGCCAAGCTGGGCCTTGCCGCCGGGCTCGTGCTCGCCGCCATGGTCGTCACCCTGGGTGCCGCGCAGGCGAGGGCGACCGCGCCGGTGCTGGCCAAGGAGCGTCAGGAACTCATCGACAGGGTCGAGCGGGCCGACGCGCACGCGGACGGTCTGGAGCGGGACATCGAGCGGCTGCGGGACACCGTCGCCGCCCGGCAGCGCGAGGCTCTCAAGCAGCACGGCGGCGAACAGGGCCAGCTCGTGGCGCTGCTGTCCGGAGCCACCGAGGTGCACGGGCCCGGGATCAAGCTGACGGTGGACGATGCGAAGGGCTCGACGACCGGAAACGGCTCGGAGCCGCGCGAGAGCGCCGGATTCTCCGACACCGGTCGGCTCCGCGACCGCGACATGCAGAAGATCGTCAACGGGCTGTGGCAGTCGGGGGCGGAAGCGATCTCGATCAACGGGCAGCGGCTGACGTCCCTCTCGGCGATCCGGGCCGCAGGTGACGCGATACTGGTCGACAACAGGCCGCTGGTGCCGCCGTACGAAGTGCTGGCGATCGGCGACAAGAAGCGGCTCGGGACCGAGTTCCAGGACTCCGCGGACGGCCAGTACCTGCACGTGCTGCAGGAGAACTACGGGATCCGCTACTCCTTGTCGTCCGAGGCGGAGGTGCGCCTTCCGGCCGCGTCGAGCCTGACCGTACGTACGGCTACAGCAGCAGAGCAGCAGAAGGGTGCATTGTGATCGCGGTACTGGGCCTCGTGGTCGGAGTGGTGGTCGGACTTCTGGTCCGGCCCGAAGTGCCGGCCGTGGTGGAGCCTTATCTGCCGATCGCCGTGGTGGCGGCGCTGGACGCGGTGTTCGGAGGCCTGCGCGCGATGCTGGACGGCATCTTCGTGGACAAGGTCTTTGTGGTGTCGTTCCTGTCCAACGTGGTCGTGGCGGCGCTGATCGTCTTCCTCGGCGACAAACTGGGAGTCGGCTCGCAGTTGTCCACGGGTGTGGTCGTCGTCCTCGGCATCCGCATCTTCTCCAATGCCGCGGCCATCCGCCGGCACGTGTTCCGGGCGTGAGGCCGATGAGTACGAACGACACCCCTCCCGAGGAGCCCGGAGCCTCGCAGCAGCGGGCGAAGGAGCAGCCTCCGCTGGAGCCGCCGGCCGGGACCGTGGGCCGTGAGCCCGGCCCCGGGTCGGCGGGGCCCGGGCCGGCGGGATCGGAGCCGGCGGGAGCCGCGCCGACCGGGCCCGAGCAGACCGGCCGGCAGCGGCTGGCGGCCGGTCTGTGGCCGCCACGGGTGAGCCGCGCCCAACTGATCGTCGCGGTGCTGCTGTTCGTCCTGGGACTCGGCCTGGCGATTCAGGTACGGTCGAACAGCGACTCCAGCGCGCTGCGCGGCGCCCGTCAGGAGGACCTCGTACGGATCCTCGACGAGCTGGACGGGCGGACCAAGCGGCTGGAGGACGAGAAGCAGAAGCTCGACGACCAGCGCCGGGAGCTGGAGAGCAGCTCGAACCAGGCCGAGGAGGCCCGGAAGCAGACCGTGGAGAAGGAGCGCCAACTCGGGATCCTGGCCGGTACGGTGGCCGCGCAAGGGCCGGGGATCGTGCTGAAGATCACGGATCCCAAGGGTCAGGTGCTGTCGGACAAGCTGCTGGACACCCTTCAGGAGCTGCGGGCGGCCGGGGCTGAGGCGATCCAGATCAACGGGGTGCGGATCGTGGCGGACTCGTACTTCTCGGACGAGGAGGACGGGGTGGCGATCGGCGGTAAGAAGATCACACAACCCTATGAGTTCAAGGTGATCGGCAAGCCCCAGGACCTGGAGCCGGCGCTCAACATTCCCGGTGGCGTGGTCCAGTCGCTGGAGAAGGAGCAGGCGGTCGTCGGCGTCACACGTCCGGCGAAGATCGTTGTGGATGCCTTGCGGGCTGCGAAGCAGCCTGACTACGCTCGGTCGTCATCGTCGTGATGCGGGACCAACGGGAGACCGGCTCACGCGGGCGAATGCCTGCGGGGGGTCGGCGCACTGAAGTCGCGGTGCGTGGTGGAAACTGTCTGATGGTTACGGACGTTGTAGGTATGTCCGGGTCGGCAGGTGTTGCATTCGGAGTTCGTCCTGCCCCACGGGCGGGTCTGTTTCGGTCAAGGGGAATCGCCCGTGAAGTTGTTTGAGAAGTTGTTCGGCAAGAAGAACCGCGAGGACAGCGGTGCGGCCAGGCACCGCGCGAGGCACGGAGACGTGGAAGGGCAGGGCGACCGGCCGCTCTTCCGGGACGAGGTTGCCGGGGCGGGGGATATTTCGGGCGCGCACGGCGCGTCGAATGTTGACCCTGCCGGTACCGGACGCATAGGTTTCGGTGAACCATCAACCTCAAGTACGGGTGGAGGGTTCAACTCCGACCCGTATGCCACCAATGCCTCCGCGGGGCAGCCGCGGCGCGAGGAGCCGTCCATGTCGGCCGAGCAGATTTGCAGCAGGTGCGGGCACCGCAGCGATGCGGCGAGCCGGTTCTGCTCGAACTGCGGGGCGCCGTTGCGGGCGGGTCTGACGCCGGAGCGTGCCTCGGAGACCACGTCCACCATCTCGATCTCGGGCCTGGAGGCCTACGAGGCCGAGGTGTCGGGACAACAGCACGTGTCGTCCTCGCTGTCCCCCGAGGCCCAGGCCGCGGTGGAAGCGCTGCCTCCGGGTTCCGCACTGCTCATCGTGCGGCGCGGCCCGAACTCCGGCAGCCGGTTCCTCCTGGACGGTGAGCTGACGACGGCCGGCCGGCACCCGCAGAGCGACATCTTCCTGGACGACGTCACCGTCTCCCGGCGCCATGTCGAGTTCCGCAGGCGCCAAGACGGCGGTTTCACCGTCGCCGACGTCGGCAGCCTCAACGGCACGTACGTGAACCGTGAACCGATCGACTCCGTCTCCCTGAACAACGGCGACGAGGTGCAGATCGGCAAGTACCGGCTGGTCTTCTACGCGAGCCTGCGGGGGCACTGACCCTTCAAGGGAAGGTCCCATGCTGCGTATCCCGGCAGGCGGTGCCGCCAAGAGCGGCGCCGCCGGCACCGCCTCCTCGGGCGTGCGGCTGGTGAGCATCGGAACGGTGCTCACGATGCTGCGCGACGAGTTCCCCGAAGTCACGATCTCGAAGATCCGTTTCCTGGAGGCGGAGGGGCTCGTCGAGCCCCGGCGCACACCTTCCGGATATCGCAAGTTCAGCACCGACGACGTGGAGCGCCTCGCTCACGTCCTGCGGCTCCAGCGGGACCACTACCTTCCGTTGAAGGTCATCCGCGACCAGCTCGACGCGCTCGCACGGGGCGAGCAGATCCGCATCCCGGCGCCCACGGCGCACGGGGAGTCCGTCGACCCCGCCAGCCCCGTCGCCCTCTACGGAGAGGTCGGCCGGGAACGGCCGACCGTGGCCCGGGTGGGCCGGGCCGAGCTGATCGCCGCCGCGGACGTGGACGAGGTGCAGCTCGTGGAGTGGGAGTCGTACGGGCTCATCGCGGAGGCGCCCGGCGGCGGTTTCGACGCCGAGGCCGTCACCGTGGCCCGTCTGGTGGCCGATCTCGGACGATTCGGCCTGGAGCCGCGCCACCTGCGGGCGATGAAGGCCGCCGCCGACCGGGAGGCCGGTCTGGTGGAGCAGGTCGTCTCGCCGCTGCGCCGACACCGCAATCCGCAGACCAGGGCCCATGCGGAGGCCACCTTGAAGGAGCTCGCGGGGCTCTCCGTACGGCTGCACGAGGCCCTTGTGCAGACGGCTCTCGGGGTCCGGCTGCACTGATCCGGAGGGTATTTCGGGCGGGCTCCGGGGGATTTCGCAGGGGCCGCGGGGCAAGCTTGGGGGAGCCCGACTACCCAAACCTGCCGGGCAGGTCCTAGGGTTGCTGTGTGAACGAGCTCGACGTTGTGGGTGTCCGCGTGGAAATGCCCTCGAACCAACCGATCGTGCTCCTGCGTGAAGTGGGAGGCGACCGGTACCTCCCCATCTGGATCGGACCAGGGGAGGCGACCGCCATTGCCTTCGCGCAGCAGGGCATGGCCCCTGCCCGGCCGCTGACGCACGACCTCTTCAAGGACGTGCTGGAGGCGATCGGCCAGGAGCTGACCGAAGTGCGGATCACGGATCTGCGGGAAGGCGTCTTCTATGCGGAGCTCGTCTTCGCCAGTGGAGTCGAGGTGAGCGCGCGGCCTTCCGATGCCATAGCGCTCGCCCTGCGGACCGGGACGCCGATCTACGGCAGCGACGGCGTGCTCGACGACGCCGGAATCGCGATCCCGGACGAGCAGGAGGACGAAGTGGAGAAGTTCCGCGAGTTCCTCGACCAGATCTCGCCAGAGGACTTCGGTACCGGCCCGCAGTGAGGCGCGGGTCGCGCCGTCCTCCCGGATATTTCAGCCCATTCGAGTAGCCTTTCCCCGCAATGGGGTACGGGAAACCACTCTCAGGGTGATTATCACTCGGCGTGCCGAGTGTGGCGATCGTTGACGCACCCCTGGTGACTGCCTACCTTCAAGGTGGGCAGGTCAAGGACGGAGGGTCGGCGTGAGAGTCACGGGCGACGGTATGACCGGGGGCATCCCCGCACGGAGTGACGGTGGGCCGTACCCGCTGCACGGTGGTGCGGTGAACTCCGCGCGCCGTCAGCCGGAGCCCGCGCCGGTCGGTTCGGTGGGGCCGGTGGGTCCCCAGGGCGGCGAGACCGCACCCGAGCAGGTCGGATACCGGGGGCCGACGGCGTGTGCCGCAGCCGGCATCACCTACCGGCAGCTCGACTACTGGGCGCGTACCGGGCTGGTGGAGCCCAGCGTGCGCCCTGCTTACGGGGCGGGCACGCAGCGCCTGTACAGCTTCCGGGACGTGGTCGTCCTCAAGATCGTCAAGCGCTTCCTGGACACCGGGGTGGCGCTGCAGAACATCCGCACCGCCGTGCAGCATCTGCGCGACCGGGGTATCACGGACCTCGAGCGGATGACGCTGATGAGCGACGGCGCCACCGTGTACGAGTGCACCTCGCCGGATCAGGTGGTCAGCCTGCTCCAGGGTGGTCAGGGAGTCTTCGGGATCGCCGTGGGCGTGGCCTGGCGCGACGTGGAGAACGCGCTCTCGCAGTTGCACGGGGAGCGCGTGGACACAGGCGAGACGGTGGTCCGTCACAACCCGGCCGATGAGCTGGCCGCCCGGCGGAACCGGGCCGTCTGAGGCGGGCAGCGCGCCTCGCCTACCGGTGGCGTCGGGTTCGGGCCGATTGTCAGTGCTCTAGGGCAGCATCGGAGCTGTGAGAGCCGCGCCGACCATCCTGCACCTGGACATGGACGCCTTCTACGCTTCCGTGGAGCAGGCGTCCAAGCCGAGCCTGCGCGGCAAGGCCGTCATCGTGGGCGGGCTCGGGCCGCGCGGGGTCGTCGCGACCGCCTCCTACGAGGCCAGGCGGTTCGGGGTGCATTCGGCCATGCCGATGGCCCAGGCGCGGCGCCTCTGCCCGAACGGCGCGTGCCTCATTCCGCGCTTCAGCCTGTACCGCGAGGTCAGCGACACGGTCATGGCGCTGCTGCGGGAACTGTCTCCGCTCGTCGAGCCGCTGAGCCTGGACGAGGCCTTCGTGGACCTGGAGGCGGGCGGCGTCGCCTTCGACGCGCAGGCCGCGCGGGCCACTGGTCTGCGGCTGCGGGCCGATATCGCCGCCGCGACCGGGCTGAGCGGGTCAGTGGGGCTCGCGGGATCCAAGATGCTGGCCAAGGTGGCGTCCGAGGAGGCCAAGCCGGCCGGGCTGCTGCTGATCGAGGTCGGCACGGAGCGGGAGCACCTCGCACCGATGTCGGTACGGACCCTGCCCGGGGTCGGTCCGGCCACGGGGGAGCACCTGCGGCGTGCCGGGATCACCACAGTGGGGGAGCTGGCGGCGGCCGGCGAGGACGAACTGGTCCGGATGGTCGGGCGTTCGCACGGGGTCGGGCTGCACCGGATGGCGCTGGGGCTGGACGACCGGCCGGTGGTCGCCGAGCGGGACGCGAAGTCCGTGTCGGTGGAGGACACCTTCGACGTGGACCTGCACGACCGGGTGCGGATCCGCAACGAGGTGCAGCGGCTCGCGGACCGGTGCGTGGAGAGGCTGCGGGGGTCGGGGCACTCAGGGCGGACCATCGTGCTCAAGGTACGGCGGTACGACTTCTCCACGCTGACCCGGTCGGAGACCCTGCGGGGGCCCACGGACAACGCGGCGGTGGTGCGGGAGGCGGCGGCGCGGCTGCTGGAGTCCGTGGACACCACGGGCGGGGTGCGGCTGCTGGGCGTGGGCGTCTCGGGGCTGGCGGACTACACGCAGGAGGACCTCTTCGCCTTCGCCGATGCGCTGGCCGCGCGGGGGGAGGGCGCCGAGGCGGGTGCCGGTTCGGCTTCGGACGCGGGGGCTGCGGCGGGCGCGGCTGCCGGTGTGGCGGGGAACGCGGAGGCCGCCGTGGCCGGCGGTGCGGACACTGCCGGCGGGGACGCCGTGCGGGAGGCGGCCGACGCCGAAGGCGGACAGGGCCGGGACCTGAGCGCCGGGCGGGAGGCCGGGGAAGGGCAGGGCGAGGGCACCGGGCCGGGCCTGGTTGCCGGGCCGGTCCGCGGGGGCGGGGCGGTGCCCGGGGGCGGCGAAGGCGGGCTTGGGCGGCGCTGGTCGGCCGGGGGCGATGTGCGGCATGCGGTGTACGGGCCCGGCTGGGTGCAGGGCAGTGGCGTCGGGCGGGTCACCGTACGGTTCGAGCAGCCCGGATCCGAGCCGGGCCGGGTACGGACGTTTCGGGTGGACGACCCCGAGCTGGAGCCGTCCGATCCGATGTCGCTGGTCGGGGACCGGGTCGCGGGAGTCGCGGGCCGGACGGCTCCGGAGCGGGCCTGAGAGGTTCTCTGCCCGGCCGGCGGGCTGGGGGAGCCGTCCACTGCCGCTCGGTCCCGTGTGCTGCCGGGTGGGAGGGGGGTGGGTTGGCGTCCCCGTCGTGGGGGTGCGGAGATCCGCCTAGCGGCCGTGTGGCCTGGCGGTGGCGGTGGTGTCCGCCCGCGAGGTGTGGCCCAGCCCACTGCCCCGGTCCGGTTGTCACGGGGAAGCGGTCCGGGTCGGCCGACGCGGCCGTTCGGCTTCGGCGGAGGTCAGGATTCGTCGACGGTTCTGTGGCCGAAGTCGTGCTGGAAGTCGGTCGGGAGGGCCAGGTCCAGTCCGTAGTGGTGGTAGAGCTGCAGCTCCTGTTCGGGGGAGAGATGGCGGCCGACGCCGAAGTCGGGGGCGTCCTTGATGAGGGAGCGTTCGAAGGGCACGCGCAGGGTGTCGCCCACCATCTCGCTGGGCTCCAGCGGGACGAAGGCGTCCCGGCTGAAGAGTCCGGTGCGCACGGCGGCCCATTCCGGGACGCCCGTGGCATCGTCGAGGTAGACCTCGTCGACGGTGCCGATCTTGGTGCCGTTGCGGTCGAACGCCTTGCGGCCGATCAAGCTGCGGGGATCGATGTCGGTCTGCACGGTCCGGTCCCTCCTGTGGGTCGCAACTCATCCGTAATGACCAGAAAAGTGCATTTCTGGAGAGGGGGCCACTCGGGGGAGGTGCCGAAATCCTCGCTGGTAGGCTGGGTGACGGCTGTTGACCCTGTGCGGGAGAGTCCTCCGAGTGAGTGAGACGGAGGCGCCGAAGGAGCAAATCCTCCCCGGAATCTCTCAGGCATACGTACCGCACGTGGTGAGGCCACTCTGGAAAGCAGGATCGGGTACCGGGCGCGCAGTGCCGGTCCCCTTCCTCACCGACGGTGAAAGCCGGACCCCGTGGGCAACCCCCGCGCGGCCCGGTGAAGCTCTCAGGTTGTGATGACAGAGGGGGAGGCCGTCCGGGTGCCCGCGCCGTGGTACCCCTCGCAGGTCGTACGACCAGGAGGCCTCCGTACATGACCGCCAACCGCATTCCGCTCTCCCAGCTGGAGCGAGGCATCCCCTTCGAGCAGCGCCACATCGGCCCGGATGCCGAGGCGCAGGCGAAGATGCTCGCCCACGTGGGCTACGGCTCCCTGGACGAGCTCACCGCAGCCGCGGTGCCGGATGTGATCAAGTCCACCGCCGCGCTGAACCTGCCCGAGGCGCGGACCGAGGCCGAGGTGCTCGCCGAGCTGCGTGAGCTCGCCGACCGCAACCAGGTCCTCTCCTCCATGATCGGCCTGGGTTACTACGGCACCTTCACGCCGCCGGTGATCCTGCGCAACGTCATGGAGAACCCGTCCTGGTACACGGCGTACACGCCGTACCAGCCGGAGATCTCCCAGGGCCGCCTCGAAGCCCTGCTGAACTTCCAGACCGTCGTCGCCGAGCTGACCGGCCTGCCGACCTCCGGTGCCTCCCTCCTCGACGAGGGCACGGCAGCCGCCGAGGCCATGACCCTGGCCCGCCGCGTGGGCAAGGCCAAGGGCAACGTCTTCCTCATCGACGCCGATGCGCTGCCGCAGACCATCGCGGTGATCCAGACCCGCGCCGAGCCGATCGGCATCGAGGTCGTCGTCGCCGACCTGTCCGAGGGCATCCCGGCCGAGGTCGCCGAGCGAGGCGTCTACGGCGTGCTCCTCCAGTACCCGGGTGCCTCCGGCGCCGTGCGGGAGATCAAGCCGGTCATCGAGCAGGCGCACGCGCTCGGCGCCATCGTCGCCGTCTCCGCCGACCTGCTCGCCCTGACCCTGCTGACCTCGCCGGGCGAGCTGGGCGCGGACATCGCGGTCGGTACCACCCAGCGCTTCGGCGTCCCGATGGGCTTCGGCGGACCGCACGCCGGCTACATGGCCGTCCAGGCCAAGCACGCCCGCTCGCTCCCCGGCCGCCTCGTCGGCGTCTCCGTGGACGCGGACGGCAACAAGGCCTACCGCCTGGCGCTGCAGACCCGTGAGCAGCACATCCGCCGCGAGAAGGCCACCAGCAACATCTGCACCGCGCAGGTGCTCCTCGCCGTCATGGCCGGCATGTACGCCGTCTACCACGGCCCGGACGGGCTGCGGACGATCGCCCGCCGCACCCACCGCTACGCCGCCCTGCTCGCCGCCGGTCTGACGGCCGGCGGGGTCGAGATCGTGCACGGCGCCTACTTCGACACCGTCACCGCCCGGGTTCCGGGCCGCGCCGCCGAGGTCGTGGCCGCGGCCCGCGAGGGCGGGGTCAACCTGTACCAGGTGGACGCCGACCTGGTCTCCGCCGCCTGTGACGAGACCACCCTGCGCGCCGACGTCGACGCGGTGTGGGCGGCCTTCGGGGTCACCGCCGACCTGGAGGCGCTCGACGCCACCACGGCCGACGCGCTTCCGGAGGGGCTGCTGCGCGAGGACGCGTACCTGACCCACCCGGTCTTCCACCAGCACCGGTCCGAGACGGCGATGCTGCGCTACCTGCGCAAGCTCTCCGACAAGGACTACGCGCTCGACCGCGGCATGATCCCGCTGGGCTCCTGCACCATGAAGCTCAACGCGACCACCGAGATGGAGTCGGTCACCTGGCCCGAGTTCGGCCAGGTGCACCCGTTCGCCCCGGTCGAGCAGGCCGAGGGGTACCTCAGGCTCATCACCGAGCTGGAGGAACGTCTCTGCGAGGTCACCGGCTACGACAAGGTCTCCATTCAGCCGAACGCCGGCTCCCAGGGTGAGCTCGCCGGCCTGCTGGCCGTCCGCGCCTACCACCGGGCGAACGGCAACGAGCAGCGCACCGTCTGCCTCATCCCGTCCTCCGCGCACGGCACCAACGCCGCGAGCGCCGTGATGGCCGGCATGAAGGTGGTCGTCGTCAAGACCGCCGACGACGGCGAGGTGGACGCGGACGACCTGCGCGCCAAGATCGAGCAGCACCGCGACGAGCTCGCCGTGCTGATGATCACGTACCCCTCCACGCACGGTGTGTTCGAGGAGCACGTCGCCGACATCTGCGCCCAGGTGCACGACGCCGGCGGCCAGGTCTACGTGGACGGCGCCAACCTCAACGCCCTGGTGGGCCTGGCCAAGCCGGGTCACTTCGGCGGCGACGTCTCGCACCTGAACCTGCACAAGACCTTCTGCATCCCGCACGGCGGCGGCGGCCCGGGCGTCGGCCCGGTCGGCGTCCGGGCGCACCTGGCCCCGTACCTGCCCAACCACCCGCTCCAGCCGACCGCCGGTCCGGAGACGGGCGTCGGCCCGATCTCGGCCGCGCCGTGGGGCTCGGCGGGCATCCTGCCGATCTCCTGGTCGTACGTGCGTCTGATGGGCGGCGAGGGCCTCAAGCGCGCCACCCAGGTGGCGGTGCTCGGCGCCAACTACATCGCCAAGCGCCTGGAGCCGCACTACCCGGTGCTCTACACCGGCCCGGGCAACCTGGTCGCGCACGAGTGCATCATCGACATGCGTCCGCTGTCGAAGGCGACGGGCGTGAGCATCGACGACATCGCCAAGCGCCTGATCGACTACGGGTTCCACGCGCCGACCATGTCCTTCCCGGTCGCCGGCACGCTCATGATCGAGCCGACGGAGTCCGAGGACCTCGCCGAGATCGACCGTTTCTGCGACGCGATGATCGCCATCCGCGCCGAGATCGAGCGGGTCGCGGGCGGCGAGTGGCCGGTGGACGACAACCCGCTGGCCAACTCCCCGCACACGGCGGCGGCGCTGGGCGGCGAGTGGAACCACCCGTACACCCGTGACGAGGCCGTCTTCCCGGGCGGGGTGTCGGCCGCGGAGAAGTACTGGCCGCCGGTGCGCCGCATCGACGGTGCCTTCGGTGACCGGAACCTCGTGTGTTCCTGCCCGCCGCTGGACGAGTACGACAACTGAGGGCCGTACGTCACCGGTGACTTGACGTCCTCGGTGACATGACGAAGGGGCCGGTCCGGGAGGTGTTCCTCCTGGGCCGGCCCCTTTCGTCTCTGTCGTCGGCTAGGCCGCCTTCATCACCTGCGTCGCCGCGAGCGGGCGGTGGGGGGCGATGATCTGGCCGTCCGGCAGCAGCTCACCGGTGTCCTCGAACAGCAGGACGCCGTTGCACAGCAGGCTCCAACCCTGTTCCGGATGGATGGCCACGGGGTGCGCGGCCTCCCGGTCGGCTGAGTCGGCGGACGGGCACGCTGGCTTGTGCTGGCACATGGATGCGTTCTTTCGCTGCGGTGTGGTCTGTGTGCTGCGGCTCGATGCGTTGTTCATGGCCGCCCCCCGTATCAACGACTTGGCTCGGTCAGGGACCCCAGTGTTCCCCCACGGCACGGTGTCCGCAGGGATTTCCCGGCAGCTGTCCTCATAGATTGATGACGCATCACCCGTGCGGGCGGTTCAGGCCAACTCCCCTGTCATTTCGGGTGGTTCGTAGGGGGCCCGAGTGGGCTAGGCCGAATGGGCAGAATCGGCCATCGGCCCGATCAGGCGGCCGGTGCGGCCATGGTGGGCGGGATGGGCGAGGCCGTCGGCGTGAGCCGGTGGGTCAGTACGGGCAGTAGTTCGGACACGGGGTGCGGACGGTAGGCGGCGATGCCGGGCGGCGCGGGCGCCAGTGGGATCAGCAGATCGGCGGCGGCCGGCAGTCCGGACGAGGCGTCGGCGCCCACGGATCCGTGCAGCCACAGGGTCAGCATGTACAGCTCCGGAACGGACAGCAGTCGCGGCTGGTAGCTCTTGCCGAGCGACTCGGCCTGGCGCAGCGCGCGTTCGGTGGCGGCGACGTAGGGGCCCTCGAAGAAGTGGGAGAAGGCCCACCCGTCGGGGGTCAGCCGGGTGTCGGCCGCCGCGACGTAGTGGTCCCCGCTGCGGATCAGGAAGCGCCAGCCGGTCAGGCGGGTGCGTGGCGGCCGGCCGCCGGCGGTCAGGCCGGAGACGTGCAGCCGGTCCAGGACGTGGACGGGCAGCGGAAGTTCGGCGGTCATCGGACCCTGGAGGGCGCGCAGGGCCGGAGTGTGTGCCTCGTGGACGGCCGCGGGAGAACCGAGGGCCGCGAGGACGCTGCGCAGGGCGGGAGCGGGAGCCGGAGGGACGTGCAGCGGCATGGTGGGTCGCCTCTCGCTTGGGAGACCTGTGGAACGTGGGCGGGTGCGGGTGCGGACGGCGCTGTCGCATTCTGGGGTCAGAGGGGGGCTGAGGGGCAATGGCCGCGCGCCAACTCTCTGCCTCGCTTGCGCAGTTTATATGACGCGTGTTCACGCAATGTTTCGGCTAGCTGTCCCGGCTATTGCCGACAAGGCGCTTACCGGCCCCGCTGGCGTGCCATTCATGCCGGGTGAGTGCAGAGATTTCCCGCTGACCTCGGAGGTTACCGGATGGGGGCTCGGCTGAAAAGCGTCGGTTATCGGTAACCGGCAAGGTCTACGCTGTATTTGCGCAAGGACGCTTGCCAGGTGAATGTGCCAAAGCGCCTGTCGGCCAATCCGGCGCGCGCTCCCCGCCAGTCACGCCCCTTCCGCGTTATCGATCACGCCGCTGGGGCATCATCGACCGTAACGCGCGCCTGGGCCGGTGGATCCATTCCACGCCGGCCAGGCCCAGTCGAGGAGGGACGCTCCGATGGGGGAGAAGGTCGTGGCAGGCGGATTCGACCTGTCCGATCGGCAACGGTACCGGAGGAAGCTTCACGAGTGCCTGGAGGTACTGGAGCGACTTCTGGAGGAGAAGAGGTTCGATCGTCCCAAGAACATGATGGGGCTGGAGATCGAGTTGAATCTCGCGGGTGCCGACGGGTTGCCGAGAATGGTGAATGCTCAGGTCCTCGAACGTATTGCGAGCACCGATTTCCAGACCGAACTGGGAATGTTCAACCTGGAGGTGAACGTCCTCCCGCACCGGCTCGGCGGCCGGGTATTCGACCAGCTCGCCGAGGAACTGAGCGCGGGTCTCGGCTATGCCCACCGGCAGGCGGTGGAGATCGATGCCGGGGTGGTCATGATCGGAATTCTGCCGACCATCTCCCGGGCCGACCTGGTCACCGCCAACCTCTCGGCCGTGGACCGCTACTCCCTGCTCAACGAGCAGATCCTGACGATGCGCGGCGAGGACTTCACGCTCGACATCGACGGGGTCGAACGGCTGACCTGGACCTCCGGGTCGATCGTGCCGGAGGCCGCCTGCACCTCAGTACAGCTGCACCTGCAGGTGACCCCGGCCCGCTTCGCGGACGTGTGGAACGCGGCCCAGGCGGTGGCGGCCGTACAAATAGCCGTCGGTGCCAACTCGCCTTTCCTGTTCGGGCGGGAGCTGTGGCGGGAGTCGCGGCCGCCGCTCTTCCAGCAGGCCACCGACACCCGGCCGCCAGAACTCCAGGCGCAGGGGGTGCGTCCGCGCACCTGGTTCGGGGAGCGCTGGGTCGACTCGGCGTACGAGCTCTTCGCGGAGAACGTCCGCTACTTCCCGGCCCTGCTGCCGATCTGCGACGAGGAGGAGCCGCTGCGGGTGCTCGCCGAAGGCGGCGTGCCGAACCTGCAGGAGCTGGTGCTGCACAACGGCACGGTCTACCGCTGGAACCGGCCCGTCTACGGGGTCGCCGACGGGGTGCCGCACCTGCGCGTGGAGAACCGGGTGCTGCCCGCGGGCCCGACCGTGGCCGACGTCGTCGCCAACGCCGCCTTCTACTACGGGCTGGTACGGACGCTCGCGGACGAGCAGCGCCCGGTGTGGAGCCGGCTGCCCTTCGCGGAGGCGGAGGCCAACTTCGACGCGGCCTGCCGCTACGGCATCGACGCCCGGCTGCGCTGGCCGCGCCGGGGCCGGGGCGGGGGCCTGGCGAGCGTGCCCGCGGTCCGCCTGGTGCTGGACGAGCTGCTTCCGATGGCGGCCGCCGGACTGGACGCCTGGGGCATCGAGCCGGCCGACCGGGACCACTACCTCGGCATCATCGAGGAACGGTGCCGGCGCCGGGTGAACGGCGCCACCTGGCAGGTGGACACCTACCACCGGGCACGCGCGGACGGCATGGAGCGGGACGCGGCGCTGGCCGCGACCACGCGCCGCTACAGCGAGCTGAGCCACAAGGGCGATCCGGTGCACACCTGGCCGACCGGTCCGGGGGATGGCGCCCTGCCGGCCGGGCCGACGGCCGGGGACTGAATCCGGGGCGTGCCCGGTCCCGCCCGTTGATCCCCTTGCCCCGTGGAGGAGGCAGTATGGGGTGATCGGGGCGGGGCGCCCCGCGGGATGTCGCAGCGGGTGCCGCGGCGGTGGCGGAACGGGAGACGGGCGTGCGGACGGAGCCGGAACCGGTGTTTCGGGAGCTCGACGGGGGCCCGAACGGGCGCAGGATGCTGCGCTCCGAGACGCTGCTCGTGCTCGCCCTGTCCCTGGGCGCGAGCGGTGTTTCGGCGCTGATCAGCTTCATCGGCTCACTGACCAAGCCGGGCGGGCTCAAGGACCAGGCCGCCACGCTCAACGGCTCGTACGCCCCCGGGCGGCCCTGGCTGGACCTGGCCTGGCAGCTGTTCGGCATCGCGAGCGCGCTCGTCCCCGTCCTGCTGGTCGCGCACCTCCTGACGCGTGAGGGCGCGCCCGGGCTGAAGGTGCTGGGCTTCGACCGCACCCGGCCCTGGTGGGACCTGGGCCGGGGCGCGCTCGTCGCCGCCTGCATCGGCAGCGCCGGACTGGCCTTCTACCTGGGGGCGCGGGCGACCGGCTTCAACCTCACGGTGGTGCCCGAGGCGCTGCCCGACGTGTGGTGGAAGTTCCCCGTGCTGATCCTCTCCGCGGTGCAGAACTCCGTGGTGGAGGAGGTCATCGTGCTGGCCTACCTGCTGCGCCGGCTCGACCAGCTCGGCTGGTCCCCGACGGCCGCGCTGCTCGCCAGTTCCGTGCTGCGCGGCTCGTACCACCTGTACCAGGGCATCGGCGGCTTCGTCGGAAACATGGTGATGGGCGTGGTCTTCGTCCTCGCCTACCGGCGCTGGGGCCGGGTGGGGCCGCTAGTCGTCGCGCACGCGCTGCTCGACATCGTGGCCTTCGGCGGGTACGCCCTGCTGGCGGGGAAGGTGGGCTGGCTGCCCACCCCGTAGTCGCGGAGGGGTCTGCGAGGCGGCTGCGCCGGGTTGAGGGGCGGCCGCTCACGGTGCGCTGAGCAGCTCCCCGTCGATGACCGTGACCGCGCGTCCGGTCAGCAGCGTACGGTCGCCCAGCACCCGGACCCGGACGAGGCCGGTGCGGGCTCCGCCCTGGAGGCCGACGAGCTCCGTGCGGCCCAGCCGCTGTGCCCAGAACGGGGCCAGGGCGGTGTGGGCGCTGCCGGTGACCGGGTCCTCGTCGATGCCGAGCGCGGGGAAGAAGCCGCGTGAGACGAAGTCGTACCCGCGGGAGGGGTCTTCGGCCGCCGCGGTCACCATGATCCCGCGCCGGGCGTAGCTGCGCAGTGCGGCCAGGTCGGGGGTGAGCTCGCGTACGGCGCGCTCGTCGGCCAGCTCCACCACGAGGTCGCCGATGTGGGCCGAGGTGTCGTGGACCGATGTGACCACGGCGCCGAGTGCGCGCTCCACGGCGGCCTCCGTTTCGACCTCGGTCAGGGAGGAGGTCGGGAAGTCCATGACGAGGGTCCCGTCTCCGGCGGGCGTGACCTCCAGGATCCCGCAGCGCGCCGAGAAGCGGATCGTCCCGGTCGCGAGGCCGCTCGTGACCAGGACATGGGCGGTGGCGAGGGTCGCGTGACCGCACATGTCGACCTCCGCGGACGGGGTGAACCAGCGCAGCGCCCAGTCCGCCTCGCCGCCGGGCGGCAGGGGATGGGCGAAGGCGGTCTCGGAGAGGTTGACCTCGGCGGCGACCTGCTGGAGCCAGCCGTCCGTGGGGAACCCGCCTTCGAGGAGCAGGACCCCGGCGGGGTTGCCGCCGAAGGGGCGGTCGGTGAAGGCGTCGACGATTCGGATGCGCATGTGATCGACCGTAGGGACGCGGCGGAGCCGGCCGCAAAGGCCAATCCGGGATGACTGGACTGGTCGAAGGGGGCGCGGGCTTGGATGTGCCGGGTGCGGCCGGGCTCAGTCGCTCGGCAGGAGGGCGGCCAGTTCGCGCAGGCCGGGGAGGTGCTGGGGGTCGTAGGGCATCGTCAGGCGGTACCCGCTGCGGCCCAGCGTGATCACCATCGTCGGCCGCCGGCCCTCCGTTAACTCCACGCGGGGCCGTTGCCACACGTGCCACCGGTGCACGTCCACGGAGCCGAACAGCTCCAGTACGCGGCCGTCGAAAACGAGCAGGGCGGTGTCGCTCACCTGCGCCTCACACGCTTCATGAGCTTCATAGGAGGAGGTCATTGTCCCGTCTCAGTGAAGTTTGACCATTCTCACTGAAGTTTGACCGGTCGCGGCTCTACGTTCGCGGCCGTTGGGCTTGCGAAGGGCGGGACGACGGTGGCCACACCTGCACGGGCATTCGATGGTGAGGCACCCCGGCCCCCGCGCACCCCGGCCAGGCCCTGAAAGGCCGTGGCTCAGGCCAGGTGCAGCACTCCCACACTGTCGTTAAGGCCGTAGTTTCCGCGCCTGCGGGTCAAAGCAGTTGAGGCCCATCGACGAAGCAATCTCGGACGCGTGGGCAGATGCCTCATCTGCCATGCTCCACCGCATGGGGAAGTAGATCAACGGGCCGCGGGCCTCCCCGATCAGCGGAGCGGTTGACCAGGGCGAGGTGTCATCGTCGTCTTCGGTGAGCTCCGGCCACCGTTCCAAGAGCACGGCGACGAAGGCCGCTATGCGCTCAGCTGGAGGGACCGCAGGTTCTTCCGTGTCGATGAAGCGGTCATACAGGTCGTTGAAGCACCGGGCCGCAGCAGCGTCATCCGCCGGCCGCTCGCCCTCCCACACAGCAAGGTCATAGCTCATGGGCGCAGCCTGCCATCTGTCACCGACAGCCAGACCGGCGAACCAGATCATCCGCGGCAGGTCAGATCGCCTGAGACGGGGCAGCCCCGTCTGGTGAAACTTCGATGAGACGAACGGGCCAGTCGTCAGACTTCAGTGAGACCGGTGCATCTTCGCTGAGACAGGACAGTCATGCGGCGATCCTAGGTGTTCGTTGAAGGAGTTTCCGATATATCGTTGACGCATCGCGATGCGTCAACGATAGTAGAGACATCGCAACAGCGAGAACCGGAACGAGATCACCGAATGACGAAAGGAGCGCAGTCATGCGTTCACACGGACAGCACGGACACGGCCACGGACATGAGCACGGACGGGGTCACGGCCACTGCGGGCCGGACCGTCGGGAGGAGTTCCAGGAGCGGCGCGCCGCCTTCGGGCCGTTCGGGCCGCCTTTCGGCGGCGGGCCCTTCGGCGGGCGCGGCGGCCACGGCGGACCGCGCGGCAGGGCCCGGCGGGGTGATGTACGCGCCTCCATCCTGGCGCTGCTCGCCGACCGGCCGATGCACGGTTACGAGATGATCCAGGAGATCGGCGAGCGCAGCGGCGGGGTCTGGAAGCCCAGCCCGGGCTCGGTCTACCCGACCCTGCAGCTCCTCGAGGACGAGGGCCACATCACCAGCCAGAGCGAGGGCGGCAAGAAGCTCTTCACGCTCACCGACGCCGGCCGCACCGAGGCCGAGTCCGGCCCGGACGCCCCCTGGGCGGAAGCCGGGCGGGGCTTCGACTTCGAGGCGATGAACGAGGTCCGGACGGCCGGTTTCGGCCTGATGGAAGCCTTCGGCCAGGTCTTCAAGACCGGCACTCCCGCCCAGCGGGCGAAGGCCCTCACCGTCATCAACGACGCCCGCAAGAAGCTCTACCTGATCCTGGCCGACGAGCACTGAGTGCGAGCCGGCGGGACCTCCCGCACAGGACGGCGCGCCGCGCGAGAAACCTCGCGGGGCGCGCCGTCCTGTGCGTACGTCTACGGACCTGCGCGTTCGGGGGTGGCGCTCAGGCGACCAGGCCAGAGAGCTTGCGGAGCGACTCGTTCAGGGCGGCGGTGGCCGAGTCCTTGAGCTTGCCCGCCATGAGAGCGACAGCGGCGCCGGTGAACTCGCCGTCGATGCGGACCGTGGTGGCTTCGCCGTCCGGGATCAGGGTGTAGCGGGTCAGCACGGCCACGCCCATCGGGCCCTTGCCGGTGATCGCGAAGACGCGCTCGTCCTCCAGCTCCGAGACCGTCCAGAGGATCTCGGCGGGGAAGCCCATCATCTTCATGTTCTCGGAGAAGGTGGAGCCCACCGCGAGCGTCTCGGGCCCACCCTTCGGGAAGTTGGTGTGGGTCATGCTCCACTGGCCGTAAGCATCCCAGTCGGTCAGCTGGGACCAGAGCTTCGCGGCGGGCGCCTCGATGCGTGATTCCGCGATGACTTCAGCCATGCGACCACCCCTTCTCGTCAGGTACGTGCGGCGGAACGTAGTCCCGGTGGACGCAACATTCAAGACTGACGACCTGTCAGATATCGCAGAGCGGCCGACTGTGGACGTGGCCGGTGTCCGGTGGGTCTCAGCTCCGTCTCAACAGGTGTCACACTCTCGTAGCTCCTGACCGGCCCTGCCATGATGTCCGAATGCAAGCGTCAGGGAGACATGCCGGACTGGGCCTAGCCCTCATTTCGGCGATCGCGTTCGGTGGTTCCGGTGTGGCGGCCAAGCCGCTGATCGAGGCGGGTCTGGACCCGCTCCACACGGTCTGGCTCAGGGTGGCCGGGGCGGCGCTCGTGCTGTCCCCGCTGGCCTGGCGTCATCGCGATCTCGTACGCCGCAAACCCCTGCTGCTCGCCGGGTTCGGACTCGTGGCCGTGGCCGGAGTCCAGGCCTTCTACTTCGCCTCGCTGTCCCGGATCCCGGTCGGCGTGGCGCTCCTGCTGGAGTACCTCGGCCCGGCGCTGCTCCTCGGCTGGGTCCGCTTCGTGCAGCGCAAGCCCGTGACCCGGTCCGCCGCGGTCGGCGCCGCCGTGGCCGTCGTGGGCCTCGCCTGCGTGGTGCAGATCTGGGCGGGGCTCAGCCTCGACCTGATCGGGGTGCTGCTCGGCCTCGCGGCCGCCTGCTGCCAGGCCTTCTACTTCGTCTTCGCCGACCAGGGCAGCGACGGGGACGACGTGCCCGACCCGATGGGCATGATCGCGTACGGCATGATCGTCGGCACCCTCGTGATGACCGTCATCGCCCGGCCCTGGCAGATCGACTGGCAGGTCCTGGGCGGCGAGGCGGCCGTCGGAGACATGATGGTTCCCGCGCCGCTGCTGCTCGGCTGGGTGGTGCTGATCGCGACCGTCTTCGCGTACCTGACCGGCGTGGTCTCCGTGCGCAAGCTGTCGCCGCAGGTCGCGGGCGTGGTGGCCTGTCTGGAAGCGGTCGTGGCGACCGTACTGGCCTGGGTGCTCCTCGGCGAGTACCTCGCGACCTGGCAGATCGTCGGCGGCGCACTCGTGCTGGGCGGTGCCTTCATCGCGCAGACCTCGCGGCCGGTCGCGCCGGGGGTCGCCGAGCCGGTGGCCGCCCTGGACCGCGATCCGAGCAGGGTCTAGGCTGCCGATCATGCCGCTCACCGTGCTTCCGCCTCCCGCCGCCTAGCGCGGGCGGCTGCCACCACGTAGGAGAACCCGGCCCGGGCCGTGACCCGGGCGGATTCGCGCTGCCCGCGAAGCGATGACCCGCTCCTTTCATCCTTCACGCACGCGCGGAGACCTCTCGTGTCGAACCAATCGCCCGCCACCGGGCGCAGCCTGATCCATCTCGTCATCGCCGGAACCGCCTGGGGCACCGCGGGGGCGGCGGCCTCGCTCCTCTTCCTCGCCAGCGATCTCGGCCCGCTCGCCCTGTCCTTCTGGCGGTGCGCGGGCGGGCTCGCGGTACTGCTCGCGGTACTCGCCGTACGCCGCCGCCCGCGGGGCGGCGGCGCCGGGGCGGGCGCCGGCCGGCCGGATGCCGCGCGGGGGAAGCCCTCGGCGGCCTCGCTGATCGGGACCGGGCTGTTGTTCACCCTCTTCCAGTCCGCGTACTTCGCCGCCGTCCGCGAGACCGGACTCGCCGTGGCCACCGTGGTCACCCTCGGATCCGGGCCCGTGCTCATCGCGCTCGGGGCCCGCTACTGGATGGGGGAGCGACTCGGCCGGGGCGGGATCATCGCCGTCGGCGGGGCGCTGGCCGGGCTGGCCGTACTCGTCCTCGGCAGCGGCGGCGGCGAGGTCCGGCCGCTCGGCGTCGGCTGGTCGGTGCTGTCGGCCGCCGGATACGGGGCGATGACCCTGCGGGCCAGGCTGCTCGGGCGGCGCGGGGCCGGCGGGGAGCCGCTGGTCACCACCGTCTGGTCGGTCGGGGTGGGCACGGTGTGCCTGCTGCCGTTCGCCCTGGTGGAGGGGCTGGTGCCGCACACCGCGGAGCCCGTCCGGGTGCTCTGGCTGCTCGCTTACATGGCCACCGTGCCGACCGCGCTGGCCTACGCGCTCTACTTCAGCGGGGCCGCCGCGGTGCGTGCCGCGACGGTATCCGTGATCATGCTGATCGAGCCCGTCGGCGCGGCGGCGATCGCCGTCCTGGTGCTCGGCGAGCGGCTGACCGGGCCGGTGATGCTGGGCACCGTACTGCTGCTCGCGGCGGTGGGGGCGCTGATCGCCGCCGAGTCGCGGCGTCCCGCGGAGACGGTCGTGAACACGGGCACGGGCACGGGCAGGGACACGGGCAGGGACACGGACGGGGGCGGGCCGGAGGTCCGGCCCGCCCCCGTCCGTGAACTACCGCGTCAGAGTGCGGTGACGTAGTCCGGGGTGGTCATGCCGGGGGTCAGGTCGGCGGCCGGGATCGGGGTGCCGTACGCCGGCGCGACCGGGACCACACCCGACCAGAACGGCAGCCCGAGGTCCTCGGGGTCGTCGTTGGGGCCGCCGGTGCGCAGCTTGGCGGAGACCTCGTCGAGGTCGAGGCGGATCACGGCGGTGGCCGCGAGCTCTCTGGAGTTGGCAGGCCGGGAGTCCGCGGAGCGGCCCGGTACGACGTGGTCGACCAGGGAGTCGAGGGCCATCCGGCGCTCGTCCGGGTCGGTCACCTCGTAGGCGGTGCCGTGCACGACCACCGAGCGGTAGTTCATCGAGTGGTGGAAGGCCGAGCGGGCCAGGACCAGGCCGTCCAGGTGCGTCACGGTCAGGCACACCGGCAGCCCCGGGTCGGCCTTGCCGGCCGCCAGGAGGGGGCGCGAGCCCGTGGAGCCGTGGATGTAGAGGGTCTCGCCGACCCGGCCGAAGAGGGTCGGCAGGACCACCGGGGCGCCGTCGCGGACGAAGCCGAGGTGGCAGAGGTAGGCCTGGTCGAGTATCGAGTGGACGGTCTCACGGTCGTAGCGCGCGCGGTCGCGGGACCGGGTCGGGACGGTGCGGTCGGTGGGTGTGTACCCGGCGTCCGGCTGGTCCGCGGCCGCGGCTCCTGTAGTGGCCGTCGTGCCGACCGTCGCGCCGGCCGTCGAGCCGGCCGACTCGGTGGCCGTGCCGGCGGCCGGCTCCGTGGTGGTCTCCGTGGCAGGCGTGGCGCTCATCGTGCGGACTCCATTGTATTAGTGCATACTTGGCTTTGTGCTAGGAGATTATCTGATCATCGGGCGGCGCGCATCGGAAATCGCCGCGAGTGTCGAAGCGGGCGTCGCATCGGGCGCACTCGCGCCGGGAGCGCTGTTGCCGCCGATGCGGGAGCTCGCCGGTGTGCTGGGGGTGAACCCCAACACCGTGGCCGCCGCGTACCGGACGCTGCGCGAGCGCGGGGTCATCGAGACCGACGGACGGCGCGGCAGCCGGGTGCGGGCCCGCCCGGCGACCGCGCCGCGCGACGGGCTGCGGATGGTCGTCCCGGAGGGGGTGCGCGGGATCGCCTCCGGCAACCCCGACGTGCGGCTGCTGCCCGCGCTGGACGCCGCGCTGGCGGGCGCGGCGCGTCGGTACGCCGCGGAGCCGACGCTCTACGGCCAGGACCCGGTCGTCCCGGAGCTGGCCCACCTCGCCCGGGCCGGCTTCGACGAGGACGGGGTGCCGGCCGGGGAGGTGGCGGTGACCTCGGGCGCGCTGGACGGCATCGAACGGGTGCTGGCCGCGCACCTGCGACCCGGGGACGCCGTGGCGGTCGAGGACCCGGGGTGGGGGAGCGTGCTCGACCTCGTCCCGGCGCTGGGGCTGCGGGTGGTGCCGGTGGCCGTGGACGACGACGGGCCGGTGCCCGGCTCGGTGGAGCGGGCGCTGGCGCAGGGGGCGCGGGCGCTGCTCGTGACGGCCCGGGCGCAGAACCCGACCGGGGCGGTGGTGAGCGCGGAGCGGGCCACCGAGCTGCGGGCGGTGCTTGCCGGGTACCCGGAGGTGCTGGTCATGGACGACGACCACGGACACGGCATCGTGGACCTGCCGTTGAACCCGCTGGGCGGGGTGACCCGCCACTGGGCGCTGATCCGCTCCACCGCGAAGGGGTACGGCCCCGACCTGCGGCTCGCCGTGCTGACCGGGGACGGGGTGACGCTCGACCGGGTCCGCGGGCGGCAGCGGCTGGGCCCGGGGTGGGTGAGCAGGCTGCTGCAGTACACGGTGGTGGAGCTGTGGAAGGCCGGAGCGGTCGACCACGCGGCGGTCGCACGGTCCTACGGGGAACGCCGGGACGCACTGGTCGAGGCGCTGGCGTGGCGGGGGGTGCGGGCGCAGGGGCGCAGCGGGATGAACGTATGGGTGCCCGTCACCGACGAGACGGCGGTGGTGACGCGACTGCTGGGTGCGGGCTGGGCGGTGGCCCCGGGTGCCCGCTTCCGGGTGGAATCGGGGCCGGCCGTGCGGATGACGATGTCGCCGCTGTCCCTGGCGGACGTACCGGGGCTGGCCGACGCGGTGGCCTCGGCGGTCCGTCCGGCGGGCGGGGGGCGGCTCGACTGACGCCCGGGGCGCGGGTCCGGCCCGATTCCGAAGGCACACCCCAGTGCGGCGGTCGGCGGGTGGTGCCGGGCGCCGCATCCCTGCGACCCTCTCCGGTCGCGGCGTCAGCGCCGGCGGATCTGGGTGAGTGCCGCACCGGCCAGGACGACGGCCGCGCCCACCGGAGTGTTCCAGTGGAGCTGTTCGTCCAGGAGGAGGACGCCCGCCGTCGTCGCGATGACCGGGATGAAGTACGTGACCATCTGTGCGGTGGTCGGGCCGATCTCGGTGACCAGGCCGTACTGCATCTGCAGCGCCAGACCCGTACCCAGGGCGCCCAGGGCGATCACCGAGAGGGTCGGCCAGAGCGGGAAGGAGGTGGGGGTCGAGGTGAACAGGGCGCTGATCGCCGCCAGTTGGAGGGTCGAGACCAGGAGCTGTGCGCCGGTCAGGGCAGTCGGTGAACCGGGGACGGAGGCCAATGTGCGGCGTACGTAGATCCAGCCGATCGGGTAGCAGAGCGCGGCCAGCAGGGCGAGCGCGGTGCCCTTGGCGTCGACGCCGGCGAAGCCCTGCCACACCCCGAGGACGGTGAGCACGCCGAGGAAGCCCAGGCCCAGGCCCGCGAAGCGGCGGCGCGTCGGGCGGTCCTCGGAGAGGGCGACCAGGGAGAGGGCCATGCCCCACAGCGGCGAGGTGGCGTTGCAGATGCCCGCCAGGCTGGACGGGATGCTCAGTTCCGCGTACGCGAAGAGTGAGAACGGGGCGCTGTTGAGCAGCAGCGCGGCAACCGACAGGTGGAGCCAGGTGCGCATGCCCCGGGGGAGCGGTTCGCGGCGGATCAGGAGCACGGTGAGCAGGGCGAGCGCGCCGAAGAAGACCCGGCCGAGGGCGACCTGGAACGGGGCGTACGCTTCCGTGCCGACCTTGATCAGGAGGAAGCTGAAGCCCCAGATCACCGAGAGGACCGCGAAGCGCAGGCGCCAGTCCAGGCGGCCGGTGGCGGGATCCGTCGCGGTGGGCCCGGGGGTCCGGACTCCGTTCGGGGAGAGGGGCGGGGCCGGGGTGCTGGGTGGGGCCGGGGTGCTCGGTGCGCTCATGACAGCTACCTTGGCCCTCGTGACCTCGTAGGACAAGCGAATGTTATTTGGGGTGTCGGCGTAGCATCGCTTACATGTTGAACCTGGAGCGCCTGCGCACCCTCGACGCCCTCGCCCGCCACGGCTCCGTCAGCGGCGCCGCCGACGGCCTCCATGTCACCACCTCGGCCGTGTCCCAGCAGATGGCGAAGCTGGAGCGGGAGGTCGGCCAGCCGCTCCTGGCCAAGAACGGGCGCGGGGTCCGGCTCACCGATGCCGGCCGGCTTCTCGCCGATCACGCGGCCCGGATCATCTCGCAGGTCGAGCTCGCCCAGGCCGATGTCGAGGCGCGGCGCGGGTGTGCGGTCGGCGAACTGCGGATCGGCGCCTTCCCGACCGCCATGCGGGGGCTGCTGCCGCAGGTCCTGGCGGAGTTGCGTACCGATCACCCCGAACTGCGGCCCCGGGTGAGGGAGCAGGAGCCGGCGGAGAGCATGGCCGCCGTGGTGCGGGGTGACCTCGACATGGCCCTCGCCATCGACTGGGACAACAAGCGGATGCCCGTACCGGCCGAGCTCGCCCGGGCCCACCTCCTGGACGACTCCGTGGACATCGCGGTGCCGGCGGGGCATCCGCTGGCCGGCCGCACCGGGATCTCCCTGGCCGAGTTCGGCGAGGACGACTGGATCTCCTGGAACGAGGGGCAGTTCTGCCACGAGTGGCTCGTCTACACCCTGCGCGGCGTCGGCGTCGAGCCCCGGATCGCGCACATCGCAGAGGAGCACCACACCCAACTGGCCTTCGTCGAGGCCGGACTCGGTGTGTGCGTGGCCCCCCGGCTGGGGCGCGGACCCATGCCGCCGGGCGTCCGGCTGCTGCCGGTGTGCGACAGCGTCCGGCGCCACGTGTACGTCGTCTGGCGCGCGGACGCCGACCGGCGGCCGTCGATCCGGGCCGCCGTCGAGGCACTGAAGAGGGCGGCCTCCGCCGGTGCCGAGGGAGGCTAGGGCCTGCCTTCCGGATCGGGCGCCGGCCCCGGGGCCCGGGCTGGTTCGAAGGGGCGGCCTAGATCTTGCGGAAGTCCCACGACACGATCGAGTCCGGTGTCAGCCGGATCCAGGCGTGCCGTCCGTCGTGCGGCATCTCCGTGACGCCGAAGTTCTTGACGGGGAACAGCCGCTCCGGCTCGGCAAGTTCCTCGCACGGCTCGCCCGTACGGGGCGCCTCGCCCACGAAGACGGCGGTGCCGGACAGTTCCACCCCGCGCAGTTCGTCGTACGCCTCGCCGGAGTCCACGACCACCGAGATGCGGGGGTCCTTGCGGAGGTCGGACCAGCGGCGGCTGCGGGTGATCGAGTACAGCCACATCGAGGTGCCGTCCCAGACGAACCAGAGCGCGCCCACGTGCGGGCGCCCGTCGTGGGAGACCGTGGCCACCCGGCAGGTGCGCTGCTCGCGCAGGAAGGCGTTCATTTCCTCGTCGGTCAGCATGATGCGGCGGCCCCGCCGCTGTGCCCTGTCCACGGGTGGTCCGTCCGCGGGTGGTCCGTCCACGGGTGGTCCGTCCACGGGTGTGCTGTCCATAAGCTCCGCGCCCCTTCACATCTGACTATGTGTCAGGAATCATGCGTGCTCTTCCGTCGCCACGCCAGGGGGAGCCATGTCCGATCTCGATCCCGCCACCACCGCGCTGCTCACCGTCGAGTGCCAGAGCGGTGTCGTCGGTGAGGAGAGCGCCCTGCCGGAGCTGGCCAAGGAGGCCCGGGACTCCGGCATGCTGGACCGGGTCGCCGCGCTGGTCGAGGCCGCGCGCGGGGCCGGGGTGCAGGTCCTGCACGCGGTGGCCGAGCGGCGGCCGGACGGGCTCGGGGCCAACACCAACGCGCGGCTGTTCCGGGCCGCGGGGAGGCTGCCGGTCCGGCAGCTGAGCGGCAGCCCGGCCGTGGAGGTCGCCGCCCCCATCACCGTCGCCGAGCAGGACCTGGTGGTGCGCAGGCTGCACGGACTCTCCCCGATGGCCGGCACCGACCTGGACGCCCTGCTCCGCAACCTCGGCATCCGCACCCTCGTCGTCGTCGGAGTCTCCTCGAACATCGCGATCCCGAACACCGTCTTCGACGCGGTGAACCTCGGCTACCAGGTCGTCGTCCCCTCCGACGCCATCGCCGGGGTGCCCGCGGCCTGTACCGCCGAGGTGATCCGAAACTCCCTCTCTCTCGTCGCGGCCATCACCACGGCCGAAGCCCTCATCGCCCAGTGGGCCCCGGCGCGCTGAGCCTTCGTAGTCCCGGGACCGGCCATCGGCTTCGACTTGGGGAGCGCGACCCCGCTTTGGGGTCGGACGTCTAGGCGCGGAGCCCGCCGTCCGTGTGCGGCCCGCGCTGCCGCTCGACGCGGGTCCGCTCGTCCCGTACGGCCGGGCGCGGCCTCGTACGGGGCCGCCGCGTGCAGGTGGCAGGTGCCCGGCGGGGCCCCCCGATGTCCTCGAAAGCCTTGGGCCGGTGGCTCGTCGTGGCCGTGGCCGTGGCCGTGGTCAACGGCTCGGGCGGGCAGGAGCCTTCGGCGTGAGTAGGAACTACCGGGCCGAGTGAGTACGGCGCCCGAGGCGCCTCGGGCGGGCCGCAGCTCGACTGAGGTCCATGGACGAGACGAACCGTGCGCAGGCGCCGGGCGCACCGGCGCGGCGTACGGGGCCGTGCCAGGGGTGCCGGCGGCCCGTGCCGCAGCGCCTCCCGCTGGTGCCCAAGCTCAACTGCGGCAGGAGCCACTGGCTGAACGGCATACGCGACAACTTCTGGCGCGGGCTGTTCGACAACCCCTGACTTCGAGGAGATGAAAGCTTCCCTTATGGTTCTGCACCGTTTATCGCATTCCGCTTATGATTCCAGTCGGGCGTGACATGCGCACCAAGTGCCGGAGCAGGAGCGGGGACACGAGCATGAAAACCATCGGGCTGATCGGCGGGATGAGCTGGGAGTCGACGGCGGAGTACTACCGGATCCTCAACGAGCGGACCCGCGAGCGGCTCGGCGGGCTCCATTCGGCCCGCTGCGTGCTCTACTCCGTGGACTTCGCGGAGATCGAGCGGTTGCAGGTCCAGGGCCGCTGGGCGGAGGCCGGCGAGGTACTGGCCGGTGCCGCCCGGTCGCTGGAAGCGGCGGGGGCGGAGCTCCTGCTCATCTGCACCAACACCATGCACAAGGTCGCCGACTCCGTCGAGGCGGCGGTCTCCGTCCCGCTGCTCCACCTCGCGGACACCACTGCGGCCGCCGTCCGCGCCGCGGGGCTGACCCGGGTGGGTCTGCTGGGCACCGCGTTCACCATGGAGCAGGAGTTCTACCGCGGCCGCCTCGGGGCGGGTGGGCTCGACGTGCTCGTCCCGGATCCCGAGGGGCGCGCGCTCGTGCATCGGGTGATCTACGAGGAACTCTGCCTCGGCATCGTCCGCGACGAGTCCCGTGCGGCCTACCGCCGGGTCGTCGAGGACCTCGTGGCCCAGGGCGCCGAGGGCGTCGTCCTCGGGTGCACCGAGATCGAACTCCTCATCGGCCCCGAGGACAGCCCCGTGCCGGTCTTCCCGACCGCCCGCCTGCACGCCGAGGCGGCGGTCGATGCGGCCTTGGCCGATCACACCGCCTGACCGCGAGCTGCGGGGGTCCGAGGGTGAGGGATCGCGCACATGTGCCCGTGGGGGCGGGGGCGGGCCTCGACCTATAGTTACGCGCTGTCCGCCACCGGCCGGGCAAGTCGACAGCGCTGATTGGTGGTTGGTGGTTGGTGGTTCGGTTCCGTTACCAGGGAGGCCGGTCATGGCCAGCGCGTTTCAGGAGCGCAAGCTCAGGGGGATGTTCACCGCGTTCGACGCGGACGGCGACGGATATCTGCGCGAGGAGGACTTCGCGGCGCTCGTCGCCCGCTGGAGCCGGCTGCCGGGCGTGGGTCCCGGGACGGAGCTGCGCGTGCGGGTGGAGGCGCTGCTGATGGGCTGGTGGGCGGCGCTCCTCGAAGAAGGGGACGCGAACGGGGACGGCGCGGTCGACATGGACGAGCTGCTCTCCCTGGTCGACAAGCTGCCCGCCATGGTCACGGAGGTGACCGCGACCGCCGACACCGTGTTCGCCGCCGTGGACTCCAACGGCGACGGCCGCATCTCCCCGGAAGAGCACCTCCGGCTCGTCGAGACCTGGAACGGCCGGCCCGTGGACATGACGGGCGTCTTCGAACTGCTCGACCTGAACGGCGACGGGCACCTCAGCCGCGAGGAGTTCGCCCTGCTGTGGCGGCAGTTCTGGATGAGCGACGACCCGGCGGACCCGGGCAATTGGCTCTGCGGCCGGTTCTCCGGCGAGCCGTAGACAGGCCGATGCCGACCATCATGGCCACCCGGACCGGACCGATCGCACAGACGCGGCGGCACTGCGTGCGGCGGGTGTCGCCCAGGCCGCGGCGATCGCGCTCGGTATTCCTCGGATCGTCGAGGTCAACCGCCGGTTAGCCTGGCGAAATGCTCACAGAAGTGATCGCGACCCGCTATGTCACGCCCTTGCGCGAGGGCGGCTCGCTCCCGGGGATCGTCGAGGCCGACGACCTCGGGACCTACGTCATGAAGTTCACCGGCGCCGGCCAGGGCCGCAAGACGCTGGTCGCCGAGGTCATCTGCGGCCGGCTGGCCCAGCGGCTGGGGCTGCGCGTCCCCACGCTGGTGCAGATGCAGCTCGACCCGGTCATCGGGCTCGGAGAGCCGGACCAGGAGGTCCAGGAGCTGCTGAAGGCCAGCGGCGGGCTGAACCTGGGGATGGACTACCTTCCCGGCTCGATCGGATTCGACCCCCTCGCCTACCAGGTGGACCGTGTGGAGGCGGGGCGCGTGGTCTGGTTCGACGCCCTGATCAACAACGTGGACCGGTCCTGGCGCAATCCGAACATGCTGGTGTGGCACGGGGACCTCTGGCTCATCGACCACGGCGCCACCATGATCTGGCACCACAACTGGCCCACCGCCGAGAGCGCCGCCGCCAAGCCGTACAACGCCTCCGACCACGTACTGGCCCCGGTCGGCCCGGACATCGCCGCGGCGGCGGCCGAGCTCGCGCCGCTGGTCACGGAGGAGCTGCTCACCGAGGTCGCGGCCGACGTGCCCGACGAATGGCTGGTCGACGAACCCGGCTTCGACTCCACCGACGCGCTGCGCCGCGCCTATGTGGAGGTCCTGCTGCCGCGCGCGGCCACGATCCACGAGAGGATCACGATGGAGGCCGAGGCGAAGGTCCGGTCGGGTCCGCCCGGCTGGCTCGCCGACCGCCTCGACCCCCGTCCCCGGAAGATGAAGAGCGACAGCGAGTGATCAAGCGGGACGTGTTCGAGTACGCCCTGGTGCGTGTGGTGCCCCGGATGGAGCGCGGCGAGTGTTTCAACGCCGGTGTGATCGTCTACTGCCGGGCGCATTCCTACGTCGCCGCGCGCACCCACCTCGACGAGGCCAAGCTCCTCGCCCTGGACCCGAAGGCCGACGTGGCCGGGGTGCGGGCCGCCCTGCGCGGGGTCGAGGGCGTGTGCGCGGGCGGAGAGTCCGCCGGTCAGGCGGGGGGCGACGACGCGGGGCGGCGGTTCCGGTGGCTGATCGCTCCGCGCAGCACGGTGGTGCAGCCGGGGCCCGTCCACACGGGGCTGACGGCGGACCCGGCCGCCGAGGTGGAGAGGCTGCTGGACCTGCTGGTCCTGTGAGCCGCTGCGCCGCTGACCGGCGCGAGCCGGGAGCCCTGGCACGCGGTGGCGTTGACACCGGGTGCCAGGGCTCCTAGCGTCTCCTCAGCTGAAGCTACTAAGCGGTTGCTCACCCATGGGGGGCCGCTTTTTTCGAGGGCGAGGAGATCCAGCATGTCCACCACCGAGCAGCGCGTCGCGATCGTGACCGGGGCGGCCCGGGGCATCGGCGCGGCCACCGCCGTACGCCTGGCCGCCGAAGGCCGGGCGGTCGCCGTACTCGACCTGGACGAGGCGGCCTGCAAGGACACCGTGGAGACGATCACGGCGGCCGGCGGCAAGGCCGTCGCGATCGGCTGCGACGTCTCCGACAGTGCGCAGGTGGAGGCGGCCGTCGAGCGGGTGGCGAGCCTGCTCGGTGCCCCGACCATCCTGGTCAACAATGCGGGTGTGCTGCGGGACAACCTGCTCTTCAAGATGAGCGACAGCGACTGGGACACGGTCATGAACGTGCACCTGCGCGGTGCGTTCCTGATGTCGAAGGCCTGTCAGAAGCACATGGTGGCAGCCAAGTTCGGCCGGATCGTGAGCCTGTCCAGCAGTTCCGCGCTCGGCAACCGCGGCCAGGCCAACTACTCGGCGGCCAAGGCCGGTCTGCAGGGCTTCACCAAGACCCTGGCCATCGAGCTCGGCAAGTTCGGCATCACCGCGAATGCCGTCGCCCCCGGTTTCATCGTCACGGAGATGACCGCCCACACCGCCTCCCGGGTCGGCATGGACTTCGAGGACTTCCAGGCCGCGGCCGCCACCCAGATCCCGGTGCAGCGCGTGGGGCGCCCGGACGACGTGGCCAACGCCATCGCCTTCTTCACCGGCGAGGCCGCAGGCTTCGTCTCCGGCCAGGTCATGTACGTGGCCGGCGGCCCGCTCAGCTGACGAGAGGCAGGCGCACGCTATGACGTACGACGGAACGGACAGCGGCAAGGTCGCGTTGATCACCGGGGCGAGCCGGGGCATCGGCTACGGCATCGCCGAGGCTCTGGTGGCGCGCGGCGACCGGCTCTGCATCACCGGACGGAACGAGGAGGCCCTCAAGGAGGCCGTCGAGCGGCTCGGTGCGGACCGGGTGATCGCGGTCGCGGGCAAGGCGCACGACGAGGCCCACCAGGCCGTGGCCGTGGAGCGCACGATGGAGGCCTTCGGCCGCGTCGACTTCCTGATCAACAACGCGGGGACCAATCCGGTCTTCGGTCCGATCGCGGACCTGGACCTGGGGGTCGCCCGCAAGGTCTTCGAGACCAACGTGATCTCGGCGCTCGGCTTCGCCCAGCGGACCTGGCACGCCTGGCAGAAGGAGAACGGCGGCGCGATCGTCAACATCGCCTCGATCGCCGGTGTCTCCGCCTCGCCCTTCATCGGGGCGTACGGGATGAGCAAGGCCGCCATGGTCAACCTGACCCTCCAGCTCGCCCACGAGATGGCGCCGGGGGTCCGGGTCAACGCGATCGCGCCCGCGGTGGTGAAGACGAAGTTCGCGCAGGCGCTCTACGAGGGCCGCGAACAGGAGGCGGCGGCGGCCTACCCGCTGGGGCGGCTCGGGGTCCCGGAGGACATCGGGGGTGCTGCCGCGTTCCTTACATCTGCACAAGCGGAATGGATCACGGGGCAAACTCTCGTCGTTGACGGAGGAATGTTCCTCAATGCCGGAGTACATTAACCGATAATCGGACGCATTTGCCTTCCAAGGGGAGGCAAATGCGTACCTAATAGGCACGTAATCGGTCAAGTGCCGCACGAAACCTACCCATTGGATTCGTGATGCACTGCGGTAGGGTCTGCCGCACCCCTGGCTGATCGAGGAGCGTGCACGTGTTCAACCGGACCAGATGCCTGCAGATCACTGCGGCCCTGGCGTCCATATCCCTGCTCTCCGGATGCAGCTTGTTCTCGGACGGCGGCGGCGATGGAGCACAGCGGATTGTCGTCGGAACGACGAGCGCACCCACGACCCTCGATCCAGCTGCGGCCTGGGACGGCTCCTGGGAGCTTTACCGGAACGTCTACCAGACGCTGCTGGCGTTCCCCACGGGTGCCACCAAGCCCCAGCCGGACGCCGCTCAGAGCTGCGAGTTCACCGATTCCGGGAACGAGTCCTACCGCTGTGTCCTGCGGAAGGGCCTGAAGTTCTCCGACGGCGAGTCGCTGGACGCCAAGGCCGTCAAGCACTCCCTGGACCGGATCAAGGCCATCAACGCCCAGTCCGGCCCCAAGGCCCTCTTCGGCAGCCTGGACAAGATCGAGACGCCGGACGCGCACACGGTGGTGTTCCACCTGAACACCCCGGACGCCACCTTCCCCTTCGTGCTCGGCTCCCCGGCCGCCTCGCTGGTCTCGCCGAAGCAGTACCCGGCCGACAAGCTGCGCGAGGGCGACAAGGTCACCGGCTCCGGCCCGTACACCCTGGAGTCCTACAAAGAGGGCGGCGAGGCGGTCCTGAACCGCAGCGACACCTACAACGGGTTCGCCGACCGCCGCAACGAGGGCGTCACCATCCGCTACTTCGCGGACTCCAAGAAGATGATCGCCGCCCTCAAGGGCAAGGAGATCGACGCGACCTACCGAGGCCTCTCCGCCGAAGAGGTCAAGGACCTGCAGGCCCCCGCATCGCACGACGCGGGTGTCCGGGTCGTCGAGAACGTCGGCTCGGAGATTCGCTACCTGATCTTCAACCCCAAGGACCCGCAGGTCGCCAAGGCCGAGGTGCGCCAGGCGATCGCGCAGATCATCGACCGCGGCACGCTCGTCTCGCAGGTCTACCAGGGCACCGCCGAGCCGCTCTACTCGATGGTCCCCAAGGGGGTCGTCGGCCACAAGACGCCGTTCTACGACATGTACGGCCAGCCGGACGTGTCCAAGGCCAAGAAGATCCTGCGGGAAGCCGGGGTCCCCACGCCGGTCGACCTGACCTTCTGGTACACCACCGACCGCTACGGCGCCTCCACCGCGGACGAGTTCACCGAGCTCAAGCGCCAGCTGGACGAGAGCGGGCTCTTCCGGATCACCCTGCGCGGGCAGCCCTGGAAGTCCTTCCAGGAGGGCTACAAGAAGGGCGAATACCCGGTCTTCGGCCGCGGCTGGTTCCCCGACTTCCCGGACCCGGACAACTTCATCGCGCCCTTCGTCGGCAAGGAAAACGCGGTCGGTACCCCGTACGAGGCCACCGAGATCCTGAGCGTCCTCCTGCCCAAGTCCCGCCGCGAGAGCGACCGGTCGGCCGGCATCCACGAGTTCGAGAAGGCCCAGCAGATCTTCGCCAGCGACGTCCGGCTGCTGCCGCTGTGGCAGGGCAAGCTGTACGTCGCCGCCCGTGAAGACGTCGGAGGCGCCGAGCGGGCGCTCGACCCGCAGACCGTCATGCAGGTGTGGGAGCTCTACCGCAAGACCAGCTGGTAGCAGCCCCGTCCGCTGGTCCGCCTGTCCGCCCGCCTGCCCCGCCCGCTCCGGGCGGGGCAGGCGGGCGCGGCGTTGTCAGTGGCCCCCGGTAGGTTCTTGATCAGTCGCGCGAAGCAGTTGCGCGAGCGCGGAGAACGCGCAGACGTGAAGTCTCGAACAACGTGTACCGGAGGTTGTCGCCGTGACCCAGATGCTGCCCGAGTCCTGGCTCCCCGTCCTCGGCGGGGAACTGGACCAGCCCTACTTCAAAGAACTCACCGAGTTCGTCGAGAAGGAACGGGCCAACGGGCCGGTCTACCCGCCCCGCGAGCAGGTCTTCGCGGCCCTGGAGGCCACGGCGTTCGACCAGGTGAAGGTGCTGGTCCTCGGCCAGGACCCGTACCACGGCGCGGGCCAGGGCCACGGGCTGTGCTTCTCCGTGCAGCCCGGCGTGCGGACCCCGCCCTCGCTGCGCAACATCTACAAGGAGATGCAGGCCGAGCTCGGCACCCCCATCCCGGACAACGGCTATCTGATGCCGTGGGCCGAGCAGGGCGTTCTGCTGCTGAACGCGGTGCTCACCGTCCGCGAGGCCGAGCCCAACTCGCACAAGGCCAAGGGCTGGGAGAAGTTCACCGACGCGGTGATCCGCGCGGTGTCCGAGCGCCCCGACCCGGCCGTCTTCGTCCTCTGGGGGGCGTACGCGCAGAAGAAGCTCCCGCTGATCGACGAGGAGCGGCACGCGGTCGTCAAGGGCGCCCACCCCTCCCCGCTGTCGGCCAAGAAGTTCTTCGGCTCCCGGCCCTTCACGCAGATCAACGAGGCCGTCGCGGCCCAGGGCCATGAGCCGATCGACTGGCGGATCCCGGACCTGGGCTGATGCCCGACCGCGCCTAGGCGGCAATGCCGGTGCCTCCGGCTAGCGTCTTGATGATCAGACCGGAGCAGGTCTGGCAGGAGCAAGCCGGAGGCCGCGTTGACGGAGCAGCAGGAGGCGTCGGAAGACGCCGTCATGACCAGGATCGGCCAAGCGGTCATCCTGCTGCACGCCGGCGACCGCGAGGAGGCCCGCAACCGGCTCGGCGAGATCTGGTCCGAGCTCGGCACGGAGGGCGACTCCCTGCACCGCTGCACGCTCGCGCACTACCTGGCCGACGCGCAGGACGACCCCGCCGAGGAGCTGGCCTGGGACCTGCGCGCCCTGAAGGCCGCCGACGCCGACGGACCCGGTCCACCGCCGGCCGTCCGGGTCTTCTACCCGTCGCTGCACCTGAGCCTGGCCACCGACTACGTGAAGCTACGGCGCCCCGATACGGCCCGGATCCACCTGGCGCGGGCCCGCGCCGCCACCGGGGCACTGGGCGACGACGGGTACGGGAACGGCGTACGGGCCGCCATCGCCCGACTGGAGCGGCGGCTCGCGGCGGAACCGAGGGAGGCGCCCCGTACGCCGTTCCCGGGACAGAACCAGTAGTACGGCCGACGCCGGCCACTGTCCGGGACCGCAAAGGGCCGGGCCGTCAGCCGCCCTGTACGCCCGCACAGATACGGGCCTCCGGGCTGTCCGGGTGCCACCGCCCGTGCCGGCGGCCCAGCGCGCACACGTCGGCCGGCCGCACCGGCAGTTCCCGCACCAGCTCGCGCGGCACCTCGGCGCCCTCGGAGCGGGGCCGGCCGGGATGCTGCCCGCCGGGACGCCCGTCGCCGTGCTCCCGGTGCCCGCCGGGATGCCGGGGCTCGGGGATGTCCGGCACCGGGGGAGCGGTCCGCGGGCCGCCACGGGACCCGGGCCGGCCGTCCCCGGCGGCCTTCACTGCCGGGACTCCGGCCCGCGGGACCGAGGCCCGGCCGGATACGGAGGGGGCCGGCCCGGCCGGTTGTCCCGGCACCGCTTCCACCGCCTCCAGCGCCTCCAGGGCGGGCGCCCGGACGACCACCGGCGCGGCCCCCGGCCCGCCGCGGGGCTCGTGCCGGGGCGGCGCCCCCGGGGTGCCGGGAGCGGCCCCCGGCTGTACGGGGGCCGGGGTCACGTTCACGCAGCCGGAGACGGCCGAGACCGCACAGGCGACGCCGAGCAGCAGCTTTGTCGTGGTTCGGGTTGGATGCACTCGCGCAACTCTGCTGTGCGAGCACCCTGTTGCGAAAACCCGGAGCCGATATTCACCCCGCACGGGTGACGGCTACTCGCCCGTGGCGCCGTCGAGGTGCTCCCGCAGCAGGTCCGCGTGGCCGTTGTGGCGCGCGTACTCCTCGATCATGTGGGTGTAGACCCAGCGCAGGCTGAACACCTCGCCCCGGCGGTGGCTCTCCGCCTTCGAGGTGAGGTCCAGGGGCTGGCCGGCCGCAGCCTGCCGGGCCAGCTCGACCTCGGTCTGCCACACCTGCTCGGCCTCGGCCCAGGTGTCCTTGTCGGCGAAGTGGAAGTCCCCGTCCGGGTCCTCGCCAGTGCAGAAGAGTTCGGGCAGGTCCTCGTCCAGCATGATCTCCCGGAACCAGTACCGCTCCACCTCCGCCATGTGGCGCACCAGCCCCAGCAGGCTCAGTTCGGAGGGCAGCAGCGGGATGGTGCGCAACTGCGCGTCGCTGAGCCCCTCGCACTTCCAGGCCAGAGTGGAGCGGTGGTAGTCGAGCCAGCCGTCGAGCATCTCGCGCTCGTCGGCCGTGGTGGAGGGTTCGGTGCGGTGGGATCCGGTGCTGATGGTCATGGCACCATCCTGCTCGAACACGCCCGCGGTCACCAGCGATTAGGCTGCGTACTCCCACAAGGAACATACCTGGAGGTCCCGGTGAAGGTCGGCTGTATCGGACTCGGCGATATCGCGCAGAAGGCGTACCTGCCCGTCCTGACCACGCGCCCGGGGCTCGAACTGCACTTGCAGACCCGGACTCCGGCCACCCTCGAGCGGGTCGGCGCCCACCACCGCGTCCCGGCCGAACGCCTGCACACCGACCTGGACTCGCTGCTCGCGCAGAAGCTCGACGCGGCGTTCGTGCACGCACCGACCGCGGTCCACCCCGAGATCGTGGAACGGCTGCTGGAAGCGGGCGTGCCCACCTACGTCGACAAGCCGATCGCCTACGAGCTCGCGGAATCGCGGCGCCTGGTCGAACTGGCAGAGGAACGCGGGGTCTCCCTCGCCGTCGGCTTCAACCGCCGCCACGCGCCCGGCTACGCGCAGTGCGCCGACCACGCGCGCGACCTGATCGTCATGCAGAAGAACCGGGTCGGCCTGCCCGAGGACGTACGGACCTTCGTGCTCGACGATTTCATCCACGTCGTCGACACGCTGCGCTTCCTGCTGCCCGGCGAGGCCGACCAGGTCGACGTACGGGCCGTGGTGCGGGACGGCCTGATGAGCCAGGTGGTGCTCCAGCTATCCGGTACGGGCTTCACCGCGCTCGGCATCATGAACCGGCTCTCCGGTTCCACGGAAGAGGTGCTGGAGGTCTCCGGGCAGGACACCAAGCGCCAGGTCGTCAACCTCGCGGAGGTCATCGACCACAAGGGCCAGCCCACGGTCCGGCGGCGCGGGGACTGGGTGTCGGTGGCCCGCCAGCGCGGCATCGAGCAGGTCGTCGACGCCTTCCTGGAGGGCGTCGCCGCAGGCACGACCCTCAGCGCCCGCGACGCGCTGCTGACCCACGAACTGTGCGAGCGGGTGGTGCGCTCGGCTCTGGAGCAGCAGTCCTGAGCGAATCCCCGAGGGGCGCCTCGCCCGGGTCCCCGGCCAATGCCCCGAGGGGCCGCCCGCGCCGTACGGAGCGGGCGCCGCGGAGCGCGCCGTACGCGGCCAGGGCGGCCAGCGCCCCGCCCACCGGCCAGTCCCCGAAGCGGACGTAGAGCGTCGTGCCCCGGGCGAGCGGAACCTCGTACACCCGCGCCGTCCGCGCCGACGTCGACAGTGCGGACCCGATCCGCTCGCCGGACGGGCCGTGCACCTCGCTGATGCCGGTCAGTGCGGCGTGCACCTCGGGCCGGCCGGTCTCCGCCGCCCGCAGCGCGGACAGCGAGGCGTGCTGGGCCGGGGCCCAGCCGTCCTGGAAGCTGGACGTGGCCGACTGGTCGATCAGCAGGGCGGCGCCGTCGCGGACCAGGCGCCGGCTCATGTCGGGGAACGCCGACTCGAAGCAGACCAGCGGGCCGAGGCGGACGTCCGCCCGGCCGGGCAGGTCCATCAGGACCGGTGCGTCGCCAGGGACCCGGTTCTCGTCCGCCGCCTTGCCGACCGAGGTGGCCCAGCCCAGCAGCCCGCGGGCCGGCACGTACTCCCCGAAGGGGACCAGGCGCATCTTGTCGTACCGGTCGCCGGTCGGGCCCCCGGGACCGACGAGCACCGCCGATTTGCGGATCCCCGGCCGGTCGGCGGCCCGCGCGTCCACGTTGACCAGCAGCGGAGCCCCCACCCGGGCCGACAGCGCGGCGAGCCGCCGGGCCAGGTCCGGGCGGGCCGTGAGGTCCTCGCCGACGCTGCTCTCCCCCCATACGACCAGATCCAGCCGCTGCCCGGCCAGGGTCCCGGTCAGCTGCTCCCCGAGGGCGAACCGCCGCTCCGCACTGTCCGGGCCGTCCGCGACCGGGCCCGGCTGTACGACGGCCACGCGCAGCACGCCCGAGACCTCCGGGCGGGGCACCCACAGCCACACCGCGCCCGTCAGCACCGCGCAGCCCATCACCCCGGCCAGTGCCGCCGTCCGCGCCCCCGGCGCCGTGATCAGCAGGACCAGCGCGCAGTTGACCGCCACGACCAGCAGGCCGACCAGCCAGACCCCGCCCACCGAAGCCAGCCGCAGGGCGGGCGCCACCTGCCACTGACTGGCCCCGAGCAACCCCCACGGCCCGCCCAGCCCCTGCCAGGACCGGGCCAGCTCCGACAGCAGCCAGCCCGCCGGTACGAGGACCAGCGCGGCCCCCGCCCGGCCCCCGATGGGCGCCCCGCCGAGCAACTCCCGCACCAGCAGCGCCCAGGGGATCCAGAGCAGGCCCAGCAGCGCCGCCAGGGCGAAGAGGAACACGTGCAGGCTGGGCAGCAGCCAGTGGTGGACGGCGAAGACGAAGCCGGCGCCGCCGAGCCAGCCCTCCAGGGCCGCGCGCCGGCCGGAGGGCGCCGACCTCAGCAGCAGGATCCAGGGCACGAGGGCGACGTAGGCGAACCACCACCACGCGGGGGCGGGGAAGGCGAGGCAGGGCAGCGCCCCCGCCGTGACCGCCGCCACCGCACGCCACCACGGGGCCCGCTTCGAGACCGTCAGCACCATGAGGGGCCTCCGCTTCCAGTGTGGAACAGCCCTGCCGGTCCGACCATCAGAACGACATGTGCCGCCACTTCTCGTGGACGGTGACCCGGGAGAAGCGCCAGCCGGAGCGGGCGGTACGGGCCAGGGCGAAGGTGTAGCGGCCCGCCGCGACGAAGTTCGGCGCGGTGACGGGGGCGACGGCGCCGTCCGGTTCCGCGGTGTCCAGCCGCATGGGATTGAGGAAGTCCGCCCGGACCTCCGCCGTGTCACCCGCGGAGCCGCCCAGGTCCTCGATCCGGATCAGCCGGTTGACGATGAGGTGCTGGCGCACCGGGAACAGCTTCATCGTCTCCGCGAGCCAGTCCGCGACCTCCCCGGCCGGGCCCTCGATCCCGCCGGCCGAGCCGTAGTCGGCCCGACCGCCCGGAGCGAACAGTGCGCGGTACGCGTCCCAGTCGCCGTCGTCCACGGCGATGGCGTACCCCGTGACCAGCTCGTCGATCGCCAGTCGGTCCATCACGCCCGCAAGGTCAACACGCTGTGTCATCGGGTCAGTGTGGGGGCGCGGGGCGTCGAGGCCAAGGGGCGTGCGCGGGGCGGATGCCCCGGCCCGCGATCAGTGACCGGATCGCGCCTCCCGGGGCCGGACCACGACGAGGTACGCGTCGGTGGCCAGATCCATCACCACCTCCGCGGCCACTCCCTCACGCATCCGCTGCGCCGCGTACTCCTCGGCCGGCCAGCTCCCCCTCGGACTTCCGGCCGGAAACCGTTCCAGCACCACTCGACCCATGGGACACCCCCTGCTACTCGCCTTCAGGTCTCTCCCTGCACAACGACGCGAAGGCTGCCCGGGAACGTTCCCGAACGGCCTTCGATTCACGCGAAGCGGTGAGCGGCGCCGGCCTAGCCGGCCGACTCGCCGGCGTGGGGGCTGAGGACACCCATGCCGATCAGGACGAACAGCAGGATGCCGAGCAGGACCCGGTAGATCACGAAGGGCATGAAGCTCTTGCTGGAGATGAACTTCATGAACCAGGCGATGACCACGTAGCCGACGAGGAAGGCGATGACCGTCGCGAAGATCGTCGGACCCCACGAGATGTGGCCGGGATCCTCCATCACGTCCTTGATCTCGAACAGGCCGGAGGCCAGCACGGCCGGGATGGCGAGGAGGAAGGAGTAGCGGGCCGCGGCCTCGCGGGTGAAGCCCAGCAGCAGACCGCCGGAGAGCGTGGCACCCGACCGGGACACGCCCGGGATCAGCGCCATCGCCTGGCAGAGACCGAAGACGAGACCGTCCTTGACGCCCAGTTCCTTCAGGGTCTTGCGCTCACGGATGGCGCGGTGCCGGCCGCCCTCCTCGTCGCGTGCGGCCAGCCGGTCGGCGACGCCGAGCACGATGCCCATCACGATGAGGGTGGTGGCGATCAGCCGCAGATCGCGGAACGGGCCCTCGATCTGGTCCTTGAAGGCGAGGCCGAGGACGCCGATCGGAATCGAGCCGACGATCACCAGCCAGCCCATCTTGGCGTCCTGCTCGGAGCGCAGGGCCTTCGTGTACAGCGAGCGGAACCAGGTGGAGATGATCCGCGCGATGTCCTTGCGGAAATAGATCAGTACGGCGGCCTCGGTGCCGATCTGCGTGATGGCGGTGAAGGCCGCTCCCGGATCGTGCCAGCCGGCGAACGCCGCGGTCAGCCGCAGATGGGCGCTGGAGGAGATCGGGAGGAACTCCGTAAGCCCCTGGACGAGACCGAGGATTAGGGATTCGAACCAGCTCATGTCGGGGTGCGCTCGTCCTTGTGATCGTCGGGCAGTTCGCGTCCGATGCTAGGGCCCGTGGGGCGCGGCCGTGACCACAGGGGGGTGTACGGGCGTCAGTTCCCGTACAGCGGCGGGCCGCTCGGGCCTGCGTACGGGCGCCAGCCGGTGCCGCCCCCGCCACGCCACGACCGCCGCCCCCACCGCGGAGAGCGCGATGAAGCCGAACGAGGCGAGGAACGCGGGGGAGGACGGGGAGGAGGCGCTGGCCCCCGCGATCACGTACGCGGCGGTGTTCGGGACCACGCCGATCGCGGTGGCGAGGAGGAAGGGGAGCCAGCCGCAGCGGGACAGCGCGGCGGCGTAGTTGGCCACCGCGAAGGGCAGACCGGGGAAGATCCGGACCGCCAGCATCGAGCGGAAACCGTGCCGGGCCAGCTGGTCGTCGGCCGCCTGCAGCCACCGGCCGCGGATCAGCGGACGCAAGGCATCGCGGCCCATCATCCGGCCGAGGCCGAAGGAGATCCCCGCGCCGACGACGGAGCCGGCTACCGCGGCGACCAGGCCGAACTGGGAGCCGAAGAGGGCCCCGGAGGCCAGGTTCAGCAGGGGTCGCGGCACCAGGGCGGCCGTGCACACCCCGTACGCCGCGGCGAAGAGCAGGACGGCAGTGCCCACCGGAAGCCCCGGGGGCCAGCCCTCCGAGAGCAGCCGCTGGGGCTCGAACAGCACGACGCAGACGCCGGCCGCGAGGAGCAGCACGACGAGCAGCGAGAGCCGCGTCCACGGCGCGAGGAGGAGGGACATTCCGGGAGACTAACCGACCACCCCGTACGGGCGCCGTAATCTGGGACTCATGCAGTCGAACGACCGGCGGCGTCCGCGGGAGCCGCGCAGCGGCCTCGCCGCGCTGTTGGAGGCCCGGCTCACGGAGTCCTACGGCGCCGCGGCCGACGTGGAGCGGGCCGCGCACATGGCCGCCTACATGAAGGACGTCGCGCCCTTCCTCGGGATCCCCACGCCACTGCGCCGCGAGCTGTCGAGGGCCGTGACCAAGGACACCCCGAAACCGTCCGAAGCGGACTGCACGGCGCTCGCGCTGCGCTGCTGGGAGCTGCCGGAGCGTGAGTACCAGTACTTCGCCGTCGACTACTTGCGCCGGCACGTCTCCCGCTGCTCCTCCGGCTTCCTGCCCGTCGTCCGCCGTCTGATCGTCACCGTCCCCTGGTGGGACACCGTCGACTTGCTCGCCGCGCACACGGTCGGGCCGCTCGTGGCGGCGGACCCGGCGCTCGCCGCCGTCATGGACGAGTGGATCGGTGACGAGAACCTGTGGGTGGCCCGTACCGCCCTGCTCCACCAGCTCCGCTACAAGTCCGCGACCGACAGCGGCCGGCTCTTCGCGTACTGCCGCCGCCAGAGCGCCCACCCCGACTTCTTCATCCGCAAGGCCATCGGCTGGTGCCTGCGCGAGTACGCGAAGACGGACCCCGGCGCCGTACGCGCCTTCGTCGCCGCGGAGCGGGAGTCGCTGTCCCCGCTGTCGGTGCGCGAGGCGCTGAAGAACATCGGTGCCGGGTAATTCAGTGGCCCCGCCGGGGCCGCTCCGGCAGGATCTGGCACATGTCCCGGTACGCCTTCCCCGCAGCGCCGTCCGCAGTCGCGGACGCGCCGAAGGCTGCCGTCCTCGCAGAACCCGCAGCAGGCGCAACCGCATTCGGCGGCGCACGAAGCTGACCCTTCCCGGATCGTCCGGCGGACCCCGCAGGGGGAGGGTCGGTCCGCTCAAGGGGTCCCGTAGTTCCAGCTTCGGATCACACGGGAAGACATCATGGCCAAGACGGCCTTCGTGCGCACCAAGCCGCACCTCAACATCGGCACCATGGGTCACGTCGACCACGGGAAGACGACACTGACCGCCGCCATCACCAAGGTCCTCGCCGCGCGCGGCGGCGCCTCCTTCGTGCCGTTCGACCGGATCGACCGGGCCCCCGAGGAGGCCCGGCGCGGCATCACCATCAACCTCACGCACGTCGAGTACGAGACCGACACCCGGCACTACGCGCACGTGGACATGCCCGGCCACGCCGACTACGTCAAGAACATGGTCACCGGCGCTGCCCAGCTCGACGGGGCGATCCTCGTCGTCTCCGCCCTCGACGGGGTCATGCCCCAGACCGCCGAGCACGTGCTGCTCGCCCGGCAGGTCGGCGTCGACCACATCGTGGTCGCGCTGAACAAGGCCGACGCCGGGGACCCCGAGCTCACCGACCTGGTCGAGCTCGAGGTCCGGGAGCTGCTCACCGCGAACGGCTACGGCGGGGACACCGCCCCGGTCGTACGCGTCTCCGGGCTCGGGGCGCTGGACGGCGACCCGCGCTGGACCTCGGCGATCGAGGCCCTGCTCGACGCCGTGGACACGTACGTGCCGATGCCCGTGCGGTACACGGACGCGCCGTTCCTGATGCCGGTGGAGAACGTCCTCACCATCACCGGGCGCGGGACCGTCGTCACCGGCGCCGTCGAGCGGGGCACCGTCCGCATGGGCGACCGCGTCGCGCTGCTCGGCGGCGACGGGACCCCCGCGGAGTCGGTGGTCACGGGGCTGGAGACCTTCGGGAAGCCGATGGAGTCCGCCGAGGCCGGGGACAACGTCGCGCTGCTGCTGCGCGGGGTGCCCCGCGACGCGGTGCGCCGCGGTGACGTGGTGGCCGCGCCCGGCAGCGTCGTACCGAGGCGCCGCTTCACGGCGCGGGTGTACGTGCTGTCCGCCCGCGAGGGCGGCCGCACCACACCGGTGTCGACCGGCTACCGGCCCCAGTTCTACATCCGCACCGCCGACGTGGTGGGCAACGTGGACCTGGGCGAGGCGGGCGCGGCCCGGCCGGGGGACACGGTCACCATGACCGTGGAGCTCGGGCGGGACGTCCCGCTGGAGAGCGGGCTCGGCTTCGCGATCCGCGAGGGCGGGCGCACCGTCGGGGCGGGGACGGTGATAGAGGTCGGGTAGCGACTGTGGAGTGACCGGGCGGTGCCGGGGTGGTGCCCGGTTGGTGCCCGCTGTGGTGGCGGTGGTCGGCTTGCGCCAGACTGCCGTCACCACTGGCATGCGGGGAGGGAGCGGTCCATGGACGGCGGCAGCGGAGAAGGCGGCGGGGAAGGCAAGGGCACGGCGTTGGTGCTCGGCGGAGGCGGGCTGACCGGCGTCGGCTGGGAGGCCGGGATGCTGTACGGGCTCGCCCGCGCGGGCGTCGATCTGACCTGCGCCGACCTCGTCGTCGGGACCTCGGCCGGCTCCGTCGTCGGCGCGCAGCTCACCTCCGGACTGCTCACCCCGCAGGAGCTGTACGAGCGCCAGCTCGGCGACCCCGGCGGGGAGATCCCCGTGAAGCTGGGGGCTTCCCTGATCGGGCGGTACGCCGTCGCGATGGTGCGCTCCCGCGACGCGAAGGCCTACCGTCGCAGGGTCGGCGCGCTCGCGCTCGCCGCCGACACGGAGCCGGAGGAGGAGCGCCGCAAGGTGCTGGAATCCCGGCTGGTGTCGCGCGACTGGCCCGAGCGGCGCCTCGTCGTCGCGGCGGTGGACGCGCTGACCGGTGAACTCGCCGCCTTCGAGCGCGGGAGCGGGGCCGGGCTGGTCGACGCCGTCTCGGCGAGCTGCGCCGTCCCCGGGGTGTGGCCGCCCGTGACGGTCGGGGGGCGGCGGTTCATCGACGGCGGGATCCGCTCCGCGACCAACGCCGACCTCGCCTCCGGCTACGCGCGCGTGGTGATCCTCGCGCCCGTGACCATGGGCGCCGGGCTGATCCCCTCGCCCGCGGCGCAGGCCGCGCGACTGCGCGAGGCCGGGGCGAAGGTGCTGCTGATCACCCCGTCGCCGCAGGCCCGTAAGGTCTTCGGGCGCAACGTACTGGACCCCGCGCGCCGAGATCCCGCCGCGCGGGCGGGGCTGGAGCAGTCCGCGGAGCACGTGGCGCAGGCGCGCGAGGTCTGGGCGGGTCCCGGGGCCTGACAATGGTCCGGTGAGTGACGAACAGATCCCGGTGATCCGGAACGTGGCCCAGGGCACCGCCAAACTGATGCCGGACATCGACCGGGAGCGGGCCTGGCTGCTCACCGTGGACGGGGCGCCGCAGTCGTACGTGGACCTCGACGACCCGGAGCACCTGGAGTTCGAGTACGTACGCCGCCTCGCGCACGTACTGGACTGCGTGGCCGGGCCGGGGGCCGCGGTGGACCTGCTGCACCTGGGCGGTGGCGCGTTGACGCTACCCAGGTACGCGGCGGCGGGCCGGCCGGGGTCGAGGCAGGACGTGGTCGAGTTCGACGCCGGGCTCGTCGAGCTGGTCGGGGAGTTCCTGCCGGTGGCGGCCGGGAGCGGGATCACGGTGCACGTCGCCGATGCGCGGGCCTGGCTGGCCGCGGCGCCGGACGCGAGCGCGGACGTGGTGGTGGGGGACGTCTTCGGCGGCTCCCGGGTGCCGGCTTCGCTGAGCTCGGTGGAGTACGCCCGGGAGGTGGCGCGGGTGTTGAGGCCCGGCGGGGTGTACGTGGCGAACCTCGCCGACGGGGCGCCGTTCGCGTTCCTCCGGGGGCAGCTGGCGAACTTCGGTTCGGTGTTCGGGGAGCTGGCGCTGATCGCGGAGCCGGGGGTGCTGCGGGGACGCCGGTTCGGGAACGCGGTGCTCCTGGCATCGGAGCGGGAGCTGCCCGTGGCGGAGCTTTCGCGGGCGTGCGCGGGTGACGCGTTCCCCGCGCGGGTGGAGGCGGGGCCGGCTCTCGCCCGGCTGATGCGCGGGGCTCTGCCGGTGTCCGACGCCGATGCGGTGGCCTCGCCCGAGCCGCCGGCGGGGGCGTTCAGCCTCGGCTGAGGGAACGCGCCGCCGTGCGGGCCGGGGTCGTCGGCAAGATCCGAAAGAGACGGCCTAGTGCGGTGACCGGAAAGGTTCACCGTGTCGCGGCGCCCGGCACGGCACTTCTCCCCCAGCTACCGCTGGGAGGTGCCCCCCGCGTTGTCGGACCGGGCAAGTACGTCCAGTACGGGCCTCGGTCCTCCGCCTTGCGATGCACCGCGCCGGACACCGCGACCCGGCAAACCTTCCCGGCCACAGCACTAGACGGGGACGGGGACCGGTTTGGCCGTCGGGGAGGTCTTGCGGGTCATGTGTCGGACGTCCGGGACCAGAAGGACGGCCGCCGTCACCACGATCACCAGGCCCGCGCAGCCCCATAGGGCCGAGGTGCGGCCGATCATGGACTCGACCGGGCCGGCCACCGCCGTGGCCAGCGGGAGCATCGACACCGAGCCGAACCAGTCGTAGGCCGAGACGCGGGAGAACTTCTCCTCCGGGATCTCCTGGTGCATCGTCGTCATCCAGCTCACGCCGAACACCTCGATGGCCGTGCCGCTCACGAACATCACCGCGCACAGTGCCCACACCGGCAGTGGCACCGCCAGCCCCGCCGCGGGGAGCGCCAGCGGGAACACGCACAGGGTGCCGACCAGCAGCAGGCGGCGCGGCTTCCAGAGCATCATCAGGACGGCCCCGCCGATGGTGCCGAGGCCGAAGAAGGCCAGGGCCAGGCCCCACGGAGCCGCCCCGCCCAGTTGCTCCAGGGCGACCAGGGGCCCGTAGACCGCTTCGGCGGCGCCGACCACGGCCACGACGACGGAGAACTGGAGCACGATGCTCCACAGCCAGGGCCGGCTCCTGAACTCCACCCAGCCGTCGCGCAGATCGGCCCACAGGCCGCCGCCGGGAGCGCGGTCGGCGATGTGGCCGACATCGAGGAAGGCCCGTAGGGCTCCGGCGGCCGCGAAGGCGGCCGCGTCCGCGGCGAGTACCCAGCCGGGGCCCAGGAAGGCGACCATGGCTCCGCCGAGGGCGGCTCCGCCGACGCCGGCGCCGTTCATCGCCATCCGGAAGACGGCGAAGGCACGGTTGGCCTGCTTGCCGGAGACGCTGGCCAGCAGCATGCCCTCGGCGGCCGGATTGAAGAAGGCCGTACCCGTGCCGCACAGCGCGGTGAGCAGCATCATCTGCCACAGCTGAGGGTGGCCGGTCAGGACCAGGACGGCGAAGACGGCCTGCGAGACGCAGTTCAGGGCGTTGGCCGCGACCATGACGTGGTGGCGGGGTATCCGGTCGGCGATCGCTCCGCCGATGAGGAGGAAGAGGACGAGCGGCAGCGTACGGGCGGCGGCCACGAGGCCGACATCGCCGACGGAGCCGCCGGCCTGGAGGACCGCGAACGTGGTCGCGATGAGCGCTCCGTGGCTCCCGAGGTTCGTGATGACCGCGGCACCCGTCAGCAGGGTGTAGTTGCGGCCCGCCCACTCCGGCCTGCGGCGCGAGGAGGACATACGGGCGGCATCGGGGGAGAGGGAAGGAGGTGAGCTCACCCCCGGACTATCCCGGTCCCGGGCCGGCGATCCAAACGAATATCCGGCCCGGGCGCATCGTGCGACAGATCAGCCCGCGTTGAGGCGGACGCTGCTCAGGATCTTCTCGAGGGTCTCCTTGGACGCCTCGCCCGGGACGCCCGCGACGCCGTAGAAGACCCAGGTGGAGAGGTCACCCTTGGCGTTCGTGAAGCTGAAGGTCATGGACTTGCCGTCCGTGGAGCACTTGTTCTCCTTGGGCAGGTTACTGACGGTCGCGGTCGCCATGTGCCCCTTGAGCCCGGAGGAGGTCGTGTACTCCTTGGCCTCGGACACCTTGGTGGTGCCCTTCGGCGCCTTCTGCGCGTACGCGGAGAAGGCCCAGTTGCCGGCCTCGTTGCGAGCGGCCTCGGCGGTGTCCTTGGCGCCCATGCCGCCCTTGGTGCCGGTGCCCGCCAGTTCGGTCGACTCCTCCTTGCCGTCCTTGTCGGAGTCGACCTTGCACCAGTCCTCCTTGAGGATGGCGGGTGCGTTCATCATGACGAGGGCCGTGCCGTCGTTCTTGACGTGGTCCTCGAAGCCGATGGACAGGCCCGAGGACTGGACGTCCCAGTCCGCCGGGACGTCGAAGGCGGAGCCGTACTTCGGGTTGACGACGACCTTCCAGCCCGGGATCACCGGCTTGGCGTCGGCGCCACCGCGCGGGTTGGCGCCCGGGCTCGCCGAAGCGGACGCGCCGGAGGAGGCCGCACCCGAGGAGGCCGGGGCGGAGGGGGAGGAGCTCGGCTTGCCGTCCGCCTCGTTGCCGGCCTTGTCGTCCCGGGTCATGACGAACGCGCCGGTGGCGGCGGCCGCCACGACGACGGCCGAGGCCGCGACGATGGCCACGGTCCTGGTCGAGAACGGGCTCCCGCCACGCGGCGGCGGGGGCGGCGGAGTGCCGCCCCACTGGGGTACGGGCACGGTCGGGGGCTGCTGGCCCCACGCCTGGGGGGCGGGCGGCTGCTGGGGGTACCCGTAGCCGGGCTGCTGCTCCCCGTACGCCGCCGGCTGCTGCTGCTGGTACGGGTTCGGCGTTCCCGGCTGCTGCTGGTACGGGTTCTGATGCGCGTCCTGGGGGTTCTGTTCGCCCCCGGGCGGCTGCTGCTGTCCTGGCCACATGGCCGGTAACGATAGTGGGAGCGGGCGCGCGGAGCCACGGCCGCCCCCGTACAGGTCTGGCCAATGCTGCCTACTCGTGGGTAACATAGCGTTCCATGAGCGCTGAACAGATGAACGTGGGCGAACTGCTCGCCGCGACCGTGCCGATGGCCAAGACCCTGAACCTCCAGTTCCTGGAGACCACTCCCGAGCGCGCGGTCGTCCGGCTCCCGGACCAGCCCGACTTCCACAACCACCTCGGTGGCCCGCACGCCGGCGCCATGTTCACCCTCGCCGAGTCCGCGAGCGGCGCGATCGTCCTGGCCGCCTTCGGCGACCAGCTCTCGCGAGCCGTGCCCCTCGCCGTGAAGGCGGAGATCGGCTACAAGAAGCTCGCCAAGGGCGTCGTCACGGCCATCGCCACCCTCGGCCGCCCGGCCGCCGAGATCGTCGCCGAACTCGACGCGGGCGGCCGCCCCGAGTTCCCCGTCACCATTGCCATCCAGCGCGAGGACGAGGCCGTGACCGGTGAGATGACCGTCGTCTGGACACTGCGTCCCAACGCCTGAGAACGTTCCGCCGCGATGCCGGCGGAGGGTCCGGACAGGGCGTTTCGTTGTGGGCGCATCACACTAGAGTCCCTCCCACGACTGATGGAGGGGGTCCCGTGGCAAGCCGAGCCAAGATCGATATCAGCCTCGACGCCGAGCTCGTGGTGGAGGTGATGGTCCTCGCCGGGGTCGGGTCGCCCCAGGACGCGGTGGAGGCCGTCGTGCGGGACTACATCGCGCGCGGCCACCGCACCGAGGCGCGTGTCCAGCTCCAGGACGAGCCCCGGCGCGAGGCCGACCTCGGGCAGCAGCCGCCGCAGGGCTGAGCGCCGGGCCGCCGCCGCAGGGCTGAACCTCGGCGTCGCGGTGGCGCGCCTGAGCGGGGCCCGTGCGGCGGTCGGCGCACAGTTGGGCGGCGGGAGCGGTCCGGCGCGGGCCGCTCCCGCCACCTGACGCCGATGCCCACGCCGCAGGGAGCCCCCATGAGCGAGGCCGTGTCCAGACGCCGTGCGCTGCGCCTCCTCGGGGCGGTGGGTGTCGTGCTCGGCGCGGCCGGCTGCGTACCGGCGCCGCCGCCGGGCAGGCCGCCCGGCACGGAGCCCCGTAAGGCGGCCGCCGGACCCGTCGGCGCCGCCCGGGTCGACGCCCTGCTGGAACGGCTCACCCTGGAGGAGAAGACCGTCCTGCTGCACGGCGGCCCGGACCCGGACCCGCTCGGCCAGGCCGGCTACGTACCGGGCATCGCGCGCCTCGGCATCCCGGCGCTCCGCCTCGCCGACGGCCCGGCGGGCGTCCGCGTCGCCAAGCCCGCCACCGCGCTGCCCGCGCCGGTCCTGCTCGCCTGCGCCTTCGACCCGGGGCTCGCCCGCGAGTACGGCCGGGTCATCGGCCGCGAGGGCCGCGCGCTCGGCGTCGACGTCCTCCTCTCGCCGATGGCCAACCTCATCCGCACCCCCTACGCCGGGCGGAACTTCGAGACGTTCTCGGAGGATCCGAAGCTGACGGCCGATCTGGTGGCCGAGGTCGTCCGGGGCATCCAGGACGAGGGCCTCATCGCCACCGTCAAGCACTTCGCGCTCAACAACCAGGAGAAGGGCCGCGACACCGTCGACGTGATCGCCGCCGAACGGACCCTCCACGAGACCGAGCTACGGGGCTTCGAAGCCGCCGTGGCCGCCGGGGCCGGCGCCGTCATGGGTGCCTACAACAAGGTCAACGGGGTCTACGCCTGCGAGAGCCGCCCGCTCCTGGACGAACTGCTCCGCGGGCGCTGGGGGTTCGACGGCTGGGTGATGTCGGACTGGGAAGCCACCCACAGCACCGTCGCCTCGATCGGTGCCGGCCTCGACATGGAGATGCCCGCGGGCACCCACTACGGCGCCCCGCTACGGGAGGCGGTGCGCGGCGGCTCCGTCCCCGAGAGCACCGTGGACCTCGCGGTACGCCGGATCCTGACCACCATGGACCGCTTCGGACTGCTCGGCGGGCACCCCGCCGCCCGGCCCGCCCGGGACGCCGCCGCCGGGGCCCGCACCGCCCGGCAGGTCGCCGCCGCCGGAGCGGTCCTGCTGCGCAACGAGCGTGCCGCCCTGCCGCTGACGGGGCCCGCCGCCCGCTCCATCGCCGTGATCGGCCCCACCGGGCGGACTCCCTTCGTCAGCGGCGGCGGCAGGGCCCACGTGATTCCGGACGCGGCCGCCGCCCCGCTCGAGGAGATCCGGCGGCGGGCCGGCAGCGGCTCCACGGTGGCCTACGCGCTCGGCGAGGACATCTACGGGCGCCCACTGCCGGCGAAACTGCTGACACCCGCCACCGGCCTCGACGACCGGGCGGTGGCCCCCGGGAGCACCTGGAGCTTCGAGGGGACCTTCCGGCTGGCCGCCGACGACGAATGGACCCTGCTCGTCCACTACACCGGGCAGCGGCCGGCCGTCCGCCTCGACGGGGAGGAACTCTTCCCCGTACGGCAGGGCGTGGCCGAGCAGTTCGCCGGCGGACTGCTCGGCGCCGCGCCCGACGGCCTCACCGTGCGCCGCCGCACCCTGGCGCTCAAGGCTGGCGAACACCGGCTCGCCGTCACCGCCGAGGGTGGGCCGAAGGGGCAGCGGCTGCGGCTGCGGCACACCACCAAGGCGACCCGGACCGCCGACCTCGCCGAGGCCGTCAAGGCGGCCAAGGCGGCCCGCAGCGTGGTGCTCTTCGCCTACGAGGACGCCACCGAGGGCACCGACCGCACCTCGCTGGGGCTCCCGGGCGGCCAGGCCGCGCTGATCGAGGCGGTCGCCGCCGCCAACCCGCGTACCACGGTGGTGCTCAACACCTCCTCCAGTACGACGATGCCCTGGCTCCCACGGACCGCGGCGGTCCTCCAGATGTACTACCCGGGGCAGGAGGGCGCGGCCGCCACCGCGGACGTGCTCTTCGGCGACGTGGATCCGGGCGGCCGCCTCACCCAGACCTTCCCGGCCGACGAGCGCGTGACCGCGGTCGGCGGCGACATGGTGCGCTACCCGGGGGTGGGCGGCCGGCAGGAGTACTCCGAGGGCGTCCACGTGGGCCACCGCTGGTACGACGCGCAGCGGGCGGCGCCGCTGTTCGCCTTCGGGCACGGGCTCTCCTACACGACCTGGGAGTACGAGAAGCTGACGGTGCGGCCGGGCGGCGCGCACGGGAAGCACGGCGGGCTGCGCGTGGAGTTCACCGTCCGCAACACCGGACGCCGCAAGGGCACCGAGGTCGCGCAGGTCTACGTCGGCCCGTCCCCGGACCTGAAACTGGACCAGCCGGTGCGGGCGCTGGCCGGCTACCGGCGCCTGACCCTCGCCCCCGGGCAGGCGCAGCGGATCGTCCTGGACATCGACGCGCGCACGCTGTCGTCCTGGGACCCGGAGCGGGACGCGTGGGTCGTGGGAACGGGCCGGCGCGAGGTGTTCGCGGGCCGGTCCTCGCGCGAACTGCCGCTGCGGGCAAAGGCTGTGGTGGCGACCGGATAGGCTGCCCGTTCGGCCTGCCACAAGGGGCGGGCCGAGCGGCTGACTCGGGAGGACGTACCGGTGCACATCCTGGAGGAATGGCTGGGGACGATTCCGGCGGTCAGCATCTACCTCCTGGTGGGGCTCGTCATCGGACTGGAGAGCCTCGGAATCCCGCTGCCGGGGGAGATCGTCCTGGTCAGCTCGGCGCTGCTGGCCTCGCAGCAGGGCCACATCGACCCCGTGGTGCTGGGCATCTGCGCGACCACCGGGGCGATCGTGGGCGACTCGATCGGCTACGCGATCGGGCGCAAGGGCGGGAAGCCGATGCTGGAGCGGCTCGGACGCCGCTTCCCCAAGCACTTCGGGCCGGACCAGGTCGCCGTAGCGGAGCGCTCCTTCGAGAAGTGGGGCATGTGGGCCGTCTTCTTCGGGCGGTTCGTGGCACTGCTGCGGATCTTCGCCGGGCCGCTGGCGGGCGTACTGCACATGCCCTACTGGCGGTTCCTGATCGCGAACGTCCTCGGGGGGATCCTGTGGGCGGGCGGTACGACGGCCGTCATCTACTCGATCGGGATCGTCGCCGAGCCGTGGCTGAAGGGGTTCTCGTGGGTGGCCCTGGCACTGGCGCTGCTCTTCGGGCTCGCCGTGACCGTGGTGGTGCGCGGACGCATGAAGAAGGCGGCGGCAGCGGCGTCGGACGAGACCGCTCCGGGCTCGGCCAAGGCCGAGACCGCTCCTGGCGCGGCCCCGGACGTGACCGCTGAGGCGGCCCCCGTGCCGGGGCAGGCTTCGGCCGCTCCGACCGTGCGCGCCGACTGAGGGGCTCGCCCCCTGCCCGGCCCGAGGGCGGGCAGGGAAGCGACGGGCAGCGCCCGTTACGCGTCCGGAGTCACCGAGGCGCGGTGCTGCCCGGCCAGTTCGGTGTACATGAGGGCGTTGACCTTGAGGCCCTCGCGCTCCTCCGCGGTCAGTGCGCGCCGCACCTTCGCCGGGACGCCCGCGACCAGCGAACCGGGCGGGACGACCATCCCCTGCGGGACCAGGGCCTGGGCGGCCACCAGTGACCCGGCGCCGATCACCGCGCCGTTGAGGATCGTCGCGCCCATCCCGATCAGACAGTCGTCCTCGACCGTGCAGCCGTGCACGACGGCGTTGTGGCCGATGGAGACGCGCTCGCCGATGGAGACCGGGAAACCGGGGTCCACGTGCACGGTGCAGTTGTCCTGCACGTTGCTGTCGGCGCCGAGCGTGATCGGACCGCAGTCCGCGCGGAGCACCGCCGAATACCAGATGCTCGCGCCCGCGCCCAGGGTTACGTCCCCGATCACCACTGAGGTGGGAGCGGTGAACGCCGTGGGGTCGATCACGGGGTTCTTCCCGCCGACACCCGCCACGAGTGCCTGGGCCGCCTGCTGCGTCATGTGTTCTCTTCCTCTTCCGGTACGTCTTGTCGCGCTACGGGCACCGTAGGGCACGCCGTCCGCGGCCCCGAGGATGGGGTGAAGATCACGGCGCGGTCCGGGCTCCCGGCGCGCTACGGTGACCCGGTGGCGAAGAACCAGAACACGTTCTCATCCCTGACGGCGCTGCGCCGCCGGCTCGCCGGGCGCGCCGTCCACGCCGGCTGGCGCTGGATGCAGCGGGCCGGCGCGGTCACCGCGCAGGCCCCGGGCGGGCTGCGCTTCGGTGCGATCGGCCACGGCACGCGGCTCGCCTTCCCGCAGGGCACCGTCTTCGGCGAGCCCTGGATCAGGCTCGGCGACCACTGCATCATCGGGGAACAGGTCACGCTCACCGCCGGGATGATGCCGGACCTCGACCTGGGCGCGGAACCGATGCTGGTCCTCGGCAACGGTGTGGTCATCGGCCGGGACAGCCACGTCATCGCCGACACCAGGATCACGATCGGCAACGACACCTTCTGCGGTCCCGGGGTCTACATCACCTCCACCAACCACAGCTACGACGACCCGCACCAGCCCGTCGGCAAGCAGTGGCCGCGCAGCGCCCCGGTGGAGATCGGCCCGGGCTGCTGGCTGGGAACCGGCGCGGTGATCCTGCCCGGGGCGCGGCTGGGCCGCAACGTCGTGGTGGCGGCGGGGGCCGTCGTACGGGGCGAAGTGCCGGACCACGCCGTGGTGGCGGGGGCGCCGGCGCGGATAGTGCGCCGCTGGGACCCCGAGACGGGCTGGCAGCCGCCGCTGCGCACGCCGGCGCCGGTGCCGATCCCCGACGGGGTGACGCCGGAGCAGCTGCGCGCACTGGCCGGCCTGGCGGAGACGGAGTGAACGCCGCGGGCGGCGGCGTGCCCTGCGGGGCGGGCGCTGCTCGAAGCGGCTCGCCCCTGCCTGGCCCGAAGGGCGCGCTCTAACCCGCCGCGAGGAGGACCGTGCCCGCCAGGGCCAGGCCCGCGCCCGCCGCCTGGACGGGGCGCAGGCGTTCCTTGAGAACGGCGAAGGCCGCCAGCGCGGTGATCACCGGGTAGAGCGAGGAGAGCACGGCGGCGATGGTGACCGGGCCGTGCTGGGCGGCGATGGAGTACGTGCCGTTCGCCGCGACGTCGGCGAGTCCGACGAAGGCGAGCGCCGGCAGCAGCCCCCACAGCAGCCGCAGCCGCAGGCCGCCCGCGTCCGCCGGGAGGGCCGGGAGGCCGCGCCGGGTCTGCACCCACAGGGCCGTCCCGCCGACGGCGACATTGGTGACGCGCTGGACGAACAGCGCCAGGAACAGGCCCGACAGGGTGGAGGAGGCGGAGGCGATCAGGGCCATCACCGCGCCGAAGCCGAAGGCCGCGACGAGGGTGAGGACCACGGCCCGCCGCTGTACGGGGGCGCCGCGCAGCTCCGGTCCGCCCGCGAGGACGATGCCCGCGACGGCCACCGCGATCCCGGCGAACTGGCCGGCGCCGGGGCGTTCGCCCAGCAGCAGCCCGGCGGTCACCGGTACGACCACGCCGAGGGAGCCGAGCGGGGAGACCACGCCCATCGGGCCGAGGGCGAGCGCCTTGTAGAAGCTGAGCATCGCGACCGGCCCCACCAGCCCGGCCTCCACGGCGAACCAGAGCTGCGGTCCGGCCTCCTGCCAGGCGCCGGTGCCCAGGACCACTGCGCCCAGCACGAGGACGGCGAGGACCTGGGAGGCCACGACCACGGTGAGGGCCGGTATCCGGCGGGTCAGCATCCCGCCGCCGAAGTCGGCGAGGCCCCACAGGACGGCGGTGGCCAGGGCGAACAGGGCGGTCATGGCAGGCCTCGCAGTACAGTGCGTTGAACGGTGGAGTACATGGCGCGGTACGCCATGGGGCATGCCTCCGGGCGCTCCGCGGCACACGGTGGGTGCGCCCCGGGGAGCACCTCGGGGTACGACGCACGATAGTGCAGTCTGTTGAACCCTGTCATCCAAAATATTGGACGGAGTGGATGGAACGGTGTCGGATCTCGAACAGCTCACCCAGGCGCTCGGCCGCAACCTCAAGCGCTGGCGCGGAGAGCGCGGGTTCACCCTCGAGGCCCTCTCCGCCCGTGCGGGGGTGAGCCGGGGAATGATCATCCAGATCGAGCAGGCCCGTACGAACCCCAGCGTCGGCACGACCGTCAAACTGGCCGACGCGCTCGGCGTCAGCATCACCACCCTGCTGGACCACGACCGCGGTCCGCGGGTACAGGTGGTGCTCCCGGGACAGGGGGTGCGGATGTGGTCCACCGAAGGCGGCAGCGGCGCGAGCATGCTGCTCGGCGACGACCGGCGGGGGCCGGTGGAACTGTGGACCTACCGGCTGGAGCCCGGCGAGGGGACCGCCTCGGACCCGCATCCGCCGGGCACCTTCGAGATGCTGCACGTCACGGTGGGGGAGCTGACGCTGATGGTCGCCGACGAGGCGTACGCCGTACCGGCCGGCGGGGCCGTCTCCTTCGAGGCGGACGCCCCGCACGCCTACCGCAACGAGGGGGCCGTCCCCCTGGAGATGACGATGGCGGTCTCCATCCCGCCGGTGACCGCCCACGCCTGACCGGAGCGGGTCCCGGTGCGTGCTCAGCGCGGGCCGGCGACCCCCGGGCCGGCGACCCCCGGGCCGGCGCCCCGGCCCGCCTGCATGGCCGGCCCCCGCACCGGATGCGTCGCGACCAGGTCCCGGCAGACGGCCAGGAGGTTCCGCCGGTCGGCCGTGATCCAGTCCCGGTCCAGCGCCCAAGCCCCGCAACACCGGGTCCGGTTCGAAGGCGACGGCCAGCCCGACCTGCTCGAACACCTCCGAGTCGGAGGGGGGAATCGCGATGGCGAAGGAGCTCCGGCGGCCCCTCAGAGGGCGGGGATCTCGATCGCCGGGCAACGGTCCATGACGATGTCCACTCCCGCCGCGCGGGTCCGGTCGAAGGCGGCCTCGTCGACCACGTTCAGCTGGAACCAGACGGCCTCGGCCCCCTTCGCGACGGCCTCGTCGGCCACCGGGCCCGCCAGGGTGCTGTTCACGAAGACGTCCACCACGTCCACCTTGAACGGGATCGCCTCCAGAGAGGGGTACCCCTGCTCGCCGTGGACCGTCTCGGCCTTGGGGTGCACGGGGATCACGCGCTTGCCGTACCGCTGGAGGACCTCGGCCACCCGGTACGCGGCCCGGTCCCGGTTGTTGGACAGGCCGACCACGGCCCAGGTGTCGCCGAGCTCGGTGAGGATCTTGCGGATGGTTGCCGGATCGCCGTACACGTGTGCCGCCTCCTGCTGCTGTGTGTCTACTTCCAGGTCAATCAACCGAAAAGACGCATGTCGGATTCCCCGTAGGGTGGACGGGTGAAGGCAGACCAGTACGTGACCGTGGCCCGTGAGGGTGTGCACGAGTCCGAGATCAACCGCTCGCGGTTCCTGTGCGCGCTCGCGCCCGCCGCCACCGAGCGGGAGGCGCAGGAGTTCGTCGCCCGGATCCGCAAGGAGCACCCCACCGCCTCGCACAACTGCTTCGCCTACGTCATCGGCGCCGACGCCTCCGTCCAGAAGGCCAGCGACGACGGCGAGCCCGGCGGCACCGCCGGGGTACCGATGCTGCAGATGCTGACGCGCCGGGACATCCGCTACGCGGTCGCCGTCGTCACCCGCTACTACGGCGGCGTCAAGCTCGGCGCCGGCGGGCTCATCCGCGCCTACGGAGGGGTCGTCGGCGAGGCCCTCGACGTGCTCGGCACCGTCACCCGCCGCCGCTACCGGCTGGTCACCGTCACCGTCGACCACCAGCGGGCCGGCAAGACCGAGAACGACCTGCGCTCCACCGGGAGGAACGTGGTCGACGTGCGCTACGGGGCCGCCGTGGAGATCGAGGTCGCCCTGCCCGAGGCCGACCTGCCCGCCTTCGAGGCCTGGCTCGCCGACAGCACCGCCGGGAGCGCCACCCTCACGCCGGGCGGGGAGACGTACGCACCCTGAGCATCCGGCCGAGGCCCCCGGCGCGGTGCGGCCGGTGCGGTGCGGCTGGTGCGGTGCCGGAGAAGCGGTAGCGCACGGCACCCGCAGCACGGGCCGGTGCCCTTCGCCTGCCGGAGCATCCCCGCCCTCGGCTGTCCCCGCGGTGGCCGGAGACTTGGCAATGGACCCAGCCGTCGGCACGGGAAAGGGGCGTCCCGGCGTCTCGTGGTCGCCGCAAGCGGCGAAGACCAGCCGTACTGCTGGACCCCAGGTAGCGGTGGGTCGGCGCGAAGCGCAGTCGCCCAGGGCTGCGCGGTGTGAAACCTGAAGGTGTTGTGGGAGCTCCCGTCAAACAAGGAGCCTTTTTCAACCTGGCTGTGTGGTCGGGGTGTTGGCGGGTGAGGGCTGTACGGAACAGCGAAGCTCCTGGTAGACGGGTTCTCGACCAAGATCACCCGTGTCCGCCAGGAGCTTCGTGTGCTTGTCTGCCCGTCGTCGATTGATCTGTCCAGCCACACCCTCGGTACCTGACGGGGCGCCTACGGGCTCGGCGGTGGAAGATCTGGACGCGGTGGAGACGCCTGCCGGCCGGGCGTCAGGCCCTGCTTGCCCTGGCCCACCTGCGGTGCGGCGACACCTACGCCCAGCTCGCCGCCGGCTTCCGCATCGGCACCGCGACCGCGTACCGCTACATACGCGAGGCCATCGACGTACTGGCCGCCGGGGCTCCCACCCTGGACGAGGCGATGAAGACCGTACGGACGAAGGCGTTCGTGATCCTGGACGGCACCCTGCTGCCGATCGACCGGATCGCCGCCGACACCCCGTACTACTCCGGGAAACACAAACGCCACGGCATGAACGTCCAGGTCCTCACCGATCCATTCGGACGCCTCTTGCGGGCCTCACCCGCACTGCCCGGCTCCACCCATGATCTGACCGCCGCCCGCACACACGGCATCATCGACGCGCTCGCCGAGGCGGGCGCGAAGTGCTGGGCGGACCAGGCGTACCAGGGCGCCAGCCGGCCAGTTCGCGTGCCGTTCAGGGGCCGCCGGCTCAAGCGGTGGAAGCGCCGGCACAACAGCAGCCACGCCAAGATCCGCTGCCTCGGCGAGCAGGCCATGGCCACCCTCAAGGGCTGGCGCCTGCTCCGCAAGCTCCGCCGCAGCACCAACCGGATCACCGACGTCGTGAAAGCCGTCCTCGTCCTTCACCACGCCTCAACATCAGGTTGAAAAAGGCTCCATGAGTCGGGGGTCGGAGAAGAAGTCGCTGGGCTTGGTGAGGCCCGCGTTCACCCGGACGAAGCCGTCCATGGTGTCCTGGCTCTCGGCTACCTTGCCCAGGACCCGCTGCATCTCGGGCGGCGGAGGTTCGAGGGACGCGAATTCGGCGGTGAACTCGTAGATCTGCATGACCCGTTCGTCCCGCGCCTGTTGGTAGCCGCGCATGGAGTCGTCGAACGCGCTGCGGCCCGCGAAGGTTTCGTCCAGGGCCTGCGCGCACAACTCGGCATCCTGGAAGGCGTCCTGGATTCCCTGGGCCGTGACGAAGTCCTTCAGGTACCCGGCGTCGCCGACCAGCGCCCACCCCGGTCCGTAGGGGACCCGGAAATGGTTCTCGACGGCGGTGCCGACCAGCCGTTCGGTACTGGTGGCGGCGGCGATCCGGTCGGCGAAGGCCGGCACCCGGTTCAGGGTGTCGTGGTAGCCGCCCTCGATGTCGGCGCGGTTCGCCTCGAACTCCCGCATCGGCAGTCCGCAGATCACCAGCGTCACGTCTTCGTTGGTGGGCCAGGCCGCGAAGGAGCGGTCGCCCCGGATGTACGCCTCGAACCCGCCGTGCATCGGCAGGTTCGCCCAGTACGTGTAATAGCTGACCTGGAGCTTCGGCTTCTCCGCGTAGCGGCGGGCGTCCACGGCGCGGGCGACCATCGAGTGGGCGCCGTCGGCTCCGATGACGACCCGGCCGTACTCGGTGGTAGCGGTCCCGTCCGGGCCGTGGCCGCGGATGCCGGTCACGGCGTCCCCCTCCGTGACCAGACCCTCCACGGTGAACTTCTCGCGCACCTCGGCGCCGGCCTCCACCGCCGCGTCGACGAGGATCTTGTCGAGGACGGTCCGCCGGGGCGCGTACGAGCCCTGGCAGCCCAAGCCCGCCGGCGAGCCGGAGATGACGATGGGTCCCAGGTCGAAGGTGTACGTGGTGATCTCCGGGCACCCGGTGGCGACGACCCGGTCCAGCAGGCCCCAGCGCCGCAGGGCCGCGAGTCCGGGCGGGTGGATGAGGTGGGTGGAAAGGGTGTCGCTGGGGAAGACCGCCCGGTCCACCACCAGGACCCGGTAGCCCTGGCGTGCCAGCAGCATCGCCGTGCTCGCGCCCGCGCAGCGGGCTCCCACGATCACGGCGTCGTAGGTCTTTCCGGTCATGTCGATCGCCTCCCCGAAGGGGTAGGGCCTGTGTTTCCACGGTAGGCGGCGGCACGGGTCACCGCCTCGGGAGAACCACCCGTCGCGGTCCATGGGCGGTTCTCCTCGTCTGAGGCGGTTGAGGCGGTTGAGGTGGCACGGCGGGCGGCGGGCCGGGGGAGGGCGTCGATCCGGCCTGCCGCGTTCCCGTAGCCGTCCGCATCCCGCGCGGAGGGCGGGCCTGGGCGGTCCCCCCTTGTCCGGATCCGCGTCATGACATGGACGCCGCATGCCCCTTGATCCGCCCCGCCGTCCGCCGTCGTTGCGCAGAGCTGAGTGGTGGGTCCGAGGGCGGCATGCGTTAGCGTGGCAGGGGGCGGCTGGGGGTCCTGTGCTGGTTCGTGTGGTTTTAGAGGGGTAGTAGGGGTAAACGTGCAGGTCGGGGCGATTCTATGAAGTTCCTGCACACCTTTTTGACGCATCTCCTAGCATGAATGATCACCTGAGGGCAAACGTGCAGGTCAAGCGCTTGGGCCTCGCCTCTCGGTGGGGCCCTCCTGCATCCCCGTGCTGATCTGGTGCTGACCTCTCATCACCCGTCATCACCTCTGAGAACCTCAACCGTGCTGGGTTGGTGCTGACTTGGACAAGCCTTGATGGCTTCGGAGGTGTGTCGGCAAGCGGAGCGATCAAGATGGGCCGGTGAACTGGCGAGATCGGTCCGGCGGTGACAGTCACGGACGGTAGACGTAAGCCAGCCACCGCAGACCGTCCCGGGATATGGCGCAACGGGCAGCGGCAAATAGCGCGATGGGAATGAAGTCTCCGTAGGTTTCATGGGGGCAGGAGGTGTACGTAAATCGCCGCGTCGGTTCGCCGGATTCGCTAACCGGCGTTTGGCGGCTATGTTCCGCCCGGCGGGGCGGGGTGGCGCCCTGTTCAACGTCCGCAGGCTGGCCGAACCGGGGGCCAGGAGCTGTAGTAGATCGGGTGGTAGGGCAGCGTATTGACGAGGGCGCCGTCCGTCGGGCACGTGCTGGGGTGGGACTGTGACGAGGTGGCTATCGGCGATCTGCGGGCACACCATGCGCTAACCGCTAACCGCTAACCGCTAACCGCTAACCGCTAACCGCTAACCGCTAACCGGAAACCGGAAACCGGAAACCGGCGAGTTCGCCGAATCTCGGAGGACTCTGCCTGGGAACCGGCGGCGATTCTTCGCTTTCACGCGAGTCCGGCGTGGGTTCCCCTCTGATGTCTGGGCGAAACTGGCGACCGTAAGGCGCTGCCGGCTCAGGGAACCGGGCGCAGGCCGTCGAGGGTGACGGCGACCAGGCGGGTCACAGCCGCCTGGGAAGTCAGGGTGGCCGCCGCGGTCAGGGCGTGAAGGCAGTACTGCGCAAGCTCGGCGGGGGGAACGTCCGAGCGCAGGTCACCGGCCTCGACGGCCTCGGCGAGAAGGTGCTGGAGCATGCCGTGCAGGTGCCGCTCGGCATGCGAGACGTGCTCGCCCTGGTGCAGGAGGGCGGCGAGTTCTCCGCCGTGCCGCTGCCGGGCGATGCCCGCGTACGCCTCCAGCACCGCCTTCAGGCGCTCCATGGCGGTGCCGGTCTGGTCGCGGATGCCCGCGAGTTGATGGAGGTGGGCGGTGACCTGGCGCTCGTGCCAGGCCAGCAGGACGGCTTCGACGTCGGAGAAGTACTTGTAGAGCGTCGCGCGGCCAATGTCGGTCTGCTCGGCGATCTGGGACATGGTCACCGACCGCAGGCCGCTCTGGGCCACCAGCTTCGCGGTGGTGTCCAGGATCGCCTCGCGCACGGCGGCGCGGTGCTTGTCGATCGTCTCGTTCCACAGCTTCGGCACCCACCCAGGATACGGACGTTCACAGGGCATACACTCGGTTCTAGATAGAGACAGAGTGTCTCGAAAAAGCGGAGGCGTCATGGCAGGCTCACCGGACCGGCACGATGGCGACGGCGAGGGGGCACCGCGCTGGGTGAAGGTTTCCGCGGCGGTCGCCGTGGTGCTGATCGTGGTGTTCGTGATCGTGCACCTGGCCGGCGGTGGCATGGCGGGGCACGCGCCGTGACCCCGTTCCCGCCGCGGCTGCGCAAGCTGACGCTCACGCTTCACGTCACTGCCTCGGTCGGCTGGCTGGGCGCGGTCGCGGCCTTCCTCGCCCTCGCCGTCGCTGGGCTGAGCAGCAGCGCGCCCCTGACGGTGCGGGGCGCCTACCTGGCTATGGACGTGGTGGGCTGGTACGTGATCGTCCCGTTCAGCGCCGCCTCACTGTTGACCGGCCTGGTGCAGTCCCTTGGAACGGTGTGGGGGCTGCTGCGCCACTACTGGGTCATCGCAAAACTGCTGATCACCGTGGGCGCGACCGTTCTGCTGCTGGTCCACATGCAGCCGGTCGGACACCTCGCCGACGCGGCCGCACGGGCCGCCCTCACGGGCGGCCAGCTTCAGGGCATGCGTATCCAGCTGATCGCGGATGCGGCCGCCGCCCTTGCGGTGCTGCTCACGGCGGCCGCCCTGTCGGTGTTCAAGCCGCGCGGGGTGACCCGCTACGGACGCCGCCGCCAGCAGGAGCAAGTCCCACAGCCGCGCTGACCCGCGCCCGGTCTGCCAGCGGATCAATCCTCTCACCGACTGGTCAGGCACTGGGGTCGCGCTGCCTCAGACTTGCCGGGTTCGGCTGTGACTGTCTTCCGACGGCGCAAGCAGGTCGGCTCAGTGCTGGTGTCCGTCGTCGTGCCCGGGCTCCTTGCTGGGGTGGGTGGCGTTCGGGGAGGCGGTGGGCTGGGAGGTCGGGTTGGTGCTGTCGCTGCCGTGGCCGCCCTCCTTGCCTTTGTCGCTTCCTTTCTCGGGCACGACATCGCTGTGGCTATGTCCTCCGGACTCGGCCATGGTGGGGGCGATGTGGCGCAGGCCGAAGAAGGTGAGGGCCGTCACGACGAGAATTGCCAGGCCCATGAGGCCGAAGATGCGCCGCCAAGGCTTCTTGGCCTCCTTCAGGAAGAAGGCGACGAAGGACAGGACGATGCCCAGCGGTATCAGCACGGCACAGCGTTCGGGCAGGTCTGCGAAGTGCTGCATACCGCCGCTGAGCATCCCGAGGCCGAACGAGAGCATCGTCGAGGTACCGAGAACGCGCAGTATGCGTGACAGGGGCTGCCTCTCGGACGCCAGGATGATGTCGTTGAGGACGGTCGCGAGCAGGAAGACCAGTACGCCGGACGCCGCGATCATCGAGTAGCGGGCGGGGGCCATGGGGTGGTGGACAACCGCTCCGCTGATGAGGCCGGCGCCCACGTAGTAGCCGACATAGCCGAGATAGCGCCACGGCAGAGAGGCGCCTTCCCGTCTCCTGTTGGAGCGGCGTTGGCTGCGGGTCGGCTGCGGCGGGGTCGTCGTGGCGAGAATGGGTGAGGAGGACAAAGCGGACCCTTCAAGGGAAAGTTCAATGGGGGCCTGGGCTCTCAACGAGGCAGGCGGGCAGGACGGGGCCGAAGATCGGACTCGCGGGGAGCAGCGCAAGGTGAGCCGGCCACGGCTCCGCGCCGCACGCCACGTCATGCAGCCACAGAGCGCATCGCAAGGCATGGCCGAGCCGCCGCTGGTGCGCTGGCGAAGATGGCTCACGGGTGTGCCCGACAGGAGTCGACCGGTTGGCGGGCGTGAAGGCTTAGATCCGTAGGACCGCTGAGTCCGGCACGGGCGCAGATGCCAAGAGGGCCGTGACAGGTCGAGCGCCGCCGGCTGCATATGCGTACGGAGGCCAATGAACGGCCTGGACTTCACACGGGACAGGCAGTGTGGCGCAGTGTTGGGGCTGGCCGGACACACACTGGTGAGCGGCGTGGTCGGGCTCCGGAGCATCCTGGTGGTCGGTGTGCCCCTGGCCGGAGTGCGGTTCGGGCGCCTCGTGACTGTGCCCGGCGGAACCCGGGTCCTGAGCGTTCAGGGCTACGGCGTTGGTCGGCGTTCCGGGGTGGGCGTGGCCTGCGGCGCTCTCCGCGCTGACCCCGTGGCTGTACATCAGCGTGAGGAGAAGCGCGGCGAGCACCCACGTTCGCCACGGGCCCGCTGCACGAGAGCGGGACCGCGGCGCGCTGCGGGTCGCCCGGACCAAAACCATGCCGGGGAGCATAGCGTCACCTCGGCCGCGGACCTCCTGTGGGGCGTGTGTTCCCTCGGACGAGTGGGTCCGTGGCTGCCGACGTGCAGGCCGGGATTTCGGCTGCCGGGTGGGGCGGAGTGCGAGCGTCAGCCGAGGGCCGAGAACAGTTCGTTGCATGCCTGCTCGCAGCTTCGGCAGGCTTCGGCGAAGATGCGGCAGTGGTCGTGCATGTCGGCATGCTTGGCGCACTCGTCGCCGCACGCCTTGCAGGCCATGGCGCACGCACGAAGGATGGCCGCCGTGATGTTGGCGTCGTAGCCGGTGTGCCGGGAGAGGACCGCGGCGGTGGCGGTGCAGATGTCGGCGCAGTCCATGTCGGTGCGGATGCACTTGGTCAGATCGCCCACCATGCCCTCGGACAGGCAGGCGTCCGCGCACGCCGTGCACGCCTGCGCGCAGGCGATGCACTCCTCGATGCAGGTGGTGAGCTTGGCCTGGTCGATGTCGCCGAGGTCGGCCGGGTAGGTGGCGAGCATGTCCTTGACGGTGCTGGACATCGTCGGCGCCTCCGTTCCCCGCGAGGCCGGCGGATCCGGGGCGGCCGCCATCTAAGCCCCCGGTACCTCCAGCTAACGCCCCGAGACGCGAACGCGCCCGGCCGCACCGTGAAGGTGCGGCCGGGCACGTTCGTACTGCGGGGCTGTGATCAGTGGTAGGCGTGGACGACGGCGTGGCCCTTGCCGCGGCCGATCATCCACTTGTTGACCGGGGTGGTGATCACGAAGGCGACGGCGAATCCGCCCAGCAGCGCCGTCCAGAACAGCGCGTCCGACAGGTGGGCGTCCATTGCGCCGGGCGTCAGGGCGATGATGCCGTTGTCGACGAGCTCCATCACCGCGATCGAGACGGTGTCCGCGGCTAGCGCCACCTTGATCGCGCTCTTCCAGTCCAGGCCGGCCCGGCGGACCGCGAACAGGGTGAAGGAGTAGCCGAAGATGAACGCCAGTGTGATGGCCAGGATCATCGTTTGGACGTTGCCCCACATCAGGGCGGTGCCGATGACCATGCCGAGGATCTCGCCGATCGCACATCCGGTCAGGCAGTGCAGCGTCGCCTTCGCGGCGGCCCCCCAGGTCACCGGGCCCATCTGGTGACCGGCGTGACCCGCGTGCGCGCTGTGGTCCTGTGCGGTGCTGGTCTGGTGTGCGCTGTGGTCCATGGCCGTCATCCCCAATCCCGTCCAGTGTGACCCCGCTCTCGCGGACCCACACCGCAACTATATACCCCCCAGGGGTATTCTGGCCCAGCAAAAGGCGGAGGGGTGCGCCGGGGTGGGTCAGCTCTTGCCGAGCAGGTCATTCATCCTGGCGATCTCGGCGGTCTGCGAGGTGATGATGGCGTCCGCCATCGTCTTGGCGTCAGGGAAGGCGCCTTCGGCCTTCTCCGTCTTCGCCATCGCCAGGGCGCCTTCGTGGTGCTTGATCATCATTTCCATGAAGGCGGTGTCGAACGCCTTGCCCGAGGAGTTCTTCAGCTTGTCCATCTCCTCGGCCGTCATCATGCCGGCCATGCCGTGCGCGGAGTGGTCCGTGGCTCCCTCGGCTGGAACCTGCTCGCCCCAGGAGGTCAGCCAGCCCGACAGCGTCTTGATCTCCGGGTCCTGGGCCTTCTTGATCTCGTCCGCGAGCTTCTTGACCTCGGCGGATTCGGCCCTGGTGGGCGCGAGGTCGGCCATCTCCACAGCCTGACGGTGGTGGGGGATCATCCCCTTGGCGAACGCGACGTCGGCGGCGTTGTGCTGCCCCTGCGCGGCCGGAGCCGAAGCCGAGGCGGTCGGCGACTTCGAGGCGTGGCCGTCGTGCCCGGCCGAGCCGTCGTTGTTCGACCCGCAGGCGGCGAGAACGAGCGCGGCCGTACCGGCGGCCGCGACAGCGGCGCCGCGGCGGATGAGGGAACGGTTCGTGTTCATGGTGGTGCGACTCCTTGGTGCGCCGCCCTGAGCGGGCGGGCGCTGAGCGGAATGAGGATGTGCCGGAGCGCGGCCTCCCCCGCCGTCGGCCGAGCCGGGGCAAGGAGGTGCCGTGCGGGCGGTCCTATATCCGCAGGAGTTGCAGCTCAGCGAGATCGGGCGGCGCCCGCCCGCTCTCCGGAGTCCCCGCCGCACCGCCGAGCAGCGCATCCGGCACGGGCCCGGCCTCCAGAGCCGCGGTCAGGACGGGAGGCGCGTACGCAGCGCCGACACCGGCCGCCGCACACGTGGCATCTGCGTGCTCCGCATGGCCCATTCCGCCATCAGTGTGCGAGCAATCGCCAGCCACCTGATGGACGGCCTCGTCGTGGACCATTGCCATGACGTGGCTACCGGCAGCTGCCGGCGCCTTCGTGGGCGCCGGTCCCGGCCCAAGGCCGTGCATAGCCAGCACACCGGCCAGCACCGCCAGCACCAGCAGCACGAAGCCGCGCCCGATGGGGCGACGGCTCGACGGCGGCATCGTGCTGGTCATGCGGTCATCGTACGATCCGGTCCCGCGCGCCGCTTCCCCCGGGCCGTCAGGCATCCACTGACCGCGTGACGTGACTGCGCAGCTCAACGCGACAGGTTCCCGCCAGACCTATGGGGCGATGGGTCCACCCTTCTTGTCCGGATGAGCTGAAAGAACGTAGCGGGTGGCGGAGAGGTTGGACAGGCCGAAGAGCTCCATCAGCCGGACGGGGTCGGCGCTATGACGGGCTTCGTCGACGATGCGGTCCGTGCGCAGGCGGCCGGCGGGAAGGCCGACTCGCTGGAAGAGCAGCTGGACCGCGGCGGCGCTGATGGGCGGGCCTGATTCGCCGACGGCAGTGTTGCGGTTGACGAGGAGGTGGGGTTGGAGCTGTCGGGCCAGCGGTGGAGTTCCCAAGCTGTGGCCAGGCGAAGCGTGAAGTCGTCTAGGTAGACGATGTGGTCCGTGCGTCCCTCGCGGCGCACGCGGAGTCGGCCCTTGCTGCGGTTGAAGTCGGTTCGCTGGAGGTGGACGAGCTGTCCGGGGAGGAGGGCGTGGATGGCGACGAGGGCGACCATGAGGCGTTCGCGGGCGTCGTCGAGGTGGTCCAGGAGGCCGGCGACGCGGTCGGAGGGAAGCGCGGTGGGCACCGGGCGGTTGCTGGTGAGGGCGATGCTGCGGGCTGGGTCGCGGAAGACGAGGCGCTCGCGCTTGAGGGCCCTGAACAGGGAGCGCAGCGCGGTGTGCAGGCGGTGGGCCTGGTCCCCGCGGAGCGGGTCCAGGGCATCCTCGATGTGCTTTTTGGTGATCTGGCGGGGATCGCTGAGCCCGCTGGCGCCCTGCAGGTTGGTGCCCGTAGCGACCAGGGCCCGGATGTCGCCCTCCGGGTGGGGGCGCCGGCGCCGAGGTGTCCTGTCAGGATGCGTAGGGTGCGGATACTGCCGCTGAAGTGGTCGGTGTTCCATCCGAGAAGCAGGGGCCCTACCCCAGGCGGCACGACGGATCGGTGAGGGGTTCGCAACCCTTGCAGAGGCCACCAAGCGTGGTGCGCACCCGGACGCCGTTCCACTGCGCAGGACTGCGGAAGCGTGTACGGCCCGGGCGTGCTGCTGCGGCCGGCGTCTTTTGGGATGCGGCAAGGATCGACGGCGTGAAAAATTGTCCTCCAATTTTTCGGGGTGATCTTAGGTGAGCGGCGGATCAGGGGGCGCCATGCGTTAGCGTGGCAAGCGTTCATGGCGAGCCCCCGTGCTGGTTCGTGCTGGTTTTTAAGGCGCAGTAGGGGTAAACGTGCAGGTCAGGGCTATTTCATGAGATTCCTGCACACCTCCGACTGGCATCTCGGCCGGACCTTCCACCGCGTGAACCTGCTCGGCGCCCAGGCCGCCTTCATCGACCACCTCGTCGCGACGGTGCGGGAGCACGAGGTCGACGCCGTTCTCGTCGCCGGTGACATCTACGACCGCGCCGTGCCCCCGCTGCCCGCCGTGGAGCTGTACGACCGGGCCCTGCACCGGCTCGCCGACCTCGGCGTGCCGACCGTGATGATCTCCGGGAACCACGACTCCGCCCGCCGCCTCGGTGTCGGGGCCGGGCTGATCGGGCGGGCCGGGATCCACCTCAGGACCGACCCCGCCGGGTGCGCCGACCCCGTGGTGCTGGCCGACGTACACGGTGACGTGGCGCTGTACGGGCTGCCGTACCTGGAGCCCGCGCTGGTCAAGGACGAGTTCGGCGCCGGGAAGGTGAGCCACGAAGCCGTCCTGGGCGCGGCCATGGACCGGATCCGGGCGGACCTGGCCGGGCGCCCGCCCGGGACCCGCTCCATCGTCCTCGCCCACGCCTTCGTCACCGGCGGGCAGGCCAGCGACAGCGAGCGCGACATCACCGTCGGCGGGGTCGAGGCCGTGCCGGCCTCCGTCTTCGACGGGGTCGACTACGCCGCCCTCGGCCACCTCCACGGCTGCCAGACGATCAACGAACGGGTCCGCTACTCCGGTTCCCCGCTCGCCTACTCCTTCTCCGAAGCCGACCACCGCAAGACCATGTGGCTGATCGAGCTGGGCGCGGAAGGGGAGATCGCGAGCGCCGAGCGCGTCGACACCCCGGTACCGCGCGGCCTCGCCCGGGTCCGGGGACCGCTGGAGGAACTGCTCTCCGAGAGCGCCTACGCCCGGTACGAGGACTCCTGGCTGGAAGCCACCCTCACCGACCCCGTCCGGCCCGAGGACCCCATGGCCCGGCTCGCCGCCCGCTTCCCGCACACCCTCACCCTGGCCTTCGACCCCGAGGGCCGCACCGAGGATGCCGGCGGCAGCTACGCGCAGCGCCTCAGGGGCCGAAACGACCAGGAGATCGCCGAGGACTTCGTCGCCCACGTGCGCGGGGGCGGCTTCGCGGACGAGGCCGAACGGGCCGTGCTGCAGGGCGCCTTCGACGACGTACGGGCCGACGAGAGCCGGCAGGAGACCCGCTGATGAGGCTGCACCGGCTGCGCATCACCGCCTTCGGCCCCTTCGCCGAACCCCAGGAGATCGACTTCGACGCCCTCTCCGGCGCCGGGATCTTCCTGCTGCACGGCCCCACCGGCGCGGGCAAGACCTCCGTCCTGGACGCCGTCTGCTACGCCCTCTACGGATCGGTCCCCGGCTCCCGCCAGGCCCCCGGCACCAGCCTGCGCAGCGACCACGCGGCCCCCGGCATCCCGACCGAGGTCACCCTCGAACTCACCGCGGGCGGGCGGCGCCTGGAGATCACCCGGCGCCCCGAACAGGACCGGCCCAAGAAGCGCGGCACCGGAACCACCAAGGACAAGGCGCAGAGCTGGCTGCGCGAGTACGACGGGGAGCACTGGAGCGCGCTGAGCCGTTCCCACCAGGAGATCGGCGAGGAGATCGAGCAGCTGCTCGGCATGAGCCGCGAGCAGTTCTGCCAGGTCGTCCTGTTGCCGCAGGGCGAGTTCGCGCGCTTCCTGCGCGCCGACGAGGTGGCCCGCGGACGGCTGCTGGGCCGGCTCTTCGACACCCGCCGCTTCGCCGCCGTCGAGACCCTGCTCGGTGAGCGCCGCCGCGCCGCCGAGGCGAAGGTCCGCGCCGGCGACGAGCAGGTGCTGCACACCGCCCAGCGTCTCGCCCAGGCCGCCGGGGACGCCGCCGACCTGCGGGCCTGGCCGCTGCCCCGGCACCAGCCGGGCGACCCCGGGCTGGCCGGGGCGATCCGCGCCTGGGCCGCCGTCGTACGCTGCTCCGCCCGCGAGCGGCTCACCGTCGCCGAGTACGCCCTCGCCGCCGTCGAGGGGCGCTACGCCGCCGCCCGGCGGGCCGCCGAGGAGGCGCGGGAGCTCGACCGGCTGCAGCGCCGGCACGAGGAGACCAGCCGCCGGGCGGCCCTGCTCGCCGAGGCCGGTCCGGAGCGGGAGCGGGTGCGCGCCCTCCTCGACCGGGCCCGGCGCGGAGCCCTGGTCGCCCCCGCCCTGGAGCTGCGCGGAGCCGCCGCCGGAGCCCACATGGCCGCCGCGCACGCGGAGTCCGTGGCCCGGGCGGAGCTGCCGCCGGCGCTCGCCGAGGCGGGGACCGAGTACCTGGCCGAGGTCGAGCAGCGGCTGCGGGGCGACCTGGGAGCCCTCGGAGCCGCCCGCCGTTCCGAGCAGCGCAGCGCCGAGATCGGCCGCGAACGGGCCGACCTGGAAAGGGAATCCCGGGCCGCCGAGGAACAGCAGCAGGAGACCGCCGAGTGGCTCGGCCGCTGGGAAGCCACCCGGGCCGGGCTGGCCGGACGGGCGGACGCCGCCCAGCAGGCGGCGACCCTCGCCGAGCAGCTCGCCGGAAAACTGGAGCCCGCCAGGCTGCACCTGCACGCCGCCCGGCGGCGCGACGCCCTCGACGGCGACGCGGAGCAGGCCTCCGGCGAACTGCTCACCGCCCGCGAGGAGTCGGCCGCGGCCCGGGAACGCTGGCTGGAACTCAAGGAGACCCGGCTGCGCGGGATCGCCGCCGAACTCGCCGCCGCCCTGGTGCCGGGCGAGCCCTGCACCGTGTGCGGGGCCGCGGAGCACCCCGCTCCGGCCCGCCCGGCCCCCGGCCATGTCGACCGGGCCGCGGAGGAGGCGGCGCACGCCCGCTTCGAGGGGGCCGAGGAGCGCAGGGCCGGCGTCGAGCGCAGGCTCGCCGCCGTCCGGGAGGCCCGCGCCGAGGCCGCCGCCGGCGCGGGAGACGCCACCACCGCCGAACTCCTCGAACTCACCGCCGGGCTGAGCTCCCGTCACGCCGAGGCGCACGCCGCGGCCGCCGGACTGCACACGGCCCGGGAGCGGCTGGCCCGCGCCGAGCGGGAGCACGCGGTGCGCAGCGCCGAACGGAGCGAAGCCGCGGCCCGGGCGGCCGCACGGGATTCGCGCCGCGAGGCCCTCGACCGGGAACAGGCCTCGCTGGAAGCGGAGCTGGCCCAGGTACGAGACGGCGCCCCCAGTGTCGCGGCCCGCGCCGGAGTGCTGGAGGACCGGGTCCGCATGGTCACGGCGGCGGCGGCCTCGCTGCGCCGGGCCGAAACCACCGCCGCCCGGCTGAAGGAGGCCGACGGGCAGCTCGCCGACGCCGCGTTCAAGGCCGGCTTCGACACCACGGAGGAGGCGGCCGACGCCGTACTCCCGGAGTACGAGCGCAGCGCGCTCCAACGCCGCACGGACGCCTGGCAGGCGGAGGAGGCCATGCTGGCCGAACGCCTGGGCGAGAGCGACACCGCCGCGGCGGCCGCCCTGCCCCCGGCCGCGCCCGAAGAGGCCGGGAACCATGCGGACCGGGCCGGTGCGAAGCTTCGTACGGCCGGGTCCGCCGTGGACGCGGCTCGCGTCCGGTGCAAGGACCTCGACGGGCTCTCCCTCCAGGCCGAGCGGGAACTGCGCTCCCTGGGACCGCTGCGCGAGGCCTACGAACGGGTGGCCCGGCTCGCCGGACTCACCGCGGGCACCTCCGCCGACAACGAGCGCAAGATGCGGCTCGAGGCCTACGTGCTCGCGGCCCGGCTGGAGCAGGTCGCCGCTGCGGCGACGGTACGGCTGCTGCGCATGTCCGGCGGCCGCTACACCCTGCTGCACTCCGACAGCAAGGCGAGCGGACGAGGACGCTCCGGGCTCGGGCTGCACGTGGTCGACGCCTGGACCGGCAGCGAGCGGGACACCGCCACCCTCTCCGGCGGCGAGACCTTCTTCGCCTCGCTCGCGCTCGCGCTGGGCCTGGCCGACGTGGTCACCGACGAGGCGGGCGGCATGCGGCTCGACACCCTCTTCATCGACGAGGGCTTCGGCAGCCTCGACGATCAGGCGCTTGACGAGGTGCTCGACGTACTGGACTCGCTGCGCGAACGTGACCGCAGCGTCGGCATCGTGAGCCACGTCGCCGACCTGCGGACCCGGGTGCAGGCGCAGCTGGAGATCGTCAAGCAGCGCGGCGGTTCGTTGGTGCGCCACCGCACGGCGGGCGCGGCGGGCTGAAACGCCTGGCCGGCGAAGCCCGGCCCGCCACGCGTACGCACGGACGGCCCGGTGATCAGAGCTTCGACAGCTCGTCCACCAGGTCGTCCAGGCCCAGCGAACCCTGCGACAGCGCCGCCATGTGCCAGGCCTTCAGGTCGAAGGAATCGCCGTGCGCGGCACGCGCGTTGTCACGGCCCAGCAGCCAGGCGCGCTCGCCCAGCTTGTAGCCGATCGCCTGGCCCGGCATCGACAGGTAGCGGGTCAGCTCGCTCTCGACGAAGTCGCCCGGCCGGCCGCTGTGCAGGCCGAAGAACTCCTGCGCCAGGTCCACCGTCCAGTGCTCGCCCGGGTGGAACGGCGAATCCGCCGGAATCTCCAGACCCAGGTGCATGCCGATGTCCACGATGACCCGCGCGGCGCGCATCATCTGGCAGTCCAGGTAACCGAGCCGCTGCTCGGCGTCCTTGAGGTAGCCCAGCTCGTCCATGAGCCGCTCCGCGTACAGCGCCCAGCCCTCGGCGTTGGCGCTGACGAGACCGACGCTGGCCTGGTAGCGGGAGAGCTGGTCGGCCACGTGCGTCCACTGCGCCAGCTGGAGGTGGTGGCCAGGAACGCCCTCGTGGTACCAGGTGGAGACCAGGTCGTAGACGGGGAAACGGGTCTGGCCCATCGTCGGCAGCCAGGTGCGCCCCGGACGGGAGAAGTCCTCCGAGGGGTTCGTGTAGTACGGGGCCGCAGCCCCGCCCGGAGGGGCGATCCGCGACTCCACCCGCTTGACCCGCTCGGCGAGCTCGAAGTGGGTTCCGTCGAGGTTCTCGATGGCCTCGTCCATCAGACCCTGCAGCCAGGCCTGGACCTCGTCGACGCCCTCGATGTGGGTGCCGTGCTCGTCCAGGTGCTTCAGCACCTCCCAGGGACCGGCGTCCGGCAGGATCTTGGCGGCTTCCGCCTTCATCTCCGCGAGCAGCCGGTGGTACTCCGACCAGCCGTAGGCGTACGCCTCGTCCAGGTCCAGGTCGGTGCCGTTGAAGTAGCGCGACCAGCGGGCGTAGCGCTCGCGGCCCACCGGGTCGGGCTCGCCCTCGACCGCGGGGGCGTACACGTCGCGCATCCAGTCGCGCAGTTCCACGACGGCGGCGGTCGCGCCGGTGGCGGCCGCGTCCAGCTCGGCGCGCAGGGAGTCGGGTCCGGCGGCGGCGAAATCGGCGAAGAAGCCGGCCGTGCCCTCTTCCCCTTCGACGCCTTCGCCGGCCCAGCCGGTGAGCTGCTCGACGAAGGTGGCGGTGGGGCGCGGGCTCCCGAACAGGCCGCGCTCCAGGCCGAGCGCGAGGCATTCGCGGTAGCCCGCGTAGGCGGCCGGTACGGCGCGCAGCCGCTCGGCGATCGCGGCCCAGTCCTCGTCGGTGTCCGCCGGGGTCAGGGTGAAGACCTCGCGGACCGAGTGCGCGGGGGAGTGGATGTTGCTGACCGCGCGCAGATCCTCGTCGGCCTCGTACACGGCGAGTTCGGCGGTGAGCCGCTCGCGCAGCAGCCGGCCGCAGCGGCGCTCGACATCGCTGTCGGCGCCCGGCTGCCGCTCGGCGGCGTCGAGCAGCGCGAGGGTGGAACGGGAGAGTTCTGCGGCCGCCGCCCGGCCCGCCGGGGAAAGGTCCGGGAGTTTGCCGGAGCTCGCGGCGACACCGAGGTAGGTGCCCGTGATCGGGTCGACGGCGATGAGCGCGTCGACGTAGGAATCGGCGACCTGGCGGGGCAGCTGGGCGGCGCTGTCACTGGTGAGGATGTCTGACATGTGGACATCTTCGTATGCCGGAGGCGTCCGCGTCATCAGCGAAAGGTCCTCAGCCTGCTGACGTAGGCGGCAGCAGCGGCCCGCAGTCCCACTCCTGGAAGATCAGCCTGGTCTCCACCCGGGAGACTTCCCGGCGCGAGGTGAACTCGTCGAGAACCAGCCGCTGGAGCTCGCCCGGATCGGAGACCGCCACGTGCACGAGGTAGTCGTCCGGCCCCGTCAGGTGGAAGACGGCCCGCGAGGCCGGCAGCGAGCGCACGCGCTCGACGAAGGGGCCGATCAGCTCGCGGCGGTGCGGGCGCACCTGTACGAGCAGCAGCGCCTCCAGCCCGCGCCCGAGCTTGGCCGGATCCAGCTGGAGCCGGTTGCCGAGGATGATCCCGGAGCGGCGCATCCGGGCGACCCGGTCCAGACAGGTCGACGCGGCGATGCCGACCTCGGCGGCGAGATCGCGGTACGTGGTCCGGGCGTCGTTCTGCAGAAGGCGCAGAATCTGCAGGTCCACCGGGTCCAGTGCGACGGATTCGGACATTCGCCGAACGTAGCACGGCATTTCCCCGCTGGATCCGTCGCACTGCGCACAGTACGGCCCATGGAGACGAACGCCCCGACCGTACGACGGTCACTGGCCACCGAAGCGGTTCATGCCGGACGCGAAGACCTCGCCGGGCTCGGACTGCACGCGCCTCCGCTCGATCTGTCGACGACCTACCCGTCGTACGACAGCCGGGCGGAGGCCGCCCGCATCGACGAGTTCGCGACGACGGGAGCCCGGCCCGAGGGCCCGCCGGTCTACGCCCGGCTGGACAATCCGACCACCGCCCGGTTCGAGACGGCCCTGGCCCGGCTCGAAGGCACCGAGAGCGCCGTCGCCTTCGCGAGCGGGATGGCCGCGTTGTCGGCGTGCCTGCTGGTGCGGGGGATGAAGGAGCTGCGTCACGTGGTCGCCGTACGGCCGCTGTACGGCTGCAGCGACCATCTGCTGAGCAGCGGCCTGCTGGGGACCCGGGTGACCTGGGTGGACCCGGCGGGCATCGCGGACGCCATCGGGCCCGACACCGGTCTCGTCATGATCGAGTCGCCCGCCAATCCGACGCTCGCCGAGATCGACCTGCGTGCCGCAGCGCAGGCCTGCGGGGAGGTGCCGCTGCTGGTCGACAACACCTTCGCGACGCCCGTCCTGCAGCGGCCGGCCGAGAGCGGGGCCCGGCTGGTGCTGCACAGTGCCACCAAGTACCTCGGCGGCCACGGGGACGTCATGGGCGGGGTCGTGGCCTGCGACGAGGAGTTCGCGCGCCAGCTGCGCCAGGTGCGGTTCGCCACCGGCGGGGTCCTGCATCCGCTGGCCGCGTACCTGCTGCTACGAGGGCTCTCGACGCTCCCCGTACGGGTCCGGGCGGCCTCCGCGAGCGCCGCGGAGCTCGCCGGCCGGCTCGCGGCCGATCCGCGGGTGCTGCGCGTGCACTACCCGAAGATCGGCGGAGCCATGGTGGCCTTCGAGACGGCCGGCGACCCCCACGAGGTGATCGCCTCCGTACGGCTGATCACCCCGGCGGTCAGCCTGGGCAGCGTCGACACCCTCATCCAGCACCCGGCCTCCATCAGCCACCGCATCGTGGCCGAAGGGGACCGGCACGCCGCCGGCGTGAGCGACCGGCTGCTGCGGATGTCGGTCGGGCTGGAGGACGTGGAGGACCTGTGGGCCGATCTGGACCAGGCGCTCGACCGTGCGACGGAGCGTTCGGCGGAGCGTGCGATGTACCGTTCGGCGGACCAGGAGGGCGTCGGCGTCGGGGCTGGGGCCGGGCTCTAGTGCCGTGACCGGAGAGTTCACCGCGTCGCGGTGTCCTGCGCGGCACTACCTGGACCAGGGCAGGCGGATGGCTAGCAGCGCCGCGACCCGGTGGGCCTTCCCGGTCACGGCGCCGGCTCACTGCTGAGTACGGGGCAGGGTGCCGGATTCGCGCGGGAGCTCGTACGGCTGCCGGGCGATGACCGGGATCGCGTCCAGCCGGGCCGTGATCACGAGGGTGCCCTCCTCGATCTGGTAGTCGAGGGGGAGGCCGAGACCGCGCATCGCGGCGACCATGCCGGTGTTCGAGGCCTGGGTGACGGCGTACACGCTGTCGCATCCGGCCTCGACGGCCATCCCGATCAGCCGGCCGAGCAGCTCGGAGCCGATGCCGCGGCGCTGCCAGTCGTCCTCGATGAGCAGCGCCACCTCGGTCTCGTCGCCGTCCCAGAGCAGGTGTCCGAGGGCGACGAGCTTGCCGGAGGCGGTGGTCGCGGCGAGGGTGCGGCCGAAGCGCGGGCTCAGCAGGTGGCCGAGGTAGCGGTCGGCGTCGGCGACGGGGCCGTGGTAGCGCAGGCCGAGGGTGCGCTCCGAGCAGCGGTCGTGCATGGCGCGGGCCGAGTCCAGGTCGGAGCCGTCGGCGCGGCGGACGGTGATCTCGTTGCCCTCGGGCAGGGTCAGTACGTCCTGGCTGCGCGGGACCCGCGGCCCGAGCCGGGCGTCCAGCTCGACGAGCGCGCGGGCGCGGGCGAACTCGGACGGGGTGAAGGGCAGGTAGGGCCGCTCGATGGTGATCGCACCGCCGGACGGGTCGCGCAGCTTCATGACCGTGGCCTCCAGGACGCCTTCGACGGGCGCGTCGGCGCCGGCGTTGGGGCGCCCGGAGAGGGTGGTCGCCGGGATCGAGTGGATGGTGCAGCGGCCCAGCAGCTGGCGCAGCGCGAGCGGCAGCTCGGCGGCGTCCAGCGCGGTGCGGGTGGCCAGGCCCAGGACGCGGGTCGGGGTGTCGACCAGGTCGTGGGCGTCGGCGCGCTCGATCCAGGTGCTGTGGCCGCCGGCGCCGGCGATGGCCCGGGTGAGGTCGGCGGAGGGCAGCTGCTGCGGGGCGCGCAGCAGGAACTCGTCCACCGTGCCGCCCTCGGGGAGCGGGTGCGTCTGCAGGGTGAGGATGTCGACCCCGCTCCGGGCGAGGGCGGTGCAGAGCGCGGCGAGGCTGCCGGGCTCGTCGCGCACGGTCGTCCGCATCCGCCACAGGGCGGAGGTCAGCGCGGTGTCCGTACCGGAGGTGGAGGCCGTCTCCGTGATCGATTCCGTGCCCGTCCCCGTGGCCGTCCCCGTGGGCGCGGTGCCCGGGGGCGGCGGCGCATGGCTGTGGCGGCGCGCCCACCAGGTGTGGAACGCCGCGGTAACCAGGAGCGCGACGGCCGAGGCGACGAGCAGGACCGGGCCTCGAGGACCGTGCACCACGAGATTGGCGATGCTGTCGGCGACCGCGACGGCGCAGAAGAGGGCGGCGAGCTCGACGACGTCGCGGCGCCAGTGGTGGCGGTGGGGACGGTGGGCAGAGGTAGGAATACGCTCAGTCATGCAGACCACTGTGACGCAGGGGTGTTGCGTGATCACTAACGATCTGTGACCGGCTGGTTAAGGATCTATCTGGCCGATTTCGCCCTGTTTTCCGGCCGATTTCAGATTCCGGTCCGGGACCCCGGTTCCGGACCCCGGTTCCGGATCCCGGTTCCGGATCCCGCGATGTCGGATCCCACGGTGTCGGAGGTCCGCTGCCGTGTCGGCGGCGGCCGCCGGGCCCGCCGACCGCCCCCTACTGTCCCACCCGTCCGGGTTGCAGGGTCCGGGAGAACAGTACGCCGCCCCCCTGGCGGCGCAGCCGGACGGTGAGCTCGCCGCCGTCCCCGTCGATCTCCACCTCCCCGTAGTACGGGGGGTTCTCGGACGGGGACATGTTCGCGAAGGGCGCCGACTGGACGTAGGCCGTCTCCGGGCCGAAGGTGGCGTCCAGCCGGCCGGCGGGGAAACCGCCCGCACCCACGGGGCCGGAGACGAACTCCCAGAAGGGTGCGAAATCGGTGAACGCGGCCCGCTCGGGCGCGTAGTGGTTCGCGGCCGTGTAGTGGACGTCGGCGGTGAGCCAGAGGGTGCCGGTGATGCGCTGGTGCTTGATGTGGCGGAGCAGCTCGGCCATCTGCAGTTCGCGCCCGAGCGGCGCGCCGGGGTCTCCCTGGGCGACGGCCTCGAAGTCCGTGGCCCCGTCGGCCACCACGATGCCCAGCGGCATGTCGGCGGCGATGACCTTCCAGGTGGCGCGGGAGCGCGACAGCTCGCGCTTGATCCAGGTCAGCTGCTCGGGGCCGAGGATGCCGACGGGGTCGTCGGTCTGGCGGCCGGGGGAGTTCGCATCGCGGTAGGTGCGCATGTCGAGGACGAACACGTCGAGCAGCGGCCCGTAGCGGATCACCCGGTACATCCGGCCCTCGGCGCGGCCGCCGCGCAGGTCGGTGACGGGGAAGTACTCGCCGAAGGCCCGGCGGGCCCGGCCGGCGAGGGTGTCGACGTCCTTCACGGTGTAGCGGGGGTCGTCGAGGATCTGGCCGGGGTACCAGTTGTTGCGCACCTCGTGGTCGTCCCACTGGGCGAGGACCGGGACCTGTGCGTTGAACTCCCGCAGGTTGCGGTCGAGCAGGTTGTAGCGGAAGTTCCCCCGGTACTCGGTGAGGGTCTCGGCGACCTTCGCCTTCTCCTCGGTGGTCACGTTGCGCCAAAGGGTTCCGTCGCGCAGCGGTACGGAGGCCTGGATCGGCCCGTCGGCGTAGATGGTGTCCCCGCTGAAGAGGAAGAAGTCGGGGTCCCGCAGCCGCATTTCGTCGAAGACGCGGTAGCCGCCGAGCTCGGGGTTGATGCCCCATCCCTGGCCGGCGAGGTCCCCGGACCACAGGAAGCGCACGCCGCGGCGGCGGGAGGCGGGGGTGGTCCGGAAGGTGCCGTGGACCGGCTCGCCGGTGCGGCGCGGATCGTCGGGGTCGGCGAGGAGGACCCGGTAGTGGACCTGCTGTCCGGGCGGGAGTTCGCGCAGGGTGGTGGTGCCCGTGAAGTCGGTGTCCGCGCCGAGCAGTGGACCGCGGTGGCGGCGGACGGCGTAGCGGAACGATTCGCTGGGGGAGGTCTCGACGTACATCCGCGCGAGGCGGTCGGAACGCGTCCAGACGGTGGCCGAGTGGGCGGTGATCTCGCCGGACTGGACACCCCAGAAGGCGTTCGGGCGGCCCGATCGGGCAAAGGCGGGCGCGGCCGCGTGGGCGGACGTCGTCAAGGCGCCCGACAGGACGCTGGACAGGGCGAGGCCCACCGGAACGGCGAGGGAACCGCCGAGCAGGGTCCGTCGGGTGTGCGGCAGAGGTGCCATCGGTGCGTCTCCAGAGGCCGGCGGGGGACGGGCCGGACCAGTGTGCCGCCGCATACCGGCCGCACACCGGACCGTCCGCGTCGCGCAGGCGAACCATGCGTGAACACTGGTGCGCACGGATGAGGGACCGTCAACTCCTCATCGGGACAGCCTGGTTGTGTCCAGGATGACGCGGGCGACCAGCGCTGGGTCGTCGTTCATGGGGACGTGGCCGCAGCCGCTGAGCCTGACGAGGCGCGCGCCGGGGATGGTGTGCTTGGCGCGGACACCCTGGCGGCGCAGGAGCAGCCGGTCGCGACTGCCCCAGGCGATGGTGACCGGCAGGCCGGGCACATCCGCGGTGAACCGTACGGAACCACCCGCGGCCAGGGTCTGCTCGAAGCCGGTGGCCTCGCGCAGGGCGACGGTCTCGGCGACCACGGAGGCGGGCGAACGCCGCCCCGGGCGCGCGTAGATGCTGCCGGTGAGCGCCGTACGGCCGGCGGCGCTGCGGGCGAGGCGCTCCAGGGCGGAGTCGGGCAGCGCGGTGGCGCCGGCGCGCATCGCACGGAGCGCGGTGAAGGCGTAGCGGCGTTCGCCCTCCGACCAGAACCCGGCGGGGGAGAGGGCGGTGACCGAGCGGGCCAGACCGACGCGCCCCATCTCCAGGCCGAGCAGCCCGCCGAGGGAGTTGCCCGCGACGTGCGGCCGCTCGATGCCGAGTGCCGTGCAGAGCGCGCCCAGCGCGGGGGCGACGGTGTCGAGATCGTACGGAACGCCGTGGGGGAACGGCTCCGAGAGGCCGAAGCCGGGCAGGTCGACGGCGATCACGTCGTACTCGGCGGCCAGGATGTCGGCCACCGGGTGCCAGGCCTGGAGGTGGTGGCCGATGCCGTGCAGCAGCAGGAGCGGCTCACCCGCGCCCTTGCGCTCGTAGGCGGCGGTGATGGTGCGCGGGCCCAGGGGCGAGTCGATCGTGAAGGAGACCGTGGCGGTCATGCTGCTCCTCGTCGGGTCGGGCGGCTTCGGCGCCTGTGTGAGACGGATTGTCAGTAGTGTCTCGCGGCCGGTTACCGCCCGGTAGTCCCCGCGGCGGGCCTTCTCCCTCGCGCCATCTTTCGCGGCATCCTTCGAGGTGTCTTCCGTGGCACTTTCCGTGGCGCCTTCCACGGTGTCTTCCGTGGTGCGCGCGAACATCCCGTGAACAGCTTGATGCATATGCCCGATCTGCCCGGCAAAGGGATGAGCATTGGTCTTGACCAAGGGGATGCGCCGTCCTATCGTCGCAGGCATAGTGCAGGAACCTTTAATAAACAAAGGCGCGGAACTGCCGCTGGAACACGGCGAGTGCAGCGATTGCAGGAGGAGTCAGGGTGGGGACCACACAGCTCGAATCGGTGCCGGAGCCGAAGTACTGGCACCTCAAGACCGTCCTCAGTGAGGCGCTCGACCAGGACTTCGCCGTGGGCGAAGTCCTGCCGAACGAGCGTGACCTCGCCGCCCGCTTCGGTGTCGCCCGGGCGACCCTGCGCCAGGCCCTGGAGCAGCTGGAGCTCGAAGGCCGCCTCCAGCGCCGCCGCGGTGTCGGCACCACCGTCGCCCCGCCGCGCGTGGGCGTCGCCGTCGGCACCGCGCAGCACAGCTGGCCCGGCGAGAGCGTCGACGGGTGGGAGCCGGTGGACGCGGCGGAAGCCGTGGTGACCCCCGCCGTCCTCAAACTCCTCGGGACCGCCGCCGGTGAGCTGGTGGTCTCCGTCCGCCGGACCCGCGTCGAGCAGGGCCAGGTCCTCGCCGCCGAGCTGCTGTACGTGCCGGCCTCCTCGGTCCCGGGCCTCTCCGCCATCGACACCCCGGCCGGTCCGGCGCGCGCCCGCGCCGTCATGCGCGAGCTCCAGAAGCTCGTCCTCGACGGGCAGGACCGCTCGGTGGAGCTCGGCTCCGCCCGCGCCGACGACGCGAAGGAACTGGACCGTCTGCCCGGCGCCCCCGTCCTGCTGGTCACCACCCGCTACTTCACGGCGGCGGGTACGGCAGCCGTCTCGGTGGCCACCTACCGGGCGGACACCTGCCGCCTGACCTTCGGCGACTCGGGCGACGTGCAGATCACCCACGACACGCGCGTGGCGTCCTGACCCGCTGAAAGGGCCGCCGCCAAGCGGCGGCCCGTACGGCGGGGGCGGTGCGGTGGCGCGGCCAGGGCCTGCCCTTCGGGCCAGGACGGGCCTGTGGCGCCCGGCACCTCGCCTCACCTCGTTGTCGTCGGCTGCCGACGTTCCGCGGCGGCTTCTCCTCCGCCTTGCGATACGCCGCACAGACATCACGGGCTGAGCCAGCCGGATCTGAGGCCACTCCCTGGTACGGCGCGGGTGAGCATGGCCGCTTGCGTGCACGGCGGCGGCCGGGCTCCGGCCCCCGTTGCGGCGCGGATGATCAGGCCCACCCCGGCCCGCGCTGCGGCCGTCGGATCGCGACCCACCGTGCGGAAACCGGATCCTTCCTGCCCGCCGGACTGCCGTCGGCGTCCTCCCCGCGTGCCGTGTGGCGTCATCCTCCCGCGGCCTGCGGCGACCGTGTGCCGCATGCCCCTTCCGCCGTCTGCCCGCCGGGAGTGAGGCCGGCTTCCGTGGGGACGGGCGAACCTGCCGAGAAGGCGTCCGGCCGGGGTCCGCGGGCTCTCGCCGAGAATTCGTACAACTCTCGTCCCCGGGTCGGGCCGGATCCCCTGCCGCCCGCTGCCTTGACCGGGAAGGGGTGGGACCGGGCCCGCGCGTGGGTCCGTACCGCCGAGGAGGGGATCGGTGGCCTTCGGGTGAGCGGGTGCGCGTCCCGGAGGGACACCCGAGCCCGGGTGATCCGTACGCCGCGAGGGGATCAGCGACGCCGGGCGGTGACCGTCTTCTCCACCGCGAACAGCTCTTCCTCGACGTGGTCCAGTGCCAGCCGCAAGGCTCCCGTGGCCACCGCTGCCTCGCCCAGCAGGGACAGCGCCACCCGTGGCGGGCGCAGGCAGTACCGCTGCAGTTCCCGGCGCAGGGGATCCAGTACCCAGTCCAGCCCGGCCGCCCAGCCGCCGACCACCACCAGTTCCGGATCCATCGCCAGGACCAGCGCGGCCACGTCGTGGACCAGCCGTTGGATGAACCGGTCCACCGCGGCCACCGCCCGTACGTCGCCGCGCTTGGCCATCGCGAAGACTTCCGCCACCGCCCGCTCGTCCAGCGGGTGCAGCGGTTCGCCGGTCGTCGACAGCAGCTTCTCGGGCGTGACCTCGCGCCCCAGCAGGTGCAGTGCGCCGATCTCCCCGGCTGCCCCGCCGAACCCGCGGTGCAGACGTCCCCCGATCAGGGAGCCCGCACCGGGGCTGAGCCCGGCCATCACGAAGACCATGTCGTCGGTGTCGGTCGCGGCGCCCTTCCAGTGTTCGGCGACCGCTGCGGCGTTGGCGTCGTTCTCCACCTGTACCGGGCACCGGAACGAGCGCCTGAGGCGTTCCCCGAGCGGCAGCCCGGTCCAGCCGGGCAGGGCGGTGCCGAGCCGGACGGTGCCGTCGGCCTCTACGATTCCGGGGCTGCCCACGCCGACCGCCCGCAGGGAGTCCCGGGGTACGCCGGCCCGGCGCAGCAGGTCGGCCACGGCACCGCGGACCCGTTCGAGCCGCTCGTCGGCGGAGGCCGTCTCGGCGACCTCCTTGGTGCCGGCACCGATCACCCGGCCGTCCAGCCCGGACAGCAGCACCGCGATCCGGTGTGCGCCGATCTCCACACCGAGCAGGTGTCCCGCCTCCGCGCGGAAGCGGAACCGTCTGGCCGGGCGTCCCTGGCGCCGCGCACCCTCCTCCGCGCCCGCCTCGACGACCAGACCCGTTCCGATGAGCCCTTCGACGACCCCCTCGACGGTGGGCCGTGAGAGCCCGGTGATCCGGGTGAGGTCAGTGAGGGTCGGCGATTCGGCCGCGCGCAGTGCCCGTAGCACCACGGCGGAGTTGATCCGCCGCAGCAGTGAGGGGTCCCCGCCGGTCAGCTGCCCCAACGTGTGTCCTCCCAGCTAGCGAGCTTGTCACGCGGATCGTACTGCGCACCGGGTCCGGCGGCGAGAAGCGGCCCCCCATCGGCCGGAATCCGCCCTTCCCCTCGGGCGCCGGTCATGCGGGAGCGACGAACCCCGACTCGTACGCGGTGATGACGGCCTGGGTCCGGTCCCGTGCGCCCAGCTTCGCCAGGATCGCACTGACGTGGGACTTCACCGTCTCCGTGCCGACGATCAGCGCACGGGCGATTTCGATGTTGGTCAGCCCCTTCGCCACCAGCCGCAGCACGGCCTCTTCGCGCTCGGTCAGCGCCGCCCGCTTCAGTACCGTCCGAGCCTGCCGGTTGCCGTACTCGGCGGCCAGCGAGCGGACCGCCGCGGGGAAGAGCAGCGTCTCGCCCTCCGCCACCAGGCGGACCGCGTGCACGATCTCCGACGGGCGGGCCCGCTTCAGCAGGAACCCGTCCGCGCCGGCCCGCAGCGCCTGGTAGACGTACTCGTCGTTCTCGAAGGTGGTGACCACGAGGATCTTCGGTGGCGAGTCCACGCTCCGCAGGACCGCCCGGGTCGCCTCGATCCCGTCGAGCAGCGGCATCCGCACGTCCATCGCCACGACGTCGGGGCGCAGTTGCCGCACCAGCGGGACCACCGCGGCGCCGTCGGCTGCCTCGCCGACCACCTCGATGTCGGGCTGGGCGTCGAGGACGGCGCGCAGACCCGCGCGCACCAGGGGCTCGTCATCGACGAGCAGTACGGTAACCGGCATTCCGTCAGCGTATTCGCTCCAGCGGAAGCCGCGCGCGCACCCTCCAACCCCCCTTGTGCGGGCCGGTCTCGGCCTCCCCGCCGAGCAGCGCGGCCCGCTCCCGCATCCCGCGCAGTCCGCTCCCACTGCCCGCCATGACCGTGGGCCGGTCCGGCAGCGGATTGGTCACCTCCAGGTCGAGCCGGTCGGCGACCATGCCGATCCGTACCCGTACCGGCACGGGACCGCAGTGTCGCAGCACATTGGTGAGCGCCTCCTGAAGGATCCGGTACCCCTCTTGGCTGACGGGGCCGGGCAACTGTTCAAGCGGGCCGGTCAGTTGTGCGTCGACGGCGGCCCCGGAGGCGCGCGCCGACTCGAGCAGTCGGTCCGCCTCCGCCAGCGTCGGACGCTGGGAGGGCCGCTGGGCGGACTCCCGCAGGACGAGCAGTACCCGATCGAGTTCTTCCAGGGCGGCGCGGCCCGTCTCCTCGATGGCGGCCAGCGCGCGGTCGGTGAACTCGGGGTCGCCCGCGGCCCGCGCCGCCCCCGCCTGAACGACCGCCACGGTCAGCGCGTGGCCGATCGAGTCGTGCAGTTCGCGCGCGATCCGGGTGCGCTCCAGCAGTTGTTCGGTGCGCACCTCCAGAGCCGTGAGCCGTTCCGCCGCGGAGGGGCCCAGCAGCCGTCGTGCGATGGCGGTGACCATCCGGCCCAGCAGGATCACGATGACGAGCAGCAGGACCAACGGTACAGGGGCCAGCGTCCACGCGAGCCAGGCCGGGAAACCGGCGGGCACCAGGTTGTCCTGGGTGACCGTGTTGCCGAGCGCGGTCGTGACCAGTTGGACCGTCAGGACCGGGAGCCACACGCTGCAGAGCATCGTGCCGAACGAGAGGACGAGCCGTATCTCCAGCCACAGCAGCGTCCGCCAGCGGTCGCTCCACCGCTTGGAGGAGACAGTGCTGAAGCTGGGCCCCTCGGCTTCCCGGTCGTGCGGCGCGAGCAGGAACTGCGCCTGGAGCCCCTCGGCCAGCCGCATCCAGGGCAGGAGACCCAGCGGAACGACGAGGAGCAGCGGCATCCACGGTGCCGCGGGCTCTATGAACATCCACACGGCCAGCATCAGCACGGGCACGCACAGGTGCACCCAGCGTGAGTAGGTCACCGGTCGACGCGCGGCGCGGAGGAGTTGGTACATGGGCCCATCGTTGCAGCTCACGATGGTGTGCCGTCTCCCCCACGTGGGGGAGACGGCACCCTCGCATGGGGGAGGCGCACGGATGGGACCGACGGCGAATCTTGAGACATGAACAGCATCGAGATCCGAGAACTGACCAAGGAGTTCGGTCGCACCCGAGCGGTCGACCACCTCACCTTCGATGTCATGCCCGGCCGGGTCACCGGCTTCCTGGGGCCCAACGGCTCCGGCAAGTCCACCACGATGCGGCTGCTTTTGGGCCTGGACCGGATCGACTCCGGGACGGCCACCATCGGTGGCCGGCGGTTCACCGACCTGGCCGATCCCCTCCACCGGGTGGGAGCGCTCCTGGATGCGCAGTCGGCGCACGGCGGACGCACCGCCCGGGACCACCTGCGGTTCCTCGCCGCCGCCAACCGCATCTCGATGCGCCGGGTGGAAGAGGTTCTGGAGCAGTCCGGCATCGCCGCGGCGGCCAAGCGGCGGATCAGGACCTTCTCGCTGGGCATGCGCCAGCGCCTGGGCATAGCGGCCGCGTTGCTCGGGGACCCCGAGGTGCTGATGCTGGACGAGCCGACCAACGGCCTCGACCCCGAAGGCATCATCTGGATCCGCGAGCTCATGCGGGGCCTGGCCGCCGAGGGCCGCACGGTCCTCGTCTCCAGCCACCTGATGACCGAGACCGCCACCCTCGCCGACCACTTGGTCGTACTCGGGCAGGGCAAGCTGCTGGCCGACAGCTCGACGGAGGACTTCATCGACGCGCGCAGCACCCCGAGGGTGCGGCTGCGCACCACCGATCCGATACGGCTGCGGGCGGCCCTCGCCCGGGACGGCTTCGAGCTCGTCGAGGCCGACGGCGGGCGCTGGAGCGTCGACGGCATGCAGGCCGAGCAGCTCGGCGCCATGGCCGCCCGCGAAAGCATCCCGATGCTGGAGCTGGTCGACGAGAGGGCCTCGCTGGAACAGGCCTACCTCGAACTCACGGCAGGCCACACCCAGTTCACCGCCACCCACTGACATCACTCTTCCAAGGAGGCTTCGCCATGAGCACCGCTCTGCCCACAGTCCCCGTCCTGCACTCGGAATGGATCAAGATACGATCCCTGCGCGGCACCTTCGGGGCGCTGATAGCCATCTTCGTCGCCACCGCGGGCATCCAGACCCTGACAGCCGCGCTGATCGGTGACGCGGAAGTCGGGAGCATGGGGGACGATCCGCTCCTCGCGGCCTTCTACGGGCTCAACTTCGGGCAGATAGCGGCCTTCGCGTTCGGCGCGACCGCACTGTCGGCCGAGTTCCACAACGGCGCCCTGCGCACGTCACTGACCGCAGTGCCGAACCGCGCCCGGTTCTACCTGTCGAAGATGGCCATGCTGGCCGGCCTCGCCTTCGTGGTCGGCCAGCTCACCGGACTGGCCACCTTCGTCGGCGGACAGCGGTTCATGGGGGCCTACACCCTGGAACTGGGCGGCCCGGAAACCTACCGTGCCATCTTCGGCTGCGGGGCCTACCTCATGTTCATGACCCTGATGGCGGCCGGGATGACGGCGATACTGCGAAGCTCGGCGGCGGTCCTGAGCCTGCTCATACCCTTCACTCTCATCGTGTCCTTCATCATCGGCGCGAAGGCCAGTGACATCGCCCAGTATCTGCCGGACCGCGCGGGACAGATGATGATGCGCGCCGAGTCACCGGACGCCCTGGGACCCTGGACGGGCCTCGGAGTCCTGGCCGTGTGGGCACTGGCCGCGGTGCTCGGCGGCTGGCTGTCGGTACGGCGGCGCGACGCCTAGCCAGGGCGTGTCCGGAAGCTGCTGTTGATCTAGACGGGCCGTCCGGGGAAGTCGCGGGCGGCCATCCAGATCGTGAGGTCGCGGGCGATCTGGTCGGTGCTGGTCTCGGTGTGGACGTTGTGTTCGCGGCGGGTGGTGTCGCGGCGGACGACCTCGTAGCCGCCTTTGTCCAGGACTGTGACGGAGGTGAACCAGGCCGGGTCGGAGTCGTCGGGCTGGATGACGACGAAGGTGTTGTCCGAGTCGTTGATCGTCGATCAGTATGAGCAGAGCGTCTTCGGACGGGTCCTCGATGGCATCGCCGCTCTCGCTCTCGGCCCGGCAGTACGCGGCCCTCATTGCACTGCCTTTCATGCTCCACTGATCTGATCGCTGCCAGAACGACATGTGGGACCGACACGTCCAGGCAGGTCACAGCAAGTTGCGCACCGGGGCTATGCGGACGGTTGCCTCGGAGCGGGCCGTGAGCGCGCCGAACCGCATGGCCACCGCCCGGTTCGGACTCAGAGGGCGGGTCGAAGGGCTTCGGATGGAGGGACTGCCCCGACCGTTCTCGTGCGGGACAACCTGAGCGTGCACCTGGTCCCAGAACTGTGGGAGTTCTTCGAGGGCAACGGCTGCTTTGTGGGCACCGGCCCCACCTTGCGAGTGTGATGGTCAGAAGGTGCCGAAGAAGCGATGCCACCAGCTGGGCTGCTGGACGAAAGGAGGCATCCGGCTTTGCCCCTCGTAGATCGGTCTCCAACAGTTCCTCGGGAACCACCGCGTAGCCGAGTTCGGCCAACGCTCGATTGACCTTGGCGAGATCGGCGCCGTCCAGTGCGCCCTCAGCCTGGGCGTCCTGTGTCCCGAAGAAGGCCCCTGGGTTGTCGGTACAGACCAGCGCCAGTGATCCGAACTTGCCACACGGACGACGGTCCGGGTTCCGCAAACGGTTGCGTCCGCGGGCACGACGGCGCGTCCGTACTCGCTGGAGTCCTGAGTGTCCTGCCCAAACGGGCGGCGAGCTGCGAAGTCACCTTCGAGCCGGGTCACCAAACCGCCGAACAAGGCCGCTGCCTCAACACGGTCGTAGTGCTGCGGCCACTCAACGGCCACTCAAGCCACTTCGGATCATCCAGCTTGCGCAGCACCGTCAGCGGATCCGCTTGGCCCTCGGTCATGCACTCATCTTGACGCGACAGCCCTACGCGTATGTGCGCGGGGTGCCAACCCCGGGTCGTCACCCGGTGAGTAGGGCGGGGAGGTCGCGCATGTCGTGGAAGACGACGGTCCCGGGGCCCCGGAGCTGCTCGGCGGCGGTCAGGCCGCCGGCGTAGCCGAAGGCCCGCATACCGGCGGCGCGGGCTGCCTGGACGCCGGGACGGCTGTCCTCCACGACCGCGCAGGCGGCGGGGTCCACGCCCATCCGCCGTGCCGCGTAGAGGAAGAGATCCGGGGCCGGTTTGCCGCGGGAGACCTCGGTGGCGCTGTGGATGCGGCCTGCGAAGCGTTCGTAGAGACCGGTGCGGCCGAGGGTGTGCCGCATCTTTTCGTGCGAGCCGCTGGAAGCGACGCAGGTGGGGATCGTGATCACGTCGAGTGCCTCGGGAAGGCCGCAGACGGGAGACAGCCCGGAGTCCACCGCCTCTCGGTGGAGCTCTTCGAACCGGTCCCACCAGAGGGCGGCCGCCTCGGCACCGAGCCGTTCGGTGATCTGCTCGCGGATGGAGACGGAGGAGCGCCCGATGAACCGGTCGATCACCTCGGCCTCGGTGAGAGGCCAGCCGAACTCCGCTCCCAGGGCGACCTGCACGCGGGCGGCTATCCGTTCGCTGTCGACGAGAACCCCGTCGCAGTCGAATATCACGAGTTCAACCGGCTTGATGATCATCCCCGGAGCATAAGGTGATCTTCGAGCTCTGGGCGCGGGTGTTTACGGACCGGTGGCGGCCGGGTCGCCGGACTCGGCGGTCGTGCGGAGGCGGGCGTACTCCTGGGCCATCGAGGCCGCGGTCCAGTGGGCGTTGAGGCCGCTGGGGTTGGGGAGGGCCCAGATGCGGGTGGCGCCGATGGTGCGGTCCTGCGGGCCGATCTGGGCCTTCCGCTCGCCGAACGGTTGCCGGAGTAACTAGCATGTGATGCATGGACAACCCCAGGGCTGTGCCACCACAGCGAACGCGCGCCACTCTTCGCGCTGTTGGAGCTATCCGACTAAGCAAGTTCACGGATGCATCGACGTCGCCAGAAGTCCAAGAGGAGATGATCACTAACACCTGCGACCGCATCGGCGGAACGTTCGTTGGATGGGCCCGGGACACCGACGTGTCGGCCCTCAAAACCACTCCGTGGGAGCGCGCTGAATTGGCGCCCTGGCTGAACTCCCCGGAACTGTGGGATGTCATGATCTGGCAGCGCCTTGACCGTGCAGTGCGGTCCATGGCGGATATGGCGGACCTAGGACGCTTCGCCAAGCAGCACAAGAAGCGCCTCATTTTCTCCGCCGGCCCCGGCGGGGACATGCTTGAACTCGACTTCAGTTCGTCCATGAGTGAGCTGATCCTGCTCATCCTTGCCTTCGCCGCGCAGCTCGAAGGGCAGACAATCATGGAGCGAAATCAGGGTGCCGCCGCGCACCTGCGTTCCATTGGGCGATATTCCGGCGGCACCATTCCGTATGGCTATCACCTCGTTCGAAAGGTGTTCAGCGACGGGCGGGAGGGGTGGTGGCTCGGACTGCACGAGGAGACGGCCGCTATCCGTAGGGCGGCTATCGCTCGCACTATCGCGGGACACGGGGCCACTCGGGTTCTGCGATGGCTTGTTGAGTCAGAGGCTATTACCCCGAAAAACCATCAAGCCAGGCTCGTCACACCTCCCCGCGAGCACGACGACGGAGACACGTGGAGGCTGAACACGGTGTACGACATGCTTCGCTCGCCCATCGTCCGCGGTTACCAGGTTCGTCGCGACGGATCCATGACACGGACCACCGACGGCTCACCCGTCATCCATGCGGAGCCAATGATCGACGACGAAACGTGGTATCAGCTCGAAAGCGCGCTGAAGGAACTTGCGGTCCCTAGCGCCCACCCTCGTCGAAAGGACGGGCACGAGCTGCTAGGCGTGATCGTCTGCGGCACCTGTGAGCGCAACATGTACGGCGCGTGGAACAGCTTCAGTGGCGTGCGCAAGGGAACATTCCGCTGCCACGGGGGACTGCATGAGAAGGACCAGCCGGCAAGCAGCATCCTTCGGACAGTGGCGCTTGAGTACGTGGATGAACAGTTCGTCGACCAGTTCGGGCCGTTCCGCCGTACGCAGGTCATCCGAACTGCGGGGGTCGACCACACGGCGGAGATCAACGAGCTGGAGGATGATCTCCAAGAGCTCTCGGGCCGACTCGTGCGGCTACGCGGCGCCGCTGCCGACGTTGTGGAGCAGCAGATTCAGGGAATCTCCGACCGGCTCGGTCCGCTGAAAGAGCGGCCAGTAGTCCCGTCGCGGGAACAAACCGTAGAGCTTGACACTACGTGGGGAGAGGCGTGGCAGCAGACGGACGACTGGGCTGTGCGTCGTCGGATGCTCAACGATCTAGGCGTGAAGGTGAAGGTCATGCCGGGCAACCGATGGACGCCGCGGGACGACCGCCTGTCGTTCGCCGCCGGCACGCACGTGGACCCGGAGCAAGACGCGCTCGACGACATCGCACAACAGGAGTCGTTCTAGATAACGACTAGGTAACGGTGTGGGGCGCGTCGGGAGCCATCTCGGCGCGCTCTTCCGCCTCCGCCCTTCGTCGGTTCGACACGCCTCGTCGCCCGCATCCTCGTCCCGCCGGATCCCCGAACGGATGGTCGGGCGCGGAGAGTTACAAATTGAGCTACGTCGTCACGTACGGCTACGGAAAGTGCTGTTCTAGTGCCGAAAGTGGCAAACAAACTGTCATTTCTATTTCTACTAACACGCGTTAAGGAGAAAGGAGAAAAGGGGGTAGGTAGCGCACTACGCACACCGGCCCGCGCGGGGGAGGATGAGCAAGATCAACAACGTCTGACATGCACCCCATAACAGTAGTAGAGGGAAGATCGGCGACCGTCGCGACTGGCGGACGGTCCACTTCCCTCGGACGGCCGGCGCCGCTCCTGCGCTCCCCGCACTCTCCTCCGGGTCGACGCGCGGTTGAGCGGCGTTGGCCTGTCCCAAGAGACTTCCGCTCCGTGTGAGTCCTCGTATGCGTCGGGGCGGGAGGAGCGAGACGAGCGAGACGAGGGAGCGACAATGCTTCGGCGTATGCCCGCCCTCGTTGATGGTCCTGTAGCTCAGCCGGTAGAGCGCCGCCATCATAGGGCGGACGGCGGAGGTTCGAAGCCTTCCGGGACCACGCACGACGGCTCACCCGCCCTCTGGGGCCACTGAGCCGCCCAGCAAGAGCCCCAGAGCGATCCCTGTAGCCCCTCGGGGCCGGTCACATCGCTGGGGCGCAGGACGCGTTATGCCTCCGGTTCGAGTCCGGTCGGGAGCGCAAGGAAGGGCCGACACGGGGGACAGGATCCGTGTCGGCCCTCGGAGCACACACGCGCCAACGTGGGGTCTTGGGCTGCAACCCTTGACCCGGGCTCTCCGGCGGCGGAAGTCACTACGCCGCTTCCGATGTGTCCATCATCTCGGCCCCGACGGCCGTGGAGCAAGCAACCGCGTCTTCCTTGGACAGGAATGGACGAACGCCCCCGTAGCTCAGCTGGAAGAGCGGCGCTCTCGTAAAGCGCGGGTCGCGGGTTCGAATCCTGCCGGGGGCTCTGCACGTCGTGCGGTGTGAGGCAGTACACGCGCGCCGAAGAACGTCATCCGGCGGTGGAATCGCGGGTTCGAATCCCGCCGCGACGTGCAATACCCGGGCCTCGCGGTCCGGACGAGGGCGCGTGACCGCTACGGGGTCAGGTAGCTGCTCCGGTTCGATCCCGGGCGCGCCTCACGGGACGTAGCGCAGAGGTAGCGCACCCGGTTTGGGACCGGGAGGCCGCAGGTTCGAACCCTGCCGTCCCGACCACAGGCACCACCTATACAGGGGCGCCGGTCGTCCCACGACGACGAGGAACCCAAGATGACGACGACCTACGAACTACGCCCAGAAGACTTCGGCGCAACGCCGGGGGCAGACGCGACCGAACCCTTCCGCAGACTTTTCGCGGAGGTCGACCGGCGACTGAAGCCCGACGCTGGCGGAAGCGTCCCCGTCTCGACGGTGACCGTGCTTCTCACGGGTGTCTACCGGGTCTCCGGCACGATCATGCGAGACGCTCCCGGACGTGCGCAGGGCCTTACGGTCCGCGGCATCGGGAAGCGCTCCAGCGAGATCGTCATGACCGGCGCTGAGCCGCTCCTCGTGAACGATGACCGATGGATGGGCGTGCGCTGGTATGACGTCAGCTTCCGCTCGACGAACCCCGCGGCCTCGTTCCTATACAGCTCGTCCACGGGCGGCGCTCAGGATTGGGCCTTCACGAACTGCGAGTGGCGCGGAGCCTGGCGCTACGGCATCGGCCTTGACGGCCCCATTGCGTCGAACTGCAACTCCGAGTGGACGTTCACTGGCTGCCACGTGAACGGCTCTTACGACGTTGCGTTCCTCTGGAGCGGGATGACGCCGGCCAACGCCGCACAGGATCAGTTCCTCAACTTCAGCTTCCGTGACAGCAAGATCGAATACGACTCGGGCGACTTCCTTCGCTTCGACAAGGGCGGATTCATCACGGTCGACGGTGGCAGCTTCATCATCAAGGGCAAGCGTCCCGACGGTGGCGTGAGCCGCTTCTTCCACCTCCCGACCGCCGGTCACTACGACTCTGTGCAGCACCTGAACGTTCGCGGTGTGCGCTTCGAGCTGCGGAATGCGGTGTCTCAGGTGATCAAGAGCCTGTGGGGAGGACACATCGTCTTCGACGGATGCTCGGACACCGCACTCGGATTCCAGCCTCACAGCCCCGGTCTCGTGGCTCACGAGTACACGAACCCGGTCGGCGTCAGCTACCGGAGCTGCGATCTTGTCGGTAAGCACGCGTACCACCTGACGGCGCCCAATGCGCGTCAGCGGGTCGTCTACGACGGCTGTACCCGCAAGAACAACCGGACGCGCGAGGCCTTCCTTGCCGTCGACGGAACGAAGAGCCTGACCGCGCCCGCCATCGTCCACGTGAACGACGGGGACGGCATCAAGTAACCCCGAATCCCTGGAGTCCACATGGCCCGCACCCTGGTTCCCGTGCTCACTGCCGCCCGCACCGGTGTGGCGTTTACGTCCACGACTGGCGACGCGACCAACAACCACTACGTGGTCAACAGCGGGAGCGTGGTGATCATTGTCGAGAACGCGGGCGCATCCGCCCGCATCGTGACCTTCCTTGTGGCGCGGAAGGTGGACGGGCTGTCCGTCACTCCCCGGACGAAGTCGCTTCCGGCCGGCGCCAAGGAAATCTTCGGGCCCTTCGACCCTCAGGAGTACGGCGGGAAGCTCCTAGTCGACGTAGCCCACGCGGACCTGAAGCTCACGGCCATTGCGATCTAAGAGCGGCTGAAGACCAAGTTGGCGTGCCGGCTCAGCCCGGCTCCCTCGAACTGCGTTGAGGTCAGCGTCCATCCGATTGCCGTGACGTCCTGGATTGCCTGCGCAAGATCCTGATCCCCCTTCGTGGGGCTTGGGTGGAACTTGCGGATGAACACCGTGTCGCCGCGCTTGAACGCCTCACCTGCCGCCTCAGCGATAGGGAGCGCGCCAGCCCGCCTCAGGAACCTTTTCAGCATGCGCTGAGCGTACGACAGCCACTCTGGCCCCGTCCTCCATTCGGAGACGGGGCTTTTGCATGCCCGTTTGGAGGCGACGTCATGGCGTGGGAAGGAAGTACGCGCAGGCAGAGACTCCCCAAGGACTGGCCACGCATACGGCGCCGCATCATCCGGCGTGACGGCGGGGTCTGTGTGGCCCGCTACAGCGACGGCCGACGGTGCGAGCTGCCTGGCACGGACGTGGACCACATAGCCCCCGGAGATGACCACAGGGACGAGAACCTACAGCTCCTGTGTCCATGGCACCACGGCCACAAGAGCGGCTCAGAGGGTGGCACTGCAGCGGCCCTCGTGAGGGTGCGCATACACAGGCCCCGCTCTACACACCCCGCATTGGAGGACTGACTATGGCGGTGCTACGGCGCATGCGTGCGTGGCGGTGTGGTGGAGGCGGTATGCCTGTGTGGGTAGCCGAGCCTGGCTCTGTGGCGGTGCACATAGGCGCGCAGGAGCGGCCATGAGCGGCTCTCACGTGGTGCTGACGGAGGAGCAAGACACGGGTGAAGACGGCGTTCTGGTCACGCACGTGAGCGTGAACGGTGTGGACGTCGGACGGATGGCCTGCGTACCGCGCGTGCGCGTGGCCGGCAAGGGCGAAGGCAAGATCACTACGGTGACGCTGACCCTGATTCCGAGTCGCCTGGAGATCCGCGGCGAGCTGGCTGACGGTGATCGTCGGGAGCCTCGCGCCGGCTTCGCTGCGAAGATCGGCTAGCCATGATCGGTACCAGGGGGTAACCCCCAAACCGATCATGTGGAGACCGTATAGATGCTGGTCTTCCCGTTCTGTACGGGTCTGGGGGATGCCGCTAAGGCGCCCACAGGGGCCCGCTGGAGCCCCGAACGGGGGCCGGCTGGACTGCTTTGACCTCCGAAATGGGAGGTGGGCGCGTGGCGCTCCGGCCCTGATGGCTAATGAATCAGTGCAGGTCAGTAGCTTAAAAGCGTTCGCGGCCGGTAGAATGGACCCCATGAAGACGACGCCCCGGACGTGCAAACACTGCGCCGCACCGCTACCGATGATGGCTCGTCAGCACGCACGCTTCTGCAACACGCGATGCCGTTCAAAGGCCCACCGGGCCGCGAAGAGCGACCCCACGCCCCACGAGCTGAAGATCCGCGACAGGTGGATTCGACGTTCCGCAACGAAGGTCCCCCTGACGGTCGCCGGCATGGCTGCCTCGTCGACGGACCCGCGGACGTGGAGCACGCACACAGACGCAGCCGCTTCGACGGTCGGCGTCGGTCTGGGCTTCGTCCTGAGCGACGTCGACAACATCGCGTGCATCGACCTCGACCACTGCTTGAACCCGCTCACGGGCCGCCTGGCGCCGTGGGCCGCAGCCATCGTGCGCGACGCGGGCACCACCTACGTAGAGGTGTCCCCGTCTGGCGACGGCTTGCACATCTGGGGCCGCGCGAACGTCCGACAGGGGCGCCGCATCCGACGCCCCGACGGTACGGCCGTAGAGATTTACGGGACCGGCCGCTACATCGCAATGACGGGCCGCCGACATGGCTCTAGCCCGTCCATCCTCGCGGACCTCTCCGCGCTGGTTTCCAAGCTGACGCAGTAGCCCCCGGCATGGGCGGCGCTGCCGTTCTATCCGGGAGGTACCGATGCCAATTGTGCTTGTGGTGCACGCTGCTGACGCTCAACTTGTGGACGTGGTCAAGGCGGCGTGCGACTTCGTCCGGTCGGCACACCCCGACGTGGACGCATCGCAGTGGCGCGCTCGTCGTCCCGAGCCGCAGACCATTCTTCAGGCGGACGACGTGTACGACTTGCTTGGGTACACGGTGTTTGAGTGGGGGGACGCCTGATGGGCGGACACGGACCAGCCCCGAAGGACCCAGCACGACGCCGCAGGCGCAACGCCGCGGACCCCGAGACTGTAATCACCCCTGACGAGGAACTCCGCGGCCCGGAGCTTCCGGCCGGCGTACTGGGCGTCGACGAGGCAACGGGGGAGGATCTTCCCTGGCACTCCATGACTCAGCTGTGGTGGGACTCCTGGCGCAGCAGCGCGCAGGCACAGACGTTCGTGATGACTGACTGGCTCTTCTTGATCGATACCGCACTCATGCACCACACGATGTGGGCTAAGGGGCGATGGGAGTTCGCTTCTGAAGTACGCCTCAGAGCTGCCAAGTTCGGCGCTACGCCGGAGGACAGGGCCCGTCTAAAGATGAAGGTAGACGACCCCTCGAACGGCCCGCAGAGGCCCGTACAGAGCCCCGGGAACGTATCCGACATCAACAGCCGTAGGGCTCGACTCACAGGTTAGGAGACCGCGTGCCGCGCGCTATCGTGCGCGCCCCCGGTCATGACCGCTCCCGCTCGCTCGGGTGGATGGCAGTCGCGTGGATGGAATACTTCGTCGTACACGGTCCTGGCGATGTCCAGGGAGAGCCGGTACGGCACGGTGACGAATACACAGGCTTCGTCGTGGACTGCTACGCGGTCGATGGCGACGAGGGCCGGTTGCTCTACGACTCGGCATTCTTCAGTCGCCCAAAGGGCTGCGACAAGTCTGGACTTGGCGCCCGCCTAGGGCTTTTTGAAGCTTTCGGCCCCGCTCGGTTCAACGGCTGGGCAGAGGGCGGAGAGGTCTACCGGGATCCCTGGGGGCTTGGCTTCGAGTACGTCTACGAGGCCGGCGAGCCGATGGGCCGCCCGGTAAAAGTCCCTTACCTCCGAATCATGGCGACGGAGGAAGGCCAGACCGGCAACGTCTACGACACCATCCACTTCAACTTGACCGACGAGGCGTCGCCTCTGTCCCGAGTCCCCAACGTCGATGTTGGGTTGACCCGAATCATCCTCCCTGACGGCGGAGAGATCATGCCGTCAACCGCCTCGTCCTCATCGAAGGACGGCGGCAAGGAAACGTGGGTCTGCTTCGACGAGACCCACCTCTACAACACTCCGGAACTTCGGCGCATGTACGCCACCGTCACGCGAAACCTCCGCAAGAGGAAGCGTGGGGCGCAGACGTGGTACCTCGAAACGACCACGATGTTCGCCCCGGGGCAGGACTCTGTGGCGGAGCGCACGTACGAGGAAGCGGAAGCCATCTCCAGCGGCCGTAAGAAGCGTGGTCGCGCGCGCCTCATGTATGACCACCGATACGGCGAGTGCAAGGACCTGAAGAACGAGGACGAGCTGCGAGCCGCCCTCATGGACGCCTACGGCGACGCCATGGAGTGGATGGATCTCGAATCCCTCGTTGACGACTTCTACGACCTCCGCAACGACTCGAACGACGGCAAGCGGTACTTCCTGAACTCCCGCACGATGTCCTCTGACGCGTGGATGGACCCTGATGCTTGGGGACTCTGCCGGCGCGCAGAAGAGATAGCCGCGGGGGACCTGATCACTCTCGGCTTCGACGGCTCCATTCGTGACGACGCCACAGCCCTGACGGCCTGTCGTGTGTCCGACGGTCACCTGATGCTCCTTGGGTGCTGGGAGAAGCCGGAAGGACCGGAAGGCGACGGCTGGCAGGTCGATCGCGAGAGCGTTGATAACGCCGTGAACCGGGCCTTCGACCGCTTCGAGGTCTGCGGCTTTTACGCCGACCCGCCGCACTGGCAGGACTACGTAGACCGCTGGACCGCGGAGCACGGCGAGCCGCTCCAGGTGCGCGCGACACAGGCCCGCCCGCTGGAGTGGTGGACCAACCGACCAACGGCCATGGAGTCGGCCCTAGACCGGTTCATGGAAGCGGTCGACGACAAGGCGCTCTCGCACGCAGAGACGCTGGATCAAGACGACGAGAGCAAATATCTGCGGCTCGGAGTCACGCTCTCCCGCCACGTAAAGAACGCGCGGCGTCGGCCGATGGGGCGCAATCACATGGGCATCGGCAAGGAACACGCGAAGTCGCCCAAGAAGATCGACGCCGCCATGTCCGCCGTGCTCGCTTACGAGTGCCGCGCTGACGCCGTTGCCGCAGGAATTACGAAGCGCAAGAAGCGCTCATCCAAACTCGTCGCCTTCTGAGGGGGATCGTAAGTGCCTATCGATGCATCGCAGGTTGAATCTCCCGGATGGTGGCTTCAGCGTCTGGGGAAGCAGCTTCTCGACGAACGCGAAGACAGCTCAGACCATGAAGGAGAAGTCACCCCCGGGCTAGACACCCTTCGTAACTACGCGGAGGGGAGGCCACCCCTTCCGCACGTTCCTGGCGTCGATCCTCGTGAAGTCGCAGCATGGATGCGTGACGCGCGTACCAACTGGACGAGCTTGGTCATCGACTCCCCGACGGAGCGCATGGGCGTCGACGGCTTCCGCTTTGGCAAAGCCAAGGGCAGCAAGTCAGCCAAGACGGCCGACGAGGACGCTAACCGCATCTGGCAAGAGAACAGCATGGACGCGGATTCCGACCTCGTCCACTACGGCGCCCTCTCGCAGAGGCGCGCGTTCGTCCTCGTGGAAGAGGGCGACGACGGGCGTCCAGTCCTGACGCATGAGACTCCCCGGCAGGTGGCCGTGGAGCATGCGCAGGGAAACCGGCGCAAACTGGCGGCTGGACTGAAGCTCTGGCGTGACGACTGGACCGGGCAGACACGCGCAACGCTCTGGACACCTACGCAGGTGTTCGAGTTCACCACGAAGACCGACGCCCCGGTGTTCGGTGGCCGAGCTGCGGCGCTGCGCGGCTGGGATGCCTTCGCAACGCCGACGGCGTCTGACGGTAAGCGCCCGAACGTCCTTGGCGCCGTGCCCCTCGTGCCGTTCATCAACCGTCGCAGCCGGCGGCCGGAGGGATTCGCGGAGCACGAAGATGTACTCACGATCCAGAACCGCATCAACCTATCGCTGATCAACCTCATAGCCGCCATGAAGTACGGCGCCTTCCGCCAGCGGTACGCCGCCGGCCTGGAGGTCGACGAGGACCCGATCACGGGCAAGGCCATCCAGCCGTTTCAGCTCGACATCCGCAAGTTGTGGACCACGGCGAACCCAGAAGTCAAGTTCGGTGAGTTCGACGCGACTGACCTGCGCCCGTACATCGCGGCCGTTGAGTCCGCCGTTCAAGATCTTGCGGCTATCAGCCGCACGCCACCTCACTACCTGCTTGGCCAGGTCGTCAACGTCTCTGGTGATGCGCTGAAGGCCGCTGAGACTGGACTCGTCTCGAAGGTGCGCGACAGGCAGCGCAACTTTGGCGAATCCTGGGAAACGGTCATGCGCCTGGCCTTCAAGGTCTTGGGCGACGAACAACGCGCGACGGCGTACGACGCTGAGACCGTCTGGCGTGACCCCGAGTCTCGGAGCATCTCTGAACTGGCCGACGCGGCAGTCAAGAAGGCATCGGCCGGCGTCCCGTGGCGCCAGCGCATGGAGGATATGGGCTACACCCCAGCCGAGATTGCGCGCATGGAGATTGACCGTGCCGCCGACGCTCTGAACGCGACGCCCGCGGAGGACCCGCAGCCCGCATCCCTTCAGGCAGCCCGCGACAAGCGGCAGCAGCAGAACCAGCCGGACCCCCGGACGGTGATCGGGCGTGACGCTAACGCGGCTTGACCGTCAGTACGGGACGGCTGTCCGCGGCGTGTGGACGACGACCCTCGGTCGTGTGTCCCGATCGTGGACTGATCTTGGCTCGTGGCGTGGGGAGGACGTAGCCCGTTTCCAGCGGACTGCCCTCCCCATCATGCTCGCCGGACAGCGTCAGATCGCGTCACTGACAACGACCTACCTGGAGCGGCTGTACCGAGAGATCACCGACGAGGCGCATCGTGCGGAGCTGGACTTCGAGCGGGTGACCGGCCGCGCGCTCCGCGGCGTGGATCCGTCCGACGTGTATGAGCGCCCCTTCAAGGACGTATGGCGTGCACTGTCCGACGGTGAGCCCCTAGACGTGGCCCTGGAGCGCGGGGCGCATCGACTGGAGACGATCGCCAAGACAGATCTCCAGCTCGCCCGCACGCACACCGTGCGCGAGGTTGGCGACGACATGCCGCGCTTCACCTACACGGTTCGCGAGCTACAGGGAGAGTACGACTGCGCGCTCTGCATGATCGCGTCCACGCAGCGGTACCGAAAGCGGGACCTGGCGCCGATCCATCCGGGCTGTGACTGCCTCGTAAAGCTGGTGACGGCCGACGAGGACCCCGGCCAGATCATCGACGAGGAACGGCTAGAGGCGATCCACGACGCAGTTGAAGCGGCCCTCGGGACCTTCGACCGCGGAGGCCGCGCCGTCGACTACCGCAAGATCATCATTGCCCGCGAGCACGGAGAGATTGGCCCCGTACTCGGCTACCGGGGCCAACGCTTCACCGGCCCTGACGACATACACCTTCCGACCTGACGCCCGCCATGGGCCGACGACTCCCGACAGGGGACACCGCATGACTCGACGCACCCTCGCGCGTACGAACCTTCTTACCTTCGCTGCGCAGCCGTGGAACCTCTACGCGGACGACCCGAACGCCGGCGGTGGCGGTGCTGGCGCTACGACGGTGAACGAGCACGGGTACCCAGACAACACGCCTACCGCCGACATGACGTCAGAGCATCAGGTGGCGTACTGGCGCCATCACGCGCGCAAGCACGAGGCACGTGCAAACGCCGCCCCGGACTCGACCGAGCTGGAGCGACTCCGCGCGGCTGATTCGGAGCTGAAGACGCGCCAGGCTGCTGACCTCTCCGACACAGAGCGGCTCCAGAAGGAGCGGGACGACGCGCTTGCACTCGCGGCCTCCAACGCCGCGTCAGCCGCTACGGCTACCGCGGAGCTGCTGCGTACGAGGGTGGCCACTGAGAAGGGTCTTACCGCCACGCAGGCTGAGCGTCTCCGGGGCACTACGGCGGAGGAGCTGGCAGCGGACGCAGACGCACTGATTGCCGCATTCCCTGCTGCGCCGCAGGGCACCCCACCGCCCTCGCCTCGTGCTGGCGGACCGCGTGGCGGCGACGTGGGTGGAAGCACCCGCTCGACAGAAGCGGGCGCTGAGCTGTACCGCCAGCGTCACGCCAAGAACTGACCAACCCTCACAGGAGGATTCATGAATCTCGGTCTCATCACTGAGAGCTTCTCTCAGGACAAGCGCGATTGGCTCCAGGGCGAGCACGGCACGGACATTGCTCCGTCGGTGACGCTCGACGTCACGAAGTTCACGTCCGGCACTCACTACCCCGACGGCTACATCAAGAGCGGTATTCCGCTCGGCAAGGTCACTGCGGGTGGCAAGTACGGCCCCTACGACGACGCTGCGGTCGATGGCCGGCAGACCTGCGTGGGCTTTCTCTTCACGAGTGTGGAGGTTGTCACGCGACGGGGTGCCGTTCTCTCGTCTGCTGTGGCTTCGATGCTCGTCCATTGCGCGATTCGGGAAGCCAAGCTCCCCATCGCCGTCGACGCCGCAGGCAAGGTCGATCTGGCCTCCCGCGTCATCTTCGTCTGAGAGGTACTGACACATGCAGCTTATTGACGAGTTCGCGACTCCCGCAGAGCTCACCGGGTACGCGCGAGCGGCCCTTGCCGACCGCCCGGAGAACGAGCAGAACCTTGACCGGTGGCTCCCCAATCGGACGATCAACGATCTGTCCTACCGCTTCACGCGTGGCGGAGGTGGCCTGACTGAGGCCGCTGTCTTCCGTGCCTACGACGCGTCGTCTGACGTCGGAACGCGGCCCGGTGGCGCACGAGTGAGCGGCGAACTGCCGCCTATTTCGCGGAAGATCCCCGTTGGCGAGTACGAGCGCATTCGGCGTCGGAACGTCGACACGCAGAGCGCTGAGATCCGTGACGCCATGCTGGACGACGGCGTTCGTCTGGCTCGGCAGATTGAAGCCCGACTCGAACTTGCGCGAGGTGAGGCGCTCTTCTCCGGCGCGGTGAACCTGAACGAGAACGGTGTTCAGGCGTCGGTCGACTTCGGCCGCAACGCCGCGCACAACGTGACGGCGTCGACTCCATGGAGCACCTTCGCCACGGCAGACGCGTACGGCGACCTGTCGGCCTGGCTCGACATCTACAACAACACGAACGGCCGGCTGCCGGCGTACACGCTGATGTCGCGCACCGCCTACAACTGGCTGCGCCGCAACACCGGTCTGACGAAGCTTGCCAACACGCAGAACCCGCCTACTGTCCTGACGCGTGACGGGCTGAACACGGTCCTTGGTGACTACGACATCCCGCCTGTGCTCATCTACGACGCTCAGGTGTCGGTGGCGGGCGTGGCCACCCGAGTGACTCCTGTGGACAAGATCCTGTTCCTGCCGGAGTTCGGTGACGCCGTCGGCCAGACCCTTTGGGGTGTGCCGGTGGAGGCCGACGACCCGCGGTACGGGCTGAGCGGGGATGCTGCTGGCGTTGCTGTCGGTGGCTACAAGTCGGAGGATCCGCAGACTGTGTGGACCCGCGCCGTCGCCATCGCGCTTCCCGTGGTTGCGGCCCCGGACCTGACTTTCCAGGCTGACGTTCTCTAATCCGAAAAGCGAGGCACGCACGCATGGCACGTCTAGCTACGTACGTCCACGTGAGGGACGACACGGGTCTGAGCTTCACCTTTGGCCCCGCCGACGAGGTTCCTGCGTGGGCCGCGTCGAAGATCATCAACCCGAAGGCGTGGGCGGAGGCACCCGAGCCGACCTCCGCAAGGCGCCTTACGGAGCCGGCCAAGGTGCCTGCCCGCCCGCGGGCACGGCGAAAGGCGGGCACGGATGCTGCTGTTCACGACGACTGAGCTAGCGATTCTGATGGGGCGCCCGCTGACGCAGGGGCAGGGCGACCTCGTGCACGAGATGACGCTTGACGCCATCCGCGGTGAGGTGGGGGGCCGACTGACGGACCCCCTTCAGCCCGGCGTGAAGAGCGCCGCGCTAGCCGTTGCGGCTCGGGTCCTGACCAACTCTGGCGGGGTCCGCAGCGAGCAAGCTGGCGGCATGCTCGTAACGTACGCCGACGCTCAGACAGGCGTGGTCCTCTCTGACGATGAACGGCGCCGACTGCGACGCGCAGTCGGGATGGCGTCCGGGGCAGGCATGCTGGACATCGCTCCGGCTGAATGCCCGTCCCTGACGAAGGCCTGGCGGGCGACGTGAGCCTGATCGCGTCGCTCCTGTCGGAGACGTGGACCATCCAGCGGGCGGGAACCCCGATCAGGGATTCCACAGGAAGCTACGTCCCCGGCCCGCGCATCAGCATTGACGTGCCGAACAGTGCGGTCATCAGCCCGTACGGCGTCACAGTCGGTTCCTCGTCGGAGACGAGCGAGGCATCGGAGACGGTGACGACGCGCAGGGTGTTTGCCGCGCCGCTCGATACCGACCTCCGCGCGGGCGACCGGATCACCCGCAATGGCGAGACGTACGAGGTGATCGGCCGGCCGCTCGTCTTCCCGCTGACGTCGTTGGCCCGAATCGAGGCTGCCGTACAGGAGGTGACCGGGTGACCTACCGCAGCAAGTACCACGGCCGGTACAGCGGCATCGGCGCCATGCTCTCGAAGCCCTGGATGCACGCTCCGTGCCGCACGGCCGGGCTGAAGCTGATGGCAGAGGCACAGGCAGTGTCGCCGGTTGGTGATCCGACGGAAGACCGGCACCCGGGTCTCTACAAGGCAAGCTTCGTCGTGGAGCCGCTGAACAAAAATGTTCCCTTCCGGGGGAAGCCTCGCATTCGTGCCGGCGCCAGAGTCATGAACGTTGCTCCGCACGCCTGGCGGGTGGAGCACGGAGACGGGCGCGTTCCACGCTACGCGCCCCTTCAGAAGGCGATTGACGCTCTTAAGGCGGCTCACGGTGGCTGACGTCGAAGCCGTTGTGGCGCCGTGGATCGAAGGCACCTTTGACGTCATGGCCGGTGCGGAAACTCCGGCCGACCTGGAGGCCCGGCTCCCCTTCGTGCGCGTAGAGCGGATCGGTGGAGCCGATGCGCGGTTCGCGGGACACCCACGCATCGCTGTCGACGTCTTCGCGGGATCTGCCGACGAGGCAAGAACGCTATCCAGCTCCGTGCGTGACGCGCTGCTCTTCCTTCGCGGCCCTGTGGGCGAGGCGGTGATTCGCGACGTGCGATGCGACGCCGGTCCTTCACGCCAGCCATGGGCCAACCCCGCCGTGTACCGGCGTGGAGCCGCTTACACCGTGAGCCTACGGGCCGCGTAACCCCCTGACTTCCTGACCCGAATTGCCGACGGCATTCGGGCCTTTCGCATGCCCTGGAGGGCTCATGGCGGATACCCGCAATGCCGATCTGACGTTCGGCGCTAATGACTACATCGTTTACGCCGCTGCGGCCAACACCGTAGCTCCGTCGGCCTTTGCCGACCCTGCAACGGGTTGGACCAACCTTGGTTGGATAACCACGGAGGGTGGACTTCTCAAGCTCGAAGAGGAGACGAAGGACATTGAGGCGGCTGGCTCTCTGGAGCCAATTCGCACGCTGATGACCAAGTCGACGAAATCCCTTCAGGCTACCTTTCTGGAGGGGCTGAACCCATTCGTCCGCGCTCTGTACGACAACGTTCCGATTGCCAACCTGGAACCCACAACCGACGTTGCTGCGTACGACCTGCCTGACAAGCCTAGCGATCTGCGATACGCCTTCATCTTCGACACGATGGACGGCAGTAAGCGGATGCGGCTCTACATGCCGAACGGCAAGGTCGTTGAACGAGGCGACGAGCAGCCGCAGACCACCGACGCGATGCCTGTGCAGATGATGTTCAAGTTCTACAGGGGCGCGTCCAGCGCGGCCGTGAAGCGCAGCATCAAGTACGGCAGCGTCGACGTGTCGGCGTTCTTCCCGGCATAATTCCGGGCGATAAACCAGCGGGGCCCGTATCTGCGCGGGTCCGGGCCCCGCTTCAGTCTTGTGAGGCCCGCGCACATCTCGCGACAACTCTCCTGGCAACAGGAGAAGACGCGCAACCACAACGAATTAGGAGACCCGCGCATGTCTGCTACCACCCCTGCCACCGCTCAGGAGAACGAGGCGAGCGAGGAGTACGGCACCGCTCCCCTGTGCGGCGTCGAACTGCGAGTGAAGCCGGTCACCGCCTGGCGGCCGTCGTACCTGCGCTACCTCCGTGAGGGCGACTACGACGGCTGGGCTGCCGGCGCGCTCCACGAAGACGACGTTCAGACCTTCATCGATCTGGACGCCACCTTTGAAGAGATCAACGAGTTTACGGCGTCCGCCATGACGTCCGCTGGCGAGACCCCGGGAAAGTCTGGAGCACGCTCCGCGTCCTCGAAGACTACGCGGAAGCGCTAGAAGCTGACTTGGCGTTTCGCGGGATTGATCTCCTCGATGTCTATAGGGGAGGGCTGTCCCTCAGGCGCCTCCGAGTTCTTATCGAGCACCTGCCGCCGGAGTCAGCGACGAAGACGGCAATCCGAAACGATGTTGACCCGGACGAGCTTGCGGCTTCGGGCAGTTACCGCCCTGACCTAGGGCAGTGGAGCGCTGTCGAGATGCTGCTTGCCGTGCTTCGAGACGAGCTTGTACTTACTCGGCACGTCGCGATTGCAGCAGCGGGCGGGAAACCGCCTGAATTTGAGCCGATGTCCCGGCCAGGGCTGCCACCCAAGTCAGCCGCACGAAGCGGCATGACGGACGAGATGCGCCGCGCCCTTGACCCGCGGCTGAGAATCCAGCCGACGGAGGCGTAATGCCCGATCTTGACATCGTAGGCGGCGCCGCTGTCGACGTGGTGCCTATTGTTCCGCAGTTTCACACCAAGCTGAAAGCGCTCATCCTGCCCATCGCTGACCGCGTAGGACGGGAAGCGGGGGAGCGGATGGGGCAGGCGATATCGAATAGCATCGTCATCGCGATCCCGTCAGCCATCAACGCCGGCGGCAACGCAGCCCAAACGGCCGCAACACGTCAGGGCAGCGACGTTGGCGGCGCGTTTGCCCGAAGTATCCGGGCCAAGCTGACGGCTGCGTTCCGTGCGATGCCGAAGCTTGATATCCGGCTCGGAGACGCGGGTGTTGACGCAGAACTGGCGCGGCTCCGGGCGCGGATGGAAGCGTTGTCGAACAAGCGGATCGGCATCGACATCGACGCCGCTGACGCGGAGCGACAGATCATCGCCATCGACGCGGAGCTTCGCCGGCTGGGGGCACAGCACCCCAACGTGGCGGTGCGTGCTGACACAGCGACTGCCCGCGCGGCTCTGGCGGACATCCGCGCGGAGATCGCAGCGGTAGACGCATCTGACGTTGACATCAAGATCGACGTGAACGCACGCGAGGTACGCACGGCTCTGCTGGCCGTTGCGATTCAGGCTGCGGCTCTCGTCGCAATCCCAATCGGCCCCGTCTTGGCTGCGGGACTCGGGGCCGTGGTCTCCGCGGCTACGGCAGCGGGCTCCGCCCTCGGCGCCCTTGGACTTGCCTCCATACCCGCCATAAAAGGCGTCACGGAGGCCATGCAGGCGCAGACGCAGGCACAGAAGGACGTCACCAAGGAGACGTCCGCGGGCATCAACGCGGGCGTACAGGCGCAGCAACAGGCTCTTCAGATGGCCGCCGCGCAGCAGGCTCTTGCGTCCGCACGTCGAAGTGCCGCTTCGTCGATCGCTGCGGCAGCCGATCAGGTCTCTCGGGCTGAGCGGTCCCTTGCTGACGCGCAACAGGCAGAGCTGACCGCACAGACGGAGCTGACACAGGCACGGAAGACGGCGGAGCAGCAGCTCCGCCAGCTTGACGCGCAGCTTGCCGGCTCGGCTCTTGATCAGCGCGCGGCAGCGCTGCGGGTGAAGGAGGCCAAGCAGGAGCTTGACGCCACCCTCTCTAACGGCAAGTCGACGGACATTCAGCGCGAGCGGGCACAGCTGGCCTACGACGAGGCCGTTCAAGGCCTGAAGGACCAGACCGAGAGGCAGAAGGAACTCACAACCTCCGCGGCTGCCCAGCGAAAGGCCGGGGTCGAGGGCTCTGACGTCGTCCGTCGCGCGCAGGAGCGGGTAACGGAGGCACAGCGGGCCACCACGGACCAGGCTGCCGCCCTCGTGAAGGCGCAGAAGGCCGTAGCCGAAGCGCACGTGAAGGCCGCAGAGGCGATCACAACCGCGGAACGCGGCATTGCTGCTGCCCGGCTGAGTGCGTCGAAGGTGACTGACACGGCGACGTCGAAGACGGACGCCTACGAGGCGGCGCTAGCGAAGCTCACCCCCTCTCAGCGGAAGCTATTCGACTCGATAGCCGGTCCTCAGGGATTGAAGGCGGCGTACACCGAGTGGCAGAAATCCCTTCAGCCGCAGACGCTCCCGATATTCACGCGTGGTGTGGACAGTGCGAAGGCGTCCCTACCGGGGCTGACGGGCCTAGTGCTCGCAGCCGCGCGCGGGGTGACGACGTTGATGGACAAGGCTTCTGCGCAATGGAAGTCGCCATTTTGGGTGTCATTCAAGTCCGGGATTACCGATAGCGCCGAGCCGGCCATCGTCGGTCTCGGCGTCGCTATCGGAAACGTCTTCAAGGGTATAGCGGGAATCATTGATGCCTTCCTGCCCCACATGGACGGCATAGCGTCTCGGTCGGACTCTATTACGGCGCGGTTTGCCAAATGGGGGACGAGCCTGAAGGGCTCGCCAGACTTTGAGCGTTTTCTCAACTATGTGAAGGAGACGTCACCGGGGCTCGGTAAATTCCTCGGGGACCTTCTGAGGGCGGCGCTTGATGTTGGCCAAGCACTGGCTCCGCTTTCGCAGATGATGTTCAGCGTATTGTCCCCGATCATAAGCGCCGTTAGCTGGCTGTCGACGAACGCCCCGGGGTTCATCCAGATCCTCTGGGGGATGTACTTCGCCCAAAAGGCGATAACGCTCGGGATGGCTGCATTCGGCGCCGCAATGGCGCTATACGACGTTGCTATAGCGGGCGCCACGCTCGTGACGCTGGGATGGGCGGCAGCGATCAACGCGACCGGCATCGTCCCTCTGATCCGCGCGATTGTGCTGGTCGTGGGGCTGCTAGTCGTCGCGATCATCTGGGCGTACAACAACGTCGGATGGTTCCGCACCGCCGTTGATACCGCGTGGGCGGGAATCAAGACGGCGACGATGTGGCTCTGGGAATCAGTCCTCAAGCCTGCCTTTGCGGGTATTTGGTGGGCCCTGAAGGGCATTGGAGCCATAGCTATGTGGCTCTGGGAAAAAGCGCTAGGCCCAGCTTTCCGGTTTATCTGGGAGGCTGCGAAGATCCTGTTTCAGGTCGTTGCTGTGGCTGTCCTTGTACCACTCTATCTGGCGTTCAAGGTCCTAGGTGCAATCGCGCTTTGGCTCTGGGAGAAGATCCTTGGGCCGGTGTTCTCGTGGATCGGCGAGAAGGCTATATGGCTCTGGAACGTCGGCATCAAGCCTGCATTCAAGAGTTTCGGTGACCAATTCCGGGCCTTGGGTGACGCGGCCATGTGGCTGTGGGAAAAGGTCATTAGGCCCGTGTTCTCGTGGATTGCCGACAAGGCTATGTGGCTCTACGAAGCCGGTGTCAAGCCGCACATGGATAAGCTGCGCGGCCTGCTTGATCTCGTGTCCGACGCTTTCGGGTCGACGAAAGACAACATCAAGTCGGCGTGGGACCAGCTGAAGGAAATCACCAAGGGCCCGGTCAAGTTCATCGTCGAAACCGTTTACAACGGGGGCATTGTCCCCGTCTGGAACGCGGTAGCGAAGATAACCGGCGTCAACCCGATCGACAAGGTGACCGGCTTCCACACCGGCGGCATCATGTCGGGCTATTCCCCGGGACGAGACGACCGCGTCATCGCCGTAGGCGGTGGCGAGGCCGTCATGCGGCCCGAGTGGACACGCGCCATCGGCGCCGACCGGATCAACGCCTGGAACGCCGCTGCTCGCTCTGGCGGCGTGGGCGGAGTGCAACGCGCCATCTCGGGCGGTATGCCTGCGTACGCCAAGGGCGGCATCGTCGATTGGTTCTCGGACAAGACGAGCAAGGTCGGGTCGCTCCTGAAGGGTGGATGGGACGCACTGACGGACCCGGGCGCTCTCTTCGACGAGGTGACCGGCGGCGTGCGGAACCAGTTGGGCAGCCTCGCAAAGAACCCGTGGGCACAAGCGGTCGGACGGATCCCCATCGAGATCCTGAAGGGCTTGAAGGACAAGGCACTGTCGCTCCTCAGCTTCGGCGGGGAAGGTGGCGGCGCATGGTCCAAGCCCGTTGACGCCGCCTACGGCACCCCGTTCGGCAAGGCCGGCGGAATGTGGTCCAGCGGGCGTCACACCGGGCTCGACTTCCCCGCGGCCATCGGGACGATCATCCGTTCCGTGGCTGGCGGCAAGGTCACGATGGCGAGGGACGGCGGCCCCTACGGGCAGCACGTCATGGTCAACCACGGTGGCGGACTCAGCAGCCTCTACGCGCACATGTCGCAGATGCTCGCGACGGTTGGTCAGTCCGTGAGCCAGGGCCAGACCATTGGCCGTGTAGGCGACACCGGCAACGTCACCGGTCCACACCTCCACCTGGAGGCGCGGATCAACGGCCGCGCAGTCGACCCCATGACCTACCTCTCCGGAGGTGGCGGGGGCGGCAACGGTGGTTCCGGAGTGGCGCGGTGGCGTGGTGCTGTTCAGCACTCACTCGCACTGCTCGGACAGCCGACGAGCCTTGCAGACACGACGCTGCGACGGATGAACCAGGAGTCGGGCGGCAACCCGCAGGCGGTCAACCTCTGGGACTCCAACGCAAAGGCCGGAACGCCGTCTGTTGGGTTGATGCAGGTCATCCGGCCCACCTTCGACGCCTACGCCGGCCACATGCGGGGCGTTGGTCCGAAGATGTACGGCGTCTCCACGGATCCGCTCGCCAACATCTTCAGCTCCATGCGCTACGCCATGAGCCGCTACGGATCGCTCTCCAGCGCGTACAACCGCCCCGGCGGCTACGCGGCGGGAGGCTTCCCCGGAGTCGGGGAGCTGGCGTGGGTCGGAGAGCAAGGACCGGAATTGGTTCGCTTCCTCAGCCCGACGCAGGTCTACAGCCACTCCGACTCCATGGCCATGACCCGGCAGGCATCGAGCGTGAAGGGCCTGGCGCGTGCGGGCGGAGGTACCGCCCCAGTCAGCCTCGTCGCGCACGTATACGTGGGCGATCGGGAAATCACGGACATCGTCGACGTTCGAATCGAGCACCGCGAGGCGACTGCGATCGATCAACTCAACATAGGAAGGCGGCTGTAGATGCCCGACGAACCCACCCCGGCGGACCCGGGTAGCGAGCCAACTACAGAACTGGATCCCCCTGTGTACACAGCGCCGGCTGCGTCGCTTCCACCCAACGTGGGGGCGACGCAGGCGCGTGGGGAACAGGGGGGTGACGGCGGATGAGTGTCCCCACGAATCTGTTGTCCGCAGCCGTAAGCGGTGTCGAGACGAACGTCAGCGGCTGGACCGCAGGAACGAACACGACGCTTGCACACAGCGTCCGCTTCTATCAGGGCACTCGGTCTCTTGGCCTAGTGGCTGATGCCAGTGGATCCGTATCGGCTGTAACTGTCGCGCGTGTTCCGGTGGAGGAAGGTGCGGAATACCAGGCCTACGCTTTCTTTACACAGCAGAGCAGCCCGGGAGCTGCACGCGTGGCGTCGGTCCGCATCAACTGGCATACGGCGGCGTCGGGCGGATCAATTGTCTCGACGTCCACGGGTGCGGGCGTAACCCTGACGAACGACTTGACGTGGAACACTCCGCCTCCGCAGGTGACAGCATTCGCCCCGGCCGGGGCGACCTATGCCACGCTGACGCTCACAGTCACGGGTCTCACAGCCGGCGCTGTGGTCGCGGCGGATGTGATGACGCTGGGGCTGCCAACCGTCTGGCCGAACAACCTCCTGCCCTATACGACGGCCAGCTGTGAGACGAGCACGGCTGGGTGGGGCGCCTACCAGAACGCCAGCATCGACAGGGTCTCCACGGATTCGTGGGAGGGCTGGTACAGCCTTCGTATCGTAGCCACGGCCGCGGGTGCCGCGCGCGTAAACACAGCATCAGGCGTGCCTGCGGCAGACGTCACCGTGGGCTTCGAGTATGCGGCTGTGGCCATGGTCTTGGCTGGCCAGGACAGCTCCTTCATTATCGAGCTTCGCTGGTACGACGACGGCGGGTCCCTAGTGTCCGCCACTCCGGCTACATGGACGGTCACCGCTGGCTCATGGATCCGGGTAACGGCTATCGGTAATGCTCCTACGGGCGCAGCCACCGCACGGATTGCGCTGCGTCCTACGGCAACAGCGGCCGGGCAGACGTGGCTGTGCGACCAGATGGGGGTCTTTCGCACGCCACGGCTACCGAGCTCGGTGCTCCCATACAACACGCAGGGCATGGAAGTCGATGCCAGCGGGTGGACGGCAATCTCTGGTTGCGGAGTCTTTCGCTCGACCACCGTCGCCGTGCAGGGTGCCGCTTCCCTACGCATCACTCCGACGGGTGACGAGCCTGACGCAATGCTGCAAATGACCGACGCTGTCCCTGTGCTTCCGGGAAAGGCATACCGGGCGGCAATGTGGATCTACCACATTGCCACCGCCAAAGACGTCAACGTCGACATCATCTTTACGTGGTACGACGCTTTCGACGGAGAGATCGCCCGCGGCACTTTTCGGTGGGTAATGGACAAGGGTCTCGGCTGGTATACGCCCGTCGGATCCGACGTCGCCCCCGACGCCGCGCGTTCGCTCCGAGTGTCGATCAGGATCCTGAACCCAGACTCGATCAACTACTACATGGACGAGGTCGGCCTCTCCCGCGGCGGACTTGGCGTCACTGCGGTCGTCATCCCAAGCGCGTACGGCGCAGAGATCAGCATGCAGGGCCTTACGACCGGAGGGCATACCCACTACGGGCTGTGGAGGATGCGGGAGGATGGCGCCATCACGCCTCTTCGCGGGCCGGCCGGTGACACGTCGGCCATACCGATCACGGGAGACCTGGCAGTAGCCGCCGACTACGAGGCACCGCTAGGTATCCCGGTGCGCTACCTCCTGCGTGCCTTCACGGGCAGTACCTACCTTCAGGCGACGTCACGACCCGTTGAGCTGCCGGAGCCGGCCTCGACAGACATCGTCGTGAAGGACCCCACGGAGCCGGTCAGGCAGGTGACGCTAACCGTCGCGACGCTCCCCGACTGGACTCGGGCGGCCCGTCAGGGTGTTCACCAGATCTGTGGGCGAGAGCGCCCGATCGTGATCACTGACGTACGGACCAGCCGGACAGGAACCCTGTCCGTGGTTAGCGCCTCACAGGCCGAGATCCAGCAACTGTGGTGGGTACTGGAGCAGGGAACGACGCTACTGATTCAGTGGCCGTCCACCTGGGGCGAGGCAGACGCCTACGTGCAGGTTGGGGACGTCACCGAAGCCCACATCGTGCAGTGGGCTGACTACGCCGACCGCGCTTGGACGCTCGCCCTTACCGAAGTTGACCGCCCCGTCGGTGGCCTTAGCGGGTCTGCGGCACGCACGTGGGACGACGTAGCCACCGACTCCGTCGACTGGCTCAACGTGCTCACCCGCTACGCCTCATGGATGAACGTCTACAGCGACAAGGAGCGCTGATGCAGTCGACTACCAGCGCATTCCGGCAGGCGCTCACCTCGTCCCACCGCATGGCCGTGCAGGTGGACGCTTATTACGACGGCGAGTTGACGTATGAGAATCTGCCCATCGTCGACGGAGCCGTCACCCTGGACCGTGGCTCGAAGGTCCGTCGATCCCTCGCACTCACGATCGGAGACCTGTCCCTCCTTCCGTGGGACTCGGCGGACCCCTTGGCCGTCTACGGACAAGAGCTCGTGGTCAAGCGCGGAATCCCGCTGGCCGGCGGAACGGAATGGGTCCCACTGGGGACGTTCCGAATCGACGAGCCATCGGCAGATGTTCGGATGGGGCCGCTGACGCTAACTGGGAAAAGCGCCGAGGTTGCTATCCAGGACGCCAAATTCGTGGTGCCGACGTCGTCCCGGGGACATGGCACCTGCATGGACGTGATTACGTACCTTATCCGCGAGGTAGACCCGGATGCCGTTATCGTCAACAACACGGTGGGCGCCAGAAATCCGGGCTGCCCCATCGCGGACTGGACCGCGAACGCTGACCGATGGGACGCCGTAACGCAAGTTGCGCGGGCAATGCATGCCGAGATCTATTGCGATGCGTCGAATCGATATGTTGTTTCCGACGTTCCCAATCCCCTGACATCTCCCGTCGCTTGGGACATCGCAGACGGAGAGGGAGGAACGCTGATATCCGCCGCACGAACGCTGTCCCGTTCAGCCGTTTACAACGCCGTTGTGGTGATCGGTGAGAACACATCATCGGGCAACGCGCCGGTAAGCGCCATAGCTTACGACGACGATCCGACGAGCCCCACCAGATGGGGTGGGCCCTACGGGAAAGTGCCGTTGAGCTACCCTTCGGCGCTTCTGACGTCGTCAGCCGATTGTCAGGCCGTAGCGGATTCAATGCTTTTCGATGCCACGGCGGCGAACGTCCAGGTCGCAATCAACGCCATCCCTAACCCGGCGCTCGAAGCCGCGGACTGTGTCAGAGCCAGATATGCCGGGCGCCTAAATCTCTTCATCATCCAGGCACTGACTATCCCGCTGACTGCCCACGGGGCTGCCTCGATCACCCTGCGGGGCGGAAAGGAGGACCCGTCATGACACGCCTAGCGACGGCAGTTCAGAGGGCCGCAGAGGCGGCCGTCAGCCAGGGCGCCGCCGGCTGGATGCTCGCCACGGTGACAGCCGTAGGGGCTGCCGGGACCGTGGACGTCGCCACGGCCACTGGCCCCGCACTGGCCGTGCGCTACCTCCGGCGCTGTCGGCCTGCCGTGGGAGACACGGTCATGGTGGCTACGTCGCCTGCGGGAAACTGGCTGATCATCGACGCGCTTGCCGCCGGGCCCGGCTTCGTCCATCTCGCTCGCAGCGCTGATTGGAGCCTCCCCGCCTCGACCTACACAGGAATTCCGTGGGACGTACAGGTTGACGGAGCGGACACCATGAAGCCCGCTGTTGGCACCCCCACGCGGATCCCGCTGACGGCGGGCTCTTGGCTGGTCCACCTTCAACAGGCTTGGCCGTCGGGCTCCACACAAGCACGTGTACGAGTCCGCCGGGCTGACGGTGTCGAGTTTCAGGCCTCGTATATGCCGACATCCGCCGGCGGGCAGGGCGACTCCGGCACAGTCCCCATCTTCATTCCCTCCCCGACGTACATCGAAGTTCAGCTCTACTCAACTGATTCCATCACTGTCCCCGCCGAGTACTCGACAGTCCTCGTCGAGCGCGTACGTGGGTAGACGAGAGGAGACTTGCAGTGCCCGGAATTGACGACCTTGGCCAAGGAATTCCCTACCCGCTCCTGAGTGACCCGCCCAACATCGAGTCCGCGCTCAGCTCCATGGTTGACAGCGCTGTTCCGCGGATGAACATGCGTTTCGCCAACGCCAACGCACGTGCTGCAACGATTCCTAGTCCCGTTGCCGGTATGGAGTGCTACCTCATCGCAGAGAAACGCAAGGAGTTGTACGACGGGGCGGCGTGGGTCACGATCACGCCCTCGGGTTGGGTGCCCATTACCTTCGCATCGGGATATCAGGCACGGGCAGGAAGTCCGTCGTACCGGATCCTGAATTCCTGCGTGGAACTGCGAGGCTCTGTTCAGCGCGTCGGCTTCACCCCGTTCATCAAGGGGACGGGCTTTTCCATCGCCACGCTTCCCACTATTTGCCGCCCTCCGCATTACCGCACCTACGCCGTTGCCACGGAATGGGCAACGGACATGTACGCGCGGCTGGAGGTAACGCCGGACGGGGAGGTTGAGATTGGCATACCCACGATTACCGGGACGGCGGCCCGCTGGCTCTGCCTTGACGGAGTGCGCTACTCCCTGATTTAGCACACGCACCCCAGGATTTTCGGCCCCGCATCGACGGGGCCTTTTTCATGCCTAGAAATGGAGCACCCATGGGTGAGATATGGATCCCCGAAGCTGCGCGACTCGGTGACGGCAGCATCGGCGGAGCAATGGACACTCCGTCCGCGCCGGCCCGCGCCGTCTGGCACACCACGGAAAGCCGAGCGGGGGACGCCTCGTTCAAGTCGGTCGGCAAGTACCTGATCGACGAGGCGTCGGAGCCGCACATCCTCTACGACCCAACGACTGATCGCCTGGCGCAGTACGGCCCGCTGAACCAGTCCGCCCGGGCGCTGAAGAACGACGGATCGCTGAGGACGAACCGGACCGGCGCCGCGTGCATCCAGATTGAGGTTCTCGCCCGCGCCGGGAAGCCCTTCACGGAGTACTGGAGGCCGGGCCCGAACTTCAAGGCCCTCATGCGTGCTATCCGCTCGTGGGGCGTCCCTGACGTCTGGCCGGCGGGGGAGCTGGCGAAGAGCTACAGCGACCAGTCGAACCGGTCCGCGGCCACGTGGACGAGCAAGGGCGGCCACTACGGCCACTCGAACGCGCCTGGCAACGACCATTGGGACCCCGGCAACATCAACCGCGTGGCACTCCTGGCGGCTGGCGGAAGCGCGCCGAAGCCTCCCGCACCACAGCCGTCTAAGCCCTCTGTGAGCCTCGCTCATGTCCTGGCGGCGTCCCGGCGTGACCCGGGTCTCCCGCAGGGTGGGACGACGTACGCCACAGAGGTGCGGCTTGTGGAGGGGGCGCTCCGTGCGGAGGGTCTGCTCTCTGCGAAGTACGCCACGGACGGCAGCTTTGGCAGTCTCACGCGAACGGCTTACGCGGGATGGCAGCGCCGGCTCGGTTACTCCGGGTCGGACGCGGACGGCTACCCCGGCAAGACCTCCCTGACGAAGCTGGGGTCCAAGTACGGCTTCACGGTGGCCGGCTGACATGGGCCCTGAAGTGCTGATTGCTCTGATCTCGGCTGCGGCGCTCATTGTCGCAGCCGGGCTCGGCGCTGCGCCCGCTCTTCTGCGGCGTACCCGCGTCGCCGTAGCAGAGGACGGCGCCACTACTCGCGAGCACCTGGACTCCATGAAGGAGCTCCTGAACCGACGCATCGACGATGTCCGCACTGACGTGCGTGGAGACATCTGTGACGTCCGCACCGACGTATCCCGCGTCCGCGAAGACGTCGCGCGCGTCCGCGAATGGCAGGCAGGCCATGACGCGGAGCACGTCCTACTGACCGGCCATCGGCCACCACGAGGGGAGGACTAATGCCATTCCCGCCAGGCGTAGCGACGGTCACACTGACCGGCCGCTACTGCCACCCTGACGGTACGCCGATCAACGGCACCGTCACGTTCGCGGCCCCATCGCTACTGACGATCTCGGGGGCCGACACGATCGCCACCGGATCCGTCATGGTGACGCTCGTCGACGGACAGTTCAGCGTTGTATTGATCGCTACGGACAACCCGAGTGCGCAGCCAACAGACTGGCTCTACAACGTCACTGAGCGGCTCCAGGACGTCAGCAGCCGCTCGTACGCCATCGCGCTCCCGCAGGCGACGCCGCTGGTCAACCTCGCTGACATCGCGCCGGCCAACCCGGCAAGTGGCAACTACGTTCCCGTGATCGGCCCTCCGGGGACGCCGGGAAAGACGATCCTGTCCGGCACGGGCGCGCCAGGTGTAGGCGTCGGCATTGCTGGCGACTTCTACATAGATACCGCCACGTGGAACATTTACGGACCCAAGTCCGGGACCTGGCCCGCGGGCGTCCCGCTGGCGGGCAGTGGACTCGTTAGTGCCGTAAACGGCATGACGGGCAGCGTCTCCCTGAACGCGGGCCACGTCGGAGCGGATCCCGCAGGAACATCAGCCACGGCGATTGCGTCTGAGGTTGTCAGGGCCGACGCGGCTTACGCTGCGGCATCCGTCACAGGACGCGTCACAACCGCTGAGGCAACGATCGCGGCTCAGCAGCGACGGACTATCCGGCGCGGAGGAATCGACCCCTCTCTCATCGACGCCGTCTACTCCGGCACCGCTCCGACGATCACCACAACGCAGACGACGACGAGCAGCATCACGACTCCTGTGAAGTACGCCCCGCCGCTGGTGACACTGGCCGGCTCCGACGTCCGCGGAGACTTTCTCTTTCTCGGAGCAACCGACTTCGCGATCGGAGCCGGGGCTCCTGACTCGTCATACGCGTTGCCGACGTCAAAAATCCCCCACACGTACGCGAGCGGTCAGAGTTCGTGGGCCTTCGAGTTCGTCACGGATGCTCCTGAGCTGGAGTTGCGCTTCAAGTACATCTCAGCCGCCAGCATGTACCGCCTCAGCATCGACGGCCGTCCGATGACCCTGGCGCCACAAAGCGTGGGCGGGACGACGGCCGGCAGTGGGCACATGCTGAAGATTGCGTTCGGATCCTCCGTGTACCGCCGGATCCGCGTCGACATGTACAGCGTCCCCTTCGGGGGCATCTACATAGGCACTGACTACCGCCTCTACCGCCCGGTGACGTCCCGCGGTCGCCTGATGGTGCTGGGTGACAGCATCACCGACGGCAGCGCGCAGAACGCCGGTGGAGGCACGGGAACATGGCTCTACAAGGCCGCGCGCATGCTTGGTGTGACGGACGTCTGGGACCAGGCGCGCGGAGGCACGGGGTACATCACGGCGGGTTCCTACGCAGTCTTCGGTGACCGACTGGCGGCCGACGTCACGGCCTACGCACCCGACGTACTGATCATCAAGGGCGGCTACAACGACAACGGTGGAAATCAGACGACCGTCGGCACGGCCGCAGCCGCTCTGTACTCCGCGGCAAAGACGGCTCTCCCGTCGACACAGATCATCGTGGTCGGGCCTCTCGCCCCGACGGCTACGCCCAGCACGGGAATCGTCAACACGGACAACACCCTTGCCGCCCAGGCGCTGGCTGCGGGGCTGCCCTTCGTCTCACTGGTGACCGGCGAGACGAAGAACAGCACGGGCGCAGTCATCAGCACGCAGAACCCATACATCACCACGGCCAATGTGACGTCCTACATCGGTGCGGACAGCGTCCACCCAACGGACGCGGGTCACGACGCACTCGGGCGCTGGATGGTGCGCGCCCTGGCGCCAGTCCTGCCGCTCTGAGGTTGCGTCTGACATTCGCGCTCTTCCACCCCACTACCCCGGTGACAGTGCGAGTAGGGGAGAGGGACGCTATGAACATCGGACTCATCGGCCGGGCAAGGTCAGGCAAGGACACCGTCGGCAGGATCCTGCTGGAGCACGGAGGCTATGAGCGCGTGGCCTTCGCGGACCCGCTGAAGGCTGCGGCGCTGAGGCTCAACCCGATCGTCGAAGACTTTGGGGACGACATGGACTCCGATTTCTACCGTCTGGCTGACGTTGTCCGGGACTACGGCTGGGAGCAGGCCAAGGAAAAGCCCGAAGTCCGCCGCATCCTCCAGGAACTGGGCGCCTCCATCCGCGCCGTCGACCCGGAGGTATGGCTCCGCGCCGGCCTGGCCCGCGTCGACGAGGTCAACCGCACGACGGGCCGCCCGGCAGTGATCACTGACGTCCGCTACCCCAACGAGGCGGCTTCACTGGCCCGCTCCGGGTTCAAGCTGATCTACATCGACCGCCCCGGGGTCCCGCACTTGAACCACGAGTCCGAAGGCGCAATCGACCCAGTGTGCGCCCACTACGTCATCGAGAACGACGGCCCTCTCGACGACCTGAAGGCGCGTGTCCACGAGGTGTGGGGCGAGATCCACACCGCCGAATCGCGCCGCCAGTACGCCCGATCCCTCTCCTGAAAGGACTTCATGTCCAAGATCACTGAACGCATCAACGACGCCACCACCCGCGCCTACGTCGCGCTCCAGATCTTCGCCGCACAGGAGCCCGTCCGCGTCCGCGCTGGAGTCGCGTCAGTCGTCCTCGCGGCTGGAGCCTGGCTGGGCCTGGACGTGAGCGGCTACCTGGAGCCGACGGCCGTAGTAGGAGCCGTAGTCCTGCCGATCCTCGTCGGGGAATCCACGCGGAGGAAGGTCAGCCCGACGCACGACCAGTAGTGCCCAGCCCCCTGGCTCTTCGGAGTCAGGGGGCTTTCTGCGTAGGAGGAGATGCGCAGTGGATGAGATCACAGAGAAGAAGTGCACGAAATGCGGGGCGGCGAAGGCGCTGGACGCGTTCTACGCGAAGGCCGGGGGCAAGGGAGGCCGCGCGGCTAGCTGCAAGGTGTGCAACCGGGAGGTCGCCCGGGGGAACAGCCGTCGACGGCGCGAGGAGAACCCCGAACGAAGCCGGGAGAGCGCCCGTCAGTGGCGTGAAGCGAACCCGGAGCGAGACAGGGAGAACAAACGTCGGTGGCGCGAGGAGAACCCGGAGCGACACAGGGAGCACAAACGTCGGTGGCGCGAGGAGAACCCCGAACGTGCGCGTGAGGGTACCCGTCAGTGGCGTGAAGCGAACCCGGAGCGAAGCCGGGAGAGCGCCCGCGAGAGTACCCGTCGATGGCGTGAAGCGAACTCCGAGCGAAGCCAGGAGATCGTCCGTCAGTGGCGCGAGGAGAACCCCGAACGCCTCCGCGAGTACAGCCGTCGACGCCGTGCGCTCGAAGCCTCCGCAGCCATCGAGCCCTTCACCGCCCGGGACCTCCGCGCCGACTGGGAAGCCCTGGACCTCTACGACTGCTTCTACTGCGGAGGCCCGCCGCAACCGCTTCATGTCGACCACTTCTACCCGCTGAAGCCGGCCGACGCGGACGAGGCTCCCGGCCCCCACGCGCTCTTCAATCTCGTCCCGTCGTGCGAGACCTGCAACCTGTCGAAGAACAACCGCGACCCCTGGCAGTTCCTCCGTGACGCCATGGAGGAACGCGGCGTAGACCTGGACGCCTGCATGAAGTTCATCAGCGGCCGGTGACAAAAAGTGCCACCTCAGAGCCCTCGTTCTCCCGCCACCGGGAGGGCGGGGGCTCTTTTGCGTTTCCGGGCAGGAGCGTCTGCGGCGCACACCCCTGACGCGCAACCCTGCCCTCTATTGTGATGTGGAGCACAATCGCGGTTAGGCGCTCCGGCCAACGGGCAGGGCAAGGCACTATGCCACGACCGAGAACCTTAAATCCTCCGTAAGGCACCTTACGGAGGGGGGCCTAGCCACAATCAACGGGCGTACCCTCATGATCATGCCGACCTCACCCGGCGCCCTGGTAGACGCATTGACGACCACATGGACGCGCGTTCGTGCCAGCGTGCCAGAGCTACCAGATGCGCAGATCGCAGTAGTAACAACCGCGCCACCCGCTGACCACGGACCGGAGCGATGGAACCTGAAAAACGACGTATTGCAGGGCCTGGCCGTGAGCGCAGAAGTCCTGACAGGGGGCCCGGAGGATGTAATTACGTCGCTCCTCCATGACGCGGCACACGTGCTGTGCTGGTCGCGTGGCGTGAAGGACACCGCAAGCCGTGGCTATTACCACAACGAGGCGTTCCGGGATGCCGCTGTAGAAGTGGGACTTGAGTGGCCGGCGGACCGAGAGCGCGACCGGGTGCGGGGATACCCCGACCCCCGAATGACCTCTGAGGCTCGCGAGCGGCACATCGGGGACATGGAGTCACTGAGCGACGCCATTCCAACTGCGCTGCCACATCTCGAACCCCCGCGTACAGGGACCAAACGCGCGGCTCGCCCGGCGTTCCAGTGCCAGTGTGACCCCCCGCGACGGGTCTGGGCGGCACAGTCAACGATGGATCTGGGCGGGATTACTTGCTCCGTGTGTGGAAAAGCCTTCACGTGACACTCACAATGCGCCGTAGACAGAGCCCCCGTCACTCGCGCTAAGGTGACCCTAAGACCACCGTGAGGAGCTAGCGCATGTCCCGATCGACCCTCCCCGTCCCTAGCGGGAAGAGGACGGCCGCACAGGCGACGTCGCACACCGAGCAGCCGTCGCACCCGGTGCTGTCCCCTGACCTTATCGAACGTGAGTCCGAAGAGCAGCTACTTAACCGAGGCGCCGCGTACGCCCGCGAGTACGACGCGATCAACGGCAAACAGACGACGCTACTCAAGAACGTCGCTGTTGTGCTCGTGGAGTTGAGGCGCCGGTCTGACGACTGGCTTGGACGCTCCCACGAGTACCGGCAGCTAGCCGCGTCCCTCTACTCGCGGTCCGGTATCCCGTCGGACAGCCAGGCAGCCATTCAGGCAGCCGTCCGCTGGCACATCGGCAACCACCTGAGGACCGTCGTGTCTCCGGCGGAGCTGGCAGGACACGACCTGAAGATCGCAGGGCCGGCAGAGCGGGAGAAGACCGCGCGCCAGTCTCGGAACGCCATCGTCATGACTGCTCGGGCTGAGCTGGAGTCTTCGGCGAAGGCACGGAAGACGTCGAAGAAATCGGCCGGCGAACCCAACGACGTCATCCCGGCTCCTGCGTCCTACCCCGTGGCTGACCACCTTCGGCTGGGCCGCGGAGCCCACGACATCCTGTCGCAGCTGTCAGCGTCGGTCGTCGACGACATGACCGACGGGCAGCGTGCCAAACTGGATGACGAACTTGAGCAGATCCAGAAGGTAGTCGCGAAGCTGCGACGCCACACGAAGAAGCGCAGCTCAGAGGGCTAGTCGGCTGCCTCGTCGACGTCGTCCGCGTCCTCCCCGAGGGCCAAAGTGCCGAACCGGACCCTATTTTCTACTTTCCCTTAACGCGTCTTAAGAGAAGTGGAAAAGAGGGTCTAGTGCGGCACTTTGGCCCTTGGTCTGTCTCGGGGCGTGTCTCCCGAAGATCTTGAATCTCCCGTCTGACATCTGACCGTCTCCACCCCATAACCGTGGAGGAAGACGAACAGACAGACGGAGGGCAGATGGCCGGAGTCAGCACCATCAAGCGAAGCGGGTCCCGCTTCTACATCGACCCGGACGACGGGCGCATCAAGGTCCCGGGCGTAACGTCCGTGGTAGGCATGCTTCCGAAGGACTTCTTGACCTACTGGGCCGCGAAGGAAGCGGCGGAGGCCGCCGTCAAGAACTGGGACATCGTCTCCGAACTGTGCAAGCGGGACCCCAAGGGCGCAGTCGACTACCTGAAGGGCGCGCACCGACGGACGTCCGGTGCAGCCGCGGACCTTGGGTCCGGCGCCCACGATCTCTTCGAGCGCATGGCACGCGGCGAGACGATCAACGCGAAGCACGTACACGCTGACCTCAAGCCGTTTGTGCGCTGGTTCTCCGAGTTCCTCCAGGAAATCCAGCCGCGGTTCCTCTACCTGGAGGAGACGGTCTGGTCGGACACGCACAAGTACGCCGGCTCGTTCGACGCCATCGCGGAGATCGACGGCGAAGTGGTCGGGATCGACTGGAAGACATCGAAGGCCGTCTACGAGAGCGTTGCGCTCCAGCTCTCCGCCTACCGGTACGCCGACCGCATCATTCTGGCGGAGACCGGCGAGTCGGTACCCATGCCGAAGTGGTCCGGCGGCGCCGTCCTCCACGTCCGCGCGGAGGGTTGGCAGCTTGTGAAGGTCGCGTGTGGGCCTGACGTGTTCGAGCACTTCAAGTCGCTGCGTCACACCTTCGATTGGGAAGCGGAGGCAAAGAAGGGCGTTGTCGGCAAGCCGCCGGTCGCCTTTGGCGGGGCGCTGGTGACGGGAACGCAGAGGCGGGCGGCGTGATGGAAGAGCCGATTGAGTTCTTCGGAGGCTACGTCCGCCACATCGACGACCCGCACTATGTAGAACTTGGCCTCAAGAGCGGCCCCTTCCGGACGGCAACTGGCTTCGTTGAGTACGACGAGGACGCTGCGATTGCAGACCCCTTCCTAAGCCGCGTCCGGACTACTCGCCGGACTGTCGGCCTGCGCATGGACCGCCAGGTGTGGGACGCCCTGATCTCGGCCGCAACGGAGGATCAGACGGCGAGGTGCGCGCGCACGGTGGTGGATCTTCGTCAGGCACGGGACATCGCTCGGGCCGATGTGGCCGGTCTGCGTGACTTGCTCCGATCCGAGAAGGCGCGGGCTGACGCAGCCATCGCCCGGGAGGAGGCAGCAGACGAGGCCGCCGAACAGTTCGAGGCGGAGCGGGACGAGGCGCGGGAGAAGAGCGCGAATCTGGCTTCCGAACTGTGCGCCGCACGGGCAGCCCTGCGCCGGGAGCCCGCACACATGGTCATCCACACCACGGCCGCGGAAAAGACGGACTGGTTGTCGGGCGACGTCGTCACCGCTGACGTTCTCGGCAAGATCGCTGCAACGGCGCCGGTCGGTTCGCTCGTCGACGACCTGAAGAACGTCATCGTCAGCCAGGCGCGGGAGATTGCGCGACTGAAGGGGGAGAGCGAGTGAGTGACCTTGGTCCTCTGCAAGCGCAACTCAGCGACGTTCAGCGCCACGTCGTGTACGACGGTGATGGCGACATCCCGCACGATGTCTACTCGCTCTTGGAAGATCTCGCGAACGCCGTTGACGCGCTGACGGCGACGGCGACGACAGAAAGCGCGGCGGTCACCGTCGGCATGTCTCGCGCTGACGCCCTGAAGATCGCACGGGATCATGTGGAGGCCATGAGTACAGGTGCTCGCGGGTACCAGGACGGCGTGAAGCTGTCCGACAAGGTTTCGGCCGTGGACCGGTTCGCCCGGTTCCTGATGGGGGAGACCGAATGACGATCATCGAGACCGCGGAAGAGCGTCGTAAGCGCCGTGCGAGCGAGGCCATGGCTGCTGCTGCGGCGAGCGTCGGCATGCTGTCGCTTGAAGCCTGGCTCCTGATGCTCCTTGCCGGCGGGCTTCATTCGACGTTCGCGATCATCCCAGCCTTCGGGTTTGGGCCCGCGGTCCTCGTGGTCCTGGCGGTTCTTCTGTCCGCGCACATGACGGACAAGTTCCGCCCGGCCCAGTAACACCAGTCACTCATACAGCGGGGCGTCCAGTACGGGCGCCCCCGCTATCGCCCATGCGCAGAGGAGAGACGTTGTGGACGAGCTTATGAAGTTACTCGGCGCTGATTCTCACGCCGCACTTGGGGCGCTGTATGAGGTCGCTGTTCGAACCACGACAGACCGTGCTGACGCCTGGCGGATAGCAGAGGCGGCGTACAGGCAGTTTGGGATCTTCATCCCCTTGCCTGAACCGATTCTCGCCGAAGAGTTGCACATTGCGGATCTCGTTCGTGGTCAGCACAAGTACAAGTCGCGGACCGGTCAACTCATTCGCGCCGAAATCCTCGCCGCGTACGGCCTTCACTGAGGAGAGAGCATGTTGGAATTCACCTTCACCCCCTGGCCAAAGACGGCGCGACTCTTCCGGGACGTCGTCATCACGGAGAAGCTCGATGGAACCAACGCGGCCATCCACGTTGCGGACGATGGCCGGGTAGCGGCGCAGTCCCGGAACCGGCTGATCACGCCGGACAAGGACAACTACGGATTCGCGACGTGGGTCCACGCCAACGCCGCGGACCTGGCATACATCCTCGGGCCGGGCCTTCACTTCGGGGAGTGGTGGGGGCAGGGGATCCAGCGTCGGTACGGCCTGGAGACGAAGCGCTTCAGTCTGTTCAACACCGCACGCTGGTATGGCGCCGAAGGAGAGTCGGACACGCCGTGGAACCGGGCTGTACAGACTGCCCTTCGCGACGTCGTCGACGCTGTGCCGGTGCTGTACGAGGGGCCGTTCAGTGAACCGGCAATCACGGGCACCCTCGGAATCTTGCAGCAGAAGGGTTCTCATGCGGCCCCCGGCTTCATGAACCCCGAAGGCATCTGCGTATTCCACTCGCAGTCCAAGAACGTCTTCAAGGTCACTCTCGACCACAACGACGCCGCCAAGTGGGAGGCGGCGTGACCATCCGTCGGCCCCTGGTCGCTCTGGCCCTCGTTGCCCCGCTCCTTCTGACGGCCTGCGCCGCGGAGGACAACCCGCCGTCGGATTGCTACGAGATCGACATCGACCACCCCAAGCCAAAGAAGACGACGAAGCCCGTCGCCCCCAAGCCGGCCGCCAAGCCCCCGACGACAACGAGGAAGCGATGAGCGACGAGCGCAGCCCCGACTACTGCTGGACGCACGGCTGCATGCGCGGCTCGTGCCCGACACCGCACTGAGGAGAGCGTGTGACCCTCGAAGAGCACGCCCGCGCCATCGAGGCAGCGATTCAGGCTGCCGCGGATGATGGGTTCGAGCTGGACAACGGGTATGGCGATCTGCCCCGTCTGGAGCTGAACGACTACGACGTGATCCGGTGGGAACGCCTCTACGTGGCTGAGCCCTCCAAGCAGGAGTAGCGCACGTCACACACGCAGCACCACAGCCCCCTGCCTCTCCGGAGCAGGGGGCTTTCGGCGTGTACCCACACAGCAGAGGAGAGACGATGCTCCGCTCATCCACCATCCACACCGCCGACGGCTCTACCGTCACCATCCGCCCGCACGGGAACCACTCCTACGACCTGGAAACCCGCAACGCCCGGGGCGAGACCATCGCCACCGTGGTCATGAACCGCGACGACGTACACGCCCTCGTCGACGAGGCTGCGGAGGCCCTGACGTGGTGAACGCCGAAGAATTCCTTATCCGCCGGCTCGCACACCTGCTGACGAAGCAACGCGGCGGGACGTACACGCACAACGAGAAGGACGCGAAGGCCATGGTCGGCCGGGTCAAGGAAGAGTGGAGGGGATCACGATGACGCAGTACCGCGACAAAGACGGCGACGTCTGGGAGGACCGGGGCGAGCGCATGGAGGTCGTGCACTCTACGGACGCGGCGATTCTCGGGTGCACGCTGGAGCGGTGGAAGGTCGAAGACTGCTACGGCCCCCTCACCACAGTGAATCCCCACGCTGACGCCGACATGTTTCGCGTCATCCGTCTGGAACTGGCCCTCGTCCTCGACGAGATGGCCGACGAGGTGTGGTCGCCCTACAACTACTCCGGGGTCGACGACGACATCCGCAGCACGATGCGGAACGTCTTCGAGGAGAAGGCGCGGAAGCTGCGGGAGGCCGCGGAATGAGCGCCCGAGAGAAGATCATCGGCATGATGGCCGGCGACTCGGAGGGGAGTCTCCGCGTCGTGGCGGGACGGGTGGCTGACGAGATCCTGGCGGAGCATGCCCACGAGCTGGCATCGCGGATCCGGACGCACTCCGAGCGCGATGACTTGGACTACTACTCGCCACAGGGCATGTGGGAAGCGGCGAACCTGATCGACCCGGAGGTAGACGGATGAGCCCGGACCACACTGACCCGGTCATGGAGGCCTTCGGAGACCTTGCCCGCGCGCTGGACTGGACTGCCCCGGCCATCGAGTGGCCGGCGGTGAAGGCGCTCTTCAAGCTTCTCGACGTCCACGCACATGAGCTGGCGGGGCGGATCCGGGATCACGCCGATGCCGACAACGACTACTACTCGCCGGCGGGCCAGTACGTGGCAGCAGACCTCATCGACCCGGAGGTGTCCGAGTGAGTGCATGGGGGCGGCTCGTGTCCAAGGCGGAGCCGGAGGACCTGGAGGAACTGAGCGCCGCTCTTCTGGAGGTGCAGCGCGAGACGTCGCGACGCAATGCGGCGCGTATCCGCAGCTATGCGGACACCATCCGAGAGGCCGATTGGTTGGCGGACCAGATTGACCCCGAGGTGCCCAATGTCTAACCGCGTCACCGGCTATCCCGGTCACTTCATCCTCGATGGCGACACGTCCACCTGCCCTTGCCCCGAGCACCGCAACGGCCCGGCCCGTGAGGAGCTGGAGCGTGCGGCGTCGGAGGTTGGCAGCCCAGAGTACGACGTGTGGTTTGGGCTGCTGCTGGACGCGTACGTCACGGAGGCACTTCACGAGGCTGCTCGCCGGATGGAGGGAGCTGGCTGCGACGACGACGCTGTGGCGTTCCTGGATCTGCTGGCGGATGGAGGGTGGACATCGTGAGTCATTCCCGCGGAGGAACCTGCCCGCGCTGCAAGAACTACTGCGGGTTCAGTGTGCAGGCGACGACCCGCAGCTGTACCAGCACCGGACTCCCGAGCCGTTCCGCAGCCGGTGCCCGGCCGGAGGCATCACATTCTCGGAGGCTCGTGCGGGGTGGACGGTGACCAGCCTGCGCACGTACCGGTGGCTCCTCGTCAACAAGCCTGAGGATGCTGGCACGTATCGCGCGGCTCGGATCAAGCCGGAGGCCCAATGACCGACATCGACCCCGGAGAGCCCTCCACAGCCGCGCAAATGACTGAGGGAGCACTCCGGCGCCTCGACCTGTTCAACGCGGCCTACGAGGCCGTACAGGGCCGCGAATGGGGCGCCACACCTGACGTCGTCAGGGTTGCTGAGTTTCTGGCGGACGGAGAGAGGGACTGATGGCGAAGATCAAATCAGCCGGCACTGTCGACGTGGAACTCACGATTGCGGAGCTGGAGATCATTCGGCGTGTGCTTCGCGTGGTCCCGAACTCAGACGCCTATGAGGACTCGGACGCCGCACGCAACCTGTTGGCCGACCTCTCGGAGCTGCCGTCATGACGGTCTCGATACCTATCCAGGAGCCCGGAGACTTCGCGCTGACGAAGATTCGCGGGATGGCCGGTGCCTTCGTGAGTGCCGGCCAGTGGCTCATTGGGGACGCTGCGCCCGTGCACCACGCCTTCGTTTACGTCGGTGACGGCCTGGTCGTCCAGGGCATGCCGGGCGGCGCCGAGCTGATTCGGTTGGAGGATGCATCACCCGTAGTCGAATGGTCAACGGGGCGTTTCGATCTGACGGATTGGCAGCGTGACGTCATCGTGGATGAGGCCCTGCGCCTTGTCGGCACCCCGTACAGCTTCCTGGACTACGCCTCGATAGCGCTGGCCCACTACGACGTGCGTCCGCGAGTGCTTCGCGACTTCGTGGCGTCGACGGGGCACATGATCTGCTCGCAGCTCGTCGACGAGGTCTACAGGCGGGCCGGTGTGCATTTCTTCGACGACGGCCGGTTGCCCGGAGACGTCACTCCGGGGGATCTGCATCGTGTCCTCAGGTGCCAGACCGGGACGTGCCATGGAGGTTGAGGAGCGGTTCTGGGCAAAGGTCGACGTCAATCTCAGTGACGCCCGGGAATGTTGGCGGTGGCGCGCGTCTCGAACCCGCGGAGGGTACGGGCAGTTCTTCTTGGCGGGGGCGATGGTGTTGGCTCACCGGGCGGCTTACGAGTTGGAGCGCGGATCCATACCTGAGGGCGCTGACCTGGACCACCTCTGTCGAATCCGCTCCTGTGTAAACCCCTGGCACCTAGAGCCTGTGTCGGAGCGAGAGAACGCGTTACGGGGTAACGGGCCTACTGGAATTAACGCTCGGAAAACCTCATGCCCGTCAGGGCACCCGTATGACGTTGAGCTTACGGAGGCTGATGGTGGCCGTCACAGGCGATGCCTGCGGTGCTATCGCGCGACGGGGCGAGCACGGCAGGCTCGATACCGGAACCGGAGGAAGAACGATGGCGACTGATCTTCTCTGCGTCGGACTCTGTCGGCGCCGGAAGCCGCGGACTGCCTTCCGTGAGACGCCGTGGCACGGCCGCGCGGCTGACTGCCTCTCCTGCGAGGGCCGCGGGTGGAAGGGGGAGAGGGAGGAGCGGGTCTATTGGGAGCTGGAGCAAGCCCGGGAGAAGCTGCGGGCCAAGTCGCGGTACATCAGAGCGCTTCAGCTCCGTGCGCTCATCCGATCCATGCCGACTTCTGCCGACGTTGTGCAGGCGGCACGTGACCCCTGGGAGCGCGCCGTAGAGCACAAGGTGCGTATGTGGTCGATGGCCACCGCAGAGGCCCTGAGAGAGGCGGAGAACGATGTCTGAGCGCACGCGCGAAGAGCGCATCGAGGCGTACTACCACGAGAGCGCGTGGATCTTGGTAGAGCAGCTTGTCGACGCGGAGGACACAAACGCGGAGCTTCGGGAGGAGATCGGGGACGAAGTCGACGGCCTGTGCACGGGTATGCATGCTGACGTGGCGGAGGCTCATTCAGCGTGGGAGGACGTGAGCGCAGAACGCAACCGATACCGCTCCGCCTGGCACTCCGCCCGTCTCCGCGCAGCCGACGCCTACACCTACGGCGCAGAAGCCATGGACCGGAAGGCGGCAGAAATCGCCACCCTGTCCGCCGAGCTGCGCCGACACCGAGCCCTCGCTGATGAGGTGCGTCAGATCCGCGGCAAGACCATGTGTGCCGACACGCCGACGGAGCTTCTGGAGTCCCACCTCCGCCCCATCTACGCGGCGCTGCACGAGCTGACGGCAGCGGACAGGGAGCGGAGACCCTTCGTCCCGCGCATCGAGCGAGAGCGTGCGGCCGACGAGTACGGACGCCTGCCCCTCCGTAAGGCGCCTTACGGAGCCCCGGTGCTGGAGGTTATGGGAGTGGACGAGGACGGCTCCTCGGTGCTGCGCCTGAAGGTGGCGCCGTGATCACGAGCGCTCGAAAAGGTCCTGAAGTCCGCGTCTGACATCGGGGAGGCTCCACCCCATAACAGGAGAGCGAGACGGAGAAACTCGCAAGCCACGCACACACACGCACACGGAGGTACACCTCTTGGGTAAGAACAATCTCTCGCGAATCTGGGACACGGACCCGGACGCCGCTCCGCAGGAGCGCACGAGCTACGCGGACGACACTGTCGGTCGCTTCCGCTCTGGTCGGCTGGTTGTGATCAACGGCAAGGATCAGCCGGAGAGCCTGAACGAGTGGCGCGTGACTACGGGGGATCCCGTCGTTGCCGACCGTGTCGCAGCACTCATGGGCGGTGACCCGGAAAGCTGGGAGACGGACAAGGAGGACAACCTCCAGATCCTGACCGACTCTCCCTCGGTACAGATCATCATCGAGCCGGACGGCGTAGACGCCTCGTTCAAGCAGTTTGTCCCCGGCGCTGGCATGATCCACCACTGTGACGGCTACGAGTACCTCTCTCCCGACGAAGACAAGGGCAAGGCCTGCGGCTGCCCGTCCCTGATCGCGGAGCGGAAGTTCGAGGCACAGAAGATGCGCGGCCCCAAGCCGTCCGTGGACATCACGTTCCGGATGGTGGATGACCCCGCGCTGGGCATCTGGCGCTTCAACTCGGGCTCCTGGAGCCTCGTGAACGAGCTGGGGAAGCTCTTTGCGGAGCTGGACAAGTATCCCGGTCAGCAGGTCCGCGCGTCACTGACGATTAAGAACGTCAGCTACGTGCCGAACAAGGGCCCCCGCGCCGGCCAGACGGTCTCTTTCAACGTTCCGGACATCAAGGTCTACGGCGCGTACGAATCCGCTGCGCCTCTCGCCAACGCCGCCTAACCGGCACCACGACCAACGCCCGCTCCTTCCGAATTGCGCTCGGAAGGGGCGGGCGTTTCCACGATTCTACGCACACTGAGGAGAGATCAAATGGCGATCTATCTAGTCCGCCGCGCGGACGACCCGGGGGTGGACGTGGCCACGGCGCTCGTTGTCATCGCGAACCACGAGGCGGAGGCAACGCAGCTCGCCTCCGAGGAACGTCCGGAACTCCGCGGGGTGCGGCTGACTGCGGATCGGGTTCCGCAAGCCGGACTTCTCCACGTGCTCGACTCGATGGGTGAGGGCTGATCCGGTGCCGATCCTCGAACTCTGCGCCGGATACGGCGGACTTGGAATCGCAGTAGAGGCGCTGACGGGGGACAAGGTCACCGTCGTCGCGGAGGTGGACGAGGCGGCGTCACGGATTCTGGCGCACCGTTTCCCAAGCGCTCCGAACATAGGAGACATCACGGCCTGCGACTGGGCACAGTTGCTCGGCCAGGTGGACATCATCACGGCGGGCTTCCCCTGCCAGGACATCAGCAACGCCGGCAAGCGGGAGGGGATCGACGGTGGGCGATCAGGGATCTATCGGAACGTCGTTGAAGCAGTTCACATCCTTCGACCACGACTTGTCTTCCTGGAGAACGTATCGGCCATCCGGTCGCGCGGTCTCTGGCAAGTCGTCACCGACTTGGCCGCGATCGGGTATGACGTCCGGTGGACGTGTCTACGAGCTTCCGACGTGGGAGCCCCACACCACCGTGACCGGTGGTTCGCAGTCGCCTACCCCGCCGGACGTGTTCCCGACTCCGAAGGCTTCCGACGGACCGCATGGGGGGCCGAACCAACGGAGCAGCAAAGGGCAGTACGACGCCCTTCCGGGGCACGTGGTGAACTGCCTTCCGACTCCGACAGCCCGCGACTGGAAGTCGGGGGCATCGAACCTGCATGGGACGAACAGCAGGCCCCTGTCGGAAGTGGCGCTTGTCCTGAAGACCCCGACGGCGCAGCTCGGCCGGAACGGGGCAGCGCAGCACCCGGACAAGCGGAAGAGGGGGGGGGCACGGCCCCACTCTCGATGATGAAGTCAGCTTCCTACTTCCCGACCCCGACAGCGTCGGACGGAACGGGAGGAGCGGGGACGAGCCCGAACCGGAAGGGCGGGGAGAACCTGCGGACGGCAGTTACTCACCTGCCGAGTGGTGGGGAGACTACCTTCCCGCCATCCGACGGTGGGAGCTCCTGACTGGCCGCCAGGCGCCGGCCCCGACAGAGCTTGGCCCCCGCGGCGGACGCCGACTGACGGCCCGATTCGCTGAGTGGCTGATGGGCCTCGACGACGGACATGTAACCGGCGTGCCCGGCCTCGTCGACGGCAAGCGCGACCCCCGGGCGAAGCAGCTCCACGCGATCGGCAACGGCGTAGCTCCGCAGCAGGCCTTCGCGGCATATCGCCATCTACTCACGCTAGACATTTACGCAGAGGAGAGCACACATGGCTAAAGCCCGTCTCACCGACTACACCGGCGCCGAAATCCGGCCCGGGGTCCTGATCTCCTACGCGACGCGACAGGGCAACCTCGTCCGCCTCTCGGAAGCCGTGGTCCTGGAGCTGAAGAGCGACAAGTCCAGCGGCGTCGTCGTCCCCATGGTGAAGGTACGGCCCACCGGCCGTGACTCTGGATTCATCGCGCGAAAGACTCGCGCGGTCCAGACCGTGTCAGCCAACCGGCTCGTGGTCATCGGTGAGCCCAGCGAGGGAGAGAAGTGACGTACAAGGTTGGCGACCGCGTGACCGTGTGTGGAACGCGTGAGGTCGAGGTTACGTACGGTCCCGTGAAGAGCACGTTCGATCGCTACGTGATGTACGTGGTCCGGGAGGACGGCGGTACGGAGCGGACCGTCAAGGAATCGGATCTGTCCTCTGCGCCGCGCGTATTCGGCAAGGGCGACCGAGTGAAGTCCCTTCGAGAGTCCTACACGGTGGAAGCCGGGCCGTTCGATGGCATCGGGGGTGACTGGTACGCGGTCAAGGCCGACGAAGGGAAGGTCTACTCCAGCGGCGGTATGTATCTCACCCTCGTCTCTCGCGCGCCGGAGGCGGAGGCGCCGGACGTGGAGACGTACTACGACATCGTCTACGACTTGACGGCCACCTACCGAGACAGGGACGGCGACATCTGGAGGTTCGCGCGCTTCGGCGGTGCAGCGCGCGGCGAGTACGGCGGTAGTGCGCCGAGTGAAAACAGCAGCAGCCTTTGGTACGCGGTCGACAACTACGGCCCCCTGACAAAGGTCTAACGGCCCTGTCCTCAGCCCCCGGTGACTTTGGTCCCGGGGGCTTTCGGCGTAGGACAACACAACACTGAGGAGAACCGATGGCGCTCTACGAAGTGACCCGTACCGACAACCCCGGCCCGCGCGAGCTCATCAACGCTCTGGTAATCGCAGGAGGTGCGGCGCAGGCGCGGAAGGCCGTGGCGCACCTGGAGGGTGTGACCGCAACGAACGTTGTGGCGGTCCGTGTGGACGTTGCGGGAGGCCCGAGTCTCCTTGCGGCCTACTGGGACGAACGGTGACCGGCGCCTTCCACGTAGTCGATGACGCCATGGCCCCCGCCCTTGGCGACGTCCGCAGCGCCGGCCCCGGTGACCTGATCTACATCCGCCGGGCAGCGACATCCCGCAAGGACTGGCCCCGGTACTGGGAGGCGGCCGGCGTGGCGCTTGCGCGGGGCGCTTTCGTGCACGTGATGAATCGAGAGGAGACGTTGGTCTGATGTCCCGTCGCATGGTCGGTGATGACCAGGACGTGTTCCGTGTGCTGGTCGTAAGGCGCACGCAGGTCCGAAACCCTGATTGGCAGCTTGGTAACGGTAGCCCGATGTACGTGTGCACGGGAGAGGCACACGAGACGTCCTACGGCCCGTACAACACCATTGGCGCCGCCCGCGGGCAGCTCACGCGGGAGACGTGGGATTCGTACAACTCCGAGATGTACGCCGGCGTCGTAAGCGGGCGCGTGCAGAAGGCTACGACGACGTGGGAGGACGTGAGCTGATGGCGCGGCCAAGCATGGAAGCCCAGTGCGCCCGCTACCGCGACGCGCTGAGGTACGAGTCTTTCGCGTCGATCATCCCGGCCCGCCGGCCGGAGGTGAAGTACCACGTCGGCCTACACCGGGCGAAGTTGGCCGTCGGCTACGTGGAGTACGAGCGTGTGCGCGGAGGCGAGATCTACGAGATGACGGCCGACGGATGGTCGCTGCTGTACCGGGTCGAGTACGGCACGCCGACTGATGAGCTGCCGTGGAAGGAGCGTCCTTGAGCTACATCGACGTCTACACCTACGACGGCGACGCGGAGGAGTATCGGGAGGACGAGCCGGACAGCCTCGGCGACCGTGAGCCCGGACACCGAAACTTCAGGGAGGGGGAGGAGCTGGACGCCGCGCAATTCGTCATCGGGCTGCTTTCCGACGGCACGCACTTCGACGTGCGACACACGAGGTTCTGATGGCCAACGCAAGTAAGGCCAAAGGAACAAACTGGGAATCCGCCCTCGTCACCTACCTCCGCGAGCACCACAACCCCGCCGCACACCGCAACGTGCAGATGGGCGCGAAGGACATCGGGGATATCGACGGTTACTACCTTCACGCCCTGGAGGCGAAGGCGGAGAAGTCGATCACCCTCTCCGACTACATCGCGCAAGCCAACCGTGAGGCGATCCATGCCGGCCAACCCTTCGGCTGCGCGGTCGTCAAGCGGCGCATGAAGGGGACCGCGGATGCGTATGTCGTGCGGGACCTGGCGACGGACGTGCGGCTGATGAACCGGCTGAAGGCAGCGGAGACGCTCCTTCAGTACCACGCTCCGGATCCCGTATGGCGCATCTTCGACGAGTACCACCGGGAGGCAGTGTGAGGAAGGCCGTCATCGAGTTCACAGCCACCCTCGAAGTCAAGGAAGACGGCGACGAGTGGGAGGGCGGGAACCTCTCTCCGTCCAACGCCCAGGGATGGGCGTCCGCCTGCCTGGAGCGCGGCGATAAGCACGCGTGGAACTACACGGCGTACGGCGTGAGCGTCTCGTCAGTCACTTACGAGGATGTCGAGGAGGAGGAGTGAAGCGCATCGTGCGGTTCTCCGGAGTGCTGGAGTACGACCCGGAAAGCACGGGCTTCGATCCTGAGTGGGCGGTCGACGTGGCGCTTTCACGCGGCGACAAACACGCCGACTATCACCTGTTCCACACCGGGCCGATCACCTTCGAAGACACCAACGGCCGACCGGGCGAGTAGCACCACAACCGAACACCGCTGAAAGGGGCGTCCTACGGGGCGCCCCTTCGGCATACCCGCGAGAGGAGAGACCTTGCGACTGACCGACATCCTTGCGCGGCTGAAGGGCGTGGAGGAGGACCACGACGGCTACCTTGCCCTCTGCCCGGCGCACAACGACCGCGCGCACCCGTCGCTGAAGCTCACGTTGAAAGAGGACGGCGTACTTCTCATGGTGTGCCGGACGGGCTGCGCGAAGGCGGACATCCTGAAGGCCATCCCCCTTCCCGCCTCCGCGCTCTTCGACGTCGACGGGCAGGGCGCGCGGACCATCAGCGCAAAGGTGCCGGAGACGATCGGGCCGGCGGAGATTGCCGGACTGCGGATGTTCGTCGACCAGACGTCGTCCTGGCTGCCGGACGTCGACGACGCGGAGGAGTACCTCACCAACCGCTTCGGCCTGTCTGTGGAGGCGGCGCAGGAACTAGGGGTTGGCTACTTCAGTCACCACCTGGAGTTCAAGGCCCCGTGGCTGTCCGGCTCCTTCACGCGGTATCCGCGACTCACCGTCCCGCTCGCGGGATTCGACGGTGTGATCCGCGGACTTCAGGGCCGCGATCTCTCCGGCAAGTGCCCGGCGCGATGGGTCGGCCTGACGAACGTCGACGGGAAGGCTTGGTCAAAGTACGGGGTGATGCGCTCCGGCGCAGGCTTCGACACCGTACTCATCTGCGAGGGTCCCGGCGACGCTCTGACGTCTGTGGGCGCGGGATACGACGCCGTGGCCATCCGTGGTGCTGGACTCGCCCGCAACGCCGCCCTTGTCGCGGAACTGGCGGGGGGGCTGCGGGATCTTGACGTCGTCATCTGCGGCGACCGGGACCGCGCGGGAGCCGGGTTCACGGACTCCCTTGCCGTCGCGCTCGTCCGCGCCGGCGTCATGGTGCGTCGCCTTGAGATCCCGAACGACGGAGACGACCTCACCGACTGGAGGGCCCGCGACGTGACCGCATTCCCCGCAGAACTGCACCGTGCCGTCCGCTCCGCCCCGGTCGTCGAGCCGGAGGCGTCGAAGGCCGCAACCCCAGACGTCCCCGCGACGGACGCCGCTCTTGCGGAGATGAGTCAGAGTGCCCGCCAGATGTTCGACAACACAGACGTTGGCCTGGCGGTTCGCCTCAGGGACTTCATGGCCCGCAACGGCGGGGGAGTTCGGTACGCCGCGGGACTTGGCTTCCTCGTCTGGGACGGGCGTATCTGGGTGTCGGGGGGTGCTGAGGTACGGCGACAGCTTCATCTGATGGGGGCCGAGCTGATTGCCTCCGGAGACGACGCGAACCGGCGCCTGGCGCTGAAGGCTCTGACGAACAAGTCCATCGACGCCACGCTGAAGGAACTTCCTTCCGTCCCCGGCGTTCCCGCACAGGCTGCGGACTTCGACGCGCGTGAGGATCTGCTCAGTGTCGAGAACGGCACAATCAACCTGCGAACCGGGCAGCTTCAGCCGCATACTCCAGCCGACATGATCACCAAGCGCCTAAGGGTGTCGTACCACCCCGACGCGCCCGCGGAGCGTTGGAATCTGTTCCTGACGGAGGTGTTTCCGGGACACACGGACCTGTCGGCCTTCATGCGTCGGCTCGTGGGCTACGGGATCACCGGCTCGACGTCGGAACACTGCTTCGCCTTCCTTCACGGACAAGGCAGCAACGGGAAGTCGGCGTTCCTCGACGCTCTAATTCACGTGTTCAGCGGCGTGGTGCAGGCAACGCAGTTCAGCACCTTCGAGAAGTCGGTGACCGTCGGCCAGGCGTCGCCAGAGCTTGCAGCTCTTCGCGGGTCCCGGTTGGTGACGGCCAGCGAGACGGAGAAGTATTCCCGCTTGGCGGAGGCACTGGTCAAGCAACTCACCGGCGGAGACCCGATCACCTGTCGGTTCCTGAACCAGAACCCGTTCACCTACGTCCCGTCGTTCCTTCTCCTTGTCGCCGGGAACTTCAAGCCGGCGATTCTCTCGCAGGACGAGGGGACGTGGAGGCGAGTCAAGCTGATCCCGTTCGACGCCACGTTCTCCTACGCACTGGGCAACAAGGACATCACGCTTCCATCCAAGCTCCGTGCGGAGGCGGAAGGCATCCTCGCGTGGGCCGTGGCGGGCGCCGTGGAGTGGTACGCCAACGGACTGGGAGAGCCCTCGTCCGTAGCCACCGCGACGCAGGACTACCGCGAGAGCGAAGACCGTCTAGCGGAGTTCATTGCCGCTCGGCTGGTTCAGGAGTCAGGCGCGCGGGTGGCTCCGATGGCGGTCCGGCGTGCCTACGCGGAGTGGGCGGAGGACGCGGGGCTGAGCCGTAAGGAGGTGCTGTCCGGCTGGGCGCTGGGCGTAGAGCTGGAGAGCCGCGGGTTCACAAAGCGGCGTGCCGGCGCGCAGGGCAAGTGGGGCTTCGATGGCGTTCGTCTGGCCACCGACGTGGAACGGGAGCTAGCCAACCGGACCGCTGAGGGCGTGGACGAGCCGGACGGATCGACGGACATCTTCGGGCAGACGAAGGAGGCAGCATGATCACGCACACGTTCCCTGTGTTGGGGGAGCCGATCCCGGTATACGTACCTCAGACCGTCGAAGACTTCCGCGACTTCCAGCGCTACGTACTCGACGTCGCGAACTCTGGTCGGCGCATGGCGTATGACACCGAGACGACGGGGCTTGCCACCTTCTCCAAGGATTTCCGCATCCGTACCGCGCAGTTCGGCACCCCGGATCAGGCGTGGGTCCTTCAGGTGGAGAAGGGCGACGACCTTCGACGTCTTGCCGCATGGGCCCTTCGGACGCTTCCCGCCCTCTCCATGCAGAACCGCAACTTCGACATGTTGGCTACCGACAGGCACTTGCCCGGCGCCTCCCTGGAGATGCTGGCGCCGAAGACGCTCGACACCTACATCCACCTCCACCTGTCCGATCCCCGCCGACGGGATCAGGGCGGGGTGGGCAACGGACTGAAGGATGCTGCGGCCCACTACGTCGATCCGTCCGCGCCCGACACCCAAGCGGGGCTGATAGGCGAGTTCCACAAGATCGGCCACACGAAGGACACCGGGTGGGCGCACATCGACATCGACAATCCGCTGTACCTCAGTTACGCCGGCGGGGACGTCATCTTGACGTCGCGGTTGCTGCCGCTCGTGGAGGCCCGCGTCAAGGAGCTGGGGGTCAATCCCGGCCTGATCCCCTTCGAGCACGACGTCGGTTACGTCTGCGCCCTCATCGAGCGCCGCGGGATGCGGATCGACCGCGACTACACGACCCAGCTCTCTACACACCTTCTGGACGAGTCGGCGGAGTGGGCCGGTCGTGCCGCCAGGTACGGCGTGGCCAACGTGAACTCCACTCGGCAGCTCTCGGAAGCGCTGTTGGGCATGGGAGAGGTGATCCCCGAGCGGACAGACGGGGGCGCCGTACAGGTGAACGGCACGGTGCTGAAGCGGCTGGCGGACGTGGACAAGGAATGGGAGCCCATCGGCAGCCGGACACCGAACCCGCTCGCCATGGCAGTACTGCGCAGTAAGCGGGCGTCGAAGTGGCGCACGTCCTACGCAGAGGCCATGCTTCGGACCGCTGACGAGAATGATCGCGTGCACCCGAAGATCGGGGCACTTGCCGCCAGAACTGCGCGTATGTCCATCAGTGACCCGCCCTTCCAGCAACTCCCATCGGGCAAATGGCTCGTACGGCGAGCCGTCGTAGCGGACGACGGACACCGGGTCATCTCCGTCGACTACTCGTCGGTGGAGCCTCGCGTCATGGCGGCCCTGTCCGGCGACGAGAGGATGACCGCAGCCATCCTCCGCGGTGACGACCTCCACAACCTCACGGCCGCGAGCGTCTACGGCCCCGACTTCACGCCCGGACAACGCAAGGTCGCCAAGGTGGTGCAGCTGGGGGTTGCCTATGGGGGAGGGGCCAAGACGATAGCTGCTCAGACGGGCTTGTCCCTGGCTGCGGCACAGGACGCCGTCAAGGGCTACAAGCGGACCTACCCGCAGTTGGCTCGTTACATCCGGAGCTTGCAGAGCAAGGTGATCCGCAACGGCTACACGCTTCGCACACCGTCGGGACGCCGGCTGGTCTTCGACCGTGACGCCGCGTACGCCAGCTTCAACGGAGAGATCCAGTCGACGGCCCGGGACATCTTTGCCGAAGGGTTGTTGGAGATCCACGCGCGTGGTTTGACCTCTCACGTGTTGCTTCCGGTGCATGACGAGATCGTGGCAGACGCCACTGACAACGAGGCACACGACGTGGCCCGGGAGATTGGGGAGGCGATGACGATGACCCTCCGTGGCATCCCGCTCGGCACCGATCCGGAGGTTGGCGGGTCGTCATGGGGCTCCCTCTACATGAAGAAGGCACGGACGATGATCGACAACGACCCCTGGTACGCGGCGAACCCGGAAGCCGCGGAACTTGCCGAGACGGCAAGGAAGTGACTCCGATGAGGGGTCCTGCATCGACAACACAGAGAGTGACATCGGCTCCTAGAGCGCCGGTAGAGAACCGACTCTCAGGGTTCCGACCTGTCAGGAGAGTTGTCACGATTGCTCCCCTCATGCGTAAGCCTGAGCCCCCTAGTGGCCCCACTCGACGCGACGTATTCGGTCTCCTGGAGGAGCTGGACTGTTGGTCATGCGCCTACTGTGACGCCCCGTTTGGTGGGTCGGTGGAAGCCGAAATGGACCATGTGAATCCGCTTGCAAAGGGCGGCGTTCACGACTGGAGCAACATCGCGCCGGCCTGCCGGGACTGCAACCGCCTGAAGAGCGACCAGGACATAGCGGACTGGCTGGGGCTTCTAGCTGGACCTTCCTCAGCGGAGTGCAACTCTCCGGATATGCAGAGCGGTTGAGGAGTGGCTGATTCCGGTTCACAGGATCTCCATAAGATTACGGTTGCGTAACGGTGAACCGTTGAAGGTTGTCCTGTGGCGTACGTCATAACGGCAGGTCAGATGGGGAGTACGCCATAAGTTGTACGGCGGTCCCAACTTTTTCTAACCAGGACAGATGGGGGCGAATCTTGACAAACGACTTGGCATATACCAACCGCACGGCAATTGCGCCACAGCAGAGCGTCACTTACGGTTTCGACCACACCAGCGGACATCCCCTGTCACAGCTGATCAACCGCCTTCAGAGAGCGGTCGACGAGCTACGCCAGTTGACCGCTGCATACGACGACGCTAAGACCGCACGCAGTCGGAATCCGCGGGCGGCCCCGGACGAGACCGGCCGCTCCGCAACCCGGGGCCCGTCGCGCCCCACTGAGGACATCGCACTAGACAGCGCACGCCAGGCGCTGCACGACGAATTGAAGATCGGCGCCCCGTATCTCGCTGCTGCCACCGCGTACGTGCTGGGCGTTACCGCATCCATGGATCGCGCCCTAGCCCGATGGGAAGGGGACGATTTTGCAGCACGGGGGTCTGAATGATCGTCATGACGGGACCGCAGGTCACGGTCCAAGAGTGTGAGGAACTGGCCGAACTGGCCGGGTTTCATGGTGCCCTGCTGGTCAGCGCACACCACATCCCATGGGCTGACGTTCACGCCCTTTACCGCCTCGCCGGCTGGGCAGTCTGCCCGCTTGCCAGCGCCGACGTCACGATGGCCGGCGCTTTGGGTATCCCAATGTATGACCTGACGAGCTAGCTCCGTAAGGCACCTTACGGACCTGCCCCCGTTCCGCGAGGGACGGGGGCTTTGTCGTACCCGGGCTCAGGTCTCTTGTGTGGCCTAGGTCACATAAGTCACTTCTGACATGCACTCCTCTCCACCCCATTACTCCCACACAAGCAGCTAATGAAGGAGATCGACATGACGAAGGCGTCTGTAGACATCGAGGTCGTACGAGCCGCGCAGGGAGGCGACCAGAACGCCATGTGGATCGTGATCAGCGAGTACGACGGCGTACTGATGAGCATCGTTCGATCCGTAGCTCCCGCCGCTTCGCGGACTGACGTCGAAGACCTGCATCAGGAAGCGCGGGCCGCTTTGATTACCTGCCTCCGCGCCTACGACACGACCTCTGACGCCTCCCTCAGTAGCTACGCGTACGCCAGCGTCCGCCGTGCCGTGGCTGAGCACTGGGTGCGGTCCACGACCTCCCTCACCGTGGACCCGACGGCGGTTCTCCGCGTCCGCCGCGCCCTGTGGACCAGCGAGGGTGACATAGAGGGAGCGTGGATGCTCCTGTCGATGAGCGCTGACTCCCGAAAGATCATGTCACGTGAGGTCTTCGTGTCGTGCCTGGAGACGCTGCACCCGAGAATCTCTCTCGACGCCCCCGTGTCGGATGACGAGAGCGACGGCGACCGGCGCACCCTGGCGGACGACATCCCGGACGTCGTCGACACGGAGTCGGACACCGACCGTCGGGACTTCGCGCGTTGGCTGCTGACGCAAATCTCTCCGCGTCAGTCCTACGCCCTGCGCGCCTTCTATGGCATCCGCACGCAGCAGATGCCCGATGAGGCGGTTGCGGACGAGCTTGGAATCCGGCCGGCGACCCTCCGTCAGCTTCGAAAGGACGGCAAGGACTCCGCACGTCGGGTGGCCGGGCTGATGGACCTCGACCTCACGCGCACCTACCGACGTCGGGAAGCCGTAAGCGTTGCTGCGTGAGGCACGGACAGAACTATAACCGAGGAGTGATCATGACCCGACTTCCCTCTCTTGACGCATACGACGTCCAAGGGGTCCGCGCCGACGAGGCGGCCCTGTGGGGCGACGACGTCCGCCTCGCCGTCGACGAGCTGAGCGACGCTGCCCCCGACGTCGACGAGCTGCTGACCTGACCTCCGTAAGGCACCTTACGGAGCTACGAAACTCACCGAGGAGAAACTGTGGACGAGACCTACCGCGCTCAGTGCCGTTGGGCAAAGGACGACTACATGAAGGCCCTCCGCGTGGGGGATAGCGTCCACTTGGATGCCTTCGACGAAGGCGACGACGGCGCTAGCGTCTCGCTGCCCGCGGCCGACGCCCGCGCCTTCGCCCGCGGCATTCTGGCCCTGGCGGATGAGATCGATGGGGGAGAAGCGCCGCCTGCCGCTGAGGCAACGTCCGCCGTCGACGCACCGATCAAGGTTGGCGACGACGTTCGCGTACTGGCCGACGGCGCTGAACATGCCGACGTGCTGCGAGGTGACGTCTTCCGCGTGGCGCGCATCGAGGGCGCCCCCGAAACGCCTCGATATGTGGTCGACGACGGTGAAGGCGGCTTCTGGTACTTCGTCGGCGAGAGCATAGAGCGCGTAGTGAAGCCCGTCCCTTCCGTCGCCCCTTCCACCCGCGCCGCCCTCTACCTCGAAGCGCGAACCCTCGCCGGCCCCGATGCATCCGTGTTCGATGTACTGGCCGTAGCTGCGTTCCTGACGGGCGGTGGCGAGCGATGACGGTGTTCAGCGAGGGCGGCCGCGTACAGCACGCAATCGACCGCCACCGGATCGGCACTGTCATGGAATACGACGCGCACGACTCCTCTCTTCCGTACTACGTCCGGTGGGACGGCGATGAATACGCGATGTGGATGTCTGCGGACGACGTAGAGGGGCTCTCCGCCCCGCAAACCACTTCCCGCGAAGCACTCGCAACCCGCGCGAAGGAACTTCTCGCCGGCACCGCCCACACGGGGGCCGACGTCGTCGCCCTGGCCGCCTTCCTGGCCGGCTAGTAGCCCAACACAGAGGAGAGACCATGACCCTGACCCTGACCAAGGAAACCGGCGCCGCGGACCTGGACGGCGTGACGAAGATGGCCATCGGCGCATCGTGGGACACCACGGGCGGCGGTTCTGGTGGGATCGTCGGATGGGCCCGAAAGGCGCGCGGTACCGACCTCGACGCCGTAGCCATTCTCATGCAGGGCGACGACCCGGTGCGCATTGCCGGCCTGGATTCCCTCGACCCGCTCAGCAACGGCGCCGTGGTGCACAGCGGGGACAACCAGACCGGCCACGGGGCCGGCGACGACGAGACGATCACCGTCGACTTCAGCCGCATTCCGCCGCACGTGACGTCCATCGTCTTCGTCTGCGCCGCCTTCAAGCGCGGCGCGTCCTTCGACAAGGCGACGAACGTCAGCTTCAAGGTGTACGACGCCTCCGACGGCCGGCCGGAGCAAGTGGCGGACATCTGGCCGTCGCTGCTGGGCTCCGGCAACGCGTGTGCCGTAGCCAAGGCGTACCGCGTGGGCGGCTCGTGGCAGCTGGAGGTCATCAACTCCAGGGGCACCGTGCGGCAGGGAGATCAGTCGAGTCTGCTGCGGTTCGCCATCGGGCACTGACATTAGGACTTGTGGCGTACGCCATAACTGTGTCACCATGGAGTCACGCCAGGGACTCACGGACTTGGTTCTGACAGAGAAGAGGACCGCCAATGTGCCCCTGCTGTGGCGCCGAGACCAACCGCTTCAACATCGAGTGTGAGTCGTGCTTTACCGCGCTTCTCGAAGGCCGCGAGTGCAGGCACGCCGCCGAGAACAGCGTGAGCGACTGAACGTTTCGCCCCGGCATCCAGCCGTGAGGGCGCGGGATCGACTCCCGCCCGGGGCACTCGAACCACAGAGGGAGATGGCCATGACGTACGCGGTGCTTGCCGACAACGGCGCGACCTACTTGGAAGGGCCGTTCGATACAGAAGCAGAGGGCGACCGTGCAGCCCTGAAGTTCCGCTCCCAGCACGCGGACGCCGAAGCGGGGGAGGTCTGCCCCTGGCACCCTCGCTGCGCTTACGACAGCTGCCCCGGCAACTGACAGCAAACCCGCCCCGGCACCGTCAGGGCGTGGCCGGGGCACCCGAGCCGACCTTCGGGCATCCGCAAACGATGGCCTCCCCGCGCTGATGAGGCAGGCCGTAGGGGGAGAGATGAAGTTCCCGATCTTCAAGAGCCGAGACGCTGACAACATCCGTGTCTACGTAGAAGAGGTGCACCCAGGAGCGTGGACTTTCACACGTAAGGAGGGCGCCGAGGTCACACAGACGCTGGAGCTTTCCGGCATCGACGCGGAGCGGGAGATGACTGCGTACCGGAACGCTGAAGCCGTGAGTTTCTTCCGCTACTACGCCGGCGGATCCACCGCCTGAACGACCGCCCCGCAAAGGCTTCACCCTCCGGCTCTCCGCCGGCGGGCGCGCGGTTCGAATCCGCGGCGGGGCACTCGAGAAACCACCCAATGGACGTGGAGGCACTGTGTCTCTCTACCCCTACGACCTTCCGCCGGCCGACGAACTGACTCCTGACCAGTGGGACGGCTTCGACTGCACCTACTGCCCCGGCAACCGGGACGGAGCCATGCGTGTTGTCGGCCGCATCCGGGGGCGAGTTCTCTTCGCCCATGTCGAGTGTGCCGACAAGCACCGTTGGCCCGAAAGCTAGGAGACGTCATGTCCTCTCGCCCTCTCCGCACTGGAGACCGCGTCACCGTAACCACAACTCCCTGCCACACCCGAGAAGGCACCCGGGGCCGACTGAGGGCCGTCGACATGCAGAGCGACATCCTGGAGCCGTACCACGTCAGCGACGGGCGCGGGCACAGCGTCTGGGCATCGTCGGTACGCCGTAGTCGGCTCCAGTACCCCGAGCTGCCCTACCGCCCTATCTTCGTCGGCCTGGCGCTCTTCGCCGCCTCGGTCGTGGCGCTGGTCGGCTACGGCCGGCACGAGACGCAGACGGAGCCGATGCAGCCGACGCCGTGGGTAGTCGAGTACGGGCCGACGGAGATCATCGCGCCGTGGCTGCCGCCGGAGGAGCGCGCGGGGCACACGGACCGAGTGGGGGAGCGCGTGGATTTCTTTGGCGAATGAGTTGTGGCGTACGCCATAACTGTGTGACTATGGAGTCACAACAGGGACTCACGGAGGAGCAGACATGAAGACCGAGACCTACAAGGGCCGGACGCTGAAGACGACAAAGGGCCGTGAGTACGGCTACGTTCAGCACTCGGTCAACGGGGTCAGTCTCGGCAGGCACCTCGGTAACGAAGAGTCTGCCCTCGACTACATGCGCCGGTCGATCGACTTCATCGACCAGGAGCCCGTCAACGGCGACCGGTGGGCCGCGGAGTGGTACGCGCCGGGCACCTTCGAGATGTGCGACGAGGGTCACGCGAAGGAAATCGGTAAGGCTTGTCGGCACAGCTGGTGCGTAGAGCAGCGCGCGAGCGTCGCGCCGACCGTCGAAGCGACTAGCGAAGAGCACGTTCCCGCTCACGAGGTCACCGGCGCCTGTCAGCACCCGACGGAGCTGAACCGCTACGGCCTGCCGTCGCGGGTTTGCGGTGCGGACGCTGTGGAGCACCGTCCCGACCGCCTGTTCGTGCGTTACGTCTGCGCCGACCACGTCGTGCGAGAGGCCAGCAGGCCGGTTGGTGGCGTAGCCCGGATCCTTACCGAACTCAGTGAGTGGTGTGACGAGGTGGAGTCCACCACCTCCGCTCCGCAGCCCATCACCGACCGATTCGGAAGGGTTTGGGAGTGGAAGCAAGGTGACGTATACCGGCACGGTGTATCGGCTGTGCCGAAAGCCCTGATTCCGGTCAAGTAGCAGCGTCGGGGCCCCTGCGAATTGCGCGCGCAGGGGCTCCGACCATCACGTCAGTCACTCACTCTAGGGGTAGCTGTGAGCATCCTGAAGGAAGTCCACACCGTCGCGTACAAGATCAACCGCCACGACGTCTTCACCCGCCACGGCCGGGAGTGGAGGGCCGCACAGGAAGCGGCGCACGTTGGCACGGACGACGTCCGCATCCCGGCGGTAGGCGGGGGAGTGGTCATCCTCCCCCGCGACGCCAGCGTGACCGTCCGCCGGCACGTGGGGGAGCGCCCGTGCGCTACCGCGTGACGTTCGAGAGCGGGGCGACGGCCCTCGTCGACGAGGACGCACAGAGCCGGCTCGTCAGGCAGGCGCGGGAGCGGAGCTGGACGGTTACCCCCGTCCGCCGTGGGTGGGTTGTGACGCTCCCTTCCGGCGCCCTTGTGGCGGTCCTGAGGGAAAGCTCCGTAAGGCACCTTACGGAGGTCGGCCGTTAGGGGTTGTGGCGTACGCCATAAGTGTGCGACTCTGGAGTCACGCAAGGGGCACACGAACCGAGGAGTCTTAATGAACATCACCGCCGAGATCTGGGACCAGGGCCGCACCGGCTTCGACTTCCACGCCTTCGTGGACGGCGTTGCGCTGTGCCACAAGGGCCGCAAGGTAACGGCGATGTTCGCGAGCAACGCCAAGGACAAGGCCGCCGCGCAGAAGTCGGTGCGGAACACTCCGGGAGCCGCGATGTGCAGCAAGTGCGAGGAGAAGTTCCAGGCGACCGTCACGGTCGAGGCAGAGGAGATCCCGGCAGATGAATCCGTAACGCCCGTCGAGCACACCTCGTACGCCGGAACCGGCTACGTCAAGGATCTGATGATGGGCGACGTCTTCCGCCTCCCGGGCAACCCCATGGAGGTCTTCGGCCCCGTGCGATCCGCGGACAGCGACTACATGCTCTACGGCACTACCGTTGACTTCGGGCGCGGCAATAACCGTGAGTGGCGCGCGTGGACTCGCATCGAGCACGTCAAGCGCGGGCCGAAGTGCGAGTGTGGGCGCTTCCTGGAGCTGTGCGAGAACGGGTGCCCGTGGCCGGAGGAGATGGAAGCGCTCTTCATGGCGAACTGACCGACCCTGGAGCCCCTGCGAATTGCGCGCGCAGGGGCTCCTCCCATGTACACACCATTCACATGACAGAGGAGCCATGAGAAACCGCCTGAGCCGCCTACGCGACGTCGACCCCATCCTGATCCAGGCCGTCATCGCAGCTGCCATCTCCTTCAGCCACATCCACGATGTAGCCGCTGCCGCCGGCCAGGACGGGTGGAAGGCTTGGGCGTACCCGGTGAGCGTCGACCTTCTGCTCGTCATGGCGTGGAGGCGGATCCGGGTAGCGCGGAAGGCGGGCATTCAGGCACGTGGCCCCTGGCTGTGGTTCGTCCTCTCCCTAGCTGCCTCGCTCGGGGCAAACGTGGCCACGGCGGGCGTGCTCGACATGGCGGCGCTCCCCGTTTGGCTTCGCGTGACGGTCGCCGGGTGGCCTGTGCTGGCGTTCTTCGGCGGATCACTGCTCATCCACAGCCGGAATCAGACGGTCGTCGACGAGGTGCTTGAAGTGGTGCCGGAAGAGCCCCAGTTGCCCGCTGTGGAGCCGCAAGCGGAGCCGGGGGAGGATCTGCCCGCCGGGCCCCTGGAGGAGCCGGAGAGGCCCCTCCTGAGGACGTATACGGAAGTGGCTGACAGCCTTGGGCTAGCGGTGCCTACGATCCGGGGATGGGCCAACGACGGGCACGTCAAGAAGTACCCGGGGGAGAAGCCCGCGCGGGTACTCGTTGACCTCCGCGAGTGCACCCGGCGTGACCGCGACATCCGCCGGCCCGTGAGTGTGTGAGGAGAGCGCGTGATTTACGAGATGCACGACGTGAACGACGGCATCGGTCCGTTCGACACTGTCACCGTAGCTACCGGAGACGAAGCCGCCGGGCCTGCGGGCACGGTGACACTGGATACGTCGGGACGGAGTGAGCTGACCTCTGCCGAAGCCCGCGCCTTGGCGCACGCGCTCCTCCGCGCGGCTGACGCGGCAGACTGGGCGAGCGGGGTCGACACGTTTCCCGCGGTCCTGGCCGGGGATCTTCAGGTGGGCGACGTACTCATCAGCGGGAAGTCACCGGAGCCGCCGGAGCTGTGCGTTGCCGTAGAGGTCACCGTTACCCGTGGCCGTGTCACGGTCGTGTGGCAGACGGAGGGAAACATGATGACTACGTACCACGGTGTGCGTGACTCGGTCACCCTGCGCCGCCGAGGTGCATCGCTGACCGCCACAGATTGAAGCCGCCCGCCCCCGTCGGACATCCGGCGGGGGCTTTTTGCGTTCCTGCTCCGTCACCCGATCGGCCCTCCCGCCTCGTCGACGAGCGGCGTCGCATCGACGCTGGAGCCATGAGCCCACGAATAGTGGTCGACCCGCCAAACGAGGCCGGGGCCCGGCACGTGCACGTCGACGCGGAGAGCCTCGGCATGGCGACTGGCCTCCGCGACGTGGCGGAGTTCCTCCGTCGTGCCGGCCTGGAGCTGGAGCCGGAGGAAGTTGCCGTCTTCCCACTCATCGAGTGGCGCGGGGGAGGGCCTCAGGCGTGGGGCCCAGAAACGCCGTAGCGCCCGCCCCGTGGTCCGGAGCGGGCGCTCTGTGCGGGGGATGGGGCTAGAGCTGTCCGCCCTTGACGGCGTCGACGAAGACGCCCCAGCTGGAGTCAGCGATGATGACCGCGGGGCCAGACGAGACCTTGGAGTCGCGAACAGGCATGACGCCGGCGAGCTGACCGGCTGCCACCTCCACGCAGTTGTTCCCGCCGTCGGAGTAGCTGGACTTCGACCACGTCAGGCCGTGGGCGGAGGAGTCGGTGAGAGTGGTCATGAGTGCTCCTGCTTGATTCTTGCGGTGAGGTCGGCCGACCTGTCGAACGGAAGCGCATGCGCTCGAAGATGCTCAAACGCTGACCCGTAGACCGACACGTCGGCGGCGTCTTCAACATATAGGGCGCTGGCCAGGTGCTCCACGAGAACGACGTCAAGGTCTGCCGACTCTGGGAAGCCCAGTACGGTGAACGGACCGGCCATGCCGGGATGGGGCGGGGCAGTCAGGGGAACGATCTGTATGGAGACGTGCGGCAGGTCCATCAGGTCGAGGAGTCGCTGACACTGGTCTCGCATCACTGTGGAGTCTGCGTGGGCTGGACGTAGAGCGGCCTCGTGGATGATGGCCCAGACCTCCAGTGGCTCCGGGCGTGACAGCACCGACTGTCGAGCCATGCGGACTTCGACGAGCGCGTTCACCTGCTCGGTCGACGATCCCATGTTGATCGCAGAGATCGACGCACGGGCGTAGGACGCCGTCTGAAGGAGTCCGGGGACGAGAAGTGTCTGATAGGACCGCAGGCTCTTCGCGTCCGCCTCCAGGCTGATCAGCTCCGCGTAGGCCGGCGAGATGATGTCGCGGTACGTCTGCCACCACCCGCGACGCGCGCCGTCGCGGGCGAGTGACATGAGAACGTCGCGCCTCCCGATGTCGGCCACCGCATAGATGTCCAACAGCGCAGCCAAGGCGTCGGGCTTGATGCCAAGTGCTGCTCGCTCCACGCGAGAGAGCCGGGGTCCGTCCCAACCGTGGCCCATGCGCCCGGCCACGTCGTCCAACTTGAGCCCGTGGCGCTCTCTCAATGCCCGTAGTTCCGCGCCTAGTCGTCGGCGCCGTACTGACGGAGCGCTCATCCTGCCCTCCACTTCCCCCGCCCTGTGGCGGCCGAGCACATGGTTTCACAGCGCGATGCGAGGCGGGGTGAATATGCAATTTTGTAAATCATGGTCTGGCGGTTGCAATGCGTGCTTGCACCTGCCACGCTGAGTTTACAAACACAGGCGGTAGCGGAACCGTAACGGTGAGGGTGGCCCATGCCGATCTCTACGCACGCAAAAGTCCCGGACGACGTACTCAGGCTCTTCCCCCGTCCTCAGCCGGTGGAGGACTGCGACGTTTGCGCGTCGCTGGCTCAGCAGCGACTGAACGCGCTGAACAAGAAGTCGCCCGACTACAGCCCCCTTAGGGCGCAAGAGGCGTCGGACGAGATCTGTGCACACCCGCACGGAAGTTAGCCGACATGTCAGACGCTGGTTACCGCTTCACTGCTGAGTACCTGTCGGAGCTGAATGCGGCCGTGGAGGCGCGACTCCAGCCCGCGCAGGAGTCCGCATTCCTCATAGCTGCACGGACATACGTTGAAGACCTTGCAGCGGCCCTGGAGAGGCCTGTAGGGCACCCCAGAGACCCGTCGTCGACCGCTTAGGCGGTCGTTCGGCGGAGGGGCGGCAGGGTCGTGCGACCGGTGAGGTCGGAATCGCGTGACCCTGCCCGCTCCCTCGACTGGCGTGCCACACCCCAAAGACTCCGTCCCCACCTAGGCGACCCACCTCAAGCCGTTATGGCGAGGAGCGGCCCTAGGCGGGGACGGGCACGATCCCCGCTCTTCACGGAGCGGGCAGCACCACCAGTCATGCACCACCCATCGAGAGATAGGGCAAGGCACATGTACCGAGTGGCACCGCAGTGGATCGTCAAGGGCGGGGACAACACCGACATCGAGGACGGCGACGGCGGGGGCTCCAACCCGCCCACCGGATGTGGTGACGACTTCACCATCTAGCAGCAAGTGATCACAGCCCCGCCCTGGTTGACTGGGGCGGGGCTGTCCCATGGGTGAGGAGAGGCGCAATGGCTAAAGAGATCTTGGGGACGAGCAGGGTGACTCTGTTCCCTCTGCTGCACCTGTGGCCAGACACGTACGGCGTAGCGGCCTACGCCAGCTACGGCCACTTCGGGACGTCCGCGGTTGTGGGCTACATCCCGATCCCGGAAGTACCTGACATCAGCTTCATGGACGTGGCAGCCCGGCATGTGAGCGGCGCCATGTCGGCAGTTAACTGGGTTCTCTGCACGGGATGGTCGTCCCGCACCGTCCCCAAGCCTGACAGCCTGGTTCTAGAAGACGTGCAGTGGCATCTTCAGGTGGACACGAGAGGCGACGCCGAGGGCGACAAGGGGAGCGGCTTCATGTACGGGCACTCTGAGCTCTACACGGGCCGGTTCACCCTCATCGACGGCGTGGAGGAAGTGGAAGAGGTAGTCAACGGCGCGGCCAGTAAGGCGCGCCGGCTGATCGTCAACGAGCCGCTGATGAAGCAGGCGCGTGAAGTGCTGCCGCTGCCGCGCTGACCTGGTTACTGGGCCCCGATCACCCCATGGTGGTCGGGGCCTTGCTGTTTCCGCAGGTGGGGGCCGCGGAGTGAGGGAAGCGCAAGCGCCGGATGGCAATTTTTCAGACGTTCATAAATGGCTGGTATCTGTAGAATTTGACGGATCACCCAAGACGCGGTGTCCTGCGTCCATGACCAGGAAAACGAGTGGCAGCGCCGGTGCCCGTCGTCAGGCTCCTGCATTCGAACTGCACCCCGACGGGGTCGATTTGAGCGTAGATCACGTCCCCAACAACCCCGTTGCGTGGCTCGGACTCGGGCTCTGTGTCGCAGGTGTCGGGCTGCTGCACTTCAGCGGGGCCGTCGGGCCTAGCGCGCCGCCTACGCCGACATGATGGGGGTTTCGCGTATTCGCAGGTCAGGCAGCCAGCATCACATGCAGGTCACTACGGCTTGCGAAGGCAGTGCGGTAGGCGGTGACTCCGACCACGGCCAGCCACTGCGGACGCAGGCGCTCCACCTTGGCCGTCAGGATGCGGCCGCCCTCGCGGAACTCTTCCGCGCTCAGCTCGTCGGCGCGGGCCGTGGCGCGGGCCACGACGTTCGTGATGCCGAGGCGGTAGGTCGGCAACTCCTCCTGCTCGGAGGGGGCCAGCACGCGCGGGGTGAAGCCCGAGAGGTGCAGGACGGGCCAGAAGCGGTTGCCCGGGCGGGCGAAGTGGTAGCCCGTCGCGGCGGAGAGGAGGCCCGGGTTGATGCCGCAGAACAGGACACGAAGACCGCCCGCGACCACGTCCGGGAGGACGTGGTCGCGGGCGGCGTCCAGCTCTTCGGGGGTCAGAGGATCGACCCGGGGGTGTAACCCGCGGCTTCCGGGTGCTCCTTGGTGATCTCCTCGATGCGCGAGACCACCGCGGCGACCTGGTCGCCCGCCGCGCCGGTGAAGGACAGCTTGTCGGCCATCAGGGCGTCCAGCTGGGCGCGGTCCAGCGGCATCCGCTCGTCGGCGGCCAGCTTCTCCAGCAGCTCGTTGCGCTCGGCACCCTGCTCGCGCATGGCGAGGGCGGAGGCCACGGCGTGCTCCTTGATTACCTCGTGGGCGGACTCGCGGCCCACGCCGGCCCGCACGGCGCCCATCAGGACCTTCGTGGTGGCGAGGAAGGGGAGGTAGCGGTCCAGCTCGCGGGCCACGACGGCGGGGAAGGCGCCGAACTCGTCGAGGACCGTCAGGAAGGTCTCCATCAGGCCGTCGAGAGCGAAGAACGCGTCCGGCAGCGCGACCCGGCGGACCACGGAGCAGGAGACGTCACCCTCGTTCCACTGGTCGCCGGCCAGCTCGCCGGTCATCGACGCGTAGCCGCGCAGGATGACCATCAGGCCGTTCACGCGCTCGCAGGAGCGGGTGTTCATCTTGTGCGGCATCGCGGAGGAGCCGACCTGGCCGGGCTTGAAGCCCTCGGTGACCAGCTCGTGGCCGGCCATCAGGCGGATCGTCTTGGCGATCGAGGACGGCGCGGCGGCCAGCTGCACGAGGGCGGTGACCACGTCGTAGTCGAGCGAGCGCGGGTAGACCTGGCCGACCGAGGTGAAGGCCTGGCCGAAGCCGAGGTGGGACGCGATCCGCTGCTCCAGGTCGGCGAGCTTCGCGGCGTCGCCGCCCAGCAGGTCGAGCATGTCCTGCGAGGTGCCGACCGGGCCCTTGATGCCGCGCAGCGGGTAGCGGGTCAGCAGGTCGTCCAGGCGGCCGTACGCGACCAGCAGCTCGTCGGCCGCGGTGGCGAAGCGCTTGCCCAGGGTGGTCGCCTGCGCGGCGACGTTGTGGGAGCGGCCGGCCATGACCAGCTCGGCGTGCTCGCCGGCCAGCTTGCCCAGGCGGGCGAGGACGGCGACCGTGCGGTCCCGGGCCAGTTCCAGCGAGAGCCGGATCTGCAGCTGCTCGACGTTCTCGGTGAGGTCGCGGGAGGTCATGCCCTTGTGGACGTGCTCGTGGCCGGCGAGGGCGTTGAACTCCTCGATGCGGGCCTTCACGTCGTGCCGGGTGACCTTCTCCCGCTCGGCGATGGAGCCGAGGTCGACGGTCTCGAGGACGCGCTCGTAATCGGCGAGGGCCTCGTCGGGGACCTCGATGCCGAGATCCTTCTGGGCGCGGAGCACGGCGAGCCACAGCCGCCGCTCCAGCGTCACCTTGTACTCGGGGGACCACAGGACGGCGAGCTCCGCGGAGGCGTAGCGGCCGGCCAGGACATTGGGGATGCGGGGCTTGGCAGTCACGTGGAGGGATTCTACTTGGGCCGCGGCTGTGCGTTTACGCAGGTAGGGACCCCACCTGGGATTGTGCCTTGCTACGAGAGCGGCCGGTGCGGGCGGGGGCCCGGCGGGCTACACGAGCCGGTCGCCCGCCGGAGCCTCGTAGGGCAGCAGTTCCGGGCGCTTGGCAGGCAGGCCGTCCCCGCTGGAGCGGCCCGTCAGGCGGCGGCCGACCCAGGGGATCAGGTGCTGCCGGGCGAAGCTGAGGTCCTGCGAGCGGCGCGCGGCCCAGCCCGCGGACGCGACCGCCGGCAGTTCGGCGCGCCAGTCCGCCTCGGCCGGCAGGCCCAGGGACTGCCAGACCGCCTCGGCGACCCTGCGGTGGCCTTCGGCCGTCAGGTGCAGCCGGTCCACGTCCCACATCCGCTGATCGCCGAGCGCGGAGGACCCGTACAGGTCGACCACGAGGGCGCCGTGCCGCGCGGCGAGCTCGTCGATGATGACGAAGAGCTCCTCCATGCGCGGGCGGAAACGTTCCATCACGGGACCGCTGCGGCCCGGCGAGCGCATCAGGACCAGCGTCCCGCAGGAGGGCGCCAGCAGGCCGACGGCCTCCTCCAGATGCCCGCGTACCCGGCCCATGTCCACCTTGGGGCGCAGGGTGTCGTTCAGCCCGCCGACGAGGGCCACCACATCGGCGCCCATCGCGGCGGCCGCGGGCGCCTGCTCCCCGGCGATCTGCCCGATCAGCTTGCCGCGGACCGCGAGGTTCGCGTAGCGGAAACCCGGCTCGCGCGCGGCGAGGCGGTCGGCGAGCAGATCGGCCCAGCCCCGGTAGGAGCCGTCGGGAAGCAGGTCCGACATGCCCTCGGTGAAGGAGTCGCCGACCGCGACAAAACTGGTGTAACGCGCATTCATCTCCATGGCGGGAGCGATGCTACCGCGCGGTACCCAGGTCCCGCAGGCGGGGCCGGGGTACCGCGCAGGCAGGGCGGGCTACGCCGACGCGGGCCTGCCGAACAGCTCCCGCAGGACGTCCTCCATCGTGACCAGGCCCGTCATGGCCCCGTCCGGCCCGAGGACCGCCGCGAGGTGCGTACGGCTGCGCCGCATCGCGGTCAGCACGTCGTCCAGCGGGGTCTCCGCCCGGACCTGCGCGATCGGCCGCAGCGCGGAGACCGGGAAGGGCTGGTCCCGCTCCGCCGCGTCCAGCGCGTCCTTGACGTGCAGGTACCCGAGGATCCGGCGCTGAGCGTCGATCACCGGGAATCGGGAGTACCCCGATTCGGCGGACAGCCGCTCCAGTCCGGCGGGCGTGATGCCCTCGCGGGCCGGAACCACCCGGTCCGCCGGCAGCACCACATCGGTCACCGGCCGCCGCCCCAGCTCCAGGGCGTCGTACAGCCGCTCGCTCGCGCGGCCGTCGATGAGTCCCGCGTCGCTGGAGTCCTTGACGATCCGGGCCAGCTCGTCGTCCGAGAAGGTCGCCGCGACCTCGTCCTTGACCTCCACCCGCAGCAGGCGCAGCAGGGCGTTGGCGAAGGCGTTGATCGCGAAGATCACCGGCTTCAGGGCCCGGGTCAGCGCCACCAGCGGCGGTCCGAGCAGCAGGGCGGTCCGCACCGGCTCGGCCAGTGCCACGTTCTTCGGCAGCATCTCGCCGAAGAGCATGTGCAGGTACGTGGCCACCGCCAGCGCCACCACGAAGGAGATCGCGTGCGTCAGCCCCGACGGCACCCCGAGGAAGTCGAACGCCGGGGTCAGCAGGTGGGCGATGGCCGGTTCGGCCACCACACCCAGCACCAGGGTGCACAGCGTGATGCCCAGCTGGGCCGCCGCCATGAGCGCCGACACGTGCTCCAGGCCCCACAGCACGGCGCGCGCCCTGCGGTCGCCCTCTTCGGCATGGGACTCGATCTGGCTGCGCCGCACGGAGATCATGGCGAACTCCGCGCCGACGAAGAAGGCATTGACGACAAGGGTCGCCAGGCCGATCAGCAACTGGACGGCGGTCATCGGGCCTCCTCCCTACCATCACCGGGCGTCGGTTCGACCGGCACGTGCAACAGCACCCGCGCGGCCCGCCGCCCACTCGCGTCCACCACCTCCAGGAGCCAGCCGCCGAGCTCCAGGCTGTCGCCGACCAGCGGGATCCGTCCCAGCTCGGTCGCTATCAGGCCGGCCAGCGTCTCGTACGGGCCGTCCGGTACGCGCAGCCCGATCCGCTGGAGCTGGTCGGTGCGCGCGGAGCCGTCCGCGGAGAACAGGGCGCGCCCGGAGCCGTCCTCCCCGGCCGGGGCCAGGTCGGCGGTCTCGTGCGGGTCGTGCTCGTCGCGGACCTCGCCGACGACCTCCTCGACGATGTCCTCGAGCGTGGCCACACCGGCCGTGCCGCCGTACTCGTCGATGACCACGGCCATCGTCTGCTTGCCCGACAGGCGGTCCAGCAGCCGGTCCACGGTCAGCGACTCCGGTACGAGGAGGGGCTCGCGCAGCAGCTGCGACACCGGATGGCGGTGCCGCTCCTCCGCCGGCAGGGCCAGTACGTCCTTGATGTGGACGGTGCCGACGACGGTGTCCAGGCTGCCCCGGTAGACGGGGAACCGGGAGAGGCCGGTGGCGAGCGTCGCGTTCGCCACGTCCTCGGCGGTGGCCTGCACGTCGAGGGCGGTGACCTGGACCCGCGGGGTCATGACGTTCTCGGCGGTCAGATCGGCGAGGTTCAAGGTCCGCACGAACAGTTCGGCGGTGTCCTTCTCCAGGGAGCCGGCCTTCGCGGAGTGCCGGGCCAGGGCAGCCAGTTCCTTCGGGGTGCGCGCCGAGGCGAGCTCCTCCGCGGGCTCCATGCCGAACCGGCGGACCATGTGGTTCGCCGTGGTGTTCAGATGGCTGATGAAGGGCCTGAAGGTACGGCTGAAGATTCGCTGCGCGGTGGCTACCCGCTTGGCGACGGCCAGCGGGGAGGAGATCGCCCAGTTCTTGGGGACCAGCTCGCCCACGACCATCAGGACGATGGTCGACAGCACGGTGCCCAGGACCAGGGCGGTGGAGGAAGCGGCCGCGGCGGACAGCCCCACGGCCTCGAAGGGGCCCTTCAGGAGGGCGGTGATCGAGGGCTTGGAGATCATGCCGATGACCAGGCCGGTCACCGTGATGCCGAGCTGGGCGCCGGAGAGCTGGAACGTCAGGCTGCGGACCGCGGCCAGGGCGCTGTCGGCGCCGCGTTCACCGCGTTCGACGGCCCGCTCCAGCTCACTGCGCTCGATGGTGGTCAGCGAGAACTCGGCCGCGACGAAGACTCCACAGGCAAGGCAGAGCAGCAGCGCCACGACGAGCAGGAGGACTTCGGTCATCGGTCCTTCACCTCCGTCCCATGATCAGCCAGGAGGAGGGGTGTCGCGCGCTGTCGCGTACGGGAAGGGAGGGGACTGGGAGGCTCGCCCATGGACGGACGCTCACACCTTTCGCTTGGAGATGGAGAAGGAGAAGACGAAGAAGAGGTACAGCTGCCTACATGGTAAAGGAAAGGCAAAACGAACGGATCGTCCCTTCGGCGGACGGGTGACCCGTCCGGCCGTGCCGGGGCCGGATGTCAAGGATCTTCGCATCGAACCCGCGCCGGTGTCTCGGTGGGCGGAAGTCGGTGGCGGGCCGGCAACCGGTCGTGCTTGGCTCCCGGGCATGACCGATCTGCACATACGGGCCGCTACGGCGGCCGATGCCGAGGACGTGCTCGCCTTCTGGAAGGAAGCGGCCGAGGGCACGTCGATCACGGACGACGCGGCCGGCGTGACCCGGCTCGTCACCCGTGATCCCGACGCCCTGATTCTCGCGGAGAGCGACGGCCTCCTGGTCGGGTCGGTGATCGCAGGCTGGGACGGCTGGCGCGCTTCCCTGTACCGGCTCGCCGTGCTGCCGTCCCGCCGGAGGCAGGGCATCGCCTCGGCGCTCCTGGATGCGGCCGAACGGCGCTTCGTGGCCGTCGGGGGTCGCCGGGGTGACGCGATGGTCCTCGAAGCGAACGAACCGGCGCAGCGGGCGTGGGCCGCCGCGGGCTACCACCGCGAGGATCACTGGCGGCGCTGGGTCAAGCCGCTGGGGGAGTCGGCGTGAAGGCGGCCACCGGCGCCCGTGCGCGTACCCGCGCCGTACCCCTGCTCCTCGCCGCCGCGGTGGCCGCAGCGCTCGCGCTGACCGGCTGCGGTACGAGGACCGCGGGGGCCGGGGGCGCGGAGGAGCCCCCGGCGCCGTCCGCGGCGCCCTCCGTGGACTACGCCGCCCAGGCGGCCGCCGCGGTCGCCCGCCACGACAAGCTGTTCCCCGAGATCGCGGCCCGGTGCGCCGACACGGCAGTGGCCGGCGCCGAGCCGACGGCGGGAGAGCTGCCCGCGGATCCCGAGGCACGCAAGTACGCGGAGAACCACGCCTACAAACAGCAGGCGGAGCTCACTCCCCGGGCCGAGTGCCGGGGCGACGCGCACGCCGCGCGGATCAAGGCGGCGCTGCTTGGCGGCTCCGGCGGGAAGGGCGCGCCGCACACGGTGGAGGAGCTCCGCGCGGTCCTGACCGGGCTGGGGTACGGGTTCGAGGGCGGGGGCGTGTACGGATCCGGGGCGGTGAACGTCTCGTTCGTCCTGTCGGTCCCCGAGAGCGGCCCGTGTGTGACGGGCCGGCTGGGCCCGCCGGTGAGCGTCAAGGCGCACGGGATGTACGTCGAGGGCGGCTGCCCGGAGCCCCGCGGAGGTCACTGACCTGCGCGGCCCGGCTCCGGGACCTCCGCCGCACGCTCCCTGTTGGGCGTCCGTCCCGGAGCCCGCCCCGACGCCGTCAGTCCGTCGGCGCCGACCAGGTGCCGTGCAGGGGCGCCGCGATCCAGCCTGACGCCGAGGCGCGGAAGACGGCCGGGGTGAGGGCGGCGGCGCCGGCCGGGACGGCGCCCAGGAGGGGGAGTCCGGATACCGAGGGCAGGTCGGCCAGGTTGCAGCGGGCCGCCAGGTCGGGTTCGGCCGGCCAGCTGCCGATGACCACGCCCGGGGAGGTCAGGCTCCGGGCCCGGAGGGCTTCCGCCGTGAGGGCGGTGGAGTTGAGGGTGCCGAGCCCCGCCGGAGCCACGATCAGCACCGGAGCGCCGAGCAGGCGGGCCGCGTCCGCCAGGGTGTGGCCCGCCTCGTCGAAGCGGACCAGGAGGCCGCCCGCGCCCTCGACCAGGACCAGGTCGTGGGAGAGGGCGAGCTCGCGGGCCGCCTGCGCGATCCGCTCCGGGGAGACCGTCGGGAGGCCCGCACGCCGGGCCGCCGTGTCCGGGGCCAACGGTTCCGGATAGCGGGCCAGTTCCACCGTGGTGACGGCCGGGCCGGCCAGTCGGCCGACCTCCGCCGCGTCTCCGGGCTCGTCCGGGCCGACGCCCGTCTGGGCCGGCTTCAGGACGGCCACCGAGAGACCCGCGGCGAGCGCGGCCGCCGCGACGGCCGAGGTGACGACCGTCTTGCCGATTTCGGTTCCCGTCCCCGAGACCACCAGGACCGCCATGTCAGGCCTCCTTCGCGGCCGCGAGCACGGCCCGGCAGATGCGGGCCACGTCGGCGTCGCCCGTCACGAACGGCGGCATCGTGTAGATCAGGTCCCGGAACGGGCGCAGCCAGACGCCCTCCCGGACCGCCGCCGCCGTGGCGCGGCCCATGTCCACCGGGTGATCGAGCTGGATGACGCCGATCGCGCCCAGGACCCGTACCTCCTGGACGCCGGGCAGGTCCGCGGCCGGGGCCAGGCCCTCCAGCAGGGCCGTCTCGATGCGCTTGATTTCGCGCTGCCAGTCCTGTCCGAGCAACAGGTCGATGGAGGCCAGGGCCACCGAGGTGGCCAGCGGGTTGCCCATGAAGGTCGGCCCGTGGGCCAGGACCGGGACCTCGCCCCGCGAGATGCCGTCCGCGACCCGCTCCGTGCAGAGCGTGGCGGCCAGCGTGAGGTACCCGCCGGTCAGCGCCTTGCCCAGGCACATCACGTCCGGGGTGATCCCGGCGTGGTCCGCCGCGAACAGCGCGCCCGTGCGGCCGAAGCCCGTGGCGATCTCGTCCAGGATCAGCAGCACGTCGAACTCGTCGCACAGCTCCCGCAGCACCCGCAGGTAGCCCGGGTTGTGGAAGCGCATGCCGCCCGCGCCCTGGACGACCGGCTCCACGATCACGGCCGCCAGTTCGTCCCGGTGCGCGGAGAACAGGGAGCGCAGGTGGGCGACGTAGGACTCGTCCAGGGGAGTGGAGAAGCCGCTCGGCGGGGCGTCCCCGAAGAGCTGGCGCGGGAGGATGCCCGACCACAGCTCGTGCATGCCGCCCTCGGGATCGCAGACGGCCATCGGCTGCCAGGTGTCCCCGTGGTAGCCGCCGCGCCAGGTGAGGAGGCGGCTCTTCTCGGGCCGGCCCACCGACCGCCAGTACTGGAGGCACATCTTCACCGCGACCTCGACCGAGACCGAGCCGGAGTCGGCGAGGAAGACGTGCTCCAGACCGGCCGGGGTGAGCTCGACGAGCTTCGCGGCCAGCCGGACGGCGGGCTCGTGGGTGAGCCCGCCGAACATCACGTGCGACATCCGGCCGAGCTGGTCGGTGACCGCCTCGTTCAGCGCCGGATGGTTGTACCCGTGGATCGCCGACCACCAGGACGACATGCCGTCGACCAGCTCGTCCTGCCCCTGCGAGGGTTCGGCCAGCCGCAGGCGCACCCCCGAGGCGGAGGCGACGACGAGCGGCTCCTGCCGCCCGGGCATCGGGCCGTACGGGTGCCAGACGTGCTGCCGGTCCAGCGCGAGCAGTTCGGCGGCCGGCAGCGCCTCGGGCGAGTGGTGCGCGGGGCGCTGGTCAGGCATTGGGAGCGAGATCCGTTCCCGCACCGCGACGGCGCACCGCCACCAGACCAGGCCGGACCTCGCCCGCTTCCGCCTGAGCCGGTACGGGGGCCTGCGCGGAGGCCGCCACGGGAGCCTGCGCGGGAGCTTCTACGGAGGCCTCGTGCTCGGCATGCCCAGAGCAGCCGCCGCACGCCGAACCGCAGCCGGACCCGTCCGCCGGGGCGGAGGAGCCGCAAACTGGGGCGTCCGCGCCGTGCGAGCCGCAGCCACCGCCCGCGGCCGTGACCTCGGAGCGGTGCGCGGGAAGGGTGGACGTACCGGCGCCCTCCACCTCGAAGCCGGCGTCCGCGATCATGTCGAGGTCGGCCTGTCCGGCCTGGCCCTCACTGGTCAGGTAGTCGCCCAGGAAGATCGAGTTGACCAGGTGCAGGGCGAGGGGCTGCATGCTGCGCAGGTGCACCTCGCGGCCGCCCGCGAGGCGGACCTCGACGTCGGGGCAGACGAAGCGGACCATCGCCAGGATCCGCAGGGCGCGCTGCGGGGTGAGGTTCCACTCCTTGGCCAGCGGGGTGCCCTCGAAGGGGATCAGGAAGTTGACCGGCACCGAGTCCGGGTCCAGCTCGCGCAGCGAGTAGACGACGTCGACGAGGTCCTCGTCGCTCTCGCCCATGCCCGCGATCAGGCCCGAGCAGGCCGACAGGCCGGCGGCGTGCGCCTTCTGCACCGTGTCGACCCGGTCCGCGTAGGTGTGGGTCTTGGTGATCTGGCCGTAGGTGGCCTCGGAGGTGTTGAGGTTGTGGTTGTAGGCGTCCGCGCCCGCGTCCTTCAGGCGCTCCGCCTGGCCGTCCGACAGCAGGCCGAGGCAGGCGCACACCTCGACGCCCTCGTTCTGCTCCTTGATGGCCGCGATCGTCTTGCCGACCCGGTCCACGTCGCGGTCCGTCGGACCGCGCCCGCTCGCCACGAGGCACACCCGCTTCGCCCCGCCGGCGACGCCCGCGGCCGCGGCCTGCGAGGCCTCGTCGGGCTTCAGCCAGGTGTACTTGAGGATCTCGGCCTTCGACCCCAGGCGCTGGGAGCAGTACGAGCAGTCCTCGGGGCAGAGCCCCGACTTCAGGTTGACCAGGTAGTTCAGCTTGACCCGGCGCCCGAACCACTGTCGGCGCACCTTGCCGGCCGCGGCCACCACGTCGAGCAGTTCGTCGTCAGAGGTCGCCAGCACGGCGAGTGCCTCTTCGCGGGTCGGCAGCTCACGCCGCAGCCCCTTGTCCACGAGGGTGTTCAGCAGGTCCATGACGCCGATCCTGTCCCACACGAGTACTCCCGGCCAAGGAGAGATCGAACAACATGGCCGGAAGAGAGTGTGTGTATCGCCACACCTGACGCAGGGGTCACCGGCCGTTAGGGTCGGGCAGGTCTGTGGACTGCCGACAAAAAACGCGAGGACCGTCGATGCCCGACCAGCACACCCCCGCCCCCGTGGACGTCTTCTCCTGGATCGACGAAGCAGAGCAGGCCCGGGAAATGGCCGGTCTGGTCCGGACGCTGCGTCCGCGCCCGGCTTCCTCCCCGTTGCTCGATCTCGCCAGCAACGACTACCTCGGGCTGTCGCGGCACCCCGAGACCGTGCGGGGCGCGCGCGAGGCGGCCGAGCTCTGGGGCACCGGCGCGACTGGATCACGTCTCGTCACCGGCACGACCGAACTCCATGCGGAGCTCGAGCGGGAGCTCGCCGCCTTCTGCGGGTTCGAGGCCGCCCTGGTGCTCTCCTCCGGATACGCGGCCAACCTCGCCGCCGTCACCGCGCTCAGCGACCGGGGCACCCTGGTCGTCTCGGACGCGGGCAACCACGCCTCGATCGTGGACGGCTGCCGGCTGTCCCGCGCCGACACCGCCGTCGTCCCGCACTCCGATCCGGACAGTGCGCGCAAGACGCTCGCCGCGCACGAGGGGAGGGCGCTGCTGGTCACCGACTCGGTGTTCTCGGTCGACGGGGACGCGGCCCCGCTCGCGGCCCACGCGCGGGCCTGCCGGGCCGAGGGCGCGGCTCTGCTCGTGGACGACGCGCACGGTCTCGGGGTCCTGGGCGAGGGCGGCCGCGGCGCGCTGCACGCCGCCGGACTCGCGGGGGCTCCCGGGGTGGTCGCGACGCTGACCCTCTCGAAGTCCCTGGGCAGCCAGGGCGGGGCCGTCCTGGGCCCGGCCAAGGTGATCCGGCACCTGGTCAACACGGCTCGGACCTTCATCTTCGACACCGGGCTGGCCCCGGCCGCGACCGGCGCCGCGCTGGCCGCCCTGCGTCTGCTGGAGCGGGAACCGGAGCGCGCGGACCGCGCCCGGGCGGTGGCCGCCGAACTGTACGGGCGCCTCACCGCGTCCGGCCTGACCGCGGCCCGGCCGGACGCGGCCGTGGTGTCGGTACGGGCCCCGTCGGCTTCGGCGGCACTGCGCTGGGCCGCCGACTGCCGCGAGGCAGGTCTGTCCGTGGGGTGCTTCCGGCCGCCGTCGGTACCGGACGGCATCTCCCGGCTGCGACTGACCGCGCGGGCGGATCTCACGGGGGACGAGATCAGCCGTGCGGTGGAGACGATCCTGAAGACCGCTCCGGCCGGAGCCACGGACCGCTGAGCGCGGCCGCGGGAGCTACGCGAGCACGTCGCTCAGTGGTTCCGTCCCGATGGAGGCGAGGAAACCGTTCCAGGCCGGCCCGGTGAAGAGCACGGCCGGGCCGTCCGTCCGCTTGGAGTCGCGGACGGCGAGCAGGCCGCCGCCGAGGGCGGCCGTCTCCACACAGTTGTTCATTCCGGTGCTGCGGCTGCTTCGCCGCCACCGCGCGCTGTTCAGAAGTCCGCCTGTGGATAAGGGGGTTGCGGACACGGAGGTGCCTCCTTACGCGTCGTCAGCGAGGGCGCTGATGAGATCCGACGAATCGCGGGGCGGGAGGGCGTGCGCCTGGATGGTGCGGAACGCGGCGCTGTACGCCTCAAGGTCTTCCTTCCGCTCCAGATAGAGGCTACTCGTCAAATGGTCGAGTACCACCACATCCAGATCGGCGATGTCCGGAAATGAGAAAATGACGAACGGTCCGGTCAGGCCGAGATGTCCCCCCACACTGAACGGCAGTACCTGCAAACGCACTTGGGGCAGGCTTGCCACCTCCACCAGGTGCCTCAGCTGCTCCGTCATCACCCCCGCCCCGCCGATCGTGCGCCGCAGCACCGCCTCGTCCAGGACCGCACTCAACTCCAGCGGTGGATCCGCCCGCAGTACGCACTGACGCGCCAGCCGTACGTCGACCAGCGCGTCCACCTTCGGCTCCGGCAGCCCGCCCAGCGCGGCCCGGGTCACGGCGCGCGCGTACTCCGGGGTCTGCAGCAGCCCCGGAACCACCGACAGTTCGACGGTGCGGGCCGAGCGGGCACCCGCCTCCAGGCTGATGAAGTCCCGGTACTCCTGCGGCAGCAGCCCCCGGTAGTCGTGCCACCACTGGCGGCCGCGCCCGGTGTCGGCGTCCGGGGCGGGACCCGCCGCCGAGGCCGAGAGGGCTTCCAGCAGGGCGCGCTGCTGCGCGCTCACGACCTCTCCGTACACGTCGAGCAGCAGCCGGATGTCCTCCACCTTGACGCCGCTGCGCCCCGTCTCGATACGGCTGATCTTCGATTGGTGCCACCCCGCCAGCCGGGCCGCCTCACCGCTGGTGAATCCGGACCGGTCGCGAAGGGCACGGAGCTCCTCGCCGAGCTTGCGTCGGCGGACCGCGGGACCTTGCTGCACGCCCTCCTCCTTCCACCGGCACACCTCGCACCAGTCTGCCGTCCAAATACGCTCTTCCGTAGCAGAGTTCACTGCATCGAGCGACAGATATATGCATATCTTGGGGGATCGGCGGAAACGGCGGGACGATGGATGGCACTCTGGCGTCCAGCACAGATCCGGGACGGCTTCGCCCCGGTGGGAAAGGGACCGTCGCCATGGCAGATCACCAGGAAGCATCCGTCACTCTGCCGAGCGATCCCGCCTCGGTCGCGGCCGCCCGCCGCTACGTCGCGGAGGTGCTGGGCGGGTGGGGACTCCCCGACGGTACCGACGCCGCCGACAGCGTCCGCCTCATCGTCTCGGAGCTGGCCACCAACTCCGTGCAGCACACCTTCGGGCAGTCGCCGACCTTCACCGTGGACATCCGGCTGGAGCGCGAGGAGTGGCTCCGCATCGGGGTCACCGACAGCTACCCGCGCTGGCCCAAGCGGCTCCCGGCCGCGGTCCAGCAGGACAACGGCCGGGGGATGGTCATCATCCGCTGGCTCGCCGCGGAGGCCGGCGGCCGGCTCTCCGTCAGCCCCACCGAGGACGGCGGCAAGACCGTGTGGATCGCCCTGCCCTGGACGGCCGGCGCTCCGGCGAAGAGCGCCACCGGCTGCTGAACCAGGCCCCGGCCTGCCGGGGCGCGAACCTCAAGCGAGGTTGCGTTCCGCCGTGCTGCGCTCGATGCACAGCTCGTTGCCATCCGGGTCGGCGAGTACCACCCAGCCCAGAACCCCATCCTCCGAGCGCCGGTCGTCCACGACCTTCGCGCCGAGTCCTAGCAGGCGCTCGACGGTCTCGTCCCGTGTGCCGGTGGGCGGCTGGATGTCCAAGTGGACCCGGTTCTTGACGGTCTTGGCGTCCGGCACGCGGATGAACAGGAGTCCGGGCGCACCGGGCTGTCCCGGCTCGAGCAGGATCTCGTCGTCACCTTCGACGTCGTCGGGGTGTATCGGGAATCCGGTGACCGCAGACCAGAACTCGGCGCTCTTGTAGGGGTCGTGGGCGTCGAAGGTGATATGTCGGACGGGGTTGACGAACATGTGACTCCTCGCTGGGTGTTCTGTGAGTGCATGCGTATACGGAAACAGGCCTGGCGAGCAACCGAGTTGAACCGGGTACCTGCCCGAAACCTGGGTTAACTCGGCGGAAAAGCGCGACGCCTAGCGTGGCAGCCGCGTTCCCTTCACCATTGATCACCCATGGGCCGGCAAAGCGACGGTGGGCGGAACGGAAAGCCTTTCCCCGTGAAGGGCAAGACAAGGTTGGCTCGGATATGCGCAGGTCAACAAAGTGTTGAAGGCCCGTAGGGTCGGCTCGGCGCGATGCTGATCATGTTCCGGAAGCTTGGTGATTCCCGTGCAGTTGACCCCCCACGAGCAAGAGAAGCTGCTCATCCACGTGGCCGCCGACGTGGCCGAGAGACGCAGGGCCAGGGGCTTGCTCCTCAACCACCCCGAGGCGATAGCCCTGATCACCGCACACATCCTCGAAGGAGCCCGCGACGGCCGGACGGTGGCCGAACTGATGGCCTCCGGGCGGACCGTGCTCTCCCGCGAGGAGGTCATGGAGGGGATACCCGAGATGATCCACGACGTCCAGGTCGAGGCGACCTTCCCCGACGGCACCAAGCTCGTCACCGTCCACGATCCGATCGTAGACAGGGGAGTCCTCGCGTGATCCCCGGCGAAATCGCCTACGGAGACGGCCCGGTGCGCCTCAACGAGGGCCGGCCCGTCACCCGGCTGACCGTGCTCAACGCCGCCGACCGGCCCGTCCAGGTCGGCTCGCACTACCACTTCGCCGAGGCCAACCCCGGCCTCGACTTCGACCGCGGCGCCGCCCGCGGACTGCGGCTCGACATCGCCGCCGGCACCGCCGTCCGCTTCGAACCGGGCATCCCGGTCGCCGTGGACCTCGTACCGCTGGCCGGGCTGCGCACCGTGCCGGGACTGCGCGGAGAGACCGGAGGGCCGCTCGATGGCTGAGATATCGCGCCAGGTCTACGCAGACCTCTTCGGGCCCACCACGGGCGACCGCATCCGCCTCGCCGACACCGACCTCTTCGTCGAGATCGAGCGGGACCTCGGCGGCGGCCCCGGCCGGGCCGGTGACGAGGCCGTCTTCGGCGGCGGCAAGGTCATCCGCGAATCCATGGGACAGGCCCGCACGACCCGCGCCGAAGGAGCCGCCGACACCGTCATCACCGGGGTGGTGATCCTCGACCACTGGGGCATCGTCAAGGCCGACGTCGGCATCCGCGACGGCCGGATCTGCGGCATCGGCAAGGCCGGCAACCCCGACACCATGGACGGCGTCGACCGGACCCTGGTCATCGGCCCCGAGACCGAGATCATCGCGGGCAACGGGAAGATCCTCACCGCCGGCGCCATCGACGCCCACGTGCACTTCATCTCCCCGACCGTGATCGAGGAGGCCCTCGCCTCGGGGATCACCACCCTCGTCGGCGGTGGCACCGGCCCCGCGGAGGGAACCAAGGCCACCACCGTCACCCCCGGACCCTGGCACCTGGCACGGATGTTCGCCGCGCTGGAGGCCTACCCCGTCAACATCGGCCTGCTCGGCAAGGGCAACACCATGTCCCGCGAGGGCATGTACTCCCAACTGCGCGGCGGAGCACTCGGCTTCAAGCTCCACGAGGACTGGGGGTCCACCCCGGCCGTCATCGACGCCTGTCTCACCGTCTGCGAGGAGACCGGCGCCCAGGCCGCCATCCACACCGACACCCTCAACGAGGCCGGGTTCGTCGCCGACACCCTCGCCGCCATCGGCGGACGGACCATCCACTCGTACCACACCGAAGGCGCGGGCGGCGGGCACGCCCCCGACATCATCACCGTGGTGTCCGAGCCGAACATCCTGCCCAGCTCCACCAATCCGACCCGGCCGCACACCGTCAACACCGTCGAGGAACACCTCGACATGCTGATGGTCTGCCACCACCTGAACCCCGCCGTCCCCGAGGACCTGGCCTTCGCCGAGTCCCGGATCCGGCCCTCCACCATCGCCGCCGAGGACGTCCTGCACGACCTCGGAGCCATCTCGATCATCTCCTCGGACGCCCAGGCCATGGGCCGCGTCGGCGAGGTCATCCTGCGCACCTGGCAGACCGCCCACGTGATGAAGAAGCGACGAGGCTCCCTGCCCGGTGACGGACCGGCCGACAACCACCGGGCCCGGCGCTACGTCGCCAAGTACACGATCAACCCCGCCGTCGCCCAGGGCCTGGCCCGCGAGATCGGCTCCGTCGAGACCGGCAAACTCGCCGACCTGGTGCTGTGGAACCCCGCCTTCTTCGGGGTCAAGCCCGAACTGGTCATCAAGGGAGGCCAGATCGCCTACGCGCAGATGGGGGACGCCAACGCCTCCATCCCCACCCCGCAGCCGGTCCTGCCGCGCCCGATGTTCGGGGCGTACGGTCGGGCCCCCGGGCTCAACTCGGTCAACTTCACCGCCCAGGCGGCCCTGGACGACGGACTGCCCGAACGGCTCGGCCTCGGCAAAGAGTTCGTCGCCATCGAGAGCACCCGCAAGGTGACCAAGGCGGACATGCGCAACAACGACGCCATGCCCAGGGTGGAGGTCGACGCCGACACCTTCACCGTCACCATCGACGGCGAAGTGGTGGAGCCGGCCCCCGCGACAGAACTGCCCATGGCCCAGCGTTACTTCCTCTTCTGATGGGCGCGGACTCCGCCGCCGGGCACGGCCCGATGGGCCTCGCCACCCTCCTCGTGCTCGCCGACGGCCGCTTCCCCGCCGGAGGGCACGCCCACTCCGGTGGGGCCGAAGCGGCTTGCAAGGCGGGCCGGATCCACGACGCCGCCACCCTGGCGGAGTTCTGCCGGGGCCGGCTGCACACCGCCGGGCTCGTCGCGGCCGCCCTCGCCGCGGCGGCCGCCCTCGGGATCGACCCGGCGGCCCTCGACGAAGCCGCCGACGCCCGGACCCCGTCGCCCGCGCTGCGCACCGCCGCGCGGCGGCTCGGGCGCCAGCTGATGCGGGCCGCCCGCGCCACCTGGCCCGGCGCGGAACTCGACGCACTGGCGGCCGCGTTCCCGCGCGGGGCGCACCAGCCCGTGGTGCTCGGCGTCACGGCCCGGTCGGCGGGGCTCGGGCCGCTCGAGGCCGCGCACGTGGCGGCGTACGAGAGCGTGAGCGGGCCGGCCACCGCCACCGTACGGCTGCTCGGGCTGGACCCCTTCGAGGCGACGGCGGTCCTGGCCGGGCTCGCCCCCGAGCTGGACTCCGTGTCCCGTCAGGCGGTGCGGGCAGCCCTGCGCGCCCGCACCGACGGCACGCACACGCTGCCCGCGGCTTCCTCGCCGCTGCTGGACATCGCGGCGCAGGCCCACGCCGACTGGCCGGTACGCCTGTTCGCCTCCTGATCAGCCGCTCGATCCGGCGCCTGTCCTCCCGTAGCGGGACCCCGTACGCACTCCCACCCCGCATCTCCCCTCCCGCCCCAGCTCAAGGAGAGCCCCCATGCATCTCGACCACGGCGTGACCTTCCCGCACCGCCACACCCACAGCGCGGAGCCGCTCCGGGCGGACGGCACCCGCCGCGCCCTGCGCATCGGCCTCGGCGGGCCCGTCGGCTCAGGCAAGACCGCCACCGTCGCCGCCCTGTGCCGGGCCCTGCGCGCGGAGGTGTCCATGGCCGTGGTCACCAACGACATCTACACCCGGGAGGACGCCGAGTTCCTGCTCCGCGAAGCCGTCCTGCCGCCCGAGCGGATCAGCGCGGTCGAGACCGGGGCCTGCCCGCACACCGCCATCCGCGATGACATCTCCGCCAATCTGGAGGCCGTCGAGGAGCTGGAGGAGGCTTTCCGCGAACACGGATCACTCGGCTTGATCCTCGTCGAGTCCGGCGGCGACAACCTCACCGCCACCTTCTCCCGGGGCCTCGTCGACGCCCAGATCTTCGTCATCGACGTGGCCGGCGGCGACGACATCCCCCGCAAGGGCGGCCCCGGCGTCACCACCGCCGACCTGCTCGTCGTCAACAAGACCGACCTCGCCCCCCACGTCGGCTCGGACCTGGGCCGGATGGCCCGCGACGCCGCCGAGCAGCGCGGCGAACTCCCCGTCGCCTTCCAGTCCCTGCGCAGCGAGGAGGGCGTGGCCCCGGTGGCCGCCTGGGTGCGCGAGCGGATCGCCGCCTGGACCGCCCGGTGAGCCCGAAGGGGAGCCCTACGGTCACCAGCGCGGCCCCCGCCCTCCCCCCGGCCGGTCTGCGTGCCACCGCCCGGATCGGCGCCGCCGCCGACGGGCGGGGCTCCACAGCCCTGCCGCTGCTGGCCGGAGAGGGGCCGCTCGCCCTGCGCCGCACCCGGGGCGGGCCCGGCGAGGCGGGCGTCATGCTGGTCGGCGCCATGAGCGCCCCCCTGGGCGGCGACCACCTCACGGTCGAGGCCACCGCGGGGCCGGGCGCGCGGATGGTGCTCCGCTCCGCGGCGGCCACCCTGGCACTGCCCGGGCGGCACGGGGAAGCCGCGCGGTACGACGTACGGATCCGGCTCGCGGACGGGGCGGCGGTGCGCTGGCTTCCGGAGCCCCTCGTCTCGGTGCGCGGCAGCGACCTGCGGGTCGACACCCGCGCCGAACTCGCTCCCACCGCACGGCTCCTGCTGCGCGAGGAACAGGTGCTGGGCCGTACCGGGGAGGCTCCGGGCCGCCTTCGCACCCGGCTCACCGTGACCCGGGACGGACGGCCGCTGCTGGATCAGGAGCTGGACTGCGGCCCCGGCGCACCCGGCGGCTGGGACGGCCCGGCGGGACTCGCGGGCCACCGGGCGCTCGGCCAGCTGCTGGTGGTGGACCCGGAGTTCGCGAAGGCCCCGCCGCAGGCCGGGATGCTGGGGGAGTTCGCGGCGCTCGCCCCGCTGGCAGGGCCCGCCGTCCTGGTCACGGCCCTGGCCCCGGACGCGCTGCGGTTGCGTGAACTGCTCGACTCCGCCTGCGCCGCCTACGGTTGGTGAACCCGGACGAATCAGACACCGCTCAGCGGTACACCCATTTCCGGATATCGGTCTGGCAAAGAACGGCCCCGTACTCTGTCGCACACTCCTGGTCAGGCGGAAGTATCCCCTGCACACGCCGAGGACATCCACGCCGGCGTGAACCATGCCGCCCACGGCGGCAGATGACGCAGGGGGAACAACCACGTGATACGCAACGCGGCGCTGGGGAGCGCCGCCACTCTGATCACCGGCACGCTGGCGGCGAGCCTGCTGCTCGCCCCGTCCGCGTCGGCCACCCAGGCCTTCCCGTCCGGCCCGTCCGGCCGGGACAACGGGATCGCCGAGGCCTTCGGCACCCAGATCGCAGCCGCCCGCGCGGCCCGCGCCGGGATCGACTGGAAGGGCTGCCCGCCCGACTGGGGCTTCGCGGCGCCCATCCAGTGCGGCTATGTCAAGGTCCCGCTGGACTACAGCAAGCCCTTCGGCAAGACGATCGACCTCGCGGTCGACCGCGCCGTCAGCACCGGCACCAAGGAAGAGCGCCAGGGCGCGCTCATCTACAACCCCGGCGGCCCCGGCGCCTCCGGCATGCGCTTTCCCCGCCGCATCACCACCCAGAGCCCGCTGTGGGTCAACACCGCCAAGGCGTACGACTTCGTGGGCTTCGACCCGCGCGGCGTCGGCCACTCCGCGCCCATCTCCTGCATCGACCCGCAGGAGTACGTCAAGGCCCCCAAGGCCGACCCGGTGCCGGACAGCAAGGCCGACAAGGACGCCCAGCGCAAGCTCGCCGAGGAGTACGCGGACGGCTGCAAGGAGCGCAGCGGCGAGATGCTGCCGTTCATGACCACGCCGAACATCGCGCGTGACCTGGACGTCATCCGTGCCGCCCTCGGCGAGAAGAAGCTGAACTTCCTCGGCGTCTCCTACGGCACCTACATCGGCGGGGTCTACGCGACCCTGTTCCCGACGCACGTGCGCCGCATGATCGTCGACAGCGTCGTGGACCCGTCCCGCGACAACATCTGGTACGAGGCCAACCTCGGCCAGGACGTCGCCTTCCAGATGCGCTGGAACGACTGGGAGGACTGGGTCGCCAAGAACGACGCCTCCTTCCACCTCGGCAACACCCGCGCCGAGGTCGAGGCCAAGTGGCTCGAGCTGCGCGCCAAGGCCAAGGCCAACCCGCTCGGCGGAGTGGTCGGCCCGGCCGAGCTCATCGGCTTCTTCCAGAGCGCCCCGTACTACGACTCCTCCTGGGTGCCCGTCGCCCAGACCTGGGCCGCGTACGCCGCCGGTGACGAGCAGGCGCTGATCGACGCCATCGCCCCCGACATGAGCGACATCCAGGGCAACGCCTCGGCGGAGAACGGCAACGCGGTCTACACCGCCGTGGAGTGCGCCGACGCCAAGTGGCCCACCAGCTGGTCCAAGTGGGACCGGGACAACACCAAGCTGCACGCCCAGTACCCCTTCATGACCTGGGCCAACGCGTGGATGAACCTGCCCTGCGCGACCTGGAAGTCCAAGCAGTACAACGCGATCGAGGTTGGTGTCGGCGCCCACCGCGGCCTGCCCCCGGTGCTGATCGTCCAGGCCGAGCGCGACGCGGCCACGCCGTACAAGGGCGGGGTCTCGCTGCACCAGCGGCTCGCCGGCTCGCGGCTGATCACCGAGCAGAGCGCCGGCTCGCACGGTGTCACCAACCTGGTGAACCCCTGCATCAACACGCGGGTGGACACCTACCTGCTCACCGGCAAGGTCGACGCCCAGGACGTGACGTGCGCCCCGCACGCCACCCCGGTGGCCCCGGCCCCCGTCGCCGCCAAGCTGCTCGCGCCGGCTCCGGCCGCCGACGAGCGGGCGGCCGACGAGCTCCCGGCCATCCGCTAGCCGGACCGGGCGGGAACAGCTCCGCATCACCGCACGGGAGAGGGCTCAGCGCGTCCAGCGCCGGGCCTTCTTCCGTGCTTCCTCCTCCTCCGCCTTGACCTCGGTGGCGTACCGGTCCACGTACTCCTGGCCGGACAGCGCGAGGACCTCGTACATGATCTCGTCGGTGATGGCCCGCAGCACCGCCCGCTCGCCCTCCATCCCCGCGTACCGGGAGAAGTCCAGCGGCCGACCGAAGCGGATCGTGACCCGGCGGACCTTGGGGATCTTCTGCCCGGGCGGCTGGATCTCGAAGGTCCCGACCATCGCGCAGGGGACGACGGGCACCCCGGCGCCCAGTGCCATCGCGGCCACCCCCACCTTGCCCTTGTAGAGCCGCCCGTCGTGCGAGCGGGTGCCCTCCGGGTAGATGCCGAGCAGTTCGCCCTTGGACAGCACCCCGAGCCCCTCGCGGAGCGCCGCCTTGCCGGCGTCCTTACCGGAGCGGTCGACCGGGATCTGGCCGGCGCTGCGGAAGAAGGCGGCGGTGAGCCGTCCCTTCACGCCCGGTCCGGTGAAGTACTCGGCCTTCGCGAGGAAGGTGATGCGCCGCTTGAGGATCGCGGGCATCAGGAAATGGTCGGAGAAGGACAGGTGGTTGCCCGCGACGATCGCCGCTCCGTCCGCCGGGATGTTCTCCAGTCCCTCGATGCGTGGCCGGAACAGGAGCCGCAGCAGCGGCCCCAGGATCACATGCTTGAGCAAGTGGTAGAACACCAGGCCGCTCCCGTCGACATCCCGTTGTCACGGGACATCCTACGGATGGTCGGCCCAGAGGCGCAGAGGGTGGCGTCAGGCACCGCGTGAGGCAGCCATTCCTGCTGTGAGCAGCCCCAGGACCACCCAGCCGAACCACAGCCAGCCGTTGCTTCCCAAGGCCACCGAGTACGTGGCGATCGCCACGAGAGAGGCGAAGGTCATCACTGCCATCGCCTTCACGGATCCGGTCATGCCCCATGGTGGCGCGCGAAGGCGGTTCCGCGCTACTGGCCACGCGCTTGGAGTGCGGCGAGATACGAGTTGTAGGCCGCGAGCTCCTGGTCCCCGTTGCGGTCCTCGGCGCGGTCGGAGCGCTTCGCGGCCCGCTGCTCGGAGTGGTACCACTGGTAGACCAGCGCGATCAGCACCAGCACCGAGGGGATCTCGCTGAAGGCCCAGGCGATGCCGCCGCCCCACTGCTGGTCGAGCAGCGGATCGATGCCGAGGGAGGCGGACGGGTTCGCGTACGTCTTGATCATCGGCTCGCTCGCCATCATCAGCGCGATGCCGAAGAAGGCGTGGAAGGGCATTCCGGCGAACAGCTCCAGCATCCGCATCACGTAACCGGGGCGGTGCGGGCCCGGGTCCACGCCCATGATCGGCCAGAAGAAGACGAGGCCGACGGCGAGGAAGTGCACCATCATCGCGATGTGGCCCATCTTCGACCCCATCAGGAAGTCGAAGATGGGGGTGAAGTACAGGCCGTAGAGGCTGGCGATGAACATCGGGATGGTGAACACCGGATGGGTGATCACCTTCATGTACCGGCTGTGCAGGAGCATCAGCAGCACCTCGCGCGGCCCCTTGTGGCCGCGGGCCGCCGGCGGCAGTGCGCGCAGCGCCAGCGTCACGGGCGCGCCCAGCAGCAGCAGGATCGGGCTGAGCATGCTGATCACCATGTGCTGGACCATGTGCACGCTGAACATGACCATGCCGTAGTCGTTCAGCTTGGTGCACATCATCAGGGCCACGCTCAAAACGCCGACGGTGAAGGCGATCGTCCGCCCGGCCGGCCAGGAGTCCCCGCGCCGCAGCAGCCGCACCACGCCCCACCCGTACAGCGCGAGGCCGACGAGCGAGCCGATCAGGAAGAAGGCGTCGAAGGAGAACTCGAGCCCGCGTCCGAGGGTGAAGGGCGGCAGGTCCATGTCCATGTTCATGCCGTCGTGCGCGAGGTAACTCAATCTCTTCACTCCCTTGACCCGTGGTGCCCCACCACAGTAATGCCGCCCCCGGACGGGAAATCGTCCGGGGGCGGTGTCGAGAGGGGGGAAAGATCACAACACGTTCTGGGCCTCGGCGTACCGCTCGGCCGGAACCGTCTTCAGCGTCTGCACGGCCTCGTCGAGCGGCAGCATGACGATGTCCGTGCCGCGCAGCGCCGTGAGCATCCCGAACTGGCCCCGGTGGGCCGCCTCCACCGCGTGCCAGCCGAAGCGGGTCGCCAGCACCCGGTCGTACGCCGTGGGCGTGCCGCCGCGCTGGACGTGGCCCAGGATGACCGGGCGGGCCTCCTTGCCGAGGCGCTCCTCCAGCTCGACGGCGAGGCGGTTGCCGATGCCGGCGAACCGCTCGTGGCCGTACATGTCGGTGCCGCCCTCCTCGAGGGCCATCGAGCTGCCCTCGGCGGGCTTGGCGCCCTCGGCGACCACGACGATCGCGAAGCGCTTGCCCTGCTCGAAGCGCTCGCCGACGATCGTCGTCAGTTCCTCGATGTCGAAGGGGCGCTCCGGTACGACGATCGCGTGCGCGCCGGCCGCCATGCCCGAGTGCAGGGCGATCCAGCCGGTGTGGCGGCCCATGACCTCCACGACCATCACGCGCTGGTGGGACTCCGCGGTGGTCTTCAGCCGGTCCAGCGCCTCGGTGGCGACCCCGACCGCGGTGTCGAAGCCGAAGGTGACGTCGGTCGAGGCGATGTCGTTGTCGATCGTCTTGGGGACGCCGACGATCGGCAGGCCGCCCTGCGAGAGCAGGTTCGCGGCCTTCAGGGTGCCCTCGCCGCCGATCGGGATGATGGCGTCCAGGCCGAGATCGGCTACGTGGCCGCGGGCCCGCTCCACGCCGTCGCGCAGATGGGCGGGCTGGACCCGGGAGGACCCCAGAATCGTTCCGCCACGGGCCAGGATGCCGCTCACGGCATCCAGATCGAGCTTGCGGTAGTCGCACTCCAGGAGGCCGCGCCAGCCGTCGCGGAAACCGATGACCTCGTCCCCGTGGTCGACGACGGCGCGGTGCACGACGGAGCGGATGACGGCATTGAGCCCGGGGCAGTCGCCTCCGGAAGTGAGCACACCTATGCGCATGGCAGGAAGGACCTTTGCAACGTGGGCCGACGACCGGACCACGTCGTCCGGTTGGAACTGGACAGCAGCCTACAAGCGGATCGCGTGTGGACTGAACCATCCTCCACATGCTGGTCAGATCAGTCGTACGAAAAGACGTCGGCCCGGATGCCCCGAGGGGAATCCGGGCCGAAGGCCGCTCGCGGTGGTGCCGGTGAGGCTCCTACGCGGGCTGCGTCGCCGCCGCGATCCGCTCGGCGCGCAGTGCGTCGTACCAGCGGTCGTCGACGGGCGGCAGCGCGTTCACGTCGAGGGCCAGCTTCAGCAGCAGGTCCGCGATCTGCGGGTTGCGCGCCATCACGGGACCGTGCATGTACGTCCCGAACACCGTGTCGTTGTACGCGCCTTCGGTGCCGTCGCCGTTGCCGTTGCCGCGGCCCATCGTGACCCGGGCGAACGGCTTGGCCGTGGGGCCCAGGTGCGTCACGCCCTGGTGGTTCTCGAACCCGGTCAGCTGCGGCAGCCCGAGCCGCGGGTCGATGTCGCCGAGCACGTCGCCGACGCACCGCTCGCCCTCGCCGCGCACCGTCACCACGTCCAGCAGGCCGAGGCCCTGCTGGCGCTCGCCGACGTCGTTGACGAACTCCTGGCCCAGGATCTGGTACCCGGCACAGACGGAGAAGACGATCGCCCCGTTCGAGACGGCGCGCTCCAGACCGCCGTCGCGCACCAGCCGCTCCGCGGCCAGCCGCTGCGGGCGGTCCTCGCCGCCGCCGATCAGGTAGATGTCGCCCGAGGTGGGGATGGGCTGGTCGCTGCGCACGTCCACGCGCTGCACGTCCAGGCCGCGCCGGCGGGCCCGGCGCTCGACGACCAGGGCGTTGCCCTGGTCTCCGTACGTGCTCAGCAGGTCGGGGTAGACCCACACCAGACGCAGGCTGTTGTCGCTCATGCTCTTGTCCTTATGGGTACTAGTTGCCGACGCGGCGGCGCACGTCCTGGAAGGCGGTGTAGTTGGCGATCAGCTCGATCTGTCCGGGCGGCGCCAGCTGCACGGCCTCGTCGAGGGTCTCGCACACCCGGAAGTCCAGGCCCGCGACTTCGAGGCGGACCGCGAGGTCCAGCTTGCGGTCGCCGATCACGAAGATCGGGTGGCCGACCAGGCGCGGGTAGTCCACGTCCCACAGCCAGGAGGTGTCCGTGCCGTCCGCGCCGCGCGCGTTGACCGACAGGATCACCGGGGTCGGCGGCGGGTCGATCAGGGAGAAGGTCTCCAGCCAGCCCGCCGGGTTCTTCGCGAGCAGCAGCCGCAGTTCGCGGCCCTGGAAGCTCACCACGTCGTAGCGGCCGGCGACGGCCTGCACCTGGTACATCCGCTCCAGCGCCACCTGCGGCGGGACGCCGAAGACGGCTGCCACCGCGGCCGAGATGGCCGCGTTCGCCTTGTTGGCGCGGCCCGGGAGCTGGAGGCTGATCGGCCAGGCGCTGCCGTGCGGGTCGAGCACGTGGTCGCCGGAGAGCACCCAGCTCGGGGTGGGGCGGCGGAAACCGCACTCGCCGCAGTACCAGTCGTCGCCCGGACGCTGCATGACGCCACCGCAGGAGGGGCACGACCAGGCGTCGTCCTTCCACTCCTGGCCGGCCGCGACCCACACCACGTTCGTGGAGGAAGAGGCGGCCCACACGATGAGGGGGTCGTCCGCGTTCGCGACGACGACCGCCTTCGAGCCCGAGAGGCCCTCGCGCCACTTCTCCGCGAGCATGCGCGTCTCGGCGGCCCGGTCCAACTGGTCGCGGGAGAGGTTCAGCAGGGCGATCACCTTGGGGGTGACGTCCCGGGCCACTCCGGCCAGGTACTTCTCGTCCACCTCGATGACGCCGTAACGGGCGTCCGAGCCGCCCGCCAGGGCGGAGGTGATGCCCGCCGGCATGTTCGCGCCCAGCGCGTTGGAGACGACCGGGCCGCTGGCCCGCAGGGCCTCCGCGATGAGCCGGGTCGTCGTGGTCTTGCCGTTCGTCGCCGAGACGAGGACGACGTCGAGATGCTGCGCCAGCGCGCCGAGGAGATCGGGGTCGAGCTTGAGCGCGACCTTGCCTCCGATCACCGATCCGCTTCCGCGTCCCGCGGCCCGCGACACCGCCGCCGCGGCCTTGCCCGCCGTCACGGCCAGCTTGGCCCGCGGCGAAAGCGGCTCTGTGTTGCCTGCCATCGTCCCTTGTCCTCCTTGCGTCGGTCGCCCCCAGCCTATCCAGTACCGGCCCGCGCCCGGACCGCGGCGCCCCCGGTCTGCCGAAGATCTCCTCATATAGTCGCCCGTCGTACCCTTACGGCCATGCGACAGCGTCCCCTCCCCGGTACCTCCGGCATCGTCCGCACCATGAGCCTGCTGGGCGACCCGGTGCTCCATTCCGTTTGCGCGGAGGTCACCGAGTTCGGTCCGGCCCTCGACCGGCTCATCGAGGACATGTTCGCCACGATGTACGCCGCCCAGGGCGTCGGCCTCGCCGCGAACCAGATCGGCGTCGCGCAGCGGGTGTTCGTATACGACTGCCCCGACGACGAGGACGTCCGCCACGTCGGGCACATCGTCAACCCCCGCCTGGTGTCCGCCGACGGGGACGAGTTCGTGGGCCCCGAGGGCTGTCTGTCCCTGCCGGGGCTGGAGGCGGGAACGGTCCGCTTCGACCAGGCCGTGGTGGAAGGGGTCACCTCGGACGGCGCGGCCGTGCGGATCCTCGGGAGCGGGTTCTTCGCCCGCTGCCTGCAGCACGAGTGCGATCACCTGGCCGGGACCGTGTACGCGGACCGCGTGACGGGGCTCCGGGCACGGCGTCTGCGGCGGGCGATCCGCAAGACGCCCTGGGGCGCGGAGGCGCTGCGCGGCTAGCCCGCCGGTACGGCTCGCGCAGCCGGATCCGGCGGGGCTGCTCCGGCGGGGCTCAGAAGCCGGGGCCGTCCGGGCGGTTGCCGGCTGTGGCCAGGCGGCCCCACAGGAGGTCGGTCAGGGCGCTGACGAGTTCCGCGCGCTCGCAGGGGCGCTCGCCGAGCCACCAGTCGCCCGCCGCGTGCATCATGCCGACGATGCCGTGGCCCCAGACCCGGGCCAGGCGTTCGCCGCCGGGGCCGAGGTCCACGCGTTCGCCGATCACCTGGGCCAGTTCCTCGCCGAGGCGGCGCAGCAGCGGGGCCGAGTGCAGGCCGACGTCGAACCCGCGCTCGGTGGCCTGGGAGTCCTCGGCCGGATGCATGAGGAAGCGGTAGACCTGGGGCCGGGCCTCGATGGCGGAGAGATAGGTGTCGAGGGTGGCCTCCACGCGGCTGCGCCGTTCGGCGGGGGCGTCGAGCGCCGCGCGAAGCGAGTCGAGGAGGGCGTCCGTGTGCCGGACGGCGAGGGCCTGGTAGAGGCCCGCCTTGTCGCCGAAGTGGCGGTAGAGGATGGGCTTGGTGATCCCGGCCTCCGCCGCGATGGCGTTCATGGACGCCTTGGGGCCGTCCCTGAGGACGACCCGGTCGGCGGCCTCCAGCAGCTCCCGCCGCCGGCGCTCGCCCGCTCCCGGTTCGCCGGCCTGCCGTGTGGTCTCCATGCCGTGTTCTCTCCCCGCCCTTGCGATGTCCTGAGGCACACGCAACGTAACACCCCGCACACCCTGGTGATCTCATCGGTGGTCCGCCGTCGTTGCTGCTTGACAGTGCTTACCGGCCGGTAACAGACTGGAGTCGGAGTAGGGGTTACCGTTGGTAACCACTTGTAGGACAGGCGAGACGAAAGCTGGAGGGGACATGGCGGAGTTCACCATGGAGCTGAACGACGACCAGAAGCAGGTACGGGACTGGATCCACGGCTTCGCCGCCGACGTGATCCGCCCCGCCGCCGCGGAATGGGACGAGCGCGAAGAGACTCCGTGGCCCGTCATCCAGGAAGCCGCGAAGGTCGGCATCTACTCGCTCGACTTCTACGCCCAGCAGTTCTTCGACCCCACCGGCCTCGGCATCCCGATGGCCATGGAGGAGCTGTTCTGGGGCGACGCGGGCATCGCGCTGTCCATCGTCGGTACCGGGCTCGCCGCCATCGGCGTAGTCGCCAACGGCACCGAGGAGCAGATCGGCACCTGGATCCCGCAGATGTACGGCACCCCCGACGACGTGAAGGTCGCCGCCTTCTGCTCCTCCGAGCCCGACGCAGGCTCCGACGTCGGCGCGATGCGCACCCGCGCCGTCTACGACCAGGCCAAGGACGAGTGGGTGCTGAACGGCACCAAGACCTGGGCGACCAACGGCGGCATCGCCAACGTCCACATCGTCGTCGCCGTCGTGGACCCGGAGCTGGGGACCAAGGGCCACGCCTCCTTCATCGTGCCGCCGAACACCCCGGGCCTCTCCCAGGGCCAGAAGTTCAAGAAGCACGGCATCCGCGCCTCGCACACCGCGGAGGTGGTGCTGGAGGACTGCCGGATCCCCGGCTCCTGCCTGCTCGGCGGCAAGGAGAAGCTGGACGAGCGGCTCGCGCGGGCCCACGAGCGGGCCAAGGCGGGCGGCGGGGAGCGCGTGAAGAACGCCGCCATGGCCACCTTCGAGGCCTCCCGCCCGGCCGTCGGCGCCATGGCGGTCGGCACGGCGCGCGCCGCGTACGAGGTGGCGCTGGACTACGCGAAGACCCGTACGCAGTTCGGGCGGCCGATCATCGACAACCAGGGCGTCGCCTTCCAGATCGCGGACATGCGGACCTCCATCGACGCGGCCCGGCTGCTGGTGTGGCGGGCCTCGTGGATGGCGGTCGCGGGCAAGCCCTTCACCTCGGCCGAGGGTTCGATGTCGAAGCTGTTCGCGAGCGAGACCGCCAAGAAGGTCACCGCCCAGGCGGTTCAGATCCTCGGCGGCAACGGCTTCACCCGCGAGTACCCGGTGGAGCGCATGCACCGCGACAGCGCGATCTACACCATCTTCGAAGGCACCAGTGAGATCCAGCGCCTGGTGATCGCCCGCACCCTCTCGGGCATGCCGATCCGCTAGCGCGTGGCCGGGACGGAGAAGGGGTCCGGGGCCGCATCACGGCGGCTCCGGACCCCTTCGTGCGCCGGGGCCCTGCCTCGCGGCGCCCCTGCGGCGGACGGCCGGGGGCTTTCAGGGGCGTAGGAGGGCTTCCAGGGCGCGGGTGAAGAGGAGACGGGCCGCCGTCGCGACCAGGGGGTCGAAGGGGCGGCCCAGGCCGCGGACGTGCAGTTCCTCGCGCCATTGCGCCTCGCAGCCGCCGGCGGGTGAGGGACGGAGCTCGAGCTCCGCCCGGCCCCGCACCGCGCGGCCGTGTTTGACGAGCCGGACCAGTCCGGCCGAGCCGTCCCGAGGGGGCTGCCAGAAGGTGACTTCCATCGGGTCGTCGAAGGTGATCCTCCCCACGCCCGTACGCATGGTGAAACGGGTCCCGGTGTGCGTGGGAGGCGGCGTTTCGATGATCGCTCGGGTGAGCGGGACGACGGCGCCGTGGCGTTCCCAGTCCGTCAGCCTGCGCCACGCCTCCTCGGGGGCGAGAACTGTTCGGCGAATGATCCGGATAGCGGGCATGAGCGCATCGTAAGCGGGCATACACACCCTGAACTGGGCGGCGAATATGGGTTCCGTCCGGGGGTGGCGATCAGCAATACTCACCGCCACCGTGGATCGCGGATTCGACCGGGTGACCACCGGCCTTCCCGCCCCACTTTGCGAGGAGGTGCGCCATGTGCTCCCACCAGCCCCCCTGCCCGTCCGCCGACAGCGTCCACCACGATGCCGCACGCACCGTGGCCTTCCACCCCGAACAGGGCTGGAACCTGCTCTGCAATGGCGCCGTGGTATTCGACGACACCGGTGAACTGCTCCCCGACGGCCGCACGGTGGAACCCCGCCGCCCGGCCCTGGTCTGAGCGAGGAGGCAGCATGCGCCAGCAGCTGATCCGCAAGCCCGTCCCCAAGCCCGCGCCCCGAGACCTGGATCTGCGCACACCGTCGGGCAGACCCCTCCCGTACTGACGGGAGCCCCGGATTTACGCAACGGCGCCACCGGCTGAGCGTCAGCTGGTGGACGCCGCCGTGCCGCCCAGGAAGGCGCTCTCGTAGGCCTCGTCGCCGATCGCCGCCCTGGCGTTGCGCTCGCCGTGGTCGCGCAGCGCCGTGAGCGAGGGGGAGCCCATCTGCGGCCGGCCCACCGTGCGCCACCAGGCGTGCCCCGTGCCCAGCAGCCGGGCCGCCAGCTCGCCGTCGCCCATGGCCGCCACCGAAGCCGCCAGCAGGTCGAGACCGAGCGCGATCCCGAAGCGGTCGCCCAGCAGCCGCTTGCCCGACAGCATCGCCCGCGCGTGCCGGGCGGCCTCTCCGTAGTGGCCGAGCCCGAAGGCGGCCACGGCCAGGATGTAGTCCGCGTACGCCCGCAGCCAGCGCTCTCCCAGTTCCGCGCAGGACTCGCGCAGGCCGCGGGCCTCCAGCTCGGCCTCCTCGAAGCGCCCGAGGTCGCACAGGGCGTAGCCGGTGGCCAGCCGGCACAGCAGCCAGCCCACGCCGGTGGGCCTGCCGCCGTGGCCCCCGCGTGCCCGGGGGCCGGCCAGCGCCAGTGCCCGTACGGAATCGCCCGGCATCATCACCGAGACCGCATGCAGGTAGGCGGCGCGCAGCTCCGGCTCGGGATCGGCCAGCGCGGCCGCCGCGTCGGTGCACCGCCTGCCGAGTTCCTCGGCCGTGGCCAGCTCGCCCTGGAGCAGGGTGGTGAGCCCCAGTGCCCACAGGGCCTGGGCGTACGCGGCTCCCGAGCGCGGGCCCGTGCGCAGGGCCCGCTCCAGGAAGGCCCGGCCCTCGAGCACGTGGCCGCAGGAGAACCAGAAGAACCAGAGCGCGCCGGCCGTCTCCAGGGCCGCCGTGGGATCGGAGCGGAGCAGGTGCTCCAGGGCGGTACGGAGCTGGGCGTGCTCGGCGGTCATCCTGCGGTACCAGTCCACTTGGCCGGGCCCCATCCAGCCCGGGTCGGCGGCCTTCGAGAGCGCCGCGTACCAGTGGGCGTGCCGGTCGGCGACGATCCGTTCCTCGCCCAGTTCCGCCAGCCAGTCCTGGCCGTACTCGCGGATCGTGTCCAGCAGCCGGTAGCGGGCGCCCGCACCCCGTTCCCGGGTGCACCGGACCACCGACTTCGCGACCAGGCCCGCCAGCACCCGTTCCACCCGCGCGGCGGGCAGGGGGCCGCCCGAGCACACCGCGCGCGCCGCGGCGACATCGAAGTCCCCGGTGAAGACCGAGAGCCGGGCCCACAGCAGCCGCTCGACCGGCTCGCACAGCTCGTGGCTCCAGCCGATCGCGGTGCGCATCGTCTGGTGCCGGGGGAGGAGGGCGGCGGCGGCGGACAGCAGGTCGAAGCGGCCTTCGAGGCGCTGCGCCACCTGCTCCAGGGTCCAGAGCCGCATCCGGGCGCCGGCCAGTTCCAGGGCGAGGGGGATCCCGTCCAGGCGGCGGCAGATGTCCGCGGCGAGGGCCGCCCGGGCGGGGTCGTCGAAGGCCGCACCGGAGCTCGGGGTGGCGGCGAGCGCGCGGGCCCGGAACAGGGCGAGGGCGTCGCTGTCGGGTCCGTCGCTGGGCAGCGGGCTGACCTCGAGGACGTTCTCCCCGGGGCAGCCGAGCGGCTCGCGCGAGGTGATCACCACGGTCAAGCCCGGCGCTGACTGCAGGAGTTCGCCCACCAGGTGCCGGCAGGCAGCCACCAGGTGCTCGCACGTGTCGAGGACGAGCAGCATCTCCTTGTCGGCCATCCACGCGCACAGTTCCTCGTCCAGGGGGCGCCGGGACTGGGGGGCGAGGCCGACGGCGTACGCCACGGTGGCCGTCAGCAACTCCGTGTCGCGCAGCGGGGAGAGCTCCACCCACCAGACCCCGTCGGGCCTGCGCTGGCGGGTGTCCGCGGCGGCGCGCAGGGCCAGCCTGGACTTGCCGACACCGCCGACGCCCGTGAGTGTCACGAGCCGCCGCTCGCGCAGCAGGTCGGACAGGAGGCCGAGTTCACGCTCGCGGCCCACGAAGCTCGCCGTCTCCGGCGGCAGGTTTCCCGGCACGGCGCCAGAGTCTGGCCCAGGATCGCCGTCCGTGGAATCTGCCTGATTGTTGTTGACCGAGTACTCACCGAACACGGGAGTATTCTGCGTGATCTTCTTTCTCCATAGTGCCGTTCGGGCCAGATCGAACGAACAGTTCGTCAGCAGGTCTGCTCTCGAGCGGGGTTCAGGAGGTCAGGACGATCCGCCGTTCGGCCGAGAAGGCGCCCCAGGTGCCGTCGGGCAGCCGGGCCCGGATCTTCACCGTCCATACGGTGCCGGGCGGTTCGGCGACCGTCAGGCGGTGCTCCGCCCGGCCGGCCGGGACGGCGCCCGCACCGAACTGGATGACGGTGGTGGGCCGGCCATTGACGTAGAGCTCGTACTCGCTGGTCTTCCGGCCGGTCGGCGGTGGGGTCCAGGTGAGGGTGAGCGCGCCCGGCGAGGCGGCCGCCGTGAAATCGGCCGGAGCGGTACCGGTCCGCTGCCCGGGCCCGGCCGGGGTGGCCACGTCCGCCGCCGGGCCGGAGGGGGAGGAGTTGTCGGCGCCGTCGCGGGCCCGGACGGTGAAGGTGTACACGCTGTCGGGCTGGAGCCCCTCCAGGACCGTCGTGGTCGAGCCGGGGCCGGCCGTGTGGATCCGGGCGTCGCCCTGGTAGACGTCGTACGCGGTGACGCCCGTGTCGTCGGTGGCCGCGGTCCAGGTCAGCCGGGCGGAGGTGGGTCCGAGCGGCTGACCCTGCGTACGGGCCGGGGCGGTCGGGGCCTGTCGGTCCTCGGCCTTGGCGGCGGGGGTGGTGGCCGAGGCGGCCGCGCTGGACGGTGAGGTGTTCCCGGCGGCGTCCCGGGCCCGGACGGTGAACGCGTAGGCCGTCTGCGGGGTGAGGCCGGTGATGTCCGTCATCGTCTTGTCGGCGGGCAGTTCGCGCACCAGCCGGTCCTGCTGGAAGACGAGGAAGGCGGTCACCCCGTCGGCGGGCGCGGGCGACTGCCACATGACGTGCACGGAGGTGGCGCTGCCGGCCTGGGCCGTGAGATCGGCCGGGGCCGGCGGGGGCGTGGTGTCGGACGGACCGCACGCCGTCAGCGCGGCGGCCGCGAGGGCCAGGGCGAGAGCCGAGAGGCGGCCCGGCGCGAGGGCGGCCGCCGATTCCCGGAAGGCCGGCCGCCGGGGGTGGCGTGCGGGGTGCGGCGCGGTGCGGGGTGCGGGGTCGTGCACGGCGGGCGCCTCCTTCTTCCGGTTCGTGGGGTGGCTTCCGGTTCGCGGGGTCTTCCGGTTCTTCGGTTCTTCGGGTCTTCCGGTTCTTCCGGCGCCTCGGAAAGGTCTAGACATATATGGCACGCTCCGCGGCGGCCGGGCAAGACCTCTGCGAGAGCCCTTCCCGGCTCCGGCGCCCGGTTCGTGTCCATCCGTTCCCGTCCGGCAATATTGCGTACGCGCTCCGCCGGGGCGTGATGTTCAGCGACGGACGGCCCTTCGGCGCCAAGGACGTCGTCTTCACCTACCGGACCCTCCTCGACGTGAAGACGAACAACGCGTCCAAGTCCGAACTCGACGCGATCACGGACGTGACGGCGCGCGGCGACGACGCCGTCGTCTCCACCCTGAAGTACCCCTAAGCCCCCTTCGCCGAGCGGACCGTCCTGCCCATCGCCCCCGAGCACGTCGCGGGCGCACAGGACGTCAACAGCGGCGAGTGCCGGGCGGAGTCCGGGGGCGGGCCTGCTGGCCTGCTGGCGGTGGGGCACGATCCCGTGCTGCTCGCGCGATGGTGCGGTCACCGGATGGTCCGCCTGGAGGGGATCGTCAAGGACTGACAGCCGGTCACGGACGGTCAACGCCCGTTTGGCGGACACGAGTTTCGCCCGAAGGGCCCTCCTTCTGCGCCACCATGGCGCCGCGTAAGGAGGTGTTCCGATGGTGATCTCCCTCTCCGTCGTCGTCCTGCTCCTCGTCCTCGCGTGGATCTTCATGCGCGGCGGCGGTCTCAAGCTGTCCCACGCGCTCGTCTGCGTCCTGCTCGGCTTCTACCTCGCGAGCAGCAGCGTGGCGCAGACCATCCACAACGGAGTCTCGGCCACGGCGAACGTGGTCAGCGGCTTCAAGCCGTAATCCGCCCCGGGGTAAAGCCCCTTCCCGCGCAAGACGATCAACTGTTGCGCCTTCGTGAATCATCCGGCTCTTCCATGGACTCCTCAGGCAGTGCGATCTAGCGTCTGGCCGCGGCGCGATGTCATACGCAATGTCAATAAAGCTGAGGACAAGGGAGGAAGTCCGGATGTTCCGAAGAGCGCTGAACTGCGCCGTAGCCCCGGCTCTCGCCGTATGCGCGGTGATGTACGGGGTCTCCCCGGCCGCCGCCGAGGAGATACCCCTGGCCCCCGGCCACCGCCTGGTCAGCCATTACGAGGGCGGCCCTGCCACCGCCGCGCCACTGCCCGGCGAAGCCCCGCCGCAGCACCCCTTCCTCGCGCCCAACGGCCGCAGCGGCATGCACTCCGACGCGGCGGGCAGCGCCACCTCGCCCTGGTCCGGCCCGCTCGGCAAGAACCCGCAGGTGACCAGCGCGAAGATCGCCGCCCTGGGTGGCGAGTGCGCCACCGCCACCTTCGACTCGGGCGGCCGGCTGGTCACGGTGTGCGGCACCTTCGGCGGGTTCAAGGTCAAACTGCTGGAGCCCAGGACGCTCGCCACGCTCGCGGAGTACCAGCTCCCGCAGCGTTCCTCGACGGTCCAGGCGATCACCTCGCTCGACTTCGCGAAGATCTTCAAGGACACCTCGGGCGGCGCCTACTTCTATCTGGACAACCAGGACCGGGCGGTACTGGCCGACTCCCGCCAGCACATCCTGCGACTCTCGCACGTACAGAACCAGGACGGCGGCTGGCAGTTCAAGGTCGACGACGACTGGGACCTGACCGGCCAGGTCCCGCACGACTGCGTCGACTGGACCAACCTGTGGCCCACCGGCACGTGCGACCCCGTCACTTCGGTGATGCCCGACTGGAACGGCCGCGTCTGGTGGGTCACCCGCCAGGGCCGCGTCGGCACCGTGGACCCGGCGACCTCCGTGATCCGCTCGATCCGGCTGGCGGGGGAGGAGATCCAGAACTCCTTCTCGGTCGGTGAGGACGGCGTCTCCATCGTCACCGACCACGCCCTGTACAGCTTCCGCGCCACCGCCGACGGCGCCCCCGTGGCGCAGTGGCGCCAAACCTACGACCGGGGGACGGGCACCAAGCCCGGCTCGGTCAACCAAGGCTCGGGCACCACCCCGGACCTCTTCGGCGACGGCTACGTCGCGATCACCGACAACGCCGACGACCGGATGAACGTCCTGGTCTTCAAGCGGGGCGTGGAGGTACCCGAGGACCGGCGGCTCGTGTGCAAGGTGCCGGTCTTCGGTCCGGGGGCCTCCACCACGGACAACTCCCTGATCACCTGGGGCAACAGCATCGTCGTCGAGAACAACTACGGCTACGAGAACGTCACTTCGCTGGTCCTTGGAAAATCGGTCGTCGGCGGCGTCAGCCGCATCGACGTCCGCGCCGACGGCAGCGGCTGCGACACGGTCTGGCAGAGCGCGATCCGCTCGCCCTCCGTGGTCCCCAAGCTCTCCACCGCGAACGGCCTGCTCTACTTCTACGAGAAGGAGCCGAACTTCTGGGGGATCGACGCCTGGTACCTCACGGCGGTCGACTTCCGCACCGGCGAGCGCCGCTGGCGCCAACTGACCGGCACCGGACCGTTGTACGACAACAACTGGGCCCCGATCACCCTCGGCCCGGACGGGACGGCCTACGTCGGCGTCTTCAACGGCATCGTCGCGGTCCGCGACGGCGGCTGAACCACCGCGGGGGCCCACCCGGTGGGCGGGCCCCCGCGCAGGACGGTCGGCCACTCAGGACGGTCGGCCGACCCGCTCGATGGCCACCATCGCCGCGTCGTCACCCAGGAAGCCGTCCGGGGTGTGTGCGAGGAGGTCCGCGCACAGGTGGCGCAGGAGGGCCTGCGGGCCGTCCCCGGGCCGGTCGGCGGCCCGTTCCGACAGCGGATAGAAGGCCCCCGAGGCGTCACGGGCCTCGATGACGCCGTCCGTGTACAGGAGGATCACGTCCCCCGGCTCGAACGGGAAGGACTGCGCGGCGAAGCCGGCGTCCATGAACTCGGACAGGCCCAGCGGCGGCGCCGGATGGTCCACCTGGAGGGTGACGACCCGGCCCCCGCGCAGCAGCAGCGGCGGCGGGTGACCGCAGCTGACCACCCGCAGGGACGGCTCCCCGTCCGGGACGTCGAGCACCGCCGCGGTGGTGAACCCCTCCTCCGGGCGGCCGGGGCCCCCGGGACCGTCCGCGCCCCGGTCGGGGTCGGCCGACACGGCGGCCTCGAGGTAGCCGACCAGCCCCGGCAGGTCCCGCTCCAGATGGGCGGCGGCCCGGAAGGCGCCGAGGACGATCGAGGCGTCGCCGACCGCGTCCAGCCCCTTGCCGCGGACATCGCCGATGATCAGCCTCGTGCTGTCGGCGGTACGGGCGGCCGCGTACAGGTCGCCGCCGATCTGCGCCTCGGCCTCGGCCGACAGGTACACGGAGGCGATCCGCAGCGGGCCCATCCGGTCGCGCAGCGGTCGTAGGACCACCTGCTGCGCCGCGACGGCCACGGAACGCAGCCGGGTGAGCTGTCGCTCGTGCGTCTGGCGCAAATGCGCGAAGAAGGTGACGAAGACCGAGATCAGCACCAGGGCGATGATCTGGAAGGTGTGGTTGAGGTCCGTCAGGGAAGTGCGGGCGACGGCCACCGCCACCTGTGCGAGGACCGCCGCGGCGCCGACGAACCCGGTTGTGCGCGGCCCGGCGAAGGAAGCGGTGAGCGCCGGGGCGGCCACCAGGAAGGGGCCCAGGTGGACCTCCGGAGGCGCCAGTACGTCGACTGCCGTGACCACGGCGATCAGGGCGAACGGGACCGACAGCAGCGCCGCGCGTGACTCCCGGAGCCTGCTGGTGCGTGGGGACGTCGCCGAGGGATCCATGCCTCTTGCATACACCGCACACGGCCGGGCGGCACCCGCTCCGGCCGTGTGGCCGGAGCGGATGCCGCCCGGGTGGTGCTCAGGGTGCCGGGTGCGTCAGCTCACCTGGAGGGTGACGTCGTCCACGACGAAGGAGGTCTGGAGCGAGGCGTCCTCCACGCCCTGGAACTTCAGGGTGACGCTCTGGCCGGCGAACCGGGAGACGTCGTAGGTCTTGAGCTGGTAGCCGGATGCCGCGTTGACGTTGGACAGGGTCGCCAGCGTCTGGCCGCCCACCGAGACCGTGAAGGTGTCGTAGACGGTGTTCTCGGTCTCGTCGGTGTCGATGTGCAGGTAGAAGCCGAGTTGGTACGAGGAGCAGCCGGTCGGGATGGTCACCGACTGGGAGGCGCTGTCCGTGTGGGCCTGGCCGTAGCCGTTGAGCCAGGCCTTGTACGTGCCGCCGTGCGGGGTCTGGCCGGCCTGGTCGGTGATGACGCCCGAGGTGGACGTCCACGGGGTGGTGCCGCTCTCGAACCCGCCGTTGGCGACGAGCTGGCGCGGGGTGCAGGAGGGGCCGGTGCCGGTGACGGTCAGGGTGTAGGTGGTGGTGTGGCTGACCGAACCCGATCCGGTGACGGTCAGGGAGTACGTGCCGGGCGCGGCGCTCGCGCCGACCTGCACGGAGAGCGTCGAGGAACTGCCGGACTGGACCGAGGTGGGGCTGAGGCTCGCCGTCACACCGGCGGGGGCGCCCGTCACCGACAGGGCGACGGTCTGGGCGGCGCCGCTGGTGGTCGCGGTGTTGATGGTGGAGGAGGCGCTGCCGCCCTGGGCCGCGCTGCCGGTGGCCGGGGAGGCGCTGATCGAGAAGTCGGGGCCGGGGGTGGTCCCGCCGACGGCCTGGTTCCAGACGGTGTAGGCCACGCCGTCCGCGCTGCGGTCTAGGACCGTCGCGCTGATGTTGTTCGTGGTGTCGCAGGAGCTGTGGTAGCAGGGGTCGTACGCCGCGTTCGCGGTGCCGCCCCATTTCGTGGCCTGCGCCGAGGTCTTGCGGGCACTGGCGCCGGCCGCGTAGCCGGAGGTGGGGATGCCGCCCTGCTGGAAGGAGTAGTCGTCACTGCGGCCCTGTCCCTCGGTGTTCTCCTCGGGAGCGAGGTTCAGGGAGGTCCAGTAGGCCTTGAGCGGGGCGGCCGCGGTGGAGTTGACGTTGTTGATGAAGTAGCCGCCGTTGATCGAACCGACCATGTCGAAGTTGTAGTAGGCCTTGATGGCCGACTTCTGGGTGCTGGTGAGCTGGTTCACGTAGAACTTCGAGCCGTTGAGGCCCTGCTCCTCGTCGGTCCACCAGGCGAAGCGCACGTGCTTGGTCATGGTGGGGTTCTTCTGGGCGAGGACGAGCGCGTTCTCCAGCAGGGTCGCGGAGCCCGAGCCGTTGTCGTTGATGCCCGGACCGGCCGAGACGCTGTCGAGGTGCGCGCCGAACATGATCGTCTGGTCGGCGGGGCCGCCGGGCCAGTCGGCGATCAGGTTGTTCGACGGGTAGGTGCACGAGCTGCAGTTCTGCTCGCTGACCGTGTAGCCGGCCGCCTGCAGCTTGCCCTTGATGTACGCCACCGACTGGGTGTAACCAGCGCTGCCCGCGCGGCGGTTGCCGCCGTTCTGGGAGGCGATCGTGTTCAGCTGGGTCAGGTGCGCCTGGACGGCGGCCACGTCGATGTTCGGCGCGCCGGGGTTGGGTGTGGTGCCGCCGACGGTGAGTGCGTAGTCGACGGTGTGCGAGAGGCTGGTGCCCTGGCCCTTGACGACGACGGCCGAGGAACCGGGAGCCGCGCTGGAGGAGGCGGTCAGGGTCAGCGTCGAGGACTGGCCGGACTGCACGGTGGCCGGGTTGAAGGTGGCGCTCACTCCGGCCGGCAGGCCGGTCGCGGTGAGGGTCACCTGCTGGGCGGTGCCCTGGGAGACCGTGGTGGCGACGGCGGTGGTGACCGACGCGCCTTGCTGGACGGTGCCCGAGGACGGGTTCAGCGTGAGCGAGAAGTCGCTGTTCTCGCCGCTCGGAATGCAGGTCGGGTCGGCCGACTGGGCGGGCACGCTGATGGCGTCCCAGGCGCCCTTGGTCTTGTTGAACAGGTTGCAGGTGGTGTCCAGCGACTTGGCGGAACTCAGTGTCGCCGTGCGGTACTTCTTGTAGGACATGCTGGAGGTTTTCAGCAGCATGCCGCCGTAGAAGATCTTGCCGGCGTTCTGTGCGCCCACGCCGGTCAGCGTGGACTGGTTGCAGGTGCTGCTGTTCGGCTTGCCGCCGCCCGGGCTGGTGCCCTCGGCGAGCAGGTAGAACCAGTGGTTGAGCGGGCCGGCTGCCGCGTGCACCTCGGTACCCGGTATCGCGGAGCTGTAGCAGGCAGGGTCGTTGTTGACGGCCGGCGGGTTGTACATGTTGCGGATCGGACCGTTGCCCACGAGGTTGATCATCTCGCCGACGGTGTAGTCCGGAGTGTCGTACGGGGAGGGCTCGTTGATGAAGGCCTCGGTCAGCGCGCCGAAGATGTCACCGGTGGCCTCGCCGAGCCCGGATTCCTGGCCGCTGGTGCCGCCCGGGGTGTTGGAGTCGATGGCGTGCCCGTACTCGTGGGCCACCACGTCCACGCCGGCGATCCACTCGTTGGCGTTGTTGTGGCCGATGCTGACCGAGCTTCCGTCCCAGTAGGCGTTCACGTCATTGAGACCGACCTTGGCCGGGAAGCTGCGGCCGTTGCCGTTGACGCCGTTGCGGCCGAGCCACTGGCTCAGCATGTCCCACTGCTTCTGGGCCGCGAACATCAGGTCCGTACAGCCGGTCTCCTTGGACGTGGGGTTGCCGGTGCCCCAGGAGTCGGAGGACTTCGAGAAGACCGTGCCGGAGCTGTAATCGGCGCAACTCAGGCCGGTCCGGTTCGGGTCGCGCAGGGAGTAGGTGCCACCGGAGGCGGTGGTGTCGATGGTCAGCGGGTTCGGGCCGTTCCACTTGCTGTTCCCGCTGCCCGCCACCACCTCGTCGAAGCGGTCGACGACCTTGCCGGTGCGGGCGTCCACGAACACGTGGAGCTTGCTGGGCGCCTTGGCGGTCCGCCCGATCAGGACGGTCTCCCAGGCCAGTACCGGCTTGTCGTCCTTGAGCTTGACGACGAGCCGGCTGCTCTGCACCTTGTCGGTCTTGACCAGCTCGGCGCGCGCGAGGGCCTCGGCGGCCGAGGCCGTGACCGAGGCGGTGGTGGCCACGTCGATCACGGTCGCCGAGGCCGACTGGAGGGCGCGTACCCGGCCCTGCCCGTCCGCGAGGACGACCGCGTCGCCGCCGACCACGGGCAGGCCGCGGTAGCTGCGCTCGTACGCGACGGAGTACAGGTCCTTCACCCAGGGGGTGACCAGGCGGCGGTCGTACTGCTGCTGCGGGGAGTTGACCAGGCTGTCGAGCCCGCTGCGTACGGCCGCGTCGGCCGCGGCGACCGCCCGTTCGGCGGCCGTGGCGGGGCCGGGATCCGTGTTCTGCGAGGCGGTGGCGGTGGTGGCCAGCGTGCCGGCGAGGCCCGTGGTCAGCACCATGGCCGCGAGGGCGGCCATCCATCTGGTGGGCTGCAAGAGTCCACTCCGATCGTGGGGGAGGCGGGGAGGGGAACGGGGATCTGGCTGTTCCGGGCCGAGTATGGGCGTGTCCATGACGAGATCGGGACATACCTGCGGACATAAGACCGGCGTTATGGTGCGGACGGGTGGCGCTGCATAAGCTGCGGGGATGCAGCTGGAGTTGAGACATCTGCAAGCCGTCTGCCAGATAGCGGAGACCGGCAGCCTGGGGGGTGCGGCACGGAGACTCGGGGTCTCCCAGCCGGCGCTCTCCGCCCAGCTGCGCCGGATCGAGAGGGTCACCGGCGGCGAACTCTTCGTCCGGGGCCGGCTCGGAGTCGAACCCACCCCGCTCGGCCAGTTCGTCCTGGCCAAGGCGCGCCGGGTGCTCAGCGAGATGGACGCCCTCGGCGCGGAGACACGGGACCGCACATCCGATGCCCCGCTGCGCCTGGGCTGCATCCTGCTGGTCCTGATCGACGGCCTGATCGCCCGGCAGGACCTGGTCCTGTCGGGCCGCGAGATCACCGTGGACCTGGAGGACTCGGTGACCGCCCTGGTACGGATGCTCGGCGCGGGGCGCTACGACGTCATCGTGTACGGCGAGGTGAACGACCACGAGGTGCCGCTGCCCGGGGGAGTGGCGGCCCGCACCCTGGTCCCCAAGGAGCCCTTCTGCATCCGGATGTCAGCCCGCCACCCGCTGGCCCGGCTGGAGGCCCTCGACCTCGCCGACCTCGCCGACGAGCAGTGGATGACCCTGGTCGAGGACGACGACGGCGGACCCGAGGCGCTGATCGAAGCCTGCGCCAAAGCCGGCTTCGTCCCCGCGCTGCGCTACCGGATCACCGACCGCATGATGCAGTACGACCTGATCTCCGCCGGCCGCGCCGTCTCCCTCAGCCAGCCCACCGCACCCGCCGTGGCGGGCACGGTGATGCGGCCGGTGATCGGGGCGCCGATCACGGGGCGCATCCGGCTCGCCTGGAACCGCTCGACGGTCTCGGCCCTGCAGGCGGAACTCTTCTACCGCTCGGCAGCTCTCGCATACCTGGCCAATGTGGACAACAACTCCTTCCACCGTGCCTGGTGGGACCTGCATCCGGAAGTCCATCCGGTCCTGGACTGACCCTCCCGCGCCGCCGGCCCCGCCCCGGCCCGCACGGTTCTGACGTCATTTCACGCTCCGTACATTGAACGGGTATTCGGCTCCCTTCACGCTCTCCGCATGGCAGTGGCCGCCACACCATTTTCCCTTCGGACAGCAGGAGGAAATGCCGATGAGTAAGAAAGTCCGGCCGCGGGTCAGCAGGAGAGGGTTCCTCGCCGGTACGGCAGCGGCGGGGGGCGCCGTCACCGTTCCCTCGATCGGCCAGGCCTCGGCGGCCCCCGCGGCCGCTGCGAAACGCCCGAAGATCCTGCTGATCGTCACCGACGACCAGCCGAAACAGACCGATTGGGCACTCCAGAAGACCATCGGCCGGCTTGCCGGCCACAGGGTGTGAAGTTCAACCACGGCCACGTCACCACACCCCCCTGTGCGCACCCTCGCGCTCCTCGGTGTTCTCCGGGCGCCACGCCCACAACCACGGGGTCCGTAACAATGCCGCCTCGGTCGCTCGACCAGAACACCACCGTCCAGCACTATCTGAAGCAGGCCGGATATCGCACGGGTCTCTTCGGCAAATACCTCAATTCCTGGAACGTCGCTGACTCACCGCCGCATTTCGAGGAATTCGCACTGCTCCAGCCCGGATGTGTCGACGCCAAGTGGAACCTCGACGGGTCGGTCCATACGTGGAGTACTACCGGGGCCACCATGTCCTCCCCCCACTTTCCCCTGTTGCGCCCCGGGGCACGACTCCCGGGCCGCCGCCGTCACGCTGCTCCCCGCGCCCCGGCCCGTACGCGGTCTGCTCGAACTGCCCGGGGGACGGTTCCTCATGGGCGCCGAGGACGCTCGCCCAGGGGTACGCCTCGCGCGCGATGCGCGGCGGTTCCTTCCTCTGCCACGACTCGTACTGCAACCGCTACCGGGTCGCTGCCCACAGTTTCAACACCCCCGACAGTTCCACGTCCAACGTCGGCTTCCGGGTGGCTGCCTGATGGGTTGTCAGTCCGTGGTGACGAGTCCAGCCACGTGATCGGTGACCATGTCCAGGATCTCGGCTGCGGCCTTGTCGTCGCCGAGGACCAGGAAGTTCAGTGTCACCCCGTCCGTCATGGCCGCCAGATAGCGGGCCAGTACGGGCACCGGCACGCTGAGCTCGAACGGCGTGATCCGGCGCAGCTCCTCGATCAGCTGGGCGTACGTATCGCAGTAGGACTCGTACTGTTTGCGCGCCAGGTGCCCGAACTCGGGCTGACGCAGCGCGTACTGGGTGAGCTCGTAAGTCAGCATGTGCGCGCCGGGGCTGGCCGCCACATGATCCCAGTAGGCCTGGAAACCGGCCCGGATGGTCTCCCGCAGCGTCGGCCTCGGCAGGATCGCCGCCTTCACGATGGTGACGTAGTGGGCGGTGATGGTCTCGATGACCGACTCCAGCAGAGCCTGCTTGGAGTCGAAGCAGTAGTGGAAGACGCTCAGGGAGACGCCCGCCTCGGCGGCGATGGACCGGGTCGTGGTCCTGGACACCCCGTCGCGGGTCATCGCGCGGATCGCCGCCTCCGTCAGCTGCCTGCGCCGGTCGGTCAACGGCATCCGTGCCATGTACGGGTTCCCCTTCGCTCCGGTGTGCCCCGAGCGGGGTGTCCGCGGGCGCACCGGCCCCGGACACCCCGCTCGACGCCGTCAGCTGCTGTATACGCCGACTTCGTACAGGGAGTAACCCCACTGGGTAGCGCGTCCCGCTCCGTGGACGCGCACGTACCGGGCCGGGACCCCCGAGAACTGGGCCGTGTCCAGGCCGCCGTCACCGCTCGCCGTGGACCAGGCCGTCTGCCAGTTCGTGCCGTCCGGGGAGAGCTCGATGCGGTAGGACTTCCCGTACGCGCGCTCCCATTCGAGCGTGACCCGCTTGACCAGGGCCGCGGAGCCCAGGTCGAACTGCACCCACTGGTCGTCGTTCCAGTCGCTCGCCCAGCGGCTGCCCCGGTCGCCGTCCACGGCCTTGCCGGGCGCGTAGCTGACGAACGGGTTCCACTCGGCGGAGCTCGCCGAGGAGGCCGCGCCCGCCGCGAGGTTCACCCCGGCCTTGTGCCGCTCCGAGGATCCCCAGGTGCGCAGGTAGGACTCGGCGCCCTTGAACAGGTCGTCCACCACGCCCTGCCCGCCGACCAGCCGGATGTCCTCGATCCAGTCGGGGACCAGGCCGTAGTGCGAGGCGCCGTCGGTGTTGAGGTCCCACGTGCGCTGACCGGTGGTCTGCTTGTCGATGACGGAACCGCCGTCGGTGCTGCGGAACGGGTACGTGACCGGGGTGGGCGCGTTCGCCCCGCGCGGACCGGGCCAGCCGCCGACGCCGTTCATGTCGGTGCCGTAGCCGTAGCCGACGCCGTACTTGTCGCGCAGCGCGTCCGTCCGCTTGGCCTCCGCGCTGAACGCCTCGGACCCGCTCATGTACTGGGCCGCGAATCCGCCGAACTTGTAGAGCCGCTCGGTCCAGCCCAGGTCCATCCAGCTGTGCGAGGAGATCACGCCCGGGTACGACTCGGTCTCGAGGATGTCGAAGGCCTGGCCGGCCGCCTTCACGCTCATGTGGTCGATTTCGAGCATCATCTTGCGTTTCATCATGCCGCGCACCGCGTAGTCGCCGAGCTCGGTGAGGCCGCGGGTGTTGCACTGGGCGCCCGCGGCGTACGAGGGCACCGTCACGCCGGCCGGCAGCTGCTTCTCGGCCGAGGCCGCCGGGGCCAGTCCGATCGGGTTGTCGTGCTGCGGGCCCGCGCACTGCTCGGTCTGCCAGAAGGTGCCGGTCGACAGGAACTGCCCGACGTTGATGGCCGTTCCCAGCGCGCCCTCGTCGAAGCGGACCCCGCACAGGGCGTTGTCGAACTTGTGGCACAGGAACATGCTGCGCACGCCGAGGTTGTACAGCTCGTCGAGGCCGCGGTCGATGTCCTGCTTGCTGCACTGCGAGATGTCCAGGATCTGCTTGCAGCCGAAGGGCTCCGAGGTCTCGACGCCGAGTACCACCGCCAGCTTGCCCTGCTTGATCACCTCACGGGCCTGCGCGGAGTCGGTGACGATGCGGAACCACCCCTTGCCGGCGCCGCCGTACATCTTGTCGACGAAGGCCTGCATGTCGTAGGTCTTCTGCGCCTCCAGGCGGATGGCGGTCATCTCGTCGCAGGAGCGGTCCTTGAAGAAGTAGACCGAGCAGATCACCCCGTTGGTGACGAGGTCGTTGACCAGCACGCGCTGGCCGCCGCGCCAGGCCCGCTCGATCCAGGCGTAGTAGTTCTGCTGGTGGGTCAGCGAGTCGTGGGCGGGCCAGTCCTTGAAGGTCGGCCAGCCGTCGGGGTCGTGCTTGCCGTCGCCGCCCTTGGTGATGAAGTCGAAGATCGCGAGACTGCCGTCGGGATAGTGCTCGGGACAGTCCTTGAGCGCATCGGCCACCCCGGCGTCGGAGAACGGCTTTCCGCAGATCAGCCGGCCGCCGAAGCCCTCGTTGGACATGATGTGGTCGTGCGCGTCGACGAAGCCCCGTACGTTCCCCTGGGCGTCGGTGCCCTTGAAGGGCTCGCCGGTCACGTTGATCGCGGAGTCGGGTGCGGGGCGTGCGGTGGGGTTCCACCAGCCGTTGTCGGCCGCCGCTCCCGGGGTGGGGCCGAGCGCCATGGCGAGCAGGCCCATGAGCACGGACAGGATCGCGAACGGCCCCCGCCGTCGGTGGGTGCGCGGGTGCGTGTGCGGGTCCGGTTGCTGCCCCGGTTGCCGTTGTGGTTGTCGGGTGATGGCCACTACTCACGTCCTCGGTCGGCGGAGGGTGCGGTCGAGGACACGGTCCACCGGAGGCGTGGCCGCCCAGGCACCTGTTTGTCATGTCCCGCGCAAGCATTGCGTCGAGAATCGCTACTGCCGGGTACAGAGTCAAGAGTCCGGGTCACATGACCTGATGGATCGTCACCCTACTCGCCCCGTGCGCTGCGGTCAGCGGAACGCCGCGGAGCGGGCGTAGCGCCCCGGGGTGGTGCCGACGACGCGCTTGAAGTGCCGGGTGAAGTGGGACTGGTCGTAGAAGCCCGCCGCGACCGCCACCTCGGCGGCGGGCCGGCCGTCGAGGAGCAGCCGGCGGGCCAGGGCGACCCGGCGCGAGACGAGGTACTGGTGCGGGGCGATGCCGAAGGCGCCGCTGAACGCGCGCACCAGATGGGCGGGGTGGGCCTGGAGCAGGCCGGCCGCCTCGTCCAGCGACAGGCCGCCGGCCGCCCGCTCGTCGAGGAGTTCGCGCAGGCTCCGTGCGATGCCGGGGCTCGGGCCGGTCGATGCGTCGGCTGCGGGGAGTTCGAGGCGCGGACGGAGCAGGGTGCGCAGCCGCTCGCCGATCAGGGCCAACCGGCTCTCCGCCTCGAACTCGTCACCGGGGGCGGCGAGAGCCCGGTGCAGCTGCCCGACGCGTCGGCGCAGTACGGGGTCGGTGAGGTCCGGACCGTCCACGGCGGCGCCGATGAAACGCTCCTCCAGCAGGGTGGTGTCGAGGTAGACGACACGCTTGCGAAACCCGTGCGGGGTCGCGGCGGAGCCGTTGTGCGGAACCTGCGGCGGGAGCAGGCTCACCGTGCCGCCCGGGGTGCCGCGCCGGTGGCGGTCCAGGTCGTAGCGGACGGCGCCGTCGTCGACGATCAGCAGGGTCCACTCGTCGTGGACGTGCATGGGGTAGGCGTGCGCGGTGAAGCGGGCATGGAAGACCTCGACGACACCCGCGACCCGCGGGCGCCAGGCCGATACCTCCTGCTGGGGCTGCACGCAAAGAACGTACAAGACCGCGCGAACGCGCTCCCGGCAGGCTGGGGCCATGAGCGAAGAGAACAACGAGAAACACGAGAACAACGAGAAGCACGAGAAGCACGAGAAGCACGAGAAGCACGAGAAGAGTCGGCAGGGGAGCGGCCCGGACCAGGGGGTGGAGGCCGGCGCGGACGCGCCCGTACGCTTCGACACCAAGATCGCGGTGCTGCTGCGCGACGACCTGGAGACGTGGCAACGGCTCAACGTCACCGCGTTCCTGGTCAGCGGGCTCGCAACGGCGTCCCCGGAGGTGGTCGGCGAGCCGTACGAGGACGCCGACGGAACCCCCTACCTGCCGATGTTCCGCCAGCCCGTCATGGTCTTCGAGGGAGGGAAGGAAACGGTGACGGCGGCGCACGAGCGGGCGGTGCGGCGCGGGCTGCCGACCGCGGTGTTCACCTCGGACCTGTTCGCCACCGGCCACGACGCGGCCAACCGGGCGGCGGTGGCCGCGGTGGGGAAGGATCTGCTCGACCTGGTCGGGATCGCCGTCTATGGTGCGCGCAACTCCGTGGACAAGGCGCTGAAGGGCGCCCGCATGCACCGGTGAGCATCGAGGGCCGCGTCGGGGCGGACCGGCGGGCCGTACCGGCCGTCAGCGCGCGCCCTCGGCGAGCCGGCGCTCCAACTCCCCCTCCGGCAGGTCCTCCAGGTGGGTCAGGAACACCCACAGGTGTCCGAAGGGGTCGCGCAGGATGGCGGTCCGGTCGCCGTGGAACTGGTCCTCGGGCGCCTGCACGACCTCGGCCCCCGCGGCAACCGCCGTCCGGGCGAGCGCGTCCACGTCCGGGACGAAGACGTGCAGCGCGACCGAGGTCCCGCCCAGCTCGGAGGGCGCGGTGAAGGGGCCCTCGGAGACGTCGCCGAGCATCAGGACGGCCCCGCCGATCCGGATCTCGGCGTGCAGGACCCCGCCGTCCGGGTGGCCGAGGCGGAACTCTTCGACCGCGCCGAAGGCCTGTTCGTAGAAGGAGAGCGCGCGGGCCGCGTCGGACACCATGATGTGCGCCACCACGGCGGAGCGGTAGCGCTCGGGAATGACGGTCTGGACTGTCTCGTGTGTGGTCATGTGCCGGACCGTAGGACCTCAACTCGACTTGAGGTCAAGGCCCCGCGCGTGCGGTCAACCGGCGGAACCGGCCATGCCGGGCTTCTTGAGTGGGCCACGAGCGGCTGACGGTACAAGGCGCTGTACCGGCCGACCAGGGCTGGGCCGCACCACGCCGGATGCACCGCAGGACCACATCCCAGAACGGAAGCCCCATGGCCACTGACCAGGTACTGACCGGTTCTGCGCCACCCCGCTCCAGCACGGCGCCGCCCCGCGAGAGCTCCGTGCCGATCCACGGGAACACCCCGGCCGCAGCGCAGCAGCGCCCCCGTACGGTCCGGGTGGACTCCCTCACCGGCCTGCGCTTCCCGGCCGCGCTGTTGGTCTTCGCCCACCACGCCTTCCTCGGCATACCCCCGCTGCGGCTGCTGGCGGACGAGGGCACCGAGAACCGGCTGGCCCACTGGTCAGCGGGTTCGTCCTGACCTGGTCGGCCCGGGACCGGGACACGACGACGGCGTTCTGGCGGCGCCGGTTCGTCAAGATCTATCCGACCTACGTGGTCACCTGGGCACTCGCGCTGTCGCTGTTCGCGATGTTCTACACCTCCGCGGGCGTCGCCGTGGCCAACCTGTTCATGGTGCAGGTCTGGTGGCCGGAGTACATGACCAACTTCAGCGTGAACGCGCCGAGTTGGCCACTCGCCGTAGAAGCGATCTTCTACCTGTGCTTCCCCGCCCTGCTGAAGGCCTTCCGGCGAATCGACCCCGGTCACCTGAAGTACTGGATCACCGGTGCGATCGCCACCGTGGTGGCCACCCCCGCGCTCGCGTACGCCTTGTTCCCGAGCGGCGACCGGATCCCCAGCGGTCACGACAGCTCGGTCTCCCAGTACTGGTTCAGCTACGTGCTGCCCCCGGTCCGCATGGCCGACTTCGCCCTCGGCATCCTGGTGGCGCTCGCCGTGAAGCACGGGCGCTGGCGCAACATCGGCATGGTCTGGTGGAGCCTGCTGCTGGCCGCCGGGCTACTGGCTGACCTTCCACGTGCCCTACCTCTACGGCCAGCGCGCCGTGATGATCCTGCCGATCGTTCTGCTGATCGCGGCAGCGGCGAGCGCGGACATCAAGGGCGGGCCGAGCCTGTTCCGCAACCGCACGATGGTGTGGCTGGGCGAGGTCTCCTTCGCCTTCTACCTGCTGCACTACATCACGATGTGCTCACTACGATGGGCGCTCGGCGAGGAGATGTACTCGCTCCCGGTCACCCTCGCCCTGCTGGCGGGCGTCGGCGTGGTCACGCTCCTGATGTCCTGGGGGCTCTTCGCCTGGGTCAAGAACCCGCTCGTACGACGCTTCGGCCGTTCGCGGCCCGCGAAGACCGGCTGAGCTCCGCCCGGCCGGGGCCGACTGCGGCCCCGGCCTCAGGGCATCTCGTCCGGGTCGCAGCTGGCCCGGCGCAGGCCGATCGTCCGCAGGGCGCGCATCAGCCCCTCGGTGTCCCCCTCGCGGACCACGTGCACCGCCCCCTCCACGGCGACCGCCGCCAGCGCCCGGCCGGCCTCCGCGCCCGCCGCCGTACGCAGCACCACACCGCTGGGCGGGTCCAAGGCCCGCACCCCGCGGAAGACACCGGCCGCGGACGGATCGCCGTCGAGGCTGCCGCGCAGGGCGAGCACGGTGATGTCGGGGAGCAGGATCCGGGCATGGGCGAGGGCGACGGCGGGCTCGTGGGCATGCGAGATGACCTGGAAGTGCGGGTTGCTCTGGATCCGCGACCGCAGCCGCTCCAGTTCCACGCCCTCCGGTACGCCGACCACCAACACCGTCATCACAGTCCCCATCCTCCGTCCCGGCGCCCTCCCCGGCCAGACGGCCCCTTCCGCCGTCGTGGCAGCGGTCTGCGCGGCTCCCGAACCCACCGCGTCCGACAGCGACACTCCGCCCGGCCCGTCAGCCGTCTACCGCCTTCTGCTCCGGGGGGCCGGTCCAGTGCGTGCTGCTTGGTGATCTTCCAGGTCACGGCCTGGTCTTCCGCCCGGTGGCCTGCGGGCGGTATCGCTCGCCCTGAACGCGTGGGGCTGGGCGACCGTGACCTCCAGGCCGCTCCCGAAGTTTCTCGTCTCTCCCCAGGCGGTGGCGGGCGGCGGTCCGACCCAGGCCGGGGCTGGTCCGGCTCCGCCGACCACTCGGCATCGGCTGCCCGGTCAGTGGGCGGCCGCTCCGAATTCCGCGTGCCGTCCGTGTGAGGCGTACTCGGCGTCGTCGGCCGGGGGCGGTGCGGGGAAGGCGGTCCGGCGTAGTTCCGCTCGGGCCTGTTCCAGGAGCAGTTCGAAGTCCTCGTCCGTCATCGTGCTCACCTCTCAAGGTCCTGCTACGGGTGATTCGCGACGGAACCATGATCGGATTGGCCGCCGGCCGTTCGGCACGGGCCGCCGGCCGTTCGGCACGGGCATCCGGTCGTTGGGCACGGGCATCCGGCCGACCGGTACCAATCCGACCCACGTGGTGTGGAGCCTGTCCCCGGGCAGCCGCATCGAGATGGCCTGCCAGCAGGACGGCTGGTACCACCTCGCCGACGGATCGGGCTGGGTGCCCTCCCGCTACGTCCAGGCCCACGACTGGGTGCGCTACTGCTGACCGCAACAGTCGGCAGGGGCACCTTTCCGTGCCCGCGGTCGTCCCGGTCACCGGTCTAGCGGGCCCGGGGCGGCTGCGGACCTGGTTTGAGCGGCCGAGGGTGTAGCCCCGGTGCGTCGGGTCCAGGGGCTTGGTGGCCTCCTTGAAGAGGTACTCGGCACGCTCGTAGGACAGGCGGCGCCGGCCCGTGTCCGGGCACAGGTCGGCCGGCCCGGGTGTCCGGGCCGGTCCGGGCCGCCGGTCGGAGAGGAACACGGGGCCCCGGGTGCGGCCGGCCAGCAGCCGGGGCAGGAGCGGGGCGGTCCCGGAACGCCAGTTCACCCAGGTGCGGCCCGTGCGCGCCCGGCGGTCGAGCAGGTCCAGATCCTCCACGTTCAGGGACAGGACGGCCTTCACAGCCGCCCCCGATTCGTGCAGGAGCCGCCACAGCGTCTGTTCGCGCAGCGGCAGGTCCGGGGTGTTCCAGAGCACGTCGAGCTGCGCGGGTCCCAGGGCGGACGGCCGGGGACGGGGCTCGGCCCGCCGCTCCAGCCCTGCCGCGAGCTCGTCCAGGCCGGCCCAGGCGCCGAAGGAGCGTACGGCCGCGCGGTGCCGGTTCCAGGTCCTGGCCGCCGCAGCGCCCCAGGCGGCCGCGCAGACCCGTGCCACCCGGTCGGCCGTCAGGGAGGGCAGCGGAGTGCTGTCGCCGAGGGCCAGGCGTAGGCGGCGCAGGGTCTGGCCGTACGACCGGACCGTGGCCGCGTCCAGATCCTCCCGGCCCAGGAAGTCCTCGGCCGCCCGGCCGAGGGTCGCTCCGGGCGGGCCGGCGGTGGCGGGGATCTCCTCCGCGCGCCGGTGCAGGAAGGCGCGCTCGGCGGCGTTCCTGGCCAGGGCCGCCGCCCGGTGGAATTCCAGTCGCGCCTCCTGGCCGCGGTCCAGGCGCAGCAGCAGGTCCCCGCGGACACTGGGCAGGAGGTGGTAGTCGCGGAGTACGGGATCGGCGACCAGGGAGTCGACGAGGTCGAGGCCGGCCTGCGGCCCGTCCGCCATCCCGAGCGCGACCGCCCGGTTGAGCTGGACCACCGCCGTCGGCAGCAGCTGCGCCAGCCCCCCGTACAGGGCCGCGATCTGCGCCCAGTCCGCTGAGCGCGCTGAGAAACGGCGGCCCCGGCTGGCTCCAGATCGTCAACTTCCTGATCGCCGGAACGCTGCTCGCCATCGGGGCGACGGGCCTGCGCCGGGTCCTGCACGGTGCCCCCGGAGGCACGTGGGCGCCACGGCTGGTCCGGATCGTCGGCATCGGCATGATCGCCGCGGGAGCGTTCGTCATGGACCCGGTCGACGGGTTCCCCGTGGGCGCCCCCTCGGCGCAGGCCGCCACACTCACCTGGCACAGCTACGCCCACTTCGCCGCCGGGACGGTCACCTTCACCTCGCTGGTCGCCGCCTGCTACGTCCTGGGCCGGCACTTCTCCCGCGCCGGGAACCGCCGGTACGCGATCGCCTCCCGCGTCGCCGGCACCGCCCTCCTGATCGGGAACGGCTGGGCGATGGGCGGCGGCCGGGCCGGCACCCTGACCCTGGCCGTCGGTGCCATCACGGCGATGCTCTGGACCTCCGTGGTCGCGTACCGCTTCCGCCGAGGCCTCTGACCCGGCAGGCACCTTCGGCGGGCGGCGGTCAGGCAGCGCCGCCGCGGAAGGCCGTGGCATGCACGGTGTCGCCGCAGAGGGCGAAGTTTCCGCCGTCGTCGGGCGCGAGCTGGAGATGGCCGCCTCCCACGCCCAGTACCACCGAAGGCGCCACGGCCGGCTCGGCGCCGGAGGCGCAGTAACCGCCGGCCTCACCGAGCACCGGTTCGAAGGTGAGCAGCGTCGAGGCCAGGCCGCCGACCGACACCCGTACCTCGTGCACCGGGCCCTGGCGGACCACGTCGAGCGGCTTGTTCCTGTCCGGGGAGCCCTGGCCCGCGAGGGCCACGGTGGGGAAGCCCCGTAGGACGCACGCCCCCGGGCCGTCGTTGACCACGGTGATCCGGACCTGGCTGTTCCCGGTCCGCTGCGCGCTGTCCGCGATGAGCTGCCCGCCCGTACAGGCAGTGGCGGCGGCGGACCGCCCGGCCGTCTCCGCCGCGGCGCCGGGGCCGGCGGCCACCAGCAATGCGCAGGCCGTCGTGGATGCCAGGAACCAGAGGGATGGTGTGCCCTTCACGGGACCTCCCGGGCTTTTAACCGGTGATGCGCAGGGTGTCAAGTCCCGAACTTCCGGAACGTGACCCCGATGCACCCCCCGGGGCTTACTGGTGATGCGGGCCTCACCGAAAAGGAAATGAGGCAACAGGGAAGAGAAGGAAAACCTCTCAGAGGAACTCCTCCTCTCACCAAATTACCGCACCGTCCCGGATTTCCGGGGCGTCACATATCCCTCTGGATCAGTAGGAGAAGGCCATGAACCGTAAGACCAGCACCAACAACGTCGTCCGTACCAACCGTCGCGGATTCCGCATCGCAACTCTGGTCGCCTCGGCCGCCATGATCTCCGGAGGGGTCCTCATTCCGGCATCCATGGCTACGGCAGCCTCGATGCCCGCCCATGTGGCCACCGCCCTCCCGGCCGCCGGTGGCGCCGGAGGGGACGGCGGCGAAGGCGGCGGCGGCCTCATCGGCGGCGGCGGCGGCTCCGGCGGCTCCGGCGGCGGCAGCGTCCTCGGTACCGGCGGCGCCGGCGGCAACGGCGGCAAGGGCGGGACCGGAGTCCTCTCCGGCGGCGGTGGCGGCGGCGGCGGTGGCGGCGGCGAAGGGAAGATCGGCGGCAAGGGCGGCAACGGCGGCGGCGGTGGCGGCGGTCTCTTCGGAGGCAGCGGTGGCAACGCCGGCAACGGCGGCGACGGCTGGCTGATCGGCGGCAAGGGCGGCAACGGCGGCAAGGGCGGCTTCGGAGTCTTCGAGGGCGGCAACGGCGGCAAGGGCGGCAAGGGCGGCTTCGGCAACCTCCTCGGCGGTCTCGGCGGCGTCGGTGGTGCCGGAGGCGGCAGCATCTTCTAACCGCGCTTGACGGAAACCGCGCTTCACGGGGGTGGGGGCCTTCAGGGCCTCCACCCCCACCCCCCACCTTTCTCATCTGCGACACCCGTGCTTACGGAAACGGAGAACCCCCATGTTCACGAGCCCCTGGCAGCGTCCGCTCATCCTGGCGGCGGCCTCCCTGGCTTTCGTCACCGGTACGGCGTGCGCCGCACAAGCGTCGCAGTCCCACACTCCCGCAAGCGCCTCCTCCTCGGCCCAGGCCGGCCAGCCCGCCTTCTGCGGAATCGGCGGCTTCGGCGGCGGCGAAGGTGGCGAGGGCGGCGAAGGCGGAGAGGGCGGCAAGGGCGGTAAGCCCGGCAAGCCCGGGGAGCCCGGCAAGCCCGGCCGAACCGGCTGCTTCCGGTTCGAAGACCTGCCGGACAAGCCCAAGGCGGAGCTGACGATGGTGGACAAGGTGCGCATCGTGGTGACCCTGCTGGCCGACGACTCCGACAAGACGAAGGAAAAGATCGCCAAGAAGTACGAGATCTCGACCGACCAGATCGACACCTGGAAGAAGAGCTACCTCGAAGGCGACTGGCTGGCCCTGATGGGTGCGGGTACCGGCTCCCCCCTTTCCCCTCTCGCGTGACATGCGGGCCCGCCCGGCCGGTGGCCGGGCGGGCCCTTTTTCCGGCCTGATTCCCGGTCCCGCATTCGATCATTTCTTGACAAAGGAGAATCCCATGCGTCTGCGTTCTTGGAAGTTCCGAATCGGTCTCGTCATATCGTCGACCCTGATCGGCGCCGGTGCGATGGCCCCCGCGGCCATGGCGGCTCCGGCATCGCCGGTCCAGACCCCCCCGGTGTCCAGCGGCTGGAACGGACACGACAGCAGTGACAGCAGACCGGGCACACGGCTCAGCAGCAAGGTCCAAGTCGGCAACGGCAGCGTCCGCGTCGGGGACAAGGTGTGCGCGGGCAAGTGCAACGGATCCGTCAACGGCACCAACGGTGGCAACGGCGGGGTTTGCGCCGGACTGTGCAACGGCAGCGCCAACGGCGGGACCGGCACCCAGGGCCGACCGGCCGGAGAAGGCAACCAGGGCGGCAAGGGCGGAATCTGCGCCGGGTTCTGCAGTGGCAGCGTCAACGGTGGAAACGGAGGCACCGGCGGCATCGCGCTCCCCGGCGGTGACGGCGGCAAGGGCGGCAAGGGCGGTACCGGTGGAATCTGCATCGGCATCGGCTGCCAGAGCAGCGGCCGGGGCGGCAACGGCGGCGCCGGCGGATCCGACTGACCCGCCGGGCCGGGACACACCATCCCCCGTGGGGGCGAGCGCCGCTCGCCCCCACGGGCGTGCGTGTGGACCACTGGATAGACTTGCGGCGGGAGGCGCCTGATGGGCACGGCAGCGAACCGGAGCCTTTACCCGGGCCGGGCCTCCGGCCTGATCGGCAAGCAGATCGCCGGCTACCGGATCGAGCGCATCATCGGCCGGGGCGGCATGGCCGTCGTCTACCAGGCCAAGGATTTGCGCCTGGACCGTACGGTCGCGCTCAAGCTGATCGCCCCGGAGCGCGTCCGCGACGAGGTCTTCCGGCGCCGATTCGCCCACGAATCCCGGGTGGCCGCGAGGATTGACCACCCGCACATCGTGCCCGTCTTCGAAGCCGGTGAGACCGACGGGGTCCTGTACATCGCCATGCGGTACGTCGCCGGGCTGGACCTGCGGGCCCTGCTGGACCGGGACGGCCCGCTCCCCGTTCCGACCGCGCTGCGCATCGCGGCCCAGGTGGCGTCGGCGCTCGACGCCGCCCATGCACACGATCTGGTCCACCGGGACGTCAAGCCCGGCAACATCCTCGTCGCCGAGGGCACCGACAGCGACCACCCGGAGCACATCTACCTCACGGACTTCGGACTGACGAAGAAGTCGCTGGCGCTCACGGGGTTCACCACGGCGGGCGAGTTCGTCGGCACGGTCGACTACATGGCGCCGGAACAGATCTCCGGCCGGCCGGTCGACGGCCGGTGCGATCTCTACAGCCTCGGCTGTGTCGTCTACGAATCCCTCACCGGCGGGCCGCCCTTCGAGCGGGACGACGCCCCCGCGCTGCTGTGGGCGCACCAATACGACAAGCCGCCTCCCCTGACGGAGAAGCGGCCCGATGTCGCGCCGGCGGCCGGCGATGTACTGGCGAAGGCTCTGGCGAAGGTCCCGGAGGACCGCTACGACTCCTGCCTGGAATTCGTGGCGGCTCTGCGCTCCGCCACCGGCGGGGTCAAGCGCGCAGGTCCGCTGCCCCGGGTGGATCCCCGGACTCCCGGGGGTCCGGGGAGCGGCGAGCCGCCGCTGGAGCCCCCGGTCTGGGCGCGGCCGGTGTTCTGCGGCCCGCCGGACGGGCCGTAGGCCACGGGCGGTGTCACAGGTCCGGGGTCACAGGTCCGGGGTCACAGACAGGCCCGGAGTCAACAGACAGGCCCGGGGTCACAGGCCCAGGGATATGGCCAGACGGGTCATCTCGGCCGTGGTGTTGATGCCCAGCTTGGCCCGGATGCGGCGCAGGTAGGCGTCGACCGTGTGCTTGGAGAGTCCCATGGAGCGGGCCGTCTGCACGTAGGTGCACCCGGCGGCGATGTGGCGCAGCGCCTCCTGCTCACGCGGGGCGAGTGCGGCGGCGGGGGCTTCGGTGAGGGGCGCGACGAGTGTGAGGCTCATGGGACTTCCTCCGGCACATCAGCTCGGTCAGCACGGCTGCTCACACCCTTGGAAGCAGGGGACATGTCCACGAATGTGAATGTATGTCCGTGTTAAAGAGCCTGTCGGTGGGAGTTCATCGGGGTGTCCGTCGACTGTCACCGTCGTGTCACAGGGACCGTCCTCAGAGCCCGACGAGGGACTGCTCGGCCCAGATGGTCTTGCCCGTGGCGGTGTGCCGGGTGCCCCAGCGCTGGGTGAGCTGCGCGACCAGCAGCAGACCGCGCCCTCCCTCGTCGAAGATCCGGGCCCGTCGCATGTGCGGGGCGGTACCGCTCGCGTCCGAGACCTCGCAGATCAGGGTGGTTCCCTCATGGATCAGCCGCAGCTGGACGGGTGCCTGGCCGTAGCGGATGGCATTGGTGACCAGCTCGCTGACCACGAGCTCGGTGACGAAGGCGGCATCGTCGAGCCCCCAGGTCGTCAGCTGGTCGGTGGCGTTGCGGCGGGCCTGCGAGACGAGGGAGGGGTCGGACGGCAGGTCCCAGACGGCGACCTTGTCGGTGTGCAGGGCCCGGGTCCGGGCCACGAGCAGCGCGACGTCGTCATCGGGGCGGTGGGTCAGCAGAGCGGTCAGCACCCGGTCGCAGACGGTGTCCAGGGTGACGGCGGGACGGATCAGCGCCGCGAGCATGCTGTCCAGGGCCTCGTCGATGTCGTGGTCGCGGGCCTGCAGGAGGCCGTCGGTGTACAGCGCGAGGAGGCTGCCCTCGGGAAGCTCGGTCTCGACCGTCTCGAAGGGCAGGCCACCCAGGCCCAGCGGCGGCCCCGCCGGGACGTCGAGGAGGTACGCGGACCCCTCGGGGGAGACCACGGCGGGCGGGGGGTGGCCGGCCCGGGCGGCGGTGCACCGGCGGGTGACGGGGTCGTACACCACGTACAGGCAGGTGGTGCCGATGCCTCCCGACGCTTCCTGGCCGGTCTCGTCGGCCGACAAGTGGATGATGAGGTCGTCGAGGTGGGTGAGCAGCTCGTCGGGCGGCAGGTCCACATCGGCCAGCGTGCGCACCGCGGTGCGCAGCCGGCCCATGGTCGCGGAGGCGCGCATGCCGTGGCCGACGACATCGCCCACGACAAGGGCCACCCGTGCTCCCGACAGCGGGATCACGTCGAACCAGTCGCCGCCCACACCGGCCTCGCCGCCCGCGGGCAGATAGCGCGAGGCGATCTCCAGCGCCGACTGGACGGGCAGGGTGTGGGGGAGCAGGCTGCGCTGCAGCGTCATGGTGCTGGTGTGCTCCCGGGCGGTCCGGCGTGCCCGGTGGAGGCTGGTGGCCGCCCGGGCCGTGAGCTCCTCGGCCAGCCGCAGGTCCTCCGGATCGAAGGGTTCCCGGTGCTGGTGACGGCTGAAAACGGCCAGGCCGAGGGCGGTCCCGCCGTCACGCAGTGGCACCAGCATCACCGAATGGGTCCCGTACTCGCTGATCCAGCCGGCCCCGGGATCCTGTGCCACCCACCGGACGACGGCCGGGTCGGCGGTTCCGTACACGGCGCCCCGGCCGGCGGCCAGACATTCGACGGGGGGCGACAGCGGTGGGTAGACGGTCGTCTCCCCGACCGCGATCCGGGACTCCTGACTTCCGCCGAGGACAGACCGCACAGCGGTACGGGACAGGGTGAGCGGCCCCGACCCGGGCCCCGGGGACGGCCCGCCGCCGCGCCCGGACGGCTCCAGCAGATCGATCACCGCGAAGTCGGCGAGTCTGGGCACGGTCGCGTCGGCCAGCTCCTGCGCGGTGCGGGCACTGTCCGGGGTGGTGCCGATGAGGGCTCCGGCGAGGTCGGGCGGGAGCACCTGCCGCGGGGCGGTGTCGCCCATAACCCTGTCGTGCGCGGCCAGGTACACGGCACGCACCCGGCCGTCCGGGTCCGCTACGGGTGCCAGCGAGGTCGCCCAGGCGTGCGCGCCCCCCGTGCCCGGGGGGCGGACGAAGCCGTCCAGGGACTGCGGCTCGCCCGTCTCCAGCACCCGGCGCATCCCTCGCTCCGTCTCCTCGCTCACCGGGTCGGGGGCGATCTCCGGCAGGCGCAGTCCGCGCATCTCGGCCTCGGTGAGGCAGAGCGCGCGGTGCATGCCGGCGTTCGCCCGCACCAGCCGCAGGTCCTCGTCGAAGACCGCCAGGGCGCAGGGGGACCGGGCGAAGGCCCACTCGCCCAGGGGTTCGTCCCAGGACGTACGGGCTCCCCCCGCCACGGCGGTCACCAGGAACCACTCGGCCGTCCCGCCGGACGAGGTCCTGCGGTGCGCGAGGAGTGCCGCGTCGAGCTGCCGGCCGTCCCGGTGGCGCAGCGGCACGGTGCCGCTCCACCGCTCCTGCCCGGGCGCGACGGGCCGCGCCACACCATCCGTACCGGCGGGTTCGGTGGTTCCGCCGGGTCCGTCGGCGAGCAGATTCGCGGCGGGCAGCCCCACGACCTCCGAGGGCACGTAGCCGAGCAGCCGACCGGCGCCCTCGCTCCAGCCGGTCACGATGCCCTGCTCGCTGACGGTGGCCGTGGCCGTGTACGCCCCCACCGGGGAAGCGTGCGTCCGGGCCGGCCGCTCACCGGGAGGGGTGGGAAGTTGCTCCATCGCCGCTCATCTCGCCTTCGCTGGCCAGGGGCTCCACTGACAAGCATGATCCGGCGCGGCAAGGAGCACCAACGCAGTGCGGTGACGTGGCCGGGTGCGCCAGGACGAGGGCCAGGGCCGCGTCCGCCGTCTGCCACACCACCGCGCGGCGGGGCCCGTCGAGGAGGGGCGGCCACAGGCCGAGGATCACGATGCGGCGCGGAGCGGCGCCGAAGATGCCGCTCCGGTCGGCCTTGACCGCGGCCTCCTTCAGCGCCCAGGCGGCGGCCAGGACCTCCGGCCGGTCCGTGCCGATGAGGGAGAGCTCCCCGGGCGTCAGGACCTGGTCCGCGACCCGGCGTACCGCGTCGGCCGAGGAGGTCTCGCACAGGTCCACTCCGACCGGTTGCGGTGCGAGGGCCGCGGCCACGTGGCGGGCGGTGTGGCTGATGGAGAGGTGCAAGCCGGCCGGCGGGCTGCCGCCGATCAGGACGTACGGGCTGCCGTCCGCGCGGGGGAGGATCTCCACCTCCCGCGGCGACGCGCCGACGGTTTCGTGGACCAGCCGTTTGGCGAGCAGCCGGCCGGCCGTCCACTCGGCCTGCCGCCAGGCCGGCAGCGCGTGAACCACACGCCGTTCCGCCGACGAGAGGGGCGGCGGCGCCCGGTGGAGGTCGAGGCGACGGGCCACGAGGAGGCCGGCGCCGCCCCAGCGGTGGACGCGGCCCGGTCCGATCGCCGGGAAGCCGGCGGGTTCCGCGGCGGGGGCGTCGGCTGGGCGCAGGTCAGGCCGCACGGGCCGTGTCCAGGAGCCGCAGTCCCTGCTCCAGGGCGGTCACGGCCCCGCGGATCTGGCCGGCCGTGTGCTCGCTGGTGAGGAAGAAGCGCAGCCGGGCCATGTCCTCGGGAACGGCCGGATAGAGGATGGGGTTGACGCTGATGCCCTGCCGGAACAGCTCCTCCGCGAGCCGCAGGGCTTTCAGGGAGTCCCCGACGATGCACGGGACGATCGGAGTGTCGTGACTGTCGCCGACGCTGATGCCCGCCTCCCGGGCGAGGCGGACGAACAGCGCCGCGTTCTGGGCGAGGCGCGCCACCCGCTGCGGCTCGGCGCGCAGCACGCGCAGGGCCGTCAGGGAAGCCGCGGTGTCGGCCGGGGTCATGCCGGCGCTGTAGACGAAGCCCGGAACGGTGTAGCGCAGGTACTCCACGACCGCGCGGTTCCCGGCGACGTACCCACCGCAGCTCGCCAGGGCCTTGGACAGCGTGCCCGACCACAGCTCCACGGCGGACCGGTCGGTGCCGCAGTACTCGCCGACGCCGCTCCCCGTCGCGCCGATCGTTCCGATGCTGTGCGCCTCGTCGATCATCAGCAGCGCGCCGTGGCGGCGCTTGACCTCGACGAGGGCGGGCAGGTCGGCGATGTCACCGTCCATGCTGTACACGCCCTCGACGACGACGAGCACCCGGCGGTACTGGTGGCGGACCCGCGTGAGGAGGGCGTCCAGCGTGCTCGCGTCGTTGTGCGGGAACGGCCGCCGGGTCGCGCCGGAGAGCTTGCACCCCTGCAGGATGCTGTCGTGGGCGAGGGAGTCGTGGACGACGAGGTCCCCGGGTCCGACGAGATGCCCGATCACGGTGACGTTGGTGGCGTGCCCGTTGGCCAGGGTGACCGCGGATGCGCATCCGAGCAGGTCGGCGAGTTCCGCCTCGAGCTCCAGGTGGAGCGGGCGGCTGCCCGACAGCAGCCGGCTGGCGGACACCGACGTGCCACAGCGTTCGATGGCCTGCCGGGCCGCCTCGGTCACCCGGGGGTGCGTCGCCAGGCCGAGGTAGTTGTAGCTGGAGAACGAGAGGAGCTCGCGGCCGTCGACGACGGTCGTGTCCGTCATACCGGCCTCGTGGACGAGGAAGTAGGGATTGGACAGGCCCGTCAGGGAGAGCGCCGCGAACCGCTCGCCGTGGGCGGTGACCTCCGGGAAGCACTCGATCCGGGTGAGCTCATCGGGCAGCGGGACGGGCGCGGGCGCCGGGGGCGACACCTCGTCGCACGGTGCGCCCTCGCCGTGGGATGCCTCTGTGTGGGATGCCTCGGCGTGTGACGCTTCCGCCCGGGCCGCCTCGCCGTGGCCGGCGCGCTGGCCGGGGACGGCCGCCGGGGCAGTGGCCTCCACGGGCGCCGAGGCGTCCGCAGGGGCGGTGGCGTCAGCGGATCCGGTCGCGATCAGAGCGGCGATCTTCTCTACGGTCGGCCGGTCGGCGACCCCCTCGTCGAACCTCCACCGCGGCCACTGCCGCTTGAGGGAGGTGAAGAGGTCGGTCAGCATCAGCGAGTCGAAGCCGAGCTCGTCGATCAGCAGCTGGTCGCCGCGCAGGTGGCCCACCGGGAACGCGCTGATCCGGGCCACGTGGGCCAGTACGCCCTCGGTGACCTCGCCGATGTTCGCGAGGGGCGCGGCCTCCTCCACGGCCGGGACGAGGGAGACGAGCGGGCGGCGGGTCTCGACAGGGGCGGGGGCCACCGGGGCCGCGGGGACCGCAGGAGCGACCGGGGAGACAGGGACGGCCGGGGCGGGCTGGGGGAGGGGCGCCACCGCGGATGCCGCGGATGCGACGGCCGCCTTCGACTGGGCGGCCGGGAAGACCGGGGTGGCCTTCGGCGCCACGACGGAGACCGGTGCGGCGGGCCGCTGCGCCGCGGGCCGCTGCGCCGCGGGGCCGCGGGGCCGCAGTGCCGTCGGGCGGGCCGCGGGGCGCGGGGCGGGTGCGTCCTCGTTCGCGGGACGCCGGCCCGGCACCCAGTAGGACTGGCCGCCGAGCTTCGCCACCGGCAGGTCCAGCAGCCGGCGCTCCTCCTGCGGAACCAGTGCGCGCGGGTCGACCGGGGCGCCCAGGACCGCGAGCCGGGCGAGGGCCAGCACGAAGGTGCGTCCGTCGTCCGGCACCTCCCCGGCGGCGGGGACGACCAGGACGTCGCCGTGGCCGGTGAGGTTGCGGCGGACCGAGGTGAGCAGCGAGTTCCCGCCGGTCACCTGGACGAAGACCCGGGCCCCTTGGTCGTAGGCGGTGCGGACGGCGTCGCTGAAGAGGACCGGCGCGGACGCGTGCCGGGCCCACAGGGTGCGCAGCCGGTCGGGGTCGGTGCAGACCTCCGCGTTCACAGACGAGACGAACGGTACGGCGGGGCTGCTGATGCGGCGGGCGGCGAGGCCCGAGCGCACGTCCTCCTCGGCGCGGGCCAGCAGCGGGGAGTGGAAGGCGTTCGACACGTCGAGCGCCACCGTGACGACCCCGGCCCCGGCGCAGGCCTGCCGCACGGCGGCCAGTCCTTCCGGTGTGCCGCTGACCACGACCTGGCGGGGCTGGTTGAAGCAGGCCAGCCACACGTCGTCGATGCCGTCGATGAGCCGGCGGCAGGTGTCCTTGTCGGTCTGCACGGCGAGCATCCCGCCCCGGAAGCCGGTCTCGGCCCGCCGCAGGGCCGCGCCCCGGTGCACCAGCAGCCGGACGGTGTCGACGTGGGTCAGCGCTCCGGCCGCGGCGGCCGCCGCGAACTCCCCGACGCTGTGGCCGAGGGTGAGGTCGGCAGTGATGCCGCAGTCGGCGAGGACCCGGGTGGCGGCGATCTGGACGGTGCCGAGAAGCGGCTGGCACACATCGGTGGCGGCGATCCTGCGCCCCAGCTCCCCGGTGTCCGCGAGGGAAGCGGCGGCCTCGCCGTACAGCAGGTCGGCGAGGTCGAAGCCGAGGTCGCCCCGGGCCACGGCGCTGAGGACGCAGACGGCAGAGCGGTAGGCGGGGAACCTCTCGTAGAGGTCCCGCATCATGCCCGGCCGCTGGCTGCCCTGACCGGGGAAGAGGAAGGCGATACGGCGCTGCGCGGCCGGCAGCGGGGCGTCGGCCGCGAAGGCGCCGTCCCCGAGGTCGCCGCGGGAGCCGGTGAGGAGCTGCTCACGGGCGTGGCGCAGTCGCAGGACGAATCCGGCCGTGTCGGTGGCCACGATCGCGAGCCGGGCCGGCAGCGGAGCCCGCGCGCCTAGGGTGTGGGCCACGGCGGCCAGCGGCGTACGGTCCGCCGCGTCGAGTACGTCGAGTACGTCGCCGATGTGCTGGTCCAGCAGCTCGGGGCTTCCGGCCGAGAGGAAGACGAGCTGGGGCCGGGCGCCCTCGGTGTCTCCCGTGCTCTTGGCGCTTGTGGTGAGGCGCGGAAAGTGGCCGTGGACCGGGGCGGGCCGCTCCTCCAGGACCACATGGACGTTGGTGCCGCCGAATCCGAACGAGCTGACTGCGGCACGCCGCGGGGTGCTCCCGACCGGAAAGGGCCGCGGGGTGTCGGCGAAGCGCAGGCCGGAGGCGGAGATGCCCAGGTCGGGATGGGGAGTGGTGGCCGGCTGCGGGACGACCGTGCGGTGGTGGACCACCAGGGCGGTCTTGATGAGTCCCGCGATGCCCGCCGCGGACAGGGAGTGCCCGATCAGGGCCTTGCCCGAGGAGAGGTAGCACAGCGCGGGGTCGTCGTCGGGGTACTCGGTGCGCAGCAGGCGCAGGGCCTGCGCCTCCGCACGGTCCCCGGCGGCGGTTGCGGTGCCGTGGGCCTCCAGGAAGCCCACGGAGGACGGGGCCACCCCGGCGTCCTCGTAGGCGCGGCGCATGGCGCGGAGCTGGCCTTCGGCGGTCGGTACCAGGGGTCCGGGGGACGCGCCGTCGTTGGCGGAGCCGATGCCCTTGATCACCGCGTAGACGCGGTCGCCGGCGGCGAGGGCGTCGGCGAGCGGCCGTACGACGACGACTCCGGCGCCCTCGCCGAGGACGAACCCGTCGGCCTCCTCGTCGAACGGGCGGCACACCCCGGTGGCGGACAGGGCGCGGAGCCGGGAGAAGCCGACCAGGCTGTCGGGGGTGAGGTTGAGGTAGACGCCGCCGACGAGGGCGATCCGGCAGGTGCCCTGGCGCAGGTGGGCCATGGCCTGGTCGAGGGCGACCAGCGAGCTGGAACAGGCGGCGTCCACGGCGAAGCTGGGCCCGCCCAGGCCGAACTGGCGGCTGACGGTGCCGGAGGCCATGTTGAGCAGGCTCCCGGGCAGGGTGAAGGCCGCGACGGTGCCGAGCCGTCCCGCCTGCTCCTTGACGGCGTCGAGGAAGCCGTCCCGGTCGTCCGGGTGCGCCGCGTCGGCCAAGCTGATGGCGCGCATGTGGCCCGTCATGAGGTCCTTGTAGTCCGACACCGACAGCCCGAAGAAGACCCCGGTGTTCTCCCGGTCGAAGTCTCCGCGGCCCATCCCGGCGTCGTCCAGGGCCTCGCGGCTGACGTCGAGCAGCAGCCGGTGCTGCGGGTCCATGGCCCGCGCGCGGGCCGGCGGCACCCCGTAGTGCAGGGCGTCGAAACGGTCCACGGAGTCCAGGAAGGCGACCTGGTCCGTGTAGGCGGAATTGGGGGCCGACCGGTCGCCGGGGGCGTGGAAGACCTCGTGGTTCCAGCGTTCCCCGGGCACGGCGGCGAACTGCCGTTCCCCGCTCAGCAGGAGGTTCCAGTAGCCGCGGACGTCGGCGGCGCCGGGAAAGCGGCAGCCGAGTCCGATGATGGCGATGTCAGTCATGGCGGGTCCGCCTTCGGTCCGGATGGCGCGTCGCTCCTGCTGTGGGCAGGACGGTCGCTTTCCACCGTGCCCGGCGGCGGCACGGAGCCGTAGACCCGGTTGTTCGTTACTTGACAGCCGCTGACGGGCGGGTATGCGAGGGGGCCGGGTTCCGGGTGTTGCCCGAGGGTCAGCCGGTGAAACCGGCCGTGATGGAGGTGAACTGCCAGTCGCTCTGGGCGATGCCGGAGCAGGTCTCCTGCAGGCCGCCGCCGGGGCAGCCCCGGTCGCGGTTCACCGACCAGAAGGCGAGGCGCGCGATGTGGTGGGAGTTGGCCCAGTTGCGGATGTCGGTCCAGTTCTGGACGGTGGTGGTCTCCTGGGTGTCGCTGACGCCGTTCATCCCGGAGATGCCGATGTGCGCGTAGGCGGTCGCGTCGTCCCAGCCGTAGGTGGACTTGAGCTTGGCCTTGAGGCCCTCGGTCGCGCTCACGGTGCTGGCGTACATGTCGGTCGAGGCGTTGCCGAAGTCGAACGGCATGATCGTGAAGACGTCGATGCCGGCGTTCAGCGCCTTGGACTGCTCGATCAGGCGGTTGCCCCAGCTGGTCGGACCGGTGGTGGCGGTGCCGAAGGTCAGGATGGTCTTGAGGCCGGGGTTGTTCTGCTTGACGATCTTGAGCGCGCCCAGGATGCGGTCCTGGACCACGGCGTTCTCGAACTCGTCGGTGTTCTCTATGTCCACGTCGATGGCCTTGAGGCCGTAGGCGCTGATGACCTGCTGGTAGGCGCCGGCCAGGGCCTCGGCGCTGGCGCAGTTGGGGCCGAGCTTATTGCCCTGCCAGCCGCCGATGGAGGGCACGATGTCGCCGCCCGCCGCGCGGATCGAGGCGATGGTGCTCTGGTCCACGCCACCGGTCAGCGGGCGCTGCCCGTCCCAGGACGGGTTGCAGCCGCCGGAGGAGAGGATGAAGGCCATCGTGAACCACTTGGTGCCCGTCGCGTTCATGACGGTGGTCGCGCTGGGCGGGTTGCCCCAGCCGAGGTAGAGGTACGGTGCGGCCTGCTTGAAACCGGTCGGCGGCGTGGTCCCGGTGTCGGTGGTGACGTTGACGGTGTTCGAGGCGGCCGAGGTGTTCCCCGCGGCGTCACGGGCGCGCACGGTGAACGCGTAGGCGGTGCTGGGGGTCAGACCGGAGACGGTCGCGCTGTTGGTGCCCGAGGTGGCGACCTTCGCCGCGCCCTGGTAGACGTCGTAGCCGCTGACGCCGACGTTGTCGGTGGACGCGGTCCAGGTCAGGGACGCCGTGGTGGAGGTCTTGCCGGTGGCGGCGAGGCTGCCGGGCACGGTGGGCGCCTGGGTGTCGACGGTGCCGCCGGGGCCGTCCAGGGTGATGTCGTCGGCGTAGTAAGTGCCCTGTCCGTACCAGCCGTTGAGGTAGATCTCGGCACTGGTCTGGGAGGCGCCGGTGGTGAAGGCGACGGTCAGCTTGGTGTAGGCGCCGGCCGAGCTGGTCCAGGTGGAGGCGCCGCCGGTGACACCGAGGTAGACGTAGCTGCCGCGGACCCAGGCGGAGAGGGTGTAGCTGGTGCTGGGCCGTACGGCGACGGTCTGGACGCACTTGGCGTTGTCGCTCGCACCGGCCGCGCCGGCCAGTGCCTTGCTCCCGCCGTGCACCGGCGAGGCGACCACGGAGCCCAGCCCCGCGGAGCAGGACCAGCCGGCCGTGGTGCCGGCCTCGAAGTCGCCGTTCGCGAGGAGGTTGGCGCCGAAGGCCGCCCCCGGGGAGGTCAGTACTGCGGCCGCGCCGAGCAGGGCCGCGCCGAGGCTGCAGGCCAGCCGTGTACGGGTTCGGGTAGGGGTACGCAAGGAAGTGCCTCCAGTGGGGATGGGGGGACGGCGTGAAGCGCGAAGCGCGGGTGCGGCCCGCCGGGGAGGTGTGGGGGCGGGGCAGCGGTGGGGGAGGCCCGGCGTGGGCCGTACTTCGGGACGGGCGTGGGGAGTTGGCTTCGTGTCCGCTTCGGATCCGCTTCGTGGCCGGGAACCTAATCCTCCGGAAGGATCGGCGTCAACAGGTCTGGACCAACTGATAGGTGGTTATCTCAATCGGAAGGTTTACTAACCATGCGGGTTGACAAGTCTCCCGCCCCTTCGGAACCATGTCGCGGTGCCAGCCTCCCGCCCCCACCGTGTCGCCGTCCTCGTCCTCGAAGGTGCCAAACCCCTTGATGTCGGCATTCCCGCGCAGGTGTTCACGACCCGCGGGAGCATGCCGTACGAGGTCCGGGTGTGCGGCGCGGCGCCGGGACTCGTGACCGGTGGTGACGGCCTCTCGTACTCCGTCGCCCACGGACTCGAGGCCCTCGCCTGGGCCGACACCGTCTTCGTCCCCGGTTACCGCTTCCCGGACCGCGAAGACCCGCCCCGGGTCGTCGTCGACGCGCTGATCGCCGCACACGACCGGGGCGCGCGGCTCGCGGCCATCTCCACGGGAGCCTTCGCGCTCGCCGCCACGGGCCTGCTCGACGGCAAGCGCGCCACCACGCACTGGCACTACACGCGGGCGCTCGCGGCCAAGTGGCCGCTGGTCCGGGTCGACGAGAACGTCCTGTTCGTCGACGAGGGCTCCGTGCTGACCTCGGCCGGAGCCGCCTCGGGCATCGACCTGTGCCTGCACGTCCTGCGCGCCGATCTCGGGGTGGCCGCGTCGAACCACACGGCCCGGCGGCTGGTCGCGGCCCCCTACCGCAGCGGCGGTCAGGCGCAGTACGTGCAGCGCAGCGTGCCCGAACCGCTCGGCCCGCGGTTCGCCGCCACCCGCGAGTGGGCGCTGCACCGGCTCGGCGAACCCCTCACCCTGGAGGCGCTCGCCCGGCACGCCGCGGTGTCCCCGCGCACCTTCTCGCGGCGCTTCGCCGAGGACACCGGGTACACGCCGATGCAGTGGGTGATGCGCGCCCGCATCGACGTGGCCCGCGAACTGCTGGAACGCTCGGAGCGGAGCGTGGAGCAGATCGCCGCGGACGTGGGCCTGGGCACCGGCGCCAACCTGCGCCTGCACTTCCAGCACATCCTGCGGACCACGCCGAGCGAGTACCGGCGCACCTTCGCCCGGGGCGAGTGACCGGGCGGGCGGTTTCCGGGGCCGGTGACCTCTGCGGCCCGGGGTGCGGGGCCGGGGCCGAACCGCCGCCGCGTGGCGTGATCCTTGCGGACCGTGGCGATCGCGCCGCTGTCGCCGGCGGCCCCGGCGCGCGAACCTTGTGGTGAACCCCAAGGGACAGGGAGCCACCATGACTCGCATTGCCATCAACGGATTCGGCCGCATCGGGCGCAACGTGCTGCGCGCTCTGCTCGAACGCGACAGCGACCTCGACATCGTCGCCGTCAACGACCTCACCGAACCGGCCACCCTCGCGCGGCTGCTCGCCTACGACACCACGTCCGGCCGGCTCGGCCGCCCGGTGTCCGTCGACGGGGACGTCCTCGTCGTCGACGGCCGCCGCATCAAGGTGCTCGCCGAGCGCGAACCGTCGCAACTGCCCTGGGGCGAGCTCGGCGTGGACATCGTGCTGGAGGCGACCGGCCGCTTCGCCTCGGCCAAGGCCGCCCGCGCCCACATCGACGCCGGAGCCAAGAAGGTGCTCGTCAGCGCGCCGGCGGACGGCGCCGACATCACCCTCGCGTTCGGGGTGAACAGCGACTCGTACGACCCGGAACTGCACACGATCGTCTCCAACGCCTCGTGCACGACCAACGCGCTCGCGCCGCTGGCCGCCGTACTCGACGACCTCGCGGGCATCGAGCACGGCTTCATGACGACGGTGCACGCCTACACGCAGGAGCAGAACCTGCAGGACGGTCCGCACCGCGACCCGCGGCGTGCCCGCGCCGCAGCCGTGAACATCGTGCCGACCACGACGGGCGCCGCGAAGGCCATCGGCCTCGTACTGCCGAACCTGGAGGGCAAGCTCTCCGGTGACTCGATCCGCGTCCCGGTTCCGGTGGGGTCGATCGTCGAGCTGAACACCACCGTCGCCCGCGACGTGACCCGCGAGGACGTGCTCGCGGCGTACCGCGCCGCGGCCGAAGGGCCGCTCGCCGGCGTGCTGGAGTACTCGGACGACCCGCTCGTCTCGTCCGACATCACGGGCAACCCGGCCTCGTCCATCTTCGACTCGGCCCTCACCCGCGTCGAAGGCCGCCACATCAAGGTGGTCGCCTGGTACGACAACGAGTGGGGCTTCTCGAACCGCGTGATCGACACGCTCGAACTGCTCGCCTCCCGCTGAGGTTCGAACCCCGGCGGTCCAGCGCCGCGGCCCGGTTCCCGGTCCGTGGCGCATCGGCGTGCCGGCATGCCGGCGCTCGCTTTTCGCCTGCCCGTCACCTGCTCGTCGTACGTCGTTTTCCGCGGCGCCCTTTTACCGTCTCTTCCCGGCCATGCGCAAGGCTTGAACCAGAAAATTCTTGATTGCGCACTAGACTGGCGGGCTGTTTGGCGCTGGACCGGAACAACCTGGGCAGACCCGGGCTCCGCCCGGCGATCCGGAGCGTTCCGGGAACACGACGCGAGGGCCGATGGCAGCCACACCAGAGCACGGTGAAGTCACTCTGCTCGCCGACGGGACCGGGCTCGACGGCGGCCCCGTCGAGAGGTCCGCGGGGCCGGAGGGGCCCGAGGCCTCCGGCAAATCGGCCCGGTTCTCCGCCGGGCCCGCCGCCCCGGCCCGCACCCTCGTCGACGTGTTCGAAGCCTCCGTACGAGCCCACCCCGACGAGCCGGCCCTCGACGACGGCGCCACCCGGCTGACCTACCGGGCGCTCGCCGCCGAGGTCGAGCGCCGACGGCAGGCCCTCGCGGCCGCCGGGGTGGGGCTCGGCGACCGGGTCGGCGTACGGGTGCCGTCCGGGACCAACGATCTGTACGCGGGCATCCTCGCCGTGCTCGCGGCGGGCGCCGCCTACGTGCCCGTCGATGCCGAGGACCCGCAGGAGCGGGCCGATCTGGTCTTCGGCGAGGCCGGAGTACGGGCCGTGCTGGGCGCCGGACAGCGCATCGAGGCCGCCGCGCCCGCCGCCGCGCCCGCGGGCCCGGCCACCGGACCGGCCGAAGTCCGTGCCCCCGCCGCCCGCCCCGGCCCCGAGAACGACGCGTGGATCATCTTCACCTCCGGCTCCACCGGCAAGCCCAAGGGCGTCGCCGTCAGCCACCGCAGCGCCGCCGCCTTCGTCGACGCCGAGGCCGCCCTGTTCCTCGCCGAGGAGCCGATCGGCCCCGGAGACCGGGTCATGGCCGGACTGTCCGTGGCCTTCGACGCCTCCTGCGAGGAAATGTGGCTGGCCTGGCGCTACGGCGCCTGCCTCGTGCCCGTGCCCCGCTCCCAGGTGCGCAGCGGCGCCGACCTCGGCCCCTGGCTGGCGGAGCAGGAGATCACCGTGGTCTCCACGGTGCCGACCCTGGCCGCACTGTGGGAGCCCGAGACCCTCAACGAGGTCCGGTTGCTGATCTTCGGCGGCGAGGCCTGCCCGCCCGAGCTGACCCAGCGCCTGGTCACCGAGGGCCGCGAGGTCTGGAACACCTACGGACCCACCGAAGCCACCGTCGTCGCCTGCGCCTCGCTCCTGACCGGCGAGGAGCCGATCCGGATCGGCCTCCCGCTGAACGGCTGGGAACTGGCCGTCGTCGACGAATCCGGCGAACCGGTGCCCATGGGCGGCAGCGGCCAGCTCGTCATCGGCGGCGTCGGCCTGGCCCGCTACCTCGACCCCGGGAAGGACGCCGAGAAGTACGCCCCACTGAAATCCCTCGGCTGGCAGCGGGCCTACCGCAGCGGCGACCTCGTCCGCGCGGAACCCGAGGGGCTGGTCTTCCTGGGCCGCGGAGACGAGCAGATCAAGCTCGGCGGCCGCCGGATCGAACTGGGCGAGGTGGACGCCGCCCTGCAGGCCCTGCCCGGTGTCGCAGGCGCGGCCGCCGCAGTCCGCACGGCGCGCAGCGGCAACCAACTGCTCGTCGGCTACCTGGTCACCCAGGACGGCTGGGACCACGCGGCGGCGGTGACCCGGCTGCGCGCCGAACTGCCCGCAGCCCTCGTACCGCTGCTCGCGCCGGTCGAGGAGCTGCCCACCCGCACCTCCGGCAAGGTGGACCGCGGCGCACTGCCCTGGCCGCTGCCCGAACTGGAGACCACCGGCCCCGCCGAGCAGCTGTACGGCACCGAGGCCTGGCTCGCCGAACAGTGGAGCGAGACCCTCGGCGTGGCCGTCACCGGCGCCGCCGACGACTTCTTCGCGATCGGCGGCAGCAGCCTCGCCGCCGCCCAGCTCACCACCCGGCTGCGCACCCGCTACCCGAGCGCGGCCGTACTCGACATCTACCAGCAGCCCACCCTGCGCAAGCTGGCCCGGCACCTGGAGAAGTCCGCACAGGACGACACGGCGGTCCGCACCGTCGCGCCCGTGCCGCTGCGCACCCAGGTGGTGCAGTTCCTGCTGCTGCTCCCGCTGTTCACGCTGGTCGGCCTGCGCTGGACGGTGGCGCTGCTCGCACTGGGCAACGTACTGCACTGGTTCGGGGCCTATCCGTGGGCGCCCGCGGCCTCCTGGTGGCTCGTCGCGGCGGGCGCCGCACTGCTCTTCAGCCCGCCCGGCCGCCTCGCGATCGCGGCCGGCGGCGCCCGCCTGCTGATGCGCGGGGTGCGGGCGGGGCGCCACCCGCGTGGCGGAAACGTTCACCTGCGGCTGTGGACGGCCGAGCGGCTGGCCGAATACTCCGGCGCGACCTCGCTCACCGGCTCCTGGCTGGAGCGCTACGCGCGGGCGCTCGGCGCCAAGATCGGCCCCGAGGTCGACCTGCACTCCCTGCCCCCCGTCACGGGCATGCTCAAACTGGGCCGCGGCTGCGCCGTGGAGTCCGAGGTGGACCTCTCCGGCCACTGGCTGGACGGGGACCGGCTGGAGATCGGCGCCGTGAAGGTCGGCGCGGGCGCCGTGGTCGGCACCCGCAGCATCCTCTTCCCCGGTGCCAAGGTCGGCAAGCGGGCCGAGGTGGCCCCCGGCTCCGCCGTGGTCGGCCAGATCCCGACCGGCCAGCGCTGGGCCGGAGCGCCCGCCGTCAAGCTCGGCAAGGCCAAACGCAACTGGCCGAAGGAGCGCCCGCCGCGCGGTCTGCGCTGGCGCACCGCCTACGGGGCGGCCGGCTTCGGCCTCACCGCCCTGCCCGTGGTCGCCGCCCTGCCCGCCCTCCTCGTGGCCGGCCGGTTCGTGCCCGCCGACGCCGGACTCGCCCCGGCCCTGGCCGGAGCGCTGCTCGCCGTGGTGCCGGGGGCGCTCGCCTTCGGGTTCGCGTACGCAACCCTGCTCCTGGTCTCCGTACGCCTCCTCAGCATCGGGCTGCGTACGGGAACCCATCCGACGCACAGCCGGGTCGGCTGGCAGGCCTGGACGGTCACCCAGCTGATGGACCTCTCCCGGGAAACCCTCTTCCCCCTGTACGCCGGACTGATCACGCCGGTGTGGCTGCGGCTCCTCGGCATGAAGATCGGCCGGGGCGCGGAGGTGTCCACCGTGCTCGCGCTGCCGAGCCTCACCACCGTGGGCGAAGGCGCGTTCCTCGCCGACGACACCCTGACCGCCCCCTACGAACTGGGCGGCGGCTGGCTGCGGATCGGCCGCTCCGAGATCGGGCGCCGGGCCTTCCTCGGCAACTCCGGCATGACCGCGCCGGGCCGCAGCGTGCCGGACGACGGGCTGGTGGGCGTACTGTCCGCCACCCCCAAGAAGGCGAAGAAGGGCAGCTCCTACCTGGGCCTGCCGCCGGTCAGGCTGCCGAGGTCCGCCGCCGGCGCCGACCAGAGCCGGACCTACGATCCGCCCGCGCGGCTGCTGTGGGCGCGCGGGCTGGTGGAGCTGTGCCGCCTCCTCCCGGTGTTCTGCTCCGCCGCGCTGGGAGTACTGACCGTGGCGGCGTTCTGTGCGCTGACCGCGGTCGACGGGCCCGGGCTCTGGGGGACCGCGCTGCTCTCCGGTGCGGTCCTGCTCGCGGCAGGGGTGGCCGCCTGTGCGGTCGCGGCGGCCGCGAAATGGCTGCTGGTGGGCCGGCACCGGGCGGGCGAGCACCCGCTGTGGAGCGGCTTCGTATGGCGCAACGAACTGGCCGACACCTTCGTCGAGGTGCTGGCCGTGCCCTGGCTGGTCGGCTCGGTCCCCGGCACACCGGTGCTGTCGCTGTGGCTGCGCGGGCTGGGGGCCCGGATCGGTCGCGGCGTGTGGTGCGAGAGCTACTGGCTGCCCGAGACCGACCTGGTCGCACTGGGCGACGGCGTCAGTGTGAACCGGGGCTGCGTGTTGCAGACGCACCTCTTCCACGACCGGATCTTGAGGACGGATACTGTGGTCCTCCGTGAGGGCGCCACCCTGGGCCCGGGTGGAATCGTCCTGCCCGGAAGCACGGTCGGGGCCCGCAGCACGCTGGGTCCCGCGTCCCTCGTGATGGCCGGGGAATCCGTTCCCGCCGACACCCGCTGGCTGGGCAACCCGATCGAGGCCTGGCGGCCCTGACTGCGCGGCCCCGAACATGCGGGCACGGTTCCACCAGCACGTCGTACGAGCACAACGCAGGGAGCGGAAGCGGCAGTGAGCGGCCAGAAGACAGCGGTATCGGACCCGTACTTTCCGGCCAACGGCGACCACCGCTACCGCGTGCACCGGTACGAGCTCGCCCTGGAGTACCGTCCCGGACCCAACCGGCTCGCCGGGACGGCCCGGCTCAGCGCGATCGCCGGGCGGGCGCCGCTCACCGAGTTCCACCTCAACCTGGCCGAGTTCAAAATAGGCCGGGTCCTGGTGAACGGCCGGGCGCCGCACTACACCCACCGTGGCGGCAAGCTCCGCATCCGGCCGCCCAAGCCGCTCTCCGCCGGCGCCGCCTTCACCGTGGAGGTGCACTGGGCGGGCAACCCCACACCGGTACGCAGCCCCTGGGGCGGCCTCGGCTGGGAGGAGCTGACCGACGGCGCGCTGGTGGCCAGCCAGCCGGTCGGCGCCCCCTCCTGGTACCCGTGCAACGACCGGCCCGCGGACAAGGCCTCGTACCAGATCTCGGTCAACACCCCCTCCGCCTACACGGTCGTGGCCGGCGGCCGGCTGCTCACGCGGACGACCAGGGCCTCCACAACGACCTGGGTGTACGAGCAGCCGGCGCCGACCTCCAGCTACCTGGTCGGGCTGTCCATCGGCATGTACCAGACGGTGCTGCTCGGCGACCCCGGGCTCGGCGGCGTTCCGCAGAGCGCCCACGTACCGGCGCACCTGCTGCCCCGCTTCTCCCGCGACTTCGCGCGGCAGCCCGCCATGATGCAGCTGTTCGAGGAGCTCTTCGGCCCCTACCCCTTCGGGGAGTACGCGGTGGTCGTCGCCGACGAGGAGCTGGACGTACCGGTGGAGGCGCAGGGCCTCTCGCTGTTCGGCGCCAACCACCTGGACGGCGTACGCGGCTCTGAGCGGCTCATCGCCCACGAGCTCGCGCACCAGTGGTTCGGCAACAGCGTGACCATCGCCGACTGGCGGCACATCTGGCTCAACGAGGGCTTCGCGAAGTACGCGGAATGGCTCTGGTCGGAGCGCTCCGGCGGCCGCACCGCGCACGAACTGGCGGCCGCCGCGCACCGCCTGCTGTCGGCGCAGCCGCAGGACCTCCTGCTGGCCGATCCGGGACGCAAGCTGATGTTCGACGACCGCCTGTACCAGCGGGGCGGCCTCGCCGTGCACGCGGTCCGCTGCGCACTGGGGGACGGCCCCTTCTTCCGCATGCTGCGGGAGTGGGCCTCCGTGCACCGCCACGGTGTGGTCACCACGGCCGGTTTCACCGCGCACGCGGCCCGGTACGCGAGCGAACCGCTGGAGGACCTGTTCTCGGCCTGGCTGGCCGAGCCGGCCCTGCCGCCGCTGCCCGCGCCGGCCGGGGCGCTCTAGGCGTTCCGGCCGGTGACGATCAGGGGCAGGTGACGCCGACGGATGCTGCGACGAGTGTTTCGTCGGGACAGGGCGGAAGTTCCGGGCTTGACCTCGGACTTCACGTCCTCGATGAACTGGTCGTGGATGCCGACGTCGGCCAGCGATCCACCGAGGGCGCCCACGGCCGCGCCCACGGCCGCGCCGAGCGCCGCGTCGTGCACCTGTATCAGCTGTTCCTTCTGCAGCGCGCCCGCCGGCCATCTGCACCATCCTGACCTGCGCGTATGCAGGATGGCTGCGGTTCAGTGCTCGCAGAGGGAGAATTCTCGTTCGTAGAGCTGCTCGTTGTGTTCGGCAACGAAGAACTTGCGTTCCTGCATGAGCTGTTCGCGGAAGTCCTTTGCCTGGGCGAGCGTCATGGTCGAGGTCTCGGACCACGGCTGCTGCGGTGGCACATCGGATGTCGAGACGATCTTTTCCGACGGGTCGACCAGGAAGAAGGCGAGAATCTTGCGATGGCCCGGGCGGGTGGAGTCCTTGAGGCGGAACGAGCCGACGCGGTGTTGCAGGATGTTCGGGAAAGCCAGGCAGCGGCCCGCTGGGGTCGATGCCGATCCCAGTATCTGGTTCAGTGCGTCTTCGTTCTCCAGGCCGTAGACCTCACGCATTCCGTTGTCGTCGTTCTGCTCGTAGTTGGGGTCATCGAGCGCCGCCCGGAAACTCAGCCGGCTTTCGGTGATGTTCTCGCTGTCCCAGTAGTAGATGCCGGTCGAGACGATCCGCTCGTTCACCATCCCCTCGACGTGCCAGGAACCGCCGTGGTACTCGGGCTTGTCCGGGGTGAGATGAATGGTGGCGAGCTTGACGATGACCTGGAGACGACGGCCGCGCAGGTCGACTCGGCCGGACGCGTCGGGCAGTTCGGGCGGAGTGAAGGCCGGGGCGTCCGGGACGACGGGGCGGCGGTCCTCCCACCATTGGTCCTGGGCCTGTTCCCAGGCGTGAACGGCGGCTTCGTAGGCATCGTCACTGTAGTCGGATTTGTTCGGGTGCTCCGGCTCCGAGTCGTACCACCCGTAGGGATTGACCTCGATCCGCAGGGGCCGGGGGTGGCGCAGATCGGTGAGTACGTTCTCCAGTAGCGGGCGCATTCCTGCGAGCAAGTCCTGCAAGACGGACACCAGTTCGCGATGAATCTCGGGGTGGACGTTGTTTACGTACGAACGGAAGGCGACATCGCCGTCGTCACTGACGTCGACGTCCGTGGGTAGCCACTGGAATTTCTCCGAGAACTCGTACTTCGAATAGCGGTCCGTCGGGTTCTTCCAAGCCCCCTCGGGCCCGCCGCTCACCTCTCTCACCAGGCAGAACAGTGAGGGATGAACCAGATCCAATACCTGGCCGTCGGATCCGGGATGCCAGTCCCGTTCTGCTTCGGGGACCTGTTCCAGAACCTGAACCGCCTCGCGCAGCCGGTCACTGAGCTTGTCGTCGACCAGTGCGTCCGAGTGCCATACGCCGTCGACGGCGGACACCTCGACACCGGTTTGTCCGTCGCGCAGCGCGGCGTAATGCACGAGTTCGGCAAGCACGTAGCGAACCTGTGCTTCGGTGAGGCCCTGGGCCACCGCCTCTTGTGTCCACCTGGCGACGACCTCGGCATCGTTCATCTTGACGAACCAATCAGGCTTCGCCCGAATGTGTGAGCTGCACTGCATCATCTGGAGTTCCCGCAGTGTTCGGGGTGTCGCGAACGATATGGAACGGGATGCGTGAAAAGGCAGCGGGAAAGCAGACAGGCCGGTCAATTCTCTAGGTCCTCCCAGTAGATGTGCGGTGGCGGGAAGGATACTTCAGCGTGCTGACACCGCAGCCGTGCTCCCCGTCATCGACGGTCCGGGAGGTTCGCCCGACGAGGCCACCGTCGGCCCCGTCCTTACATGGCCGACATGGCCGACACGGCGGACGGCTCTTGCATCAGCTCAGCCCGCCCATCCGGATTCGAATGGCTCTTGTGGGTCTCGCGGCCGATGCCCGACTGCTCGTAGCCGACGCAGGCTTCCTCAGACTACGGAGAGCAAGTCCACCACGAAGACGAGCGTGGAACCCGCCGGGATCAACGGCGAGGGGGACTGATTGCCGTAGCCGAGGCGCGGGGGGACGATGATCTCGCGTCGACCGCCGACCTTCATCCCCCTGAGTCCCCGGTCCCAGCCCTTGATGACCCTGCCACCGCCCACGGCGAACTTGAACGGCTGACCCCGGTCCCAGGAAGCGTCGAACTCCAATCCGGACTCGAAGGTGACCCCGACGTAGTGAACCCGGACAACCCTGCCCGGCTTCGCCTCGGGCCCGTCCCCGACGACGAGGTCCCGGATTGTCAGCTCCTCGGGAGCATCGCCGGCCGGAAGTTCGACCTCGGGCTTGGTCAGTTCACTCATCGCAGCCTCATTGCTCTCCGCGGAATCCCTCGTACAGACCAGCCGGGCGCATGGTCACTCCATGCAGTAGATGATCACGCTACCGAGAAGGCCGACCGACTGAAGTACATCAAACCCCACGGAGCACGGCGCGGCGTCACTGGGCGTGCTCCGTCTTCGGTATCGCCATGGCGAGCCCTGCCGGAACAGGACCTGCAACTCGTACGGCGCAAGTCGCTCGATGAGGTCCGGTACGAACGGTTTCACGAACGATCACGCCTTGGGAAGGGACGTCCTAGAAGAAGCCGAGCTTCTTCGGCGAGTAGCTGACGAGCAGGTTCTTCGTCTGCTGGTAGTGCTCCAGCATCATCTTGTGGGTCTCGCGGCCGATGCCCGACTGCTTGTAGCCGCCGAAGGCCGCGTGCGCGGGGTAGGCGTGGTAGCAGTTCGTCCAGATCCGGCCCGCCTGGATCGCGCGGCCCGCCCGGTAGGCCGTGTTGACGTCGCGGGTCCAGACGCCGGCGCCCAGGCCGTACGCCGTGTCGTTCGCGATGCGCACGGCGTCGTCGAAGTCCTGGAAGGAGGTCACCGACACCACCGGGCCGAAGATCTCCTCCTGGAAGATCCGCATGCGGTTGTCGCCCTCGAAGACGGTCGGCTGGACGTAGAACCCGCCCGCCAGTTCCCCGCCGTGTTCCACGCGCTCCCCGCCGGTGAGGATCTTCGCGCCCTCCTGCCGGCCGATCTCCACGTACGACAGGACCTTCTTCAACTGCTCTGCCGAGGCCTGCGCGCCGATCATCGTCTCCGTGTCCAACGGATGCCCCGGCACGATCAGTTCGGTGCGGGCCACGGCCGCGTCGAGGAAGTCCCCGTAGCGGCCGTGCTGGATCAGGGCGCGGGAGGGGCTGGTGCACACCTCGCCCTGGTTGAGGGCGAACATCGTGAACCCTTCGAGGGCCTTGTCCCGCAGATCGTCGTCAGCGGTCCAGATGTCGTCGAAGAAGAGGTTGGGACTCTTGCCGCCCAGCTCCAGGGTGACCGGCTTGAGATACTCCGCGGCGTACTGCATGATCAGCCGCCCGGTGGAGGTCTCCCCGGTGAAGGCCACCTTCGCGACGCGCGGACTGGACGCGAGCGGCTTGCCGGCCTCCTCGCCGAAGCCGTTGACGATGTTCACCACGCCCGGCGGCAGCAGGTCGGCGATCAGACTCATCAGGTAGTGCACCGACACCGGGGTCTGCTCGGCAGGTTTCAGTACCACCGTGTTGCCCGCGGCCAGGGCCGGCGCCAGCTTCCACACCGCCATCAGGATGGGGAAGTTCCACGGGATGATCTGGGCGACCACGCCCAGCGGCTCGTGGAAGTGATAGGCCACCGTATCGTCGTCGATCTGGCTGAGGGCCCCCTCCTGGGCGCGCAGCGCACCCGCGAAGTAGCGGAACTGGTCGACGGCGAGCGGAATGTCGGCGGCCAGCGTCTCGCGGATCGGTTTGCCGTTCTCCCAGGTCTCCGCGACCGCGAGCGCCTCCAGGTTCCGCTCCATCCGGTCCGCGATGCGCAGCAGGATCGTGGAACGCTCGGTGGCCGAGGTGCGCCCCCACGCGGGCGCGGCGGCGTGCGCCGCGTCCAGTGCGCGCTCGACGTCCTCGGCCGTGCCGCGCGCGACCTCCGTGAAGGTCTCGCCGGTCACGGGGGAGGGGTTGGCGAAGTACCCGCCGAGCGCGGGCCCGACGTGCTCGCCGCCGATGAAATGACCGTAGCGGGACGCGTAGGACATGAGTGCGCCTTCGGTACCGGGCGCAGCGTAACGGGCCATGACGGTCCTCCCCTTGCCGGGCACCGGCCGTCGTCGGCCGGTGCTCGCCGTGACGCTAGGGGCGGGCAGGTTGCCGGTACGTTGCACGGCCGCGCGGAGAACCGGCCGGGTGCGGCGCCGCGTTGGCGCTGCCGCGAGCCGTCCCGTCCTCCCGGGCGGTGTGCACCCGCCCGGCGCGCGGCAAGTCCCCCGGCGGCGCTCCGAGTTCCGTGTCGATGGCCCGTACGCGGGCCAGCGCGGCGATCCGGCCGGCAGACGGGAGCACGGCCGCCAGGGCCCGCCAGACTTCGGCGTCCTCCGCGCCCCACGGGCTGCACACCCAGTCGGTCAGCAGCCCCGGGTCGGCCCGGGCGATCACGGCGGCCCGGGCCTGCTCCTCGATGAGGCGCCGGAGGCGGGCGACGCCGGGCGCGGTGGACGCGGGCAGCAGCGGGCCCGGGTAGCGGGCCAGCGCCGCCGAGACGGCGCCCGAGGCCAGGTGGCGGGTGACGGCGGCGAAGTCGGCCTCCATGGGCGCGGCTGTGCGGTAGGGGCGGGAGAGCGGGGCCTGGTGGCCCAACAGGCCCCGCAGCCGCGACATTTCGGCGCGCAGGGTCACCGGTGACACCGACTCGTCCTCGTACAGGGCGATCGCCAGTTCCTCCCCCGACAACCCCTCGGGGTGGTGCGCGAGCAACGCCATGATCTCGCTGTGCCGCCGCCCGAGCCGCACCTCACGGCCACCTCCGGTCAGCAGCGCCTCGTCGCGGCCCAGCGCGGTGAGACGGTCCCCGGCTGCCGGGGGCGCCGGATCGAGCAGCGCGAGCCGGGCCTCCGCAGCGCAAGCCACCGCCCGCACGAAGCCGAGCGAGTGCGGATGGGCCAGCCAGTCGCCCCCGGTGACATCGACGGCGCCGAGCAGCCTTCCGGTGCGCGGATCACGGACCGGAGCCGCCGCGCAGGTCCACGGGTGCACCCTCCGGCTGAAGTGCTCCGCGCCGAAGACCTGGACCGGCTCCCCGACCGCGACCGCGGTGCCGGGGGCGTTCGTGCCCATCGCCGTTTCCGCCCAGCGGGCACCCGGTACGAAGCCGAGGCCCTCCGCGCGCCGCATAGTGGAAGGTTCGCCCTCCACCCAGAGCAGGCTGCCCCGCGCGTCGCACACCGCCAGCAGATGGGCCCCGTCCGAGGCGAAGGCACCCACGAGGTCCCGGAACAGCGGGAGCACCCGGGCCAGCGGATGCTGCTCCCGGTAGGACCGCAGTTCCGCCCCGGCCAGCTCCACCCGGGGCACGCACTCCGGGCTGACCCGGGCCCGGGCACAGCGCCGCCAGGACCGCGCGATGACCGCCCGCACCGGGGGCTCGACCCGCCCGTCCTGGGTGAACGCGGCGTGGGCCCGCCGTAGTTCCCGCGTCCGCCGGGCGGGGTCGGCCCCACCCGGCAGAGCCACCGAAGGATCGTCCATGTCGCCCTCTCGCGGTGCCTTGGTACCCGGAGCGCCCCATCGTCGTCCCGGCCCGCCGCCTCGACAAGCGGTACGTCGGCCAGTGCGGGCCCGGCCTGATCCACATGGCCGCGCCCGGTTCGAAAGGCGGGTGCCGCAGTCGCGGGGGCGCCGTCCTTCGACAGCCCAGCGCCGACGTTGAGCCATGCACTGGTAGAAGCCGATGCCGAGCTCGTTGTCGGGGGGCGTCTGCCATTCGGCCCAGCCGCACTCCAGGGCGCGGGCGAACTCCCGCAGCCGCTCGAGGAGCAGGCGGCCGATCCCGGCCCCGCGATACCCGTCCTGGATGTAGAGGCAGTCCATGTAGGCGAACCGTTCGGCGCCCCAGGTGGCGAAATCGGTGGTGGCGGTCATGAATCCGCAGGGCTTCCCGGCGTCCGTCGCCGCCCAGCCGTGCAGTGCCGGCGGGTTCGCGAACAGGGCCGCCCGCCAGCGTTCGACCTGGCCGTTCTCGCGGAAGTCCGCCTTCTCGTACGCGGCGTGCTCGCCGCACAGTTCCAGCAGTGCGTCCAACTGGCCCGGCTCGATCGGCCGCACCTCGATGTGGTGGTTACGAGAACAACCCCGCCGTCCGGCGGAGGCCGTCACGGGGCCGTATGCGTGCGGGTTGTCGCATGCACGGGTTCCTCAAGCTGCGGCCCGGGTGCGGGAACCGCATGTCACGACGCCCGTTGCCCGTTCTCCTCGCGGGCGTTGCTCGCTCGGTCCGTGGCCGGTGCGCTGTGCGATGGCTTCGACTCGACGGGCTGCCTTCACCGCGGGCGTCGGGGATTCCCGGGCGAGGTCTTCGGTCGCGGCCGTGACCGTTTCGAGCAGGGTGTCCAGCTCGGGTGGCGGTGGGACGGTCCTCGCGCCGACTTCGACGATGTGGTTGTCGCGGCCAGGAGGACACCCACCCGGCCTCATGCGAACCGCCGAAGACTCAGGGCGGCTCCTTCCTCCACGCGCGCAGCGGTCCCTGCTAACTCCCGTCGTCGACGAGGAACTCGAGATCGCCGATCGCGAACTCGCCGAGCGCGAACGCGCCACCGAGCTTCTGGTACTCCACCCAGGCCGCCGGAGCGATGCGGGCGAAGGCCGCGAGATGCAACCGCAGCAGCAGCCGGAACGCCAGCTCCGCCGAGAGCGTCCGCACGCAGACGGCGAGCACCTCCCGCAGTTCCACCGAGAACGGTGCCGCCTCGACGGCCCGCAGCACCCTGTCCCGCAGCAGCGGCGCATCCCACTCCTGGTCGGTCTCGGGCGGCACGCTCCCGTGGGTGCGCTGCCGGTCATGGCTGACCTGCAGGAAGCGGCGGAGCAAGTCCCGGCCGGACTCGGATGGTCCGAACCGGTAGTCCCCGCCCGTCGCCGCCGTCCAGAGCAGCTTGATCTGCCCGTCGCTCAGTACCGAGCCGATCATCAGTGAGACGTCACGCTCCAGCGCCGCGACCGTCTCCCTGGAGTGCACGGTTTCGAGGACCACGTCCTCGGGCTCCCCGGAATGGCGCCAGTCCTGGTGGAAGGCTCCCGCCAGCCTGGTCAGGCCGAAGTCGAATTCGGTGAATCGCGCGCGGGGCATGTCTCTCCTAGGTCGTCTCCAGCGCGGCCAGCGCAGCCGCCGGGTCCGTGGACGGTGGGCCCGCCGGGAGCCAGTGGCCCGCCGCGCGGCGGTACGGCCACCAGCGGCCGTCGCCGCCCAGGCGGAGCTGGCGGTCGCCGGCCGGCTGCGTCCAGCGGGCGCGGATCCGGCGGAACACCGGGGCGGGGGTGTCGGAGTCCGCCCCGTCGGGCCAGGCCGACGCCAGTGAGGCCCGGGCCCGGGCGAGGGACGCCCGGTCCGGGGTCCAGTCCTCCTCCAGTACCGCGACGGCCGGGGCCCCGCCGAAGCCCCAGGCGAGTACGGCCCGGTCCATGGCAGCCCGGTTCCTGTCGGTAGCCGCCGACAGGCGGGAGCGGACCCGAAGGTCATGGGCCTCCGCCATGAGCCGTACGGCGTCTTGCGCCACCGTGGGCCCGGGCTGCGGGGCGCGCTCCGCGTGGGCCGGAGCGAGCGCCTCCGCGAGCAGCAGGTACGCCTGCGACGCGGCCGCCTGCGCCAGGAACTCCACTCCGTCCACATCCAGGCCCGGCGGCTCCGTCCCCGTCTCCGTGTCCAGCGTCGGAGGCTGCCCCGGCGCGTCCGGTAGCCGCGCGGGCGGAGGCAGCGGGGGCAGGGCGGATGCCGCCGCGTAGACCTCGGACGCGGGGACACCGACCTCGGCGGGGGATTGCGGAGCTTCCGCTTCCGTGCTGCGCTCCTCCAGCTCGGACAGCAGCGCGGGCTCCGCGCGCCCGCGCAGCAGCAGCAACACGAAGGGGTCCTGGTCCAGCAGCCGCGCCACCTGGTAGCAGAGCGCCGCCGTGTGCGGGCAGTGGTCCCACTCGCCGCAGTCGCAGCGCGGGTCCAGGTCCCCGATCCCGGGCAGCAGCTCCACCCCGGCCGCCGCCGCGTCCTCCGCGAGCTCCGGCGGTACCTCCCGCTCGAGCAGCGCCGCGATGTGGCCGGACTCGGCGGCCGCCAGCCCGAGCAGCCGATCCCATTGCGCTTCGGTGAACTCCTGCACCAGGACGTCGGTCCGGTGCGCCGTCCCGTCCGGGTCGCGCACCACGGCCGTCAGCCGGCCCGGCCGTACGGACACGGCTCCGACCGCGCCCGAACGCGCGTACCGCCGGCCCTGCTTGACCTGCTGCCCGTCGAGCGCACTGTCCTCCAGGGCGCGCAGCCAGGCATGGCCCCACCAGGTACCGGCGAAGCCGCGGCCCGGAGTGGGCGGGAGCGGGGGGAAGGTCTTCTCGTACGGGCCCTTCTCGTACGGGTCCTTCTCGTTCATCCGTGTCGCTCCCCGGGGCCGGTCGGGCGGAGCGCGACGAGTTCGGCCAGCTCCGCGTCGCTCAGTTCGGTCAGTGCCGTCTCGCCGCCCGTGAGCACGGCGTCGGCCAGGGCGCGCTTGGCCTCGAGCATTTCGGCGATCCGGTCTTCGACGGTGCCTTCGGCGATGATGCGGTGGACTTGGACGGGCTGGGTCTGGCCGATGCGGTAGGCGCGGTCGGTGGCCTGTTCTTCGACGGCGGGGTTCCACCAGCGGTCGTAGTGGATGACGTGGGCGGCGCGGGTGAGGTTGAGGCCGGTGCCCGCTGCTTTGAGGGAGAGCAGGAACACGGGTACTTCGCCGGCCTGGAAGCGGTCCACGAGTTCCTCGCGGCGGGGCACGGGCGTGCCTCCGTGGAGCAGTTGGGAGGCGATGCCGCGTGCGGCGAGGTGGCGTTCGAGGAGCCGGGCCATCGTCACGTACTGCGAGAACACCAGGACCGAGCCGCCCTCGGCCAGGATCGTGTCGAGCAGCTCGTCGAGGAGCTCCAGCTTGCCGGAGGCCGCTCCGGCGTTGCCCCTCACGCCGTGTTCCGCGGCTTCGTCCCTGCCCAGATACTGCGCGGGATGGTTGCAGATCTGCTTGAGCGAGGTCAGCAGTTTGACGACGAGCCCTCGGCGCTCCATTCCGTCCGCCCCGGCGATCGCGGCGAGGGTCTCGCGCACGACCGCCTCGTACAGCCCGGCTTGTTCGGGGGTCAGGGAGACGGCGTGGTCGGTCTCCGTCTTCGGCGGCAGTTCGGGCGCGATCCCGGGATCGGACTTCTTGCGGCGCAGCAGGAACGGCCTCACCAGCGCGCCCAGTCGGGCCGCCGCGCGCGGGTCGCGGCCGCTTTCGACCGGCTCGGCGTAGCGAGTGCGGAACGTGCCGAGGCGGCCGAGGAGGCCGGGCGTGGTCCAGTCGAGGACGGCCCAGAGCTCGGACAGGTTGTTTTCGACCGGGGTACCGGTGAGGGCCACGCGGGCGTCCGAGTGGATGGTGCGCAGGGCCTTGGCGGTCGAGGAGCGCGGATTCTTGACGTGCTGGGCCTCGTCGGCGACGACCATGCCCCAGCGGACGGCGGCGAGCCGGGGCGCGTCCAGGCGCATGGTGCCGTAGGTGGTGAGGACGAATCCCCCGGTCGTCTCCTCGAGGCTGCGGCCCGCGCCGTGGAAGCGGCGCACGGGTGTGCCGGGGGCGAACTTCTCGATCTCCCGCTGCCAGTTGCCCAGCAGTGAGGCCGGGCAGACCACCAGCGTCGGGCCCTGATGCCTGTGCTCCTGACGGTGGAGGTGCAGGGCGATCAGCGTGACCGTCTTGCCGAGGCCCATGTCGTCGGCGAGGCAGGCGCCGAAGCCGAGCGCGGTGAGGCGGTCGAGCCAGCGCAGGCCGCGGAGCTGGTAGTCGCGCAGGGTGGCGTGGAGGGCGTCCGGGGCCTGCACATCGGCGTGTTCCGGGAGGCCGTGCTCGGGGTCGGCTTGCTCCGGGCCAACTCGCTCCGGGTCGGCGGTGAGGACCGTGCGGAGCTGTGCCAGCGGACCGGTGGCCTCTACGTCGTACCGCGTACCGTCGAGCTCCGCCGAGCCGGTCAGTACGGCGGCCAGCGCGTCGGCGGCCGTCACCTCGAGGTCCTGGCGGGCGAGGTCCCGGGCCCGGCGGGCCTGGGCCGGATCGATCAGGACCCACTGGTCACGCAGCCGGACCAGGGGCCGCTTCGCCTCGGCGAGCCGGTTCAGCTCCTCGGCGGTCAGGTCGCCCTGGTCGCCGAGGGCGTAGCGCCGGCCGACGGGGTGCGCGGCGCCGACGGAGAGCAGGCCGGGCAGGGCGGGTCCGGTGGCGGGGCGGCCCACGACGGCCCGGGCGGTGAGCGTACGGGCGAGCCCGCGCGGCCAGTGCACCAGCACCCCGTGGGCGGCCAGGGCGCCTGCGGCCTCCCCGAGCAGCTCCGCGACCTCCTCGTCGGCGAGTTCCACCGCGTCGGGGACGGCGGCGGTGAGCAGCGGGCTGAGCGGCGACCACAGGCGGGCGGCGCGGCGCAGGGCCCGGAGCGCGTCCAGGCGGGCGCGGGGCGGGAAGGCGGCCGCGGCGGGTCCGGAGCCGGCCCAGACATCGGCGGCGTCCGCGACGAGGGTGGCGTCGGCGAGGCCGTGCATCTGCAGGACGGCGCGGAAGACAGGGGGTTCGGCGTCCGGGTCGACCTCGATGCGGAGCGAGACGCGCACCCCGGCGTCGTGGCCGGCGGCGATCTCCGCGGCCCAGTCGCGCAGCTCGGGGTGGAGCCGGGCCGGGCGGGCGGCGTAGGCGGAGCCGCCGACGGCGGCGGGTGCGGCGGGGGAGCGGGGCAGGGTGTCGGCGACGGCGTCGAGGAAGGCGCGCAACAGCGTCTCCGGGGCGGGCAGCCTCGGCGGGGCGGCGGCTTCGCGATCCCCGCCGAGGCTGTCGTTGCCGCCGTTGCCGTTGCCGTTGCCGTTGCCGTTGCCGCTGCCGCCGCTGGCTGCGTAGCCGTCGCGGGCGTCGACGGGTACGCAGTGTGCGTCGGGCGGCATGGCCGCCGCCAGGTCCCGGACCTCCTCCAGGTCGGCGGCGTCCAGCGGCCCGAGCCGCCATGCGTCGTACCCGGCGGGGCTGAGCCCGGGCAGCAGAAGCCCGCGGGCGGCGAAACGCAGCGCCAGCAGGGCGGCGGCGCCCCAGAAGGGCGCGGCTCCGGCGGAGGAGGCGGCCCGGACCCGGGTGAGCAGCGGCAGGGCCTCGGCGAGGGGCAGGACGCGGGCCGTCACCGTGGCACGCCGCAGGTCGGGCGTGACGACGGTGAGTTCCTCTGCGGCGCCCACGCCGTCGAGGCCGTCGAGGTGGATGTCCGCGTCCGGATCCGCACTCCAGAAGGCGATCCGGCCGTCGCGGGCCGGTTCGGCGGGGAGGAAGACGGCGGAGCAGGGGATGAGGCCGGAGATAGTCGGGAGCACGCATTCCTCAAACTTGACTACCGGATGCAGGGTGGCCGAGAGTAACCCATCCGCGGCTGCCTAGGCCCGCGGCGACACCGTGACCCGGATCACGGTGCCGGCTGCTCTCGGGATGGCGATCGGGATCGGACTCGGGATCGCGATGAGGATCGGGATCGGGATCGCGATGGGGGTCGGGATCGGGATCGCGGATGTGATCGGGAACGCGAGAGCGGGAGCGGGCGTTGTGCGGGGTAGTGGCCGACGGAGAAAGAGGTGCCGCAGATGTCCACGAGCGGAAAGATCGCGGTTGCCGGAGTGGCGGCAGCCATCGTGCTGTTCTGGGCGGTCGGATTCTGGGCAGGGCTTCTGGTCCTGATCGGTGTCCCCGTGGCCGCCTACCTGCTGTTGGACTCCTCCCAGCGTCGTAGGCTGCGGGGGATGTCCAGGAAGCAGATCGGCCGCTGACAGCGGCTGGGGGGTCAGTCATGAGCACGGCGAGTACGGCCGGCGGGGCGCGGGTCGCGGCGGTCAGCAGCAACGAGGTCTATTCGTTCACGAAGCCCACGCGCGAGAGCATCACGCTCCTCGAAGGGCTGGGGGTGGAGGGAGACGTCCATGCGGGGGTCACGGTCAAGCACCGTTCCCGGGTGGCTCAGGACCCCACACAGCCGAATCTCCGGCAGGTGCACCTGATCCACCGGGAGCTCTTCGAGGAGGTGGCCGGTGCGGGCCACCAGGTCGAGCCGGGCCAGCTCGGGGAGAACGTCACCACGGAAGGCATAGACCTGCTCGGCCTGCCCGTCGGCACCCTGCTGCGCCTCGGTGAGGACGCGGTGGTCGAGGTGACCGGTCTGCGCAATCCGTGCCTGCAGATCGACAACTTCCAGCACGGGCTGCTCAAGCAGGTCGTGAGCCGCGACATCGAGGGCAACCTGCTGCGCAAGGCCGGAATCATGGGCGTGGTCCATCAGGGCGGCACCATCCGCCCCGGCGACACCATCGAGGTCACGCTCCCCCCGACCCCGCACATCGCCCTCGACCGGGTCTGACCCAGCCGGAGCCCGGCCCGGCTAGACCCGGCCGGGCCCACCCGGGCACCAACCTGGCCGGGGTCCACCCGGGCACCGCACTCGGCCGGGCTCGCCCAGGCGCCGCACCCCGTGGGAGCCCCCGCTCAGGCAGGCCGCACGGCGATCCGGTCCAGTGCCGCCAGGAGTTCGGCCCGCTCCGGCATGTCTCCGTGCGCCTCCGTCGGTACGGTCAGCACCTCGCTCGGTTCCTCGTCCAGCAGGACGAAGGCGGCCCCGCCGGTGCGGGCCACCATCGACCACCCGGGCCCGTCGACGCGCAGCGCCCGGGCCTCGTCCCCTGCGAAGGACGACCGCACCCTGCCGGGCGGCGGCGGGTTCTTCGTGTACCCCAGAGCCTCCGCCAGGGCCCGCGCCAGCCCCGGGTGCGCGGCGGCCGCGGCCCCGCCGTCCGTGGCCACGCGCTCGCTCCAGTCGGCCCACTCCCGGGCTATCTGGTCGGCGCCCATCCGACGCTGCACCGAACCCCAGGCCTCGGCCGACGGCGGAGCCAGCGGCACCCGCCCGGTGCCGTCCGCGCCCTGCTCGGGATCGTGCGGATCGGGGATCCCCGCCGTGGCCACCGCGAGCATCAGCGGCCAGCCCGCGAGGGAGACCACGATGGACCGTTCGTCGGGGGACAGGTCGTACTCCATCCCGCAGTCCCACGAGGCGATGGCCATGGCCACCAGCGAGACGTCGTCGACCACGACCGTCCAGCGCGCGCCCTCCTCGTCCTGCCCCAGCACCAGCCCGTACCCGGCGGCCGCCGGCGGCACGCCCAGCAGCGAGCAGGCCTCCGGGTAGTCGTCACCCAGGATGCTCGGGAACTGCGCGGGGGTCAGCAGCACGGCTGTCAGCACGTACAGCGAACCGCCGTCCTCCTCTTCGGACACGTGACCTCCCGGTCGTTCTCTCGTCGGCGCACCCTAACCAGCGAGTAACCGCCGCGTCGAGAGCCCACGGGAGCCGATTTCCACGCCCGCCACCTGCGCGTAGGTCCGGTCACCGCCACAGAGGGGCGCCGCGGCCCCGGGCCGAGCCGGGCTGGGGGTGGTCTCCGGGCTCGAATCCGGCCGAGGAGGCTTCGAGCCGGCCGAGGGCTTCCGCGCCGTCCACCGGCTTCCGCGCCGTCCACCGGCTCCCCGCCTTCCACCGGCTCCCCGCCACCTACGGGTTTCCCCCGGGGCTTCGTCCGGTCCCAAGGGCCCGCGAGCCCCGGGCGAGTGGCCGACGTAGAAGATCCGTTGGTCAAAGAGTGCGGACCGCCAGTGCGAGGAAGCGGGTGTCCTCGTCGGCGTACGAGGTCATCTGCCATCCCGAACCGGCCAGCAGCGGGCCGAGGTTGGGCTTGGCGCGCATGTCGTCCGGGGTCAGTTCGCGGCCGTGGCGCGCCGCGAGGGCAGCGCGGCCGATCGGGTGGAACAGTGCGAGCCTGCCGCCCGGGCGGACCACTCGGGCGAGCTCGCGCAAGTTGGCCCCGGGGTCGGGCAGATGGGCGATGAGACCGGCTGCGAATACCGCGTCCAGTGCTCCGTCGCGCAGCGGCAGCCGTGCCACGTCCGCCAGCAGCAGGGCCCCCTCCGCGTCCCGGCCGGCCTCGAGCGCGGCGGCCAGCATCTGCGGGGTGACATCGGCGCCGAGCACCGTTCCCGACGGGCCGACGGCCGCGCGGAGCGCGGTCAGGGCCCGTCCGGTTCCGCAGCCGGCGTCGAGCACCCGGTCCCCGGGGCGCAGTCCGAACTCGCCCACGGCGGTCGCGAAGGCGTGCCCGTCCCCAGGGAATTTGCGGTCCCAGCCGGCCGCGCGAGCCCCGAAGAACTCCTGGACGTGGCCGCGGTCCCGGGTCTGGTCCTGGGGCCGGCCGCGCCTCTTGCCCCCGGACTGGTCCTGGGTGTGGTCCTGCGTACGGTCTTCGCTCATGTGCCCATGATCCCGCACCGCGGCTCCGGCACATGCCTGCGGAACGTGTGCAAGGTGATACGTGGTGTGATCGAAGATGAACGTAGCTCTGTCATATTCCAGCAGTTCCAGTGGCTTTCGAAATGCGCCCCGTGTTCGTGCCCTCACCCGGACTAGCGTCCCGAGGCCATGGGACACCTGGACCACGCCGCCTATGGCTGGCTTACCCCCGCGCTGTCATACGTGATGGCTTCGATCGGCGCCGCCCTCGGCCTGCGCTGCACCGTTCGCGCGCTCGCCGCGACGACCGGAGCCTCTCGCCGCAACTGGCTCCTCACAGCGGCCTCGGCCATCGGAACCGGGATCTGGACGATGCACTTCGTCGCGATGCTCGGCTTCCACGTCGCCGGTACCGAGGTCCGCTTCAACGTGCCACTGACCATTCTCAGTCTGCTCGTCGCGATGATCGTCGTCGGCGCCGGAGTCTTCGCCGTCGGCTACGGAAAGGACCGCGGCCGGGCCCTCGTCCTCGGCGGCCTCACCACCGGACTCGGCGTCGCGAGCATGCACTACCTCGGCATGGCGGCCCTGCGCCTGCACGGCTCGGTCTCCTACGAGCCGCTGACGGTCGGGCTCTCCGTCGCCATCGCGGTCGTCGCGGCCACGGCCGCCCTGTGGGCGGCCCTCAGCATCAAGTCCCCGATGGCCGTCGCCGTCGCCTCGCTCGTCATGGGCGGCGCCGTCACCAGCATGCATTACACCGGCATGTTCGCGGTCTCCGTCGCGGTCACCCCTTCGGACACGGCCCTGCCGGGCGTCACCGCCATGCAGTTCATCTTCCCGCTCGCCGTCGGCCTCGGCTCCTACCTCTTCATCACCTCGGCGTTCGTCGCCCTCTCGCCGACCGCCGACGAACGGGCGGCTTCCGCCGTGGCCTCCGCCGACCTGCGCCTGGGAGAGCAGGGCGCCACAGCCCCCGCGGGCTGAGCCGGAACCGCCCGGCCGCCACCCCCGCCGCCGCCCCCGCGACCGTCACTTACGTACGCACCGCCCGGAACGAGGAGCCCATGCGCAGACCCCGCAGTACCCCGGAAGCAGTGGCGTCGCGGCCGCCCGCGCCCGCCGGCGGCCGTGGCAAGGGGCCGGGCCGCCGGGCGCACGCCGGGCCGCCCGCCGAGGAGCCGGTGGCCCGCGAGACCTCCGGTGTGCTCGCGGCGATACCCGGCGGGGCCAGGGGCGGCGGCGCTCCGCGGCTGCGGCTGCGCCCCGCCACCGTCCGTGCGAAGATCGTTTCGCTGCTGATGGTGCCCGTGGTCTCCCTGCTCGCCCTCTGGGCCTTCGCGACCGTCGACGCGGCCCAGGACGTCGCCCGCCTCAGCCGCGCCCAGCGCGTCGACCGGGAACTGCGGGTACCGGTCGAGGCCGCCCTCACCGCATTGCAGGCCGAACGGCGCACGGCGGTACGCCTGCTCGCCGACCCCACCGCCGGCCAGGCGGCGGCCGCCCAGGCCCCGGGCCAGGCCGTCGCCCTGGACGAGCAGGCACGCCGCACCGACGGCGCCGTACGGGCGCTGCGGCTCGGCGACCACAACACCGTGGCCGACTCCGGCGCCTACCGCGCCGACATCGTCGTCCGGCTGCGCGCCTTCGTCGCCGCCGCCGAGGGGCTGGGTCCGGCACGCGAGGACGTGGCCGAGCACCGGGCGACCCAGGAAGCGGCCTACGAGACGTACACCCGGGTGATCGACGCGGCACTGGAGGTCGGCGGCGCCCTCTCCGGAGGCGGCCAGGAGGCCGAACTGGGCGTCGACGCCCGGGTCCTGCTGGAGTTCGCCCAAGCCGGGGAACAGCTGTCGCGGGAGGACGCCCTGCTGACGGCGCCGGGTGCGCACACCGCCGAAACGCTTCGTCGGCTGACCGGGGCGGTCGAGACCCGACGGACCCTGACCGCCTCGGCGGCCCGGGACCTGCCCGCCGCCCAGCAGGACGCCTGGCAGTCCGTGGCCAAGGGCGCCGCCTACGCCGACCTCACCGGAGCCGAGGACCGGGCGCTGGCCGCGGCCGTCGGGACCGCAGCGGGCGGGACCGCAACCGGCGGAGCCGGGGCCGGCGCTGCGGCCGGCCCGCCCGCCGGCTGGGAGGCGGCGTACGCCTCCGTCGCCACCTCGATGCGGGAGATCGCCGACGCCGCCCACGCGGAGTCCGCGGAGCGCGCCGACCCCTTCGGCGCGGGTGCGCTGAGTCCCGCCGGAGCCGCCGTCGTCCTGGGCCTGGCCGCCGTGGCCGCCTCGCTCGTCATCTCGGTCCGCATCGGCCGGTCCCTCGTCGTCGAGCTGGTCTCGCTGCGCAACACCGCACTGGAGATCGCGCACCGCAAACTCCCCCACGCCATGGACCGGTTGCGGGCCGGACAGGACATCGACGTGTCCGCCGAGACATCGCAGGGACCGGCCGCTGACGACGAGATCGCCCAGGTCGGCGACGCACTGGCCACGGTCCACCGGGCCGCCCTCAGCGCGGCCGTCGAACGCGCCGAACTGGCCAGCGGCGTGAGCGGGGTCTTCGTCAACCTCGCCCGGCGCAGCCAGGTCCTGGTGCACAAGCAGCTCACTCTGCTCGACTCGATGGAGCGGCGCGCCGACGACCCGAACGAGCTCGGCGACCTCTTCCGCCTCGACCACCTGACCACCCGGATGCGACGGCACGCGGAAAGCCTGATCATCCTGTCGGGCGCCGCCCCCGGGCGCGCCTGGCGGACGCCGATCCCGCTGACGAACGTCGTGCGGGCGGCCGTGTCCGAGATCGAGGACTACCCGCGTGTCGAGGTCCGCCAGCTCGCCGAGGCCGCCGTCGTCGGCGGAGCCGTCGCCGACCTCACCCACCTGCTCGCCGAACTCATCGAGAACGCCACACAGTTCTCCCCGCCCCACACCAAGGTCCGGGTCAGCGGAGAACCCGTCGGCGCGGGCTACGTCCTGGAGGTCGAGGACCGGGGGCTCGGCATGGGCCGCGAATCCCTCCAGGACGCCAACCGGCGCATCGAGCAGTCCGAGGCGCTCGACCTCTTCGACAGCGACCGGCTCGGGCTCTTCGTGGTCAGTCGCCTCTCGGCCCGCCACGGTGTGAAGGTGCACTTGCGCATGTCACCGTACGGCGGCACCACCGCGGTGGTGCTGCTCCCGAACTCCCTGCTCCAGGGCGCCCTCACTGCAGCCGCCCCGCAGCCCGAGGCGGAGCGCTCCGCGCTACCGGAGCCGGCGGCGGCCCCCGAACCGGCGGTCCGGGAGTCGTCCCCGGCCATCAGCGTCGTACGGGACCACGTGCTCGGGGTCCCGGTACCGGACCGCGGCCCCGCACGGGAGGAGCCCCGGCCCTCCCCGGTGGCACCGCTCCGCCCCCGCGGCTCCGCGGGCGCCGTCCCGCGTACCCCCGCCCCGGCGGTCACGGCGGCTCCGGCGGCCCCCTCGGGCCCGGCCGCCTCGGTCACGGCCCCCTCGGGCCCGGCCGCCTCGGTCACGGCCCCCTCGGGCCCGGCCGCCTCGGTCACGGAACTGCCGCGCCGGGTCCGGCAGGCAAGCCTCGTCCCCCAGCTGCGAGAGGCCCCCGCCCCCAAGGTCCCGACCGGTGTCCGGGGGGCGCACGAGCCGCCCGGCCGCAGCCCCGAGCAGGCGCGCGAGCGGATGGCAGCGTACCGGGCGGGCTGGATGCGGGGCACCCGGGCGGGCACCGGGCCGGGCTCCCCAGCGCCGGGCACGGGAGCACGTACCGAGGCGGGCATCGGCGAGGAATCCCCGCGCGCGGGCGGCGCGGGCACTGGCGAAGACGAAGGCGAAGGAGCACGGTGATGATCGAACATCAGAGGATCGACCTCGAGGGGGTCCGCAGGTCGGGCGAACTCGACTGGCTCCTGGACGACCTCGTGGTCCGGGTACGGGAGGTCCGGCACGCCGTGGTCCTGTCCAACGACGGGCTGGCGGTGGGCGCTTCCAGCGCGCTCAGCCGGGAGGACGCCGAGCACCTGGCGGCCGTGGCCTCCGGGTTCCACAGCCTGGCCAAGGGCGCTGGCCGGCACTTCCACGCCGGGGGCGTGCGCCAGACGATGGTGGAGATGGACGAGGGCTTCCTCTTCGTGGCAGCTGCCGGAGACGGCTCCTGCCTGGCCGTGCTCAGCGGGGCCGGCGCCGACATGGGGCTGATCGCCTACGAGATGGCCCGGCTGGTCAAGCGGGTCGGCGAACACCTCTACACCCCGGCCCGGTCCGCGGCGCACCCGCCGTCCGCCGGTTGAGGGCGGCGGCTTTGAGCACGAACGGCCGGTGGTACGACGCCGACGCGGGCCCGCTCGTCCGTCCGTACGCCATGACGGGTGGCCGGACGAAGCCGGGACCCCACGGGGTCCGGTTCGACCTGATCGCGCTGGTCGTCGTGGATCCGGCGGGAACGGACGAGGCGGCCGAGTCGCTGCTGGGACCGGAGCATCGGGCGCTGCTCGGCCTGTGCCGGGACGAAACCCAGTCGGTGGCCGAGCTCGCGGCGGACGCGGACCTGCCCGTGGGCGTGGTGCGCGTGCTGCTCGGGGACCTGCTGGAGGCCGGGCACGTCAAGGTCAGCCGGCCGGTGCCGCCCGCACAGCTGCCGGACGAGCGGATTCTGCGTGAAGTCATCGAGGGATTGCGAGCGCTGTGATGGGACTGCACGACAACGGGGCGGCGCCGGCCGCCGAGGGCGGAGAGGAACTGGCCGCGCTCGCGCTGAAGATACTCGTGGCGGGTGGCTTCGGCGTCGGGAAGACGACTCTGGTCGGGGCGGTCAGCGAGATCCGTCCCCTGCGGACGGAGGAGCTGCTCAGCGAGGCCGGGGAGCTGGTCGACGACACCGGTGGTGTCGACCAGAAGACGACGACCACCGTGGCCATGGACTTCGGGCGGATCACGATCAGGTCGGGTCTGTCGCTGTACCTGTTCGGGACCCCGGGGCAGGACCGGTTCTGGTTCCTGTGGGACGAGCTGTCGCAGGGGGCGCTGGGAGCGGTGGTCCTCGCCGACACGCGGCGGCTGGAGGACTGCTTCCCGGCGGTGGACTACTTCGAGCACCGCCGGATCCCGTTCGTGGTGGCCGTCAACTGCTTCGTGAACGCGCGGCGTTACTCGTCGAACGAGGTCGCGCGGGCGCTGGACCTGGATCAGGGGACGCCGGTGGTGCTGTGCGATGCGCGGGACAAGGACTCGGGGAAGGAAGTGCTGATCCGGCTGGTCGAGTACGCGGGACGGGTGCACACGGCACGGTTGCTGGAATCGGTGGCGCCGCGGGCCGACTCGGTGTGAACCGGCCCGCGGTGAAGGGGTGGTGGGGTGGTGCGCCGGTGCGGGGACGCGGTCAGTCGGCCACGCCGGCGGCAGAGATGACCTTGTCGACGGTGACGCGCACGAGGAGTTCGCCGGGGACGGCGTTGCGGCGGCCGAAGGCCCCGCCCTGGTCCGCGCCCATGTAGCGGGCGCCGATCCTGGTCGACCAGGGGAGCATCTCGTCCAGGTCCTCGCTGATCTCCGCCCGGCCCTGGAGAACGACGTAGGAGAAGGGCGGCCGGTCGTCGTCCACACAGAGCGCGACGCGGCCGTCGCGGGCCAGATTGCGCCCCTTGACGGTGTTCTTTCCGGTGTTGAACACGAAGGAATCACCGTCGAGAACGAACCAGATGGGAGCGATGTGAGGGCTTCCGTCCTCACGGACGGTGGACAGTTTCCCGGTGCGGGTGGAGCGGGAGACGAACTCCCGCCATTCCTCTTGAGTCATCTTCTTCACCATGGGTCCATCCTCCTTGCCGGAAAGCCGCTGGTGGGGAAGGCTTGCGGCACGACTATGCGGGGTGGGGCGCGGCCGGACCGGCCGCGTCGATGGGGAGGGACTGTAGATGGCACTGGACAAGCAGCTCGACTGGCTGCTGGACGATTTGACGCGACGGGTGCAGCAGGTGCGGCACGCGGTGGTGCTCTCCAACGACGGCCTGGTGACAGGGGCGAGCGCGGGACTGGCACGGGAGGACGCGGAGCACCTGGCGGCCGTAGCGGCGGGGCTGCAGAGCCTCGCAAAGGGGTCGGGGCGGCACTTCCGGGCGGGTGAGGTCCGCCAGACGATGGTCGAGTACGACGAAGGGGTCCTCTTCGTCATGGCGGCGGGGGCAGGCAGCTGCCTGTGCGTACTGAGCGCCGCCGAGGCCGATATCGGGCACGTGGCCTACGAGATGACACTGCTGGTGAACCGGGTGGGGGAACACCTGGGCGTCGCGGAACGGCGGATCACCGGCGGCTGAGGCGGGTGGGCGGGCGGCTTCGCGTCCGGTCCGCTCGGCGTTGTCCACAGCCCCTGCGGGCTGTCGTCGCTCTGAGTTACGGTCTTCACACAGGGTAATCACTCGGGTGGGGGAGAGCGTGATGACGCAGACGGCACAGGCGCCGCAGACGACGGGGACGGCGCAGACGCAGGGAGCGCTACGGAATGCACGGGCCTCGGGGACGCCGCGGGCGGCTGGGGCGGAGACCGCCGTGGCGGCGTGCGAAGAGGCCGCCGGGCTGATGGGCGGCGGGCGGGCCGCCGGGGAACTGGGGCTGAGCCGCAGCGAGTTCGCCCGCGCCGTCCAGCTGGGCATCGTGCGGACCGGGCCCCAAGGGGTCGCCGGGACCGCCGCGCGGTACACCCGGACCGAGCTGGACCGGGTCCGGTCGGCCGAGGGATCCGCGGAGGCGCTGCGCGAGCGCGTGGAGACGGTCGCGGGAGCGGCGGCCGCGGCCGCCGTCCTGGGGGTCGGCCCGAGCCGGTTCACCCGGCTCGCACGCTGCGGACACCTCGTTCCGGTGGGATACCGGATCAACCGCTACCGGGTGGTGGTGTGGCTCTATCTGGCCACAGAGCTACGGGACTTCGCGGCCCGCGAGCCCGGAATGCTGCGCGGGAGCGCGCCGCCCGAGGACCGGGAGCTGGTGGCGGCCAGGGCCGACCTGCGCCCCCGGAAGTGGCGGGAGCGGCACGTCGGGCTCCTGCTGAGACGGACCGGGGACCCGTGGGAGCGGGCTGCCGTACTGGCCTCGATACTGCCCGAAGCGGACGTGCGCGAGACCGTGCCCGACGCGGCGGAGCGCATCGTGCTCGGGGCGCTCGCCCCGCCCCCGCCCTACGGGCACCCGCAGGTTCCGGCGGCCGCCGAGGTGGCGGCCCGGCTGCTGCGGGCCGGACCACCGGACGAGATCGGCTGGTACCGCACCAGCCTGGAGTTCGCCCTGACCGGAGCTCGGGGTCAGTCGAAGTCGACGGGGGAGAGGGGGCCGACGTAGACCCAGGCCCCGTTCTCCCGGGCGAAGGAACTGTGCTCGTGCAGTGAGCCGGTGCGTCGGCCCTCGCGGTAGTGCGCCCGGAACTCCACCGAGCCCTCCGTCTCGAACATCCCACCGCGCTCGGTCGCCAGAATCTCCAGCCGTTCCCAGCGCTGGCCGGGATCCAGGTCGAGCACGCCCGGCCGGGTCGAGCCGTGCCAGGAGCGCAGGAGGTAGGCGGTGTCGCCGACGGCGAAGGCGCTGAAGCGGGAGCGCATCAGCGACTCGGCCGTGGGGGCCTGCCGTCCGCCGGAGTGGAAGCGGCCGCAGCACTCCGGGTAGGCGGCGGGCAGCCCGCAGGGGCAGGGGAGGGTTGGGGTGGGCATGGGCACACGCTCAGTTCTTCGAGGACGGGAGGGACTACTGGGGTGACACGGCCGGCTTGGAGGCCTTGGCGCCGTAGGGGCGGAAGAGCCCCTCCTGGACCACCGACACCAGCAGCTTGCCCTCGATGTCATAGATGCGGCCGCGGGCCAGGCCCCGGCCGCCGTGCGCGATGGGCGACTCCTGGTCGTACAGGAACCACTCGTCCGCCCGGAACGGCCGGTGGAACCACATGGCGTGGTCCAGGGAGGCCATGTCGAAACCGCGCATCCCCCACAGGGGTTCCACGGGGATGCGCACGGCGTCGAGGAGGGTCATGTCACTGGCGTAGGTGAGCGCGCAGGTGTGCACGAGCGGATCGTCGCCCAGCGGGCCGACGGCGCGCATCCACACAGCGCTGCGCGGATCGGCGTCCTTGAGCTCCTCGGGGGTCCAGCGGAGCCGGTCCACGTACCGGATGTCGAAGGGCTGACGGCGGGCCATCCGCTCCAGCGCCTCCGGCAGGGTGCCCAGGTGCTCGCGGATCTCGTCCACGACCTTCGGGAGTGTTTCCGGGTGCGGGAAGTCGAGGCGGGGCGGCAGCTGGTGCTCGATGCCGCCCTCCTCCGGGTGATGGAAGGAGGCGGTCAGATTGAAGATGGTCTTGCCCTGCTGGACCGCGGTGACCCGGCGGGTGGTGAAGGAACGCCCGTCGCGCACCCGCTCCACCTGGTACACGATCGGCACTCCGGGGATGCCGGGGCGCAGGAAGTACGAGTGGAGGGAGTGGACCGGCCGGTCGCTCTCCGTGGTGCGGCCGGCCGCCACCAGCGCCTGGCCGGCGACCTGGCCGCCGAAGACGCGCTGGAGGGACTCCTGGGGGCTGGCGCCCCGGAAGATGTTGACCTCGATCTGCTCCAGGTCGAGCAGATCGACCAGTCTCTCGGCGGGGTTCGTCATCAGAGGATCTCCACTGTCGGGCCCGGCGGCCGTGGCGGCGCCGGTCGGTTGCGGGGCGGGGGGCCACCCGGACGGAGCCGGGTGGAGGTCACAGCCGGCCGAGCTCGCCGACCGGGGTGGGAGGTCAGAGCTGGCCGAGCTCGCCGACCGAGGTGACGCGCAGGACCGCCCGGCCCTCCTCGTCGGAAGCCGCGAGGTCCACTTCGGCGCTGATGCCCCAGCCATGGTCCCCGTTGGGGTCGGCGAAGGTCTGCCGGACGCGCCACAGTCCGTGCGCCGGGTCCTCCTCGATCTGGAGCAGCTTGGGGCCGCGCGCGTCGGGGCCCGTGCCCAGGTCGTCGTACTCGTCCCAGTACCCGTCCATGGCCTCGCCCCAGGCGTCGGCGTCCCAGCCGGAGTCGCCGTCCAGCTCGCCCAGCACGTTGACGTGGTCCAGGGCCGCCAGCTCCACCCGGCGGAACATGGCATTGCGGACCAGGACGCGGAAGGCACGGGCGTTCGCGGTGACCGGCTTGACCTGGTCGGCCTTCTCCTGGGCCTGCTCCGCCGTCTCCACCTCCGGGTTCGCCAGCTGCTCCCACTCGTCGAGCAGACTGGAGTCGACCTGGCGGACCAGCTCGCCGAGCCACTCGATCAGGTCCTGGAGGTCCTCGGACTTGAGGTCGTCGGGGATGGTGTGGTCCAGCGCCTTGAAGGCGCCCGCCAGATAGCGCAGCACGATGCCCTCGGTGCGCGCCAGTTCGTAGTACGAGGTGAACTCGGTGAAGGTCATCGCGCGTTCGTACATGTCGCGGATGATCGACTTCGGGGAGACCGGGTGGTCGCGGACCCACGGGTGGCTCTTGCTGTACACGTCGTAGGCGTGCAGGAGCAGCTCTTCCAGGGGCTTGGGATAGGTGATCTCCTGGAGCCGCTCCATCCGCTCCTCGTACTCGATCCCGTCGGCCTTCATCGCGCCCACGGCCATGCCGCGTTCCTTGTTCTGCTGGGCGGCGAGGATCTGGCGCGGGTCGTCCAGCGTGGACTCCACCACCGAGACCATGTCCAGCGCGTAGGAGGGGGACTCCGGGTCCAGCAGGTCGAAGGAGGCCAGCGCGAAGGTGGACAGCGGCTGGTTCAGCGCGAAGTCCTGCTGGAGGTCGACGGTCAGCCGGATCGTGCGGCCTTCGGCGTCCGGGGTGTCGAGCTTCTCGACGACACCGCCGTCCAGCAGGGAGCGGTAGATCGCGATGGCGCGGCGGATGTGGCGCAGCTGGGCCTTGCGCGGCTCGTGGTTGTCCTCCAGCAGGTGGCGCATGGCCTTGAAGGCGTCCCCGGGCCGGGCGATGACCGACAGGAGCATGATGTTGGTGACCTTGAAGCGCGAGATCAGCGCCTCCGGGTCGGCGGCGATGAGCTTCTCGAAGGTGATGTCCGACCAGGCCACGAAGCCCTCGGGGGCCTTCTTGCGGACCACCTTGCGGCGCTTCTTCGGGTCGTCGCCCGCCTTGGAGAGGGCCTTCTCGTTCTCGATGACGTGCTCGGGCGCCTGGGCCACCACATAGCCCGCCGTGTCGAAGCCCGCCCGGCCGGCGCGGCCGGCGATCTGGTGGAACTCGCGGGCGCGCAGCGTGCGGACCCGGGTGCCGTCGTACTTGGTCAGCGCGGTGAACAGCACCGTGCGGATCGGGACGTTGACTCCGACGCCGAGGGTGTCGGTGCCGCAGATGACCTTCAGCAAACCGGCCTGGGCCAGCTTCTCCACCAGGCGGCGGTACTTGGGCAGCATGCCCGCGTGGTGCACGCCGATGCCGTGACGGACGTAGCGGGAGAGGTTCTGGCCGAACTTTGTGGTGAAGCGGAAGTTGCCGATCAGCTCGGCGATCTTGTCCTTCTCCTCGCGGGTGCACATGTTGATGCTCATCAGCGACTGCGCCCGCTCGACCGCCTGGGCCTGGGTGAAGTGCACGATGTAGACCGGCGCCTGCCGGGTCTCCAGCAGCTCGGTGATGGTGTCGGTGATCGGCGTCGTGACGTACTCGTAGGACAGCGGGACGGGCCGGTTCGCGGAGCGGACCATCGAGGTGGGCCGGCCGGTGCGCCGGGTCAGATCCCCCTCGAACCGCTTCATGTCGCCGAGCGTCGCGGACATCAGCACGAACTGCGCCTGCGGCAGTTCCAGGATCGGGATCTGCCAGGCCCAGCCGCGGTCGGGCTCCGCGTAGAAGTGGAACTCGTCCATCACGACCTGGCCGATGTCGGCGTACTTGCCGTCGCGCAGGGCGATCGAGGCCAGCACCTCGGCGGTACAGCAGATCACCGGCGCGTCCGAGTTCACCGAGGCGTCGCCGGTCAGCATGCCGACGTTCTCGGTGCCGAAGAGCTTGCACAGGTCGAAGAACTTCTCCGAGACCAGCGCCTTGATCGGTGCGGTGTAGAAGGTGACCTTGTCCTGGGCCAGGGCCGTGAAGTGCGCGCCCGCCGCCACCAGGCTCTTGCCGGAGCCGGTCGGGGTGGACAGGATCACGTTCGCGCCCGAGACGACCTCGATCAGCGCTTCCTCCTGAGCCGGGTACAGGGTGATGCCCTGGTTCTCCGCCCACGAGGAGAAGGCCTCGAAGAGGGCGTCGGGGTCGGCGTTCGGCGGGAGCTGATCAATGAGGGTCACACCCCCCATCTTGCCTGGCTTCCCGCCGGATCAGGGAACCGGCGGACGGAAGGAAGATCATCGACGGTACGCTGTGCCGTCGATGCGGCCCGAACGACACCGTCGACAGGGCCCGACCAGCAAATCACCGGGGCGGGGAACGACCATGATGGGTCCGGCGCACTCACTGTCCGGGGCAGCGGCCTGGCTGGGGGTGGGTGCCGCGGCAGCCGCCGCAGGACACCCGATGCCCTGGCCCGTCCTCGTCGTCGGCGCCCTCATCTGCGCCGGAGCCGCCCTCGCCCCCGACCTGGACCACAAGTCGGCGACGATCTCCCGCGCCTTCGGTCCGCTCTCCCGGGGCCTGTGCGAGGTGGTCGACAAGATCTCCTACGGGGTCTACAAAGCCACCCGCGCCCCGCGAGACGCCCGCCGCACCGGAGGCCACCGCACGCTGACCCACACCTGGGTCTGGGCCGTGCTGATCGGCGCCGGCTCCTCCGCGCTCGCCGTCACGGCGGACCGGTGGGGCGTGCTCGCCCTCCTCTTCGTCCACCTGGTCCTCGCCGTCGAAGGCTTGCTGTGGCGGGCCGCCCGGATGTCCAGCGACGTCCTGGTCTGGCTGCTCGGGGCGACGAGCGCCTGGATCCTGGCGGGCGTGCTGGACCAGCCCGGCAACGGCTCCGGCTGGCTCTTCACCGACCCCGGCCAGGAATACCTGTGGCTGGGCCTGCCGATCGTGCTCGGCGCCCTGGTCCACGACATCGGCGACGCGCTGACCGTCTCCGGCTGCCCGATCCTGTGGCCCCTGCCCATCGCGGGCAAGCGCTGGTACCCGATCGGGCCGCCGAAGATGATGCGCTTCCGTGCCGGCAGCTGGGTGGAGCTCAAGGTCCTCATGCCCGTGTTCATGCTGCTCGGCGGCGTCGGCGGAGCCTCGGCCCTCGGCCTCTTCTGAGAGACCGGCCCGGTCCGTCCCCGTGCCGCCGCCGCGCGGGGCGGCGGCACGGGACCCGTCAGCCGTGCCAGGAACGCCACAGGGCCGCGTACGCCCCGTCGGCCGCGACCAGCGCGTCGTGCGAGCCCAGCTCGCTGATCCGGCCGGCCTCGACCACCGCGATCACGTCGGCGTCGTGCGCGGTGTGCAGCCGGTGGGCGATCGCGATCACCGTCCGGCCGTCCAGCACCCGGGCCAGCGAGCGCTCCAAGTGCCGTGCCGCGCGCGGGTCCAGCAGCGAGGTGGCCTCGTCCAGCACCAGCGTGTGCGGATCGGCCAGCACCAGCCGGGCCAGCGCGATCTGCTGCGCTTGCGCCGGGGTCAGTGCGGCGGCCCCCGAGCCGACCTCGGTGTCCAGACCGGCGTCCAGGGCCCGCGCCCAGTCCTCCGCGTCGACGGCGCCGAGCGCCGCCCACAGCTCGGCGTCGCCGGCCTCCGTGCGCGCCAGGCGCAGGTTGTCGCGCAGGGAGCCCACGAACACGTGGTGCTCCTGGTTGACCAGGGCCACGTGTTCGCGCACCCGTTCCGCCGGCATCCGCGACAGCCGCGCCCCGCCGAGGGTGATCTCGCCGGTCCGGGGGGCGTAGATGCCCGCCAGGAGCCGGCCCAGCGTGGACTTGCCGGCGCCCGAGGGCCCGACCAGGGCCATCCGGGTGCCCGGTGGTACCGACATCGACACCTGGTGCAGTACGTCGACGCCCTCGCGGTACCCGAAGTGCACCTGGTCCGCCCGGACGTCCCTGCCGTCCGGGGTGACGGTCGCGTCCCCCGCGTTCGGCTCGATCTCCCGCACGCCCACCAGCCGGGCCAGCGACACCTGCGCGATCTGCAGTTCGTCGTACCAGCGCAGGATCAGGCCGATCGGGTCGACCATCATCTGGGCGAGCAGGGCGCCCGTGGTCAGCTGCCCCACCGACATCCAGCCTTGGATCACGCAGTACCCGCCGATCATCAGCACCGAGCCGAGGATCGTCATGTAGGTGACGTTGACGACGGGGAAGAGCACCGTCCGCAGGAACAGCGTGTACCGCTCCCACGCCGTCCACTCCTTGATCCGCCGCTCCGAGAGCGCGATCCGGCGCCCGCCGAGGCGGTGCGCCTCGATGGTGCGGCCCGCGTCCACCGTCTCGGTGAGCGCGGCCGCGACCGCCGCGTACCCGGCCGCCTCGGAACGGTAGGCCCGGGGCGCCCTCTTGAAGTACCAGCGGCAGCCGATCAGCAGCACCGGAAGAGCCACCAGCGCCGCCAGCGCCAGCGGCGGCGCGGTCACGGCGAGCGCCCCGTAGAGCAGTGTCGCCCACACCACGCCGATGGCCAGCTGGGGCACGGCCTCGCGCATCGCGTTGGCCAGCCGGTCGATGTCCGTGGTGATCCGCGACAGCAGGTCACCGGTGCCCGCGCGCTCCAGCACGCCCGGCGGCAGGCCCACCGACCGCACGAGGAAGTCCTCGCGCAGATCGGCGAGCATCTCCTCACCGAGCATTGCCCCGCGCAGCCGTACCAGCCGCACGAACAGGGTCTGGACGCCGAGCGCCAAGGCGAACAGCAGTCCCACCCGCCCCAGATGGAGCTCGCGTGCCCCTTCGGAGAGTTGGTCCACGACCTCGCCGAGCAGGTACGGGCCGACCATGGAAGCGATCACCGCGACCGTGTTGACCCCCACCAGCACCAGGAAGGCCTGCCGGTGGCGGCGGAACAGACCGCGCACGTAGCCCCGTACCGTCGCGGAGCTGCCCACGGGCAGGGTCGCGGCCGTTTCGGGGGCGGCCGGATCGTAATGCGGCGGCGCCACGCCGATCATGCGGATTCCTCGATCTCTGTCAGTACGGACTCGGTCGGTAGGGATGCCAGCCGCGGGAGCCGCTGTTCTTCCTCGGTCTCGCGGGTGACGACCGCCCGGTAGCGCGGATCGTCATGCAGCAGCTCGCGGTGCGTACCGCTGGCCGCCGCCTTGCCCTCGTGGATCAGGACCACCCGGTCGGCGCGGTCCAGCAGCAGCGGCGAGGAAGCCAGTACCACTGTCGTGCGCCCGGCGCGGAGGGCGCAGATGCCCTCCGCGATCCGGGCCTCCGTGTGCGAGTCGACCGCCGAGGTCGGCTCGTCCAGCACCAGTACCTCCGGATCGGTCACCAGGGACCGCGCCAGCGCCAGCCGCTGGCGCTGCCCGCCGGACAGCGAGCGGCCGCGCTCGGTGATCCGGGCGTCCATCGGGTCGCCCACCCCCTCCGGCGCGGACTGCAGCAGTGCGTCCAATACGTCCGCGCACTGGGCCGCCGCGAGCGCCGCCGACGCTTCGACCGCCCCGGACGCCGGTACGTCGAACAGCTCACGCAGGGTTCCGGACAACAGGACCGGATCCTTGTCCTGTACGAGGACCAGCGTGCGCGCGGTGTCCAGCGCGAGGTCGTCCAGCGCGACCCCGCCCAGCAGGACGGAGGCCGGGGCGTCGTCGCCGCCGGAGTCGATGGGATGGCCGCCGAGGCGTTCCGCGAGACGGCCCGCCAGGTCGGGGTCGCCGCACACCACGGCGGTGAACCGGCCCGCCGGGACGAGCAGACCGGTCCGCGGGTCGTACAGGTCGGCGCCCGGGGCGGGAGCCTCGGCCACGGCGGCCCGTTCCCTGCCCTTCGCGTCGCCCGTGTCTTCCGCGCCCTTCGAGGCGTCCGCGTCCGTCCGCGTCAGCGCCAGCACCCGCGCCGCCCGCTTGGCGGAGGGGCGCGAGAAGGAGTACGCCATCGCGATCTCCTCGAAGTGCCGCAGGGGGTAGAGCATGGTCGCCACCGCGCTGAAGGCGGCGACGAGTTCGCCGACGTCCAGCCGGCCGTCCAGGACGAGCGCGGCCCCGTACCAGACCACCGTGATCAGCAGCACGCCCGGCAGCAGCACCTGGATCGCGGAGATCAGTGCCCACATGCGGGCACTGCGCACGGCGGCTTCGCGGACCTCCTGCGAGGCCACCCGGTAGCGGCCGAGGAACAGTTCCTCGCCACCGATGCCGCGCAGGACCCGCAGGCCCGCCACGGTGTCCGCGGCCAGTTCGGTGGCCTTGCCCGCCTTCTCCCGCTGGACGTCGGCGCGCTGGGTGGCGCGCGGCAGCAGCGGCAGGACGGCCAGCGCGAGCACCGGCATGCCGATGGCCACGACCACACCGATCGTGGGCGCGTAGAACAGCAGGACGACACAGCCGATGACCAGGGTCAGAGCGGCGGCCAGGAAGCGGGAGACCGCCTCGACGAACCAGCCGATCTTCTCCACGTCCCCCGTGGACACGGCCACCACCTCGCCCGCCGCGACCCGCCGGGTCAGGGCGGAACCCAGCTCGGCAGTCCTGCGGGCGAGCAGCTGTTGGACCCGCGCGGCGGCGGTGATCCAGTTGGTGACGGCGGTGCGGTGCAGCATCGCGTCGCCGACCGAGACCGCGACGCCGAGCAGCGCGAGCAGGCCGCCGACCCACAGCAGCCGGTCGCCGTCGCGGTTCACGGCCGCTTCCACGCCCATGCCCACGGCGTACGGGATTCCGGCCACGCCGCCGAAGTGGAGCAGCCCCCAGGCGAGGCTTTTGGCCTGTCCGCCGATTTGGCCCCGCCCCAGCCACCAGAGGAAGCGGGGACCGGAGCGAGCGTCCGGTACCCCCGGGTCCGGATACGGAAGATCGCTGATCTGCATGACGCCCCATGACTGGTCGAGTGGTCCAAACCGTGCAAGGTTCGCGTTCCGGACCGGTCCGGGGCAATCGATTTTCCGTTGCGCACGGCCCGTCTCGGCCGGGCTTGTGGGCTCAGGGCCGGGTGGCGCGCTCCAGTTCCAGCAGCGCCGAGTAGTAGCTGCGGCCCGTGGCCCGGTCCATGCCCACCTCGCACATCCGGTTCGCCGACAGGTGCGCGTAGAACTCCCGCGCCGTCACTTCGGCGGCCTCCCGCGCCGTCGCCGACTCCGTCAGCTCCGGATGCAGCATGCCGCGGTCACCCGCGAAGGCGCAGCACTCCGCGTCGTACGGGACCACCACCTCGTCGGCGCAGGCCTCGGCCACGGCCCGCAGGTGTGCCTCGTCGTCCAGGTGCCGCATCGAGCAGGTGGGATGGAGCACCGCCGAGCCGACGGTACGCAGGACCTTCAGATGGGGCAGCAGCTCCTCGGCGGCCCAGACGATGGAGTCGACGATCCGCAGCTCGGCGTGCAGGGTCCGGTTGTCGTCCGTCAGGTACGGGACCACCTCGTGCGCGATGCCCAGGGTGCAGGAGGACGCGTCGACCACCAGGGGCAGCCGGCCGCCGGCCGTCCAGCCCCAGGCGGCCTCGACGATCCGGTTGGCCATCACGCGGTTTCCGGCGTCGTACCCCTTGGAGTGCCAGATCGTCGCGCAGCAGGTGCCCCTGACGTCCCCGGGGATCCACACCGGCTTTCCGGCCCGCTGCGACACCGCCACCACGGCCTGCGGAAGGGAGGGGCCGGGCCGGCCGTCGGGACCGCCGAAGATCCGGTTGACGCAGGCCGGGTAGTACACCGCGGCGGCGCCCCCGCGCGAGGTGGAAGGGAGCTTGCGGGCCGCGGCGCCGGGGATCTGAGGCAGCCACTCCGGGACCAGGTCCGGTCGGATGGCCTTGCGCGCGACACCTGTCACGGCCCGCAGGATCCTGTCGCCGACGGCGTCGGTGACCTTGTCGGCGGCGGCCACGGCGAGCCGCGCGGCCACTTCGACCGCGCCGAACCGCCGGGCGGCGAGCTCGGCCGCGCGCTCCTCGCGCGGGCTGTGCCGGCGGTGGCGGAAGTCCCTCATCAGGGCGCCGGTGTCGATCCCGACGGGGCAGGCGAGTTTGCAGGTGGAGTCCCCGGCGCAGGTGTCCACGGCGTCGTACCCGTACGCGTCGAGCAGTCCCTCGAGCACGGGGGAGCCGGGCTGCTGGCGCATCATCTCGCGGCGCAGCACGATCCGCTGGCGCGGGGTGGTCGTCAGGTCCTCGCTGGGGCAGGTCGGTTCGCAGAACCCGCATTCGATACAGGGGTCCGCCACGGCCTCCACCTGCGGGATCGTCTTCAGGCCGCGCAGGTGGGCCTTCGGGTCGCGGTCGAGGAGGATCCGGGGGGGCGAGCACCAGGTCGGGGTCGAGGATCCGCTTGGTGCGCCACATCATCTCGGTGGCCCGGGGGCCCCACTCCAGTTCCAGGAAGGGGGCCATGTTGCGGCCGGTCGAGTGCTCGGCCTTCAGGGAGCCGTCGAAGCGCTCCACGGTGAGCCGGCAGAAGGCATCCATGAACGCGGCGTACCGCTCCACGTCAGCGGGCCGGGCGGCGTCGAAGGCGAGCAGGAAGTGCAGGTTGCCGTGGGCGGCGTGGCCGGCGACGGCGGCGTCGAAGCCGTGCTCCGCCTGGAGTTCGAGGAGGGCCTCGCAGGCTTCGGCGAGCCGCGACGGGGGGACCGCGAAGTCCTCGGTGATCAGAGTGGTGCCGGAGGCGCGGGCGCCGCCGACGGCGGTGACGAAGGCCTTGCGGGCCTTCCAGTAGCCGGAGATGGTCTTCGCGTCGCGGGTGAAGGAGTTGGTCACCGAGGCCACCGGCGCCACCAGGTCCAGCCCGGCCACCACCTCGGCGGCGCGTCGCTCGTACTCCGCGCGGCCGGCCTCGTCGGGGGCCCGGAACTCCACCAGCAGCGCGGTGGTGTCCTTGGGCAGCCCGGCCCAGTCGGCGGGGACGCCTGCGACGCTCACCGAGGCGCGCAGGGTGTTGCCGTCCATCAGCTCGACGGCCAGCGCCCCCGCCTCGTTGAAGAGCGGTACGGCGGCGGCCGCGGCGGGCAGCGAGGGGAAGAAGAGCAGGGCGCTGGTGAGCTCGCGGTCCAGCGGCAGGGTGTCGAAGACGACCTCCGCGATGAACCCGAGGGTGCCCTCGGAGCCGACCATCAGCCCGCGCAGGATTTCCACCGGGGTGGCGCCGTCGAGATAGGCGTCGAGGCGGTAGCCGGTGGTGTTCTTGATCTCGTACTTGGCCCGGATGCGGGTGACGAGCTCCGCATCGGCCTCGATCTCCTTCTTGATCTCCATCAGGCCGTGGCACAGGGCGGGCTCGGCCCGCTCCAGCTCCTCGTCGGCGCGCGGGTCGGCGGTGTCCACGACGGTGCCGCTCGGCAGGACGAACGTGAGCGAGGACAGGGTGCGGTACGAGTTCCTCGTGGTGCCCGCGGTCATGCCGGAGGCGTTGTTCGCGACGACCCCGCCGAGGGTGCAGGCGATGGCGCTGGCCGGGTCCGGGCCGAGGACTCGGCCGTGCCGGGCGAGCGCGGCATTGGCGCGCACGACGGTGGTGCCGGGCTGGATCCGGGCGCGCAGGCCCTCCTCCAGCACCTCGACCCCGGACCAGTGGCGGCGGACGTCGACGAGGATGTCCTCGCCCTGGGCCTGGCCGTTCAGCGAGGTTCCGGCGGCCCGGAAGACCACCTCGCGCTGTTTGCCGTGGGCGTAGGACAGGACGGCGGAGACGTCGTCGATGTCCTCGGCGATCACGACGACCTGCGGCAGGAACCGGTAGGGGGAGGCGTCGGAGGCGTAGCGGACCAGGTCCGAGATGCCCGAGAGCACCTTGTCGGCGCCCAGCAGCTCGGTCAGCTCTCCGCACAGCGGCTCGGGGGTTCCCGTCGCCCTGCGGTCGGGCACCCGGTCGGGGGCGGGGCCGCTGATGGTGCGCGGGCGCAGGGCCCCCGGCTTCGGTTCCAGCAGTGGCATCTGAAGCCCCTCAACTCGCGCCGTGTCAGTCGTTCTCACTCGTTCGGCGCAGCCCCGGCCCTGTCTCGGCCGGGCCGTCGCCCGTCAGCAGCCGTGCTCCGCCGGAGCATCCGCCAGAGCGTTCAGCAGACCGCCGAGCACCTCGCGCTGATCGGCGGTCAATGGAGCCAGGATCTCCTCTGCGGCGCCGGTTCGCGCGTTGCGCAGGCGGCGCAGCGTGGCGCGGCCGGTGTCGGTGAGCTCGATCCTTATGACACGGCGGTTCGCCGGGTCGGGCACGCGGCGGACGCAGTCGGCGCTCTCCAGGCCGTCGACCAGCGTGGTCACGGCGCGGGGCACTACCTCCAGACGGGCGGCGAGGTCCGCCATCCGGGGCGGCCGCGCCGTGGAGAGGTGGGCGACGGTACGCAGCAGCCGGGACTGCGCCGGGGTGATGCCCAGCGGCTCCAGGTGGCGTTTTTGGATGCGGTGGAGCCGCCGGGTCAGGCGGAGCAGCTGCTCGGCGAGAACGCTGTCGGTGGTGTCGGTGCCGTCAGTGCCGTCGGAGGCGACGGTCTCGGAAGCGGTGCTCATGCTGCGGTCCTCATAATGGGAACGATATCAGGACCAGATTCATTGTGAGTATAGGTAACAATGAGCTATGCTCATTCGAGTCTCGTCGTCTGTCACGAAGGAGGCCCATGCGCCCCAAAGAACCCGAGTGGGAACCCTCGAAGGAATCCCTCGACCCCAGTGGCCCAGCCCCGGAGGAGCGGCCGCGCGAGCTGCGCCGCATCGTCGGCCTCTTCCGGCCCTACCGGGGCCGTCTCGCCGTCGTCGGCGTGCTGGTCGCCGCCTCCTCGCTGGTCGGAGTCGCCACGCCCTTCCTGCTCAAGGAGGTCCTCGACGTAGCGATCCCGCAGGGGCGTACCGGGCTGCTCAGCCTGCTCGCCCTCGGCATGATCGCGACCGCGGTGGTCACCAGCATCTTCGGCGTGCTCCAGACCCTGATATCCACCACCGTCGGCCAGCGCGTCATGCACGATCTGCGCACCGCCGTCTACGCACAGCTCCAGCGGATGCCGCTGGCCTTCTTCACCCGTACGCGGACCGGCGAGGTGCAGTCCCGCATAGCCAACGACATCGGCGGCATGCAGGCCACGGTCACCTCCACGGCGACCTCCCTCGTCTCGAACGCCACGGCCGTCATCGCCTCCGTCGTCGCGATGCTCGCGCTCGACTGGCGGCTCACGCTCGTCTCGCTGCTCCTGCTGCCCGTCTTCGTGTGGATCAGCCGCCGCGTCGGCGGCGAGCGCAAGAAGATCACCGCGCAGCGGCAGAAGCAGATGGCCGCGATGGCCGCGACGGTGACCGAGTCCCTGTCGGTCAGCGGCATCCTCCTCGGCCGCACCATGGGCCGCGCCGATTCGCTCACCAGCTCCTTCTCCGAGGAGTCCGAGAAGCTCGTCGACCTCGAAGTGCGCTCCAGCATGGCCGGGCGCTGGCGGATGTCCACCATCGGCATCGTCATGGCCGCCATGCCCGCGCTCATCTACTGGGCGGCCGGCATAGCCCTGCAGAGTGGATCTCCCTCGCTCTCGGTCGGCACCCTCGTCGCCTTCGTCACCCTCCAGCAGGGCCTGTTCCGGCCCGCCGTGAGCCTGCTGTCGACCGGCGTCCAGATACAGACCTCCCTCGCGCTCTTCGCCCGCATCTTCGAGTACCTCGACCTGCCGGTGGACATCACCGAGCGCGAGGACCCCGTCCGCCTTGACCGGGCGAAGGGTGAGGTCCGGCTGGAGGACGTCCACTTCGCCTACGACACCAAGAGCGGCCCCACCCTGACGGGCATCGACCTCACGGTCCCGGCCGGCGGCTCTCTCGCCGTGGTCGGCCCGACGGGATCCGGCAAGAGCACGCTGAGCTACCTCGTACCCCGGCTCTACGACGTCACCAGCGGCCGGGTCGTCCTCGACGGCGTGGACGTGCGCGACCTCGACTTCGACTCCCTGGCCCGCTCCATCGGCGTGGTCTCCCAGGAGACCTATCTCTTCCACGCCTCCGTCGCCGAAAACCTGCGCTTCGCAAAGCCGGACGCCACCGACGAGGAGATAGCGCAGGCGGCCCGCGCGGCCCAGATCCACGAGCACATCGAGTCCCTGCCCGACGGGTACGACACCCTGGTCGGCGAGCGCGGCTACCGGTTCTCCGGCGGCGAGAAGCAGCGCCTGGCCATTGCGCGCACCATCCTGCGCGACCCGCCAGTGCTGATCCTCGACGAGGCCACCAGTGCTCTGGACACCCGCACGGAGCACGCCGTGCAGCGCGCCATCGACAATCTCTCCCAGGGCCGCACCACCATCACCATCGCCCACCGGCTCTCCACCGTCCGCGACGCCGACCAGATCGTGGTGCTCGACGGAGGCCGCATCGCGGAGCGCGGAACCCACGAGGAACTGCTCCACGCCGACGGCCGGTACGCGGCCCTCGTCCGGCGCGACCAGGAAACCTCGCTCAAGCCGGAGAAGCCGGCACCCAAGGAGCTCCTGTCCGGGGCGCTCGGTTCCGAGATGCGCAAGGCGGATCTGGTCAAGCCCGGGACGTTCAAGCCGAACACGCTGCGTGGTACCGAGCCGACCCCGGTGAATGTGTGATCGTATGACCGGCACACCGGTCGGATGTCGGGAATCGGATGGTTCGCGGGTTAGCGTGCCCGCATGCGTCATGAGAACCGGCCGCCGTCACCGCGCCGTTCCCGGCTCACTCGCCGGGGCAGGCTGGGGCTCTTCCTCGTAACCGTCCTAGGACTCGGGGCAGCCCTTCTGATCCCCCTGTTTCCCGGGAAGGAAGCGCCCGAGAAGCCGCGCCAGTTGCTGATCCCCGAAGGCTGGCGGGCCCCGCAGGTCTACGCCGCCATCGACCGCGAACTGAAGCTCCCGGCCGGCTCCGCCAAGGCTGCGGCCGCCACGGCCGCCCTGTCCCTGCCCGCTGAGGCGAAGGGCAATCCGGAGGGGTACCTCTTCCCGGCCACCTATCCGGTGACTTCCAAGTCCACTCCGGCCTCGCTGCTCGGGTACATGGTCGAGACGGCCAACAAGAGCCTCGCGACCAAGGTCGTCGCGGACGGCGGCAAGGTTCACGGGATGACCCCGTACCAGACGGCCACCCTCGCGAGCATCATCGAGGCGGAGGCCGAGACCCGCGGGGACATGGGCAAGGTCGCCCGGGTGGTGCACAACCGGCTGGCGAAATCGATGCCGCTCCAGATGGACTCCACCATCAACTACGCGCTGAACCGCTCCACGGTGGACACCAAGCTGAGCGAGACGAAGATCGACAGCCCCTTCAACACGTACGAACGTCAGGGTCTGCCGCCCACCCCGATCGACAGCCCCGGCCTGCGGGCCATGGCGGCCGCAGTGGCTCCGACGCCGGGGGACTGGCTGTTCTTCGTCACCGTGAAGCAGGGGGACACCCGGTTCTCGGCGACGTACGAGGAACACAAGCGCCACGTGGCGGAGTTCAACCGCCTGCGGGCGGCCTCGCGCACCACCTGAAGCAGTCCACGAGGCCCGGCCCGATCGGACGGGCACGCCCTAGCTAGCGGATGCCGGCCCGGGTGCGGGTGAGCAGGCGCTGGATCTCGCGGACCGCGGCGCCGCCGGCGCGGTTGGCGCCGATGGTCGATGCCGAAGGGCCGTAGCCGACCAGGTGGATCCGCTCGTCGCGGACCGCGCGGGTGCCGTCGAGCCGGATGCCGCCGCCCGGCTCGCGCAGGCGCAGTGGAGCCAGGTGGTCGATGGCCGGGCGGAACCCGGTGGCCCACAGGATCACGTCGGCCTCCACCCGGTTCCCGTCCGGCCAGGCGGCCCCCGTCCTGGTGAGGTGGTCGAACATCGGCCGGCGGTCCAGCACCCCCGACGCCAGCCCGCCCCGTACCGCCTCGTTCAGCGGCAGCCCGGTGACGCTGACCACGCTCCGGGGCGCCAGCCCCTGCCGTACCCGGTCCTCCACCAGGGCCACCGCCGCCCGGCCCTGGGCCTCGCCGAAGCTCCCGTCGCGGAACACCGGGGGCCGTCGGGTGACCCAGCTGGTCTCCGCCGCCACCTCGGCGATCTCCAGCAGGTGCTGCACCGCCGAGGTGCCGCCGCCCACCACGATGACCCGGGCTCCGGCGAACTCGGCCGGCCCGGGGTAGTTCGCCGTGTGCAGCTGGCGGCCCCGGAAGAGTTCCTGCCCCGGGTAGCGCGGCCAGAAGGGCCGGTCCCAGGTCCCGGTGGCGTTGATCAGCGCCCGCGCCGACCAGGTGCCGGATGCGGATTCCACCAGCAGCCGGTGGTCCGCCCCGTCGCGTACCGCGGTGACGTCCACGGGCCGGCGGACGAGCAGGCCGAAGCGGTCCTCGTAGGCGGCGAAGTATTCCGCGATCACCTCGGAGGACGGCCGCAGCGGATCGGCGCCGGTGAGTTCCATCCCGGGCAGCGCGTGCATGCCGTGGACCTTGCCGTAGGTCAGCGAGGGCCAGCGGAACTGCCAGGCGCCGCCAGGGCGCGGCGCGTGGTCCAGGACCACGTGGCCGATGCCCGCCCGCGCCAGGTGGTAGGCGCTGGACAGGCCTGCCTGCCCCGCTCCCACGACCACCACGTCGAGCTCGTCCGCCGCGTCGACGTCCGTGTCCGCCACGCCCTGCTCCGCGAATTCGTTCACGGTTCTACTAACCGGGCCCGGCCGCGAGATCTTCCCGGGCCCGAGCCCTGTCCCGAGCCCCGGGCGCAGCGGACGGCGTCCCCGGCTCAGCGCGCGAGCAGGCCGCGCGCCGCGAGTTCCGGAGTCACCCCCTCGCCGAACCAGTACGCCTCCTCCAGGTGCGGGTACCCGGACAGGACGAAGCTCTCGACCCCGAGCGCGTGGTACTCCTCGATCCGGTCCGCCACGTCCCCGTGGCTGCCGACCAGGGCGGTACCGGCGCCCCCGCGCACCAGGCCGACGCCGGCCCACGGGTTCGGGGAGATCTCCAGCTTGCCGCGCGAGCGCCGTGCAGGGCCAACATCCGCTGCTGGCCGACCGACTCGCTCGCACCCAGCGCCGCCTGCGCCGTGGCGATGGACGCGTCGCCCCGGTCCCCGAGCAGCCGGTCCGCCGATGCCCAGGCCTCCTTCGCCGAATCCCGGGAGATGGTGTGCAGCCGGATGCCGAACCTCACCGTCCGCCCCCGCTCCTCGGCAAGAGAACGGATCCAGTCGATCTTCTCCTTCACCTCCTGGGGCCGCTCGCCCCACGTGAGGTACACGCCCGAGTGCTCGGCGGCCACCGGACCGGCCGCAGCCGAGGACCCGCCGAAGAAGATCTCCGGCAGCGGGTCGGGCGGCAGCGCCGTCAGCCCGCCGTCGATCTGGTCGTGCTCGCCGTGGAAGTCGAAGGGCTGCCCGCCCCAGACGCCCCGTACGACCGAGAGGAACTCGGCGGTGCACGCGTAGCGGAAATCGTGGCCGAGGTGGTCCCCGAACCGCCGCTGCTCCGCCGAGTCGCCGCCCGTCACCACGTTGAGCAGCAGCCGGCCGCGCGTGATCCGCTGGTACGTCGCCGCCATCTGCGCGGCCAGCGTCGGCGAGATCACTCCCGGCCGGAAGGCCCCCAGGAACGTCAGCCGCTCTGTGTGCTGCGCGAGCGCGGCGAAACCCAGCCATTCGCCCGCGCCGGGTCAATGGCGTCTCGGCCCCTGGGATCGTGATCCCCCCGTCGGGACACGATCCGTCGGGACGCGATCCGTCGGGACACGATCCGTCAGGCGCGGTGCGCGCGGAGCGTGGCCAGGACCGGGTCCCTGGGCTGGAGGGTGAGCCCGGGGAGGACCCTTGCCCGCGCCGGGCCGCTGTCCACGTGGAAGCGCTGGGCCACCACGGCCAGTACGAGGGCGGCCTCGACCAGGGCGAAGCGGGCGCCGAGGCAGGCGCGGGGGCCGCCGCCGAAGGGGAACCAGGCGTGCTCCGGGATCTGGTGCGGGGCGTCAGCGTCCCACCGCTCGGGGCGGAAGGCCTCCGGCTCCGGGAACCAGCGCTCGTCCCGGTGCATCGACCACGGGCTCGTCCACACCGACAGGCCGGCCGGGACCGGGCGGCCGCCCAGCGTGGCACCCTCCTGCGCCACCGCGGAGATCAGCCAGATCGGCGGGTAGATCCGCAGCGCTTCCTTGACCACCTGCTGGGTCCAGGGCAGCCGCGCGTAGTCCTCGTAGGCCGGCAGCCGGCCGCCGAGTACCCGCTCCAGCTCCTCCGTCAGCCGCTCGCGCGCCTCCGGCGCCCCCGAGAGGAGTTGCCAGGCCCAGGTCAGAGTGGTCGACGTGGTCTCGTGGCCGCCGATGTACAGGGTGATCGCCTCGTCCCGCAGCTCCGTGCGCGACAGCGGCCCGCCGTCCTCGTCGCGGGCGGCGAGGAGCCTGGCGAGCAGGTCGTCCCGCTCCTCGCGGGCCGCCGAGGCCGCCTCGTGCTCCTGGATGACGTGCTCGATCTCGCGGTCGAGGACGGCCACCGCCGCCCGCATCCGGCGGCGGCCCGGCGTCCGCACCCATGGCGGCAGGAACAGGGTCACCCCGCGGAATTCGGCGCCGAGTTCCCGCTGCGCCGTGGCCATGGCGGCGCTGATGGGAGCCTCCCGGCCGGCGGCGTCGCTGCCGAACAGGGTCCGGACCGCGATCCGTTGGGTGAGCCCGGCCATCTCCCGGTGCACGTCGATCCGGGTGTTCTCGGTCCAGCCGGAGACCAGCGCGTCGGCGCACTCCACCATCGTGGCCGCGTACGAGCGCACTTGGCGCGGCCGCACCGAGGGCTGGACCAGTGCCCGCTTGCGCCGCCAGTCCTCGCCGGTGGCCACGACCACCCCGTTACCGAGCAACTGGCGGAAGGCCCAGCCCAGTTCGGTCGGGCTGAAGGTGGACTCCACGGCGCCGAGCAGCTCACCGGCGTGCTCGGGCCTCGAGACCAGTACGTTGCGCTGCGGGCCGAGCGACCAGGGCACCCAGTCCCCGTACTCGTCGCGCAGCGACTCGAAGAAGGCCAGCGGATCGCGGGCGAAGGCGGGGAGGTTCCCCACCAGGGGCCAGCGGCGCGGTCCGCGCTCGGAGCCGGAGGGCAGCAGGGTGGCGGTCACCCGGGCATGGTGACAGCGCCGCCTCCAGGACGCCAGAGTATCGGGGAAGCCGGAGCGCCCGAAAGCCGGGAGCCCCCGCGGCGCCCGAGCGGCTCAGACCGCCCCGGCCGCCGTGAGCCAGCTGTAGGCGCTCTCCGCACTGAACTCCCGCTGCCCGGAGGGGAAGAGGAGCCCGGCCGAGGCGAAGGCCGGGTCGTCGGCGGTGGCCGCCACGTACGGCACGGCCACGCACCGCATGCCCGCCGCGTGCGCGGCGCGTGCGCCCGGCGCCGCGTCCTCGACGACCACGCAGTCGGCGGGGTCCGTGCCCAGTCGGCGCGCCGCTTCCAGGAACACGTCCGGGGCGGGCTTGCCCTGCGCCACCTCTTCGGCGGAGACCACCGTGGTCAGCAGTGTGTCCAGCCCGGTGCCCGCCAGGACCGCGTCGATCGCCTCGCGCGAGGAGCCCGAGGCCACCGCCATCGGGACGCCCTCGGAGTGCAGCCGCTCCACGAACTCGCGCATCTCGGGGTAGGCCTCGGTGTGGGTCCGCGCGAGCTCCAGGTAGGCGGTGTTCTGTTCGGAGAGCAGCTGCTCGACCGGCGCCGGGATCCCGTACTCGTCCCGGAGGATCTCCAGGGTTTCCAGGGTGCCGATCCCGATGTACCGGGAGTGCTGCTCCCACGTGAAATCGGGGACCCCGTGCCGCTCCAGGGTGCGCCGCCCCGACTCGTAGTAGTTCGGCTCGCTGTCCACGAGGGTGCCGTCGAGATCGAATATGACGGAGATCATCCGTTGTGCCCGCCCTTGCCGGTGCCGGTCTTGTGTCTGTCCCGACCATCTTGTCAGGATTTGCGGGCTGCCCGTCCCACCGATTCGACCAGCGGCAGGAGCCGGTGCGACACCCGCTCGCGCAGGGCGACCTCGGTCCGGGTGCGCACCACGCCGGGCAGCTGGATCAGCCGCTGGATGACGTCCTCCAGATGCGCGTTGTCCCGCGCGGCCACCCGGGTCAGCAGGTCCCCGCCGCCGGTGATGGAGAAGGCCTCGATGATCTCCGGCACCGCGGCCAGCGCGTCGCCGACCTCGTCCAGGTGCCCCTGGGTGACCTCGATGTGCACGAAGGCCAGGACGGGGTGCCCGAGTGCGGCGGGGGAGAGCGCCGGCCCGGTCCCGGTGATCACCCCGGTGCGCTCCAGCCGGTCGATCCGGGCCTGGAGGGTGCCGCGTGCGACGCCGAGGATCCGGGCGTACTCCCGGACGCTGGTGCGCGGCTGCTCGATCAGCAGGCGCAGGATCCGTGTGTCGAGCTCGTCCACCGCCATACCGCGACTCTACCAATGCGACCCCGGTCAAACCCCCTGTGACCTGCGCGGGCGCCGTGGCGGCGGGGCAGGAACCCGCTGGTGCGGGCCCGGTTCGCGGCGTAGCCGGGGCGGTCCGCCATGTGCCGCTCCAGCAGCCGCTTTCCGCTGCCGCCGATCAGCAGGTACGACATCACGAGCGGGGAGACCACCGAGACCGCCACCGCTCCGGCGGAGGTCCAGGCGGTCAGCGACAGCCCCCACCACACGCAGAAGTCGCCGAAGTAGTTCGGGTGCCGGGTCCAGGACCACAGGCCCCGGTCCATGGTCCGTCCCCGGTTCGCCGGATCGGCCTTGAACCGGGCCAGCTGGTGGTCGCCCACCGTTTCGAAGAGCAGCCCGCACAGCCACAGCGCCACGCCCGCCGCGGCCAGGACGCCGGGGCGCCCGGTCGCGTACGCCGCCGCCTGTACGGGCAGCGAGACCAGCCAGACCAGGGCCGCCTGGAGCAGGTGGATCATGCGCAGCCCGTACAGGTTCCGGTTGCCCGGAGCCCTGGCGAGCATCCGCTCGTAGCGCGGGTCCTCACCGTGGCCCCGGCCGCGCCACGCGATGTGCCCGGCCAGCCGCAGCCCCCACACCACCGTCAGGAGGGCCGGCAGCGGGTTCCGGCCGCCCGACATCGCGTACGTGGCCACCGCGACGGCGGCGAACCCAAGGCCCCACGCCACGTCCACCACGCGGTGCAGGCCCAGGCGCGCCCCGACGGCGAAGGCGGCCCTTCGGAGCGGAAGGGGGTCTTGGATGTGCCGTACGGGGGAATCCCGCATCCGATCCGGCGCGCCGCGGGGAAGCGGATGAGGGGGGCAGAGGTAACGAAGGACGGAGCCGAAGAGCGGAGAAAGCCATGACGGGCCAGAACTGCCTGGTCACCGGGGCCACCGGATACATCGGCGGACGCCTCGTGCCCGAACTCCTGGATGCCGGGCACCGGGTCCGCTGCCTGGCCCGCACCCCCGAAAAACTGCGCGACCACTCCTGGGCCGGACGCGCCGAGATCGTCCGGGGCGACGTCACCGACCCCTCGTCCCTCGACGGGGCGATGACCGGCATCGACGTCGCCTACTACCTCGTGCACTCCCTCGGAACCGGATCCGGCTTCGAGGAACGCGACCGGGCCGCCGCCAGGGCATTCGCGGACGAGGCCCGCGCCGCGGGCGTGCGCCGCATCGTCTACCTCGGCGGCCTCACCCCCACGGACATGCCCGTCCGCGCCCTCTCACCGCACCTGCGCTCCCGCGCCGAAGTCGGAGAGATCTTCCTCGCCTCATCCGTTCCCGCGACCGTGCTGCGCGCCGCCGTCGTCATCGGGTCCGGGTCGGCCTCCTTCGAGATGCTGCGCTACCTGACCGAACGGCTGCCCGTCATGGTCACCCCCAGCTGGGTCGGCACCCGCTGCCAGCCCATCGCCGTCCGCGACGTCCTGCGCTACCTCGTCGGCAGCGCCGACATGCCGCCCGAGGTGAACCGGGCCTTCGACATCGGCGGGCCCGACGTGCTCACGTACGAGGAGATGATGCGCCGCTACGCCGTCGTCGCCGGGCTGCCCGCCCGCCTGATCCTGCGGGTCCCGATGCTCACCCCGAGGCTGTCCAGCCACTGGATCGGCCTGGTCACCCCCGTGCCGAGGGCGCTGGCCCGGCCGCTCGCCGAGTCCCTGCGGCACGAGGTGGTCTGCGCGGACCACGACATCGCCGGGTACGTTCCGGACCCGCCGGGCGCGCCCATCCCCTTCGACGAGGCCCTCGCGCTGGCCCTGCGGCGGATCCGCGAGGCCCGGGTGACGACCCGCTGGTCCTCGGCCTCCCTGCCGGGCGCCCCGAGCGACCCGCTGCCCACCGACCCCGACTGGGCGGGCGGCAGCCTCTACACCGACGAGCGGGAGCTGGCCCTCGAAGCCCGGCCCGAAGCGCTGTGGCGGGTGGTGGAGGGGATCGGCGGGGAGAACGGCTGGTACTCCTTCCCGCTGGCCTGGGCCGTACGGGGCTGGCTGGACCGGCTCGTCGGCGGAGTCGGCATCCGGCGCGGCCGCCGGGACGCGGCACGGCTGCGGGTGGGGGACTCCCTGGACTTCTGGCGGGTGGAGGAGATCGTGCCGGGCCGGCTGCTGCGGCTGCGCGCGGAGATGCGGCTGCCGGGGCTGGCCTGGCTGGAACTGCACTCCGACCCGCCCGCTCCGGGGGAGTCCGGATCCTGCTACCGCCAGCGGGCGCTGTTCCATCCGCGCGGCCTGCTCGGCCACATGTACTGGTGGAGCGTGTCACCGTTCCACGCCGTCGTCTTCGGCGGCATGGCACGCAACATCGCCCGCGCGGCGGAGCGCGCCCAGGAAGGTGCGGAGTAGGCCGTGGGCGGGGGGACCGGCGGCGGGCCGCTGCCGCCCGTCGGGGCACGGAGACGAAGCCCGGACCCGCGACGGACGTAGCGTCCGCTGCCTGCCTGCCTGCCTGCCTGCCTGCCTGCCAGGCCTGGGCTGGGCTGGCGAGCACCGGATCCGCGGTTGCCGCTCCGGCCCGCTCCGGCCCGGCCTGGCGAGCAGCTTCGGAGCGGGCCGGTCGCTCCCCTCACGGCCTCCTGCCCCGACCCGCCCCCGGGCGCGCCGGGCCGGCCGCGCGGCTGCCTGGAGTGCCCCCGGGAGGCCAGGTTCCATGAGCGGCCGGCGCCGCCGCATCCGTAAACGGTCCCGGCGGCGAAGTACCTCCCGACAGCCCGTCCCCCCTCACGCGGAGCGAACCCCATGAACGTCGCGGTGGTCCTCTACACCTCCGACCTCCGGCTGCACGACCACCCGCCGCTGAGGGCCGCCCTGTCCTCCTCCGAGCAGGTGGTGCCGCTCTTCGTGCGCGACCCGGGGGTCGCCGCCCCGCCCAACCGGCTCGCCTTCCTCGCCGACTGCCTCGCCGGCCTCGATGCCGGGCTGCGCTCCCGCGGCGGCCGTCTGGTCGTACGGTCCGGCGACCCGGTCGCCGAGACCATGGCCCTCGTACGGGAGGCCGACGCCGACGAGGTGCACATGGCGGCCGGAGTCAGCGCCTACGCCCACGCCCGTGAGGAGCGGCTGCGGGACGCCCTCGAAGCCGAGGGCCGGTGGTTCCACGTCCACGACGCCGTGATCACCGCGGTTGCCCCCGGGGCCGCCGTGCCGGCCGGGTCCGACCACTACGCCGTCTTCACCCCCTACCACCGCCGCTGGTCGGAGCAGCCCCTGCGCGCCGCCGCCCCCGCCCCCCGCGCCGTCCCGGTGCCCGACGCGATCCGCTCCGAGCCCCTGCCCGAGCGCGCCGCCGTCACCGGCACCTCGCCGGGCCTCGCCCCCGGCGGGGAGCCCGAGGCGCGCCGGCTGCTGGCCCGATGGCTGCGCTCCGGCATCGACCGCTACCCCGAGACCCACGACGACCTGGCCGGCGACGCCACCTCCCGGCTCTCCCCGCACCTGCACTTCGGCACGCTCTCGCCCGTCGAGGCCGTCCACCGCGCCCGCGCGGCCGGCGGCCCCGGCGCGGAGGCCTTCGTACGGCAGCTGTGCTGGCGCGACTTCCACCACCAGGTGCTCGCGGCCAGGCCCGGGGCCGCCGCCGCGGACTACCGGGACCGGGGTGACCGCTGGCGCACCGGCCCCGATGCCGAGGAGGAGATCCGGGCCTGGAAGGAGGGCCGCACCGGCTACCCGGTGGTCGACGCGGCCATGCGCCAACTCGCCCACGAGGGCTGGATGCACAACCGCGGCCGACTGCTGGCCGCGAGCTTCCTCACCAAGACCCTGTACGTCGACTGGCGCGTCGGCGCCCGCCACTTCATGGACCTCCTGGTCGACGGGGACCTCGCCAACAACCAGCTCAACTGGCAGTGGGCGGCGGGCACGGGCACCGACACCCGCCCCAACCGCGTCCTCAACCCGGTTCGTCAGGGCCTGCGTTACGACCCCGAAGGCGCCTACGTCCACCGCTGGGTCCCCGAGCTGGCCGGACTCCCAGCGCCGCGCGTGCACGAGCCCTGGCGACTCCTCGGGCTGGAACGGGCCCGCTACGACTACCCCGACCCGGTGGTCGGACTCGCCGACGGCCTCGACCGCTTCCGCACCGGCCGGGGTACGGGGACGGGGCCGGGGCCCGAGTGAGCGCCCGCCGGTCCGCCGCGCCGTACGGTGGAGAGGCGGAGCCCGAAAGCCCGCAGCCCCCGCCCGTCGCGCTCGGAACCGGCGCCGTCGCCCGGCGCCTCGGCGTCTCGCCGACCACGCTGCGCTCCTGGGAACGCCGCTACGCCATCGGCCCGGCCCGCCGCGACGAGGGCCGGCACCGGCGCTGGACCCCCGGGGACATCGCCCGCCTGGAACTGATGTGCCGCCTCACCGCCCAGGGCGCGCCGCCGTCCGAGGCGGCGCGGGTCGCCCGGGACGCGGCCCCGGACACCCCCTCCGTCGCTCCTCCCGCCGCCGCACATCCGGGCGGGCCCCGCGCGCTGCCCCTGGGGGACGTCCGCCCGGAGTGCAGGGGGCTCGCGCGGGCCGCCGTACGGCTGGACGCGCCGGCCGTGGAGGACCAGCTGGCGGCGGCGCTGGCCGAGCTGGGCGCGGTCACCGCGTGGGAGGAGGTCATCGCGCCGACCCTGCACGCGGTGGGGCGCAAGTGGGCCTCGGTCGGGGAGCGGTACGTGGAGGTCGAGCACCTCCTGTCCTGGTACGTCTCCGCCGCTCTGCACCGGATCAGGCCCGCCCCGGAGCCGCGCAAGGCCCCGCCCGTACTGCTGGCATGCGCACCCGGGGAGCAGCACAGCCTGCCGATGGAGGCGCTGGCCGCCGCCCTCGGCGAACGGGCCCTGCCGGTAAGGATGTTCGGTGCGGCCCTGCCCTGAGTGAGGCCGTCCGGCGCACGGGCCCGCGGGCCGTCGTCCTGTGGGCGCAGTCCCGTACGACCGCGGACACCTCGCTCGCCAGGGCGGTGGCGGGCATCGAGTGGGGGCCGCGCGGGGCCCGCGGCCACTCGGCCCTGTTGCTCGCGGGACCCGGCTGGGGCGGCGCGGCCACGGCCCCGCCCGCCCGCGCCGAGCGGCTGTTCGGGCTCCGGTCGGGGCTGGCCGTCATCGAATCGGTTGTGGCACCGCGGGCTCCAGGGACCGTCGCAGGACGTGCAGAGCCCGCCGCATATGGCTCTTGACGGTCCCGAGCGGCAGACCGGTGTGCTCCGCGATCTGCGACTGGGTCAGGTCGGCGTAGAAGGCGAGCCGCATCACCCGCTGCTGCGCAGACGGCAGTCGGGCCAACTCGCCCAGCAGCAGCACCCGTTCCACGGCCCGCTCCGGTCCCGGCTCCGGCTCCGGACGGGCCCGGGCGCAGACGCGCGCGGCGGCCTCCACCACCCGGGCCCGCCGGGTGCGTGCCTCCAGGGCGTCGGCCACCTTGTGCCGGGTGATGCCGGTCAGCCAGGCCCCGAGGCCGCCCGGCCCGGGCCGGTACCCGCCGCGGCCCCGCCACGCGGCGAGGAAGACCTGCTGGGTCACGTCCTCGGCCTCCCGTTCGTCCCCCAGAGAACGGCCGGCGAGCGCGTGCACCAGCGGCCGCCAGCGCCGGTAGACCGCCGCCATGCACTCTTCGTCGCCCGCCGTGAACCCCGCCGCCAGACGGGTGTCGCCTTGCTCTTCCATGCCCCGAGCCTCGCGAGCGCGGCAGCGCCGACCAACTTGCACCGCTTGCGCATCGATTTCCCGTCCGGCGCCCCGGCGGCGCAGGGACTAGGGTCCGGAGGGTGAGCGATCTGCTTCTGGTGAGGCACGGCGAGACCGCCTGGAGTGCGACCGGACGGCACACGGGCCGCACCGACGTCCCGCTGACCGCGCGCGGGGTCGAGGAGGCCATCTCCCTCGCCCCGTACTTCCGCGACCGCAACCCCGCCCTGGTCCTGACCAGCCCCCTGCGCCGGGCCGCCGCCACCGCCCGGCTCGCCGGACTGAGCGGCGGCGTCACCGACCCGGACCTGTACGAGTGGGACTACGGCGGCTACGAGGGCATCACCACCGCCGAGATCCTGCGCGGACGCCCCGACTGGTCCCTGTGGACCGACGGAGTGCCGCCCGGCGACGAGGAGCACCCCGGCGAGAACGCCGCCCAGGTCGGCGCCCGCGCGGACCGGGTGCTCGCCCGGGCGGCCGAGGTGCTGCGCGCCGACGGGGACGATGTCGTCCTGGTGGCCCACGCACATCTGCTGCGGGTGCTGACCGCCCGCTACCTCGGTCTGCCGCCCGAGGCCGGACGCCTCTTCCTGCTCCGCACGGGTACCGTCAGCCTGCTGTCGACGGAACACGGCCTGCCGGTGGTAGCGGGTTGGAACACCCGCCCCTGAGGCCCCGCCTCGCGCGTCGGCGCCGTCTGCGTGACGATGCGTACATGGCCCACCATGGCTCGGACGGCGTGCCCCCTGAGCGCCCGGGACCGGTTCCGGAGCCGGGAGCGAGGGCCGTCACCGACCCCGCCGCCGACGGGGACCCCGGGCTCAAGGCCAACGCGATCGGCTTCCTCGACGCGCTCGTCATCGGCCTGAACTCGACCTCGCCCGCCTACTCCCTGGCCGCGGTCATCGGGCCGATCGTCGCGCTCGCCGGCATCTACGCACCCGGCGTCATGCTGGCCTCCTTCGTGCCGATGCTGCTGATCGCCGCCGCCTTCTACTACCTCAACAAGGTCGACCAGGACTGCGGCACCACCTTCTCGTGGGTGACGCGCGCCATGGGCCCCTGGGCCGGCTGGCTCGGCGGCTGGGCCATCGCGATGACCGGCGTCCTCGTCATCGGCTCGCTGGCCGACGTGGCCGTCCACTTCGGCCTCCTGGCCGCCGGACTCGACAGCTGGGCGGCGAACGAGGCGCTCCGGCAGACCCTGACCGTCGTGGTGATCCTGGCCATGACCGCCGTCTGCGTCATCGGTACCGAGATGTCCGCCCGGCTCCAGGACGTGCTGATCCTCGCCCAGGTCTTCTTCCTGCTGGTCTTCGCCGTGGTCGCCCTCTACCGCGTCTACGCCGGCACCAGCAGCCTGGACGGCACCAGACCCGCACTGGAGTGGCTCAACCCCTTCGGCGCCGGCGGCGCCGCCCTCACCGGCGGACTGCTGCTCGGCGTCTTCATCTACTGGGGCTGGGAGTCGGCGGTCAACCTCACCGAGGAGGTCGAGGACTCCGCCACCGCACCGGGCAAGGCCGGCATCTGGTCCACCGTGGTGCTGCTGGTGACGTACCTCTCCGTGGGCTTCGCCGTCGTCGGCTACGCCGGGACGGAGTTCCTCGCCGCCAACGCGGGCGAGGAGGAGGCCGTCTTCGCGGTCCTCGCGCACGAGGTCATGGGCGGCTGGGCCTGGGTGGTCCTCCTCGCCGTCTGCACCTCAGCCCTCGCCTCCACGCAGACCACGATCATCCCCGCTTCCCGTACCGCACTGTCCATGGCCCGCCGGCACGCACTGCCCCCGCACCTCTCGCACATCCACCCCCGGTTCCGCACCCCGGACGTGAGCACCTGGTGGGTGGCCGGCATCGCCATCGCCTGGTACCTCGCCGTCAACCAGATCAGCGAGAACGCACTCCTGGACTCCCTGACCGCCCTCTCCCTGCTGATCTCCTTCTACTACGCGCTCACCGGCCTGGCCTGCGCCGTCTACTACCGCCGCCACCTGCTGGAGAGCGTGCACAACTTCCTGTTCATCGGCCTCGGCCCGGTGGTCGGCGCCGCCCTGCTGGCCTGGCTGCTCGTGAAATCGGTCAGCGCCATGTCCGACCCGGAGAACTCGGCGAGCGGGGCCTCCTGGTTCGGGCTCGGACCACCGCTGGTCATCGGGATCGGGATCGCCGTCGTGGGTGTGCTCGTCATGTGCTTCTGGCGGATCAGGGACGGCCACTTCTGGCAGGAGCGGCGCGGCGTCGCCGACCCGGCCCTCGTCCACACGACGAAGAAGTCCTGAACCCGAACTTCCTTGCCGGAAGCCGAGAGGAGCCCCGATGTCCGTCGTCCTCGGATACGACGAGTCGCCCGGCGCCGAGCGCGCCCTGCGCGTGGCCCTGGAGGTGGCCACCGCCTTCGGCGAGCCGCTCGTCCTCGTCTACGGGGCCGCCGCCCCGGGCCCCACCGGCGAGGAGTACCGCGCGCACCGGGAGGCCGTCCGGGAGGCGGGCCGCAGTGCGCTCGCCCGGGCGGTGGAGGCCGCCGACGAGGCGGGAGTGCCGTCCACGGTCGAAGTGGCCGACGAGAAGCCGGCCCAGGCGCTGCTCGACGCCGCCGAGCGGTACGGCGCCCGGGTGATCATCGTGGGGAGCTGGGGCGACAGCCCGATCCGCGGCGCCCTCCTCGGATCCACCCCGCACAAACTCCTGCACCTCTCCCCGGTCCCGGTCCTGTGTGTTCCGACGGAGCGGATTCCCAGAGCGTGAGCGGCGGGCGGCGACCCGTACGGAGTCGTGCCCGACGGACGGGTCCGTTGGTATTCCCCTGGCCGAAGATCAGCGCTCATTCCTGTACCAATGGCCCAGTAGGGGTCGGCCGAGTTGAGCCATTGCCCCTGCGGATGCTTATCTGTGTCCTATCCATGTATCTACGGCGCCACGCAGCGCCGGACGGCAACGAGGCCGATCCGGACCGTGGCGCCTTCGCCGTGCCCGTGTAGCGCCCACCACCCCAGGGCGCGAGTGGGACCGGCGTGTTCCATCGCAAGGGGGGCGGCACACCGCCGTGAAGAGGATGTTCGTGGCTCCGGATCCGGGGCGCGCAAGACTCAGGAACTCGTTGCGGGCCGTCATCGGCGTCGCCCTCGCCGTGGCCGAGCTCTGCGGGCTCTCGCTCGTCGCATCGATCACCGGGGGCCTGACCGCCCTGCTGGCCCTCTTCACGGTGACCGACTCGACCGTGCGCGCCCAGCGGGTGACCACCGCCCTGCTGCCGGCCGCCGGTTTCCCCGTGCTGGCCCTGGCAACGAGCCTGCACGGCGTACCGCCGGCCCGCGACGCGGTGTTCGTCGCCGTCGTGTTCGCCGGCGTCTACGCCCGCAGGTGGGGGGTGCGCGGCCACGCCCTCGGGATCTTCGCGTTCATGAACTTCTTCGTCACGCAGTTCCTGCATGCCCGGCCCGGGCAGCTGCCGGAGCTCTACGCGGCCGTCGCACTGGCTCTCCTGTCGGCGGCCGCCGTGCGGTTCGTACTGTGGCCGATCGAGCGGACCGTGCCGCCCGCCGCGGCGCCGCCCGCGCCGCCCGGCACCGGGCTGGCCCGGCCGACCACCCGGCAGGCCTTCCAGGCCACCGCCGCCTGCGCGGTCGCGCTGGGCATCGGCCAGGTCCTCTCGCAGGACCGCTGGTACTGGGCCGTCGGCACCGCCTGGTGGATCTTCGTCAACACCGCCTCGCGCGGCGAGACGCTGGTACGCGGATTCCGCCGGGTCCTCGGCACGGTGATCGGGATCGGGGCGGGACTCCTGATCGCCATCCCGCTGCACGGGGCGCCGGCGCCCACGGCCGTACTGGTCGCGCTCTGCGTCTTCGGGATCTTCTACACCGCCGCCGTGTCCTACAGCTGGATGATGCTGGCCGTGACGGTCATGGCGGGCCTGCTCTACGGGCTGCTCGGCGTGCTCGATCCGGGCCTGCTCGTCCTGCGCCTCGAGCAGACGACCGTCGGCGCGGTGTGCGCCGGGCTGGCCGTGGTCCTGGTGCTCCCGGTGACCACGCACGCGACCAACGACATGTGGATCCAGCGCGCGCTGCGCTGCGTGCGCACCTGCACGGCGCAGGCCGCGGCCCGGCTCGCCGGTTCGCCGGTCGCCGACCCCGCGCCGCACGCCGCGGAGCTGGAGCTGTTCCTGGGCCGGGTACGGCTTTCCCTGGCTCCGCTCGTCCACCCGCTCAGTCCCTACCGCGGCCGCAAGGCCAGGGCCCGCCGGGTGCTCGCGCTGCTCGACGAGTGCGCCGTCGAGGTCCGCGGCCTGGTCTCCGTGGCGGCGGACCCGGACGCGAGCCACGACGCCCGGCTCGCGGCGGCCTGCTGGCGCGTGGAAGCCGCCGTAGAAGCCCTGCTGACGCCGGAGGCGCCGGGTGGGGTGCAGCGCGGGGCGCAGGCGCAGCACCGGCCGGCCACCGCGGCCGCGCGGGTCGCCGCGGAGCCCGCGCTGGCGCATCTGCACGGTCTGGAGCGGCTCCTCGCCCAGCTCGACGGACCCTTGCGCAGCGCGTCACGCTCCCCGTTGGTGGGCGCCTGATCCCGGTGGCCGGGGCCGGCCCCGGTCGGTGTCGAGGGCTCCGGCCCTCGCGAGGCTGAAACCGAGCTCGGCCCTGCTGCGGCTTCCGAAGCGGGTGGCGGCGCGTTTGATGTGCGCGCCGATGGTGCGGGTGCTCAGGCCGAGCCGTTTGGAAATGGCCTCGTCCGTGTGCCCCCTCACCATGAGTTCGAGAATCGTCCGCTGGATTTCGTCGGTGAGTTGTGGAGGGCGTTGCCCCGTGGTGTCGAACTCGACGGGGACGGCCCGTTCCCATACGCCTTCGAAGGTCTTCGTGAGGTATTGGATCAGGCCGGGTTCGCGAATTTCCAGGACGTACGCCTGGTTTCCGCTCTCGCTGAGCACCGCGATGAAGGCGGCCGTTCGGTCGCACACGATCAGCCGCTCGAACCTCTCGCCCACCGTCCGCACCTCGGCGCCCTCTTGGGTGACCCGTTCCATGTGGGCGAGCGTCGGGGCGTGCGCGCGGACCGTGTGGCCGTAGATCGTGCGCTGGCGAACGCCCCGGCCGGCCAGGGCGAGATCGCGGGGCAGCGCGTCGGTCAGCGCGCCGGAGGGGCGGCCGCCCTCGGGGTGCGCGCTGAGCAGTTCCTCGGAGCAGCTCTCCAGGGCCCCCTGGACGGCGGTGTCGATGACGTCGCGGCCGATCAGCGGCTGTACGTGGGCCTTGTGCCGCTGGCGTTCGTGCCGGTAGACGGTCTCCATCGGGGACAGGGAGGCGATCATCGTGTCGAGCGCGGCCCGCTGGTCCCGGATGGCCCGCTTGATGGGCCGGGCGAGGGTGATCGCGGCGACCGAGGGTGGTACGGGGAGGTGGTCGGGGGAGCCGTCCAGCTTCCGCAGCAGCCCGAAGGCGATCAGGCAGTCCGGAACGGTCCCCGATAATCCGCCCTCGCGTAAGGCCCTTCGGTAACCGGCCGCGCAGTCGCCGCAGATCGACGTGCAGCCGTCAATGTCGGGATGTGCGGTGTTGGTGTTCATCTGGACCCCCTTCTTGTTCCGGCAATGCAAGATCAGGATGCCTCGGCCCGTTGGCCGCGGGGGAGGGGAACGGCAGGATCTGTCTCGCCTGATGATCGCGAAATGGCCCACATGACCGGTGGCGGGAGTGGCGACGGTGAAGCGAGACATCCATTCCGAGCGCAGTATTCCTCCGGCGGGACTGACCGAGGCGCTGGACCTGCTGGCCCGGGCCCGCAAGGCCGTGGACGACGCCTACGGCTCCGACGATCAACTCTCCCGAGTCGCGCTGCACTTGATCGACTGCGCCTCCGACGCCTCGGCCCTGCTCTGCCGGAAGGACGGCCTGGAGGCGGCCCGCGAGGCGCTGGGCTCCGCCCGCTCCGCGGTGGTCGCCGCGACCGCCGCCGTGCACGTGATCCACGACGCAACCCGTGTGTGAACGGCCGGTTGGGCCTTCGGTTGAGCCGGGTCGAGGCGGGCTGAGCCGTCCGTCCCGGCCCCGATGAGCAGTCCGACGCAGTCGCTCGTCGCTCTTTCTCGCCCGCGTCCGTGGCTGCGGCCGCAGCGCCGGATAGTACGTCTCCCCAACTCCCGTCCGCAGGCTGATTGATGAAGATCACTCGGAGGAGTGTTCCGGACGCGCCTTCCATACGCCGCTGACCTGCGGCGTGTACAACGGGTGATTGTTCATTGCACATTCATCCGGCATGGCCCCTCCATGCCACGCGGGTGGACCTGGTCGGACAGGGGGTAATCGCCGGAATGGAAATACTTCAGCAGCGCTCAACCACCGCTCAGGTGTGGGAAGAGGCCGAGGAGTTCATCCGACTGTTCCACAGGGAGAATCCGGACGCGGGTGATCCGCGCGAGCGGCTCGCCGCCGTACGGGCCGAGCTCGCCGGGACGGGCACGTACCGGCACACTCCCGAGGAGCTGGAGCACGGAGCGCGCGTCGCGTGGCGCAACAGCAACCGCTGCATAGGCAGGCTGTACTGGAACTCGCTGCGGGTACGCGACCGCCGCGGGCTCACCGGCGGCGACGAGATAGCCGACGAGTGCTTCGAGCACCTGCGTGAGGCGACCAACCGCGGCCGGGTCCGGCCCACCATCACGGTCTTCGCCCCTGACACCCCGGACCGCCCCGGGCCGGTCATCTGGAGCGAGCAGCTGGTCCGGTACGCCGGCTACGGCGACCACCACTCGATAACCGTCGGCGACGCCCGCAACGCCGAGCTCACGAGCGCGCTCCTCGCCCTCGGCTGGCGTCGCGGCCCCGGCACCCCCTTCGACCTCCTTCCACTGGTCGTGCAGGGGGTCGACGACAAACCCCGCTGGTTCGACGTCCCCGCGGACGCCGTGCTGGAGGTGCCCATCGAGCACCCCGACGGAGCGGCGGGCGGCGACGGCTGGTCGGACTGGGGACTGCGCTGGCACGCCGTACCCGCGATCGCCAACATGTGCCTGGAGATCGGCGGCATCCACTACCCGGCGGCCCCGTTCAACGGCTGGTACATGGGCACCGAGATCGGCGCCCGCAACCTCGCCGACACCGACCGCTACAACCTCCTGCCCGCGGTCGCCCGCCGCATGGGCCTCGACACCACCAGCGACCGGTCCCTCTGGAAGGACCGCGCGCTCGTCGAGCTCAACCGGGCCGTACTGCACTCCTTCGACCGGGCCAAGGTCACCATCGCCGACCACCACACGGAGGCCCGGCGCTTCCTGACCCACATGGAGAAGGAAGAGAACAAGGGCCGTGACGTGGGCGCGGACTGGTCCTGGATCGTGCCGCCGATCTCCGGATCGGCGACCCCGGTCTTCCACCGCACCTACGAGGACCGGCCGAGCTCGACCGCGTACGTCCACCACTCCGGCGCCCAGGAACGGGCCCAAGGGCGAGACATGGTCTAGACCTTCTGTTACCGTCGCTCCCGAACGGATCCGGAACGGCGGAGAGGGGCCTCTCGTGAGCGACGCGGACAGTGGTGTGGGCGGTACGGACCGAACGCCCGGCAGCGGCGGACACCGGGCCTGGATCGGCTCGTTCACCTCGGGGGGCGGCCGCGGTGTCACCACCGCGGCCGTGGATCCGGCCACCGGGGCACTGACCGTGCTCGCGGCCACCGACGCGGTCGTCGACCCCTCCTACCTGGCCCACGACCCGGCCGCCGGCGTGCTGTACGCCGTGAGCGAGGCCGAACAGGGCGCCGTGGGTGCCTTCCTGACCACCGCCGAGGGGCTGGTCCCCTTCGGCGCGCCCGTCGGTGTCGGCGGCGCCGGCCCCACCCACCTCAGCGTGGCCGGGCGCCGGCTGCTGACCGCCAACTACACCTCCGGCAGCGTCAGCAGCCTCCCGCTCGCCGCCGACGGCGCGATCGGGCAGCCCGCCGCCGTACTGGCCCACCAGGGCTCCGGCCCCGACGCCGGCCGGCAGAGGTCCCCGCACGCACACCAGGTGCTGCCCGGCCCCGGTGGCCGCTGGGTGCTCAGCGTCGACCTCGGCACCGACTCGGTCCGGGTCTGTGCGCTCGACCCGGACACCGGGGCCCCGCGCGTCCACTCCGAGACCGTACTGCGCGCCGGGACCGGCCCCCGGCACCTCGCCTTCCACCCGTCCGGCGAGGTGGTCTACGTCCTGCACGAGCTGGAGCCGCAGCTGACCGTCTGCCGCTGGAACGCGGACTCGGGCGAGCTCCAACCGGTCGCCGAGGTTCCGGTCGCCTCCCCGGGCGCTCCAGGGTCCGCAGCGGCCTCCCCTTCGGCGGTCGTGGCCTCGCCCGACGGCCGTTTCGTCTGGGCGGCCGTCCGCGGAGCCGACACCATCGTCACCCTCTCGCTCGAGGGCGGCGCGGAGAAACCGCTGCTCACGGGCACCGTGCCGTGCGGAGGCAGCTGGCCGCGCGATCTCACCGCCGACCCGTCGGGGCGCCGGCTCTACGCGGCCAACGAGCGCTCGGGCGACGTCACCTGGTTCGAGGTGGACCCGCTCACCGGCGAGCCCCGCCGGGCCGGCTCGGTGGCCGTGCCCGCCGCCACCTGCGTGGTCTTCGGCTGACATCCGTCCGCCGGACGTACGAGGGCCCGCGCCCCGGAATCCCGGGGCGCGGGCCCTCGTACGTCCGGCGAGAGCAGGGTGTCAGTGCGCGGCGGCCTGAGTGATCCCGAGGGCGGCGGAGTACTGCGCGACGGCCAGCTTGCCGAGCGCGGGGTACGAGCCGAGGACGTCGGCGGCGCTGCACCCGGCTTCCTTGCAGGCGGTGTCGAGGAGTCCCTCGGCGGCCTCCGGGCCGATCAGGTACGGCGCCAGCGCGAGCTGCGTCGAGCCCTCGCGGCGCAGCTGGTCGGCGATCGCGGCGACCGAGCCCTCCTCGTCCAGGGCGGCGGCCATCACCGGCACCGCGAGACGGGCGGCCAGCAGCATGCCGGTGATCCCGGCAGCCTTGACGGCTTCCTCGCCACCGGTGGTGGCCAGGACGATGCCGTCGGCGGCCGTGGTCACGCTGAAGAGCCTGGCCCGGTCGGCGCGGGCGAGGCCGGCCTCCGACAGCCGCACGTGCAGCCCCTCGGCGAGCAGCGGATGCGGGCCGAGCGGGTCGGCCAGCTCGGCGGCGGCCGTGGAGTCCATCAGGGCCTGGCGCACGCGGCGCAGCAGATCCCCGTCGGGACCGGCGAGCAGGGGCACGACCACAGCGTCCGGGCCGGTCGGCGCGGGTACCTCCTGGCCGGCGGCGCGGGCGGACTGCGCACGCGCGGCGCGGTCCTGTGCGATGACGGTCAGCACGCCGGAAAGGGACGGGAACTCGGTGGCGTCGTCACCGTCGAGGAAACCGACCCGGGCGTCCAGGCCGGGCAGCTCGGAGCGGCCGATGCTGATGATCTCTTCCGCGAGCCCCCGCGAGGCGGCCGAGGGGACACCGGGCACGGCGAGCACCAGCGCGGGCGCGCCCTCGGGCGCCACCGCGGGCTCGGGCCGGCGGTGCCGTCCGGTCTGGCGGGGTCGCGGCATTCGTACGGGCAGGCCATTTGCGGGCCCAGTGGGAGAGCTCATGGCGCCGCATGCTACTGGCTTATCGAAACCGGGTGTTCGGGCAGGGCCTTCTCGGGCGGCATCTGTCCGTATTTATCCGAGGAATGTCAGATACGGTTCAGCCCTTCGATCACGCAGGTGACCTCAGTGGTGACCGAGCGGGTGCGCCGCAGACCGCCCGGCGGGTCGCCCGGCGGGTCGCCCTGCGGGTCGCGGTGCAGGTCAGCCGGTGGAGGGAAGTCGCCGGTCCACGGGGTGCGCGCCCTGGCCGACCAGCAGGTCGTTGGTTCTGCTGAACGGCCTGGAGCCGAAGAACCCGTTGTCCGCGGACATGGGGGAGGGGTGCACCGATTCCACGGCCGGCAATTCGCCCACAGCGGCCGGAGATTGCGCGCCTCACGCCCCCCCAACACCGACACCAAGGGCTTGCCGCGTGCCGCGAGCGCGCGGATGGCCTGCTCGGTCACCGCCTCCCAGTCCTTGCCGCGATGGGCGCATGGCGGAGTGGCTTGACCACTGGATGAAACAAGCTCCCCTCCTTCCCGGTGATCGGCCGCGTGATCTGCTCGACCGGCTCGAAGATCTTGATGCGGGGGAAGAGTAGCGCCTGAGGGCTGGCCCCTGCGTGGAGGCGTCCCCTGCGTATGCGGGTGCGTGTATGTGCCAGTAGAGTGACGCGTCGTGGCGCCACGACCCTTGTATGAACTTGTTGAAGCAGGCTGGGCGAAGGCTCTTGAGCCTGCCGCTGGACACATCGCGGCCATGGGGGACTTCCTTCGGGCCGAGATAGCGGCGGGTCGGACCTACCTTCCGGCGGGCGCGAATGTCCTGCGTGCGTTCCAGCAGCCCTTCGATGACGTCCGTGTCCTGATCGTGGGGCAGGACCCCTATCCCACGCCCGGGATGGCCATCGGGTTGAGTTTCGCGGTCTCGCCGGAAGTTCGTTCGTTGCCGGGCAGTTTGGAGAACATCTTTCGGGAGATGCACTCCGACTTGGGGCTGCCCAGGCCGTCGAACGGTGATCTGGCGCCGTGGACCGAGCAGGGTGTGCTGTTGCTGAACCGCTCGCTCACGACAGCTCCGCGCAAGCCCAACGCCCATCGCGGCAAGGGCTGGGAGGCGGTGACCGAGCAGGCCATCCGCGCGCTCGCGGCCCGCGGCAAGCCCTTGGTGTCGGTGTTGTGGGGACGCGAGGCGCGCAATCTGCGGCCGCTGCTGGGCGAGCTGCCGGCCGTGGAGTCCGCGCACCCGTCTCCGATGTCGGCGGACCGGGGCTTCTTCGGCTCCCGCCCGTTCAGCCGGGCCAACGACCTGCTTGTCAGGCAGGGTGCCCAGCCGGTGGACTGGCGACTGCCGTAGGGCCTGCCGCGTTCTCGCTGGGCTCGGGGACGACTCTGGACGCGCGAGAGCCTCCGGATGTCGTGCCGGCGGCAGACGTCGACGAGGGCGGCCGCGTTGTACTGGGCGCCCCTGTCGGTGTGGAAAACGACGCCGTGAACCCGGCCTCCGCGGGCGGTCACGGCCATCTCGTCGGTCGCCGTCGTCACGTTCAGCGCCAAGGTCCGGACCCTGCTTCCGATGACTCGCGTCGAAGGCAACCGTGACCGGACCCACGAGGTCGTCGACGGGCTGCGCACCGCCGATTCCACCAATGTGGAGGCCGGGGTCACCCGCGGGTACGACGTGGCCGTCGAGTCGCTGCGCCCCGGAGCCACCAACCGGGTCGTCCTGCTCTCCGACGCCCTGGCCAACTCCGGCGCCACCTCGGCCGATGCCATCTTGAAGCGGATCGACCAGGCCCGGACCGCGCACCGCATCACCCTGTTCGGCGTGGGCGTGGGCAGCGAGTACAACGACGCCTTCATGGAGCGGCTCGCCGACCAGGGCGACGGACACACCGCGTACGTCTCCGACGCGGCCGGTGCCCGCAAGGTCTTCTGCGAAGACCTCCCGGCCCAGGTGCAGTTGCGGGCCCGCGACGCCAAAGCGCAGGTCGCCTTCGATCCGCAGACGGTCGAACGGTTCCGGCTGATCGGCTATGACGACCGCCGCGTCGCGGACGAGGATTTCCGGGACAACGCCGTGGACGGTGGCGAGGTCGGCTCCGGCCACACCGTGACCGCCCTGTACGCGGTACGGCTGCGCCCCGGCGCCGCCGGGCACCTGGCGACGGCGACGGTGCGCTGGCTGGACCCGCGCACCCGGGCCCCGCACGAGGAGTCCGGCCGGGTGGAGGCGGCGGCGCTGTGGGGCGACGTGTGGAGCGAGGCGCCCCCGCGCTTCCAAGTCACCGTGGTGGCCGCCTACTTCGCCTCCGCGCTGCGAGAGCGGGACGGCGGCTGGGAGCGGTTGCCGGGCGCCCTGCCGCTGGCGGGGCTGGCCGGGCACGCGGACCGGCTGGCGGGACACACCGAGGACTCCGCCGTCTCCCAACTGGCGGAGTCCGTACGGCAGGCCGGGCGTCTCACCGGCTGACGCCCGCCCGTGCACCTGCGGCCGGAGTGCTAGTGCTGTGCCCGGCAGGGTTCACCGGGTCGCGGCGCCCGGCACGGCACTTCTCCCCCAGCTACCGCTGGGAGGTGCCCCCTGCGTTGTCGGACCGGGCAAGTACGTCCAGTACGGGTCGTGGTCCTCCGCCTTGCGATGCACCGCACCGGACACCGCGACCCGGCAAACCTTCCCGGCCACAGCACTAGCCGTTCAGCACGGCGGCCCGTACGCACAGGACGTCGGGGAGGTGCTCGGCCAGCAGCTGCCAGCTGTCCCCGTCGTCCCGGCTGGCGTACAGCTCGCCGTTGCGGTTGCCGAAGTAGATCCCGGCCGGGTCCGCGTCGTCCGTGCAGAGCGCGTCCCGCAGTACCGTGCCGTAGTGGTCCCCGGCCGGGAGGCCCTTCGTCAGGGGTTCCCAGCTCGCGCCGGCGTCCCGGGTGCGGAAGACCCGGCAGCGGTGCTCCGCGGGGACCCGGTCGGAGTCGGCGTTGAGCGGGAAGACGTAGGCGGTGTCCGGCCGGTGCGGGTGGGCGGCCACCGCGAAGCCGAAGTCCGAGGGCAGGCCGGCGCCGATGTCGGTCCACCGGCCCCCGGCGTCGTCGCTGCGGTAGACGCCCCAGTGGTTCTGCAGGTAGAGCCGGTCCGTGTTTCCCGGGTCCTGGGCGATCTTGTGCACGCACTGCCCGAACTCCGGGTTCGGATCGGGCAGGAACACCGCCGAGACCCCGTGGTTGGACGGGCCCAGCTCGCCCCGCCGTCCGTGCTGCGGAACACCCCGGCCGTGGAGACCGCGACGGTGACCAGGTCGGGGTCGCGCGGGTCGGTGATCACGGTGTGCAGGCCCTCGCCGCCGCCGCCCGGTACCCACTTGTCCCGGGTCGGGTGCTCCCAAAGCGGCCGGACCAGCTCGAAGGACTCCCCGCGGTCGGCCGAGCGGAACAGGGCGGCCGGCTCGGTCCCCGCGTAGACCACGTCCGGGGCCTCGGGGCCGGCCGGATGCAGCTGCCAGACCCGCTCCAGGGAGGCGCCCGTGTCCTGGGGGAACTTCACGGCGGCCGCGGCGGGCTCCCGCCAGGTCGCGCCCAGGTCGTCCGAGCTGAAGACGGAGGGGCCCCAGTGCGAGCTGTCGCCACCCACCAGGAGCCGGGGCACGGGGCCGCGCCGGTCGATGGCGACGGCGGAGACCGCCTGGGCGTTGAAATGGGGCCCGTCGAACTCCCATGTGCCGCCGGAATCCCGGCGGCCGATGAAGAGTCCCTTTCTGGTCCCCGCGAGCAGTACCACGTCGGTCATGGCCGACACCTCCGGACGTCGTTGTCCTGCACGGCAGTTTTTCCGTCAGTCTGCACCCGACCACTGACAGCGGCCGGTCGGCACGCGCACGGCCGACCGGTTGTACGGGAAAGCTCGTACTACGAGAAGGCTCGTACTACGAGGAATTCCGTAGTACGGTGAATCTCGTACTTAGCCGCCGGTCTCCGGTGCGCGTCCGGTCACCTCTGGAGAGCCCTCATGAGCGCTGTCACCGCTGTCACCGCTGCCCCTGCCGTCTCCGCAGTCCCCACTGCCTTCGCCGCCCTGTTCCAGCCCTGGACCATCCGCTCGGTCACCGTCCCGAACCGGGTGTGGATGGCCGCGATGTGCCAGTACAGTGCCGAGGCCTTCGGCCCGGACGCGGGAGTCGCCAACGAATGGCACTTCGCGCACTACGCGGCCCGCGCCACCGGCGGCACCGGCCTGATCGTCCAGGAGGCCACGGCCGTAGCCCCGGAGGGCCGGATCTCGCCGTACGACCTCGGCATCTGGAACGACACCCAGGTCGAGGCCCTGCGCCGGATCACCTCCTTCCTCAAGGCCCGGGGAACGGTTCCCGGCATCCAGCTCGCCCACGCCGGCCGAAAGGCCTCCACCGACCGCACCTGGAAGGGCGGCCGCCCCGTCGGACCCGACGCGCACGGCTGGCAGCCCAGCGCCCCGAGCCCGGTGCCCTTCGCAGAGGGCCACCCGGTCCCCATCGAGCTGACGGTCCAGGAGATCCGGGACGTGGTCGAGCAGTTCGCGGCCGCCGCCCGGCGCGCACTCGCCGCCGGCTACCAGGTCGTCGAGATCCACGGCGCCCACGGATACCTGATCGGCCAGTTCCTCTCCCCGCACAGCAACAAGCGCACCGACCAGTACGGCGGCTCCTTCGAGAACCGCACCCGCCTCGCCCTCGAAGTCGTCGATGCCGTACGGGGCGCCTGGCCCGAGGAACTCCCCTTGTTCTTCCGTATCTCCGCCACCGACTGGCTGGAGGAGGACGGCTGGACCGCGGACGAGACCGTCCGGCTGGCCGCGCTGCTCCAGGAGCACGGCGTGGACCTGCTCGACGTCTCCACCGGAGGCCTCGCCCCGGGCGTGACGATCCCCGTGGGCCCCGGCTACCAGGTGCCCTTCGCGGCCCGGGTCAGGGCCGAGACCGCCCTCCCGGTCGCCGCCGTGGGCCTGATCACCGAGCCGGAACAGGCCGAGAAGATCCTTTCCAACGGCGAGGCCGACGCCGTCCTGCTCGGCCGTGAGCTGCTGCGGGACCCGTTCTGGGCCCGCCGCGCCGCCGCCGAGCTCGGCGCCGAGATCCGTACGCCCGAGCAGTACCACCGCTCCTGGTGAACCGGTGCGGCGCGGGGCCCCCGGTCCCCGCGCCGCGTTCCCCTCAGGCCGGCCCCGGTCCTACGAAGGTTCTCGTACGATGGGCCCGACCCCTGATCGCTTGAGAGTGGAGTACGGACATGGCGGAACGTGAAGCGGCCCGTGTCCTCGCCCACCCCGAGGCCGCCGAGATCCGGCTCGAAGGCGTCCTGCACGCCCTCTCCGACCCCGTCCGGCTGTCCATCGTCCGCGATCTCGCGGCCACCGAAGCCGAGTTGAGCTGCTCACACTTCGAGCTCCCGGTCACCAAGTCCACGACCACGCACCACTTCCGGGTCCTGCGCGAGAGCGGCGTCGTGCGCCAGTGCTACCGCGGCACCGCCAAGCTGAACGGACTGCGCCGCGCGGAACTGGCAGAGCTGTTCCCCGGGCTCCTCGACGGCGTCCTCGCGGCTGCCGCCGCCGAGGAGGCGCGGGGCCGGAGCTGAGCGGGCGCCGGGGCTGAAGCAGGCGCCGGAGCTGAGCGGGCGCCGGGGCTGAAGCAGGCGCCGGGCCCGCGCCCGGGAATTCAGTCCGCGGCACCCGCAGCGGAAAGCAGGCCCGCCCAGTCCGGGATCTTGACGGAGCGCCGGCCCAGGGACCGCCCCAGTTCCGCCTCCGCCGCCTCGACGGCCAGCCAGCCCGGCCACAGGACCGGCCGCAGCCCCGCCTCGCGCAGGGCCTCCAGCGGGTCGCGCTCCCGCTCGCGGCGGGCCAGCGCCCCCGCGTCCTGCAGCAGGGAGGAGGCCGTCTCCTTCGCGCAGGGCCGGTTGGTGCCGATGACCCCGGTCGGGCCGCGCTTGATCCAGCCCGCCACGTACTCCCCGACCGAGGCGCGGCCCTCCCGGAGCACCCGGCCCGCCGCGTGCGGGACCGTACCGCGCCGCTCGTCGAAGGGCAGCCCGGGCAGTGCGACGCCCTGGTATCCCACCGAGCGCAGGACCAACTGCGCCGGGACGTCCACATGGACGCCGGTCCCGGTGACCCCGCCCCGGCCGTCGGGAGCGGTCCGCTCGAACCGCATCCCGGTGACCCGGCCGTCCGGTCCGCCGAGCACCTCCACCGGGCGCAGGAAGAAGCGCAGGGCGATCCGCCGGTGCGCGCCGCCCGCCGGAGCGGCCGCCCAGCCGCGCAGCACCTCCACGTTGCGCCGGTTCACCGCGGGCAGGGCCAGGTCCGGGTCCGCGTACGCCGGGTCGAGAGCCAGCTCCGCCGGGTCGGCCAGGGCGTCCACATCCGGCAGCGTGCCCAGCTCGCGCAGCTCCTTGGTGGTGAACTTGCCCTGCGAGGGGCCGCGCCGGGCCACCATGTGGACCGTGCGCACCCCGCTGGCGCCGAGCGCCCCCAGGGCCGGCTGTGGCATGTCGGTGGGGGACAGCTCCGGTACGCCCCGGGCGAGGATGCGCGTCACGTCGACCGCCACGTTCCCGGCCCCGACGACGATCGCCGAATCCACCCCGGGCAGGCCGAAGGCTTCGGCCGCCGCGTCGGGATGGCCGCTGTACCAGGCCACGAAGGCCGTGGCGGAGTGCACCCCGACGAGGTCCTCGCCCGGGATGCCGAGCAGCCGGTCCCGGGCCGCGCCGACGCAGTAGACCACCGCGTGGTACAGCTCCAGGAGCCGGGCGGTGGGCAGCGCCTCCCCGCCGACCTCGACGTTCCCGAGGAAGCGGACCCGCTCGTCCTCCAGTACGGTGCGCAGGCTGCTCTGCAGGGACTTGATCTTCTCGTGGTCGGGGGCCACCCCGTAGCGAACGAGCCCGTACGGAGCCGGCAGCCGGTCAAGCACGTCGACCCGAACGCCCGGCACCTCACGCTGCTGTACGAGTGTCTGTGCGGCGTAGACCCCGCTGGGGCCTGATCCGACGACGGCGATACGAAGCACGGCGGAGCTCCTCCCGCAGGTGTTCCCAGCATGACACCGGGTGCCGGGGCCGTCAGCCCATCGCGCGCATCCGGTGGATCTCGGTGGTCTGGGTGGCCACCACCTCGGTGGCCATCTCCTCCACGGCGACGTTGTTGCCCGCGGCCAGGGCCTCGCCGGCCATCTTCAGGGCGCCCTCGTGGTGGACGGTCATCAACGCGAGGAAGAGCCGGTCGAACGCGGCCCCCGAGGACCCGGTCAGCTCCTCGAGCTGCTGCTCGGTGGCCATGCCGGGCATCGCCGCGTGGTCGTGGCCGTCCACGTCCGGCGTTGGCGCCGGGTAGCGGGCCGCCCATCGCTCCATGGCGCCGATCTCGGGCCGCTGCGCGGCCGCGATCCGCTCGGCGAGCCGTTTGACCCCGTCGGAGGCGGCCCGGTCGGGGGCCAGGGCGCTCATGGCCAGGGCCTGCCTGTGGTGTTCGGTCATGCGGCGGACGTACGCTCGGTCCGCCGCGTTGGGGGTGTCGTCGGGCAGCTCCTTCGCCGCCTGTTCGGGGGAGATCGTCCGGGCCTTCTCGCCGGGTTTGCCGGGGGCGATGACGGCGGCCCCGCTCCGGGCCTCCCCGTCCGGATCGCCGCCGTCCGTGCAGCCGGCGAGCGGGAGCAGGAGTCCGGCGGCCAGAGCCGCTCCGACGATTCGCCCGAGTAACACTTTCGCCATGTCCATGCAAAGGACCATACTGCCGGGGTCCGCGTTCCGTTCCCACCACGGGCGGACCGACCGGACTCATGGGAGGGCACAGTGACCTCGATGCAGACCAGCAGAGCGCGGCGCAGATCCCTGGGAGTGGCCGTCACCGCGGCCGGACTCCTCGCCACGTTATTGGCGGCCGGACCCGCGTCCGCCACCCCCGACCCGGGCGACCTGGTCCGGGGCGCGTCGCAGAACGCCGCCACCGCGGCAGGCGCGGGACGGGAGTTGGCGCCCGGCGAGATCCCGGGCCAGGACGAGATCGTCCACAGCGGGAACATAAAACCCCTGGCCAATATCCCCAGTACCGATCCGAACGGGATCAACTCCGACCTGGCGTTCCAGGGCAAGTACGCCTACGCGGGCAGCTACAGCGGCTTCACGATCTACGACATCGGCAACCCCAAGGCACCCGAGAAGATCACCGAAGTGCTCTGCCCCGGCGGGCAGAACGACATCTCGGTGGACGGTGACCTGCTCTTCCTCTCCACCGACTCCTCGCGCAGCGACGACTCCTGCAACAGCGTCTCGCAGCCCGCCACGGAGAAGTCCTCGTGGGAGGGCATCAGGATCTTCGACATCAAGGACAAGAAGAACCCCAAGTACGTCAAGTCCGTCGAGACGGCGTGCGGCTCCCACACCCACACGCTGGTCCCGGGCGGCCGGGACGTCTACCTCTACGTCTCCTCGTACTCCCCGAACGACGCCTTCCCCGACTGCAAGCCCCCGCACGACGGCATCTCGGTCGTCAAGGTCCCGAAGAAGAATCCGACGCGGGCCGCGGTCGTCGCCTTCCCGGTCCTCTTCCCCGACGGCGGCAACCCGGGCGGGCCCACCAACCCGGGCGTCTCCAAGACCACCGGCTGCCACGACATCACCGTGCTGCCCTCCAAGAACCTCGCCGCGGGCGCCTGTATGGGTGACGGCCTCCTCTTCGACATCAGCAAGCCCGAAGCGCCGCGCGTCATCGACCGGGTCCAGGACAACGTGAACTTCTCGTTCTGGCACTCGGCCACCTTCAACGAGCGTGCGGACAAGGTGGTGTTCACCGACGAGCTGGGCGGAGGCGGCGGCGCCACCTGCAACGAGGCGACCGGCCCCACCCGGGGAGCCGACGGCATCTACGAGATCACCGGCCGCGCAGACCAGCGCAAGCTCGTCTTCAAGAGCTACTTCAAGATCCCGCGCCTGCAGGCCGACACCGAGAACTGCGTGGCCCACAACGGCTCGCTGATCCCGGTCGGCGGCGGCCGCGACATCATGGTGCAGGCCTGGTACCAGGGCGGCATCTCCGTCTGGGAGTTCACCGACTCCACCAAGCCCAAGGAGATCGGCTACTTCGAGCGGGGCCCGCTGACCACCGACCGGCTCGGCCTCGGCGGCTCCTGGTCCGCGTACTACTACAACGGGCACATCTACTCGAACGACATCGTCAAGGGCCTCGACGTACTGCGGCTCGACGACTGGCGCACCGACAGCGCCAAGTGGGTGCGGCTGGACCGGCTCAACGTGCAGAGCCAGCCCGAATACCGCTAACGGGGTAAGGGAAACGTTCCGCCGGGCGGTCCGCCGTCCGGCGGGACACCCAGCTCCCAGTCCAGCCCGTACCGCTGGAACAGCTCGGCCCGCAGCCGCGCCGCCGGCATCGGCGCGCCCGGCAGCAGCACCGCCACAACCGCGCCCATCAGCAGCGCGCGGAGCAGCGGGTAGTCGATGTCCACCTCCGGCGATCCGTACCGTTCGACGGTCTCCCGCAGCAGTTCAGCGAGCCGCTGCTGCTCGGCGCACTGGACGAAGCCGTCCGCCTGCAGGATCCCCGCCATATGGGTCCGCATCAGCCGGGGCCGGTCCCGGGCCAGCCCGAGGATCGCGTCGATGGCCCGGGCCAGCCGCTCCCGGCCCCCGTCGGGGCCCTCCGGGAGCGGTTCGCGCTCCAGTGCCGCCTCAAGGGTGAGGTGCATCAGCCGGTGCACGGCGGACTGCAGGAGCTGGCGCTTGCCCGGGAAGTAGTACGACACCAGGCCGCGGGCGGCTCCCGCCCGGTCGGCGATGTCGCCGAGGGTGGTGGCCTCGTAGCCGCGCTCCGCGACGAGCTCGACCGTGGCCTGCAGCAGTCGCTCCCGGGAACGCCTACGCAATTCTTCATTGACCGATGCGCTGCGCGGGGACATGCTTGCTCCTGCGTTGACTGGCTCGGAGCCAGTATACTCAGCGCGCTGGACCGTCTGCTCTGGGCGACACGGGGGATCGCCCAGAGCAGACACCACCGGACACCGCGAGCATCACGAGCACCGCGCCCAGGAGCCAGCCCGCCAGAACGTCCGAGAACCAGTGGACGCCCAGGTAGACCCGGGTGAAGCCGACCCCGAGAACCGACACCGCGGCCAGGAGCGGTACCAGGGCCAGGACGATGCGCCCGGAGGGCCCCGGGGATCCGCGCAGGGCCAGCCCCACGAGCAGACCGCAGACCACCATCGCCGTCAGGGCGTGCCCCGACGGATAGGCGGCGTAGTCCGCCGAGTCGACCGGATCCGGCCAAACCGGCCTTTCCCGTCCCACCAAGGCCTTGAGCCCCTGACTGACCGCCGAGGCCGCGACGACGGCCAGGGCGAACCGCAGCGCACACGGCCCCTCGCCCAGCCGCCACAGCCACAGGCAGGCCACGGCGGCCAGGGCGCGCATGGCCCACGGGTCCCAGACCCAGTCGGTGAGCACCCGCATCAGCCCGGTGACCCCCGGGTGGGAGACGGCATGGGAGTGGAGCCCCCGCGAAATCCGGCCGTCGAAGGACAGCAGCGGGCCCCAGCGGGCGGCCACCAAGGCCGTCAGGACGGCGAGGGCGAGAAGCAGCGCGCACACCAGCGGGGTCCGCCACCGTACGTGATCACCGCGCATGCCCCGATCCTCGCACCCGGCCGCGACGATCCCCGGCAAGGGCGGTCCGGCGATCCCCGGCGGGCGGCCCTCGAGCCAGAGCGTCCGGCACGGGTCCGTGCCCGCCTCAGGTCAGCGCGTTCAGCCCCGGTCCGAACGCCACCAGGAGCGGAATCGCCGGGGCCAGCGTCGCCAGGGCCGTCAGCCGCATCCGGCGCGGGGCCGACAGGCGGGGCGTGGCCGCCAGTAGCCGCCGGACCCGCTCGGGGACGTGCGCGTGCGGGGCGGGGGACGGGCCGAAGACCCCGCGGTCCTCGTTCAGGCCGATCAGGGCCAGGGCCGTGGTCAGGCGCCCGTACCGCCGCGAGGCCACGTCGTCGGCCGCCAGCTCCACCAGCCGGTGCATCTGCGCCTCGAACGCGGCGAAGACCGGGACCTGCGGGAACCCTCCGGACAGGGCCCGCGAACAGTGCAGCAGCCAGTCGTGCCGGGCGGCGGCGTGCCCCTGTTCATGGGCCAGTACGGCGTCGAGCTGACTCCCCTTGAGCCGGCCCAGCGCTGCCGTCGTGACCACCAGCTGCGGTGTCGGACCCGGCAGCCACCAGCTGTCGGGACGCTGCCCCTCCAGGACGACGAGCCGGGCCCCGGCGGCCTGCTCCCCGGGCAGCAGTGGGGCCCGCAGCAACAGTTCGGCGCCCTGCGCACGCCGCCCGGCGCGGGCCCGCAGGATTTCCCGGGCCAGCATCGCCCCAGTCCACAGCCCGCCGCCCGCCAGCGCGACGGCCGTGCCGGAAGCCCAGAATCCGCTCACGGCGTCCAGCGCGTACGCGTCGACCACGCCGTGCGGGGCGGCGGCGAACAGCCGGCCCCGCACGGCGTGCCAGGCGGCGGCCGCGCTCAGCAGCATCGACAGCGCGAAGCACAGGAGTACGGCGCCCACCACGCACTGCCACACCCACAGGGCCACGACGGGTTCGCGCTCGGGCCATTCGGCCCGGGCCAGCAGGCGGGGTGCGAGCACCGCGGTCAGGGCGCCGAGCAGCAGGAGAACGGCGGGGACCATCATGGACCTCAGCCTAGGAGGGTGCGGCTACCTGCGGGTATGGTCCGGGCCAAGGGTGATGCAGGACACGTCCGCCCAGCCCGCCCGTGGCGCCTCACATGGTGAGCAGCATCGCCAACATGCCGATTCCCATGGCCAGTCGGCAGGCTCGGATCACCTCCGCCGGTCCCGCTGGAGCGCCCGCGCCGCCCGCGTCGGCCGCGTCGGCCACGGCGCCCGTGCCGCCGACGGTGACCAGCCGGGCGCCGCCCAGCACCACGTACCCGGCGTAGTAGACGAGCAGCAGACCGGTGAGCAGCGGTGGTCCGGCACCCTGTCCGTGGAGGTGGCCCGACGGACCGGCCCCGGCGCCCGTCCCCGAGGCCAGCGCCATGTAGACCATGGTCAGCGAGCCCACCAGGTGGTGAGCGTGGTGCGGGCCGCCGCGCAGCAGCCACAGCGCGTGCAGCGCCGCGCCGCAGAACACCGCGCCGAGCACGGGCGCCTGCCAGCCGCCGCCCAGCCGCAGCGGCACCGCCATCAGGGCCATGCCGAACCCCATCGCAGCCTCCCCGGCCGCCGCCCCGCCGCCGGATCTGCCCGCGCGCCGCAGACAGTACGCACCGCTCACCGCGCAGAGCAGGACGAGGAGCCAGGCGGAGACGGAGGTGGAGAGGGACGTGGCTGGACCGTGCACGGCGGAACCTCCCGGTTCGTCGGCTTCACCGGAAGAGATGCCCCCTTCACGAGGCCCGCACGCCGCGCGAGGTTAGGCTCTGTACGACCGCAGGAGAAGCACTTCGTACGACCTCGCGCAGAACGGAGCCCTCGATGCCGAGCGCCGCCCCCCAGGCCTTGACCTACCGCAGTGCCGTGGAGGCGGACATCCCGGCCCTGGTGGAGCTCGTCGAATCGGCGTACCGGGGGGATTCGAGCCGCGGGGGCTGGACCACCGAGGCGGACTTCCTGGACGGGCAGCGGACCGACGCCGAGGACGTGGCCCGGATCGTCGGGCACCCCGAGGGGATGCTCCTCGTGGTGGAGCAGGCCGGCGTGATCGTCTCCTGCTGCCACCTCGAACACCGCGGTGACCACGTCTACTTCGGCATGTTCGCGGTCCGCCCCGGTCAGCAGGGCGGCGGCCTCGGCAAGGCGGTCATGGCGGAGGCGGAGCGCCGCGCACGCGAGCAGTGGGCGGCCAAGGAGATGCGGATGACGGTGATCACCGTACGGGAGGAGCTCATCGCCTTCTACGTGCGCCGTGGATACGAGCGCACCGGCGAGATGAGCCCCTTCCCCTACGGGAACGAGCGGTTCGGCGTTCCGCTCCGCGACGACCTGGCCTTCGAGCTGCTGGTCAAGCCGCTGTAGTCGGTCAAGTCGCTGTAGTCGGTCAAGCCGCTGCAGTTGGTCGAGTCGCTGTAGTCGCGGGAGGCGCGGCCCACGGGCGTCCATGGGCCGTTCGCCACCCGCCGCGCGCGGTCCTCAGGCGGTGAAGCGGCCCGTGGATCGGATCTCCGGGAAATCGGTGAGCACGCCGTCGAGTTCGAGGGCCCGCGCCAGCCGCAGCCGCTCCAGCGTGTTGACCGTCCACCCCGTCACGCGCAGTCCGGCCTCGTGCGCCGACTCCACGGTGTGCAGGGTGAGGTGGCTGATGTTGAGGGCCACCGTTTCCGCGCCCGCCAGGGCCGCCCGGGCGACGACCTCCTCGGCCTCGGCCGGGCTCTGGTTCGCGTAGAACACGGTCCTCACTCCCGGCACCAGCCGGGCCGCCTCCACGAGCACCTCGTCGTGGAAGGAGGCCACTTCCACCCGGGCGGTCAGATCGCGGCGCTGCAGCAGCTGCGCGAACGTCCCGAGGGCGGCCAGGTCGTGGACCTGGACCCGGAGCGGGGCCTGGACCGCGTCGAGCACCTCGTCCAGGACCGGCACGTGCTGGCCGTCTCCGGCGTCCAGCCCGCGCAGTTCGGCCAGGGTCAGATCGGCGACGGCTCCCGAACCGTCGGTGGTCCGGTCCACTTCGGCGTCGTGCAGGACGACGAGGGCGCCGTCCTTGCTGAGCCGTACGTCCAGCGCGACGACGTCCATGCCGGAGCGTTCCGCGCGGAGGAACGACCGCAAGGTGTTCTCCGGTTCGACACCCATGACCCCGCGGTGCCCGATGGTGAGGAAAGTCAAGGTTCTCATCCTTCCGTCGACGGCGGCTCTCCGCGCGGTCGCGGTGTCCCGACCGGCCGCGCGATGTGAGGCGCATGCTAGTGCGCCCCGCGAGCGATGAAACCGCCTTTGCGGGAGCTTCGCAACGCCGTCCGGCCGCTTCCGGGCGGGCTCACCGGGGGCTGGGGAGCCCCCGGTACGGCCCGCGTGGTCACCCGGGGGTGGGCGCGTCCCCGCCGGCTTGACGTTCTTGCCCGCCCAGGCCCTCGATGTCCGCGAGCAGCGCCCGCGTCAGCTCCAGTTCGGCCAGGTGCTGGCGCTCGCTCCAGCGCAGGGCGAGGACCGGGAACGCCCAGTCCGGCTCCGTGGCCGCGTGCGCCATGGCCTCCCGTACGGAGTCCAACTCCTCGGTGGTGCGCTCCAGATGCTCCGTAACCATCGCGCGCAACCGGTCCGGCTCGGCCAGGTGTCCGAGCCATACCCGCAGCAGCAGCCCGTGTTTGAGCACCGGGGGGCCCGCGTCGGCGACGTCGGAGGCCCAGCCGGCCAACGCCTCGCGCCCGGCGGGGGTGATGCCGTAGCGGCGCTTGGCCCGGGACTCCTCCGGTCCCGACCGCACGGAGGCCGCGTAGCCGAGCTCCTCCAGGCGGCGCAGTTCGGCGTAGATCTGGCTGATCGCCGGGGACCAGTAGAAGAAGCGCAGGGAGGAGTCCGCCCACTTCTTCAGCTCGTACCCGGTCCGCTCCCCGGGGAAGGAGAGCAGGCCGAGAACCGCCCACGCGGTCGGCGGTAGCTCTTGCTTCTTCGGCTTCTGACTACTAGTCATATTTCGAATAGAAGTGAGACCCGGCACGGGACGCGACCCTGGAGGCACCGTGAAATTCTCCGTCATCTTCGAGGCTCAACTGGCCGACCCGACCGTGGAACGGGAGCACCAGGTCATCCGGGACTGCGTCGAGCAGGCCGTGCTGGCCGAGCAGATGGGGTTCGACCGCATCTGGGCGGTGGAGCACCACTCCTTGAAGTGGTACGCCCACATGAGTGCTCCCGAGATCTTCCTGACCTGGGTGGCGGCCCGGACCAACACCATACGCATCGGGCATGGCGTCGTGTGCATGCCCTTCGCCTTCAACCACCCCGTCCGCGTCGCCGAGCGGGCCGCGATGCTCGACCTGCTGTCCGGCGGGCGGGTCGACCTCGGAGCCGGCCGGGGCGGGACCCTGCAGGAGACCTCGCTGTGCGGGGTGGACAAGGACCGCACCACGGCGGAGGTCGAGGAGGCGCTGCGGATCATCGGGAAGGCCTGGCAGGAGGAGGAGCTGGAGTACCACGGGGAGCTCATCGACATCGATCCGCACCCGATCCTGCCGCGGCCGAGCCAGCACCCCCATCCGCCGCTGTTCCTCGCGTGCAGCCGGGCGGAGACCCTGGTGCAGGCCGCCGAGCTGGGCGTCGGGGCGCTCGTGATGGGCTTCGCCGGGCCGCAGTCCATAGCGGCCATGCGCTCCGTCTACGACGCCGCGATCGCCGGCCGGGACGGCGGCCGTTTCGTCTCGACGGCCGTCAACGACCACTTCTCGGTGCTCTGCCCGACGATCGTGCTCGACGATCCCGAAGAGGCGCGCCGGATCGGGATCCGGGGGCAGCGGTTCTTCGCGCAGTCCATCGGTCACTGGTACGGCGGGGCGGGGGTGCCGGACGAGGCGGTGGTCGCGGGCGTCGACGAGGGGGCGGAAATGCGCAGGGCCGCCGAGCAGGTGGTGGCCCGGTTGAACGAGCTGGACATCCCGGTGCGGCCCACCTCCACGGCCACTTTCAACGCGGACCATGCCTACGGGAGCGCCGACGAGGCGATCGCGTACGTGGAGCGGCTGCGGGAGGCGGGGGCCGACGAGATCATGTGCCTGATCCAGATGGGGACCGTGCCGCAGGAAGCCTGTCTGGAGACCCTGAGGCAGTGGGGCGAGAAGGTCATCCCGCACTTCGCGAACCAGCAGGCGTAGGGCCGCCGCCATGACCGATGCGCTTGCCGGGGCCAGTGTGAGCGCCGGAACCGCCGTGACCGATCCGGCCGTCGTGCCCGATGCGCCTGCCGTGACCGATGCGCCTGCCGGGACCGCCCGCGCCGCCGACCGGCTCGATCCCGCCGCCCGCCCCTACGCCGACGCCCTGGCCGCCCTCTTCCCCGATCTCGGGGGCCGGGTCACCGACGCCGAGGAGGCCCGCCGGATCCTCGCCGCCGCGCCCCGGGCGGCCCGGCCCGCCGCCGTGGGCGCCGTGGAGGACCGGGAGGTCCCCGGGCCGCCCGGGGCGCCGCCGGTCCCGGTGCGGGTCTACCACCCCGACCCGGAGCGGTGGCCGGGGCGCCGGGCGGCCCGGGTGTT
>NZ_JAPNLJ010000070.1 GCF_026627445.1 Streptomyces sp. H27-H1
TGACGACCTTCAGGGCCGCGGCCTTCGGGCTGTTGACGACGATGCCCGCGGAGTCGTAGCCGCGGTACTCCAGTCGCTGCAGGCCTTCCAGCAGCAGCGGTGCCACGTCACGCTTGCCGATGTAACCAACGATTCCGCACATGTGGGTCCTGCCTCTCCAGCACTGGCGCCGGGGACGACGCGCGTGCTGATTGCACCACTGCGGCACCGACCGGCCCCTCCACCGAGTGGCTGATCAGCCGGGGGAGCGCGTCTCCCCACCATTGGACCTCCGCCCTCACGAGGCATTTCTCCGATCGATCCACCTCCCTTGTGACCCAGGTCACAGGTCTTTGGTCCCACTACGAACGTGCTTAGTCGATGTTTCCTCCGCACCCGATCGCGGCGTCGGCCTGCGCGGCCCCTCGGGTCCGCCGCCAGGCGGAGGGCTTCCGTCCTACGAACGTCCTTAGCAGCCAGGGGTGCTTGCGGCTCCCGGATCCGCTGGCTAGAACGGAGGTAGCGCTCCGGACGCCCCGGCTCCCAGGACCGCGATTCCCCATCCCCAACGGAAGGTCCCGCAATGTTCCGCACCCCGATGCCCCGCTTCCTCCGCCGCAAGAGGGGCGTCGCGGGTCTGACGGCCGCCGCGGCTGTGATCGTGGCGGGGGGTTCGCTGATGGGTGCGGCGCCGGCCCAGGCGGCCACCCCCGCTCCGCAGCAGATCGCCCACAAGCTGATCCCGAATACCGCGCAGTACGCGGCCTTCAACGAGATCATTTCCCACGAGAGTGGCTGGAGCCCGACGGCCGTCAATGCGTCCTCCGGCGCCTATGGCCTCGGCCAGGCGCTGCCCGCCGAGAAGATGTCCCAGTTCGGCGGTGACTGGCGGACCGACTCCACGACCCAGATCAAGTGGGCCCTGAACTACATGGACACCCGGTACGGCAGCCCCGAAGCGGCCTGGTCGTTCTGGCAGGCCCACCAGTGGTACTGATGGCCACCGCGCCCTCGCGCAACCTCAGCGGTATCTGAGGCCGTTCCGCGGGCAGGACAGGGGTGCGCGCAATGCCGACGATCTTCGCGTGCCGTGCCGCAGGCCATCGTGCCGCAAGGTACCACCGCACGGCCTGTACGGAAGTTTGGGGGGAGACCATGGCGGACGAAGTGGCCGACGCCCGTGACGGGCCGGCCCCGCGGTGAGGCGACCGTCTTCCGCCGGGTCCGCGACCACGAGCGGGAGCCGTCCGTCCTGGGCGACCTGATGGACCCCTTGGCGGTCATCGCGCGGCGGCTGGGCCTGCCGCACAGTGCGGTGCGTCAGGCCCTCCGGCAGCTGGACACCCTGGGAGAGGCGGTGATCTGTCGCCCTCGGATTCGCATCGCCCTGGGCCCGGCCCAGATGCACCCCCACGACCTACCCTCTTCGCCGCCGTCCGCGCCCGTATCCGCGCCGGCCGCTACCACAGGGGACAAACCCGGCCACCGGTCTGTTGGGTCAGGAGTTCGGCCTGCGCCCCGAGCACGTACCGGCGGCCCCTGCTCCCATCCCATGGACGAGGGTGGACGAGGGACTTCTGCGTCGGGACCTCTCGGGCCCGCACGGCCTGGCGCACTACGTCACCTGAACCCGGTGGCCGTCACGGAAAGGGTGCTCGAGGACGGCTGTAGGGGGTCCGCCAGCCGTGCGACTCGGGGCGGAAGGCAACCCCAGCATCCGTACCTCTCTGATCGAGATCAACGTGCCCCTACTGGTGGCCGCCGCCCCGGACGACGAGAACGAGATCATCAAGCGGCTCGACAACCGGCCCGGCAGCCGGGCAGCCCAGGCCCGCCGACCCGATGAGTCAGGTGACCGTCGGCGAACTCGCCGTGGATCCGCTGGCCCGGCCGGTCCATCTCGCGGGGCGCGAGCTGGCGCTCACCCGGCGGGAGTTCGGGCTCTCGACCTTCCTGGCCCGGCACGCAGGCACGGTGGTGTCCCGCCACCGCCTGCTCACGGACGTGTGGCGTGAGGATTGCATCGACGACCAGACCATCGAGGTGCACGTTTCCGCGCTGCTCCGCAAACCCGGTTGCCGCCGCCGCGCCGCGCTACCTGCGCACGGTGCGCGGAGTGGGCGTCAAACGGGTGGAACCGCGCTGAGGGGACCCGTCAGTTCACCGTGCGCGATCCGGCGGAGGAGCCGGCGCCGGCGCGTGCTTAGAGGGAAGCGGTTCTACGTTTCAGCGTGGCGACCAGACTCTCCGCCTCGATGAGGTACTGGTCGATGGTCGTCATACACGTCATTTCAATGGCGGCCTGGGCCACCTTCCATCCCGTGATCCGCTGGATCCCCTGGAAGCTCAGGTGCTTGTGCTTGAAATCCTCGTCCCTGACGATTTTGTTGATGCGCGTCACTACGTTACGGCATTTTTTTCCGGTGCTCTGGCTGAGCCTCTCCAGCTCCGTGAAATCGTTCCGAATGGTCCACCACTGATCCATGGTGGAGGGTGGCTGTAGTTTTTGCTCAATTATGGCCTTCTTCAGGGATGCCGCGTTTGCGATTTCGACGTCGACCATGTTTCCGATTCGGACGAGCTGCATGTTCAGCTCTTTCGCCGATTTGGAGACCGCTTCGACTGTCGCCGAATTCCGGCCTTCCCGGACGATGTTCCCGAGCCCCTTGAACACGTCGACAAGATCCTCGACGGCGTTGAGCTGATCGCGTAGCTGCCCTTGGAGGCTTTCGATCCCGGCATACGCGGACCTGTACTCCTTCGACGTGGTGTATTCGTAGAGTTCCCCGAGAGGGCCCTGGCGGCCCGTAAGGTCCTTGCGGATGCGCCGTACCAACAGCTGAACAGTCATCGCGTTGTATCGGATCGCGTTCGCGATCTCTTCGGCGTGCTCATGCGTGAGGGTTTTCGATCCTCTGCTGAAGCGGCGGGCGAAGGGGGACTCCCGCTTCTTGGGAACGCTTCTCGCCTTTTTGACGGTCGGCACCATCGGGGGCCTGCCGCTGGCTGCCGAACCAGCTGGCGGGGTGGCCCTCTGCCAGGGCTCCTGAGCCATCGACGGGGCGGGGTCCGCGGTTCCCCGCTGCGCGGCTCCCGTCGACCGGGGGGCGGTGGGGGCTGCCGGGCCGGATCTAGCGGGCGGGGTGGACGAGTCCGTCGCGATGTTCGTGCAGACGTAGTTGAACCACTGGCCCGCCACTTGGGCCCAGTAGGTGAGGTCCGCGTCGAGCGAGCGCAGGTTCTCGCAGGTCACGAAGTCCTGGTACTTCTGCATCTGAACGGCCATGTCGTTCATATGCGTCAAGAGGTCCTCGACGTTGTCGTAGACCTCTTTCAAGTCCGTATAAAGATCTTCACGGGTTCCGTTCCTGGAGTTTGAATAGTGCTGCCGTATCTCCTCCCAACTGTCGCTTCGCTCTGCCATGCATTCCCTGACGAAAAGCTTATTGAAGTCCAGGATGCCCGCGGTGAGTTTCCTGCACATCATCCTCGCGTTCGGCTCGGAAGGATCTTCCGCGAAATAGACCACAGCATCGCTGGCGCGGCTGCCGTCCATGGAGGCCATGAATTGGGTCTGGACCTCCTTGAGTAAGGACCAGACCTTTTTGCCATTTGCCTGGGGATAGGAGAGCTCGGCCCGTGTCTGGAGCTTTTCGCACGCGGAGGCGAGTGCGAAGTAGGACTTCTGGACCTCCCGGTAGGCGTCGAGCATCTCTTGCACGGCGTTCACCTCCCCTTCTCGGTGCGGGACGGCGCGCCGCGGCGGATTCCAGCGGGCGGTGCCGCCGTGGTGGCCGTGTGCAGGCGCCGCTCCTCGACGAGGGGGGCCGGGGCGACCGGGTCGGGCAGGAGGTCCGTGGTCAGGACCACCTGGAAGGAGGTCCGCTGCGCGAGCCCGGCCGCGCTCCACACCGCGTCCGGTGCCGCAAGACCTTCGGGGGCCAGCGCCAGGCGGGCCGGCGAGCCGCTCAGGCAGGCGGAGGGCAGCTGCTGGTATGCGGCCAGGAGTCCCAGCGCCTCGCTGAGCAGGCGCGTCTCCTCCTCGGTGTCGTGCTCGGACCAAGCCCACAGCAGGTAGGAGAGCCGGAAGCGGCGGGCCGGTCCGCCGCGGGCGACGACCCGGCCCGCATCGTCGCGCAGGTCGTGCCAGTCGCTGCCCATACCGGTCGGGATCTCCTCGATCCGGTGCAGGAACAGACCGATGCCGTGCGGCTGCGAGGCGGCGGCGGTCTGCCAATGTGCGAGCGAACCGGAGAAGACGGCCCCGCCTTCCGGTAGCAGGGATTGCAGCAGCCGGCGCAGGGAATTGGTGGCGTCGGTGAGAATCATGCTGGAATTGTCCACCGGGCGGCCCCGTGGGCGCGCCCGGCGGACGGGCAGGACGTCATGCCGATCCGGTGCCCTTTCGGGATGCGTGTTCAGCCCTTCCCCAAAGGGCAATTCCGGGGTCTTTCGGCCACCCGTTCGCTTCTACTCCCACGGCGCGTGCCGGGAGATCGTGTATCTACGACAAACGAGCGTCGGAGGAAGAATTGCCCAGTTACTTGTCCCCAGGTGTCTATGTTGAGGAAGTCCCGTCGGGCTCCAAGCCCATCGAGGGCGTCGGCACCGCCGTGTGTGCCTTCGTCGGACTCACCGAGAAGGGACCGGTCAACGAGCCCACGCTCGTCACGAACTGGACCCAGTTCGCGCAAAACTTCGGTGAGTTCACGGACAACTCCCACCTTGCCCACAGCGTCTACGGCTACTTCCTCAACGGCGGCGGCGGCGCGTACATCGTGCGCATCGAACCCTCCGGCGGAGAGACCGCACCCGTGGCCGCGCAGGCCGTCCTGTGCGATGCGCACGGCGAACCGGTGCTGCTGGTCCGTGCGGTGGACGCGGGCACGGCCGGCAACGGCCTGCGGGTTGTCACCGAGCCGGCCCACGACCGGGACGACAGCCTGTTCAAGCTCACGGTCCTCAAGGACGGGCGGCCCGTGGAGACGTTCGACAAGCTCTCCCCGGCCAAGGCCGCCGCAGCCGTCAACCAGCGGTCCAAGCTCGTCCGCCTGGAGGCCGCCCCGGCCGCAGCGGACGGAGCGGCGCCCGCGCAGCAGGGGGCGCAGTGCGAGGGCGGCGGCGACGGTGGAACCGCGTCCGCCACCCTCAGCCCCGCGGACTTCGTCGGTGACGCCCTGGCCCGTACCGGTATCTCCGCCCTGGAGGCCGTGGACGAGGTGACCATGGTGGCCGTGCCGGACGCCATGGCGGCCCTCGATTCCGGACTGCTGGACCGGGACGGCGCCAAGGCCGTCCAGCTCGCCGTCATCGCGCACTGCGAGCTGATGGCCGACCGCCTCGCCGTCCTCGACACCCCGGCCGGGCTCAACGCCCAGCAGGTGCGGGACTGGCGGGTGGACGAGGCCGGCTACGACTCCAAGTACGCCACCCTGTACTGGCCGTGGGTGAAGGTGATGGATCCCGCTTCCGGCAAGCCGCGCTTCCTGCCGCCCAGCGGCCACATGGCCGGCATCTGGGCCCGCAACGACGACACCCGCGGTGTCCACAAGGCACCCGCCAACGAGGCCGTGCGCGGCCCGCTCGCCCTCGAACTGGCGATCACGCGCCGCGAGCACGACCTGCTCAACCCGCTCGGCATCAACTGCATCCGGGTCTTCCCCGGCCAGGGCATCCGGGTGTGGGGAGCACGGACCCTCAGCAGCGACCCGGAGTGGCGCTACCTCAACGTCCGGCGGCTGTTCAACTTCGTCGAGACCTCGATCCTGCAGGGCACCAACTGGGTGGTGTTCGAACCGAACGACCCCAAGCTGTGGGACTCGGTCAAGCGGACCATCACGATGTTCCTGCGAGGGGTCTGGCGGGACGGGGCGCTGTACGGGCGCACGCCCGACGACGCCTTCTACGTCAAGTGTGACACCGAGAACAACCCCGAGGACAGCCGCGACCGCGGCGTCCTGACCGTCGAAGTCGGCATCGCGGCGGTCAAGCCCGCCGAGTTCGTGGTCTTCCGCATCTCCCAGTACTCCGAAGGCGCCTCGCTGGACGAGTAGGACCATCCGGTGCCTGCCCGGGCCCTGCCCGGCAGGCACCGGTCCGCATCCGTACCTCATCCGTAACGAATGAAGGGAGACTGCCATGTCGGCAGGACTCGGAGACCACGATGCGCTCACAGCGGCGCGCTTCTCCATCACCATCGACGGCCACGAGATCGCCTCGTTCTCAGAACTGTCCGGTATCACCACCGAGGTGGAACCCGTCGACTACCTGTCGTCCAACGACAAGGAAGTCATCTTCAAGAAGCTGCCCGGCAGGGCCAAGCCGCCCACGGTAGTGCTCCGGCGCGGCAAGACCGGCGGCATGGAGCTGTGGGCCTGGCACCAGTCGGTGCTGGCGGGGAACATCGCGACGGCCCGCAGGAGCTGCTCGCTGGTCATGTACAGCTTCGACGGCAAGCCGGTGGCCCGGTACTACCTCTTCAACGCCTGGCCCTCCAAGCTGGAGATCGGCTCGCTCAAGGCGGGCGCGACCGAGGTCCTGATGGAGACCACCACCCTCGTGTGCGAGAGCATCCAGCGGGTCTCGGCATGACGGACGGCACCCTGCGCACCGAGTACCCTTTCACGCTGCCCCGCGGTTACGTCGACCAGAACGGCACGGTGCACCGCCAGGGCGTCATGCGCCTGGCGACCGCCCGCGATGAGATCAGCCCGCAGTCGGACCCCCGGGTCCGGGGGAACCCCGCCTACCTCACCGTCCTGCTGCTGGAGCGCACCGTCATCGCGCTGGGCGACATGCCCGAGGTCACCGGCTACGTCGTCGAGAACCTCTTCGCTTCCGACCTGGCGTTCCTGCAGGACCTCTACAAGCGCATCAACCAGCAGGGGACCACCGAGGCCGCCGTGGCGTGCCCCGAGTGCAGCCACGAGTTCGCGGTGGACGTCTCCGGTGATGCCCCGGGGGAATGCTGACGTACGCAGCCGACCGCCTCTGGGAGGAGGCTGCGTACGTGGCGTACTACCTGCACTGGCCTCTGGACTCCGTCCTGGGCATGGAGCACCCGGTCCGCACCCGGATGATCGAGGAGATCGGCAAGATCAACCGCCAGCTCTCCGAAGAGTGACGGAGCGGTGAGCGCACAGGCCCGCGGGATCCCGCCACCGGTGCTCCGGAGCGGCACGCAGGGCGCGGCGCCACCGCCGGCCATCGCTGCCGGTGCACCCGGCGGCCCGTCGGCCACTGCCCACCCCCATGACCTCCGCACCCTCGGACAAGGAGCGAGATGAACTGGCCCTTCCGCCGCCGCGGCGGCAATGCCCCGGACGCCGGGCACCAGCCCGGTCCGACCCGGCCCACCGCTTCCGACACGGGTTCCACCAGCACCGGCAGCCCCGGCCCGGCGGCGGCCCGGCCGCCCGCCGAGTCCGCCGCGTGGCGGCGACTGCCCCCGCTCACCGGCCCGCTGACCGCAGTGGGGTCGGCGCGGCGACTCACCGCGGCGCCGAGCACGGACCGGACCGTACGGGAAGCCGCCACGATGCTGGCCACGGCTGCCACCGACACCGCCGCGGCCCGGCCCTCCGAGGTGCCCGCGGGCGTGGTGGAAGGCCTGGCGAGGCCCGTACCGCTGCGTCACATGCAGCCTCGTCGGACGGTGGACGCCCCCCTGGACCCGTCGGTCGCCCCCCACCGCCCAGGCGGTGCGGACAAGCCCACCGGGCGGCCGCGGGGCGAGCGCGCCCCGCTGCCGGAGGAGCCCGCCCCGGCGGTGGACCTGCCCGCTCCGGCTCCTCGCCGGGCCGCGGTCGCCCCGGCGCCGCAACCGGCCGCTGACCTGACCCGGGTCACCGAGGGCAGCGTCGGTGAACCCCGCCAGACCACCGTGTCGACGCACCCGCCATCATGGCTGAACGCGGGAGCCATCGGCCCCGACACCAACCTCGCCTCGATGCTGTTCCCGCTGCCCGGCGATGCGCCCCCGCCCTTCCTCGAAGGGCCGGCGTTCCCCGCGTCCAGGCCGGGGCCGGCCGTACGCGATCACCTGACGCAGCGGCGCAACCTCGGCCAGAGCCGCCGCATGGGCCTGGGTGGCGCGCTGTCCCATACCCCGCTTCCGGACCCCGCCGCGCTGGGGGAGGAGGACGGCCGCCCGCCGCCGGGCGCCGAACCCCTTTCCCCGGCCCCCGGACACGAGGCCCCCGCCGGTCCCACCGCGCCCGCCCCCTCCACTACGGAGTACCGGGCCGAGCCGCCCGCCGTGCCTCCGCCGGCCCCGGAACCGGTACCCGCCCCGGCGACGCGAGGGGACGCCCACCTCCCCGAGCCGGACGGGGCGTCGCCCGACGGCCCGCCCCGTCCCACGCTGCACCATCGCACGGCCGCCACCGCTTCGGCCCCCGACGACCTGGCCCGCGCCGTGTCCGACCTGCACGGTGTCGATGTCACCGGCACCGTACTGCACACCGGCGCCGAGGCCACGCGCAAGGCCGGCGAGCTGTCGGCCAAGGCCTTCACCAAGGACGCCGAGGTCTACCTCCCGGACACCGCGTCCGCCCTGGACTCACCCCGCACCCGGGGGCTGATCGCCCATGAGCTGACCCACGTGGCCCAGCAGAAGCGGTACGGCAACAACCTGCCGCCCGAGAACTCACCGGCCGGCCGGGCCCTGGAGGCGGAGGCCATCTCGGCGGAGCGCCACTTCCGCGGGGATCCCGGTGTACCCCCGCCCCTGGTCCACCGCAGGCCGGTCACCGCGGGGCCCGACCCTGAGGAGATCCGCCGCCTCATCGCCCAGATGACGCCCCAGGCGCCGGCCCCCGCGCCGCTGCCCGCCCCTGCGCCGCCGGAACCCGGGCCCGCGGCCCCGCAGGCCGAGCCCGAGCCCGTATACAACAGCCCCGCGGCCCCGCAGCCCGCGTCCGAGCCCGCATACAACGGCCCCGCGGAGATGTCCTGGTCCCCGGAGACCGGTCTGCTGGACGGCATCCAGCGGGCCAGCCGGGAGGAGATCGTCGAGGAGTACCTCGCCGAGCTCAACCACGCGCGCCGCCACACGAGCGATGGCCAGGCACCCGTCACACCTGACGACCTCATGAGGAACGAGCAGTGGCGGGAGGCGATCGAGTTCCGGGAGAAGCGGCGGTTCACGCGCGGCACCCGCGAGGAGACCATCGCCGAGTTCCTCGCGGAGAAGAACTACGAGCAGCGCCACGAGCGCGGTGACAAGCCGCCCCTGACGGCCACCGACCTCCAGACGAACCTGGCACTGAAGGACGCCATCGAGTTCCGTCTGGAAGAGTCGGGCCGACAGGGCAGGCTCGTCGCGGACGACAACGACGACGACATCGTGGAGGAGCAGGACGCTCACTGGCTCAAGGGCCAGCTGGGCCTGGGCGTCGCGCAGGGACTGGCCTCGACCTTCGGCATCACCATGGACCGAAAACGCCGCGGCGAAGTACGGGACTTCTTCGCCGGCCGCCCTGCGACGGCAGCAGCCCCGGACACCGACGGTGACGCGGTGTTCACCCCTGTGGGGCGGACGGCGACGGGCTGGAACGGCAACCCCCCCGCAGCCCTCCCGCAAGAGTCCGTTAAGGGTGCGGGTGCGAATAATGGGACACAGGCCCGCGGGGCGAGCCGCGTACCGCACGACACACCGCCTCCGTGGACATCGGTCTTCTCCCCGTCCGTCGGCCCGGCGCAGGGGAGCGAGCCGGAACCGGAGGAGTCCGGCAGCAAGGCCGGCACCGGCTTCGACCTTGGGAAAGCGGTCAAGGGCTCGCTGTGGGCGGCGGCTACGAGCGCCTTCCTCGGCGCACCCGAGGAAAACGCCGAAGCCGAGAAGAAGAAGGCCGAAGAGCAGACGGCAGCGGCGCGGGCGGCTGCCGAAAGCGCCCGCACGGCGGTCTTCGACATCGCCACGCTGAAGGACGACCAGTTGGACGCCCTTGCCCACCGTATCTACGGCAGGGTGCGCGACCGGCTGACCAGCGATCAGCGACGCGAACTGCGCGTACATCGTGAACGCAAAGGAACTAGGTAGGAGCTCAGCATGCCCCTGAACGACGACAGCACTCTCGCACTTGCCAACCGGTTCTCCGTGAAGGTGGACAACGGCCAGTTCGACCTCGGGAGTTGGACCCAGGTCCAGGGCTTGGACGTGCAGTGGAAGATGGCCGAGTACCGGGCGGGCGACGCCGGCAACGATCGCTGGTACTTCCCCGGTTTCACCGAGTACACCCCGCTGAAGCTGACGAGGGCCGCGTGCAAGGACTCGGAGCGGGTGCGCAAGTGGCTCTCGAGCAACTCGTTCAAGAGCAAGGGGCAGACAGGTGAGATCAAACTGATGGACCCCAGCAACGAGGAGGTCATCACCTGGAACCTGCGCCGGCTCGTCCCGGTCAAGTGGTCCATCGCCAGCTTCGACGCCGGCCAGAGCAAGGTGGCTCTGGAGACGCTGGAGCTCCAGCACCTCGGCTTCCTCGACGACGACAAGGCGTAGCGATGGCGGCGATAGGGACCGCACCCTCTTCCAAGTGGTCCGGCGACTCCATGCTCGGCATGGCCATGCGCTTCAAGGTGACCGTGGACGACTTCGGTGACCTCGGGTACTGGTCCTCGTGCCGGGGGCTGAACGTGACCTTCGACCACGAGGAGATCGAATGCGGCGGCAACTACGAACACACGGTCCTGCTCCCCAAGCGGCTCAAGTACGGCACCGTCACCCTGCAGCGGGCGGTCAAGGCCGATGACACGAAGGCGCTCCAGGCCTGGCTCCGCCGCGTGACCAAGGACTGGTACGGCTACGAGATCGGTGGCACGGAGTACAACGGCACCGGGGCGGAGATCTCCTTGATGAACGCCCACAACGAGCTGGTCTACAGCTGGCAGCTGCGCAGCGTCTTCCCGAAGAACTGGAAGGGGCCGGATCTCGACGCCGACACCAACAAAGTGGCCCTGGAGAGCCTGGAACTGGCCCACCAGGGGTTCCTCTAGGAGGCGTCGTGACCAACACCACCGCCGTACTGACGTGCACAACGCTGCCCATGGCCGGGGCGGTCCCCCTGCTGTTCAACCCGGAGAAGATCACGATAAGCCGGGAGGTCGGCTACCGTTCCCACGGCAGCAGTTCCCAGAACGGGGCCAAGAACGGCGAGACCGGCACTTCGTTCCAGAGGGCCGAAGCCCTCAAGATCAACCTGTCCGACGTGGTCTTCACCGGCGGTGAGACCAAGGCGCTGTGCGACCAACTGCTCAACTGGATGAGCCCGGGTTCGGGCGCCGCGGGGCAGGCCCTTGCGGGCGTCCTGGTGAAGACGGCGGGCTTCAACCCAGGCCTGGTCAACCGGCTGCCCGTCCTCAGCTTCGTCTACGGGCCTCCCATGCTGGGCTTCTGCTACCAGGTGGTGTTGATCGGCGCGACCATCAACTACACCCGCTTCACCGGGGCCGGGGTGCCGATCCGGGCGCGGGTCACCCTCAACATGAAGGAACAGCCCAGCCTGCTGGGCACGCTCCCGACCAACCCCACCTCCGGTGGTCTGCCCGGGCGGCGCAGCTACACCGTCACCGAGGGCGAAGACCTGGTGAACCTCGCACGCACCCAGTACGGAAGCACCGCGCACTGGCGCCGACTCGCCGATGCCAACGCCATCGACGACCCGTTGCGCATGCGTCCGGGAACCACCGTCTACCTGCCCAATCCCCACGAGTTCGACTGACCAGCCGGAGGAACGCTCCCGTGCCCGCTCTGAAGCCCCCGGCGACTCTTCCCGGGACGACTCCTTCCGACACCAGCATCGACGCGGTCCGCGCCGACGTCAGGGTCGGCCCCCTGGCAGCGGAAAGGGTGTCCGACCAGCTCGAGCCAATGATCATCCGTGTGGTGGTCGACACCCACCTGCACCTGCCCGACATGTTCGAGATCACCTTCGCGGACGACACAGGGCTGGCGGCGCAGGCCATGCAGCTCGGATACCAGGTCGAGATCAGAAGCGGGCAGGATCCCCCCGCGAGCCCCCCGCTCATCCGGGGCGAGATCACCTCGCTGGAAGCGGTCTGCGAGGACATGATGACCTACCTCGTCGTCCGCGGGTACGACCTCTCCCACGCCCTCCAGCGGGCCCGACGCACGCGCACGTTCGTGAACACTAAGGACTCCGACATCGCCGCCCGGATCGCCGCCGAGGCGAAGCTGAAGCGCGGGACGATCGAAGAGACGAAGTACGTGCACCGCCACCTGGCCCAGATAGCGCAGACCGACTGGGACTTCCTCCAGGCCCGCGCCCGGGCCAACGGCTTCGAAATGGGGGTGACCGGCAGCGAATTCCACTTCCGCCGCGCCTCCGCGGCGGCTCCGGCCACGGGGCTGAAGATGCGCCCAGCCCTGGACGCCACGCCCACGCTCACCTTCAAGGGCAACCTCATCTCCTTCCTACCCCGGCTGTCGGCGACCGAGAGGCTGCCCCGCCAGGTTGAGGTGCGGACGTGGGACGAGGAGCGCACCGAAGTCGTGGTCGCCACGGCTCCCGTGCGGACCGCCTCCGCCGGTCCGGTCCTGGGCGCGGGCAAGGGCTCCGTCGGCGCCCCTGCCGCAGCCGGAAAACTGGGCAGCCTCGCGGGCGCCACGGACGCCCACCTCATCGTGGACCACCCCGTGGGCGCCGGCGCCGACATCGCCGTCGCCGCGGAGGCGCTCGCGCAGGGCGTCGCCGAGCGGATGGCGGGGACGGCCGCGGAGGCGGAAGGACGCGCCATCGGCAGCAGCGCCATCCAAGCGGGCCGGCCCGTCCAGGTGGAGGGCGTCCCCCAGCCGTTCTGCCGCAGCTGGATGGTCACCCAGGCACGGCACACCTTCTGCGAGGACGAGGGCGGCTACTACACCGACTTCTTCGCCCACGGAAGCGACGACCTCTCCCTGCCGGGTATGGCTTCGTCCGCCCAGGACTCCGGAGCGGACCGGCGCGCCCGCGGCATGATGTGCGGCATCGTCACCAACGTCGCCGACCCCACCGGTCGCAACCGGGTCAGGGTTCGACTGCCCCTGCTGTCACCCGACTTCGAGACCGACTGGGTGCGCGTGGTACAGCCGGGCGGCAACCGTGGCGGGGCCGTCTTCGTGCCCGAGGTCGGGGACGAGGTCCTGGTGGCCTTCGAATGGGACGACGTGAACCGGCCGATCGTCATCGGCGGGATGCGCAACGGCGCGAGCACCCTTTCGCTGGGCGGTCCCGCAGTCGAGCGGAAGGGCGAGACGGGCTCGGTCATGCGCCGCGGCCTGGTCAGCAGCAGCGGCAACAGGCTCGCCTTCGTCGAGGTCCCGCCCAACCGGTCCCCCCTCAGGGAGCAGTCCTCCATCGTCCTGGCCACCGACCAGGGCGACCTGGGCCTGACCATCGACAAGACGACCGGCCAGGTGCTGCTCACGTGCAAGCCGCAGACCGGCAGGGGCAAGGGGAAGGGCGACCTGACCATCTCCACCGACGGCAGCGGCACCGTGACGATCGACAGCGGCCCCAAGGGCTCGGTGAACGTGACCGGCGGCGACATCAGCGTCCGCGCGTCCCGCGCCCTGAACCTCGAAAGCGACGGGCAACTGAACCTCAAGGGCCAGAACGTCAAGATCTCCGGCCGCCTGATCGAGCTCAACTGACACTGCGACACGAGGACACCATGGCTGTGAACAGAGCCGACGATTTCATAGGCGCCGGATGGGCCTTCCCGATGGGGGTGAGTGCCACCGGCGGAATCGCCCTGGTCCGGCACGAGACCAAGCTAGAACAGGCGATGAAGATCATCCTGTCGACGTACCCGGGCGAGCGTCCCATGCGGCCCGGCTTCGGCTGCAGGCTGCGCGACTACGTCTTCCGGGACACCGGCTACCAGACCATGGCCATGCTCTCGGAAGAGGTGCGCACGGCCCTGATCAGCTGGGAGCCTCGCGTCGACATCCACAGCGTACGGGCCGCGTCCGACCCGGACGAGCCGAGCCTGGTCCACATCGACATCGTGTACGCCATCAAGTCCACGAACGACCGGCGCAACCTCGTGTTCCCGTTCTACACGATCCCTGATGAGGAGGAGGACTACTGATGGCGCTTCCGTCGCCCGACCTCGACGACCGCCGGTTCCAGGACCTGGTGGACGATGCCAAGCGCATGGTCATGCGCCGCTGCCCGGAATGGACGGACCACAACGTCTCCGACCCGGGCGTCACCCTGATCGAGACGTTCGCCTTCATGACGGACCAGCTGCTGTTCCGGCTCAACCGCGTGCCTGACCGCATGTACGTGAAGTTCCTCGACCTCCTCGGAGCCAGGCTGCTCCCACCCGTACCGGCGCAGGCCCCTGTCACCTTCTGGCTGTCCGCGCCGGCGGCCACCGCGATGACCGTGCCAGCAGGCACGAACGTCGCTACCCTGCGCACGGAGACCGAGCATTCCGTGGTGTTCGCCACCCGGCACGAGCTGCGGCTCCCGGCCGCCGGTCTGCAGCACCTGATGACGCTGGAAGCGGAAGGCGGCACCCTGCTCGCCCGCGACGAGCAGCACCGCCTGCGGGTCGGCTTCCCGGCGTTCGGCTCGCAGAGTCCGGCCGTCGACGACTGCCTCCTGGTGGGCCTGACCGACGCGGTACCGCGGGCGCTGGTCAGCCTGGACTTCACCTGCCGCATCCAAGGCGTCGGCGTCGACCCCGACCATCCGCCGCTGGTGTGGGAGGCCTGGGACGGGGACGACTGGCAGGCGTGCCGCGTGCACTCGGACGCCACCGGCGGCCTCAACCGTCCCGGCGCGATCGTGCTCCAGGTGCCGCCCGGCCACCACGCGAGCATCCTCGACGGCAGGCGCGCGGGCTGGCTCCGAGCCCGCGTGATCGCGCCCCGGCCGGACTGCCCCGCGTACAGCACCTCGCCCGTCATCGACTCGATGGACGCGTCGGTGATGGGGGGGACGGTCGACGCGGTGCACGCCGAAATGGTCCACAACGACGACCTGGGTGCCTCCGACGGCACCGGAAACCAGCGGTTCCAGGCGTCCCACGCACCCATCCTGGCGACGGCCGTACCGGCCGTCGTCGAGGTCAGCAGCGAGGACGGCTGGACGCGGTGGACCGAGGTGGAGCACTTCGCCGACAGCGGTCCCGACGCCCCGCACTACGTCGTCGACAGCACGCACGGCACGGTCTGCTTCGGGCCGATGGTGCGGCAGCCCGACGGCACCATGCGCCGTTACGGCGCCGTCCCCCCGAAGGACTCGGTCGTGCGGCTGCGACGGTACGCCACCGGCGGCGGGGCGGTGGGCAACGTCGGCCAGGGGGCCATCCAGACGCTCAAGTCCTCCATCCCCTTCATCGCCCGGGTGGAGAACCTCGTCCCGGCGACGGGGGGCGTGGACGGGGAAAGCGTCGAAGAGGTCAAGTCCCGCGCCCCGATGCTCATGCACACCCGGGGCCGGGCGGTGACGGCCGAGGACTTCGAGGTCATCACCCGGGAGGCGGCCCCCGAACTGGCCCGCGTACGCTGCCTGACGGCCCAGGAGGCCGGCCTGCCGCCCGGCGCCGTGAAGGTGCTCGTGGTGCCCGGCCTCCCCGACGAGCCGGGCCCCGCCCGGTTCGCCGCCCTCAAGCCCAGGCAGAGCACGCTGGACACCGTGGCCAGACGGCTGGACGAGCGCAGGCTCGTCGGCACCACCGTCCTGGTGGAGCCTCCCCTCTACAGGGGCGTGACCGCGGTGGCACGGCTGCGCGCGGTGCCGGGTGCCAAGACGGACCGCGTCACCGACGACGCCCTGAACGCACTCCACCGCTACCTCAACCCCGTGACCGGCGGCCCCGAGGGCACCGGCTGGCCCTTCGGCCGGCCGGTGCAGTCCGGCGACCTCTACGCGGTCCTCCAGCGGGTCGACGGCGTGGGCATCGTCGAGGAGGTACGGCTGTTCAACGCCAACCCGGTCACGGGTGAGCGCGGGGAGGAGACCGACCGCGTCACGCTCGACCGGGACAGCCTGGTCTTCTCCTTCGAGCACCAAGTCCTCGTGGAGGGGAGCGGGACATGAGGGGAACCGTCACCGACTTGGTCACCCCCTACCCGATCGGTGCGTACCTGCCGGCCGTGTACCAGGAGGACTCCTTCGTACAGCGTTTCACCAGCGGCCTCGACGACGTCCTCGCACCGGCGATCGCCGTCCTCGACTCGCTGGAGGCGTACGCGGACCCGGACACGGCTCCGGTGGACTTCCTGCCTTGGCTGGCCGGGTGGCTGGGCATCACGGTGGAGGAGACCCTTCCCGAGGCCGCCCGGCGCGCCCGGGTCAAGCACGCGGCGGAGTCGTTCGTCGTCCGCGGGACGTACGAGGGTCTGCGCGACGCGCTGCGCACCCTGACGGGAGCGTGGGTGGAGGTGGTGGACAGCGGTGGGGTCCACTGCTCCGACCGGGCCGGTGGCTGCGGCCCCATCGATGCCGAGCCCGCCGTCATCGTCCGGCTGCCGCGTGCGCTCGCCGCCCAGCGGGAGGCGGTCGAGGCGCTGGTCGCCGGCGCGGTGCCCGCACACGTACACCGTGCCGTGGAGCTGCTGGAACATGACCACGTGTCGTAAGTGCGGGTTCAACAACGGCGCGGGTGACAAGTTCTGCGGCTCGTGTGGCTCGTTCCTGGAGTGGACCGGCAAGAAGCAGAAGATCGACCTTCCCGACGACCTGCGCCAAGAGGCCGAACAGCGGGCCGGGGGGCCCGCCCCGTCTGCCCTGCAGAGGCTGCAGCGGAGCTTGTATGCCGATGTCGGCAGCCGCTCCGCCCTGCCGGGCCGGACGGGACCGGCGGGCGTTCCGGGCATGGGTGGTCCTCCCGGCATGGGCGGCCCCCCGGGTATGGGGCGTGCGCCGGGTATAGGTATGCCGGGCATGGGTGGTCCTCCCGGTATGGGTGGTCCTCCCGGTATGGGTCCTCCGGGTATGGGTGGCCCTCCCGGTATGGGTATTCCTTCGCGTATGGGTGGACCTCCGGGTATGGGGCGTCCCCTGGTCGGCGACGAGGACGAGGACGAGGACGACAAGTTCCTTGCATCCCTCCTCAAGACGAAGACCGGGCCCACGGCGCGGCAGGGCGCGGACGATGGGGACGACGACGATGACGATGACAACGAGGATGACGACGACGATTGGCTCGCCGACCTCCTGAAAGGCGATGAGGACGACGACGAAAAGGACGACGAAAAGGGCGAAGAGGGTGATGACTGGCTTGCGGCTCTCCTGAAAGAAAAGGACGACGACAAGTCCGATGGTGAGGAGGACGACGAGGACGACTGGCTCGCCGACCTCTTCAAGGAAGACGCAGACGAAGACACGGCCGCGGGCGACGAAGACGCAGGCGATGGCGGCGACGTCGACGTCGACGAGGCGGCAGACGACCACGCCAAGAAGGGGGGCGAAACCGAGAAGGACGAGGAGGACGAGGAGGACGAGGAAGACGAGGAAGACGAGGAGGGCGACTGGCTCGCCGACCTCCTGAAGGAGGGCCAGGACGACGACGAAGAAGCAGAGGGCGGGGACGACGACGAGGTACCGGAGGGCGAGGAGGAGCCCGGTCTCGTCGCGCCGGCCGAACCCGAGGAGCGCAGACCTCCGCAGCGGCGGCGCGCCACCCGGGCGGCCATGTCCGGTGACCTGGTCTGCCCGGAATGCGGCGAGAACAACGATGACGAGCGAAAGTTCTGCAGCAGGTGCGGATCGTCCCTGGAGCAGGCCGAGCAGGCGACCATGTCGTGGTGGCCGAGACTGTGGGCCAGGCTCCACCGGGGGCCGGCCGTGCTCGAGGCCGGCCAGCGCCCCGGGCAGGCCGGGGTGCGCGACAAACGGCGCTTCGCCCCGTCCATGCTCGTGGGCCCGATCCGTCTCGTGGGCAGCGTCGCGCTGTTGACCTTGACCACCCTCTACATGGTCCACAGTCCCTTCCGCCAGTACGCCACGTCCCAGGCAGCCGAGGTCCAGTCCCGGCTGAAGGCGACGATCAAGCCCGAGTTCTCCCCCGTCCACCCTGATGTGGAGGACCTCGGCTCGGGTGATCCGGCGCACTCGAGCTTGCAGGCCTTCGATACGTGGTCGGACACCTTCTGGCTCTCCTCCCCCAAGGACAGCCAGGGCGTCGTCCTCAAGTTCGCCGAACCGGTGGACCTGACCCACGTGGTGGTGCGCAACGGAGCCCATCCCGACTTCAAGGCCTATGACCGGGCCAAGCAGCTGGAGATCGAGTACTCAAACGGGCGTAAGCAGACCGTCGCGTTGTCGGACAAGGGTGAGGGACAGGCCCTGAGATTGGACTCACAGGGCACGGCCACATGGGTCAAAGTCCGGGTCGTGAGTGCCTACGGCAACCACAAGAGCGACCAAGTCGCCCTGTCAGAACTCGAGTTCTTCACCACGGTCCGCGGATACCTGTTCTGAGCCGGGGACCCGGAGTTTTTGATCGCGGTGTTGTGGGACGGACCGGACAGCGATAGCCGGCCGTTAGGGGGCCGACGTCTAGTTTGGCTGCAGGTCACTCTTCGACCACCGCGGATGCGCGGAGGGAAATGACAGACCATCAACATCGCGCCGCGCGAGCGGCGGAGAAGGGAAAGAACCATGCTCGGAAAAGGCCATGGCCGACGTCGTCGCCCGAAGCCCACGTGCACGCAGCGGGTAGCCGCCGCGACCGGCGTCACGGGTGTCGGCATCGCTCTCCCGCTACTGCTCGGCGGCACCGCGGAGGCTGCGACCCCGGAAGCCTGGGACAAGCTGGCCCAGTGCGAGAGCGGGGGGAACTTCGCCATCAACACCGGTAACGGCTACTACGGTGGCCTGCAGTTCTCGCCGGAGACCTGGAAGGCCTTTGGGGGCGGCCAGCACGCCGAGAGCGCCCACCTGGCCACGAAGGCACAGCAGATAGCCGTCGCCGAGAAGGTCCTCGCCGTGCAGGGGGCGGGCGCGTGGGGGGCCTGCTCGGGTGCGCTGGACGGGCAGAGTGCGTCCACAGACGGGGCGGACACCAAGTCGGCTCCCGTGCGGACGCCCGCGCCAGAGAAGCCCGAGAGCACGGGCGGCGGCACGGACCAGGCCGCCGGTACGTACACCATCAAGCCGGGCGACACACTGTCCGGCATCGCACAGGCACACAGCCTGGACGGCTGGCACCCGCTCCACGACGCGAACAAGAGCGCGATCCCCGATCCGAACTTGATCAGCCCTGGCCACAAGCTAGTCGTACCCGAAGGCGGCAAGGCGGCGGCCCCGCAGGAGAAGAAGGCCAAGCCGGTCCTGCAGGAGAAGAAGGCCGCGCCGGCGAAGGGGCCCAAGGCCGTGGTGCCAGTCGAGGGCTACGTGAGTGCTCACTACAAGATGGCGGGCTCATGGGCCCTCGGGTTCCACACGGGGATCGACTACGCCGCACCGCAAGGAACCCCGGTCAGTGCCGTGGTCGACGGCACCGTCCGGAGCGCGGGGGTCAACGGCGCGTTCGGCAACCAGGTGGTCGTGGAGCACCAAGTGACCGTGGACGGCAAGAACCAGACCAGGTACTCATCGTACTCGCACCTCAGCCGTATCGATGTCCAGCCGGGCGATCGTGTGGACGCGGGCACCCAGGTGGGCTTGGTCGGCAGCACGGGCCGCAGCACCGGACCGCACCTGCACTTCGAGGTCGGGACGGCCGCCGACACGTACTCCAGCCACACCGATCCGGGGGCGTTCTTACAGTCCCAGGGCCTCGGTCCCGTACAGGCGCGCTGAGGAAAGGGCGGCCGGAAGTGATCCGACACGACACGTTCCAACAGGAGATGCTCAGCCTGGCGCCCGCGGACGAGGAGGAGACGCGTGCCGCGCGCGGGGTCGTGGCCTCCAGGTCCCGCGACGCCATCGATTGCACGGCCCTCCTGGGGATGCTGGGGCTCCTTCCGGAGCCGCCCTCCCCGGAGCCGGACCGGGCCACCCCCCGTATCCACGTCCTGCCGCCGCTCCTGGAAGGCAAGCGCCGCCAGCGGCGCCTCTGAAGCCCAGCGCGCGCACCACGTTCATCAGGACGCTGGCGGCAGCGTCGCACACGATGAACCGCAAGGCCAGCACCACCGGGAGGCGGTGCTGGAGGCCGTAGACCAGGGAGGAGCCCCGGCTCTCCCCGCGCCTGACCCGGACGGGCGACGCGACGCGCGATGTCCGTCCGCACACTGGGCGGCGATCCCGGACGAAAGAGGTACGGAAGAGAGGGATGTCCACGGGGGTCGATCGAAGCCGCATCGGAGACTGGACAGGTGCTGGGCTGGGCCACCTGGGTGGTGGCCCAGCCGCCGCGGAGTTCTGGGCGTACGCGAAATCGAGCAGGGAGGCCTTCGGAATCTGGGGCGGCCTGACCGACGGCCAACGCGGTTGGCCGTGACCGGCAGGGCCCGCCGGGCCGACGCCGCTCACCGCGACTATCCTCGGAGCTAGAGAGCGTCCGTGCCGCGTGTCAGTGCACCCAGAATTCCGAGGTGACCCTCCATGACGGATCGCATCCGGGTCGTCATCGCGGACGATCACCCCCTCTACCGTGAGGGGGTGCGCAGGGCCCTGGCCATGAGTGGAACCATCGAGGTAGTGGGTGAGGCCTCGAACGGACGCGAAGCCCTGAAGATGATCAAAGAGCTCACTCCCGATGTCGCCCTGGTCGACTTCAGGATGCCCGACATGGACGGCATCGCCCTGACGCGCGCCGTCGCGCAGTGGAAGCTCGCCACGCGCGTGGTCGTCGTCAGCGCGTTCCAGAACAGCGAACTCGTCTTCCGCGCTCTGGAGGAGGGTGCCGCGGGCTACCTCCTCAAGGACGCCAAACGGGCCGAGCTGGTCGAGGCGGTGCGCCAGGCGGCCGTCGGCAGGACGGTGATCCCCCCGGACCTCGCCGGCGGTGTCGCCGAGGAAATCCGTATGCGTGCGCAGTCCGGCGGGCCGGTCTTCACCGAAAGGGAGCTGGAAGTGCTGCGGGACTTCGCCGAGGGGATGAGCATCCCGCAGATCGCGCAGAAGCTGTTCCTGGCGCCCAGCACCATCAAGACCCACGCACAGCACCTCTACGAGAAGCTCGGCGTCGGTGACCGGGCCGCGGCCGTCGCGGAGGGGATGCGTCGTGGGCTGATGGACTGAGCCACCCGCCCCACAGGCGGTAGGTGACCGGGTACCGCGTTCCGTCCCCCGGTCGGAGGAAACGGGCTGTCCGCCCGGGTCCTCCGATCCCCGGATCCCGTCGGCCTTCCCCGCACGCAATCTGGTTCACGAGGGTGCTGAAGAGGCGCCACCGAGGGCACGGAGACGGGCAATGGCTTGGACGCGCGTGACGGTGATAGAAGATGACGCGGAGATCCGCGAGTTCCTTTCGGCTTCCTTGCGGAAGCTGAAGTACGACGTCCATGCCGTCGCCAAGGGAACCGACGGCCTTAGCCACGCCGCCGCCGCGGCCCCGGGCGGTGTGATCATCCTCGACCTCGGACTGCCGGACATCGACGGCCTGGACGTGCTCAAGATGCTGCGCGCCACGGTGAACACCCCGGTCCTGGTGGCCAGCGCCCGGGACGACGACAATCACATCGTGCGTGCGCTGAACCTGGGGGCCGACGACTACGTCGTCAAACCGTTTTCTGCAGAGCACCTCGACGCCCGGATCCGCGCCGTGCTGCGGCGCTCCGGCGACCGGCGCGAGGAGAGCACCTACCACGTCGGCGGGCTGAGCATCGATTTGGATGCCCACACCGCCACCCTGGACGGCCGGGAGCTGGAGATGCGGCCCAAGGAGTTCCGGCTCCTTACCTACCTCACCCGGAACGCGGGCCGCGTGGTCAGCAAGGGCGAGCTCCTCAGCGAGATCTGGGACGACGCCTTCGGCGCCAGCGAGAAGACCATCGACGTCCACCTGTCCTGGCTGCGCCGCCGCCTCGGCGAGACCGCCGCCGAACCGCGCTACCTCCACAGCGTGCGCGGCGTCGGAGTGAAGATCGCCGAACCAGCCGCCTAGCATGCGGAGGAAGTTCGCCCTCGTCAGTGCGCTGAGCACCCTCCTCACCGTCTTCCTGCTGGGCGTACCGCTGGTCTTCTACGCGGGGTACGCCCACCTCGCCCAGGCCGACCACGACGCCGTCCTGCAGGCACAGACCCTCGCCACCCTGACCCGCGAGTCCGCCCGGTCGGGGACGGGTCAGCTCACCTCCTGGATCGCCGATCAGCAGGCCAGCGTCCGAGCCACCGTGGTCATGCCCTGGGGCGCTCGCTACGGGGCGCCGGTGCCGTGCCTGCAGCAGCCGGAACCCGACCGCCCCGGCGACCTCGAGCACTGGACCTGCAACGGCGACCGCGTCGCCAGCCTGTCCGTGCCCATGGCTGGCGGCGGCCAAGCCCAGATCGACGTGGCCGTCGACACCGCCGGGGCGAGCGAGGAGACCCTACGCGTCGTGGCCGCCCTCGCCGCCGCGGCCGTCCTGCTACCCGCCGTGTCCGTAGTCCTCGCCGACCGGCTGGTCCGCTCGGTGGTACGCACCGCCGAGGAGCTGACCGACGTGGCGACCAACCTGCGCCAGGGGCGGCTCGACGCCCGGTTCCGGGGAGAGGGCCCGCGGGAGCTCCAGCAACTGGGGGTCACCCTCAACGCGCTGGCCGCCAGAACCGGCGCCCTCGTCACCAACGAGCGCGAGTCCCTGGCGGACCTGTCCCACCGGCTGCGCACCCCCATCACCTCGCTGATGCTCCAAGCGGAGGCGCTCAAGGGCCACACGGAGGCGGAACGGCTGCTGGCCGGCCTGCACGAGCTGAACGGCGAGGTCACCAGGGTCATCCGGCACGCCCGCAAACCGATCGCCTCGGAGGGCGGCCTGACCGCCTGCCTGGACGCGGTGGTGTCGGAGCGGGTGGCCTTCTGGGCGGTCCTGGCCGAGGAACAGGGCAGGGCGTGCGAGCTGACGGTCTACGACACCGACTGCCAGGTGTACGTACCGCAGTCCGAACTCGAGGCCGTGGTCGACGTGTTGCTGGAGAACGTCTTCACCCACACCCCAGAAGCCGCGGGCATGCGGATCACCGTACGAGCCGTCATGGGCGGCGGTGCCGAACTGACCATCGACGACGACGGACCAGGCTTCTCCGACCATCGCGTGGTCGAACGCGGCCGCAGCACCGGCGGGTCGAGCGGGCTCGGCCTGGACATCGCCCGCCGCACGGCCACGATCTCCGGCGGCCGTCTCGTTCTCAGCGCCGCGCCCTCCGGGGGAGCGCGCGCGACCCTTTCCTTCGGCGGGCCCGCCGTCTCCCGCCGCCCTGCCGGTCGGCCCTCCGCGCCACCGCGTTGAGAAGCCAAGGGGTTGCGCCACCGGTCAGGGCTCGCTGCGCCGCCTGCGCACGGAAGCCCTGTCGTAGTGCGGGGGAGCGGACCGGATTCCTGCTGACAGTCGAGTCCGACATCCAGACCTTCGTTGCCCGCACCAGACCGAGGGCCGCCGGGGCCCCGGCCAACCGAGAGAGAGCAGCCATGGGAGCCATGATTCACCTGATTTACCGTCACTGGCGCACCTGCCGGAAGTCGCGCCGCGAGCTCGAGCAGTGGCGGAAGGCCCAGCGGGCACGAGCCCTTCGTCCGTAACGCCAAGGCGCCGGGACCTGTCGAGGTCCCGGCGCCGACTCGTCGCGCCGCACGTGCCGGCAGCGCACACCGGAGCGGTGTCCGTCAGATGAGGCCCTCGCGAATGGCGTAGGCGACGGCATGGGGGCGGTTGCGCAGGTTGAACCGGTTGTTGATGGCGTGCAGGGTGTTCTTGACGGTCCGCTCGGAGTAAGACAGCTCTTGGGCGATCTCGTTGGTGTCCAAACCCTGTGACACCAGGCGAAGCACATCGGCTTCGCGGTCGGTGATGCCGGAGTAACGCTGTCCCCGCGGGGTGGATGTCTGGTGCTGGAGCTTGGAGACCTGCTTGAGGAGGCTGCCGACCACGTCGGGCGGCAGGACCCCCGCACCGCGGTCGACCGAGCTGATCACCTGGACCAGTCCGTCCGCAGTGACGTCCTTGCGGCGGGCGAGCCCGCTGATGCCCGCCTCGGCTGCGGCGAACACGCCGCCGTCCTCCAGGGAGGAGGCGACGAGCACCACGCGCCGAGGGCCCTGGGCCCGGGTCGACTTGACCAGGCAGATGGCGTCGTCGTCGATCTCGTCGACGACGAGCACGGCAATGGTGTCCGAGTCGGCGTCCTGACGATCCACGATGTGCACTTCGGGTCGGATGCGGAGCGCGGCAAGGACACCCAGCTCCGATATAGAATCCAGAGCCTGGACGAAAACAGTGATCCTCTTCGACATGAAGTCCCTCTTGTATTCGGAGAACTGAGGAGAAGGCCACCGGGGGACTTCCATGTAGACGGTCCATCCGCGGTTGGTATGTCCATGGTGTGCCCGCGGAAGTTAAGCGGGGGATAGAGGAACCGTTGCGAAGGATTGTCCGTTCGGGACGGAAACGGGCCGAAGGGACGTCAAAAGAGGTGCTCTTCGGCTCCGATCGCTACGCTGACCGTGGAGTCGCCGTCCAGCGACACTCGGTAGTGGCACAGGCCGACGGGCCTGGTCATGCGCTCGTCCTGCCAGCCGAACCCGCCGAAACATAGCCAGGCATCGGAGCTCTGGTCCGGCTCGATCACCGTACTGGCGGTGCCGTTCAGCAGTACGTTGCCCGCGAATCCGCCCCCCAGGTATTCCCTGAGCTCCACCGTGCACTCCAACCGCTGCGTCATGGGCCGGGGAGTGAAACGGAACGCAAGGGTGTCGGCTTGGAACGAGACCAGGCCGTCTTGGATCTCATTGCTCGTGATGTCGAACTCCACCAGCTGTGCCGGATTCCACGTCGTCGGTTCGTTACGTCTTGTGTCCATCATCTGAGTGTGCCCTCTCCCTGATTTACGCAGTGCGGATGAGGGGACAAGTGCGCGAAGGAGCAGGAGAACTGCCCGTCGTCCTGACCGGGCGCGGATGTCCCGGGAGCGCGCAGGGCGCGAGAGTGGGTGCATGGGAGTCATCGCATCGCTTGACGAACGGGATGTCGCAGTCGAGGCCGGTGAGAGCGCCACCTGCTCCGTACGCCTGCACAACACCGGCCACACAGTCGACACCTTCACGCTCGACGTGCTGGGCGAGGCGGCCGAGTGGACCACCGTGCAGCCAGAGAGTGTCAACGTCTTCCCCGGCGACGACGCGGTGGTAGTGCTCACCTTCACGCCTCCGCGCTCGGCAGACGTTCCGTGTGGGACCAAGGCCTTCGCCCTGCGCATCATGGCGCAGGAGGACACCGACGGGTCGGTGATCGAGGAGGGCACCGTCGAGGTCGGGGGCTTCGCGGAGCTGGCGGCCGAGCTGGTCCCGCGCACCGTCCGGGGCGCCCGGGCGGCTCGCACCAAACTGGCCGTCGACAACTTCGGCAACGGGCCGGTGACGGTCCAGTTCACGGGGAAGGACGAGAGCGGGGCCGTCGGCTTCCGCTTCAAGCCGGCCCAGACGGTCGTCGAGGGCGGGACCACCCAGCTGATCCCGGTCCGCATGCGGATGAAGCGCCGCTTTCTCACTGGCCAGCCCAAGACGGTCCCCATCGAGATCGGCCTGACGGCTTCGGACGGCACCAAGCTCGACACCGCCGGTGTGGTGATCCAGCCCGCCCTGCTGCCGCGCTGGCTGCCCAAGGCGCTGACCTTCGGTGTGGCCGGCGTAGTCCTGCTCGCCGTACTGGCACCGGCTGTCTTCGATGCGTTGCCCACCTCGAAGGCCGCCGCTGGCGGCCTTCCGAACCCTGACGGCGACGACCGGACTCCGGTGCTCCCGGGCGGGAGTCCGTCCCCCGGGACGTCCCCCGGGACGCTCCCGGAGACCCCCGGGGCGAATGACCCGGGCCAGACGACAGGGCAAGGGAGCGGCCCGGACGGGGCGGGTGCCGCAGGCACGGGCGGATCTGCTGCTTCCGGATCGAACGGAGCTGTCAGTTCAGGCGGTTCAGGCGGATCGAACGGAGCTGTCAGTTCAGGCGGTTCAGGCGGATCGAACGGAGCTGTCAGTTCAGGCGGCTCGGACGGATCCGGCGGCGGCAGTTCACCCGTCAACCCACCGGCGGGCGGCGCCTCGGAGCCGACTGCCGAAAGCATCCGCATCCAGGGCCAGGCCATCGTGGGGAGCACGGACTTCGTGACCCGCAGCCGCAAGGTCCAGGCCGGGCAGACCATCAAGGTCGGGGAGGTCATCCTGACCAACCCGGCGGGCTCCGCCGGAACATTGGAGATCCGCAAGAACAGCACGGTACTGCTCAAGCGCGACCTCGCCACCCTGACGCACGAACGCTACGGCTTCCAGGACACCGTAACCTTCAACGCCGGGGACGCCATCGTGGTGGCCGTCCGATGCGAGGCCTCGAGCACAACGTGTTCTCCCACCGCGCTCTTCCCCGCCATGGTGACCGGCGGCTGAACCGTCGCAGCGCCTCCGTCTCCGCTTCCCGTTCCCTCTCCTCCCTTCTCCCCCCCCTCCTCCCCTCCCTCCGCTTCGAAAGGCAGGCCCACCATGCCCGGACTTCCGGCGGCGCGACTCGGTGACAAGGTCACCGGCATCGACATCCATATCGTGCTGGTACCGGCTCCGCCCGGTCCCCCCACCCCCCAGCCCATGCCGTTCGCCTACCAGGCAACCCTCACGGGAGGCTGCTGCCCGACCGTGCGCATCGGCGGCAAGCCCGCTGCGACGCTGGGCGTCGCCGCCGCCATCAGCCCGCCGCACATCGCCCCGGCACCGGCCATGTTCGCGGTTCCCCCCACCCACACCGGGACTGTCATCAAGGGCAGCGCGACCGTGCGCATCGGCGGCAAGGCCGCCGCGCGCGCCGGCGACACCGTGCAGACCTGCAGCGACCCGGTCCCCGCACCCAACGGGAGGGTCATGCCTCCCGTGCCGCAGCACGGCGTCTTCATCGGCTGAGCGCGACGCGCCGACGGGCTGAGCGGCGTTGAGCTGTGCAATGCCGCTCGTGCGGTGGCTCTGCGTCCGCAACTGGCGACGCGGGCAGCCGCCGCCTGCCCCACCATTTGCCGGTCGGTCTAGCTTGACTCTGTCGGGGATCTTGGAGCCGTCGAGGTCAGGTGCCCAGGGTTCGCCATGACTTCGGCCGGGGGATCCCGCGCTGGTCGAGGTAGTTCTGGAGAGCAGTCGGTCGGCGAGGTATGGGTGATTCCTCGGTTGGTGGCAGTCCGCTGAGGCGCTCGATGTTGACGGCGATGGCCGTCAGGACGTGCTGGATGTGGGCTTTTCCCTGTCCTCGGTAGCGGCAGCGCCGCATGCCGTGTCCGTGGGCGAACTCGTTGACCGTGCCCTCCACTCCGGAGCGGACCGCGTAGCGGGTTTTCCACTCGGGTGTCTGTTGCTCAGTACGGATCCGGAGTTGCAGGTCGCGGAGCTCTCGCGGGGGAAAGCCCACGGTGCGGGCGTTGTCGGCGGTGCTGGTGCACTGGGTGCGGGCCGGGCAGGGGCGGCACTGGCTCTTGGTGAACCTGGCCACGATTAGCGGGGCCGCGGTGGGCGAGGAGGTCGGGTAGGGGCCGTGCCAGCCCGCACTGACCTGGCCCTGGGGGCAGGTGACCTGCTGATGGTCGTAGTCGATGTGGAAATCGTCCCGGGCGAAACCCTTGCCCTGGCGATGCTGGCGGGTGGGGTTGGCCGGCAGTGGTCCGGTGACGGTGACGTGGTGTTCACGAGCGGCTTGTTCCAGGTGGGGCAGGGAGGTGTAGCCGGCGTCGACCAGGTGCTCGGCGGGCAGCAGTCCGCGGCGGGCCAGACGGGTGTGGATGCCAGGCAGGACCTGGCTGTCGTGGGTGGTGGCCGCGGTGGTGACCACGTCCGTGATCACGTTGGGGCCGTCGGGAGCGCAGGTCTCGGTCAGATGAGCGGAGAACCCCGTCCAGCTGATGATGTGTCCGTGCCGTGCGTAGCGGGCCGAGGTGTCGTAGGGAGAGACGACAGCCCGGGACGAGGGCGGCAGCCCGGGCCCTTCTTCCTTCTCGGCCGTGCGCCAGCGCAGGTGCCCAGCAGTGTCACGGTCGTAGTTCTGGACCATGATCTGGCGCAGGGCCTGGATGCGCGGGCCGAAAACTCAGCAGCAGCTATCTACAGCTGCCGTAACTACGGTGGGTCTGTCTGTCTGGAAATGGAAGTCGCTTGTCGATCTCCTGCCACCCCTTCACCCACCCACTCGATCTCCGGGACGTGGCCTGACCTGCACCACCACATGATTACCAGGACTTTGAACCAGCCCTGCCGCCGCCCCACGCGTTCATGCGGGGACAACCCCACTTTAGCGACGCTCCAATAAGTCCGGATCTATTCTGTAATAAGTTTCAGACCCAAGGAGTGGAAATGATCAACTGGGATCGCTACGACAGCGAACTGTTCACGCCTCTGCATCCCATACCCACCGAGCTGTGGACGGGCGCGCACGACTTCCACTCACTGCAGGAGGCTGCCCGATGCACGGGGGTGCAGAATGCGGTGGCACTCATCGAAGAGCTTTCTCACGAACTCGTCGATCTTCTGTACGGCTCCGATGATGCCGCACTGTTCGAACGTCTCAAGGCGGAACTGGCGGCCCGGCCGTACGGACAAGGTCTCGTCTGGCAGGACCCGGCCACGTCTGCTTGGCATTACTGCAGCCATCGAGGAGCGGACTGGACGCCTCTAGACGAGCACGGGGACGCCAACGCGACCACCATGGAGAGCGTCGTCGCCGACGAGGCATCAGACGTGTTCCGAGAGGTTTTGGCTGGCCTCGCCGAAGCCGGATACGTCATCTCGAAGGACGAGCGCAGAGAGATCTGGGAAGAAAGTGTCAGCCTCGTCGAGCGCGAGCTCCGGCAGCTCTCTCTCTGAGTCTGTATCCGTGCATTCAGACGAGATTACCTCAAAACGCCCCTGAACTACTGAACACAGAAACGAGAAAATCTCTATGTCAACCCCCTTCTCAGGGCTCCCGCCGGAACAGAAAAGGATAATGGCTGAAAAGATATTGGGAAATCGCCTGAAAAAGAAGGATCTACGCTCCAAGCCCGGGTGGAAGAATGTCATCACAGAGCTGATCGTTTGGCAGGGAGAGGACACCGTGCATCTGAGCGACTTCCCGACGCCGCTCGGAGACGCCTTGGAGGCACTGGGATACATTCTGGACAGCTCAAAACAGAAGAAATTTTCGAGTCCGGAGGAAGCCCGGGCCCATTACGAGAAACTGCTCAAGAATAACTACGCGCTGGTCATGGGCGAGTGGCGCAAGCACAACCTCTCCGTTCTAAGGGACAACCTGCATGTTCCGCCGGAGAAGGCAGACATCTCGGGTATCGCCCGAGCCTGGGGCGAGGCCATGGCCATCTGTAAACGTTTCGACCGCAACTCCAGTGCCCTCAGCAAATACTCCCACCTGGAGGGCCGCGTAAATAGGATCCGAAAGTATGCACAGTGGTAAAGCGCGACCGCCACTACGACTGGGCCATGCTCGACATCCAGCAGGGCTGATTCAAAAGAGCTTTTTCAGCGTGGCCACCGATCGGGTGATGTCCGCGGTGGGCCGTGGAGGCAGAACGAGCAGGGCTCCCTGGCAGTTGTGGGAGGTGTCTGACGTCTCGCCTATGTCGCCGGGGAGCCCCGTTGCTTGCGTATCCTGCCGCACTCGACCTGCCGCATGCCCTGGTTGAGGCGGTGACGATGCTGATCGTCCTCCGTGAGGGTGACCGGCGGTGCAAGCTGCCTCCGCACCAGCGTGCGCTCGTCGCGCTGGTGTA
>NZ_JAPNLJ010000071.1 GCF_026627445.1 Streptomyces sp. H27-H1
GAAGCTAAGCCTTTCAGCGCCGATGGTACTGCAGGGGGGACCCTGTGGGAGAGTAGGACGCCGCCGAACAATTATTGTAGAAAGCCCCGTACCAGGAAACTGGTACGGGGCTTTTCTGCGTTTACGGCCATATCGTGTGGAACCCAGCCGGCTTCACCAGTCGGCGGGATCACCCATGTTTGTGTTGTGGAGGGCCATGACCTCAGGGGTCCGGGTCTCGATCTGGCGGCGTATTCGCACCACGTTCAGCCCGTGGTGAGCCGTGGGGCTCATCATCGTGAGGACGATCCGACCTCCGGTGGTCTGCACCACCGCAGTACTAGAGGCGGCCGGCGGCCTTGAGGGCCAGGTAGGCGTCGGCCAGGGCGGGGGCCAGGGTGTCCGGGGTGGCGTCGACCACGTGGACGCCGTGCCGGGTGAGCTGCTCGGCCGTGCGGCGGCGGGCCGCCTGGGACTGGGTGCCCGCCGCGGCTTCGTAGACGGCTTCGGCGGTGCCGCGGGACTTGGTCATTTCCGCGACGTGGGGGTCGGAGACCGAGGCCAGCAGGACCGTGTGGCGCTGGGTGAGGCGCGGCAGGAGCGGGAGGAGGCCCTCTTCGATGGGGGCGGCGTCCAGGCTGGTCAGAAGGACCACCAGGGAGCGGCGCGGGGCGCTGCGCAGGATGGTGGAGACCAGGGTGCGGGCGTCGGTTTCGACGAGCTCCGGCTCCAGGGTGGCCATCGCGTTGACGAAGGCCGGAAGGGTATCGGCCGCCGAGCGGCCCTGGACCTGGGCGCGGGGGCGGCGGTCGTGGGCCAAGAGGTCCACACGGTCCCCTGCGCGGGTGGCCAGGGCCGTCAGGAGCAGGGCCGCGTCCATCGCCGAGTCCAGGCGTGGCGCGTCGCCGACGCGGCCGGCCGCGGTGCGGCCGGTGTCCAGGCAGATCAGGATGTGGCGGTCGCGCTCGGGACGCCAGGTGCGGACGGCGACCTTCTGCCGACGGGCGGTGGCCCGCCAGTCGATGGAACGGGTGTCGTCGCCGGGTACGTAGTCGCGCAGGCTGTCGAACTCCGTGCCCTCACCGCGGGTCAGGACGCTGGTGCGGCCGTCCAGTTCGCGCAGTCGGGCCAGGCGCGAGGGGAGGTGCTTGCGGCTGGCGAACGGCGGGAGCACGCGGACCGTCCACGGGACGGTGTGGTGGCCCTGGCGGGCGAGCAGACCGAGCGGGCCGTACGAGCGGATCGTGACGCGGGCCGCCTGGCGGTCGCCGCGACGGGTGGGCCGCAGGCGGGTGGTGAGGCGGCGGCGTTCGCCCGAAGGGATCGTCAACGCGTGCCGGGAGCCTGCGACTTCGGTACCCGGGAGCCAGCTGCTCGGGGGCCAGGCGTCGCGGAACCGGGCGCGGAGCGTACGGGGGGAGAGGTTCGTGACGGTCAGGTGTACGTCGGCGGATTCGCCGAGGCGTACCGAGGTGTCGCCGGAGCGGGCCAGTTGGAGCGTGCGGACCGGCGCCGCGAGGGCGTAATCGACCGCGCAGGCAAGGGCGATGGGCGCGTTGACCGCGAGCATCCCCTCCCAACTCGGTGCGAGGACGCCGACGGGGATGCTGCCGAGGGCCGCGAGCAGGGCGGCGCGTCCGGTGAAGGCCATCAGCGCGGCACGGGGACGTGGGTGAGGATCGCGGTGATGACCGCGTCGGCCGTCACGCCCTCCATCTCGGCCTCGGGGCGCAGCTGGACGCGGTGGCGCAGGGTCGGCAGGGCGAGGGCCTTCACGTCGTCGGGGGAGACGTAGTCGCGGCCCACGAGCCAGGCCCAGGCGCGGGCGGTGGCCAGCAGTGCGGTGGCGCCGCGCGGGGAGACGCCGAGGGTGAGGGAGGGGGATTCGCGGGTGGCGCGGCAGATGTCGACCACGTACGCGGTGATCTCCGGGGAGACGCTGGTGGCCTCGACGGCCTTGCGGGCGGCTTCCAGTTCCTCGGGACCGGCGACCGGGCGGATGCCGGCGGAGTGCAGGTCGCGGGGGTTGAAGCCGGCCGCGTGGCGGGTCAGTACGCCGATCTCGTCCTCGCGGGAGGGGAGGGGGACGGTCAGCTTCAGGAGGAAGCGGTCGAGCTGGGCCTCGGGCAGGGGGTAAGTGCCCTCGTACTCGACCGGGTTCATGGTGGCCGCGACGAGGAATGGCTCCGGGAGCTTGCGGGGCGTGCCGTCGACGGTGACCTGGCGCTCCTCCATCGCTTCGAGGAGGGAGGACTGGGTCTTGGGGGGCGTGCGGTTGATCTCGTCGGCGAGGAGGAGATTGGTGAAGACCGGGCCGTTCTGGAAGGAGAACTCGGCGGTGCGGGCGTCGTAGACGAGGGAGCCCGTGACATCGCTGGGCATCAGGTCGGGGGTGAACTGGACGCGCTTGGTGTCCAGGTCGAGGGAGGCGGCGAGGGCCCGTACCAGGAGGGTCTTCGCTACGCCGGGGACGCCTTCGAGGAGGACGTGGCCACGGCAGAGGAGGGCTACGACGAGACCGGTGACGGCGGAGTCCTGGCCGACCACGGCCTTTCCGATCTCGGTGCGGAGCGCCTCCAGGGCGGAACGGGCGCTGTCGGTGGTGGCCGTCATGAGGTGCGGACCTCTCTTTCGAGGGCGTCGAGGTGGTCGGCGAGCGCGACGAGCGCCGCGTCGGTGGCGGGGGTGGTGCCGAAGAGCAGGGTGTCCGGGTGGTGCGGGTGGCCGGCCGTGAGGCGGGCCGCGACGGCGGGGACCAGCGACGCGGAGTCGTGGGCCCGGACGGCCGGTACGCCGACCAGCGCGGCCAGGCGTTCGCGGGAGGCGGCGCGCAGCACGGTGGCGGCGCGGTCGCGGGCGCCCGCCTTGCGGTACAGGCGGGCGCGGCCCTCGGTGGCCTCGGAGGCGCGGATGAGGACGGGCAGGCGTTCGGTGACGAGCGGGCCGAGGCGGCGGGCGCGCCAGAGGGCGGCGACGGCGGCGGCGAGGAAGAGCTGGAGCAGGGCCCAACTCCATCCTGCGGGGATCAGTTCGAGGAAGTCCTTCTCCTCGCCGGCGCCGTCGCCGGCGGCCTCGCTGTCGGCGAGGGACGGCAGGTACCAGACGAGGTTCGGGCGGGATCCGAGGAGCTGGAGCGCGAGGGAGGCGTTGCCTTCCTCGGCGAGGGCCTTGTTGAGGAAGACGGTCTCGGAGCCGAGGAGGACGGTGTCGCCGCCGCGGACGCCGGTGGGCAGGACGAGGAGGGTGGGGTGACCGGAGCTGGGGTAGCAGCCGGTGGCTCCGGGGGTGCCGGTGGAGTAGCGGTATCCGCCGCCGGTCGAGGCGCGGCCCGCGGAGGTGGCGGCGGGGAGGGCGCAGGTGCCACCCGGGTCGAGGTCCGTGCCGGGGGCGGGGGAGTCGCCGTGGGTGCGGGTGGCCGGTGCCAGGGCGGGGAGGCTCAGGACGCTCGGGGCGAGCAGGACGGTCCGGCCGCCGGAGAGGTCGATCGCGGAACGGATGTCGCTGAGTTGGCTCTCACCGAGCCGGTCGGGGTCGGTGACCAGCAGGGTCGTGTCCGGGCCGGCGGCGTCGGCGGCCTCCTCGGCGGTGGTGACGACCCGGGTGGTGACGCCGCGGGCCTTCAGCAGCTCGGCGACGGCCTGACTGCCGAAGGGGTCGGCTGAGCGGGGGTCGAGGTACCCGTGCCGGGCGCCGGAGTTCAGGGCGGCCAGGGCCAGCCCGGCGGCGAGGAGCACCGCGAGCGCGACGAGGAACCCGCGGGCGCGGGTCCAGAGGTCCCGGGGACGGGTGCCTCCGGCGGTCGTACGGGGCGTGGCGGCGGCACCGGATGCCGTGGCGACGGCTGCGCCGGGGGCCGGCGCCGTGCCTGCGGCTGCCGTGAGCCCGGCGGGGCGGGGTGCGCCGGTTCCGGAGGAATGGGGCACGCCCGGGACCGGGGTCGGCGGGGTCGCTGCCGCGTGGACAGGGGGCAGGGGGGCTGCGCCCCTGGTCGGGTCGTTCGTAGCCGGGGTTGTGCCCGCGGTGGGGACGGCCGTGCCGGGAGGGGGGTCCGTGGGGGGGCCGGGGTTCGGGTGGGTCATGGCATGGGGCCTGTCAGGAGGGGCTTCGTGCGGGACAGGGCCTGGTCCAGGGTGGTGAGGGTGGCGTACATCGTGGCGTCGGCCGGGTGGGCGCCGTAGGTGACGTCGTCGAAGGTGCGGGCCGCCGCGTGGAGGGCCGCGGCGTGGGAGGGCAGGGAGACGGCGGCTTCGGCGGCGGCCTCGTCCGCGGTGCGGCCCGGGCGGGGGTCCAGGAGGGTGCGTTCCTCCAGGGAGCGGACGACGGCGCGCATGCGTTCCTGGACGGCTCCGCTCCAGCGGCCCTCACCGGCCAGTGCCTCGGCGGCGGCGCGGTGGTCCGCGGCGCTGCGCAGGCCGTCCCCGAAGAGGTCGGCGGGGGTCCGGGCCGGGTTGCGGCGCGGGGCGCCCAGGCGCCACCACAGGGCGGCGACGAGGAGCAGAGCGAACACGGTGATGGCCACCAGGCCCAGTGCTCCGCCCGGGGTCGCGCCGGAGGCGCGGTCGAAGATCTCCCCGACCCACTCCCAGAAGTGGTCCAGGCCCCGCTGGAACAGCCCCGGGTCGTTGCGGTGGTACGCCGGCTTGGACAGCTCGTGGCGGGCCGCCTCGCGGGCGGCCTCGCGGCCGATGGTGAGCGGTGGCGTGGGCTGTGGTGCGGGTGTGGTGAGCAGGCCCCCCGTGCTCCTCATCCCCGCGTCAGCCTCCGGTCGGCGGCGTGGTGGTGCCGTAGTTCTCGATGCCCGCCGCCCGCGCCAGCTCCAGGTCGAGGGCCTCGCGGCGGATGCGCTGATCGACGTAGAGCAGGACGGTGACGCCCGCTTGCATCGGCATGGTGATCGTCAGTCCGATGATCCCGCCGATGGCCACCAGGATCAGGTAGCCCCAGCTCGTGGCCCCGCTGCCGTCGGCCATGCCTTCGAGGCCGCCGCCGAACAGCAGACCGCCCACGAGGGTCAGCGGGAGGACGATGAGCCCCGATACGAAGCCCGTGATGATGTTCGTCAGGACGGTGATGCCGAAGATCCGCCACCAGGAGCCCTTGACCAGCTTCGAGGAGCGGGTGAGGGCCTTGCGCACCGACGTCTTCTCCAGCATCAGCGCGGGCGAGGCCAGGGAGAACCTGACCCACAGCCACAGCACGAGACTCAGAGCGATGAGACCGCCGAGGACGGCGAGGAAGGCCTGGCCGGTCAGGGCGCCGGGCAGGACCAGCAGGGCGAAGAGGAGTGCGGCGCCGATACCGAGGAGGAGGGTCAGGCCGAACAGCCGGGCGAGCTGCGGACGGGCCTCGCGCCAGGCGGCGCCGATCGAGGAGCCGTGGCCGAGGATCGCGCGGCTGAAGATCATCGTGAGCATCGCGGTGGCCACGATGGTGCCGACGAGCTGGATGAACGTGGTGGCCGAGTACAGCCCCACCATGGAGCTGAGGGAGTCGAGCTGCTCGTCGAGGGGCGCGTCGCTCGACTGGTCCAGTACCACGTCGGCAAACGCGTACTTCTGGACGAGCACGCCGACCAGCTGCACGAGGACGGCCACGACCAGGGTGATCGGCAGTACCGCACGCCAGTGCTTGCGCATGGTGGTGACTGCCCCGTCGAGGATCTCGCCCATGCCGAGCGGCCGCAGCGGGATCACACCGGGCTTCACCGCCGGGTTGGGGTTGCCCCAGCCGCCGGGCGCACCGTTCTGGGGCGGGTTGCCGCCGCCGTACGAACCCCAGCCCGCGCCCTGCCGCGGAGCCGGGGGCTGCTGCGGGGCAGGCGGGGTCTGGCCCGGGGTCGGGCTCGACCACTGGCCCGGCGGGGGCTGCTCGGCGGACCACTTCGAGTCACCGGAGCCGCCGGATGGCGGTTGCGTACCCTGGGAGCCCTCACCGTCGGACGGGGAGGATCCGGGCGTAGCCCAGCCCGGAGAGTCGTTCATCGTCGCTCCTTCACGTGCACTGCGAGGTGCGGGGCGCTTGGTCCGGCTGCCATCGTGCCATGTGACAACCTCGAACGGACCAGCCGTCCGCAACGGACAGGCCCTCCGCTGGGTCCCGGACCGTTCGTGCCTTCGTGCGGCGGACAGATCCGGGGCACACTGGGCGCCCTGATCTCCACGCAGGTCCGAGGGACTATTTCCAGCCCCTTTGGCTGTGGGACAGCTCACCGCCGGGTAACGATTAGCTAATGGGATGATGTCAATCATGAAGGGACGCGTCCTTGTCGTCGACGACGACACCGCGCTGGCCGAGATGCTCGGCATTGTGCTGCGTGGAGAAGGTTTTGAGCCGTCGTTCGTAGCGGACGGCGACAAGGCACTGGCTGCCTTCCGGGAGGCGAAGCCGGATCTCGTGCTGCTCGACCTCATGCTGCCCGGTCGGGACGGCATAGAGGTGTGCAGACTGATCCGCGCCGAGTCTGGCGTACCGATCGTCATGCTCACCGCCAAGAGCGACACCGTTGACGTGGTCGTGGGCCTGGAGTCCGGGGCCGACGACTACATCGTCAAGCCGTTCAAGCCGAAGGAGCTGGTGGCCCGCATCCGGGCCCGCCTGCGCCGTTCGGAGGAGCCCGCGCCCGAGCAGCTGGCCATAGGTGACCTGGTCATCGACGTGGCCGGGCACTCGGTCAAGCGGGAGGGCGCCTCCATCGCCCTGACCCCGCTGGAGTTCGACCTGCTGGTCGCCCTCGCCCGCAAGCCCTGGCAGGTCTTCACCCGCGAGGTGCTGCTGGAGCAGGTCTGGGGCTACCGGCACGCGGCGGACACCCGCCTGGTCAACGTGCACGTCCAGCGGTTGCGCTCCAAGGTCGAGAAGGACCCCGAGCGCCCCGAGATCGTCGTGACGGTGCGCGGTGTCGGCTACAAGGCCGGACCGAGCTGACATGACACCCGGCGAGCCCCGTGGCCGCTCCCGCCGGGGAGCGCTGCGGGGCGGTCGGCTGCTCCGCGAAGGAGCACCCGGCGGTTCCGTGCTGCGGCTGTTCGTACGCCTCGTACGCCGGCCGCTGCTTCCGGCTGTCCGGCTCTGGCGGCGCAACATCCAGCTCCGGGTGGTCGCCGCCACCCTGCTGATCTCTCTCGCGGTGGTCCTCGCCCTCGGGTTCGTGGTCATCGCGCAGGTCAGCAAGGGCCTCCTCGACGCCAAGGAGGAGGCCGCGCAGAGCCAGGCCGCGGGAGGGTTCGCGGTCGCACAGGAGAAGGCCAACACGCCCTATACGGCGGATGGGCCCGACGCCTCCGACAACCAGGTCGGCCGGGACGCCAGTACCTGGATGAACTCTCTGGTCAAACAGCTCGCCAGTGGTGGGCAGAGTGCCTTCGAGGTTGCCGCTCTGGGGGCCGGTACCGGAACCGGTGAGGAACAGCCGGCCGGCCGGGGCGCGCTCGGCGTCCGCGGCGCTCGCGCCTCCGGCAACGTGGACCCGACCGCCAGCGTCCCGCTGGGGCTGCGCCGCAGCGTCAACCAGGCGACCGGCGCCTTCAAGACCTTCTCGCAGGTCCGCTACACCGATGCCGGGGACAAGCTGCCCGAGCCCGCCCTCGTCATCGGCAAGCGGCTCACCGACAACAACGGTGACCCGTACGACCTGTACTACCTCTTCCCGCTCACCCAGGAGGAGGAGTCCCTCAACCTGGTCAAGGTCACCATCGCCACGGCCGGGCTCTTCGTCGTGGTCCTCCTCGGCGGGATCGCCTGGCTCGTCGTGCGCCAGGTCGTCACCCCCGTGCGGATGGCCGCCGGAATCGCCGAACGGCTCTCGGCGGGGCGGCTCCAGGAGCGGATGAAGGTCACCGGCGAGGACGACATCGCCCGTCTGGGCGAGGCCTTCAACAAGATGGCCCAGAACCTCCAGAACAAGATCCAGCAGCTGGAGGACCTCTCCCGGCTCCAGCGCCGCTTCGTCTCGGACGTCTCCCACGAGCTGCGCACTCCGCTCACGACGGTACGGATGGCGGCGGACGTCATCCACGACGCCCGCGCCGACTTCGACCCGATCACCGCCCGCTCCGCCGAACTCCTCGCCGGACAGCTCGACCGCTTCGAGTCGCTTCTCGCCGACCTGCTGGAGATCAGCCGGTTCGACGCGGGCGCCGCCGCCCTGGAAGCGGAGCCCATCGACCTGCGGGACGTCGTACGCCTGGTCATCGATGCGGCCGAGCCGCTCGCCGAGCACAAGAAGACCCGGATCCGCGTCCTCGGCGACACCCAGCCGGTGATAGCCGAGGCCGACGCCCGGCGCGTGGAGCGGGTCCTGCGCAACCTGGTCGTCAACGCCGTCGAGCACGGCGAGGGCCGCGACGTGGTCGTCCGGCTCGCCTCGGCCGGCGGGGCCGTAGCCGTGGCCGTACGGGACTACGGGGTCGGGCTCAAGCCCGGCGAGGCCACCCGCGTCTTCAACCGCTTCTGGCGCGCCGACCCGGCGCGGGCGCGTACGACGGGCGGTACGGGCCTGGGCCTGTCCATCGCCGTCGAGGACGCCCGGCTGCACGGAGGCTGGCTCCAGGCGTGGGGCGAGCCCGGCGGCGGCTCGCAGTTCCGCCTGACGCTGCCGCGCACCGCCGACGAGCCGCTGCGCGGATCGCCGATCCCGCTGGAGCCCGAGGACTCCCGGGCCAACCGGGCCAGGGCCGCCGCGGAGGGCTCCACCGCGGCCGGACAGCGGGCCGAACAGGCCGGGCGGGCCGACCGGTCGTCGATACCGCCGAGGTCGCCCGTCGCGGGTGCGATGCCGGTACCGGCCGATCCGACGGCGCTGCCGGGCAGCGGGGCGCGGGTCGTCACCCGGCCGGCGGAGCAGGCGGGCGGGCCGGCCAACGGCGCCGGGACCGCCAGCGGGTCCGCGAACGCGCGGGCGGGCGGCGCGGCCGGGGCTACGGACCGAGAGGGTGGAACCGGTGGAGCGAGCGGAAGCGGCGGAGCGGGTGGATCGCATGGGCGCTGACCCGGGCCGGTCGCGGTGGCGCACGCCGCGCACCCTCAGGACCTGCGCCTTCGGCGCGGCGGGGCTGCTGCTCGCGGGCTGCGCCTCCATGCCCGACCATGGTGAGATCCGCCCCGTGGAGGCCTCCCAGGGCGTCGACTCCCAAGTCCGCGTCTTCGGCGTGCCGCCGGCCGACCGGGCCAGCCCGCAGGAGATCGTGGACGGCTTCCTGGAGGCCATGACCAGCGACGACCCGCAGCTCCAGACCGCCCGCAAGTACCTCACCGAGGAAGCGGCGAACAACTGGAAGCCCGGCGCGGCGGTCACCGTGCTCTCCTCCGGCCTGGACCGCTTCTCCGTCCAGGGCGAGAAGGACCCGATGGCCCCCCGCTTCAAGGTCGCGGGCAAGATGCTGGCCACGGTGGACGAGCGCAGCGCGTACCAGCCGGAGACCGGTGACCGGCGCTACGAGGAGTTCCTCCAGCTCACCCAGGACAAGAACAAGCAGTGGCGGATCGCGACCCCGCCCAGCAGCCTGGTCCTCAGCGAGTCCGACTTCCAGCGCATCTACATGCCGGTCAACAAGTACTACTTCGCGGGCGGCACGCTCGTCGCCGACCCCGTCTACGTGCGCCAGCGCAACGACCCCGATTCCCGGATGGACCCCACCACCCAGACCGTCACGTCGCTGCTGGCCGGCCCCTCCAAGTGGCTCGGGCCGGTCGTCACGTCCAGCTTCCCCACCGGTACGCAACTGAGCGAGGGGACCAAGTCCCTCTCGTACGACGGCCAGAACACCTTGCGCGTGCCGCTGAACAGCAAGGCCAATGATGTCGCGCAGCCCCAGTGCCAGCGGATGGCCACCCAACTCCTCTACACCGTCAAGGATCTGACGGGCTCGCGGGTCGACCGGGTGGAGCTCATCCACTCCGACGGAAAGTCCTCGCTGTGCGGGGTCAGCGAGGCGGCCGCGGCCGTGATCGCCAACCGGCCGCTCTCGCCCGGCCACCAGTACTACGTGGACGAGGAGGACCGGCTCCAGCGGCTGAGTCTGGACCCCAACCGCGAAGAGCAGCAGGACCCCCCGACGCCGGTCCCCGGGCCGCTGTCCGGGAACCCGGCCTTCAAGGTGGGCTCCGCGGCCATCGCCTACGACGAGAAGCGCGCCGCGGTCGTCTCCGAGGACGGGCACGGTCTGTACGTGGTCAACCTGACCACCGCCGGACAGATGCCGCAGCCGGTGCTGACCGGCAAGGGAGCCAAGCCGAACGGGCTCACCACCCCGACGTGGGACGCGGCGGGCGATCTGTGGGTCGCGGACCCCGACCCGCAGAACGCGGCGCTGTGGCGGCTGCCCGGGGGCACCGGTACCCGCGAACGGGTCGAGGTGTCCGGGCTCGACGGCGGGCGGATCACGGGGCTGAAGGCCTCGCCCGACGGGGTGCGGATGGCGCTGCTGGTGCAGCGGGAGAGCCGCAGCTACCTGTACATCGGGCGGATCGAGCGGCCCGACGCGAAGGGCGACGTCTCGGCGGTCTCGGTGCGCGAGCTGCGCCCGGCCGCGCCTCAGCTGGCGGACGTGACGGCGTTGAGCTGGGCGCCGCGGGGCCGGCTACTGGTGGTGGGACGGGAGAGCGGCGGGATCGTGCAGGCCCGCTACATGCTGGCCGACGGTTCGATGGTCGGGGCCGGGCTGCCCGGGGCGGCCGGGCTGGTGGCGGTCACCGCGAGCGAGGACGAGAAGAAGCCGGTGGTCGCCTCCTCGCTGGAGGACGGAATCGTGTGGCTGCCGCCGGGGGCGCAGTGGCGCACGGTGGTGGCCGGCGGGCGGGCTCCGATCTACCCGGGCTGACGGGGAACCGCGGCAGCTGCGGGGAATGACGGCGGCTGACGGGGACCGACAGGGGCAGATGAGGCCTGACGGCGGGCCGGGCCATGTCCTGTCCGGCCATTGTCCCGGCCCGGTTCGACCTGCTCCTTTCCGGGGTTGTCCACAGGGGTGGTGGGGCCTGTGCACCGCCCGGCAGAGTGGACGGCATGCGGAGTTGGTGGCGCAGGCCGGCCGGTGTGCTCGTCGGTGAGCTCGCCGGGCTGGTGCTGCCCGCCACGTGCGCCGGCTGCGGGGCCGGGCGCGTGGTGCTGTGCGGGGTCTGCCGGTCGGTGCTCAGCGGGGCCTTGGCGGGCCAGGTACGGCCGTCTCCGTGCCCCGCCGGGCTGCCCGCGGTGTACGCGGCCGCCGCGTACCGGGAGGCCGTACGCGGCGTCGTACTGGCCCACAAGGAGCGCGGGGCGCTGCCGCTGGCCGGCGTGCTCGGCGCCGCCCTGGCGGCCGCGGTCCGCGCGGGCGGGGCCGGGGACGGGGGAGTGGTGCTGGTTCCCGTGCCCTCCGCGCGGCACCGGGTGCGGGCGCGCGGGCACGACCCGGCGCGCAGGATCGCGCTCGCCGCCTCGGCGCGGCTGCGCCGGGAGGGGGTGCCCGCGCGCGTGGCGCCCGTACTGCGGCTGCGGCGGGCGGTGGCCGACCAGGCGGGCCTCGGGGCGGCGCAGCGCCGGGAGAACCTCGCGGGGGCCCTTGAGGCGCGGCCCGGCGCGGGCCGGGTGACGGCGGGGGCGGCCCGGATCGTGATCGTGGACGACCTCGTCACCACCGGATCAACGCTGGTGGAGGCTGCGCGGGCGCTGCGCGCGGCCGGGATCGGGCCGCCGGGCGGGGTGGTCGTGGCACCCGTGGTGGCGGCGGTGGTGGCCGCGCCGGCGGACTCCTTCGTGCGCCCCGGCCCGGCCGCAACTCGAACAGAGCAAAAAACTTGCGAATAGATTTGGAACTGGGTGGGAAGGCGCATCGTTGCAGGTAGTAAGAGGGAGCGGCCACCTGAACGGAGGTACGTTCCGGTAGCGGGTGCCGACAACCGGCATAGAGGGATATGTTCGGTTGTAAGGAATTGGCGAACCTTGGGCCCCACGCATCGGAGCGCACGTTTCGAGCGTCTGTACGCTTCGGAAACTTCGTGTCAGAGGTTGTACCCCTCGACTCCGAAGTCGGTGGGGTGTAGATCTTGCCGATGGGGGAGGAGGAGGTGGAAGTCGCCAAGTCCGAGGCTCCGGTGTTCACCGGAGTCTGGTGCGAAAGGGAGACGCTTCGCCCCTGAGGCGTAGCTATCCGGGAACGGAGTTCTGCGTGGACATCGTCGTCAAGGGCCGTAAGACCGAGGTGCCCGACCGGTTCCGCAAGCACGTGGCCGAGAAGCTGAATCCGGAGCGGATCCAGAAGCTCGACGCCAAGGTGATCAGCTTGGACGTCGAGGTGTCCAAGGAGCACAACCCGCGCCAGGCCGACCGTTCCGACCGCGTGGAGATCACCCTGCGTTCGCGGGGCCCGGTGATCCGTGCCGAGGCTTCCGCGCCCGACGCGTATGCGGCGCTGGACCTCGCTCAGGACAAGCTGGAGGCCCGGCTGCGCAAGCAGCACGACAAGCGCCACACCCGTCGCGGCAGCGGACGGCTCTCGGCGGCCGAAGTGGCCGACGTGGTCCCGGACGCCGCGACCCTGAACGGCAACGGTGAGCCGGTCGGCGACGAGAAGGCGGACGCGATTCCGACCACCCGGATCGGATCGCTCGAGGTACAGGGCGAAGGCCCGCTCGTCGTTCGCGAGAAGACCCACTCGGCCGCACCCATGTCGCTCGACCAGGCTTTGTACGAGATGGAACTGGTCGGTCACGACTTCTATCTGTTCGTCGACTCCGACACCAAGATGCCGAGCGTCGTCTACCGGCGCCACGGCTACGACTACGGCGTGATCCACCTCAACGCCTCCGACGCGGCGTCCAGCTCGGGTGAGCTCGACGGCGCTGGAGCGGGCGGCGCGCTCGGAGGCTGAGCCGCTGATTCCGGACTGATTCCGGACTGATTCCGGACGTCTGTTCGGCGCCGCTGTGGTGCCCCCGCGTTCGCCCAGGCGGGCGCGGGGGCACTCGCGTGAGGTGACGGCCGCGAAATGGTGGCCTGTATGGGTCGGCCTGTATTCATCGTCCCCCGATCGCGCGCGCGGGCATGGAATCATGTCGGGCAGTCACCCGGCGGCCGCTCTCGTCGGATTGACCCAGCAGCTCAGCACACGGGTGCAGGGGGAGGAACGATGGCGGACAGCTTCGGGCCGGGGCGCGATGACGACGGTGCGGGCTGCCGTGAGGAGAACCGGGCCGCAGAGCCGATCCGGGTGCTCGTGGTCGACGACCACGCGCTGTTCCGGCGCGGGCTGGAGATCGTCCTCGCGCAGGAGGAGGACATCCTGGTCGTCGGCGAGGCGGGTGACGGTGCGGAGGCCGTGGACAAGGCGGCGGATCTGCTGCCGGACATCGTGCTGATGGACGTACGGATGCCGAGGCGCGGCGGGATCGAGGCGTGCACGTCGATCAAGGAGGTGGCGCCCTCCGCGAAGATCATCATGCTGACGATCAGCGATGAGGAAGCTGACCTCTACGACGCGATCAAGGCCGGGGCGACCGGGTACCTGCTGAAGGAGATCTCGACGGACGAGGTCGCCACGGCGATCCGGGCGGTGGCGGACGGGCAGTCCCAGATCAGTCCGTCGATGGCGTCGAAGCTGCTCACAGAGTTCAAGTCGATGATCCAGCGGACCGATGAGCGGCGGCTGGTGCCGGCGCCGAGGCTTACCGACCGGGAGCTCGAGGTCTTGAAGCTGGTGGCCACCGGTATGAACAACCGCGATATCGCGAAGCAGTTGTTCATTTCGGAGAACACCGTGAAGAACCATGTGCGGAACATTCTGGAGAAGCTGCAGTTGCACTCCAGGATGGAGGCGGTGGTGTACGCGATGCGGGAGAAGATCCTCGAGATTCGGTAGGGGCGGGTGGCCTGATGGCCGGTCGACCGGCCCGGGCCGTGCGGCCGGGCCGGCCCTGCGGGGCGAGTCCCCTACCCTCCCTTCCACCGTTCCCAGGGCCGGCCCTGCCCCGGTCCTCAAACGCCGGACGGCTGGGGATGCCGGGCTGGGGGTGTCCTGGGTTTAGGTCAGAGGGCTGTCAGTTCTGAGGTCACCGCTTCGGCTTCCGTCGGGGAGGTCGCGCGGTCGATGCGGATGGTGTCGCAGCCGACCCAGGTGGCGGCTTCGCGGAGGGCTTCGGCCATGGGGCGGGCTGCCTTGGGGGTGGTCAGGGAGAGTTGGCGGGCCACCAGGGTGGTGCCCTCGCGGGCCGGGTCCACGCGGCCCTGGAGTTTGCCTCCGGCCAGCAGGGGCATCGCGAAGTACCCGTGGATCCGCCGGGGCTTGGGGACGTACGCCTCCAGGCGGTGGGTGAAGCCGAAGATCCGCTCCGTGCGCGGGCGCTCCCAGACCAGGGAGTCGAAGGGGGAGAGGAGCGTCGTGCGGTGGCGGCCGCGGGGGACCGATGCCAAGGCCGACGGGTCCGCCCAGGCCGGCTTGGACCAGCCCTCCACCTCCACCGGGACCAGGCCCGAGTCCTCGACCACCGCGTCGAAGTCCGTTGCCTTGAGCCGGTGGTAGTCGGCGATGTCGGACCGGGTGCCGACACCCAGTGACTGCCCCGCGAGGGTCACCAGGCGGCGCATGCACTCGCGGTCGTCCAGCTCGTCGTGGAGCAGCGCCCCGGGGACGGCCCGCTCGGGGAGGTCGTAGACCCTCTTCCAGCCGCGCCGCTCGGTGCAGACGACCTCGCCGATGTCGAGGAGCCACTCCACCGCGATCTTCGTCTCGGACCATTCGAACCATTCGCCGCCGTTCTTGGCGCCGCCCAGTTCGGTGGAGGTGAGCGGCCCTTCCGCCGCCAGCCGTTCCAGGACCGTCTTCGTCGAGCGGTCCTTGTCCTCCAGCACGTGCCAGCGGTGGCCGCGCGCCTTGCGGGCCCGGCGGCGGAAGGCGAAGTGCGGCCATTCCTCGATCGGCAGGATGCAGGCGGCGTGCGACCAGTACTCGAAGGCGTGCTGGTCCGACCAGTACGAGGCTTCGACGGCGGAGCGGCCGACCGCGCCGAGGCGCGCGTACGGGACGAGCTCGTGGGAGCGGGCCAGTACGGAGATCGTGTCGAGCTGGACGGCGCCCAGGTGCCGCAGGACACCGCGGACGCCGCCGCGCCGGTCCGGAGCGCCGAGGAAGCCCTGCGCGCGCAGGGCGATCCGCCGGGCTTCGTCGCCGGAGAGGGACACGGTCGGCCGGGGCGTGGCGGTGGTCATGACCGCAGACTAGACCCGGCCGCCGACAGGCGAGGGCAGGTAGGGGAGGCGGGAGGGCAGGCCCAGGTCCGAGGGGAGCAGGGCGCCGGCCCAGCAGTCCCGCAGGGTCCCGCGGTGTTCCATGCCCCCGCGCTGGATGCCCTCGATGGTGAAGCCGGCCTTCTCGGCCGCCGCGCGGGAGGCTTCGTTGCCCGTTCCGGCGCGCCAGACCATCCGTACGCAGCCGGCTTCGGTGAACCCCCAGCGCAGCACGGCGGGCAGCGCCTCGGAGAGGTAGCCGCGGCGCCGGTGGGCGGCGACCGTCCAGTAGCCGATCTCGTGGGCGTGCGCACCGCGCGGGGCGATCCCGATGGTGGCGACGAGCGGGCCGTCGGCGCCCAGGCGGACCGCGAAGTTGTACTCGGTGTCCTCGCGCCATCCGACGGGGACCCTGGCGACGAAGGCCTCCGCGTCCGTGCGCCGGTACGGGACGGGGACGGAGATCCAGCGCTGTATCGCCGGGTCCTGGCACGCGGCGTGCACCTCCTCGGTGTCCGAGGGGTGGTGGGGGCGCAGGACGAGGCGTTCGGTGGTCAGCGTGGTCGGTTCCATGAACGGATTCTGCTGCGGGAAAAGAGGCCGGGCGAACACTTTTCGGTAAGAGGGACCGTCCGTACCGGCACCTTCGGCGCCCCCCGTACGTTCTCATTTCCGGGCAGTCCAGCCCCACGGCAGTGCGGGCCTCCCGACGCGACCGCGTCCTCGCTTACGATGGCCGTTGCGGTGGGGCCCACCCTCCGTGCCCGTGCACGAACCAGTGCCAGGCCCGACCGGCAAGGAGACAAACCTCGGTGTCCGTCTTCAACAAGCTCATGCGTGCAGGCGAAGGCAAGATCCTCAAAAAACTGCACCGCATCGCGGACCAGGTCAACTCCATCGAAGAGGACTTCGTCAACCTCTCCGACGCCGACTTGCGTGCGCTCACGGACGAGTACAAGCAGCGTTTCCAGGACGGCGAGACCCTGGACGACCTGCTTCCCGAGGCCTTCGCGACCGTCCGCGAGGCCGCCAAGCGCGCTCTCGGCCAGCGTCACTACGACGTCCAGATCATGGGCGGTGCCGCCCTGCACCTCGGCTACGTCGCCGAGATGAAGACCGGTGAGGGCAAGACCCTCGTCGGTACGCTCCCCGCGTACCTGAACGCGCTGTCCGGCAAGGGCGTCCACCTGATCACGGTGAACGACTACCTCGCCGAGCGCGACTCCGAGATGATGGGCCGGGTCCACAAGTTCCTGGGCCTGTCCATCGGCTGCATCCTGGCGAACATGTCGCCGGCGCAGCGCCGTGAGCAGTACGCGAGCGACATCACCTACGGCACGAACAACGAGTTCGGCTTCGACTACCTGCGCGACAACATGGCGTGGTCGCAGGAGGAGCTCGTCCAGCGCGGCCACAACTTCGCCGTGGTCGACGAGGTCGACTCGATCCTCGTCGACGAGGCCCGTACCCCGCTGATCATCTCGGGTCCGGCCGACCAGGCCACCAAGTGGTACGCGGACTTCGCGAAGCTGGTCACGCGCCTGACCAAGGGCGAGCCCGGCCAGCCCCTCAAGGGCATCGAGGAGACCGGCGACTACGAGGTCGACGAGAAGAAGCGCACCGTCGGCATCCACGAGACCGGTGTCGCGAAGGTCGAGGACTGGCTCGGCATCGAGAACCTCTACGAGTCGGTGAACACCCCGCTCGTCGGCTATTTGAACAACGCCATCAAGGCGAAGGAACTGTTCAAAATCGACAAGGACTACGTCGTCATCGACGGCGAAGTCATGATCGTCGACGAGCACACCGGCCGTATCCTCGCCGGCCGCCGCTACAACGAGGGCATGCACCAGGCGATCGAGGCGAAGGAAGGGGTGGACATCAAGGACGAGAACCAGACCCTCGCCACGATCACCCTGCAGAACTTCTTCCGCCTGTACTCGAAGCTGTCGGGCATGACCGGTACGGCCATGACCGAGGCCGCGGAGTTCCACCAGATCTACAAGCTCGGTGTCGTCCCGATCCCGACCAACCGCGACATGGTCCGCAAGGACCAGGCGGACCTGATCTACCGCACCGAGGTCGCGAAGTTCGCCGCCGTCGTCGACGACATCGCGGAGAAGCACGAAAAGGGCCAGCCGATCCTCGTCGGTACGACGTCGGTCGAGAAGTCCGAGTACCTCTCGCAGCAGCTCTCCAAGCGGGGCATCCCGCACGAGGTGCTGAACGCGAAGCAGCACGAGCGCGAGGCCTCGATCGTCGCCCAGGCCGGCCGCCGCGGCGCCGTCACGGTCGCCACGAACATGGCCGGCCGCGGTACCGACATCAAGCTCGGCGGCAACCCGGACGACCTCGCCGAGGCCGAGCTGCGCCAGCGCGGTCTGGACCCGGAGGAGCACATCGAGGAGTGGGCGCACGCCCTTCCCGAGGCGCTCGTCAGGGCCGAGGCGGCCGTCAAGGCCGAGTTCGAAGAGGTCAAGGACCTCGGCGGGCTGTACGTGCTGGGTACCGAGCGCCACGAGTCGCGCCGTATCGACAACCAGCTGCGCGGCCGCTCCGGCCGACAGGGCGACCCGGGCGAGTCCCGCTTCTACCTGTCGCTCGGCGACGACCTGATGCGGCTGTTCAAGGCGCAGATGGTCGAGCGCGTCATGTCGATGGCGAACGTGCCGGATGACGTGCCGATCGAGAACAAGATGGTCACCCGCGCCATCGCGTCGGCCCAGTCGCAGGTCGAGACCCAGAACTTCGAGACGCGCAAGAACGTCCTGAAGTACGACGAGGTCCTCAACAACCAGCGCACGGTCATCTACGCGGAACGCCGCCGGGTCCTCGAGGGCGAGGACCTCCAGGACCAGATCCGTCACATGATGGACGACACGATCGACGCGTACATCACGGCCGAGACGGTCGAGGGGTTCGCGGAGGAGTGGGACCTGGACCGGCTGTGGACCGCCTTCCGGCAGCTCTACCCCATCAAGGTCACGGTGGAGGAGCTCGAGGACGCCGCGGGCGACCGCGCGGGCATCACCGCCGAGTTCATCGCGGAGTCCGTCAAGGACGACATCCACGAGCAGTACGAGGCGCGCGAGACCACGCTCGGCTCCGACATCATGCGCGAGCTGGAGCGGCGCGTGGTGCTGTCGGTGCTGGACCGCAAGTGGCGTGAGCACCTGTACGAGATGGACTACCTGCAGGAGGGCATCGGCCTGCGGGCGATGGCCCAGAAGGACCCGCTGGTCGAGTACCAGCGCGAGGGCTTCGACATGTTCAACGCCATGCAGGAAGGCATCAAGGAGGAGTCCGTCGGCTACCTGTTCAACCTGGAGGTCCAGGTCGAGCAGCAGGTCGAGGAAGTCCTGGTGTCGGACTCCGGTCCGTCGCTGACGAAGCCGGAGATCAGGGCGAAGGGTCTGGACGCCCCGCAGCGTCCCGACCGGCTGCACTTCTCCGCGCCGACGGTGGACGGCGAGGGCGGCGTCATCGAGGGCGACTTCGACGCGGATTCCGGTGACGACGCCGGGATGACGCGCGCGGAGCGCCGTAAGGCGGCGAAGGCCACGGGCGGCCGTCGCCGCAAGAAGTAGTACCCGCCGCTCGCGGGATTCCCGTCGGGGCCGGACACCACGCTGTGCGTGGGGTCCGGCCCCGACGGCGTTCGCGGGCGGGGCCGGGGCCGGGGTCACGGGCGGGGGCCGTGCAGTTCCACGGCGGCGCAGCGCCAGCGCAGGTCGGGGCCCTGTTCCAGGCGGAAGGCCAGCGCCGTCAGGCGGTCGCCCGTGGCGATGCGGGCGAAGGCCTCGATGACCCCCGGCCCCGGGACGAAGCGGCCGCACCCGTGGATGACGGGGCTGAGCCGGCGGACGTCGTACGGGCGCTCGCGCGGGGGGTCGGCGGGCGCGAGGGTGATCAGCTGGTCGTAGGCCGGGCCGATGGTGTGGCCGATCAGGGAGTGGACCGGGCGGCGTCCGCTGAGGACGGCGAGCAGCCGTTCGGCGAACCAGTGGTGGGGGCCGCGGTGGACGGCGGCGGAAGGCCGGCGCCGGTCCTGGCGGCCCGGGGGCCGGGTGCTCCCGGGGCCGGTGCGCGCGGGCCTCGTGGAGCCGGGGCCGGTGCTCCCGGTGGTGTTCGCGGTGGCGCTCACGGTGGTTCGAGGTGTCCTGGTGGTCATGGCGGCGGTCCCCGAGGGGTAGGGCCCGGATCGGTACCGGGCGGTAACTTGGTAGGGGACTTCTACGGGCCCTCGAACACGCTCCGCAACGGCGCGGGCAGGCCGCCCGGCGCCCGGTCCGCCTTCACCTATCCGGGTCGGTCGCCGGGCGCCCTTGGGCCCCCGCCGCGGCCGGGCCGGGCGCGAGGTGGACGCCGCCCGGCCGCGCCGCGGCACCCCGAAGGGGGACGCGACCGGTCACGGACGGAGTCCGCGACGCCGGGCCGGAGCGGGCGAGGGCGGCGCGTACGGGGTGGCCCGCCGGTCGTATCCTGGGGACGTTTCCGACTACCGAAAGCAGCCGGCCATGCGCGCGTACGTACCCCTGACCCTGCCCGGGCTCGCCGAGGCGCACCGGGCCGGTGAGCTGGGCCCGGCTCCGCTGCGGGCGTACGCCGTCACGCCCGGGCTGCGCGAGTGGTACGTCTCGGACGACCTCGAGGAGCTGGAGTACGCCGCCCTGACCCGGGCCGCCGCCGCCTCGCTGCGGATGATCTCCGAGGACGGGACGGCGCCCCGCAAGCGGGTCGTCGTGGCCGTCGACGTGGACGACGAGGCCGCCACCGCCACCCCCGGGGCCGACGAGGCCGCGATCGGCCAGGTGGCTCTCTCCGGGGCCGTACGGCTCACGGTGGCGGCCGCGGTGCACGTGGACGCGGAAGAGGCCCTGGAGGACGTGAGCGCCGCCGTGGCGGCCGTCCCGGCCGCGGACGGGGGCGACGAGGACGCACGGTCCACCGTCGAGGCGGCCGAGGACCACGAGCTGCTCTGGTTCGGGGTCCAGGAGATCGCGGGACTGCTGAAATGAGCCCGGCATCCGAGAGCCCGGCACCCGAGAACCCGGCATCCGAGAACTCGGCACCCGAGACCTCGGCATCCGAGAACCCGGCACGCCAGAGCCCGACGCGGGTGGCCCCGCACATCGTCTGGGACTGGAACGGCACGCTGCTCCACGACATCGACGCCGTCATAGTGGCGACCAACGCCTCTTTCGCCGAGCTCGGCCTCGCGCCGATCACCCTGGAGCGGTACCGCGAGCTGTACGTCGTACCGGTGCCCAGGTTCTACGAGCGGCTCATGGGCCGGCTCCCCACGGACGCCGAGTGGTTGGTCATGGACGAGGCCTTCCACCGCCACTACTGGGTGGCCGCCGAGGCCGCCGCCCTCGCCGAAGGCGCCCTGCAGCTCCTGCGGGACTGGCAGGCGGAGGGGCTCACGCAGTCACTGCTGTCCCTCGCGCCCCACGAGCAGCTCGTCCCGCTCGTCCGCGCCCACGGGATCCACGGGCACTTCCTGCGGGTCGACGGGCGTACCGGGCCCTCCCACACCACCAAGGCGGGACACCTCGTACGTCACATGGCGGCCCTGGACGGGACGGGGGTGACGGCCGGCCGTACGGTTCTCATCGGAGACGCCGTGGACGACGCGCTCGCCGCCGCCCACGTCGGGGCGCGGGCCGTCCTCTACACGGGTGGTTCGCACAGCCGAGCCAGTCTGGAATCAGCCGGTGTCCCCGTCGTGGACAGCCTGGCGGAGGCCGTACGCACTGCTCGCGAGCTGGCCGGATGACGACGGTCCCGTGAGTGGAGAGCGACCGCGCGCACGCGTCTGGCACGCCTGGCCGGGCCAGTCGCTATCCAGAGTGTCAAAGTTCCACCCCCTCTTTTGTACACATACAGCTCATGACGAGCCGGGGGTGAGGGGAGATAGCCTGGTACCCGTGATCAGCGCGATAGTTCTCGGAGGCACTGAAGCCTCCGCCCGGCGCCCGGCGCACGACTGTGCCCGGGCCGTCGCTGATCCCCGCCCCCGGGACATCCTGCCGATCATGGCCGATTTCCTCCCGGTGGGCTCTCTCGACGGCATAGCGTCGATCCCGAACGGAAACCGACACCCCGCCTCGCGGTGCTATGCCATTCCTTCCTTCACCTACGTCACGCAATGGCGCGCGACAGGAGCCAGAGGACATGCAGACCAAGCTGGACGAAGCAAAGGCCGAGCTGCTCGCGCGGGCGGCACGGGTAGCTGAGAACAGCCCGGCCGGGGGGCTACTTCCGACTGGGTCCGAACAGGGGGAGCACCCCGACCGGGACACGACTCTCGCCTACCTCCAGCGCTACTACCTGCACACCGCCCCGGAGGACCTCCTCGACCGGGATCCGGTCGACGTGTTCGGGGCCGCACTCTCGCACTACCGGCTCGCGGAGAACCGCCCGCAGGGCACCGCGAACGTGCGCGTGCACACCCCCACGGTGGAGGAGAACGGCTGGACCTCCAGCCACTCCGTCGTCGAGGTGGTCACCGACGACATGCCGTTCCTCGTGGACTCCGTGACGAACGAGCTGTCCCGCCAGGGGCGCGGCATCCACGTCGTGATCCACCCACAGGTCGTCGTGCGCCGCGACGTCACTGGCAAGCTGATCGAGATCCTCGGCCCCGACTGCGACGCCCACGGTCCCCGGACCGCGCGCCCCCACGACTCCCTCGTCGAGTCCTGGATCCACGTCGAGATGGACCGCGAGACCGACCGGGCCGACCTCAAGCAGATCACCGGTGATCTGCTGCGCGTCCTGTCCGACGTACGCGAGTCCGTCGAGGACTGGGAGAAGATGCGCGACGCGGCACTGCGCATCGCGCAGGAGCTGCCCGACGAGCCGACCGCCCCGGACCTGCGCGACTACGAGCTCGAAGAGGCCCGTGAGCTGCTGCGCTGGCTCGCCGACGACCACTTCACCTTCCTCGGCTACCGCGAGTACAACCTCGTGGACGGCGACGCCCTGACCGCCGTGCCCGGCACCGGACTCGGCATCCTGCGCTCCGACCCGCTGCACCACGGCCAGGACGAGGCGCACCCCGTCTCCCCGTCCTTCAACCGGCTGCCGGCCGACGCCCGCGCCAAGGCCCGCGAGCACCGCCTGCTGGTCCTGACCAAGGCCAACAGCCGCTCCACCGTGCACCGCCCCTCGTACCTCGACTACGTGGGCGTGAAGAAGTTCGACGCCGAGGGCAACGTGGTCGGAGAGCGCCGCTTCCTCGGCCTGTTCTCCTCCGCCGCGTACACCGAGTCGGTGCGCCGGGTCCCGGTCATCCGCCGCAAGGTCGCCGAGGTCCTCGAAGGCGCCGGTTTCGCCCCGTCCAGCCACGACGGCCGCGACCTGCTCCAGATCCTGGAGACGTACCCGCGCGACGAGCTGTTCCAGACCCCGGTCGACCAGCTCCAGGCCATCGCCACCTCCGTCCTGTACCTCCAGGAACGCCGCCGGCTGCGGCTGTACCTGCGCCAGGACGAGTACGGGCGCTACTACTCCGCGCTGGTCTACCTGCCGCGCGACCGCTACACCACCGGCGTGCGGCTGCGGCTGATCGCGATCCTGCAGGAGGAGCTCGACGGCATCAGCGTCGACTTCACCGCCTGGAACACCGAGTCGATCCTCTCCCGCATCCACTTCGTCGTCCGCGTCCCGCAGGGCACCGAGCTGCCCGTGCTGACCGACGCCGACGTGGAGCGGATCGAGGGCCGTCTGGTCGAGGCCGCCCGGTCCTGGGCCGACGGCTTCGGCGAGGCGCTCGTCGCGGAACTGGGCGAGGAGCGCGCCGCCGAACTGCTGCGCAAGTACGGGACCTCCTTCCCGGAGGGCTACAAGGCCGACCACTCGCCGCGTGCGGCCGTCGCCGACCTGTGCCACCTGGAGCGGCTGTCCGCGAGCGACCGCGAGTTCGCGCTGTCGCTGTACGAGCCGGTCGGCGCGGGCCCCGGCGAGCGCCGGTTCAAGATCTACCGGACGGGCGAGCAGGTCTCGCTCTCCGCGGTCCTGCCGGTCCTGCAGCGCCTGGGCGTCGAGGTCACCGACGAGCGGCCGTACGAGCTGCGCTGCACCGACCGCACCAACGCGTGGATCTACGACTTCGGCCTGCGGATGCCCCTCTCGACGGGCAACGGGGACTCCTACCTCGGGGACGACGCCCGCGAGCGGTTCCAGGACGCCTTCTCGGCGGTCTGGCAGGGCGACGCCGAGAACGACAACTTCAACACCCTGGTGCTGGGCGCCGGACTGACCTGGCGCCAAGCCGTGGTCCTGCGCGCGTACGCCAAGTACCTGCGCCAGGCCGGTGCCACCTTCAGCCAGGACTACATGGAGGACACCCTCCGCAACAACGTCCACACCACCCGGCTGCTGGTCTCCCTCTTCGAGGCCCGGATGTCGCCCGGCCGCCAGTCCGCGGGCACCGAGCTCGTCGACGCGATGCTGGAGGAGCTGGACGGGGCCCTGGACCAGGTCGCCTCGCTGGACGAGGACCGGATCCTGCGCTCCTTCCTCACCCTCATCAAGGCGACGCTGCGTACGAACTTCTTCCAGCTCACCAGCACGGGCGAGCAGCACTCCTACGTGTCGATGAAGTTCGACCCGCAGGCGATCCCCGAACTGCCGGCGCCGCGTCCGGCCTTCGAGATCTGGGTGTACTCCCCGCGCGTCGAGGGCGTTCACCTGCGCTTCGGCAAGGTCGCCCGCGGCGGCCTGCGCTGGTCCGACCGCCGTGAGGACTTCCGTACGGAGATCCTCGGCCTGGTCAAGGCGCAGATGGTCAAGAACACCGTCATCGTGCCCGTGGGCGCCAAGGGCGGCTTCGTCGCCAAGAACCTCCCCGACCCGTCGGTGGACCGCGACGCCTGGCTCGCCGAGGGCATCGCCTCGTACAAGATCTTCATCTCGGCGCTGCTCGACATCACCGACAACATGGTCGGCGGCGAGATCGTCCGGCCCAAGGCCGTCGTCCGCCACGACGAGGACGACACCTACCTCGTCGTCGCCGCCGACAAGGGCACCGCGACCTTCTCCGACATCGCCAACGGGGTCGCCGAGTCCTACGGGTTCTGGCTGGGCGACGCCTTCGCCTCCGGCGGCTCGGCCGGCTACGACCACAAGGGCATGGGCATCACCGCCCGCGGCGCCTGGGAGTCCGTCAAGCGGCACTTCCGCGAGCTCGGGCACGACACCCAGACGCAGGACTTCACGGTCGTCGGCGTCGGCGACATGTCCGGCGACGTCTTCGGCAACGGCATGCTGCTCTCCGAGCACATCCGCCTGGTCGCGGCCTTCGACCACCGGCACATCTTCATCGACCCGACCCCGGACGCGGCGACCTCCTACGCCGAGCGCCGGCGCCTGTTCGAGCTGCCGCGCTCCTCGTGGGCGGACTACGACACCTCGCTCCTGTCGCAGGGCGGCGGGATCCACCCGCGCAGTGCCAAGGCCATCCCGGTCAACGCGCAGGTCCGCGCGGCCCTCGGGATCGAGGCGGGCGTCTCCAAGATGACCCCCGCCGACCTGATGCAGGCCATCCTCAAGGCCCCCGTCGACCTGCTGTGGAACGGCGGCATCGGTACGTACGTCAAGGCGACGGCCGAGACGCACGCCGACGTCGGCGACAAGGCCAACGACGCCATCCGCGTCAACGGCTCCGACGTCTGCGCCAAGGTCATCGGCGAGGGCGGCAACCTGGGCCTGACCCAGCTCGGCCGCATCGAGTTCGCACGCAGCGGCGCCGGCGGCGAAGGCGGCAAGATCAACACCGACGCCATCGACAACAGCGCGGGCGTGGACACCTCCGACCACGAGGTGAACATCAAGATCCTGCTGAACTCGGTGGTCGCCGAAGGGGACCTGACCGTCAAGCAGCGCAACAAGTTCCTCGCCGCGATGACCGACGAGGTCGGCCGGATGGTGCTGCGCAACAACTACGCCCAGAACCTGGCACTGGCCAACGGCGCCGCCCAGGCCCCCAGCCTGCTCCACGCCCAGCAGCGGTTCATGCGCCGCCTGGGCCGTGACGGCCTGCTGGACCGCGCCCTGGAGTTCCTGCCCAACGACCGGCAGATCCGCGAACTGCTGAACAACGGCAAGGGCCTGACCCAGCCGGAACTGGCCGTCCTGTTCGCCTACACCAAGATCACGGTGGCGGGCGAGCTCATCCACACCGACCTCCCGGACGACCCGTACCTGGCCCGCCTGCTGCACGCCTACTTCCCGGCCGCGCTGCTCGCGAAGTTTCCGGAGCAGGTCGACGGGCACGCCCTGCGCCGCGAGATCATCACCACGGTGCTGGTCAACGACACCGTCAACAGTGGCGGCTCGACCTTCCTGCACCGCCTGCGCGAGGAGACCGGAGCCTCCCTGGAGGAGATCATCCGGGCGCAGCTCTCGGCCCGCGAGATCTTCGGCCTGGCCGAGGTGTGGGACGCGGTCGAGGCCCTCGACAACAAGGTCGCCGCCGACGTCCAGACCCGGATCCGGCTGCACTCGCGACGCCTGGTCGAGCGGGGTACGCGCTGGCTGCTGAACAACCGGCCGCAGCCGCTCCAGATCACCGAGACCATCGAGCTCTTCGCCGCACGGGTGGAGGGGGTCTGGTCGGACGTGCCCAAGCTCGTGCGCGGCGCGGATCTGGAGTGGTACGAGGCGATCATGGCCGAGCTGATCGGCGAGGGCGTGCCGGAGGAGCTGGCGGCCAAGGTGGCCGGGTTCTCGTCCGCCTTCCCGACGCTGGACATCGTCGCGATCTCGGACCGTACGGGTGTCGAGCCGCTGGCCGTCGCCGAGGTGTACTACGACCTCGCCGACCGCCTGAACATCACCCAGCTGATGGACCGGATCATCGAGCTGCCGCGGGCCGACCGCTGGCAGTCGATGGCCCGCGCGTCCATCCGCGAGGACCTGTTCTCGGCGCATGCCGCACTGACCGCCGACGTGCTGGCGGTCGGGAACGGGACGTCGACTCCCGAGGAGCGCTTCAAGGCGTGGGAGGACAAGAACGCGGCGATCATCGGGCGCGCGCGGACGACTCTGGACGAGATCCAGGGGTCGGACGACTTCGACCTGGCGAACCTGTCGGTGGCGATGCGGACGATGCGCTCGCTCTTGAGGTCGCACGTCTAGCCCTGCCGGGCCGGCGGTGAAGAACGGGCCGGGCCCGGGACCTTGTGTTCCGGGGCCGGCCCGTTCCCGTTCCTGGCCCGGCGGGGGGCCGTGGGCCGGTGCGGCGCCGTTGCGGGGGGCTCTGCCCCCGGACCCCCGCGCCTCAATCTCCCCCAGCTACCGCTGGGAGGGGCCCCCGGGCGAGGCTGATGGTGGACGGCGGGGCTGCAATGGCGCCGGCGGGGCTGGAATGCCGGGCTGGGCTAGCGGCTGTTGGTGAAGTTTTCGTAGGCGTCGCAGACCTCTTCGGAGGGGCCGTCCATGCGTAGGACGCCTGATTCGAGCCAGATCGCGCGGTCGCAGGTGGCGCGGACCGTGCCGATGCCGTGGCTGACCAGGAAGACGGTGCCGGCCTGTTCGCGGAGCTCCTCGATGCGGGCCTGGCTGCGTCGTTGGAAGGCGGCGTCGCCGGTGGCCAGGGCCTCGTCGATCATCAGGACGTCGTGGTCCTTGGCGGCGGCGATGGAGAAGCGCAGCCGGGCACCCATGCCGGAGGAGTAGGTGCGCATGGGCAGGGAGATGAAGTCGCCCTTCTCGTTGATCCCGGAGAAGTCGACGATGTCCTGGTAGCGCTCGCGGATCTGCTGCTTGGACATGCCCATGGCCAGGCCGCCGAGGACCACGTTGCGTTCGCCGGTCAGATCGTTCATCAGGGCGGCGTTCACGCCGAGCAGGGACGGCTGGCCGTGCGAGAAGATCCGGCCGCGCGCGACCGGCTGGAGGCCGGCGATGGCGGACAGCAGGGTGGACTTGCCGGAGCCGTTGGTGCCGATCAGGCCGATGGCCTCGCCCTTGTACGCGGTGAAGCTCACGCCCTTGACGGCGTGCACCTCGCGGATCCCGGGGGCGGGCTTGCGGGAGAAGATCCGGCTCAGGGCGGCGGTGGCGCCGCCCTTGCGGCCGCCGGAGCCGTGCACCTTGTAGATCACGTGGACCTCGTCGGCGATGACGGTCGGAACCCGGGTGTCGGTGTCAGCCACGGCCGTACTCCTCCTCTGCCTTCCAGAAGAAAACGAATCCGCCCACGCCGAAGAGCAGGGCCCAGCCGAGCGCGATCAGCCAGACGTGGTGCGGGAGCTGGCTCGCCTTGTACGAGTCGATGAGCGCGAAGCGCATCAGGTCGATGAAGACGGCCGCGGGGTTGACCTTGAGGGCCGTCGAGACCCAGTGCGGCAGGTTGTCCGTCTTGAGCATCTGGTCGATGGACCACATGACGCCCGAGGCGTACATCCACGTCCGCAGGACGAACGGCATCAGCTGGCTGACGTCCGGGCTCTTCGCCCCGACCCGCGCCATGATCATGGCGCAGCCGGCGCAGAAGGAGGCCATGAGGAACAGGGTCGGCAGGGCGAGCAGCCAGTTCAGGGAAGGGGTCTGGCCGAAGGCGAACAGCAGGATGATCAGTGCGCCCATGGTGATGAGCAGCTGCTGGAAGAGCTGGACGACGGTGGACAGGGGCAGCGAGGCGCGCGGGAAGTGCAGGGCACGCACCAGCCCGAGGTTGCTCTGCACCGCCCGGGTCGAGGCGTTGACGCAACTTCCGATGAAGTCCCAGACGAAGACGCCGGTGATCAGGAACGGCAGGTAGTCGGGCACGCCGTGGCTGGCGTGCATGACGATGCCGAAGATGAAGTAGTAGACGGCCGCGTTGAGCAGCGGGGTCACCAGGTGCCAGACCTGGCCGAGGCTGGCCTGGCTGTACTGGGCCTGCATCCGGGCGGTGGCGAGCGCGCTCACAAAGTGGCGCCGGCCCCAGAGCTGCGCGATGTAGCGGGGGAGGGTGGGGCGGGCGCCGCTGAGCGTCAGATCGTGGGCCGCCGCCAGTTCGGCGATGAGGTCCGGGGCCTTGGTGTCGGCCCTGACCCTGCCCGGGTCGGGGGTCGGTGGCGCGGTGGTCGCTGTCACGAGGGTCGCTTTCGACGGGGGCGGGCGTCGCTCACTGGGGTACCTCCCAGCGGTGGCTAAGGACGGGACGGGTCCGTATCGTCGCTACGGTGAGGTTAGGTCGTCCGACGTCGGAACGCAACCGTATCGTCGTCGCGGGTTATGCTCTGCTCATGACGACTGAGTCCACCGCTCCTGCCCCCCGTAGAGCCCCCGCCGGGGCGGCCGTGCTCCGGGAAGACGTGACCGAGGCGATCCGGGCGGCCGTGCTCGAGGAACTGGCCGCCGTCGGGTTCGCGCGGATGTCGATCGAGGGCGTCGCCCGGCGGGCGGGCGTGGGGAAGACGGCCGTGTACCGCCGGTGGAAGTCGAAGCTGCACCTGGTGCTCGACCTGGTGGGAGCGTTCGCCGTGGACGGCCTGCCAGTGCCGGCGACGGGGTCGCTGTACGGGGACGTACGGGCGCTGCTGGAGGTGATGTCACATGTGCTGCGGCATCCGGTGGCCTCGGCGGTGATCCCTGACCTGCTGGTGGAGGCGGCGCGGAATCCGGAGATCGCGGACGCGGTGCGGGGGGCTCTGCTGGAGGGGCAGCGGCGGATGGCCTCCGGGATCATCACCGCGGCGGTCTCCCGGGGGGAGCTGCCTGTGGGGGTGGACGCGGGGAAGGCGCTCGATCTGGCGATCGGGCCGTTGTACTGGCGGCAGGTTGTGGTGCGGGATGCCGTTTCTGGGGGGTACCTGGATGGGCTTGCGCGGTCGGTCGTGGCCGGCCTTACGGCTGGGCCGGCCTGACCGACGGCTCCGCCGGGGTGGGGTGCGGTCGTCTGAGACGGCTGTCGGGGCCTTGGGAGCCGCTCGGCGGGCCCGGCTGCGGTGTGCCGCTGCGCGGGGCGAAGTCCCCAACCCGCCCTTCCACCGTTCCCAGGGCTCTGCCCTGACCCGGTCCTCAAACGCCGGACGGGCTGGAAGGACCTGGGGCTCCGTCCCGGACCCCGGTCCTCAAACGCCGGACGGGTTGGAAGGACCTGGGGCTCCGTCCCGGACCCCGCGCCTCAAACTCCCCCAGCTACCGCTGGGAGGGGCCCCCTGGCGAGGCTGGATTTGCCGACGAATCTGGATGTTGGCCGGACGGGCTGGGTGTACGCCGGGTTGGGGGTGGGCTGGGGCGTGGGGTTACTGCCAGCGGCCCGTGGTGAGGTGGGCCAGGGTGGGTTCTGGGGTGGCCGAGGG